>CAZAUR010000008.1:0-205364 GCA_964488255.1 uncultured Spirochaetaceae bacterium | reverse complement strand
TCGAAAGTCCCCGACGGGGCGGTCGGCAAGTGTTAAACGCTTGTTCGAGGCCTAGTTCGTCGTAGAGCGTCTGACGGACGAGTGCATGGGAGAACGCGTAGCGGCCCGCCGTCGAGTGTTCACGGAGCACGCCGGCCGCGAGCGCTTCACCCAGGAGCTCGAGCTGGGCTTCGTGGGACTCGTCGCCGAGCTCGAAGAGGACGCGACCGCCCCATTCGCGTCCGATGACCGCCGCGCGACGGAGGAGCGCGTTGCAGGCCGGCGAAAGCGTCGCAAGCCGCAGCCCGACCGCATCGCGGATGCCCTGCGGCAGCTCGAGCGGAAGGACCTGCTTCTCGTCGACGTCGAAGTCCCCGCCTTCGCTGACCAGGAGCGCCAGCTCCCGCACGAAGAACGGGTTGCCCTCCGTCATCTCCACGATCGCCTGGCTGATCCGGTCCTCGATCTCCCTTCCCGCCGTCCGGTTCAGGAGCTCGACCACGTGTTCGGGCTCGAGTCCGCGGAGCACGATGCGTTCGCAATGCGGCGCGCGCGCCAGGTCCCGGAGCAGGCTCCCGAGCGGGTGCTCGCGACGGACGTCGAGATCGCGATAGGTCCCGACGATCATCACTGCGGAGTCCCGGAGCGCGTCGGCGAGAAAGCTCGTGAGCAGCATCGAATCGCGGTCTGCCCAGTGGAGATCCTCCAGCACGAGCACCAGCGGACGCTGCTTCGCCGTTCGGCGCAGGAACCCCGCGAGACTGTCGAAGAGTCGGAACCGCGCTTGCTCCCCTTCGAGGGGCTCCGACGAGGGACGAGAGGGCAGCCGATCGGCCAGCTCCGGGACCAACAGGGCGAGATCCGCGTCGGCCGCGCGAAGCGACCGGATCGTATCGTCGTCGGTGTCGTCGACCAACGCGCGGAGGATCTGTACGAAGGGCCAGTAGGACGGCGCCCCGTCGCCTTCGAAGCACGAGCCGACGTAGGTTCCGGCGCGACCGCCCACCTCTTCGAGCAGCCGCTGCACGGTTCGGGTCTTGCCGATTCCGGGCTCGCCGACCAGGAGTGCGATGCGCCCGCGGCCGGCGAGGGTGTCGTCGAGGGCGCGAACGACGCGCTGGACGACGTCGTGCCGACCGACGAAATCACTCTCCTCGCTGGCCGCGGTCGGCTGGGCGCGCGGTGCGTGCGACGGCGTCGAGTCTGAAGGCGCATCGACCACGGCGACGAACCGGTAGCCGTGACCGTGAACGGTCTCGATCACCTCCTGCTTGGCGCGCGTATCGCCGACCGCGCGGCGGATGACGGCGATGCTGCGCGGCAGGACGGATTCGCTGATCGCCTCGCCCGGCCAGACGTGGTCCAGAATGTCGGCCTTCGAGACGACCCGCTCCCGGTTCTCGACCAGGAAGCGAAACACCTGGAAGACCTTCGGTTCGAGCTTGACGACGCGCCCGGCCTTCTTCAGATGGAACAGGTCCTCGCTCAGCACGCATTCGCCAAACACCCATTCCATGGGGTGAGCATAGACCGCACATCGCCGACCAGCGACAGAAGGACCCGCGTGCGACGCCGCCTGGGACTGTTCGTCCCGATGCCCGGCGCGACGGCGCATGTCGTGCGCCTCACATCGGATCTCTTGGCACGCGTGTTGCTGTTGTGTTGGTCGGTCTCGCGGCGCGACATCTCGCGCGGCGACTCGACCGTGACCAGGCGAACCCTGAATCAAGGAGAGTTCGATGATCGATGGAAACGAAGTCCGACCGAAGACGATCCGCATAGCGCGACATCCGGCGGAGGTCGCTTGCTGGGGGCTCGGATTCCTGCTCGCCTCGGTCCTCTTCCTCCTGCCGCTCGCGGCGCGCGCGAATGACTGCAGCGGATTGTTGCCGGACTTCAACTGCGAGCGAGAGGCTCGTCCCGAGGGTCATGTCGCGCCGATGTCGATGCCCTACCTCTTCGAGGACCCCTACATCACGACCGAGCTCAACCTCGTCGGGATCTACCACGATTTCCCCTCCGACTCGGTCTTCGATGGCGGGGAGGCCGGCGTGATCGCGCTGCAGGCGCGCCTCGCCCTCACCGAACGACTCGCGTTCATCGCGACCAAGGACGGCTACACGATCCTTCGACCCAACAACGGCCTGCTCGCGAACGACAAAGGCTTCATGGACATCACCGTGGGCTTCAAGTACGCCGCGATCGACGACCGTGAGGAAGGCCTGATCGTGACGCCGAGTCTCCGCTACGAGATCCCGCTCGGCTCCGACGACGTCCTCCAGGGCCGTGGGAAAGGCGTGTTCATTCCGGCGCTCTCCGTAGGCCTCGGCCCAGACAAGGTCCACGTGATCGCCGATCTCGGGGCGCAGCTCCCGATCGACGGCGACCACGACAGCACGTCGATCTTCTACAACTTCCATCTCGACCAGGCCTTCGAGACGGACTGCATCCCGGGCGCGGACTTCGTGGTTCCGTTCATCGAGCTGAACGGCATGACCTGGGTCGACAGCGGGGACGGAAGCGCCACGATCGACACGTCCCTCGGCCGACTCTCCGTCCGCGCCGCCCAGGACGCGCTCCATCCGGGCGTCACGGCGGACCGGCGCTTCGAGGGCGCCGACGTCGTGAACCTCGGGTCGAGCGGCGTCGCGGGCGAGAGCCTGTTCACCATGGCCTGGGGCGTGCGCGTGCCGTTCAGGAACGGCCTGTCCCTCGGCTTCTCCTACGAGCGGGCGCTGTCCAATCGACAGGACATCTTCGAACAGCGCGCGACCTGGATGGCGACGAAGAAGTTCTAGGCCGGTCCAGTCGCTAGAGCGCGGCGCTCTCGGGGGCACTCACCGAGGGCGCCGCGGTGTTCTCTTCGGCCTCTCTCAGGCAGTCGTCGAGGAACGCGCGGAGGGTGTACATCTCGGCGATGCTCAGGCCCTGACCCACGAGCGCCGCAGCGTAGAGAAGCGCGCCCACCACGAGCGCAGCGGCCGGCACGACGAGCGCCGTCGGTGCGTGGCCCAGCGCCATCTGCCCGAAGCCGAACATCGTCGCGAAGAAGCTCGCGATCGCGAGCGTCCCCATCGTGAAGACGAAGCCGGTCCAGATCTCGGCACGAGGCGAGAACGTGCCCCATAGGCGGGTGCCGGGCCCCTCCTGCTCGGTCGACGCCTCGAACATGAGATCGAGACTCGGCGTCCAGAAGCGTCGGTCGTCCGCCATGACTTCGAGGACGCAGTGCGCGGACGCGAGCGTGCCGACGACCTCGCCCTCCCGCGCTGCCAGTCGTCTCTCGATCGCGTCCCGAAGCGCCCCCGTCGAGCATCGCGCCCCGATCCGGAACGACGGACGCATTCGCGGGCGAGCCATGTCGATCCTCCTCGTCTGCGTGGTCAGGCGGCGCTCGACAGCGCGGCCAGTTCGGCCTCGATCCCTTCCGCGAGCACTTCGAGGTCGCCGGCGCTCTCGTAGTCGCCGGTGATCCCGAACGTGAGCTCGCCGGCGTAGGAGAAGACGGCGATCGCGATCCGGACCGAGCCCCAGAGCGGCACATAGGGCGACACCCTCTGCAGGCGGCGGCCCAACGCGTAGAGCGAGATTCCCGGGCCGCGCACGTTCGTCGTGACGGTCTGGATGGCGTGTTGTTCCAGCTCGGAGAGGTATCCGGCGCCGAACGAGAGCAACGCGGGCGGAGACGCTTCGACGAGCGTGCTCAACGTCTCCGTGGCGTCGGCCTGATGCGCGCGCTTCAATCGAACGGTCTCCTGATGGACGTCGGCCAATCGCTGGACCGGCGGCGCATCGTCGAGCGCCAGATCCACGACGAGGGCCGCGACGTGATTGCCGGGGTTCTCCGTGTCGCCGGGGCGATGCGTCGAGACCGGCACCAGGGTGCGGACGACACCCCCGTCGACGTCCTCGCCCCGCGATCGAAGGAGGTGACGAAACCCGCCGCCGACCGCGGCGAGGACGACGTCGTTGACGGTCCCCCTGTGCGCCGCCCGGATCTTGCCCAGGGCCTGGAGTGAGACGGAGAACGTCGACCATCTGCGGTGGGGACCGATCGGTCCGTTGAGCGACGTCTCGAGCGGACCCGCGGCGTTGGATCGGAAGCTCTGGAGACCCTCGGCGAACGCGCCGAGCTCCTGGAGTGCTCGCCCCGGCGCCGTGGCCGCTCGCCCCAGTCCGCGCAGTCCCTCCATCGGCACGCGCCACCCGCGACGAATCGCGTGTGCGACGAGGTCGGCGGGCCGCGGGGCCGGCCGGGGCGACCAGGACGAGACGGTCGGTGGCTCCGTCGTCGGCGTCGTCTCGAGCATCGTCGCGAGGAGCGCCGCGCCGGACACGCCGTCCGCGAGACAATGGTGCGTCTTGCAGAGGATCGCCCAGCGGTCGTCGGTCAGCCGCTCGATGATCCACATCTCCCACAGCGCGCGGTTCCGGTCGAGCTTCTGCGACATGACGCGTCCGACGAGGTTCTGGAGCTCCGTCGCGGATCCCGGACGGGGCAACGCCGTCCGCCGGAGGTGATAGGCGAGATCGAAGTCGGGATCATCGGCCCAGTAGGGCTGCGCGAGATCCAACGGAGTGAGGTGGACGCGCTGTCGGTAGCGCGGCAAGCGGTCGAGCTTCGACTCGACCATCGTCTCGAGTTCCTGCTGCGCCGGCGAGGGACCTTCGAAGATCGCGACGGCCGCGATCTGCATGTGATTGCACTCGTTCTCGACGAAGAGGAACGTGGCGTCCTGTGCGCTGAGGGACTCCATGCGGTTCAGACGCGCGCCGGCATGTGCAGCCGGACGAAATCGCCCTCGGTCAGGATGCCGATCAGGTCGCCGTCTTCGACGACGAGCAGACAGCCGATCTTGTGCTCGTCCAGTCGCCGGGCGGCTTCGGTCAGATCGTCATCGGGCCCGATGATCTGTGGCGGGCCCGCCATCACTTCGGTCACCTTGATCGCGCGGAGCACGCCCCGTTGCGCGTGCTCGCCGTAGCCCAGAAAAGCCGTGAGGGCGCCGCGGAACAGGTCGCGTTGACTCACGATTCCCACGGCGTGGCCCGCCGCGTCGACGACGGGCAGGTGTCGGATGCGACCGAGCTGCATGACGTCGTTCGCGATCGACAGGGAGTCGTCCTCGCGCAGCGTCGTCACCTCCGGCGACATCACTTCGCGCACAGTTCGCAATCCGCTCATGCCAGGGTCCTCCTCTAGGCATTCGGCCTCCCGTGACCGGACACACTCATCCTCGTGGTGATCACCTCGAGGCTCTCGCGCAGCATCCGGATCCCCGGCGATGCCTCGTCCTGACCGGCACACGAAGCAGCGGTCTCGACCAAGGCATCGACGAAGGGCCGATACATCGCGTCCTCGACGCCATACTCGACATGGCTCTCGCCGAGCGCATCCAGGTTGGTCGCGAGCCGCGGCTCGCCGTCGACCCACGCCACGATCGCGCGAAAGGTCTCGGCGACCATCTCTTCCTGTTCGGAGATCGAGTGCTCGCCGAAGATCGGCCGCGCGTCGGGGCAGAGCGTGAAGAACCGCGCATAGAGCGACTCGACGAAACGATCCCCAGAGGCGGCGATCGCCTCCGCGATCCCCTCGAGGCCGATGCGCTCGTCGGCCGCGGGAGCGCCGTCACGCCTCGCCGATGCGGACCGCACCGGCGAGGCGACCGGCACCGGGACTGCGCTTGCAGCGGACATGCGCAGCGCCGCCCGCCGGCCTACGCCCGCGTCGCGGGCAGGCCGACGATCCCGGCGACGAACTCACTCCGAAGACGGTCGATCTTCGCTTCGTCGACCACGTACTTGGGCATTCTCGCCAGAAGCGCGCGAGTCGCCGACTCCCCTTCGAGGGCCGCGATGTGCGTACCGAGGCAGGAGTGGCTCCCGTGTCCGAAGGTCAGGATGCGGCGGGACTGACGATGGATGTCGAAGCGATCCGGATCGTCGAACTCCCGCTCGTCTCGATTCGCCGACGGGAAGAGGAAGATCACCGACTGGCCCGGCTCGAGCGTCTGGCCATGCAGCTCGACGGGCTTTACGACCGTGCGCCCCAGGAACTGGGTCGGCATGCCGTATCGCAGCCCCTCCCGGAACGCGTTGGGAATCAGCGACGGATCGGCGACGAGCTCCGCTCGCTGCTCGGGGCTTCGGAAGAGCTCGAGCAGGAAGCACGCGAACACCTTCGGAAAGCTGTCCGTGCTTCCGATCACGAGCGTCGACATCTGCGACGCGATGTTGTCGTCCGGCAGCGGCTTGTCGTCGAAGACGGCGTTCAGGTACGCGTTCAACAGGACGTCGTCCTCGGTCGGGTTCTTGCGGCGGAACTGGATGTACGACTCGAGGTAGCGATTCAGATCTTCGGCGGCGCGCAAACCGTCCTCAGTCATTCCGGGCTGGTCGTTCTCCCGGGCGAAGAAGCGATTCACGTAGCCGTAGAGCTCGTCCGCGTCCTCGACGGGAAGGCCGAGCAGCACGCACGACACCTCCATCGCGATCTTCGCGATGAAGTCGCCGACGAGGTCGACCGCGCCATCGGTCTCGAGCGCCCGCGCATGCTTCTCGACGATCGCTTCGACAGCGGGCGCGAGCGATGCGACGCGTTTGGGCTTGAACGCGCCGGAGATGAGCGCCCGATTCCGCGTGTGCTCGGGCGGATCCATCATGTTCACGCTCGGGAAGACCGTCTGCTGCTTCGTGATGAGGTGCGCCGGCGTCGTGCCGCGCAATGCTGCGGAATACGACTCGTTGTCGCCGCTCTGGACCCAGATGTCCTCGAAGCGCGAGAGTGCCCAACAATCGAACTCCTCGACGTAGTAGGCGGGCGCCTCGGCGCGCAGGCGAGCGTAGATGGGCAGCGGGTCCTCGAAGATCTCGGGCATCAGCGGGTTGTAGTCGACCAAGGGGATTCCTCTCTTCCTTCTTCTCTAGTGATCCGACGCGAGGGTCAGTCGGTTCTCGATCCACTCGCCGCCGAGGGCGACCGCGGCGATGCCGCCATCCGCGCCGAGACAGGCGATGTCGACGGAAGGGTCGCCGTTCACGACGACGAAGTCCGCGAGACGGCCGACCTCGATCAGGCCGGATTCTTCGCCGAGCCCCATCGCGATGGCTCCGTTCTCGGTGGCCCAGCGGATCACCTCGAGCGGCGGCGTGCCGAGCACCTTGACGTAGAGCTCGAGCTCCGCGGCATAGTCGCCGTGGGGCATGATCGGCGTGCCGTAGTCGTCCCCGATCACCATGCGAACCCCGGCGCGCGCCGCCCGGGGCATCCACTCGCGGGTGTATTCGAAGTCGTCGCGGACCGCGGCGATGCGTCGGCGCACCTCGGCGGGCGTCTCCGGGAAACCCTCGCTGATCTGCAGGACCTGGGCGTCGTGATCCCAGGATTCCGCGAGCTCGAGGAAGCGTGCGCTCCAGAGCATGCTCGGGACGATCGTGGTATCCGCGTCCAGGATCGCCTCGATGCACTCGTCGTCGAGACGATCCGCGTGATCGATGAGGTCGACGCCAGCACGGGCGCACTCGAGGATCGACGTCCGGGACGGAGCGTGGGCGCGGACGCGCTTGCCGAGACAGTGCGCGGCGTCCACCAGGGCCCGGAGCTCCCCGGGCGTCGGATACATCACGTCGCGGGCCGCGACCGAGCCGTGGCCAGGTCCCGCGGAGATCTTGATCACGTCGCAGCCGCGCCCGGCCTCGACACGCGCCGCCAGCCGCCACTCGTCTTCGCCGTTCACGGCGTAGGTGAGCCCCGTGCAACCGAGCTCCATGAAGTGATTGCGGTTGTTCGCGTAGTCCGAGGATTCCCCGGTCGTCACGATCTCGCGGGAGCCCGCGAGATAGCGGGGGCCCTGGACGATCCCGGCCCCGATCGCCTCCTTGAGGCTCACGTCGATCGCGAACGCGTTGCTCGAACCGATCGCGCCGGTCCATCCGAGTCGGAGCGCCGTCTCCGCGTTCTTCGCAGCGAGCATCGAGAGGTAGGGCGGCGCCGCCTCGAGCCCCAGAGCGGGCGCGGTCACGCCGTCTCCGAAGGCGCCGAAGTGGGAATGGAAGTGGGACTGCACCATCCCTGGCATCAGCGCCCGACCCGCGAGGTCGTAGACGTCGTCGTCCGGCCGGATCTCGGTGGCGGCATCGGGCGCGACCTCCGTGATCCGGTCGCCCTCGACGACGACGGTCGTTCCGGAACGCGCCGGGTCTCGGCCGGTCAGGAGCAAGGCATCCTTCAGGACGGTTCGCGGGAGAGGCATCGATCGTCACTCCTTCGGGCGCACCGGTCGAAGCACCGACTGCGCGACTTCCACGACTGCACTGCAGGTCACGTGCCACTCTGACGACGGTCCTGACCGCGCGTGCGCCGCGGGGCCGAGGCAATTCGCCCCGCGCTCGCGCTCGACTGAGACGTTTCGCCAAGCAGCGTCGTGATCCGCGGGCCCCCTGCCCTGCGGCGCCCACAGCCCGAAGGACCGCTTCCGGCGCAACGTCCCGTTGCGCCCCTGTTCGAGTCGATCTGGCTCGCTCCGTGCCGATCTGCCTCACCTGTTTCCCTGAGCGCGAACACATGGCGTCTTCGTCTGGCACGGGTGTCGCATTGCGATGGGTCGCCGGTACGACGTGCCGGTGAGCTGCCGGCGCGTGCTGCGCCGGGCGACCGAACGAAGGAGTGCTCGGATGGTGACCGCAACGACCGACGCGGCGATGTCGGCCGAGCCGATGGCCCGGCCCGACGCGCGCGCGGAGGCCTACGACGACGGCGTGGTCCGACGCTTCGCGGTGATGACCGTGGTCTGGGGCATCGTCGGGATGCTGGTCGGCGTCGTCCTCGCCGCCCAACTCGCGTGGCCCGCGCTCAACTTCGACGTCCCGTGGCTCTCCTACGGACGACTCCGTCCGCTGCATACGAATGCGGTGATCTTCGCGTTCGGCGGCTGCGCGCTCTTCTCGACGTCGCTCTACGTCGTGCAGCGCACCTGCCGCGCGACGCTCTTCGCGCCCGGCCTGGCCTCGTTCGTGTTCTGGGGCTGGCAGACGGTGATCCTCGCCGCGGCAATCACGCTTCCCCTCGGCATCACGACGAGCAAGGAGTACGCGGAGCTCGAGTGGCCGATCGACCTGTTGATCACGATCGTGTGGGTCGCCTACGCCGTCGTGTTCTTCGGCACGATCGTCAAGCGCAAGACGCCCCACATCTACGTCGCGAACTGGTTCTACGGCGCGTTCATCCTCACCGTCGCGGTGCTGCACGTCGTGAACAGCGCCGAGGTGCCGGTCACGATGTGGAAGTCGTACAGCGTCTACGGCGGTGCGATCGACGCCATGGTGCAGTGGTGGTACGGGCACAACGCGGTCGGCTTCTTCCTGACCGCCGGCTTCCTCGGCATGATGTACTACTTCGTTCCGAAGCAGGCCGAGCGGCCCGTCTACTCCTACCGCCTGTCGATCGTGCACTTCTGGGCGCTGATCTCGGTGTACATGTGGGCCGGTCCGCACCACCTCCACTACACGTCGTTGCCGGACTGGGTCCAGTCGATCGGCATGGTCTTCTCACTGATCCTGCTGGCGCCCTCCTGGGGCGGGATGATCAACGGCGTCATGACCCTGTCGGGCGCGTGGGAGAAGCTGCGCGACGACCCGGTCATCCGCTTCATGATCGTCGCGCTCTCGTTCTACGGCATGTCGACCTTCGAAGGGCCGATGATGTCGATCAAGACGGTGAACGCTCTCTCGCACTACACCGACTGGACGATCGGCCACGTCCACTCCGGGGCGCTCGGCTGGGTCGCGATGATGACGATCGGGTCACTCTACTACCTGATTCCGCGTCTCTACGGCCGGAACGAGATGTACAGCATCCCGGCGGTCAATCTGCACTTCTGGCTCTCGACGCTCGGCGTGATCTTCTACGTCGTGAACATGTGGATCGCCGGGGTCATGCAGGGCCTGATGTGGCTCGCCGTGAACGAGGACGGGACGCTCACCAACTCGTTCGTGCAATCCGTCGAAGCGACCTGGCCCTTCTACGTGGGCCGCCTCGCGGGCGGGACCGTATTCTTCAGCGGAATGCTGGTGATGGCGTGGAACACCGTGAAGACGATGCAGTCTGCGCCGGCCGAAGCGGAGGAGAACTAGCACCATGGACCATCGCGTGATCGAACGGAACATGGGCCTGATGCTGGCCCTGGTGCTCCTCGTGATCAGTCTCGGAGGCC
The DNA here is from genome assembly GCA_964488255.1 of uncultured Spirochaetaceae bacterium. Lineage (GTDB taxonomy): Bacteria > Myxococcota_A > UBA9160 > UBA9160 > UBA4427 > UBA4427. The sequence continues at coordinate 195,174 of CAZAUR010000008.1, read as the reverse complement.
TCGCGGAGATCGTTCCCCTCTTCTGGCAGGACGCCGTCATGAAGCCGGTCCCGGGGCTCCGGCCGCTCAGCGCCCTCGAGCTCGAAGGCCGGGACATCTACATCCGGGAAGGCTGCGTGGGCTGTCACTCCCAGATGATCCGCAAGCTGGCGCCGGAGGAAGCCCGCTACGGACCGCATTCCCGGGCCGGAGAGTCGATCTGGGACCACCCCTTCCTGTGGGGTTCGAAACGGACGGGACCCGACCTCGCTCGGGTCGGCAAGCGCTACAGCGACGAGTGGCATCGCGTGCACTTGATCGATCCCCGGGCGGTCGTGCCCGAGTCGAACATGCCTGGCTTCCCCTGGCTCGCGGAGCGCGAGCTCGACGGCGCGGACACCCCGGGCAAGATGCGCGCCCTGCTGGCCGTGGGCGTGCCCTATCAGAACGCGGACATCGATGGGGCGACCGCGAACGTCGCGGGCAAGACGGAGCTCGTCGCCCTGATCGCCTATCTGCAGCAGCTCGGGACGCACTTCGATCCCGACCAGGAGGGATGACGGTGGAGATCGTCGACATGGGAATCGTGCGAGGGGTGATCGCGGCGCTCACGATGGGCACTTTCCTCGGCATCGTGTGGTGGGCCTACCGGCCCGGCAATCGTCGGCGCTTCGACGAGGACGCCTTGCTGGCGTTCGATGACGACGAACGCGAGGCGCTCCGCGCGCGCATGAAGGGGGAGGAACGATGAGCCCGGCCTGGAGCGCGTTCATCATCGTTCTCGTCGTCCTGAATCTGGTCGGCTGCGTGTGGCTGCTCTACGCGAACCGCCACGTGGAGATCGACGCCTCCGACAAGGGAGAGTCGACGGGTCACGACTTCGACGGAATCGAAGAGCTCAACAACCCCCTGCCTGCGTGGTGGACCTGGCTCTTCATCGGAACGATCGCCTTCGGCATCGCCTACTTCGTCCTCTATCCCGGCTTCGGAAACATGCCCGGGGTCCTCGGCTGGACGTCCGCCGGCGAGGCCGCGGCCGCCTCCGCGGCGGCCGAAGCGAAATTCGGACCGATCTTCGACGGCTACCTGGCCCAGGAGATCCCCGACCTGCTCGGCGACGAGCGCGCGGTCGGCATGGGTCGCCGGGTCTTCGCGAATCGCTGCGCGTTGTGTCACGGCTCGGATGGCCGCGGCGCACGAGGCTATCCGGACCTCACCGACGACGACTGGATCCACGGCGGAGAGCCGGCGACGATCGTGCAGACGATCGCGAATGGCCGGATCGGCGTGATGCCGCCGCTCGGAGCGGCCGTCGGGGGCGACGAGGGCGTCCGCAACGTGACGGAGCACGTCCTCGCGCTCGCGGGTCGCGAACACGACGCGGCGGCGGCCGCGGCCGGCCAACCGATGTACGCCGGTCTCTGCGGCATCTGTCACGCGGTCGACGGCAGCGGCAGTCAGGCGATCGGTGCTCCGGATCTCACGGACGACGTGTGGCTCCACGGCGGCACCCGGTCCGACATCGCGCGCGCGATCGAGGTCGGCTTCTCGAACCAGATGCCGGCGCACTCGGACATCCTGTCCGAGGGACGCATCCACCTCGCCGCGCTCTACGTCTACTCGCTCTCGAAGGAAGCGTCGGCTTCACCATGAGCGCGGAAGGCGACACGGCGACCGACGAGAGCCAGACGGTCGACCTCTACGAGAAGTGGCGCCGCATCTATCCCGAGTGGGTGAGCGGCGGCTTCCAGACATGGCGCCGGGTCACGCTCGTCGTGCTGCTCGTGATCTACTACGCGGGCCCGTGGCTTCGGTGGGACGGCGCGCCGGGCGTGCGTTTCGACCTCGCCGCGCGTCGCTTCACGGTCTTCTGGCAGACCTTCGCGCCGGACGAGTTCGTGCTGCTCGCGTGGCTGTTGTCGATCCTCGCGCTCGCGCTCTTCGTCGCGACGATCGCCGCCGGCCGCGTGTTCTGCGGGTGGATCTGTCCTCAGACGGTCTGGACGAACGCCTATCTCATTCTCGAGAAGTTCATCGAAGGCGATCGTGTCGAGCGGCAACGGCGTGACAAGAATCCCTTCACCCGCGACTGGGCCACCAGGAAGACGATCAAGTTCACCGCCTGGGCGCTCGTCGCGTTCTCCATCTCCGTCACCTTCGTCGGCTACTTCACCGAGATCCGCTCGCTCCTTCCGCGCGTGGCGACGTTCCAGCTGACCGAGTGGGAGATCATCTTCCTGCTGCTGCCTGCCGCCGGTAGCTTCTTCTTCCAGGGCATCCTGCGCGAGCAGGTCTGCTTCCACATGTGTCCCTACGCGCGCTTCCAGAGCGTCATGCTCGACCGGGACTCGCTGATCATCAGCTACGACCCGGCGCGCGGCGAACCGCGGGGCCATCGACGCCGGAATGCCGATCCCGACGAGCTCGCGCTCGGCCACTGCATCGACTGCGAGCGGTGTGTTCGCGTGTGTCCCACTGGCATCGACATCCGTGACGGCCTCCAATACCAGTGCATCGGATGTGCCGCCTGCGTCGACGCCTGCGGCGAGATCATGGATCGTATGGGCTACGGAGAGACGCTGGTCCGCTACAGCTCCGAGAACCGAGACGCCGGCCAGCCCGCGCGCTGGCTGCGTCCGCGGCTGGCAGGCTATGCGGCCATGATGACCGCGATCATGACGCTCTTCGCGGTGACCGTCGCGACGCGGCTCCCCCTCGACCTCGACGTGATCCGCGACCGCAACCGCCTCTATCGCGAGTCCTGGGACGGCAGCGTCGAGAACGTCTACTCACTGCGCATCTCGAATCGCGCCGACACACCCCAGGCCTACGCGATCGACTTCACCGCGGAGGTCCCCCTCGAGTACCGCGGCGAGCGCGTCGTCTCGGTCGAGCCCGGGGACATGCGAATCGTCCCGGTCAGCCTGCTCCGCGCAGGCGACACGCCCGCCGGTGAAAGCGTCTCCGAAGTCGAGTTCACGATCCGGTCCGAAGCCGATGCCCGCGCGATCGCCCGGGCGACGAGTTCCTTCCACCAGCCGAAGCCCGAGATCCGCGCGGCGTCGGAGGTTCGCGGATGAACACCCCCAGCCCCTGGTATCACCACTTCTGGCCCTGGTTCCTCGTCGTCCTGATGGCGATCTCGGTCGGCGCGAGCCTGACGACGGTCGTGATCGCGTACGGACTCGGCGACCTCGAGCTTCCCGACCCGCCGCGGGTCGACCGCGCGGCCCCCTGACATGGTCGCGGAAGCGCTCCTCGCCCCCGAGCCCTGCTTCCATTGCGGGCTCGATGTACCGATCGGCTGCGACTTCACGGTCGCGCTGCTCGGCGCGGACCGGGCGATGTGCTGCGTCGGGTGTCAGGCGGTCGCAGAGATGCTGCGCGACGAGGGGCTCGAGCGCTGGTACGTCGAGCGCGAGGGTCCGACTGGCATCCCCGCGCAGACCGTCCCGGACGTCCTCGAAGAGGCGACGTTCCTTCGCCTCGAAGCGGAAGATCGCGCCTTCGAGACGCACGGCGCAGGCGATCGCGTCGAGGCGACGGTCCTCGTCGAAGACATGACGTGTCCGGCCTGCGCCTGGCTGATCGAGCATGCGCTGGCTTCCCTGCCCGCGGTCGAGGAGGCGCGTGTCAACCTGATCGCGCGCCGCGCTCGCGTCGTATGGCGGGAGCACGAGGGCACCCTCGACGACGTCGTCCGGCGACTCGCCGAGATCGGATTCCGCACGCGGCCGGACGCACCGGACGAGGCGGCGGACCTGCGCGCACACGAACGCCGCGCCGCGCTCGTCCGACTCGGCGTCGCCGGCCTCGCGACGATGAACGTCATGACCTACGCCGTCGCGCTGTATCTGGGTGCGGCAGACGCGATGCCGGCCGGGATCGACCGGTTCCTACGCTGGATGTGTTGGTTGGTCGCGACCCCGGTCGTGCTCGTGAGCGCGCGGCCTCATTTCGAAGGTGCGTGGCGCGACCTCAGGGCTCGACGACCCGGCATGGACGTCCCGATCGCGCTCGCCATCGGTGGCGCCTACCTCGCGAGCGCGATCGCCGTCGTGCGCGGGCAGGGCCAGGTCTACTTCGAGTCGGTCTGCATGTTCACCTTCTTCATCGGACTGGGTCGCTACCTCGAACACGGCGTCCGGCAACGTGCGGACGCACTCGCCGAACACCTCGTCGACGCGGCGCCCGATCTCGCGCGCCGAATCATCGACGCCGACCTCGGCACGGAAGAAGTGATCCCCGCCCGCCGCCTCGATGTCGGCGACCGCATCCTCGTCAGGTCCGGCGAGGTGATTCCCGTGGACGGCGTCGTCCTGTCCGGTGCCGGGGCGGTCGAAGAAGTCGTCCTCTCGGGCGAGCCCTGGCCGCGTGACGTCCGGGAGGCGGACGCCGTCCGCGCGGGGAGCGTGAACGCCGACACGATCCTCGAGATCGAAGTCACCTGCGCCCAGGAGGATTCGACCCTCGGCGTGCTCCACCGGCTGATCGATCGCGCGCAGAGCGAGCGGCCGGAGGTCGCGCGCCGCGCAGATCGGCTGGGCGGCGTCTTCGTCGTCGCGGTCCTCGCGATCGCAGCAGGGACCGCCGTCGCCTGGTCGACGATCGATCCGTCGCGCGTCTTCGACGTGACGCTAGCGGTACTCGTTGCGACCTGTCCCTGCGCCCTCGGCCTCGCGACCCCGACGGCGATCGCGGCAGCCAGCGAGGGTCTCGCTCGCGCGGGCTTCGTCCTGACCGGGGGCTCGGCGCTCGAGAATCTGGCGCGGCTCGATCGCGTCGTCTTCGACAAGACCGGGAGCCTGACCGAAGGACGTCCCCGGATCGAATTCGTCGAGCTCGTTCGGAATCTCTCGCGCGAAGACGCCCTCGAACGCGCCCGCGCCCTCGAAGCCGGGTCGAGTCACGTCCTCGCCCAGGCGTTCACGCCACAGCGCGCGGATGCTGGGCGGTCGGCAGCCATCCCGGATCGCCGAGCCCCCTCCCCCGCGTCCGTCCGGGATCGCGATGCGGTCGCCGGTGCCGGCGTCGAGGGAACGATCGGCGGCGTGCGCCATCGACTCGGTCGGGCGGACTGGGCGAGCGAGGTCTGCGACGGTCGCACGCGCCCGACGCTCCCCGACGACGAGGCCCATACCCAGGTGCTCCTCGCGGACGAAGCCGGCGCGATCGCGTGGTTCGGCCTCGGCGACGCGCTCCGACCCGAAGCCCGCGCGAGCGTGAACGCGCTTCAGGACCTGGGACTCGAGGTCGAGATCCTGACCGGCGACCCCTCGCCCTCCGCGGCGCACGTCGCCGCGGAGCTCGGCGGACTTCCGATTTCCGCGGGCGTCTCCGCCGAGGGAAAGGTCGAGCACGTCCGGTCGCGACAGCGACAGGGTGAATGCGTCGGCTTCGTCGGAGACGGCTTGAACGACGGGCCGGTGCTGCGAGCGGCGGACGTGTCCGTGGCGATGGCCGGAGCCTGCGACCTGTCGCGACTCTCCGCGGACGCGCTCCTCTATCGCGACGACCTCACAGCGATGCCGCGCGCGGTGCGGTGGGCGCGTCGCACGCGCCGGATCGTGAGCCAGAACTTCGCCTGGGCGATCGGATACAACCTGCTGGTGCTCCCGCTCGCGGTGACGGGACATCTGCCGCCCTGGCTCGCGGCGGCCGGGATGTCCGCGAGCTCGCTCCTCGTGGCGCTCAACGCGACGCGCTTGCGACGTGAAGGGAGCACTCCGTGACGATCCTGCTCGTACTGATCCCGCTCGGCTGTCTGCTCCTCGCGGTCGCGATCGCCGCGTTCCTCTGGGCCGTCCAGAACGACCAGTTCGAGGACCTCGAGCTCGAAGGGCGGCGCATTCTCTGGGACGATGACCCGCCGGACGAGTCGCCCGCCCGGTCGGAGGCGCTGCACGATGCACGCTGACCTCGGACTCGCATTCGGCGCCGCGTTCGTACTCGGACTCGTCGGGAGCGCACATTGTATCGGCATGTGCGGTGGGATCGCCGGCGCCCTGGGCATGTCCGAGCGCGCGGGTGGAGCGCCCGCCAAGCGCGCCTGGCTGAACACGGGGCTGCATTCGGCCGCCCGCATCGTGAGTTATGCGGCGATCGGAGCGGTCGTCGGCGGCGCGGGCAAAGTCGCCGCGAGCGCCCTCGAGTGGGGTCCCGCCCTCCGAGTCTTCGCCGGGGCCGTGATCCTGGGCCAGGGCCTGCGCGTGCTCGGGTTCGATCCGGGCTTCGCCTGGATCGAGCGACACGGGCTCGGAGCCTGGCGGAAGATCTCTCCGCGCATGCGTCGCGCCGGCGCCCCCGGAAGTGCTTCGCGTGCGCTCGCGATCGGCGCGGTCTGGGGACTGATGCCCTGCGGCCTCGTCTACACCGCTGCGATCACCGCCGCGGCGACGGGGTCCGTCGCGGCCGGGGCGCTCTGGATGATGGCGTTCGGGCTGGGGACCCTGCCGGCGATGGCCACGGCCTCGCTCGCCGCCGGGAGCTTCGATGCGCGGCTGCGAAGCACCGGCGCGAGACGAACGGCAGGCGCCCTGCTCGTCGCCTTCGGGCTGCTCGCGCTCCACGGCGGCCTCGCGGGGCACGCACACGACCCGGCGCCGCATGCGCCGCCCCCTGCAATTCCGGCCCACGGTCACCTGCCGCGCGGCTGACCGGCCTGGAACTTGCTTTCTGTTCTTCCGGAGGGCCAATCAGCGCAGCTCATGGGAGGCCGCCTTTTCGAGGTCTGGGGGCTGAATATGTCGAGCGCAGTGTTGGGTGTACAGGAATTCTTCGGGAACGCGCTGCTCGAGGTGCAGGGCCTCCTCGAAGTCGGCGGGGGCGTGCTCGTCGCGATCTTCACCGTGGCGATCGTGCTCTGGACGCTGATCATCGAGCGCTTCGCTTACGCCTGGTGGGCGCACCCCGGCCGCGCGGAGGACGTCGCGCACCAGTGGGACGCGATGCCCGACAAGGACTCCTGGGACGCGCAGGTGATTCGGCGCCTCTGGATCAGCGAGATCACAATGGACCTCGAGCGCGGCCTGAGCATGATTCGCGCCCTGGTCTCCGTCTGTCCACTTCTCGGGCTCCTGGGCACGACCACCGGGATGGTCGAGGTCTACGAGACGATGGCGATCGCCGGCAACGGCGAGCCGCGCATGATGGCCGCCGGGGTCTCGCAAGCGATGGTCACGACGATGGCCGGACTCGTGGTCGCCCTGTCCGGCATCTTCTTCTCTCTCCGCCTCGAGCGACTCCTCCTCGCCGAACGAGACCACATCGCGTCGCGGCTCCACATCGACGAGGACCTGCTCGCACACAACCACCGGTCGCGCAGCCCGCTCGCTCGCGAACGCATGCGCGTCGCGAACCTGCGACACCGACGCCGCGACGAAGTGGAGCGCGCATTCGGCGTCACGCCGCTGGATCCGCACGCGAATTCGTGATTCGGTGACGCGCCATAGTGCCACAGGTGTACCCCGCAACGGAGGCGGCTCGCCTCAGGCTCGCCAGGTCGACTCTGCGTCACGCGACTGACATCGACGTCAGTTGTGGCACTCGCCTTGCACTCTCCATGCGTATCAAGACGCCCGTGCGCCAGCGGCCACACCTGCCGCAGCGACACAAGGAGAGACTGCGATGTCCAGCTTCCTCGACGCTTACTCGATCCAGACCTGGCTCGAGTCCTGTCCCCAGAGTTACCTGCTCGACACCGAATACGGCCACGCACCCGGGGCCAAGGAGCCGGATTTCGTCCTCGAGAACCCGATCGTGCGGGACGAGGCGATCGGCACGACCGTTCAGCTCCTCGTCGGCGAGCGAGCCGCACTCGACGCGTCGGCGGGCCTCACGAAGTGTGCACCGGACTACCCGAGCAAGCGATTTCTCGCGACGCAGACCCTCGACGAGGCGCGTCACGTCGAGATCTTCACCCGGCGACTCTACGACCTGGGCGTGAAGAAGGATGAACTCGAAGACGTGGTCGTCCGCTATGCGAACCCGCACCTGGTGAAGTTCGCGGAGATCCTGCTCGAGAAGGTCGACCAGGGTGACTTCCTCGCGGGCGTCGTCGGTCAGAACATCGTGCTCGAGGGCCTGGCGTTCAGCGTCTTCGAAATGATGCAGGCCGCGAACGTCGATTCGAACCCGAAGTTCGCGCAGACCCTCTCGGGCACGATCGCCGACGAGCGACGCCACGTCGGCTTCGGCGAGAACCGGATCGGCGCGCTGATCCGTCAGCAGCCGGAGAAGAAGCCCGAGATCGAACGCATGCAGAAGGACATGGCCTACCACATGCTGGCGACCTTCGCGGATCGCTTCCGCGGTCAGGCCGCCGCGATGGAGGAGACGCGTCGCATCGCCGACGAAGCGCTCGGCGAGGCCGGCGCCGAGCGCAAGAGCCAGCTGTGGAACGGGACCGACCTCTCCGCCGCCGATCCCGAGGAGATCGAGGCGGCCCTGGCGGACACTGTCCTCAAGGAGTTCAAGGTGCGTCTCGACCGGATCGGGATCGAGTACCAGACACCGGTGCGTCCGTGACACGCGAGGCGGCGCCGTCAGACGGTGCCGACGCCCCGGACATCCACGGCCGCGATCCCGGCGCCTTCCTCGAGGAGGTCCATTCCTTCGAGTTCTGGTTCCAGAGCGTCGAGGGCTACCTGAGCGAACACCCATACGGCGTCGTGGCAGGAACACGCTCGAGTGACCTCACGGCGAGCGAACGTGACGCGCTGATCAGCGTGCTGTCGACGTACTGCATCGGTGAGTCAGCAGCGCTCGAAGGCGCGAGCGGGATGATCCGCTTCGCGCCGAACCGGCACGCCAAGATCTTTCTCGCGACCCAGTGCGTCGACGAGGCGCGCCACCTGGAGATCCTGCTACACCGGCTCAGAGAGCTGGGCGTCGACGATCCGGAGAACTCGATCGAGTCCTTCGGCCACCCGAGCCTGCGCGAGTTCCGGCGGCGATTGCTCGAGTTCGTCGACGCCCGTGACTGGGAGGCTGCCCTCTTCGCCCAGAATGTAGTCCTCGAATCGATGGAGTTCGCCGTCTTCCATGCGCACCAGCAGACCGCCGATCCCCGGACCGCACAGATCCTCGAGGGCATCCTGAAGGACGAACGCCGCCACATGGGATTCGGGGAGAACACGATCGGCCGACTCCTCGATCGCAAGCCGTCGACCCGCGCGCGCCTCGGCGAGATAAGACAGGAGCTCGACGCGCTCGTGTTCGGGACGTTCGAGGAGTCGCTGCGCGCAGTCGGTCAGTCTGCCGCGGAGCGGCCCGAGGTCGGCCGCCTCTACCTCGACACGGTCGCGCGCCTGGGGTTCGGGGCATGACGGCGCTCGACTCGGCCGGCTTCGACCCGATCGACGAAGAGGCCGGACGCGAATCCGCGGGGACGGGCGGCGCGCGTCGACGCTTCGCTCTCGAAGACGACACGGGATTCGACGAAGTCCCCAAGAAGTACCGGCGCTTCTATCGAAAGTGGCGCGGTCCGGAAGACGAGCTGGCCCCGAACGAGGTCGTCTGCCCCGTCTGCAAGATCGTGATCCGCTCCGCCCGCGAGCTGCGCGAAGGAGATCGCGTGTATTGCATGCCATGCATGTCTCGACTCGTCGTCGTGCGCGGCGAGTCCGGTCGACTCGAGGCGACGGTTCGCTACTGAGCGGATCGTTCCCCGGGATGGCCCGGATGGAGGAACCCGATCGGCCCTCGGGCGAACGCCCCATTCCGAGGCACGCCGTCTCAGGGAAGTCAGCGTGACTCAAGACACGCGGAGGGAGCGCCGAACTCGCTCTTCAGAGGGAGCAGCGTCACGCTCCTCGAGAGGAGCAGCGTCATGCCCCACGACCTCGCCGTCGTCGGTTCTGGACCCGGCGGATCTTCCGCAGCCATCGAGGCCGCGAGCCTCGGGCTCGACGTCGTGGTCATCGACCGCGGTCGTCGCGTCGGGGGTTCTTTCGTTCACACCTGCGCTCTTCCGAGTCGGGTCCTGCGAGAGGCCGCCCTGCGTGCCGGCCGCAACGACAATGGATTCGATCCGGCGAGCTCCGTCACCGCCCTGTCCGAGTGGATCCGTCGCGGCGTCGATCGCCACCTCCCGCCGATCGAAGGCATGCTCGAGGATGCGGGCGTCGGCGTCGTCCGGGGCTGCGCGACGCTGACGTCGCCGAATACCTTGCGCATCGTCGATGCCGACGGGGGCGAGACGACCCTCGAAGCGAATCACACGATTCTCGCCCCGGGCTCCCAACCGCGCCGACCGGCGGACGTTCCCTTCGACGGCGCGGTCGTCTGCGACTCCGATTCCATGTTGAAGATGCAGAGTGTGCCCACAACGGTGACCGTGCTCGGCGGCGGATTCGTCGGTTGCGAGCTCGCGTGCACCCTGGCCCAGCTCGGCGCCGCAGTCACGGTCGTCGACCAACGCCGCCGACTGCTTCGCATGCTCGACGGCGAGATCTCGACGATCCTGTACGAACAGATGGATCGCCTGGGGATCCGCTTCATCCTGGGCGAACGGATCGACGCCGTTCGTCGGGAGCAGAACGGAGCGGGCTGGCACGGCGTCGTCGAGCTCGAGCGATCCGGTTCGCTGCGAAGCGATCGCGTGGTCGTCGCCATGGGCCGCGAACCGAACGTCGCGAGTCTCGACTTGGAGGCCTGCGAGATCGAGCGGGACGATCGCGGATGGATCCGCGTCGACGGCAACTTCCGAACGAGCTGCCCGAGCGTCTCCGCAATCGGCGACTCGATCGGTCCGCCGATGTTGGGTGGCGCCAGCGCGCTCCAGGGCCGCACCGCCGCTCGGGTGATCGCGAACCTCGACCCTTCGCCGCCCGCCGACCTGCCGATCACCCTCTTCACGATCCCCGAGCTCTCCATGATCGGTCTCACCGAGGAGGCCTGTCGCGAGCTCGGCCTCGACTACGCGGTCGGATCGGCGCGCTATGCCGAATCCGCGCGGGGGCAGATTCGCGGCGACACCGAAGGCGTGCTCAAGCTCGTGTTCCGACGCGACGACGGGCGCTTGCTGGGCGTCCACATCGTCGGCGCGGAAGCCAGCGAGCTGATCCACCTCGGCGCGGCGATCCTGTCACGCTCGGGAACGATCCACGACCTCGCGGCGCTGCCCTATTCCTATCCGACCTTCGCGCAGCTCTACGAGACCGCGGCGCGACGCGGCCTGGGCCTGCTGGCGGAAAGCAGGGAGCGCGCGAGCGCCTGAGCGACCCGCGGACTGCTCGCCTCGTTCGAGCGCAACGGATTCGATCTCCCCCTTCGATCTCGAAACCGCGCAGATCGTCGACAAGGCCCGGGCGCACCTGTTCGTGCCCGGGGACGAGTACGTCTACTGGCCGAACCAGGCGTCTCGGCGGCGGTCCCCGAAGCGTGATACCCATGAAGGGGCGCGAATCGCGGAGAGGTGGCAGCGTGGACATCTCGAATTCCGAGGCCGGCTGATGTCGCTGCGTGGAGCCGCTGCCGTCGTCGGCGTCGCCGAGCGATCGCCTTCGCGATACACCGGCGACGAGACGAATCTCGATCTGCTGAGCGGCGTCGCGGGCGAAGCCCTCGCGGACGCGGGCGTCGACCGCGCAGAAGTCGACGGGCTCCTGGTCCATCCGATCGGCGGGCTGCCGGGCTTCATCCCCGCGACCGTCGCCGAGTTCGTCGGACTGAAGCCGCGCTTCGCGGAGATCGTGGATCTCGGCGGCGCCACCGGCGCGGGCATGGTGTGGCGAGCGGCCGCCGCGATCGCCGCCGGCATGTGCCACACCTGCCTCTGCCTGACGGGCACGCGTCGCCGCCGACGCGAACCTCGAAGCGGATCCGCCGGCGGTGCCGGCGCGAAGAACGATCGGCGCCCGCGATCGACGGGGCCCGGGCGCGATCGTTCTCCCCACGCCGAGTTCGACGCGCCCTACGGATTGATCGGCGCGAACGTCGGCTACGCGCTCCTCGCCACGCGTTATGCGCACGAATACGACCTGCGACCGGAGCAACGCGCGAAGGTGGCCGTCGACCAACGTCGCAACGCCAACGCCAATCCCTCGGCGATCTTCCACGACCAGCCCCTCACCGTCGACGACGTGCTCGCGTCCGACGTCATCTGCGAGCCGCTCCACATGCTCGAGATCGTGATGCCCGCGGCCGGGGCCGCCGCCCTCGTCGTGACCGCCGCGGACCGCGTGCCCGACGCGGCCCAGCGCCCCGCCTGGCTGCTCGGCGCGGGCGAATCCGTCACGCATTCCTCCCTCGCCCAGGCCCCCGCGATCGGCGAGACCGGCATCGGTCGAGCGGCTCGCGGTGCGTTCGCTTCCGCGGGGGTCGGAGCGGGCGACATCGGACTCGCTTCGCTCTACGACTGTTACACGATCATGGTCCTGCTGACGCTCGAGGAAGCCGGCTTCTGCAAGCCCGGCGAGGCCGGCGCCTTCGTCGAGTCCCATGACCTGACCTACTCGGGCGACTTCCCGCTCAACACCCACGGCGGCCAGCTCTCCTTCGGCCAGCCGGGGATGGCGGGCGGCATGAGCCACGTGACCGAAGCGGTGCGCCAGATCCAGGGACGCGGCGGTACGCGTCAGGTCGAAGACCTCGAGCTCGCGTACGCCCACGGCAACGGCGGCATCATCGCCGAGCAGGTCGGCCTCGTCTTCGGGGCGGCGCCGTGAGCGCGCGACCGATCCCGCCGAGCTCCCCGCTGACGGAGCCCTACTGGGAGGCCGCCCGCCGGGGCGAGCTGAGCCTGCAACGTTGCGAAGGCTGCGACGTCCGGATCTTCCCGCCCCGCGCCCACTGCCCGGAATGCGGAGGCGACGCGCTCCGCTGGGCGCCGGTTTCCGGCCGTGGCACCCTATACAGCTACACCGTCGCGCACCGACCGCCCCACCCGGCCTTCGCCGATCAGCTCCCGCTCGTCGTGGCGATCGTCGAGCTCGAGGAGGGTCCGCGCATGGTCACCAACCTGGTCGATTGCGATCCGTCCGAGCTCGAGGTCGGGGGCGCCGTCGTCGCCCGCTTCGAAACGATCGACGACAGCGACGTCGCCCTGCCCGTCTTTTCACCCAGCGGCGGACGCTCGCCGAGCGCGCCGAGCTGAGCTCCGAGGAGGAACCCGAGATGCCTAGCGTCGAAACCACGATGGCCCTGCGAACCGAGACCCCGGGCGCCGACGGCTGGGCGCGGACCGCTCGCGCGGGTGACCCCGACAAATACTTCGTCGTCTCCTCCGACTGTCACGCGAACGAGCCGAAGAGCTGGGTGAAGTCACGGATCGATCCTGCCTACCGCGATCGTCTGCCCCGACTCGAGGTCCGCGACGGCGAGTCCTACATCATCACCGACGGCAATCGCCCGTGGAAGATCAAGACCAGCCAGACCGACTGGGCTGACGAGGACATCCTGCGCAACAAGACGGGCTACACGCCCGAGGAGCGCATCGCCGACCAGGATCGCGACGGCGTCGACGTCGAGATCGTGTTCCCGAACAAAGGCATGCACAGCTTCGGCACCCGCGACGCGGGCTTCGCGATGGCCATGTGCCGCGCCTGGAACGACTGGGCCGCGGAGGACTACGTCCCCTACGAGCGGATCCTCCCGATGGCGATGGTCCCGACGGCGGACGTCGACGCCGCGATATCCGAGATCCAGCGCGTCGCCAAGCTCGGCTTCAAGGGGATCACGATCCCCTGCAAACCCGAGTACGGACCGACGGGGATGGACCATCGCAACTACAACCAGGCCGAGTTCGAGCCGCTCTGGTCCGCCATCGAGGACGTCGACCTGCCGGTCACGATCCACGTCTCGACCGGCCGTGATCCGCGCGCCTCGTCGGGTCCGGGCGGCGCCGTGATCAACTACGCGATCCACTGCTGCGCCGCGAGCCAGGAGCCCGTCGCGAACCTGTGTGCGTCGGGGGTGCTCGAGCGGCACCCGAAGATGCGCTTCGCCACGATCGAGGCGGGGATCGGCTGGGTGCCGTGGCTGCTCGAGGCGATGGACGAAGCCTTCTACAAGCACCGCATGTGGGTCTCGCCGGATCTCGAGGAGCCCCCGAGCTTCTACTACCGGCGTCAGGGCTATTCGTCCTTCGGCGAGGACCGCTCAGGCCTCGCCCTCGCGGTCGAGCACGACCTCGTCGACAACTTCATGTGGGCCAACGACTATCCACACCACGAAGGGACCTGGCCGCACTCGGCGGCTGCCATCGAGCGGACGATGGGCGACTTGACGGAAGAACAGCGCGAGAAGATCCTCGGCGGCAACGCCGCGCGCTTCTACGGAATCGAGCCCCCGGCGAAGCGCTAGGCGCGGAGCGATCGCGTCAGAAGAGCGCGATCCGCCGCCCACGCGGTCGCGGCACCTTCTCGGTCGCCGGCAACCGGCAGAGTCGGTCCATCCGCGTCGTGCTGCCGTCGGCGTATTCCCAGACGAGCTGCTCGCCGTCGAGATAGCGCTTGACGACGACCGGCCCCCATCCTAAGACGTGGAAGTCGAGCACGCCTTCGTTCCAGATCATGCTGGCGGAGGTGCGCGGGCAGTACTCGCGACCGCCGATCGTGAAGAGGACGCCTCCCTCGGTGTCGTCGGTGTTCAGGCCGGCCGTGCTGTTCGGTCCGTAGTCGTGGATGAGCCCGGATGACGTGACGACGACGCGCGATCCGCATTGCTCGACCCGCTCCACGTGCCCGACGTGCCCTCCTTCGACGCCGACCCAGAGACCCCGGATGTCCGCAGCGCCGTCGACCAGCGGCTCCGCGCAGTCCGCGAGGATCGGGAGCGGGAAGTGGTCGTAGCCGCAGCCCGGCGTGTTCCCCTTCGGAATCTCCACCGCCATCTTGCCGGTTCCGTCGAGCTCGGGGAGATCGCAGTAGTCGAGGAGGCTGCCGTCCCCGGCCAGGGTCGCCGGATCGGTCGTGACCGGAGGACGGGATGAAAAGAAGGCCTGCCAGAAGGCCGCCAGGAAGAGCACGCCCACCAGGAACGCGGCACGGAGGAACCACTTCGTCATGTCGAGGGACTCGCTCGCGCCAAAGAGGATCACGGGGGTGTAACGTCGGTCGCAGGGCAGAGCTTACCGTGCCCGGCCCCATCCGAGGAGGATCCGTGTACCGCGTCTTCGGCTCTCGCATCTCGTACTTCACCGGCAAGCTCGAGGCCTATCTCCGCTACCGCGGCCACGACTACGAGCTGCTCCCCACCTACGCACACGTGCGGGAAGTAGCGAAGGGCACGGGCTCGACCCAGATGCCGGCCATGCAGCTCGACGATGGCCGCTGGACCTCCGACTCGACGCCGCTCCTCGCGTGGCTGGACGACCGGGACGACGCGCCCTCCATCTATCCCGGCGACCCGGCGCTCCGATTCGTCGCGCTTCTGATCGAGGACTACGCCGACGAGTGGCTGTGGCGACCGGCGATGCACTACCGATGGAGTTACCGGCTCGATCGCAGCCACGCGTCCCTGCTGCTCGCGGAGGAACAGGGAGTAATGATGCGTGCGCCCCTCTTCCTGAGGCGCCAGATCGTCATCCGTCGTCAGCTCGGCGGGTTCGTGAAGGGCGACGGCGTCACGGCGAAGACCTGGAACCACGTCGAGTCCGGCTACTTCAGCGCCCTCGATCGCCTCGAGGCGATCTTCTCGACGCGCCCCTTCCTGCTCGGAGACGCGCCTTCGATCGCCGACTTCGGGATGATGGGACCGATGCTGCGGCACTTCGGAATGGATCCGACGCCCGCGGACATCATGCGGGCCCGCGCGCCGGGCGTCTACGAATGGGTCGCCCGCGTCTGGAACACGCGCGCCGGTGATCGATCGCCGCAGTGGATCTCGACCGTCGACGACGCGCTTGCAGGTCTCCTCCGGGAAGCCTGCGAGACCCACCTCGTGCAGCTGCGCGAGAACGCGGTCGCGATCGCCGCCGGCCAGGCGCGCTATGCGCAGGAGATCCAGGGCGTTCGCTACGAGCAGGTCCCGTCGGGCCGCTATCGCGTGTGGTGTCTCGAGGAGCTGCGTCGCGAGTGGGCGGCCCTCGACGACTCCGCGCGCGACAGACTCCGACCTCTCCTCCCCGAGCCGGGCGCAGCGGTGCTCTGGGACACGACGACGCCGCTGGACTCCGGCTACGACCCCGAAGGCCGGGCGCCCTTCAATCAGGCGCTCAACGTCTTCGACAAGGACGCGCGGACCTAGACCACGCGGCTTCGGTCGGCGCTAGTTGGCGTCGTCTTCCGCGCCCGGGATCCGCCGCGTGAGCCCCGCGTAGGCATCTTCCGCGGTTCGACCTTCGTACAGGACACCGTGGACCTCGCTCGCGATCGGCATCTCGATCCCGTGACGCTCCGCGAGCTCCATCACGACAGCGGTCGTCTTCACGCCCTCGGCGACCTGATTCATCTCGGCGATGACGTCGTCGATCGTCTTTCCGAGACCCAGCTGCTCGCCGACGAAACGGTTGCGACTCTTCTCGCTCGTGCAGGTCGCAACGAGGTCGCCCACCCCAGCGAGGCCGGCGAAGGTCGCGCTCTGACCGCCCATCGCGACGCCCAGTCGCGTGAGCTCCGCGAGGCCGCGCGTGATCACGGCGCTGCGGGTGTTGTCACCGACGCCCAGGCCATCGCCCATCCCGGTCGCGATCGCAATCACGTTCTTGAGCGCGCCGCCGAGCTCGCAGCCGATCACGTCGGTGTTCGTGTAGACGCGGAAGACGCCGCTGTGGAACGCCGACTGCAGCTGGCGCGCGAGCTCGACGTCGTCGAAGGCGACGACGCTCGCGGCAGCGAAGCCCGCCATGATCTCGCGCGCGAGGTTCGGTCCGGTGAGCGCGCCGGCGCGATGGTCCGGCAGCACCTCACGGATCACCTCCGTCATGCGCAGGTGGGTGCCGGGCTCGAGGCCCTTCGCAAGGCTCACGATCGGCACCCAGGGTCGGACGTGCTTCGACACCTCCTCGAGCGTCGCGCGCATGCCGTGCGAAGGAACGCCCATCACCACGACGTCCGCCACGAGGACGGCCTCCTCGAGGTTCGAGGTCGCGCGCAGGGACGCGGAGATCTCGGCGTCCGGGAGATAGGCCGAGTTCCGATGCTCCCGATTGATCTCTTCGGCCGTCTCCGGTCGACGACACCAGAGGAGCGTCGGCGCGTTGTGCGTGATGACGTGGGCGATCGTGGTCCCGAAGGAGCCTGCGCCGAGGACCGAGACGTTCAGATTCATCGTACTCCCGAATCGCCTCGATCAGTCCTGGTTGAGGACGTCCAGGTAGAGCTGGCGGACCGCGGCGATGTGATCGTCGATCGTCTCCACGGTCCAGTCGTCGGTGTCGACCGGGGGCAGCACGATGATCTCGACCGTCGCCGCGCGAATCACGGCCCCGTCCTTCGGCAGCGCGTCGAGGGCGTTCCGGATCACGACCGGCACGATCGGTACCTCTGCCTGCATCGCCATGTGGAACGCGCCCTTCTTGAAGCGGCCGAGCCTAGGCGTGAGCGAGCGCGTGCCCTCGGGCGCGATCATCAGCGAGCGCCCCTCCTTGAGGGCTTCGACCGCAGGCTTGAGCGCTTCGATCGCCTTGCCGGTATCCGCCCGATCGACGAAGACAGCGCCGGTCGCCTCGGCGAGCGGACCCATGATCGGCACAGAGCGGAGCTCCTTCTTGCCGACGCCCGTCACGTCGCGCCGGACCAGCTTCATCATGATCACCGCGTCGAGTCCGCTCTGGTGATTGAAGATGAAGATCGCCGGGCGTCGCTTCCAGAGATTCTCTTCGCCTTCGACGCGGAGGTCGACACCCGAGAACGAGGTCGCGAGGTCGCCCCATACGGCGGAGCCCACGTTCACCGCCTCACGCATCGAGCCGTTCAACAGCCCCGCCGCCGCGCCCGCCGCGAGCGCGGGGTAGAAGCTCGCGAACCCGAGCCCCGTCCGCATGATGTCGCCCCAGCTCGCGCGTCCGCGGCTCTCGAAGCGCTGGACCGGCCAGCGGCGCTCCTTCGCGATCTGCGCGAGCTGTCGATTCGGGTTCAGCGGCCGCGGTCGCCCGACGCATTCGAGCATCGGCAGATCCTCGTGGCTGTCGGTGTAGGCGTAGCTCTCGTCGAGGTCGACACCCTCTTGCGCCGCGATCTTGCGCGCGGCGTCGGCCTTGCCCTCGCCCCAGCAGGTCGGATGGACGACTTCGCCGGTGAAGACGCCGTCTTCGACCTCGAGCTCGGTGCAGAGCACGTGCTCGATCCCGAGATCCCGCGCGAAGGGAGCGGCCTGATAGCGTGTTGCGGAAGAGATGATCGCGACGGTGTGGCCCGCCTGCTGATGGGCCTCGACCAACGCGCGCGACTCGGGATAGATCTTGGTCGCGAGATGCTTCAGGAACACCTCCTCGCCGATCTCCTCGAGGACGCTCTCGGCGAGCCCGTTGTAAGCCGCGGTCGTCGCGGACATGAGCCCGGAGAACCCGGTTCGTCCGGCGGCGAACGACAGGGTCCCGTAGAGCCCGTCGATCAACTCCTTCGGCGTCGTTCGGCCGGAGGAGAGCCGCTCCCGCATGAACGCGCCGGCGGAGAAGCCCGCGAGCAGCGTCTGGTCGAGGTCGAAGAAGGCGCCGACCTTGGATCCGGTCGGTCCCTCGCGGATCTCTCGCGTGAGGCGTTCGTGCAGGGGGGGCATGAAGGCAGCATGCCCGTCCCAGGAGCCCGAGACAAGAGGAGATCGACCTACACTCGCGCTAGTGGCGCGAGGCGAGACCTCACTCCCCAGAGGCGCGCAGGAATCGGCCCGCCCACGCAAGGAAGTCGTCGGTCACCTCGTCCCGATTCGTCTCGTTCAGGAGCTCGTGCCGCGCATCCGGATAGAGCCGCAGGACGACGTCCTCGACCCCGGCCTCGCGATAGCGCGTCGCCACGAGCTCGACGCCCTCTCCGTTGGCGCCGACGGGATCGCGATCTCCCGAGAAGACGTAGATCGGCAGGTCGTTCCGCACCCGCGCCGTCGCGTCCTGCTGCGAGAACGCGAGCGCGTCCGCGCCCATCGAGGCGAGCGAGGCGTCCGCGACCGTGAATCCACAGAGCGGATCGGCGACGTAGCGGTCGACCTCTTGCGGATCACGGCTCAGCCAATCGAAGTCGGTCCGCGTCGGCGCGAACGCCGCGTTCATCGCCATGAAGAGGTCGGCCTCGGGATCCTCGGGCGGGGCGGTGATGAGATCGGCGGCGGTCGTGCCGGAGAGCGCCGCCGCGGCGATCGCGCCGCTCGACTCGGTCAGGAAGTGCTGGGCCAGGAACGAGCCCATGCTGTGGCCCAGCAGGAGCACGTCGAGCCCGGCGTGTTCCTTCGAGACCCGCTCGACGAGCGCGGTCAGGTCGTCGAGAAGCCCGGCCCAACCGTCGGGACCGAAGTCTCCGAGCTGGTCCTCCGAGCGGACGGTGCGGCCGTGCCCGCGATGGTCGATCGCGTAGACGACGAAGCCCGCCCCGTTCGCGGATTCCGCGAAACGCGCATAACGAAGGCCGTGCTCGCCCATGCCGTGGGCGATCACGAGCACGCCCCGCGCGCCCGCGTCGGGCGTCCAGACGTGCACCACCGGAAGCTGGCTCGCATCCCCGCGCGCCATCGAGATCTCTGAGTAGGCCATCGCCCGAGCATACCCTCCCTCTCCGGCTGGCCGCTCGAACGAACGGCTGCGGCCGGCTGCTAGCCTTGCCGCCCCGATGGCCAACGAAGACCCCAGACGAGACGAGCGCGAAGACGAGCAGCTCCGCTTGCAGCGGATCGAGACGCGGATCGTCGAAGGCCTCTTCGAGCACCCCGGCGTGCTCTCCCGCAAGCAGGAGCACCAGCTCCGCTATGCCGCCGTCCTCGCGCGCCTCGAAAGCTTCCAGCCAGGCGCCGCCCGAAAGGGTGGACGCTCGCGAAATCCAGAGGTTCAGGTTCGATCCCGCGAGTTGAAGAAGCTGCGCCGCTTCGTACTCGGGGGGCTCTCCGACGCGCTGCTCCTCGCGCGCGATACCCGACGAGCCGTCGAAGGCGCCTCGGCCGCCCTCGAGCGCAAGCTTCCGCTCGTCGCGGCGGCGCGAAGCGAGATCCTCGAAAACCACGCGGACGACTTCTCTGCGCGTCATCTCGACCAGGAGGTCGGAATCAAGACGCTGGTGAACGTCGCGGGGGGCGGCGGCGGGGCCGGCTGGGTCTACCTGGGCGCCTGGGACGTGCTCCAGCGCGCCGGCATCGTGCCCGGCTACCTGATCGGAACGTCGATGGGCGCGGTCCTCGGCCTGTTCCGAGCCGCAGCGAGAGACGTCGACTTCGACGAATACTCCCGCATCGCGAAGTCGCTCTCGACCGACGAGATCTTCCGGTACGTGAGCCTCAAGACGCGATTCGGTTTCCCCGGCATGGCGCGGCTCTATCTGTCCGGCGCGATCGGCGACGCCCTGCGCGGCATGGCCGGTCGCGACCTCGACGCGCCCCTCCGGCTCTGCGACCTCGCCATCCCCTTCGACGCGGTCGTGGCCGGCATCCGACCCGGCGCGCTGGGCGAGACGCCCGAGCAGTATGCGAAGTCGCATCACCTGCACGAAGACGAGCGCCCTGGCGCCCTGCAGATGCGCGCGCAGGTCGCCGTCCAGCTCGTCCGGTTGATGCAGTTCGTCAATCCCCGCGTCGCCAAGGAGATCGTGCTGGGCGCGGACGAGGAGACGGCGCGCTTCGACGTGATCGACAGTGTCGGCTTCTCGGCAGCGATTCCGGGCCTCCTCCACTACGACATGACCCGCGACGACCCGACGATGGACGCGGCACTCACCTCGTTGCTCGCGCGGGAAGAGGTCGTCTCGCTCGTCGATGGCGGCGTCGCGAACAACGTGCCGACCGGTCCGGCGTGGCGGCAGGTGCGGGCGGGGCGAATCGGCACACGCAACGCCTACTACCTGGCCTTCGACAGCTTCCATCCGCAGTTCTCGCCCGCCCACCTGTGGATGCAGCCCCTCACCCGGGTCCTCGCGCTCCAGGTGGCGCCGAACGACCGCTATGCCCACCTGCGCATCGAGTTCACGCCGACGCTCTCGCCGATCGACCTGATCCCCCCGGCCAAGCGCCTCGATCGCGCCTTCTCCTGGGGCCGGCGCCAGATGGCGGCCGAGCTGCCTGGCATCCATAAGTTCTTCGAAAGAGTGCGCTGGATCGCGCACTAGCTGCGCCTGCACTGCCGATCGGCGCGGCACCGGCCTTCCCGAACGATCGTTCATCACGACCATGCGCTCCTTCAGCTCTCGTCGCGAACATCCCGCGGTGTAGAATGGAGGCCTGCGCGTCGTCGCCCCCCTGACGCCCGGCCGACACCGGCTGTCGATGGGGCGACGTCCGCCCTTCCGGGAGCGGAGACATGACGGACCGAGAGAGGGCGCCGTCGAGCACGGAGACTGCCCGGTGGCCTGCGGCGAACGGGGCCGAGATCGTCTTCCTCCTCGACGCGGCCTCCTCCCTCGAAGAGCGGATCCTGCGTGAATGGATCGAAACGAATCGTCCGGAGGGCACGCCCCTCGTCGAGGGCGACGTCGTCGCGATCGAATCGACGCGGCGCCCGGGACGCACGCGGAATAGCGGCGGCCTCGATCCGATCCTCGCGACCCGCGAAGAAGCGCTCCTCGCGCCGCTCCGCGTGCTGTGGCTTGCGCGGGTCGACCCCGCCGAGCACAACGCGAGCCTCTGGGATCTCCTGCAGATCGGAGACGACCGCGATCCGGGGCGCCTGCGTGAGCGACTGATTCGGCGCTTCCGACCGGATCGCTGCCGCGTCGTCGCTGCCGAGCCCGCGACGGTCGGCGCGCTCCGCGAGCGATGGCGCGAGGCGGCGGGGACCGACGGCGGCGAGACCCTCGGCCTCTCGCGATTCGTCAGCCGGCAGGCGGCCCTCGCGCTCGATCGCGCCGAACGTCACTCGCGCGACGCGCGCTACAAGGTCGCGCGATTCGTCCACGAGCAGATCCTCACCACGCCCGCGTTCGAGGGCGGACTCGAGAAGCTCGCGCGCGAGACCGGTCAGTCGTCCTCGGGCGTGCGACGCAGTGCCCAGCGCTACCTGAAGGAGATCGCGGCGAAGCACAGTCCGCGGATGATCGACGTCTTCGCGTATCTCTCGCGATCCGCCTCCACCCGCGGCTACGACGCGGTCCGCTACGACCGCGGTCGGCTCGCCGAGATCCGCGCGCTCGCGCAGCAGCACCCGGTCGTCTTCCTGCCGACCCACAAGTCGAACGTCGATCACATGGTGCTGTTCCGACTGCTCCACGAAGACGGCATGCCGCCGCCCCACACCGCGGGTGGCATCAACATGAACTTCTTCCCGATGGGCGGACTCGCGCGAAGGGCCGGCATCTTCTTCATCCGCCGCACGTTTTCGGACAACCCGGTCTACAAGTTCGTGCTGCGCGCGTACATCGACTTTCTCGTGGAGAAGCGCTTCCCGCTCGAGTGGTACATCGAGGGCGGGCGCTCGCGGACCGGCAAGATGCTCCCGCCGCGCTACGGGCTTCTGTCCTACGTCGTCGACTCGTATTGGCGCGGCAAGAGCGACGACGTGATCCTGCTGCCGATCTCGATCGCCTACGACCAGATCTCGGAGGTCTCCGACTACTCCTTCGAGGATCGCGGCGGCGTGAAACAGGCCGAGAACGCGGTCTGGTTCGCGAAGTACCTCGCGAACCTCGGAGGCAACTACGGCAGCATCGAGTTGGCCTTCGGCGAGCCCCTCTCCCTGCGCGCCGCGCTCGGTACGCCCCTCGGCGACG
The DNA here is from genome assembly GCA_964488255.1 of uncultured Spirochaetaceae bacterium. Classification (GTDB taxonomy): domain Bacteria; phylum Myxococcota_A; class UBA9160; order UBA9160; family UBA4427; genus UBA4427. The sequence goes on along the minus strand of CAZAUR010000008.1, from coordinate 172,417 downwards.
CGCAGCCCCTCGACGCCCTCGCGGTTCCGAAGGTCGCCTTCGAGGTCTGCGCGCGGATGAATCGCGTCACGCCGATCACGCCGATCGCCCTGGGCATGCTGGCGCTCCTGGGACGCGGAGATCGCGCGATGAGCGTGGGTGAGATCCTCTTCGCCCTCAGCAACCTGGCGAGCTTCGTATCGCGCCGGGGGCTCCCGACGACCGCGAAGCTCCAGTTCGAGACCGCGGACGACGTCCGCAAGACCCTCGATCCGCTCGTCGACAACGGGGTGCTCCAGCGTTTCGACGAGGGTCCGGAGCTCCTCTATTCGATCAAGGACGGTCAGCATCTCGCGGCCGCCTACTATCGCAACACCCTGATCCACTTCCTGCTGAACGGTGCCATCGTCGAGCTCGCCCTGGTCCGGGCCTCCGAAGCGGAGGACGAACGACCCGCCGAAGCGCTCTGGGACGAGGCGATGCGCCTGCGCGACCTCCTGAAGTTCGAGTTCTTCTTCTCCGAGAAGGACGCGTTCGTGACCGAGATCGAGTCCGAGCTCGCGTTCACGTCGCCCGGCTGGCGCGACGAGATCGACCGGACGGGCGGTGCACGCGACCTGCTCGAACGCATCCGCCCCTTCCACGCCCATCGCACCCTGCGCGCCTTCGTCGACGCCTATCAGGTCGTCGCGGACCGCCTCTTCATGTCCGGCGAAGCGGCCGTCGAGGATCGCGCGGACCTGCTCGCGGACTGCCTCTCCTGGGGCAAGCAGTACACGCTCCAGCGGCGGATCCGGAGCCCGGAATCCGTCTCGAAGGTCCTCCTCGACAACGGCATCAAGCTCGCCGAGAACCGCGGACTGATGGCGGGAGAAGGCGCGGCGCTCGAGGCCGACCGCGCGCTCTTCGTCGACGAAGTGCGCGACACCGTCCGCCGGATCCGCGTCGTGAACGCCCTCGCCATGCAGCGCATGGCCGGCGCGCTCGACTGATCCCACGAAACCAGAGGGAATCCCCATGCCTGACGACGCCAGCCGCTCCCGTTCGAATCGAAGCCGACAGCAGGGCACCCACCACGATCGCCCCCTCGGCTGGGGGAAGACGCGCGAGATGAACGCGATCGAAGCGATGATGTGGCGCGGCGAAGCCGACCCGCGGATGCGCTCGACGATCACGAGCTTCGGCGTCCTCGACTGCGCGCCCGAGTGGGACCGCTTCGTCGACGCCTGCGAATGGGCCACGCGAATGGCCCCGCGCTTCCGACAGAAGGTCGTCGAGCCCTCCTTCGGTCTGGGCACCCCGCGCTGGGTCACGGATCCCGAATTCGACCTCCACTATCACGTGCGACGCATCCGCGCGGGGGGCGACGCCACGTGGCGCGATGCCTTCGAGAGCGCGGAGCAGTTCGCGATGACCCCCTTCGACCGCGCGCGCTCACCCTGGGAGGTGCTGCTGATCGAGGGGCTGCCCGAAGGCAAGGCCGCGATCGTGATCAAGCTCCATCACTCGACGACCGACGGCATGGGCGCGACGCAGCTCTTCTCCGAGATCTACTCGAGCCAACGTGAGCACAACCCGCACAAGCCCCAACCCGCGGCGCCCTCCCCCGAGTGGGTGCGGCCGGCCGACCTGCTGCGACAGCAGATGCGTGAAGACGCGGCGTCCGGAGCAGCCGGGATCTTCAAGGGCGCCGAAGGGCTCTTTGATCTGATGCGCGACCCGGTCTCCCGGGTGAAGGAAGCACGCGAGCTGGTCGAGAGCGCCGGGCGCGTGATGTCCGACGGCAGCGTCGAAGGCTCGCCACTGCTCAAGGAACGGAGCATGAAGTGGCGCTTTCTCGCCCTGGACATGCGCTTCGGCGACTTGCGAGCCGCCGCCAAGTCCGTCGGCGGCACGCTCAACGACGCCTTCGTGGCATCGCTCCTCGGCGCTTTCCGGCTCTACCACGCGAAGTTCGGCATGGAGATCGAATCGATCCCGATGGCCATCCCGATCTCGATCCGAAAGGAAAACGATCCAGAGGGCGGAAACCAGTTCACGGGTGCGCGCTTCGCGGGTCCGGTCGCGATCGCGGACCCGGCGGAGCGGATCCGCGAAATCGGCGAGATCGTCCGAAACGTGCGGGCGGAGCCCGCGATGGACGCGATGGGGCTGATCGCGCCGGTCATCTCCCGGCTTCCCGCCGCGGCGCTCGGCGCGCTCTCCGGTCAGCTCACCGCATCGAACGACCTGCAGGCCAGCAACGTCCCCGGCTTCCGCGAAGATTTCTACGTGGCCGGCGCGAAGCTCGAGCGGGTCTACGGCTTCGGTCCCCTGCCCGGCTGCGCCACGATGATCTCGATGGTCAGCCACGGCCCGCTCTGCTGCGTCGGCGTGAACGTCGATCGCGCAGCCGTGACCGATCCCGAGTTCTTCGCGCAGTGCCTCGTCGACGGGTTCGGCGAAGTGCTGGCGCTGGCCGAAGACAGCGAGCCGCCCGTCAGACGGTTGTAACCCGAGTCACACGCCTCCGATCCAGTGCGAGAATCTCGTCATCGGCACGCGACCGATGCTAGGCTGCATCGGGGTTCGCATCTCAGGTCGGGAGGATCGGTTTCGTGCCCATCACGATCTCCCTCGAAATCCTGCAGGTCGGTGTAGGGCTACTGGTGTTGGGCCTGCTCTGCGGGGCCTGGCTCTCGGGACGTTCGCGGGTCGCCCCGGTCGGCTACTGGCCGATGGCGTGGGCAGTGCTCGTCGCCCTCGGCGGAGTGCGGGTGACCGGCCTCCCGAACCACTACGAGTTGCCGCCGACCGTCGCGTTCTGGGCGCTGCTGGTCGCGGGCGCCTATCGATACGCGGCACGCCCGGTCCCGCGTTGGCTCGTGCCCGCGAGCCTCGGCGTCGTGGCCGTGGAGGGTCTCGCGATCTTCGGCGGTCGGGTGGACCTCGGCGGCTGGATCTCGGTCGCCAGCGCCTGGGGCGGCGCCCTGATCGCCGCCGACGTCTGCCGCCGCGCAGCCGAAACCCGCGACGCGACCCTGCTCCATCGCCTGCTCCCACTGGGCTTCGTCGCGGTCGTCCTCCTCGGCAGCGTCGACCACTTCTTCCTGAGCCGCGGGCCGAGCGCGATCTCCCCCTGGCTCGTCGTCGGCATCCTGGTCGCGACCCATCAGGCGATTGCGGTGTTCGACCGCGTCCGCAAGAGCGCCGACGCGATCTCGCACCAGCTCGAGGAGTCGGTGTCCACGCTCACCTCGACCCTCGAAGCCACCGGCGAGGGCATCCTCGTCGTCGACAACGACGGTCGCTACACCAGCTTCAATCGCGCCTTCGGCGAGCTCTGGCAGATCCCCGACGAGATCCTCGAACGACGGCAGAGCGAGTTCGCCTTGAGCCACGCGAAGGATCAGTTGCAGGACCCCGACGAGTTCTATGCGACGGTGAAGGAGCTCTACGCGGATCGCGAAGCCGAGAGCTTCGACACCCTCGAATTCAAGGACGGTCGCGTATTCGAACGCTATTCGCGTCCGCAACGGATCGGCGACGAGGTCGTCGGCCGGGTCTGGAGCTTCCGCGACGTGACCAAGCGGCGGCGCGCCGAAGAGGAGGCCGAGCGCTACCGCACCCACCTCGAGGAGCTGGTCGAGGAGCGAACGCGTGAGCTGATCCAGTCCCGGGACAAGCTCCGCCAGGCCGACAGGATGGTCGCGATCGGGACGCTCGCCGCGGGGGTGGCGCACCAGATCAACAATCCGATCGGCGGAATCCTGAACTCCGCGGAGTACGCGCTCCTCTGCGAGGACGACGAGCAGGCGCTGTCGATCTTCCGCGATGCGCTCACGCTGAATGCGGCCGAGGCCCGACGCTGCGGATCGATCGTTCGGGGCATGCTTCAGTTCGCGCGGCAGGAGCCGGTCGAGAAGACCCGCGAGGACCTGAACCAGGCCGTGCGCCTCGCGATTCGGGCTGTCGAGAGCTATGCGGAGGAAACGGGGGCCGAGATCGACGTCGACCTCTCTGGCGATCCGATCGCGGTCCTCATGAGCCTGCTCGAGATGGAGCAGGTGGTGGTCAACCTGCTCCGGAACGCGATCGAAGCGGCATCGCCGAACGCGCACGTTCGCGTGTCGACGCGGCGAATGGCGAACGGCGCGGCGATCGAGGTCGCAGACGACGGGCCCGGCATCGACGAGACGGATCGGGGGCAGATCTTCGACCCCTTCTTCTCGACGCGCATCATGGAGGGCGGCACGGGCCTGGGCCTGAGCGTCGCGCACGGGATCGTGACCGACCACGGCGGCCGGATCGAGGTCGCTCGATCGGACGAGCGCGGAACGACCTTCACGATCGACCTGCCCCTTCCGGACCCGGACGCGGCAACGACCTGAACGGACCTGGAGACGCGGTCCCGGGTCGGCTTCGGGCGATGACCAGGGTCCCTTGGTCCGATCGGGCCGGGTATGTCACGCTCCTCGGGTAGCCAGGGAGCAACCCGATGAGCCAAGCCGAGATCGATTCGTCCAGGTCCGGAGCCTGGGTCCCGCCGCTCGAGCGGACCGCCGGACAACCCGTCCCGATCGCGGCGAACGAAGGCCTCTCCTACGCGGCCTTCGAGCACGACGGCGACGCCGGGACCACGGAGGCGACGGAGGACGCCCTGCGGATCGCGCGGTCTGGAGAAGGACAGGCGATCATCGACTGGATCGAGAACGCGCCACCGGGACCGATCGAAACGAAGTGGGGTCTCGGGTTCCGGCGCTTCTCCGAGTGCCTCGACTACATCCGCGAGCAGGGGACCCCCGCGCCCGAGGGCGGCCTCGCGATTCCGCTGCGTTACTCCGTCGACGAGACGCCGTCGTACTCGGTCGTTTCGTCGAACGCCCTCTGGAACGATCCCGACCGCAAGGCCGATGCCGCGGCGCTCCGCAAGGACGAGCGCGACAGCGTGCGTCGCTGTCTCTACTTCCCTCAGGTCCTGCGCGACGCACGACGGATCGAGGAGTACCACCCGGGACTCTCGCCGTACACGCCCGAATCGATGGACGCGCTCGGGGTCTCCCTCACCCATCTCGAGTCGAAGTGCACGAACTTCTACGACGCCGCCGAGGTCGAGCGCGTCTACTATCCGGAGATCGAGCATTTGCTCCTCGATTACTTCCCGGGCGCGACCGACGCGATCGTCTACAACCACGACGTCTTCGACAAGCACTACGAAGGCGACCGCACCGAGGACCAGGCCGCGAAGAACCCCGCAATCACGCAGATCGACCGCGCGCACGATCTCGAGGGCCGTCGGCAGGTCGGGGATGGGCGTCCAGGCCATGAACTCGACCGAGACGACGAGTCCGTGCGCTCGGGCGCGCTCGCTGAGCCGCGCGAGGGCATCGACGATCGCGTCGCGCTCGATCGACGGCGGCGCTGCATGGATGACGTTGAGCGATCGGGCGCCGAGGGCATCGGCGACGCGGAAGAAGTCGGCTTCGACGAAGCGGTAGAAGTGGGACGCGATCCCGCCGTCGTCGTGATCGAGGGGGAGCCAGGCGCAGAACGGGTCGAGCTCGGAGATCGCTACGCCGTTGTCCGAGAGGATCGTCCGCATGTCCGCCACCGAGAGGCCGGTCGCGAGGGCGTCCTCGAAATGACTCGGCCAGAGCGTGACGTAACGAAATCCGGCCGAGCCGGCCGCCTCGGCGATCGCACGGAAATCCGCGCCGACGAGGGATCCGCCCGAGATGCCGAAGTCGTCGAGGGAGGCCATGACCGCTCCTGGCGACCGCGTCTGCGGCGCCTTGCAACTTATATAGCGATACTATATAAAATCCACCACCCCGCTTCAGGAGCGCCGCACGATGCTGAGCCCCCTCTTCGGCCCGATCCGCCAGACCGCCTACCTCGTCCCGGACATCGACGAAGCCGTCCGAGATTGGGGCCGTCAGATGCAGATCGGCCCCTTCGCCCTCTGCCGCGAGATCACGCCGCTCGCGGGCTCGCGGTATCGCGGTGAGCCGACCGACGAAGTCATCATGAACGTCGCCTTCGCGTACATCGACGACCTGCAGCTCGAGCTGATCCAGCAGGTGAACGACACGCCGTCGATGTATCGCGAGGCGATCGACGGACGCGGCTACGGCCAACATCACTACGGGTTCTGCATCGAAGACTTCGACGACGCCTACGCCCGCGCCGTCGCGGTCGACTTCGTGGCCGTCGTCGACGCCGGCGTCCCCGGCGTGGCGCGCATGTCCTACGTCGAGTCCAAGACGGTTCCGGGCCTGGCGTGCGAGCTGATCCAGTGGAACGACTTCACGCGACCCTACTTCGACGGCATCCGCAGCTTCCTCGACGAAGCCGACGACGGCAAGCTCGTGCACGAGCTCGACCTCGCAGCGCTGGTGTCGGGCGGCGCCGGCTGAGCCCGCACGAGAAGAAACGATGCCGCCTGCTCGACGCCAACGCGCCGCGAACCAACCGAGCCGCCGCACGCAAGCGGAGCGCCGCGCGGAGACCCGGAGCAAGGTGCTCGAGAGCGCCTGCCGTCATTTCGGCGCGAAGGGCTATGCGGACACGAGCCTCGAGACCATCGCGAGCGACTGCGGGCTGACGATCGCGCCGATCTACCACTACTTCGGCAACAAGCGCGCGCTCTTCGAGGCCGTCGTCGAGCGGATGAACGACCGCATCCTCGCGACGCTCCAGCCGCCCGCCGACGACGGCGCGCGCCCGCGACGATCGGCCTGGCGTGCGTTCCTCGAGCTCTGTCAGGACCCGGCCTTCCGACACATCGTGCTCCTCGACGCGCCCAACGTGCTCGGTCGGGAACGCTGGGGCGAGAGCGCCGTGTACCGCGCCGCCGGCGACCTGCTTCCGACGAGCGCACCCGAGACCGACGCCGTGGCGCACCTCGAGCGGAGAATGCTCCTCGGCGCGCTCACCGAGGCAGCGCTCTCGATCGCGGAGAGCGACGATGCCGAGCGACTCGCGGAGCGGAGCGAAGCACGCGTGGCGCGGTTGCTGGCGGCGTTCCGAGACTGAAAACGGGTCCGGCCTCGCGCGTCGTCGGCGAGTATGTTCTCTCCATGCGCCTCCCCTTGATCGTCCTCGCGCTCGTCTTCGCCGCCGTTGCCTGTGCGACGGCTCCGCCGCGGGAGCCGCTGCCTCCGGACCCGCTCTTCCGGGTCGAGCGTCTCGGGCCGATCATCACACCGCAGTCGCATCCGGAAGCCGGCGACAACATCATGGGCCCGTCGCTCGTGCGCGTGCCCGACTGGGTCGAGGCCCCCCTCGGCCGTTACTACCTCTACTTCGCGGACCACAAGGGCGACAGCATTCGCCTCGCGCATGCGGATGAGCTGACGGGCCCGTGGACGCTGCACCCACCGGGTGCGCTCGCGATCGCCGACTCGCACTTCGCGGTCGAGCCGCCCGACGTGCCCTGGCTGGAGTTCCAGCTCCTGAAGGTCGCGGCGTGGTGGCGCGGCGTGCGCGTCACACACGCGCTCGAGAAGGAGCTCACCCTCCCCCACATCGCTTCGCCGGACGTGCACGTCGACCATGCGAACCGACGCTTCGTCCTCTACTTCCACGGTCTCGAGGCGTTCGCGAAGCAGTCGACGCGCGTGGCGACCTCGGCGAACGGTCTCGACTTCGAAGCGCGGCCCGAAATCCTCGGCCGCACCTACCTGCGGGCCTTCGAGCACGACGGACACACCTTCGCGCTCGCGATGCCCGGTCAATTCTATCGAGGCGCGACCCCACTCTCGGGATTCGAGGCGGGTCCGCGACTCTTCGAGCCCGACATGCGCCATAGCGGGCTGCTCGAGCGCGGGGACACGCTCCACGTGTTCTGGAGCCGGGTCGGCGACGCGCCCGAAGTCCTGATGCGTTCGACGATCGATCTCTCGCGGCCCTGGGAAGAGTGGTCGGAGAGCGCTCCAGTCGAGGTCCTCCGACCCGAACACGACTGGGAAGGCGCCGACACCCCCGTCGTCCCGTCGATCCGGAGCGTCGCGGGCGGCCACGTGAACCAGCTGCGCGACCCCGCGATCTTCGAAGAAGACGGCCGCGTGTGGCTGCTCTATGCGATCGCCGGGGAGAGCGGAATCGCCCTCGCCGAGCTGCACGAGAGGTAGGGAATGGACGACGACATCGTAGACGTGCTCGTGATCGGCGCCGGCGCTTCCGGGGCGGCCGTCGCATGGTCCCTGGCCGAGACGCGCATGCGCGTGGTCTGCCTCGAGCAGGGAGACTGGACGAACCCCTCCGACTACCCGACGAACGCGTCGAACTGGGAGAGCCAGGCCTTCGGTCCCTGGTCGATCGACCCGAACGTGCGAGGACTCGACACCGACTACCCGATCAACAACGACGACTCCGAGTGCGTCGTCGTGAACTTCAACGGCGTCGGCGGCAGCACCATCCTCTACGGCGCGCACTTTCCGCGCCTCCACCCCTCCGACTTCAAGGTGAAGAGCCTGGACGGCGTCGGCGCGGACTGGCCGATCGACTACGAGACCCTCGAGCCCTTCTTCGCCGAGAACGACCGGATCATGGGCGTGTCGGGCCTGGCCGGCGACCCGATGTATCCGCCGAAGAAGCCGCCGCTCCCGCCGCTGGCGATGGGGCTCGTCGGCGAGACCATGGCCCGCGGCTACAACGCGCTGGGCTGGCACTGGTGGCCCTCGGACAGCGCGATCATCTCGGAGCCCTACGAGGACCGGGACCGCTGTCTCTATCTCGGCCCCTGCCTCTCGGGCTGCTCGCAGGGCGGCAAGTCGAGCACCGACATCACCTACTGGCCGCGCGCCGTGAAGCGCGGGGTCGAGCTGCGCACCCGTTGTCGCGTGCGCGAGATCACCGTGGGCGACGACGGATTCGCGAATGGCGTCGTCTACTATGACGAAAACGGCGAGGAGCAGATCCAGCGCGCGGAGATCGTGATCATGGCGTGCAACGGCGTCGGTACCCCGCGCATCCTGCTGAACTCGAAGTCGAGCCAGTTCCCGGACGGACTCGCCAACCGCAGCGGGCTCGTCGGGAAGAACCTGATGTTCCACGTCTTCGGCTACGTGCAGGGCGTGTTCGACGAGCGCCTCGACAGTCACAAGGGACCGCAGGCGTGCTGCATCCTGAGCAAGCAGTTCTACGAGACCGACCCGGATCGCGACTTCGTCCGCGGCTACAACATGCAGATCAGTCGCGGCTCCGGTCCGCTCACGACGGCGATGTCGGGCCTGATGGACGGATCGGTTCCGTGGGGTCCGGGACATCACGAGGCCTTCGCCCGCAAGTTCGACCACGTCGCCGCGATCGGGATCGTAGGCGAAGACCTGCCCGAGGAGTCCAACACGGTCACGCTCGACCCGGAGCTCGTCGACTCGCACGGCATCCCCGCACCGAAGATCACCTACCGCTACAGCGAGAACAGCCTGAAGCTCGTGCAGCACGGGCTCGCGCGCGGCGAGGAAGTGATGCGAGCCGCCGGGGCGAAGGACGTCATCAGCGCCGGCCCCCTCCGCCCGACGGGCTGGCACCTGATGGGAACCGCGCGCATGGGCGACGACCCTTCGAGCTCGGTCGTGAACAGCTGGGGCCGCAGCCACGACGTGAAGAATCTATTCATCGTCGACGGCAGCATCTTCCCGACCTCGGGCGGCGTGAACTGCGCGAGCACGATCCAGGCCTGCGCCCTCTACATCGCGGATTCGATCAAGAAGAATCTGACTAACCTGTTCGACTGAGGAGGAACCGAACCATGTCGAACGAATCCCTGATGGACCGACCGCTGACCGACGACGAGCGGAGGCGACTCGCCGCGCTCCTCGACACCCTGGTGCCCGCGAGCGAGGACGGGGCCATGCCGAGCGCGCGGGACGTCGGGTTCGACGGCTACCTCGTGACCCACGGTGAGCAGATCGTGCCCTTGTTGCGCGGATTCCTGGCGCAGCTCGACGACGACTTCGCCGAGCTTTCCCTCGACGCACGTTGTGCGCGGGTGGGCGAGCTGAGCGCAGCGGAGCCGGCCGGCTTCGCGGGCCTCCTCGCGGCCGTGTACGACTGCTACTACCAGGACGATCGCGTGCGCGAGAAGATCGGCGTCGTGCGCGGTCCCGTCTTTCCGCAGGGCAACGAGGTCGCGCAGGGCGATCTGTCCCTCGTCGATCCGGTGGTCGAGAACGCCGAGCGGTTCCGGTACCGGTCGACCTAGCGCTCGCGAGCCGCCGCGAGCGTCTTTGCACGGAGCGCGCGATCATCCCGTCATGCCGACGACGCGACCCCCGATCGACTACATCGAGCGCACTCGCGCGCAGTACGACGCCCTCGGCTACCCGCCCTATCGCTGGGTCGAGAAGCCGGAGACGCCCTCGTTCGCGCCGCTGCGCAAGCCCGTTCGTGAGAGTCGAATCGCGCTCGTCGGCTCCGGCGGAATCTATGCGCGCGGACAGGTCGCCTTCCACTTCAAGGACGACACCAGCTTCCGGGTGATCGACACGACGGCACCGACGAGCGAGCTGCGTGCGACGCACTTCGCCTACGACCTGACGGACGCGCGCCGGGACGTGAACGTCGTCTTCCCGATCGACACGCTGAACGCGCTCGTCGAGTCGGGCGATGTCGGATCGCTCTCCGAGAATGCCTACGCGTTCATGGGCGGCATCTACTCATCCCGGCGCGTCGAAGAGCGACTGGCCCCCGCGATCGCCGATCGGATCGAATCAGACGAGGTCGACCTCGCACTGCTCGTCCCGGTCTGACCCGTCTGCCACCAGTCCGTGGGACTGGTCGCACGCGAGCTCGAACGGCGGGGCATCCCGACGCTCTCGATGTCGAGCGCACGCAGCATCACGCAGGCCGTGAACCCACCGCGCGCCGTCTACCTGGACTTCCCGCTCGGACACACGGCCGGGCGCGCGAACGACCCGGCCGGGAACCGAGCGATTCTTCGCGACACCCTCGCCGCGTTCGAAGCGATCGAGCGTCCGGGCGAGATCCGCGACCTCGCCTACGCCTGGTCGGAGGACGACGCCTGGAAGGACGGCGTGATGCGCCCGGGAACGTCGCCCACGAGCGACGAGGGCAAGTCGGACGTCGACGACGACCGAACCGAGCGCCACGACACGCCGCAGTACCAGGTCGAGGACGATCGCCTCGCAGCAGAGGACGCGCTCGCGAAGGACGGATGTCCGAGCTGCGTGTTCCTCGACTGACGAGCCAGCGCGCCCGAGACGATCTAGCTTCCGCGGCGTGAATCCCCAAGACGTCCTCGTTCTCGCCGCGGAGCTCGGCATCGGCCTCGCGGGCTTCTCCAGCCTGTCGGCCGCGCTCAAGTCGCGCGGCTCGAAAAACCACACGCGCTACCAACGCGCCCGTGTGAACACGCTGGTCTTCTCGAGCCTCGGGGTCGCGCTCTTCGCCTACGTCCCGATGGTGCTCGCGCTCGCCCTCGACGACCCGGGGATCCCCTGGCAGATCACGAGCGCGATCTATGGCCTATGGCAGTTGGGCGGGTTGATCGAGCACCTGCGCAGCGTGCCCGCGTTCCGGGACCAGCCTGACTTCAGCCCCGGACAGGTCTCGATCGCCGCGGTCGCGTTCGCGCTCTCCATCGCCCTGAACCTGTACAACGTGACGATCGCGGCGACCGCCTGGCCCCTGCTCGCTTCCCTCGCCTGTGGGCTCGTCGTCGCGGGTTCGCGCTTCATGCAGCTGGTGGCGTCGCTCTGGGTCGACGACGCGGAGCCGAGCGCCGAGTGACCCCTGGACCGCCGCGAAGACCGACGTCCCACGGCCGGCGGATTCGCTACCCAATCGAGAGGTAGTAGAAGGAGCCTCCCATGTCCCAACGCCTTTCCGACAAGGTCGCCCTCATCACCGGCGGCGCGCGCGGCCAGGGCGCCGCGGAAGCGCGTCGCTTCGTGACGGAGGGCGCGCGCGTCGCGATCACCGACATCCTCGACGCCGAAGGGGAGGCCCTCGCGAAGGAGCTGGGCGACGCTGCCTTCTACCTGCGACTCGACGTGACCTCCGAGGCCGACTGGGACGACGCGGTCCGTGAAACGGTCGAACGCTTCGGCCGGCTCGACATCCTGATCAACAACGCAGGCATCGGTTCCGTCGGCACCCTCGACGGTCTCGCCCTCGAGACGCACTACAAGATCGTCGACATCAACCTGCATGGCGTCTACCTCGGCATGCGCGCCGTGAAGTCCGCGATGGTCGAGTCCGGGGGTGGCGCGATCGTGAACATCTCCTCGATCGATGGCATCGCCGGGGTACTCGGCATGACCAGCTACTCGGGCAGCAAGTTCGCAGTCACGGGCATGACGCGATCCGCTGCGATCGAGCTCGGTCCGCTCGGGATCCGCGTCAACTCGATCCACCCGGGCGTGATCAACAGTCCGATGGTCGAGGACGCGCCGCCGGAGATCGTCGCGAGGCTCGAGCGTCTGATGGACCAGCAACCGATCAAGCGCATGGGCGAGCCCGACGAGATCGCGAATCTCGCGCTCTTTCTGGCGAGCGACGAAGCGTCCTACATCACCGGGACCGGCGTCGTGATCGACGGCGGGCACCTGGCCGGTCCCTTCCGGGAACCGATCGAATGACCGAGCGCCGCCTCTTCGATCCCGACGATCCCGCCCACCTGCAGGAGGGCGTGCCCTTCGACGAGCTCGCCGAGCTGCGTCGCGAGAGCCCGATCGCCCGCACCCCCGCCGGCGCGTGGTTCCTCTCCCGACGCCAGGAGATCGATCAGGTCCTGATGGACGTCGACTCCTTCGGGTCGGACATGACGCCTGGCACCGGCATCGACGGCGTCGAACACGTCCCGCCCGAGCAGCTCTTCCTTCCGGAGATCGACGAGCCGCGCCACGGCGAGATCCGTCGCGTGTTCAACTCCGCGCTCGGCGTCCACCGCACCCTGAAGATGACGCCCTTCGTGCGGGATGCGTGCGAGCGACTGCTCGACGGTCTCGAAGACGACGCCGAACCGGACCTTCACGCGCGCTTCGCGATGCCCATCCCGAGCATCGTGATCGCGCACATCATCGGCTTGCCGGAGGACGCAGTCGAGAAGCTGATCGAGTGGTCCTTCACGGGATCCGTCATGTGCCGGCCCGCGTCCCCCGAGTACGCGCCCGACGGCCCGCCGATCCACGGCTACCTGACACGCTGGGTCGCGGACCAGCGCGCGCGCTCCGAACGCAGCAGTCACACCGCCGAGGTCTTCCTCGAGGCGGAAGTCGAGGGGCGTCCGCTCAGCGACGTGGAGATCGCGCATCAACTTCAGACGATGGTCCTCGGCGGCGTCCACACCACACGCGGCCTGCTGGCCCACTGCGTCCAACGCCTGATCGTGATGCCCGGCATGTTCGAGCAGCTCGATCGCGACCGATCCCTCGTGAAGAATTTCGTCGAGGAGTGCCTGCGCCAGGGTTCCCCGGCGCATCGCGTGACGCGGCGATGCCTCAGGGAATCGACCGTCGGCGACGCGGAGATGAAGCCGGGGGATTGGCTGTCCGTGAGCCTCGCGTCGGCCAACCGCGACGAGGCGCACTACGCAGACGGCGAGGCGTTCCGTCTCGACCGGCCGGATCCGCGCGACCACGTCGCCTTCGGCGGCGGCCCTCACATCTGCCCCGGCGCGAGCCTCGCGCGGCTCGAAGCGACCAGCGCGGTGGAATCCCTGCTGGATCGATTCTCGGCCCTCGAACCCGTCGAAGGGCACGCGTACCCGCCGCTTCCGGCCTATCTGAGCTACCAGCCGATTCCCGCGCGACTCTTCTCGCGGGCCCCCAAAACCGGATTCTGATCGGATACGATCAGGACGAACGCCCAACACGAGGATCGCGAAGCGCACCGTGACGACAGCCAACCCGACTCAATCCACCGACGTCCCTCCGTATCCCGCAGAGCAGATCGCGAACGCGCCCTACCCGGAGCGATGCAAGCTCACGGCTCAGAACTGGGCCTTCGCTTCTCCGAATCGGCCGTCGGTCATGGCGCTCTACTGGATCAAGTACCTCGGCGTGCTGATCCCGATCTGGGCCTTCTGGTGCTCTTTCAACGCCGACTATCCCGGGTTCTTCGCCTTCTCCGAGTGGGCGTTCACGGGCGAAGCCTTCAAGAAGGCCATGGCCTGGTCGATGTGCTGGGAGCTCTTCGGCTTCGGCTGCGGCTGGGGCCCGATGAACGCGCGCTATGAGCAGTGGTACGGCGGCTACCGCCACTTCGCGCGCACCGGCACGATCAAGCTCCCGCTCTTCCCGGGCGTGCCCCTGATCGGCGGCAACACCCGCAACTTCCTCGACGTCGGCCTCTACTCGCTGAACCAGGTGCTGCTGCTCTGGGCCCTGATCCAGCCGGAGATGACGCCGACGCATCTGCTGCCCTGCGTGATCCTCGTCGTGGTGAACGGGATCCTCGACAAGACGCTCTACCTGATGGCGCGCTCCGAGCACTACCTCGTCGTGATCGTCGCGATCACGTTCGCGTTCTCCGACGAGCTCTGGCTCTCCGGCGCGAAGCTCACCTGGTCCTTCATCTGGATCTGGGCGGCGGTCTCCAAGTGGAACAGCCACTTCCCCTCCGTGATCATGGTCATGATGAACAACGGGCCCTTCTTCCCGAAGATGCTCAAGAAGAACCTCTTCACGGACTACCCGGAGAACATCACCCCGTCGCGCTTCGCGCACTTCATGGCCTTTTTCGGCCACGTGTCCGAATTCGTCATCCCGATCATCCTCTTCTACGGCACGGCAACGGGGAACGTCTGGGTGCTCCTAGGCGGCTGCATCCTCTTCACCGGCTTCCACGGCTTCATCGGCCTCAACAATCCGGCCGGCATGCCCGTCGAGTGGAACATCCTGATGATCTACGGCGGCTGGAACCTCTTCTGGTTCCACCCCGACGCTTCGATCCTCGAGCTGACCCAGATGCCGATCCTCTTCGGCGTGATGCTCTTCTCGCTGGTCGCGATTCCGCTGATCGGAAACTTCTTCCCGGAGCGGCTCTCCTTCCTGCTGTCCATGCGGTACTACGCGGGCAACTGGGCCTACAACGTCTGGCTCTTCAAGAAGGACAGCGACTACCGCGAGAAGCTGAACAAGATCAAGAAGCCCTCGACGACGGTGCTCGAGCAGCTCGAAGACATGCTCGAGGACCCGAACGAGCTCGCGGCGGCGAAGGCCGCGATGGGCGCCAATCGGCAGCTCCATCTGCAGGGACGCCCGCTCCTCGAGGCCCTGCCGGTCGCCGTCGGATCCGAGATCGACGAGTACGAGTGGCAGGAGGGCGAGACCTTCGGCGGCACCGTCCTCGGCTGGAACTTCGGCGACGGACACCTGAACGGCGAGGAGCTGATGCAGAAGATGCAGCCGATCTGTGGCTTCGAGAAGGGCCAGCTCCGACTGATCTCGGTCGAGTCGCAGCCCCTCTTCGGTCCGACGATGCATTGGCGGGTGTACTGCCCCATCGAGGGCAAGATCGCCGAGGGCAAGACGAAGATCGCGGACTACAAGCTGAACCAGCCCTGGCCGGAAGGCGAAGTCGCGGAGGCGCTCACGCCCTGATCGGCTCGGCCGGCGGTCGATCGACCGCGCACACGAGGACGCACGCGTGACCGATTCGATCCCGCGCTATTCCGGCGACGACCCGGAGGCGCTCGAAGCGAAGTACGCGGCCGAGCGGGCCCGACGCATGGTCGCGGGGCGCGGGGAGATCCACGACCTCGCCGGCGACGAGCGGTTCGCGCGCTATCGCGCGGACCCGTGGACCGCGTTCCAGGATCGCGAACCCGTCACCCGCGAAGTCGACGTCGCGATCGTCGGCGCCGGCATGGGCGGGCTCGTCGTCGCGGCGCGGCTGCGCGAACAGGGTGTCGACCGGATTGCGATGGTCGACGAGGCGGGGGGATTCGGCGGAACCTGGTACTGGAACCGCTACCCGGGCGTGATGTGCGACATCGAGTCGACCATCTACCTGCCGATGCTCGAGGAGATGGACTACGTCCCGAAGCATCGATACGCGTTCGGCGAGGAGATCCGGACGTACTTCGAGTCGATCGCGGAGAAGTACGACCTCCACCCCGGTGCGCTCTTCCACACCCGCGTCGAGCGGACGGAGTGGCGCGACGACGACGCGCATTGGCGCGTGACCACGGATCGCGGTGACACGATTCGCGCCCGCTTCGTGATCCTCGCGGTCGGCTTCCTCAATCGCATGAAGCTGCCCGCCCTGCCCGGCATGGAGGACTTCCGCGGCCCTTCGTTCCACACGGCGCGCTGGGACTACGAGATCACCGGCGGGAGTCCGGCGAGCTCGGGCCATCTCGAGCGCCTCGAAGGAAAGCGCGTCGGCATCATCGGCACGGGTGCCAGCGCGGTCCAATGCGTCCCGCCCCTGGCGAAGTCGTGCGAACAGCTCTTCGTCTTCCAGCGCACGCCGTCGGCGATCGGCGTGCGCGACAACCGGCCGACCGATCCCGGGATCGCTTCGAGCCGCCACCCGGGCTGGCAAGCGGAGCGCATGGACAACTTCGCTTCGATCATGCTCGCGCTTCCTGCGACCGAGGACGTGATCGACGACGGCTGGACCCGGAACTACGCGCCGCTGCTCACGCCGCGGGTCGATTTCAGTCTCCCCCTCGAAGAGATCGCGCGACAGATCGACGCCGTCGACCACGGCGTGATGGACGCCCATCGCGAGCGCGTCGACGAGATCGTCCGGGATCCCGCGAAGGCCGAGATCCTCAAACCCTATTACCGCTACCTCTGCAAGCGCCCGCTCTTCCACGACGAGTACCTGCCCGCGATCGATCGGCCGAACGTGACGCTCGTCGACTGCCCGGCCGGCGTCGAGCGGATCACCGAGACCGGTCTCGTCGTGAACGGCGACGCGTACGACGTCGACGTACTCGTCTATGCGACGGGCTTCGAGGGCGAGGCGACGCCGATCGATCGCAAGCTCGGCCATCCGGTGGTCGGACGCCGCGACACGGAGCTCGGAGAGAAGTGGCGCGACGGCGTGCGGTCGCTCCACGGCGTCGTCTCCCGCGGCTTCCCCAATCTCTTCCTCATGCCCGCCCCGTATCAGCAGGCTGTCGTGACGGTCACGCACACCCACATCACCGTCGAAGGCGCCGCACACATCGCGGAGACGATCGGGGCCCTCGCCGCCCGCTCCGTCCGTTCGTTCGAGGTGAGCGAATCCGCCGAGAACGCCTGGGTCGAGCAGATCGTCGCAGCGCGCGTCGATGGCATGCCCTTCCTCGCGAGCTGCACGCCTTCGCGCTTCAACTTCGAGGGCGACCCCGCGCAGTCGAACCCGATGAACGGCTCCTTCGGCGGCAGCGCCGGCGACCTCTTCGGCTACCGCGCCCTGCTCGCGGCCTGGCGCGAGAAGGGGGACTTCGAGGGGTTCGAGCTGGAGTTCGACTAGCTCGATCGAGCACCCGCGCTCACGCGGCGCTCTCCTTCGCGATCGCGGCGAGGAGCGCCCGGGTCCGCTCGGCCTCATCCTCGGTCGGTGCGACCGGGGCCGCGCGCAGATCGGTCGCGCCCGCTTCCCCGAACCCGGCGAGCTGTTCGCGAACGTCGTCCTCGGAGCCGACGGCGAGCATGCCCTCCGGTCCCTCGAAGCCTTCACGGTCGAGCATGGCGCGATAGGAAGGCAGACCGCCGTACATCGCGAGCGCTTCCGCAGCATGGGCTCGCGCCCGATCCACGTCGTCCGTCACGCAGACCGGAACGCCGGCGAGGATGCGCGGCGCCGGACGCCCCGCTTCGCTCGCGGCCTCGTTGATCCGCGGCGCGATGTGCTCGGCGATCGTCTTGCGACCGGTCATCCACAGCGCCGTGCCATCCGCTTCGCTGCCCGCGAGCGCGAGCATCTTCGGTCCGAGCGCCGCGACGAGGATCTGCGGCGGCGGCGCTTCGATCGCGAGCTGCGCCCGCGCGACGACCTCTTCGCCCTCGAACGCGACGCCTTCGCCCCGAACGAGAGCGTTGATGACCGCAAGCGTCTCCTTCGTCTGCGTGTACGGCCGCGCCCAGGAGAGGCCCAACATCTGTTCGACGAAGATCTGGTGGGCGGGACCGATGCCGAGGGTGAGCCGGCCGCCCGTCGCGTCCTGGACCGTGAGCGCCTGCTGCGCGAGCGCGACCGGATGGCTCCGATACAGCGGCACGACCGAGGTTCCGAGCTCGATCCCGCGGACATCGCCGGCAATCGCCGCCAGCGCGGTGAGTGAATCCGGGCCGAAGATCTGCGAGAGCCAGAAGCTCGAGAAGCCCTCTTCCGCGGCGCGCTTCGCGTCCGCACGAATCGACTCGAGAGAGTGGTGATGTCCGCCGCCGTTCCAACCGATTCGCATGGCTGACTTCCTTCCGCGTGATTCTTCGCACGTTCGGGTGCTGACCGAGGTCGCGTCGTCCGATCCGGCACGGTCGACGAGAGGGAAGCACCGCCCTCTCGGGACTTCAAGACGGCCGGAGAGCCGACGTCGCCTCCAGCTTCGAGCGGCCACGGGCGCGTCGACGCTCCCCGGTCGACCCGCGATACTGCCGTAGGCAGCGCGACGGCGCGGGGAGGCCCTTCTTGGACGCATCGGGAGCCGCGATCGTGACGGGAGCCAGCCGCGGCATCGGCCGTGGCGTCGCGCTCGAGCTCGCGACGAGGGGCTTCGACGTCCTCGCCACGATGCGCGACCCGGCGGACGGCGCGTCCCTCCCTGCGGAGGCGAAGGAACGGGGCGGCCGTCTCACGGTCGAAGGCCTCGACGTCTGCGCCCCCGACTACTTCCCTTTTCCGGCGTCGCTCCGCGTGCTCGTGAACAACGCCGGCGTCGACGGTCCCCACCTTCCGCTCGAGCACCACGACGTCGACGACTGGCGGCGCCTCTTCGAGACGAACGTCTTCGGCCTCGTCGCGGTCACGCAGGCCGCGCTCCCTGCGCTCCGCGCGGCCGGCGAGAGCGTCGTGTGCAACGTGACCTCCAGCTCGCTCCTCGTGCCGGTCCCGTTCTTCGCCGCCTACCGTGCCAGCAAGGCGGCGGTCGCCGCGCTCGGCGAGTCGCTGCGCATCGAGCTCACGCCGTTCGGCGGGCGGGTCCTGGAAGTGCAGCCCGGCGCGATCGCGACCGACATGCTCGCGGACTCGGATCAGCCGCTCGCCGCCGAGCAACACGGCGCCTATCGCGCGATGGCCGAACGCTTCACCGAACGGCGGCAAAACACACAGGATTCGACGCCCGTCGAGCACGCCGCTCGTTCGATCGTCGACGCGATCCTCGACGACGACGCGCTGCTGCGCGTGACGTGCGACCCGATGGGCGAGGGACTGGCGACCGCCCGCGAGGCGATGGGCGACGAAGATTTTCTCCGCGCGATGCAACGCGGATTCGACCCGAACGGCGAAAGCGGCTGAAGGAGACCGACATGAGCGACACGAACGAGATCGAGATCCCCGAAGCGCACGCGGCGATCCTCGCGGCGAACACCTTCGGCGTCGTCAGCACCTTGCGCGAGAAGGACGGGCTGATCTCGACGAATCCCGTGAGCTACGTGTGGGACGGAGAGTGCGTGCGAATCTCGACGATCAAGGGCCGCGTGAAATTCGCCAACCTGCTCGCGAACCCGATGATCACGTTCTGTGTCGTCGACCGCGAGGACATCATGAAATACGTCGAGATCCGCGGGCACGCGTCGATGACCGACGACCCGGACCGCACGTTCCTCCGCAGCACGTTCGAGGTGGGCGGCATGGAGATGCCCGAGAACCTCGATCCGCCCGGGACCGAGCGCGTCGTGATCCGGATCCATCCGCAGCGCTCGTCGAGCCCGACGCTCTACGGTGGGCGCTTCCACCAGTCCGAGTAACCTTCCGACATCAGGCCGATCCGGTTTCCAGCAGACCGGCCGGCCAGAAGGAGTGAATCGTGCCCCTGCCCATCTCCGCGTTCTACGCCGCCGGCCTCGCGCTCGTCGGACTCGCCCTCATGCAGCACGTCGGACGCCACCGCCTGCGCGTCGGGGTCTCCCTCGGCGATGGCGGCGACCCGGGGCTGCTGGCCGCGATGCGCTGCCAGGCCAACTACATCGAGCAGGTGCCGATGGCGCTCATCCTGATCGTGCTGGTCGAAACGAACGGCGCGGCGCCGTGGTGGGTGCACACCCTCGGCGCGATCCTGCTCGTGTCGCGCATCATCCACCCCTTCGGCCTCGACGCCGAAGACATGTCGAAGAAGGCGCGGCTGATCGGTGCCGTCGGATCCCTCGCGGTCACGGTCCTCGCGGCGGGCACGCTGATCTGGGGCGTCGTCGCCGGCTAGCGCGACCGGCCTAGAATCCGACCGCGCAGCCGTCCCGGCGCGGGTCGGAGCCGGCGCAGTACCCGTCGTCGAGGCGTGCGATCGCCTGCGCGCCGCCGAAGCGAAGCGAGGTCTCGTTCTCCACGATCTCGTGCCCGCGCGCGGCGAGGTCGTCGAGGACGTCTCGCGCGATACCGGCCTCGACGGACAGCGCCCCATCCGACCGCACGAAGAAGCGCGGCGCATCGATCGCGGTCTGTGGATTCTGGTCGTAGGTCTCGCAGCGCACGACGAGCTGCACGTGACCCTGGGGCTGCATCGGACCGCCCTTCACGCCGAACGCCATGTCCGCCGCGCCGCCCCGGGTCGCGAAGCCGGGCATCAGGGTATGGAAGGGGCGCTTCCGGGGCCCGACCGAGTTCGCGCGGCCGGGGGTCGTCTCGAAGTCGGACGCGCGGTTCTGGAGCGCGATCCCGGTCCCCTGGACGACCACGCCCGAACCCATCAGCAGGTAGTTCGATTGGATCAGCGTGACCATCCGGCCGTCGGCGTCCGCCGTGGTCAGCAGGACCGTGCTCGGCGTCGCCCGGAGCGCGCTCGTCATCGGCAGCGCCTTGCGCCGATCGATCGTGGCCGCGCGCTCCGACAGTCGTGCGGGATCGAGCAGCGCTCCGGGCGCGAAGTCCATGTGATCGAGGTCCGCGACCGCGAGCTTCGTATCGGCGACCGCGAGCTTGATCGCCTCCGCCTGGAGATGGATCGAGTCCGCGGAGTCGACGCGCATCGAGGCGAGGTCGAGATGCTCGAGGATGCCGAGCGCCATCGACGCACAGATGCCCTGGGAATTCGGCGGGAGCTCGTGGATGTCGCGTGCGCCGAAGCGCTGAGTCAGCGGCTCGACCCAGTCGGCCCGATGGACGCCCAGATCCTCGAGCGAGAGCGCACCGCCGCACGCCTCGGAGCACGCGACGATCGCGTCGGCGAGGGCGCCGCGATAAAACGCCTCCCCCTTCGAATCCGCGATCGCCTCGAGGGTCTCCGCCCCGAACGGCGAGCGGAACGTCTCCCCCGCCTGGAGCGCGCGTCCCTGCGGCAGGAAGTGCTCGGCGAAGCCCGGCTGCGAACGCATCGGCTTCTCCGCGACGGCCCAGTCCATCGCGATCTTCGGCGGTACGACGAAGCCGTCGCGCGCATAGCCGATCGCCGGCTCGAAGAGACGCTCGAAGGGTAGACGTCCGAAGCGCTCGGAGGCCGCGACCCAGCCGCTGACCGCGCCTGGAACCGTGACCGCGTCGATCCCGAAGGTCGGCATCCGTTCGCGGTCTGCGAAGCGCTCCGGCGTCCAGGCGCCGGGCGATCGGCCCGATGCGTTGAGGCCGTGGAGCGCCTCGCCGTCCCAGATCATCGCGAAGAGATCGGACCCGATCCCGTTCATCGTCGGCTCGACGATCGCGAGCGCCATCGCCGTCGCGAGCGCGGCGTCGATCGCGTTGCCGCCGTCCTGCAGCATCCGGAGCCCTGCCTGCGCGGCCAGGGGCTGCGAGGTCGCCACGACGTTTCGTGCGAAGAGGGGGGAGCGCCGGGACGGGTATTCCTGCGCGTGGTCCATCGTCGATCTCCTTCGGCTTTCCATATACTATCGAGCGATGCCCCGCGGCGAAGGAGCCCCCCGATGAAGCTCGATCTCGGTGTCCACCACGTCTCGATCAACGTCGACGACCTCGACGCGTGCCTCGACTTCTACGTCGAGAAGCTCGGCCTCGAGGTCCTGCCGCGGCCGGACTTCGGCTTTCCGGGCGCCTGGCTGCGGACCGGCGGACAGGAGGTCCACCTGATCCAGGTCGAGGACCACGCCGCCCCGAAAGGCCAGCATTTCGCGTTCAAGGTGACCGACCTCGACTCGATTCGCGAAGCCCTCGAGAAGGAAGGGATCGAGGTCTCCAAGCCCTTCGACCTGCCCGGCGGCCGTCAATCGTTCATGCACGACCCGGCCGGCAACATGCTCGAGCTGAACGAGCCGAAGTCGGCGTAGGCCGTTCAGGCCCTTCGAACGCCTCAGACCGCCAGGGTGTCGACCGGAATCCCGTAGACCCGCGCAGCGGTCTCGAAGAGCAACTTGCGCTGGACGCGCGGCTCGAACTTCTCGACCGATGCCGCCATCCGCTCGCGCACGTCCGGGTAGAGACACGTCGCGTGGGGGAAGTCGGTCTCGAACATGATGTTGTCCTCGCCGAGGCGCGCGATCGCGTCCGAGGGATCCTGCTCGAACCAGTACGAGCCGTAGATCTGCCTTCGGAAGTACTCGGTCGGCGTGAGCTTCGCGTCGCGCACGCCGTTTTCCTCGAACTGATAGTCGAGGCTCTCGAGCATGAAGGGCAGCCAGCCGACGCCGCTCTCGACGGACACGAAGTCGAGCTTCGGATAGCGGTCGAGCAGGCCGCTCGTGATGAGGTTCACGATGCACATCATGTTGCCCATCTGCGCCATCGTCGACATCGCCGCAAAGAGCCGGGCGGGCTCGTAGTTCCCCCACACGCGCGGCATCGCGAGTCCCGGACCGATGTGGAAGTTGCAGGGCATGCCCCGATCCTGCGCGACCTCCCAGAGCGGCTCCCAATGCGGATCGTGGAGCGGCGGTAGACCGGCGTCGATCACGCTGTCGGTCAGGACGAAGCCCGTCAGCCCGAGCTCGTCGTTGCAGCGCTCGAGCTCCGCGACCGCCGCGCGAACGTCCCAGACGGGCAGCACCGCCATCGGATAGAGCCGGCCCTTTCCGTCGGCCTGCATCTCGCCACACGCGTCGTTGTAGGCGCGAAGGCAGAAGTCGCGAAGCCCTTCGTCTTCGACCGTCAGCACGCCGGTCCCGGAGAAGCCCACGACGTTCGGGAAGACGACCTGCGCCGAGAGACCGTGCTCGTCCATGTAGTCGAGTCGCGGCGCCGTCTCGATCGCCGCGGGCGTCACTTCGTCGAAGCTGTCGAAGGCGACCTGCCCCTGCCCCTTCGAGCCGTCGGGCCGGATCGAGCAGTAGCCGACGGGGCCCATGAACTGGCCGTCCTCGATCACCCAGTGCTCGACGCCCTGATCGTTCTTGACGACCCGGAGCGCACGATCCTTCCAGCGTGCGGGCGCGCGGGAGGTCCAGAGATCCGGCGGTTCCGTCCAGTGGGAGTCGATGTCGATGACCGGAAGGCTCGAGACGTCGGCGCTCATGACGATTCCTCCTGCTCGGCGCGCGAGGCGTCGGCGACGCGACCGATAGTCGCCCCGCGCCTCGAGGAGACTGATAGCCTCTTCGGGCGCCGCGTGCGCTGGAGCGCTGCCGAGGCGCTCTCAGAAGGAGCAGGCAGGATGAGCACTTCCCTGGTACGGACCGAACGCCGCGCGATCGGCCCCGACATGACGGTCGGACCGCTCTCGTTCGGGACCTGGCGTTTGGTCGCGATGTCTTTGGCCGAGGCGCGCGAGCGCGTCGAGCTGGCCCTCGACGCGGGCCTCGATCTCGTCGACACCGCCGACGTCTACGGACTCGACTGGGGCGGCAAGGCGTTCGGCCAGGTCGAGTCGCTGCTCGGCGCCGTGCTCGCCGACGCACCCGCGCTCCGCGACCGGATGGTCCTCGGCACCAAGGGCGGCATCATCCCCGGCATCCCCTACGACAGCCGCGCCGAGAACCTGCAGGCCGCGTGCGAAGCGTCGCTCTCCCGACTGAACACGGATCGGATCGACCTCTACCAGATCCATCGCCCCGACCTCTTCGCGCATCCCGACGAGGTCGCCGGCGCGCTGGCCGCGCTTCGCGAACAGGGGAAGATCCGCGAAGCGGGTGTCTCCAATCACACGCCGGCACAGCTCGAAGCGCTCGCCGCCGCCCTGCCCTTCCCAGTCGCGACGAGTCAGCCCGAGATGTCGGTGACGGAGCTCGGCGCGATCCGCGACGGCCACCTCGACGCGTGCATGCGCCTCGGGGTGACGCCCCTGGCCTGGAGCCCCCTCGCCGGCGGCAGCATCGCGACGGGCGAAGGCCTGCGCCCGGACCTGCGCGCCAAGCTCGACGCGCTCGCCGAGCGCGAGGGCGTGTCGCGCGCCGAGATCGCGGTCGCGTTCGTGCTCGCGCATCCCTCGGCCCCGGTCGCGATCCTCGGGACGATGACGCCGGAGCGGATCCGAAGCGCCGGCCGCGCCCTCGACGTGAAGCTCGAGCGCGCCGACGTGTACGCCCTGATCGAAGCGTCCGAAGGCGTGCCGCTTCCGTGAGCGTCGAGGTCAGCTGGTTCTCGGCGCTCTGCGACGACGACTACGAGTTCCTCGGCGTCCCGGACGCCGGCCTCCGCTCGTCGTGGGAGCACTGTCGCGACATCGTGCTCCGCGCCGACGAACACGGCTACGACAACATCCTGCTGCCGTCCGGCTATCAGCTCGGAATCGACTCGGTCGCGTTCGCCGGCGGCATAGCACCCCTGACCGAGCAGATCCGACTGCTCGTCGCGGTGCGCTGCGGCGAGCTGTGGGTGCCCCAGCTCGCGCGCCAACTCGCGACCCTCGACCGCATGCTCGGCGGCCGACTCACGATCAACATCATCTCCTCGGACCTGCCGGGCGCGCCCCTCGACTCCGCGCCGCGGTACCGGCGCTCCCTCGAGATCATGCACGCGCTGCGTGCGCTCCTGAACGGCGAGCGTGTCGACGTGCGCGGCGAATTCCTGAGCCTCGAGCTCGACGCGCCTTCGGTCGGCACGGTCTCCGGCACCTGCCCACCCTTCTACTTCGGCGGCATCTCGGAGCCTGCTCGCGAGGTCGCCGCGGAGGCGGCGGACGTGTTCTTGATGTGGCCGGACACGCTCCCCGCCGTGCAGTCCGTCCTCGAGGACATGCGCGCGCGGGCCGCGAAGCACGACCGTACCCTCCGCTTCGGCTACCGCGCCCACGTGATCGTGCGCGAGACCCAAGCCGAGGCCCGCGCCGCGGCGGCAAGGCTCGTGAGTCGCCTCGACGACGACGACGGCGAAGCGATCCGGAAGCGCTCTCTCGACAGCGCGAGTGTCGGCGTGCGTCGACAGGCCGAGCTCCGCGACGCCGCCGGCGACGAAGGCTATGTCGAGGAGAACCTCTGGACCGGGATCGGCCGTGCCCGCTCCGGCTGCGGCGCGGCGATCGTCGGCGATCCGGATCAGGTGCGCGCCAAGCTCGCGACCTATCAGGCCCTGGGCATCGAAGCGTTCATCCTGTCCGGCTACCCCCACCTCGCCGAGTGCGACCTCTTCGCCCGCTACGTCCTGCCCGAGCTCGACCACGCTCCGCTCACGTGGGGCGCCGCGTGACCGACGTCGTCCGCTACGGAATCATCGGGTCGGGCATGATGGGCCACGAGCACATCCGCAACCTCGCGCTGGTCGAAGGGGCGGAGGTCGTGGCCGTCTCGGATCCGTCCCCGAACTCCCGCTGGTGGGCGCAGCAGCTCGTCGACCACGAGCTCGACGAGTACGAGGACCACCGGGATCTCCTGAAGAGCGCGAAGGTCGACGCCGTCGTGATCGCGAGCCCGAACCACACCCATCGCGACGTGCTCGCCGACGTGTTCGAGACCGACAAGCACGTGCTCTGCGAGAAGCCCCTCTGCACGACGATCGAGGACGCTCGCCGGGTCGCGGACCGCGCCGCCAATCACCGCGGCGTGTTCTGGGTCGGCATGGAGTACCGCTACATGGCGCCGATCGCGCGCCTGCTCGACGAGGTCCGCGGCGGCACGATCGGCCGCCTGCGCATGCTCGCGATCCGCGAACACCGCTATCCCTTCCTCCCGAAGGTCGGCGACTGGAACCGCTTCTCCGAGAACACCGGCGGCACCTTCGTCGAGAAGTGCTGCCACTTCTTCGACCTGATGCGCCTGATCACGGCCGCCGAGCCCGTGCGCGTCTACGCCTCCGGCGCCCAGGACGTGAACCACCTCGACGAGCGCTACGAGGGGCGCACGCCCGACATCCTCGACAACGGCTTCGTGACCGTGGACTTCGAGGGCGGCATCCGAGCGTTGCTCGATCTCTGCATGTTCGCGGAGGCGAGCCGCAACGAGCAGGAGATCGCCGCCACCGGCGACCTGGGCAAGGTCGAATGCTTCATCCCCGAGTCGACCCTCGTCGTGGGCAAGCGCGAGGGGCGCGACATCCGGACCGAGACGATCGGCACCGACGCGAGCGTGCTCGCGGCCGGTGCGCATCACGGATCGACCTTCGTCGAACACACGGAGTTCCGCCGCGCGATCGTCGAGGGCGGACCGGCGGCGGTCAGCGCCGAGGACGGGTTGCGCGCGGTCGCGATCGGTGCGGCGGCGGAGCAGTCGATCGAGACCGGACAGCCAGTGGAGGTCGCGGCACTGCTCTAGCGCGACGCGCTCAGCGCCGCCGTGAAGCGAGCCCCCCGAGCCCGAGCATCAGGAGCAGCGCGGTTCCGGGCTCCGGGATCACGGTCACGTCATTGATCGTGAAGACGATCCCGATCTCCGCCCCCGTCGTGAAGCTCACCCAACTGATCGACAGGTTCTGCGAGCCGAAGTCCAGGGGGTCGGGCAGGACCAGCTCCGGCGGTGAGCTCCCGTACACCGACGACGTCAAGTCGAGGAGCACGAGGTTCAACGACGTGAGCCCGAAATCCTCGTCCGTGTCGGTGTCGAAGTTGTAGGCGCTCAGCACCGTCGGCAGCGTCGTCGAAGCCCCCGGCTCCGACTCGAACGCGAAGAACGACCACTGGTGGTTCGATCCGTTGTCGGCGGCGAGCACGCCCTCGACGGAGGCGTCGAAGGTGTCGCCCGTGTCGATCGTGAGCGAGATATTCGTGACGGCCGCGTCGTACGACGAGACCGTCGTGCCGTTTCCGCCGGTGAGAGGAAGCGCGTCGTCCACGTCGAACGTGAGCATGAACGTCTCGCCGCCGGAGACCGGCTCCGGATCGTTCATGATGTACGGCTCGGGCGCGTCGAAGAAGAGCACGGAGCCCGTGACTTCGTAGCTGGCCGTGGCGGCGTGAGCACCGGCGGCGAGCAGCGTGCCGAGGAGCAGGAGGGAGGCGACGGCAGCGGTGAGCTGGCGCCGCGAACGGAGCGTGAGATGCAGCATGGGTGTGGCGTCCAGTTCGAGTGGGTTGCGTGGACGCCGAACTCGCCTTCCCGACTTCCATCTAAGCCTGAATCAGATGGGAAATCGCCCTCCAAATCGTTCGACTGAGCGGTTCTTTCGCAAAGGGAGACGGCCGCCGTCAGCAACGTGGATGGAGTTGCGCATGCGCTGCACGCTCGATGCCGAAGGCGAAGATGGGGTCTCCAATGAGCAACGGCGCCGTCCCGCGAGGCGGGACGACGCCGTCATCAGACCGTCGAGTCCTGGATCAGGAAGGCGAGCCGTAGGCCGTCTCGGAGTGCTCGGCGAGGTCGAGACCCTCGAACTCCTCCTCCTCGGTCACGCGCAGGTCGCCCAGCACGGCCTTCATCGCGTAGAGGATGACGGCGGTCGCCGTGCAGGCGAAGACCGCGGTGATCACGATCGAGATCGCCTGGGCGCCGATCTGGCCGCCGTACCCGAGGCCGGTCGTCTCCGTGATGAAGAGGCCGGTGGCCAGTGCGCCCCAGGCGCCGCCGACCCCATGCACGCCGAATACGTCGAGGGAGTCGTCGTAGCCGACCATGGGCTTCATGATGGTGACCGCGGCATAACAAATGACCGCCGCGCCGGCGCCGATGCCGATCGCGCCGAGGGGGCCGACGAAGGCGCAGGCCGGGGTGATCGCGACGAGACCCGCGACGATGCCCGTCGCGGCGCCGAGGATGGTCGGCTTGCCACGGTGGATCCACTCGATGAGCGTCCAGACCAGCAGGCAGGTGACCGTCGCGGTCTGCGTCGTGAGGAACGCGAGGCCGGCGACGCCATCCGCGGCGAGCTCCGAGCCCGCGTTGAAGCCGAACCAGCCGACCCAGAGCAGCGCCGCGCCGATCACGGTCAGCGGCAGGCTGTTCGGGGCCATCGGCTCCTTGCCGTAGCCGAGGCGCGGACCCACGATGATCGCGGCGACGAGCGCCGAGAAGCCGCTCGACATGTGCACGACGAGGCCGCCGGCGAAGTCGAGGGCCTCGATCTCGGTCGCGATGTAGCCGCCGCCCCAGACCATGTGGGCCAGCGGGATGTACACGACGAAGACCCAGATCGTGATGAAGATCGCGTAGACGCTGAATCTCATCCGCTCCGCGAAGGCACCGAGCATGAGCGCGGGGGTGATGATCGCGAACATGCCCTGGAACATGACGAACACGTAGGTCGGGATCGTGCCGGAGACGCTGTCGGGGGTGATGCCGTCGAGTCCGAACATCGACAGATCGCCGATGAAGGCGTTGCCCTCTCCGAAGGCCAGGCTGTAGCCGAAGAGCACCCAGAGCACGCCGATGATCCCTGCGGAGAACATGCACTGCATGAGCACCGACAGTAGGTTCTTCGTTCGGACGAGGCCGCCGTAGAAGAGCGCGAGACCCGGCAGCGCCATCAGCAGTACGAGCAGGGTCGAGGTCAGCATCCAGGCGGTGTCGCCGGTGTCGGCGACGTCCTCGGCGGAGGCAGTGCCGGCAGCCAGAAAGGTGCCGGCGGCGAGGAGGAGCCCAAGCGCGGCGAGCGCGGAGACGCGCTTGCAGGCCGGGGCGAGGATCGTTTCGAGGGCGGGCATCGAGGGAGTCTCCTTGGAGGGGCGGACGGATCGCGTCCGTAAACTCCTTCCCGCATCGCAAGAAGTGCGCCAACGCTCGCGCGGCTGAGCGCGAAATATCCCACCCGAGACGGCGCCGCGCTGAGCCGGGATCGGCACACTGCTCGTTTCAGGGGCAGCCCTTGCGCGAATTCGGGCAGAGGTGGGGCGGGCTCAGGCCGCCTGGGGACCGAGGCGCGAACGCGAGCCGGCGCCCGGACGCCGTCGCGCGGCCCTCGGGACCTGGCCCGCGACCTCGTAGCGCTCGAGGATCGGATCCAGGGTTCGGCTGATCTTGGTCGCATTGTCGATGGCCTGAATCTGCGGCCAGGTCGCGCGTTCGCCGTCACGGATCAGCACCAGCATCTCGTCCTCGTCCAGGCGGCTGAGATAGCGGACCGGGTTCAGCCAGCGGGAGCTCGCGTGGATGTTGATGTCTCCCGAGTACGTCTGACCGATCAGCCCGTGGAGCCCTGCCACCATTGCGTTCAGCGTGCTCGCCCGCGGAAAGCGCGAGAGCTGGTGCCGCTGGAAGTTGAGCAGCTCGCGCGTGACCTCGAGACCGAGGCGCGCGACGCCGGAGGAGAACTGGTTCATCTCGTTCACGCGGCGCACGAAGGGCAGCACGACGGGATTTACGAGACTCACGATCGAGTGGTTCGTGCCGTAGAGCCGCGCCAGCCGCTTCGCGGGAAGATCGTCACTCATCGAACCGTCCACCCACTTGCGCGACGGCAGGTAGGGCTGCGCGTCACCGTGCACGTTCTTCGCCGAGAGCACGACCGGCGGGTACACCCCCGGCACCGCGCACGAGGCCATCACGGCGGAGCGGATGTAGACGTTCGGACTCGTGATCGCGTTCAGCAGACGCGACGTCTGCTGGAGCTCCGCCGGCGCGACCGAGATGCTGATCTGGCGCCCGGTCTTCTCGAACGCCTCCTGGAACGTGAGATCCGGAACCAGGTGGTCGAGCATCTCGCGGATGCTGTCGACCTCGATTGGGGAGCCGCTGCCGTCGCCGCCGAGGCGTTCCATGATGTCAGCGTCTGCGTGGGCCTCGTCCGAGAGGTGCCGGGCGTCGAAGTAGTCGTCGAGCTCCTCGTCCGTTCGGGTTCCGACGACGGCCGCGATCATGGAGCCCGCGCTCGCCCCCGAGATCACCCGCGGCATCAGCTCGGCTTCGTGGAGCGCCTTGACGACGCCCACGTGATGGAAGCCGAGCGTCCCACCGCCCGAGAGCATCAGCGCCGTTCGCCCGAAGCAATGGTTGGCCCGGTAGAAGAAGTCGATCTTATCGGCATCGGAGATCTCGTCGGATTCGAGACCGGCGAGGTACTCGAGCGCGTCGACGATCTCGTCGACGTAAGCCTCGACGAGCTTCTTGGTCCCGAACTTCGCGCGACCCTGCAGCTTCGCGCTGCCCATGCCGCCCATGTTGCCGTGGATGCCCTCGTTCAGCGCGAAGAGCAGACCGGCATCGTCGCCCCGAACGCGAAGGGAGCGCAGGCGGTCGAGCCGCTCGCGGATCGCCTCGTAGTCGTAGGCGCGGGTGTGGTCGCGCGCGCGCCAGCGATCCATCCCCGTCGCCTCGTCGTGCTCGAGGGCGAGGGTGGTCCATTCGTCGTAGCTCTCGGCCTCTGCCATCTGGCGCTCGAGGTCGCGGGTCCGATTTCGACTCAGCACGGCTTCTCTCTTCGGGGGGAAGTCGTCGCAGAGGGCGCCGACGACTCTGGAAGGATAGCGGGCCGGGCGCGGAACCACGCGATCTCCGGGCCGCGGCGCATCGCTGCGATTCGGTTGACAGGTCGCGCCCGGGGACGAGCGTTCCTGAAAGAACGAGACCGACGTCGAGCCCACACGTCTGCGGCGCGAACCGCGCTTCCGGCTGAAGGAGCACGCGATGGACGATTCCGTATTCCGGCCGCGTAGCTCCGCACGGGTCTGCGCATCGCTGATCGCAATCGCCGCGGCGATCGTCACCGCGAACGGCGTGCTCGCTGAACCCGGGGTCACCGAAGCATCGGCCGCTGACGTACGGACGCGGGCGGCGATGCACGAGCTGTTCGGCGCCCTGCGCGTACTGCTGCCGGCGGCGGTGTCGGGCGAGCTGGGCGACGAAGCAGAGCGCGACCGTCAGGCCGCCGCGCTGGCCACGCTCCGGGATCACGGACAGATGTTGGGCACTCACGGAAGTCCACTGCCCAGTGGATCCCGATTGCTCGCGACCGCGCTGGGCGAAGACGCAGCGCGAGCCGAAGCCTTCTTCGCGCGCGAACGATTCGACAGCGCCGCGTGGCTCGTCACGCGGATCGTCGACGACTGCACTGGCTGCCACTCCCGGCAGGCCTCGGCAGACGCGCCGATCACGGCCGGCTTCGTCGACGCCGGCACCCTCGAAGGCCTCGACCGGATCGAGCGCGCCGAGATCGCCGCCGCCACCCGGCAGTTCGAACGCGCGCTCGACCTCTACGAGACCGCTTTCGACGACGCCGACACCTCTCCGGAAGCCTTGCTGGGGCCGATCACGCGGTATCTGGTGGTGGCGATCCGAGTCGCGCGAGATCCCGAACGCGCCGCGCCGACGCTCGGGCGCCTCGCTCGCCGCGAGGGGCTCGCTCCAGCCTTCGCGCGGGACCTCTCTCATTGGTTTCGCGCGCTCCAGGCGACCTCCCGCTCAGAGCTCGATGGAACGACGCTCGCCGCAGCGACCTCCACCGTCGAACGCGCCGAAGGGCTGTCCCGCTACCCCGCCGACCGTCGCCCGCTCGTCGACTATCTGGTGGCCTCGACGCAGCTCAACGATCTCGCCGCGCAGCCCCAGGACGACCCCGACTCGGCCGCTGCGATCTACGAGCTGCTCGGGCGCGCGGAGGCGGGCATCTCCCAGAACATCTGGCAGACGCGCGCGGACCTCTACTGGGAAACCGCCATCCGGCTCGCTCCGCGAAGCCCGGCGGCCAAGCGGGCTTTCGCCGCGCTCGAGCGCGAGGTCCGGGCCGGCTACACCGGTTCTTCGGGAATCCACCTCCCGGCGGACGAGGCCGCGCGCATCGAACGACTCCGCGCCCTCGTCGAGCGCCCCGCGCCGAACGTGTACGACGGCGCCACACTCTTCGCCCAACACTGCGCGCTCTGCCACGGCGCGGAGGCGACCGGGCGCGGCCCGCTCGCGTCGGAGCTGATGTGGAACCCGGCCGACCTGACGACCATCGCCGCGCGAGGAGACGGAACATTTCCTCGCGAGCGCGTGTTCGAGCTGATCGCCCGGCGCGACCCCCTCGGCTCGCATCAGTCGCCGGAGATGCCGCGCTGGGGCAAATACTGGACCGACGACTCGAAGATCGATGCGCTCGTGACCTATCTCGAGTCGATCCAGGTGGACTGAGCGAACGCGCGGCCGAAGCGGGTCGAAGCGTCACGATTCGGGTCGCTCTGCCTCGCATCTCGTGCTCCGACCGCGTTCCTGCCTGCGACCCATGGCACGCGTCGTGCATTCCCGTGTCTCGTGATCGCAGATCAGGAGCACCCGTGATGAATCCCTTCGAGCCGCAGGTCCGTGTCCGCGACGTGATGACGCGAAGGGTCGCGACCGCGAGCCCCGACGAGAGCCTGCACGCGATCTGGTTTCGGCTCGCGGAGGAACGCTGCCACCACCTTCCCATCGTCGACGCCGGTCGCGTCGTCGGCATGATCAGCAACCGGGACGTGGTCCGCGTCGCGGACCGGATGGGCGTCACCAAGCTCTCCTCGGCTGCGATCGGCGAAGTGACGGCGGGCGAGGTGATGACCGACGGGCTCGAGACGGTCGAGGCCGACGAGCCGATCGACCGGGCCATCGACCGCATCGGCTCGGGTGACCTGCACGCCCTCGTCGTGCTCGACGACGCGGGCGACCTGGCCGGCATCGTCACGGACCGCGACCTCCTGCAGTTCATGCTCAGCTGAGCGACCACGCGCGAGGACGGCGACGAAGATGGGCCTCGAGATCGATCGCGACCAGTTCCGGGGCAGGGACTACGATCGCTTCGCCGATCGCCTCGCGAGCTGTCTCGGCGCCCTCGAGGAGCTCCTCGCGCAACCGGCATTCGGACGCGGCCGCCCGGAGCTCGGGGCCGAGCTCGAGCTCGCGCTGATCGACGACGCCGGTCGGGCCCTGCCCATGAACGAGGAAGTCATCCTGGAGACCGTCGACGAGCGAATGACCGTCGAGCTCGACCGCTTCAATCTCGAGTGCAATCTGCTCCACTGCGGACTCGCTGGACGGCCCTTCAGCCATCTGCGGAGAGAGCTGGAGAGCGCGCGGGCCGAACTCAGGCGAGCCGCCGCGATCCACGGGGGTCGCATCGCGATGACCGGGATTCTGCCGACGCTCACCGAGGCTGATCTGCAGACCTCCGCGATGACCGACGAGCTTCGCTACCGGGCGTTGTCGCGCTCCCTGCGCGGTCGTCGCAGCGGTCCCTTTCGCCTCGACATCGACGGCGGCGACCCGCTTCGGCTCGACTGCCACGACGTCACCTACGAAGGCGCCGCGACTTCGCTCCAGGTGCACCTTCGCGTGGAGCCCGGTCGATTTCGTGACGTCTTCGACGCGGCGCAGCTCGCGACGGCCCCCGCTCTCGCCGCCGCCGCGAATTCGCCGACCTTCCTCGGCCACCGACTGTGGAGCGAGACGCGCGTCGCGCTCTTCAAGCAGGCCGTGGACGACCGGGATCCCGAGTTCCGTGCGGGACCGGCGCGGGTCTCCTTCGGAACCGGGTGGCTGAAGGAGGGCCCCCTCGAGCTCTTCCAGCAGGCCGTGCGGGAATATCCCGTGTTGCTTCCGGTGCTCGACGCCGAAGATCCGAATGCCGTGCTCGATGCAGGCGAGATCCCCGCGTTGCGTGAGATCCGACTCCACCAGGGCACGGTCTGGAGCTGGAACCGACCGGTCTATCACCCCCGCGGCGGTGGCCACGTGCGAATCGAGCTGCGCGCGCTCCCGTCGGGCCCCACGGTCTCGGACATGGTCGCGAACGTCGCCTTCCTGGTCGGGCTGACCCTCGGCCTCACCCCGCACATGCCCCGCATCCGCGAGATCCTGCCCTTCGAAGTCGCGCACTCGAACTTCTATCGGGCCGCGCAGTCGGGGCTCGACGGCCTGCTCTTCTGGCCCGATCCCGAGACCGGCACTTGCGAGACGCGTTCCGCCGGCGCGCTCGTGACGCGCTTGACCACGCTCGCGCGCGAGGGACTTCGCGACTACGAGATCGACGACGCGGAGGCGGAGGACACGATCGCGACGATCGAGCAGCGCGCCGAACGCCGGCAGACCGGCGCGACCTGGCAGCGGGCGCGGCTGGCGTCCTTCGAACGCGGACGCCCCTCCTCGGACGGCCTCACCCGGATGCTCGAGGAGTACGTCGCACGCTCCGAATCCGGCGCGCCGGTCCACGAATGGGGCCTGGATTGAAGCCGCCCCTTCGCGAGCTCCGCATCGGGATCGACCTCGACCCGCACGCGCTGCCCGATGACACGATCGCCTTCCTCCGCTTGTTAGGGGGTCCTACGCTCCTGCATCTCGAAGGGCGCGACGCGTCGCGCACCCGCGTCGTGACGACGCTCCTCCACGGAAACGAGCCCTCTGGACTCCGCGCCGTCCTGCGTCACCTGCGGGCCGGAACGCGCCCGGAGACCAACGTGCTCTTCTTCGTCGGCGCGGTCGCGACCGCACTCGAGCCCCCGGGCTTCGCGTGGCGCGCGCTGCCCGGCGAGGTCGACGCAAATCGCTGCTGGCTCGCCACCGCGCACGGTCCGGCCGCGGCGGTCGCCGCCGAAGTGCTCGAGCGGATCTTCGACGTGAGCCCGGAGTGTCTCGTCGACCTGCACAACAACACCGGGCACAACCCTGCGTACGGGGTCGCGTTCTCACTGGGACACGCGGAGAAGAGCCTGGTCTCGCTCTTCGCCGACCGCGTCGTCCACACGCCCCTCCACCTCGGCACGATCGTCGAAGCGACGGTCCCTCACTTCCCGAGCGTGACGATCGAGTGTGGACGCGCCGGAGACCCGGAGGCCGACGCCATCGCGCGGTCGGGCCTCGAGCGCTTCGTCGGATGGGAGTCCATCGACTTCGAGCGCCCGATCCAGCCCCTCGCGGTCTACGAGGACCCGATTCGTGTCCTCGTGCGGGAAGGGTCGGACGTCGTCTTCGCCGGCGACGCCGACGCGAACGTCCCGCTCACGATCTCCGGAACCATCGATCGCCACAATTTCGAAACGCTCGCCGCGGGCACGCAGATCGGCTGGGTCGCCGAGGACTCGGATTGGCCGCTCGAGGCCCGGGACGCCCGAGGGCGAGAGTGTTCACGCGATCTCTTCTCGAACGACGGCGGCGTCCTGCGGACGACGCAGGAGCGAATCCCGATCATGATGACGACGAACCCGGAGATCGCCCTGGCGGACTGCCTCTTCTACTCGGTCCGACTCTCCTGAGAATCCTTCTATTGACATCACGGGTGTCATTCAATCATAATGACACCAACGATGTCAAGTTCGGATTCCACCCCCGCCCAGGCGCTCAAGGAGCTGCTGATCGAGGTGACGCTGCTGCATCACCACGTCGCGATCGCGAGCCGTGCGCTCGCCGGGCCGAGCGACCTCACGAATGCGCAGGTGTCGATCCTGCGCAGCCTCGTGAAGGACCGCCCGCAGACGGTCCCCCAGCTCGCGTCGGAACGCGGAATCGCGCGTCAACCGGTGCAGCGATCGGTGGACGAGCTTCACGCGGCCGGCTTCGTCGACTTCGGAGAGAACCCGCGCCACAAGCGCTCCCGCCTCGTCCGTCCCACGCCCGACGGTCGCAGGCGCCTACGCAAGATGGAGCGCCGCCAGAGCCAGTGGACGAAGCCCGTTGCCGACGACTTCTCCGTGCGGGCCCTGCGTTCCGCGGCGGGGCTCCTCCGCCGGATTCGCGGGCGACTCCAGCACGACGCTTGACCGAAGCACCCGTCGTCGCCCCAAACGTACCCTGCGCCCGAAAAAGGAAATCCCGATGATTCGAACGCTCTCCCGAGCCCTCCCCTGGATCCTGTTGCTCTGCCTCGTCTCCGTCGGCGCCCGCGCCGACGCGGGCTTCGACGAAGAGATCGCGATCCTGACCGAACGACTGCGCCTGGGTTCCGGCGCCCGGGCCGCCGACCTCGGCGCCGGCGAGGGGGACTGGTCGGTCGCCTTCGCCGAGGCGGTGGGCGCGACCGGCCGCGTCTACGCGACCGAGCTCGATCCGGAGCGCCTCGCGACCCTGCGTGAAAGGAAAGAAGCAGGCGCGCTGAGTCAGCTCGAGGTGGTCGAAGGCCGCGTCGACGGGACCGGCCTCGAGCCGGCGAGCGTCGACGGAGCGATGCTGCGCGACGTCTACCATCACGTGACCGACCCGCAGCCGTTCGTGGCGAGCCTCTTCGCGACGATTCGCCCGGGCGGCCGACTCGTCGTCGTGGACTTCCCGCCGACGTTCTGGCTCGCGCTCTTCACGCCGGAGGGCATCCCGGAGAACCGCGGCGGACACGGCATCACCCGCGACCTGCTCGTCTCGGAGTTCGAGGCGGCGGGCTTCGTGGTCGTCGCGGACGTCGACCCCTGGCCGTCGTCGAATTTCGTGACGAAGACCTACGGAGTCGTGTTCGACCGACCCTGACGGCCGATTGGGTGGCGCTCCGCGCGCGGCTAGCATTGGGAGCGATCGCGCAACCCGCGCCATCGAATGTCGTGAGGGCCACCGTGAAGCGGATCGTCCAGCTCCTTCTCTTCCTGCTCGTCGCCGGTGCCCTGTGGGTCTACGCCGGCGCGACCGGCCTACTCGGATCCTCCGAGGAGCCCGGCGACGTGGCAGAGACCGCACGCCCCGCAGCATTCGACGACGACCGCGTCGACTCCCTCGCGGCGGCCGCTCGCGCCGTCGGTGCCGACGACGCGAAGCAGATCCTCTTCGGCGACTTCCACGTCCACACGACCTTCAGCTTCGACGCGTTCATGATGAACATGCCGATCGCGGGCGGGCCCGGCGCGCATCCGCCCGCAGACGCGTGCGACTTCGCGCGCTTCTGCTCGGCCCTCGATTTCTGGTCGATCAACGACCACGCGGAGAACCTGACCCACGACCTCTGGAGCAAGACCGTCGATCTCGTGCGCGAATGCAATGCGGTCTCTGGCGACCCCTCGGACCCCGACCTCGTGACCTACCTCGGCTGGGAGTGGAGCCACATCGGGGCGACGCCCGACGCACACTATGGCCACAAGAACGTGGTGTTCCGGGGAACGAACGACGACGAAATCCCGACGCGAGCGATCTCGTCCCGGCGGGTCGGACCGGGCGGGCTCCCCCTCTCCTTTGCCATGAAGGCCGCAGTCGCGACCTTCGCCGGCGAGCGCGGGCGCGACTTCACGCAGCTGGTCGCGGCGGTAGACGAAGCGGGCGACTGCCCGCAAGGCGTCCCCGTCCGCGACCTGCCCCTCGACTGCATCGAGTCCGCCGAGACGCCCGAGGTCCTCTTCGACAAGCTCGACGACTGGGGGCTCGACTCGATCGTCATCCCGCACGGGACGTCCTGGGGCATGTACACCCCCGCCACCTCGGATTGGCGCAAGCAGCTCGCGGGACACGATCCCGCACGTCAGACGCTGGTCGAGGTCTACTCGGGACACGGCGCCTCGGAGCAACTCCCTGCCTGGCGGCCGGTCGAGGTGGCCCCGGACGGGAGCCTCTCCTGCCCGGCCCCGAGCGACGGCTATCTCCCGAGCTGTTGGCACGCCGGCGACCTCATCGAAGCGCGCTGCCTCGAGATCGGGGACAACGCGAGCGAGTGTGCGCGGCGGGCGACCGAAGCGCGCGCGAACTACGTCGCCGTGCATCAAGCCGGGTGGAAGACGCTCCCCGGCTACGCCAAGCGCGACTGGCTGAACGCCGGGCAGGCTCCTCCGGACATGTTCCAGCCCGCGTTCAACTATCGGCCCCTCGGCTCCGCCCAGTACATGCTCGCGATCCGCGACTTCGACGACCCGAGCGCGCCGAAGCGCTTCGACTTCGGCTTCATCGGCTCGAGCGACAACCACACGGCGCGCCCCGGCACCGGCTACAAGGAGTTCGCGCGCGGCGAGATGAGCGAAGGTCGCGGTCGACGACGCGATCAGGGAGAGGGCTTCAGCCTCTTCGGCTCGAGCGACGAGAGCGAAGCGCGCGCCGCCGAGTCGGTTCCGTGGACCGGGGACTCGTCGAATCCGATGCAACTCTTCGAGATGGATCGCGGCGCCGCCTACTTCGTGACCGGGGGCCTCGTGGCCGTTCACACGCCCGCTCGGGATCGCGACTCGATCTGGCGCGCGATCCAGGAGAAGGAGGTGTACGCGACCAGCGGGCGCCGGACCCTCTTGTGGTTCGACCTCGTCGACGACGCCCGGACGATCCCGATGGGCAGCAAGACCCGCCGGAGCGAGACGCCTCGCTTCCGGGTGCGCGCGATGGGCTCGTTCGAGCAGCAGCCCGGTTGTCCGGACCATGTCTGGGACGCCCTCGGCGAAGCGCGCGTCGAGCACATCTGTCGCGGGGAGTGCCACCATCCGAGCGAAACGCGCCGCCCGATCACGCGGATCGAGGTCGTCCGGATCCGCCCGCAGATTTCCGAGGACGAGCCGGTCGACGGACTGGTCGAGGATCCGTGGCGCGTCTTCGAATGTCCGGCGGACGGCTCCGGCTGCCGCGTGGAGTTCGATGACCCCGAGTTCGCGTCCGCCGCGCGGGACGCCGTCTACTATGCGCGCGCGATCGAAGCGCCCGATCTGATGGTCCACGGCTCCAACCCGATGGGCTGCCGGTACGACGAGAATGGAACGTGCGTAGAGATAGACAGCTGCGACGGCGACGCGCCCTACGAGGACGACTGCCTGAGCGAAGCGGAACCGCGCGCCTGGTCGTCTCCGATCTTCGTGGACTTCGGCGGAGCCTGATGCCGCGCGGCGCCACGGTCGTCCTGGCCGGCCTGCTCCTCGCGGCGCTGGCCCAGGCGAACCCGGATGCGCCGGGCGCGACCGGGGAGACGGTCTTCGCGGAGGGCGAGGCGCGCGTCCAGGCAGCGCTGCTCGTCGATGCGGAGGCAGTCGCAGCGGGCGACCGGGTTCGCGTCGGCGTTCGTTTCACGATGGCGCCGGGCTGGCACATCTATTGGCGCAACTCCGGCGATTCCGGCCGGCCGACGAAGCTCACGTGGCGACCGGGCGGCGCCGAGATGGGGGCGACGGCCTGGCCAGCACCCCGCGTCTTCCGCGAAGCGGACGGAGCGCTGCTCACGTACGGCTACGACGGCGACGTCTTGCTCGCGCACGAGGCGATCGTCCCGGCGAACGCGCGCGGCGACTGGCTCCTCGAGGTGGACGCCGAGCTCGTTGCGTGCGAGTTCGAGTGCATTCCCGGGAGCGTCTCGCTCTCGAAGCGCGTGCCCGTGGCGGGTGTCACGACGCCCGCGCAGCCCACGACGCGGGAGCGCTTCGACCTCGCGGCCACGCGCGTTCCCCAGCCGGCTGCGAGCCTCGGTGTGTCGATCGCGAGCCGACTCTCCCAGCACGCGGTTCGCCCGGGCGATACGTTTCGATTCGCCCTCGACGTGACCTCCTGCGAGGACGGTGACCGCTCCTGTCGTCCGTGGTCGTTGGCGACGACGCACGCGGACGAAGCCTTCCTGCCCGGCACCTCGAGCGACCCGCGCCTCGTGCCCGTCGGGCTGGGAGTGCCGCCCGCCGCCTTCGGCGGATTCTCGATCCTGGTCGAGGGCCGCGCCTGGGACGATCCCGGCGTCGACCTCGAGCACGTTCGCGGGGTCGTGCCCCTCGTGCGCGACGACCGGATCGTGCCGGTCGAGGTGGAAGTCGACATCCGGCGTGCGCGGGCCGACGCTGCGATCGTCCGAGCGGACGACGGGGGCTTCGCGGTCGTGAATCCGCTCGCCTCGCCAACGACCGGCGACGGTCACGGCGCGCTGCCGGCGACGACCGCCGCTCCCGTGTCCCTGGTCGCCGCGATCTTCTTCGCGCTGATCGGTGGGCTCGTCCTGAATCTCATGCCGTGCGTGCTCCCCGTCCTCGCGCTCAAGGTCTTCGGGATCGCCGAGCTCGCTCATGCGGATCGCGGCCGTGTCGTCGCGAGCGGTCTCGCCTATCTCGCGGGCGTCCTGCTCTCGATGGCGGCGCTCGCCGCGACGGTGATCGGTCTCCGTGAAGCCGGCACCGCGGTCGGCTGGGGCTTCCAGCTGCAGACGCCGAGCTTCGTCGCGGCGATCTGCACGCTACTGGTCGTTTTCGCCCTGAACCTCTTCGGGGTCTTCGAGATCACGCTGCAGCCCTCGGGCCCCGGCGTGGCGTCCGACGGCGACGCACACTCGACCCGGCGCAGCCTCCTGGAAGGCGCCCTCGCGGTCGTGCTGGCGACGCCGTGTACTGCGCCCTTCCTCGGCACCGCCGTCGGCTTCGCCTTCGCGAGCTCCGGACTCGTGATCGTCGGCATCTTCCTGGCGATCGGAGTCGGGCTCGCGGCGCCCTACGTCCTGATCACGCTGGTCCCCGGCTGGGCTCGCCTCGTGCCGCGCCCGGGCCCTTGGATGCTCCACCTGCGTACCGGCCTCGGCTTCGCGCTCCTCGCCACGGTCGTGTGGCTGACCTGGGTCGCGGGCCGGACGACGGGCGTCGACGGGCAGACGCTGCTCGTCGTGTATCTCCTGGCCATCGCGTTCCTCACCTGGATCGGCGGCGTCTTCCAGGCGGCGTCCCGCGCGGGTGCCGCGCGCATCATGGCGGTCGTGAGCGTCGGCGTGATCGGCGTCGGACTCGGCCTGCTGCCCCTCGATCCCGCGCCCGCCGCGCCCCCCACGAGCACGGCCGGAGGCGCTTCATCGATCGACTGGCGGCCCTGGGACCCGGCGGCGATCGAACGCGAACGCGCCGCGGGCCGGCCGGTCTTCGTCGACTTCACCGCGGACTGGTGCATCACCTGCAAGGTGAACGAGACCGTCGTGCTCTCGACGGACGAGGTCGCCGAGGCGCTCGAGCGCGGCGGCTTCGTGAGCTTCAAGGCAGATTGGACGCGCTACGACGATGCGATCCGGGCTGCGCTCGCCGTCCACGGCCGCGCGGGGGTCCCTCTCTACCTCGTCTATCCGGCCGGGAGCGCCGGCGAGGCGGAGGTCCTCCCGGAGCTGCTCACCCTCGAAGCGACCCTCGAAGCGCTGCGGTCTGCAGCGAACCCGCCGATCTGACATAATCGGATCCGAAGGAGCCCCGACATGGAAGAGAAGAAGAACCGCTCGACGCTCCTCGCGTTCGGCGCTCTCGCCCTCGCGATCGGCGGCATGGTCGGCTGGCTCGCGATGAACAACGCCGTCGGGGTTCCCGAGAACCGCGCGTTCTTCCTGATCGTGTGGCTCTCCGCGGCGGCGATCGGCCTCTACGCGATCGTCACGAGCAAGGGCTGGCTGGCGCGGATCGTCCCGCTCCCCGCCATCCTGATCGGCCTCTTCCTACCCTTCACGGTCTTCATCAGCCCCCAGGCCGTCGCCGACGGCGCGATCCGGGTGGGTGACACGCTGCCTGCGTTCACGGCGATCGACGACCAGGGACAGACCTTCGACTCGGAGAGCCTGCGCGGCCATCCGGTCCTGATCAAGTTCTTCCGCGCCCACTGGTGACCCTACTGTGTCGCCGAGTTACGGCGATGGGAAACGCTCCGAAGCGAGTTCGATGCGCGCGGCATCCAGGTCGTCACGGTCAGCACCGATCATCCCGAAGAGATCCGGGAGGGTCGGCGCGCCCACGGCTTGCAGGCACGCATGCTCTCCGATCGGGACCTCGCGGTCACCGACGCGTTCGGTCTGCGAAACACCCTGGCGCACTCGGGACCGCCGACGGATGACATCGAGGCGCTGCCCGTCCCGACGTCCCTGCTGGTCGATGCCGACGGCAAGGTCCTCTGGGTCGAGATGGCGGAGAACTACCAGCGGCGCTCCGGCCCCGAGGTGGTCCTCGCGGCCATCCAGAAACACCTCGACGGCTGACGGCTAGGCGGCAGTCGCGCGCGGGCGCTTCCGAAGCTCGAGCGCGAGCCCCAGCACGAGAAAGACGAGCCCCAGGACGATCCGCGGATCGCCGAGGTGGAACCACGGGTCGAGGGGATAGGCGATCGTCTTCTCGAGGGCCGCGATCTTGTAGGCGTGAATGCCCTCGCTGTCCCAATCCTGCACCTGAGAAGAGATCGCGTCGATCTGCTTCAAGACGTCCCGCCGACTGCGATAGCGGACCACGCCTCCCTGGTCCCAAACGTCCGCGTCGATGCCCCAGATGTCGAGCGCGCGATTGGCGGCCGTTCCGAGCAGCACCGGGTGCGCCGCGTTCGGGACCGCCGTCCGAAAGAAGGGCGTCGTGTAACGCGACATCACGTCGAGCGACGTGTCGCCCGGCTCGACACCCTCCACCTGCTGCGGCGTGTCGCGCAGATCGAGCACGTTGATCATCGCGAAGTCGTCGCCCGTGTCGCTGCGCATGAACTCGATCCAGCGCTCGGCGTTCACGTCGCCACCCGACCTCTCGTTCAGGATCTGCGTGTAGTAAGCGATCTCGTCCTCGGTCAAGGGTCCGCCGAAGGGGGTGTACCAGTAGAAGAAGATCGCGTAGAGCACCGCGAGCACGATCGACGTGCGGTGACGACGGAGCGCGGTCTCGGACGGGTTCGTTTCGGACATGGAGTCTCCTGGACGCGTTCGACCGCGGGTGGGGTCACCCGCTTCACGGCGCGAAGCGGAAGTCGGTGAGGCGGCTCAAGCGGACACGGAACCAACGGAACCAGGGCGTGCGCAGGTAGCCGAGAGAAGCGTCGCCCTTGTGGTCGATGTAGTACGAGTTGGACGTCGCGCAAGTCGCGTTCTTGAAGACGGCGTTCTCGGCGCGCTTCCACATGTCGGCCATGTAGCGGTCGTGGGCTTCGTTCCGGACCTCGACCCAGGTCGTGCCCGAGCGACGCGCGCGTCGCATGATGCGTCCGATGTAGTGCATGTGGGGCTCGAGCATGTCGAACCAGTTGAGCCCACCCGAGTAGGGCCCGGCGGAGAGGAAGAGGTTCGGGAATCCGGGCACCGACACGCCGGCGTAGGCCTGGTAGCGGTTCTCGTACCACCACTTGCCGAGCTCGCGGCCCGCGAGCCCGTGCACCGCGAAGCTCGGCGCGTTCCCCCGCTCCATCGTCTTGAACCCGGTCGCGTACACGAGCACGTCGAGCTCGTGGAGCACGCCGTCGGCAGTGACGATCCCCTGCGGCGTGATCCGTTCGATCGCGTCGGTCACGAGCGAGACGTTGTCGCGGTTGAAGGCCCGCAGGTAGTCGTTCGAGAAGGTCGGCCGCTTGCAGCCGAAGCCGTAGTCGGGGACGAGCTTCTCGCGAAGCTCGGGATCCTCGATGGAGCGGCGGATATACGCCTCCTGCGCGGCCTCGACGCGAGCGAGCAGCTTCTTCGACCGCGAGTAGCTGACGGTCATCCACGAGGCGAGCTGCAGGATTCCTTCGGTGATCCAGCGGCGGAGTCGGCGGAGGGCCGAAGAGCCCCCCGGCCGAAGCGCGCGATCCCGACGCGGTCCCACCCAGACGGGCGTGCGCTGGAACACGGAGAGGTGCCCCACCTCCGGCGCGATCGACGGAATGATCTGGACGGCGGAGGCGCCGGTCCCGATGATGCCGACCCGGCGCCCCTCGAGCGGAATCGAGTGGTCCCATTCGGCGGTGTGCATCGAGTCGCCGGCGAAGGTGTCCCGCCCTTCGATCTCCGGCCACTTGGGCACGCTCAAGAGACCGGTGCAGGTGATCAGGTAGCGCGAGCGGAGGACGCTGCCGTCGCCGAGATGGATCGTCCAGCGGTGGGCAGTCTCGTCGAAGACCGCGCGTTCGACCGCGGCTCCGAAACGGATGTGGGAGGTCACGCCGTACTTCTCGGCCACCATCCTGGCGTAGGCCTGGATCTCCCGGCCGGGCGCGTACTCGCGCGACCACGGGTAGTCGTTCTCGAAGGAGAAGCTGTAGGCGATACTCGGGACGTCGACCGCGATTCCGGGATAGGTGTTGGCCTGCCAGGTGCCGCCGACGTCGTCCGCCTTCTCGA
This sequence comes from uncultured Spirochaetaceae bacterium, assembly GCA_964488255.1. GTDB lineage: Bacteria > Myxococcota_A > UBA9160 > UBA9160 > UBA4427 > UBA4427. Next base: position 128,269 of record CAZAUR010000008.1, on the reverse strand, counting down.
GGATCACGTACGACCCGAGGTCGCGGCGCTGGATCTCGATCGCCGCCCCGATCCCCGAGAAGCCCGCGCCCACGATCACGGTCTCGACATCGAGGGATGTGTCCGGCGCGCTCGCTGCGCTCATGCGGATCGCTCTCTCGTGCATCGGCGAGCGCGCATCATGCGTCCCCGAGGAGGCGCTCGATCGCTTCCACCCAGGCGCGGCGCGTCTGACGGGCGGAACGACCGTAGCTCCGCCGGTACTGCTGCCACGACTCGACCGAAGTGAGCACGCCGATCGTCGCGACCACGTCGTCGCGGCGGGCAGGCGTCATGTGCCTCAGCTCCGCCGCGAACTGCCGGCGGATCACCAGCGCCATCTGCTGCCGCTCGACGTCGATCTGGTCCTCCGCGGCGCGGTCGGCCAGTGAATTGCTGCGCATCACGTGCGCGAGGGGATGGAGCTTCTCCCACAGCCCGAGGCACATCGTGCAGAAGCGGGTGATCCGCTCGGATCGCGCGCCGCGCCCGATCTCCGGGAGCACGAAGAGCTCGGGAAAGCGCTCGACGGCGCGGCGCGAGGCGGCGCGCCGGAGCTCGTCGAGGCTCTCGAAGTAACGGAAGAGCGTCGCCGTCGAGACGCCGGAACGCCGACTGACTTCTTCGCTCGTCGCCGGCAGACGGCGTTCGAGCACGAGATCGATCACGGCGTCGATGATGCGCTCCCGTCGCACTTCCGAAGCCTTGCGCCGGCTGGCCCGACCAGTTCGTCCTTCGAGGGTTTCAGGCATGTCGTGCTCTGCCTCGCGTCTGCCGTCGTCTCAAAGGGAGTCGAGGATCGGGACGGTGATCGTCGCCTGGGTATCCCCGAGCTGCTTGTCGCCGACGATCCCCTGGAAGAACTCGCTCCTGGCCATGTCCGCGAAGAATTGCACGCCCGGGTAGTAGACCAGCCCCACCGTGCCGAATTCCGCGTCGCCCTCGACGGTCACGGAGCGTCCCATGTGGATCGGCCCGTAGCCGCCCTCGGCCATCGCCCCGAGCATCTTCGACGTGTACGCGCGATCCGCCGCGCGCTGCTCGTCGTTCCCGGCCTTCATCAGGTTCACGATCAGGACCGCGCGTTCGCCGAACTCCTTCGCGTCCGCGAGCCGCTGCGCGATGGTTGCCGCCTCGGGCAGCTGGACGAGATCCTTGGCGGGCGTGAACGGAAAATTCGACGCCGCACCCGTCACGATCTGCCGCGCGCGCATCGCGAGCAGACCCTGCGGAATCGCCAGGTTGACGAGGGCCGGCCGATCGAAGCCGTGCGCATAGACCGCATCGAAGCGTCCCCTCGCCCGGGCCATCGCCTCCGATTGCGCATGCTCATCGAAGGCGGCGCGGGACGGGAACTGTACGAGCACGATCGCCGACCAGTCGTGGGGCTCGAGCTGCGCGGACGAACGCGGCGTGATCACCGACATTCCGGCATAGATCCACTCGCCGCCAGCCTCGCGGGTCTCCTCTCGGAACGTGCGCACGGCGTCGACCACGTCGGCCCCTGGCCGCGTCGCGAGGAAGTAGAGCACGTGGAACGCGTCCGACGAGTACAGCATCCGCTGCCGATCCTGGATCACATCGCGGCGCGTGGTGAGATAGCGGCGGTGTTGCCAGACCATGGCCGAAGCGACCACGACGGCGAGAACGAGCGCGATCGCGACGACGATCCTCATTGTGTCTCCTCGCTTGCTAGGCCCCGTCCGGCGCACGCGGGGCCGATTTCGCTTGACCCGCCCGATTGAGAGTGGGACTCTCATTCTATCATGCGCCCTCCGATCTTCGGTAGATCGATTTGCGCCTGCGCCCGTGCCTGCGCCCGTGCCTGCGCCCGTGCCTGCGCCCTCGGCCTCGCACTCGCGTTCGGCGCGAGTGATCCGGCCCTCGCTGCCGAAGAGCAGGACGTCTGGGCGACCGCCGAGGGACTCGGCGAGGAGCAGGACAATTCCACGGAAGCCACGGAAGCCACGAAAGCCACGGAGGCGGCCGAGACCGATGGCGAAGACGCGCAAGGCGATGACGACGTTTGGGACGGCGTCGAGGCGATCCTCGTCGAGTCCCAGCGGCGGATGGTGAACCTGCAGGACGCCTCCGAGTCGATCACGAGCTTCTCCGCCGATCAGCTCGACGGTCAGGGCCTCGTGAACTTCCAGGACCTCCAGTACAACGTGCCCAACCTCTTCACCGGAGGTGGCCTCTCTCGCACGACGCTCCGCGGTGTCGGCAGCGAGATCGTCGGTCCCGGGACCGACCCGGGCTTCGCGGTGCACGTGAACGGCGTGTACACCGCCCGCTCGGGAACCGGCAACGCAGACTACTTCGACGTCGAACGCGTCGACATCCTGCGCGGACCGCAGGGAACGCTCTGGGGCCGAAACTCGACCGGCGGCGCGATCAACATCATCACGGCCCGTCCGAAATTCGAGGTCGGGTCGAGCGCCGACTTCGACTACGAATCCTTCGCACAGGGCGCCTCCGGCTATCGCCTGCGCGCGGTCTTCAACCTCCCGATCGTCGACGACACCCTCGCCGCGCGGGTCGCGTTCCTCGGCTACGCGAACGACGGGATCAGCCGGAACGACAGCGCAACGCGCAGCCAACGCGTGAACGATGCCGAGACCTACTCCCTGCGGCTCAGCCTCCGGTGGCAGCCGAACGACCGCCTGACCGTCGACTACATCGGGAGCTTCCTCTCGACGCACGGCGCCGGCCAGGCGCCGAAATTCGGAGGGCCCTTCGTGAATCCGGGCGGCGTCCTCTCCGCGGGCTTCGGCCCCGGCGCGGACTACACCGGCGCGATCCCGAACCCCGACAACCCGTATCGCGGCACCTCGGACACCCACAGCGACTCGGAATCGACCGTCTACACCGCGACGCTCCTCGTCGACTGGGAGGGCGACGCAACCAAGGTCCAGTCGATCTCCGCCTATCAAGCGACGAACTTCGACACCCGGCGCGATCTCGACGGCTCGAGCTTGCCACTCTCGATCCTCGAGCTGTCGGATCGGGCGCGGCAGGTCTCCCAGGAGCTGCTCGTCCACTCGAGCTGGGACCACCCCTTCGACTACACGATCGGCGCCATCTACCAGTACGACTGGACGCCCTATACGCGCGCCAACGTCGAAAGCATCCAGAACACGGCGCTCGCCCCGAATTTCCGCCTCTTCCCCTTCGTGCTGACGAACAGCTTCGTCGACGGCTGCGCCCTCTTCATGACCGCCAACTGTCCGCCGGTCAAGCCGGTGGGGGTACCGCGGGACGATTTCATCCGGGCGTTCGCCAAGGTCGACAACCACGTCGTCGGCGTCTACGCGAACCTCACGTGGCAGGTGGTCGAGGACGTCCGGCTCAGCGCGGGCGCGCGATACAGCTACACCCACAGAAAGTGGGACGACCAGACCGTCGTGCAGTCGTACGCGCCGACGGGCGTCGGCACCGGCCTGCAGGTGCTCCAGCTCGGCAAGAAGCACGACCACAGCTGGCAGTCCGCGACGTGGAAGGTGACCGCCGATTATCGCGTCGCGATCGACCACCTCCTCTGGGCCTCGGTCGGGACCGGCGCGCGCGCGGGCGGCTTCAACTTCATCGACGAGCAGTCCTTCGGCCAGGAGGACATCTTCGCGGTGGAGGCCGGCGTCAAGAGCGGCTTCATGGATGGCCGCCTCACCCTGAACGTCACGGGATTCTGGTACGACTGGCAGGATCCACAGATCCGCGGCGTGGCGGACAACCTTCCGGTCACGACCAACGCGCCCTCCGCCGAGTCGTACGGGATCGAAGTCGAGGGGCGCTTCGTCGTCACGCGGGATCTCGTCCTCGACGGCAGCTTCGGCTGGCTGGAAGCGACCTACGACCGCTCCTTCTTCGATCGCGAACGCACGACCCCCGACTTCGGCGTGGCGATCCAGAATCGCTTCCCCTTCGTCGACATCGAAGGCAATCGCCTCCCACGAAGTCCTCGCTTCAGCGTGTCCGCCGGCGCGCAGTACACCCATGACCTGGGCGACTGCGGCGCGATCACGCCGCGCGTCGACTTCTATTACCGCGCGGAGACGTCCTTCCGGCAGTTCGACAACCACCTCGACGAGCAGGAGGCCTACACCCGGACCGACGTCCGCCTCACCTGGAAGTCGCCGGACGAGGTCTTCCGCCTCGAGCTCTTCATGCGGAACCTCGAGAACAACGCCGTGAAGACCAATCAGGACATCTACGACAACATCTACCGCCTCTACTACTACGACACCCCGAGGAGCGGCGGGATCCGCATCGGATACGATTACTGACGTCCGGCCCGGTCGGGCGTGAGGAGGCGATCATGACGGATCGATTGAAGGAAAAGTGCGCGATCGTGATGGGCGGCGGGCAGACCCCCGGTGACACGATCGGGAACGGCAAGGCGACGTCGATCCTCTTCGCGCGCGAGGGTGCCCGGGTCGTCGTCGTCGATACGCAGCTCGACCGTGCGGAAGAGACCGTGAACGAGATCGTGAAGGAAGGCGGCACCGCGATCGCCCTCGCCGCGGACGCGACCCGCGAAGACGATTGTCGACGCGTGGTCGAGACGTGTGTCTCGGAGTTCGGTCGCGTCGACGTGCTCCACAACAACGTGGGGATCGGCGGCGCCGACGCCGGGCCCGCGCACATCGAGGAAGACGTCTGGGACCAGATCCTCGCGGTGAACCTCAAGAGCGTCGTCTTCCCCTGCAAGGCGGCGCTGCCCGTCATGCGCGAGCAATCGAGCGGCTCGATCGTGAACATCTCGTCGATCGCCGCGGTCTGCGCGACTCCGATCGTCGCCTACAAGACCTCCAAGGCCGGCGTGAACGCCTACACACAGACCCTCGCGATCGGAAACGCGAAGCACGGCATCCGCGCGAACGTGATCATGCCCGGCCTGATGGAGACGCCGATGGCGATCGAGGGCATCTCCCAGGGGCGCGGGATCGACAAGGAGGCGCTGATCCGCGAACGCAACGCCCAGGTTCCGCTCGGTCGACAGATGGGCACCGCCTGGGACGTCGCCCACGCCGCCCTCTTCCTGGCCTCCGACGACGCCCGCTTCATCACCGGCGTCGCCTTGCCCGTCGATGGCGGCCAGAGCGCGCGGATCGGCTAGCGGGCGCTACTCCCCGGTCGGCAGCCCCTGCTCCGCCCACGCGACCGTCCCGCCGTTCAGGCTCTTCACATTCCGGAAGCCGAGGGACTGCAGGACGAGCATGCCGCGCAGCGACAGGTTCCCGCGGTTGCAGACCGTCACGATCGGTTGGTTCCGATCCGCCGGCAGCTCGCCGATCCGCGAGCTGATCTCCTCGGTCGGGATGTTCACCGCACCGGCGACGTGCTGCCGCTCGTAGATCTCGGGCATCCGCACGTCGAGCACGAAGGGTTTCGCGTCGCCCTCGAGCCCGGCTCGAAGGTCGTCCACCTCACACGTGTTATGCGGGTTGCGCGAGTTCTCGACGAGGGAGTCGAAGAGCTCCTCGCTCGGGGAGGGCCCCGCGGCTGAGCTCTCGGCGCTGTGCATCACGCGCAGTTCCGGGAAGTGGCGTTCGAAGGTCGACGCGTACTTGAACGCGTTGTCGGGGAAGATCACGACCACGACCGCGTCCGGGTCGTCCTCGATCACCTTGAGCGCGCCGACGAGGGCCATGGCCGAGCTCGGCCCGGCAATGACGCTCTCCTCGCGGTTCAGGCGCAGGCACATGTCGAAGGCGTCCGCGTCGCTCACCTCGACGAGAGCGTCGTATTCCTGGGGCACGAAGAGCTTCGTCAGCTCGAGCTGCTTGATCGAACGGACACCCGGGATGTCGTGCCCCTCCTCGGGGTGCACGCCGATCACCTGGACGCCCGGGTTCTTGCCCTTTAGGAAGCGCCCGTTGCCGGTGATGGTTCCGCAGGTGCCGAGGCCGGCGACGAAGTGCGTGACCTTGCCTTCGGTCTGTCGCCAGATCTCGGGACCGGTCGAGAGGACGTGCGCTTCGAGGTTCGCCTCGTTCTCGTACTGGTTGGGCATGTAGAACTCGGGCTGGGCGCCGAGTTCAGCCGCGCGTGCGATGGCCCCCTCCGGGGACCCAGGGGCCGGTCACAAATCGTCCTCGAGCTCTTCGACGTTCGTCCCGAACATCCGGAGCATGATCCGCTTCTCGGCGGGGATCTTGTTCGAGAGCGGCGTGGTCAGCGAGTAGCCCTTGGCGTTCGCGACCATCTGCAGGCCCATGCCCGTGTTGCCGCTGGTCGGCTCGACGAGCTGCTGTCCCTCGCCCAGGAGGCCCTTCTCGCCCGCGTCGCGGATCAGGTTCTCGGCGACGCGATCCTTGACGGATCCGAACGGGTTGTACCACTCGAGCTTCCCGTAGATCTTCGCCTGCTGGAACGGGACGACCTTGTTCAGGCGGACGAGCGGCGTGGGATTCTCTTCGCTCGAGACCATCTCCATGATCCCGTCGTAGACGCGCGTGGAATGATTCGGCATGACCTCTCCGTTTCGGGCGCGCGGAGTGTATCGCGACACCGCGGGATTGGGGGCCACCCCGGGTCCGCGAACCGGGCGGCCCCCAAAGCACCCAAACCGCCCGAAATCGGCCATCTCGCAGCGGCGGTCGGCACTTGGCGGGCGCGCCTGCGCAGCGCCTGCCGACCCGACCGATCGGCCCGAGGCGTGCCACGACCCGCATTCTGCGCGCTACGCTGCGCTTCCTCCATTTACTCGTGACGCAGCGCCCGCCCAGGAAGGCGCTGCGGCGACCGTGCCCGACAGGAGAAGACCCATGGCCGACCCGAAGCTCTTCGAGCGCTACAAGGTGATCGACGTCGACACCCACATCACGGAGCCCGCCGGCGTCTGGACCGACCGCGTGTCCAGCAAGTGGGGCAACAAGGTCCCCCATATCCGCCAGGTCGACGGCCGCGATTTCTGGTTCATCGGCGACGACATGGCCGGCGGGCCCGGCTTCTACACCTTCGCCGGGCACGACGACACGTACCCGAATGCGCCGCTCGGCTACGACTCGATCCCGGACGCGTCCTACGACGCGCACGCGCGTCTCAAGCTGATGGACGAGGAGGACATCTACGCGATGGTCCTCTACCCGAACCTGGGCGGCTTCGGTTCCGGTGGCTTCCTCCGCCTCGGTGAGCCCGAGCTCATGCTCGAATGCGTGCAGGCCTACAACGACTTCCTCGTCGACTGGTCGAGCGCGGATCTCAATCGCCTGCTGCCGGTGATGGCCCTGCCCTTCTGGGACGTCGACCTCTGCGTCAAGGAGATCGAGCGCTCCGCCTCAAAGGGCCATCGCGCCGTCCTCTTCGGGAGTCGTCCCGAGACCTTCGGTCAGCCCTACCTCGCGGACAAGCACTGGGACCCGGTCTGGGCCGCGACCCGGGACGCGGGCCTTCCGATCAGCTTCCACATCGGCTCGGGCGACATCAGCGACATCGCCAACGACGCCGCGGGGATGGGGGCGAAGGCGAACTTCTCCCGCGGTGGCGCGCTGGCGCTGCTCGACAACCAGAACTGCCTGGCGAACCTGCTCTTCGGTGGCGTCTGCGCGCGCTTCCCGGACCTCGACTTCGTGTCGGTCGAGAGCGGCGTGGGCTGGCTGCAGTGCGTGCTCGAGATGTTCGATTGGCAGTTCATCAACGGCGACGTGCGCAAGGAGCACCCGGAGTACGACCTGCTTCCCTCCGAGTACTTCAAGCGCCAGGTCTACGGCTCGTTCTGGTTCGAGCGCCGCGGGATCGCGCAGGCCCTCGAGGCGTTCCCCGACAACCTGATGTGGGAGACCGACTACCCGCATCCGACGAGCCAGTACCCGAGCCCCAACAGCACGGCCGAACACCCGGCGTCCTACGCCGACACCGTGCTCGAAGGCGTCAGCGAGGACGTCGCGCGCAAGATCCTGCAGGACACGCCGGCGCGGCTCTACAACGTGGACCTCGCGGCCGCGTAACACCGCTTCGCGCAGCCCCGGGCCGCGTCCGGACGGGACGCGGCCCGGTCGCTACGCTTCGTCCTCCGAGCGGAGGAGGACGACGATGCGCGAAGAGGACGTTCCGAAGGGCCTGGTCGGCCGAGAGCTGCCGGACTTCGGCGACCCGCCGCGGGTCGAACCCGCGCCCGCGAGCGAGCGACGCGTGTCGATCGTCTCGACCGCGGGGCTGATCCATCGCGGAGACCGCCCCTTCGGACTCGGCAGCGCCGACTACCGCGTGATCGATCGCGACGACGAGCGCGATCTGCTGATGACCCACCTGTCGACGAACTTCGACCGGTCGGGCTTCGTGCAGGATCACGAGGTCGTGCTTCCACTGCAGCGTCTGCGCGAAGCGGCCGACGACGGCTCGATCGGCGACGTCGCGCGCTTCCACTACTCCTTCATGGGCGCGACGCCGCCCGACAAGATGCGCGCCACCGCGGAGCAGGTCGCGACGACGATGCTCGCGGATGGGACGAACGTCGCGCTGCTGGTCCCCGTCTGACCGGCTTGCACGGTCGCCGTGAGCGGCCTCGCCCACATCCTGGAAGGCGCCGGTCTCGCGACCGTCGCCCTCGCCCTGATCCCCCAACACGCGCGCGGCATGCGCCCGCCCCGCGCGCTCGCGGTTCCCTTCGATCTCGGTCGGCCGCTCGGCACCCCCGGCGACGCCGCGCTCCAGCGCGAAGTCGTCGACGCGGCCCTCGCCCTTCTCGATCGGGACGAGCCGGGACCGGTCTTCGAGACCCTCGACGTCGACGTCCCGGCGGAGGCCGAAGCCGCGCTCGACGGCTGGGCCTGCCCGGTGCCCCTGCCCGCGGACGATGTCCCGCGAACCGAAGCCAGCGACCTCGCGGAAGAAGTCGGCCTCCTCCAGCCCTGGTTCGATCGGGCCCGGCGCGAACGCGCTGCGACGAGCTTCGGATCGAGCACCCTCGAGATCGGCGCCATCGTCGATTGGCTCACCCGCTTCGCCGACGAGCCCGAGGCAGCGACGTCCCCGGTCGAGTCTCTCTCCCTCGGCGACGCGATGAAGCTCGCGGCGGAGGACCTGAAGGCGTTCTACCTCGAAGCCGCGACCGCCCAGCCCGGCGCGCACCCCGCGGCGGCCCTCGATCGCTGGTTCTGGGACGAGACGCGAGCGGGCGCGTTCCTTCGGCGTTTGAAGGAGCGGCTCTCGGACCACGAGGACGGCGCCGTGCGGATCTACGCGCGGGTGACGCTCGTGCCCGACATCCGGCCGACTCGTTAGGCGGAGACGGGCGTGGAGAGATCACGATGAGTGACGAAGCCTGGCCACAGCCCCTGGAAGAGGTCGTCGGCCCGCATCCGGAAGAGAAGATCGCGGGCGTCGCCGCGAGCATGGGCGACCACGGCAAGACGATCGGCGAGCTGTTGGCGGGAGGGACGCTTCCGCCCGAGCTGATGACGGGACTCACGCTCTTCCTCCTCTCCGGGCAACCGCGGAAGCCGCGCGCCGAGGGCGCGCCGAAGAAGAAGGGTGCCCCCGGCGTGTCCGGCCGCATCTGGGCACGGGAGCGTCACACGATCCATCGCCCCCTGCGCGTGGGCGAAGCGTTCGTCGTGAACGGCGAGAGCACCGGGCGCCATGTCCGCCGCGGGCGCCGCTACGGAACGACCGCCGCGTGGACTGTCAATGCCTCGGGCGAACGGGCTGGTACGAATCACACGATGGGCCTGCTCTCCTATCGCCCGGACGACTCGCTGATCGACGGCTTCGACGGGATCGATCCTGAATCGATCGGAACGCCCTCGCCGGACTGGACGGTCGCCGCCAACAATCCCCACCTCGACGCCCTCGCGACCGCGCAGGAAGGCGAAGTCCTCGGCGACGCCCCGTTCGTCTGCGCGCTCTCCTTCATGGCCGCGCGGGACACCAGCAACCCGAACAACCCGATCCACAGCGATCCCGAAGCCGCGAAAGCGGCAGGACTCGCCAAGCCGATCGCGGGCGGAGACCACGTCAAGAGCTTTGCCCTCGAGCTGATCATGGCGCGCTTCGGTCCAGAGGTGCTGCTCCACGGCGCCGCCTTCGACTCGCGCTGGAAAGCGCCGACCGAGGCGGACGCGAGCATCACGCCCCGCGCGATCGTGACGAGCGTTCGGCCCGACCGGGTCGAGCTCCGCTACGAGGTGCAGCTGACGGGCGGACCGATGGCGATGCAGGGAACCGTCGTCATCCCGAGGCCCGCATGAGCGACGCCCTCTCGGGTGTGCGCGTCCTCGACCTCGCGGATCGATCCGCGGCGCTGGCCGGACGACTGCTTGCGGACCTCGGCGCGGAGGTCGTGTTGGTCGAGCCGCCGAACGGGAACCCGATCCGGTGGATGGCACCGTTCCTCGAGGACACTCCCGATCCGGAGCACTCGTTCCAGCACCTCTATCTCGGGGCGAACAAGAAGTCGGTCGCGATCGACGACCTCGCGGGATCAGCCGAGTTCGACGCGCTCGTCGAGAGCGCGGACGTCCTGATCGACACCGCGCGCCCGGGGACCCGCGCGGGCCTCGAGCACGAACGACTCCGCGCGCTGCGGCCGGACCTCATCCAGGTCTCGGTCACGCCCTTCGGTCTCGCCGACACGGAAGGACGCAAGGCCAACGACCTCGTCGCCGGCGCGACCGGCGGACTCGTCGCGATCTCGGGCGAGCGCAAGGGCACGCCCGTGCACGGCGGCGCGCATCCGTCCTATACCCTCGCGGGACTCACGGCGGCCTCCGCCACGACGATCGCCCTGCATGCCGGCCGCGGCGTACACATCGACATCTCCCTCCAGGAAGCGACCCTCGCGTCGCTCATGCAGACGTCGAACGCGACCCAGTGGACGTGGTTCGACCGGATCCCCGCGCGGCCGGGCCTGTCCGCCGCGCTGCGCTGCAAGGACGGGGGCCACGTCGGGCTGCTCGTCCGGCCCGATCGCTTCCCGGCCTTCCTCGCCTGGCTCGACGAAGTGGGCGTACCCCACGAGATGACCGAGGAGGACTGGCCCTGGTCGCGACTCGATGCGCCGCGGCGGGGCAACCCCGTCTCCGACGGCATCCTCGCCCTCGCCCGCGCGCTCACCCGCGACGAGTTCGCCGCCGGAGCGCTCGGCGCGGACATCGTCTGCCTGCCGGTCCTCGGCTTCGACGATCTCGAAGACTGCGAGCAGTACCGCGTCAACGACCAGTTCCGCGAAGTCGAGCACGACGCGCTCGGACGCACGCTCGGCTTCGTCCGGTCCGCGGTCGACGGCATGTCCGACGGCGTGACCCTCCGACGAGCGCCGACCCTCGCCGAGCACACCACCGAGCTGACGCCCGCGGCGCCCGCATCTCGTTCGACGAGCCCCGTCTCGCCCTCCCCCGATCCGAGCCAGGCCCTGCGCGGCGTTCGCATCGTCGACTTCGGCTGGGTGCTCGCGGCGCCGATCGGCACGCGACTGCTCGCGAGCTTCGGCGCGGAGGTGATTCGGGTCGAGAATCGCCGCAAGCCCGACTCCATGCGCAGCCAGCTCGACCCCGACGGCAAGCCGCATCCGGATCTGGGTGGCCTGTTCAATACGGTGAACGCCGGCAAGAAGTCGCTGTGCGTCGACCTCGGCTCCGACGCGGGCATGGCGGTCGTGCGAGATCTCGTCGCGGAATCCGACGTCGTCGTCAACAACTTCCGACCGGGCGCGCTCGAGCGGATGGGTCTGGGCTACGACGTGTTATGCGAGGCGAAGCGCGACATCGTGCTCCTCAATCTGCCCGGCGCCCACAAGCAGGGCCCCTGGGCCGAGCGAGCGAGCATGGGCAACATCCTGATGGCGGCCTCGGGCTTCAACATGCTCACGGGGTTCCCGGAGCACCAGCCGCGCGGCGTCGGCATCCCCCTTCCGGATTTCGTCGCGCCGCATCTCCTGACCGCGACGATCCTGTCGGCGCTCCGCAAGCGGGATCGCGGGGAAGGCGGGCAGGAGATCGACCTGGCCCAGCTCTCGGCGACCGTCTCGCTCCTCGGCGCGGAATGGATGCAGTACCGCGCGACCGGCGTGGCGCCGCCGCGGGGCGCCAACCGGGACGCGAACCACTGCCCCCACGGCGTGTACCCCGCGGCCGGTGAGGACCAGTGGATGGCGATCGCGGTCGCCGGAGACGACGAGTGGCGCGCCTTCTGCGCGGAGCTCGGCCGGCCCGAGCTCACGGACGATTCGCGCTTCGCGACCCACGCCGCGCGCAAGGCACACGAGGATGCCGTCGACGAAGTCGTCACGGCCTGGACCTCGGATCAGGACAAATGGGAAGGTGCCGCACGACTGCAGGCCTGCGGGATCGCCGCCGGCCCGGTCGAGGATCTGCGAGACACGTTCGAGCGGGATCCGCTCCTGCGCGGTCACTACCAGACGGTGCACCAGCCGGCAGACCCTTCGGTCGACATTCCGATCGATCGGGAGACCGCGCGCTGGGTCGGTCGCGAGCACGTGCTCACCCGCGCGCCCGGCGTCGGCGAACACAATGAGTACGTCGTGCGCGAGATCCTCGGGCGGAGCGACGAGGACTACGTGAAGCTCGTGATCGACGGCGTCCTGCAGTGACCCTCCGCCGCAAGGAGGTCGCCTTCGTCGTCCTGCTCTTCGCCGGCGCGCTCGGGCTGCGTCTCGCGCATCATGCGGAGACCGTCACCGAGCCCAATCTGCGCGCGGACGCCCGGGGCTATTTCATCGCGGCCTACAACCTCCACCACTTCGGCGTCTACTCGCGGGACATCGCCGTACGGGGCGGCCGAGGACCGGAGCGACGGACGGGGCTCCAGCCCGGCTATCCCCTCGTGCTCGTCCCGGTGATCGCGAGCGCCGACGGCAAGCAGGAGTTCGTCGCTCGGGTCGTCACCCTCCAGGCCTGGTTGGGCGCGCTCCTCCCGGTCCTCGTGTTCCTGCTCGCGCGCCAGGGACTCCCCCCGCTGCCCTCGGCGCTGGCGGCGATCGCCGCCGCGTTGTCGCCCCATCTGATTGCCCTCGACGTCTTCGTCCTCACCGACGCGCTCTTTTCGGTCGCGCTCACCGGGAGCGTGCTGCTCTTCGTGTGGGGCGTGAGGAGAGCGTCGTCGGGGACGCTATTGGCGGCGGGCTTCGCCTTCGGCGTCACACAGCTGCTCCGGGAAGTCGCGCTGCCGATCCCCTTCGTCCTCGCGCTGCTCCTCGCGGCGGGCGCCGTCGGCGCGGCGGCAGACGAGCGCCGACGCGTCGCGAAACGCCTCGGCGCGCTCCTCCTCGGTCTCGCCCTGGTCTGGGTGCCGCAGCAGCTGATCATGAACGCACATCGCGCGGGGCATCCCGTCGAAGAGGTGAACTCCATCTGGCTGCTGGTCGCGCACGGCAGCTTCCCGGGTCTCGAACACGAGACGGATTTCCGGAAACGCCCGCCGGACTTCGAGCGATTGACGACGGACTTCGAATACGGCTCGCAACGTGTGCTCGAACGCATGCGAGACGACCCGGGCCGACACCTCGCGTGGTACCTCGGCGGCAAGGCGCTGTTCATGTGGCGCTGGGACAACCTCTACGTGGGCGACGTCTACCAGTATCCGATGGTGCGAAAGGGCTTCGAAGAGAGCGCGCTGCTCGCGGCGATCCATTCGCTGATGCGGGCGCTGCACGGGCCGCTGCACTGGATCGCCTTCGCCAGCCTGCTCGTCGTCGGCCGAGCGCTCCTCCGACGGAAGCCCGACGAATTCGTGGCTCTGGCGGTTCCGCTCATCGCGGTCATCGCCTACCACGTGGCCACGCTCACGATCCTGATGCCCGTGCCGCGCTACTCGATCCCGCTCCGACCGTTCGTGTACGTGCTCGCGGCGGGCGCGATCACCGCCGCCGTCGCGGAGATTCAGCGGCGACGCACGCGTTAGGCGGAGTCGAGAACGCGCAGGCGGATCCTGCGGACGTCGATCGGCTCGCCGGTGACTTCGTCGACGACCCGCGGCAAGACCGCTTCTCCGGTGTCCCGATCGAAGAGCCCGAGCGGCGTCTCTTCGCCCTCCGGCCAGAGCCAATCCTCCCCGAAGCGCCACATGGCGGCGAGCACCGGATAGAAGTCGCGGCCCTTGTCCGTCAGCACGTATTCGAAGCGAGGCGGACGTTCCTCGTAGGCCCGCTTCTCGAGGAGCCCCTCGTCCACGAGACTCGCCAGCCGCTCCGAGAGCACGCCGCGCGAGACGCCGAGGGCCCGCTGGAACTCGTCGAAGCGGCGACGCCCGGCAAAGGCCTCGCGCATCACGACCGGCGTCCAGCCGTCACCCATCAGATCGGTCGTTCGGGCGATCGGACAGGGGGCCCCCTCGAATCGACGCCGCCTCATCCCGCGAGCACCTCGACCCGAGCTCGCACGTGCTTGTGCCAGGGTGTGAGCGCGAACCAGTCGCGATCCTCGCTCGACGTGAGCTCGTTGGGGGGCGTCCCGAACACCCGGCGCTGCCCGTCCTCGTCGGGATACTCGAGGCCATGGCCGTTCGGGAGCGTGATGTGCCCGTCCCTGAGCGTGTCGTTCACCTCGACGGTCGCCTCGGCGCTGCCGCGCTTCGTCGTAATCAGTACGCGGCCGCCGCTGTCGATCCCGAGCCGAGCCGCGTCGCCCGGGCTCATGCGGAGCGCGCCGTCCGCGTCCTTCCGTCGCCAGGTCGGGTCGCGGAAGATCGTGTTCGCCGTGCTCGTCCGCCGTTCGCCCGCGGCGAGCACGAAGGGGTACTCGTCGGTGGTCTTCGGCGGCGCCTCATCGATCAGGTCCGCGAGCTCCTGCAGCAGCTCCGGGATCACGAGGTTCACCTTGCCGTCGGCGGTCCGGACCTTCTCCATCGTGCCTTCATACGTGTCCGACGTGACCACGACGCCCTGGGTGTTGTCGAGGATCGCCCGGAAGAGCGCGTCCCCGAGCGCAGGGCCTTCGCCTTCGAAGCCGGCGCGCTGGACGACCTCGGGCTGCGAAGCGGCGGTCGTCTGCGACATGCCCCAGACGAGCGCGGCCGGCGCGAGACCTTCTTCGAGAGAGCGGCCGAGCGTCTCGTAGAGCACGACCGGCATGATCTGCGCGAGCTTCGGTTCGTTCGCCATCGTCTCCCGGAACGCCACCCCGAACTTCTCGAGCCCTTCGGCCGCCGCTTCCCGAAGCATCGCCAGGTCCTCATCCGCGAAGGCGCCGAGAGCGCGGCACAGGCGGCTGTGGATCTCCGGCTCGGTCAGCGCGCCGTCCGCAGCCGGGAAGAGCGGCTGGCGGAGCTGGAACGTCGCGTCCGGGAAGCCGCCCCCGAAGAAGGTCGTCTCGACCTTTTCGTATTGGGACGCCGCCGGGAGGACGTAGTCGGCGCACTGGGCCGTCTCGGTCATCGCGACGTCGATCACCACCACGCAGTCGAGGGCGTGCAGCGCCTCGCGCATGCGCGGGCTGTCCGCCAACGAGTGCACGGGATTGCCACTCTCGATGAAGAGGCCGCGGAAGCGGTCCGGGTGATCCGTGAGGATCTCGTCCGGGATCGCGTTGCACGGGATCAGGCCCGTGATGATCCGATGCCCCCCGACCGGCGACGTCCGACCATCGCCGCTCTTGCCGATCAGCTTGCCGAAGCCCGTCCCCATGTTCATCGCGCCCGGCCGCGCGAGGCTCCCGCGGAACGCGTAGAGCAGCTTCTCGAGGTACGAGTTGAGGGTGCTATGCGGCGCCATCTCGATCCCGAGATCCTCGAGGACCGAGACCGAGTCGGCGCCGCCGATCAGCCGAGCCGCCGCGCGGACGTCTTCCTCCGCGACACCGGCACGTTCGCAATAGTCCGCGATCGGCACCTGGGCGAGCACCTCGAAGAGCGCCTGCGCATCGGCGGCGTGCTCCGCGAGCCAGTCGTCCGCGAGGAGCCCCTCCTCGACCATGATCTGCAGCATCGCCGCGAGCACGAAGGCGTCGGTCCCGGGCACGACCTGCAGCCAGATGTCGGCGAGGTCCGCCGTCTCCGTTCGAACCGGGTCGACCACGATCATCGTGCGCTTCGGGTCCTTCGCGATCGCACGAAGGATCGGGCGGGCGCGCTCGAAGCCGTGGCTCTGCCACGGATTCTTGCCGATGAAGACGGCGACCTCCGCGTGCGCGAAGTCCGGGTGCGGGCGGCCGCCGAACATCTTGCCCTCGACCCAGAACTCGCCGGTCTTCTCCTGGGCAAGGGCGTTCGACGCATAACGCATGCCGAGCGCCCGGCGGGTCGCCGCGCTGTAGGCGCCGCCAAGGTGGTTGCCCTGACCTCCACCCCCGTAGTAGAGGATCTTCTCGCCGCCGTGCGCGTCGCGGATCGCGGAGAGCTTGCTGCCGATCTCGCCGATGGCGGTGTCCCAGTCGATCGCTTCGAAGCTGCCGTCGGGGCGTCGGCGGAGGGGCGACTGCAGGCGGTCGCGATGATTCTGGTAGTGATCGAGACCGGCGGGCTTCTCGCAGGTGTACCCCTTCGATCGGGGGTTGGTCTTGTCGCCCTTCACCTTGACGAAGTGGCCGTCCTCGATCTGGACCTGCAGGCCGCAGTTCGTGCTGCACAGCACACAGGCCGTGCTCTTCCATTCCTTCGCGTTCGCCATTCCAGGGACCTCTCGCAGTTCGGGCACAGGGTAAGTTCGAAAATAGAACTCGGTGGTCGCCCCCGCCAATCCTCGCGGTCACGCGAGTCGTGCTCACCGTCACTCACACCGCGAGCCATTTTTGCGATTCTCTTCCGCACGTCCCCCAGCCCGAGGCCCCGTTTGCCCCGTCCTCGCCCGAACCCGATCGGCGATTCGCGCCGACGTCTGCGATTCCTGTTGACTCTCGCGATCGCGTGCCTGGCGACCGCTTGTCCGAACGGCTCCGAGCCCGCCGGGCCGGCTGCGCCCGCCGGTGGCGTGGGTGGAGGCGGCGCCGGCGGCGGCGCGCCCGTGTGCGGAAACGGCGTCGTCGAGACGGGCGAGCTCTGCGACGACGGCAACATCGTGTCCGGTGACGGCTGCAGCTCGATCTGCGAAGTGGAAGCAGGCGCTGGCTCGAGCGCGGTGCGCGGAATCGAATCCTTCGCATCGCCCCGGGAAGGCGCGACCCTCCGGATGCCGAGCTACACCGCGCCCGCGAACGGACTCCTGCTCGTCCGGATCGGCGCCCGCGGCTCGGTCTCACAATCGGTCACCTTCGCCGGGCGGCAGATGATGCACGTCTCGTCGATGGAGGTCACCTACTTCGACACGCTCTCGACCGAGATGTTCTATCTGCCGGTACTCGCCGGGGAGTCCGGGGCGATCGCGATCGACTACGGCTTCAGCGGCACCGACGAGAAGGGGCTGATCGCCGCGACGCTGGTCGGTGTCACCCGACTCGCAAGCGTCCAGACCTACACCGATGGCGAGGTGACGCAGGCGAACCGGATCGGCCCCAACCTCGCGCAGGCGGCGTTCGCGACGCCCGCTTCCGGCGTCGTCATGAGCGGCGTCACGATCCTCGGCGCCGGGATTCCCGCCATCGTCGGCGCCGGCCACGACCTCGACGGCTACCCGACCGTCCCCGAATCCGACTACCACCAGTCGAAGGTCTTGGCGGGACACGTGCTCGCCCCGAGCCCGGGGACCTATACGCTCGGCTACCAGAACACCCGCCCCACGGGCTACATGGACTACGCGATGATCATCGCGTCGTTCGCACCCTGACCCGTCTCGCAGCCGAAGACGTCGTTCGAGCGCCGCAGCGCTCCGGATCCTGGGGGTAGGCGAACGCGGAGCCAGCGGGCTATCCCTCCTTCGTTCGCCGGGACGCACTCGCGCCTGGACGCTCCAGAGGACTCCCCATGCCCGACCCCCTCCGCACGACCTTCACGATCATCGGCGCTGGCGCCGGCGGTCTCTGCGCCGGCATCAAGCTGCTCGAGAAGGGGCAGGACGATTTCCTGATCTTCGATCGCGAGCCGCGAGTCGGCGGCACCTGGCAGCGCAACACCTACCCGGGACTCGAGTGCGACATCGCCTCGCCCCTCTACTGTTATTCATTCGCGCCGAATCCCGATTGGTCGGGCCCCTTCCCACCCCAGGAGGAGATCCGGGCCTACCTCGAGCAGGTCGCCTTCGACCGCGGCCTCGAACCCCACCTGCGATTGGGCACCGGCATCCGCTCGGCGCGGTGGGACGAGTCGCGGGCGCATTGGCGACTCACGCTCGAGAACGGCGCTGAAATCGAATCGCAATTCGTGGTCAGCGCCGTCGGCATGTTCGGCCCGATCTCGATTCCGGACTTCCCGGGCCTCGACACCTTCGAAGGCACCATCTTCCACTCCGCGAACTGGAATCACGAACAGGATCTGTCCGGGGAGCGCGTTGCCGTGATCGGCAGCGCCGCCAGTGCGGTGCAGTTCGTTCCGGAGATCGCGCCGGAGCTCTCGCGGCTTCACGTGTTCCAGCGCACCCCGAACTGGGTGCTCCCGAAGGAGAACGCACCGTACACGGCCGATCAGACCCGGGCGTTCCATGCGCAGCCGGAGCTCCTCGAGGAGGGTCGGCAGAACCTGTTCACCGTCGTCGAGCAGTCCCTCACGTACCTCGAGCCGGGCTTCTTCGAAGCGGCCGAGGAGATGGGACGGGAGGCCCTGCAGGTCGTCGAGGACCCGGAGCTCCGCGCGAAGCTCACCCCCGACCACCCGTTCGGCGCCAAGCGTCCCCTCGCTTCGAACAAGTACCTGCAGACCTTCAACGAGCCCCACGTCGAGCTCGTCACCGACGGCGTCTCGAAGATCACGCCGAAGGGCGTCGTCAGCGACGACGGCAGCGAGCGGGAGGTCGACACGATCATCCTCGCGACGGGCTTCGACACCCAGAAATACGTGAGCGTGATCGACGTGGAAGGTCGCGACGGATTGTCGATCCACGAGGCCTGGGCGAAGGGACCGGAAGCCTATTTCGGTGTCACGACGAGCGGCTTCCCGAATCTCTTCATGCTCTACGGGCCTAATACCAACGGCGGCAACTCGATCATCCTCATGCTCGAGTACCAGATCGAGTACATGTTGCGCCTCCTCGACGAGGTCGAGCGCGCCGGGGTCGACTGGCTCGACGTCCGCCGCGACGTGATGGACGGGTTCAACGAAGGGCTCCAGCAGGAGCTCGAGAGCGTCCCGGTGTGGCAGGCCGGCGCCAACGACTACTACCGCTCCGCAGAGGGCAGGATCGTGACCCAGTGGCCCCATGGATTCGGGGTCTACAAGGAGCGCATCGACAAGGACGACCTCTCGTCGTACGAGACCGGTCACGCCGAACGCGACGCGTAGGATCCGAAGAGAGGAGAACGAAGATGGGTGCTCGACTCGAAGGCAGGGTCGCGATCGTGACCGGCGCTGCGCGTGGTCAGGGTGCAGCGACCGCGCGGCTCTTCGTCGCCGAAGGCGCGAAGGTGATGCTGACCGATCTCCTCGACGACGAAGGCGCGGCGGTGGCCGCCGAGCTCGGTGAAGCGGCGCGCTTCGAACGCCACGACGTCACGGACGAAGCCGACTGGCAACGCATCGTCGCCGCGGCCGTCGAACACTTCGGCCGCCTCGACATCCTCGTGAACAACGCCGGCATCATGCAGCGCACGCCCGTCGTCGACTGCTCCGTCGAGGAGTTCCGCGGCGTGCTCGACGTCAACCTCGTCGGCCCCTTCCTCGGCATGAAGACGACCGCCCCCGTCATGCACGAGACCGGCGGCGGAGCGATCGTCAACGTCTCCTCGATCCAGGGCATCATGGGTCGTGCCGGCACCCCCGGCTACACGGCGAGCAAGTTCGGCCTCCGCGGCCTCACGAAGACCGCGGCCCTCGAGCTCGGCGCGCTCGGCATCCGGGTCAACTCGATCCACCCCGGCGGTGTCGACACGCCGCTGATCCGCGACGCCGTCCCGGACATCGACGTCACCCAGGAGATGCTCGACGCGGGTCACGCCCATCTGCCGATTCCGCGGATCGGTCGATCGGAGGACATCGCGCCGACCTCCCTCTTCCTGGCCAGCGACGACGCGGCCTACATCACCGGCGCCGAGCTCGTGATCGACGGTGGCATGACCTGCGGCTACGGCGCCTCGGGCGGCCAGTGATGGCCCTCGAGCTGACGCCCCTCGGACGCCTCGACATCCACGCGACTGAATCCTTCTCGATCGACGCGGGCCCGCGTGGCACGCGATCCGCCACGAACTTCGAGAAGGTCGTCTGGACGGGACCGGTCCTGCAGGCGACGTCGCGATGGGCGAACGGGACCTATCTCGCCACGGAGCTCATCGCCGAACCGAACATCCGCGTCTTCTTCGAGACCGACGAGGAAGCGCCGGCGAGCCTCTTCCTCGAATACCGTGCGCGCTTCGAGATCGACGCGGACGTGCAGCAGCAGACCGGCCAACCCTCCCCCGGCGCCAACCCGGTCTACCTCGCGGGCCGGATCGAGACCACCGACGCGCGTTACACGTGGCTGAACGCGACACAGATCGTCGGCAAGGGCGGCTTCGACAAGGAGCGTCTCGTCCTCAGCTACGAAATCCACGCGCTGCGCTGACCCCGCGGTTTCACGCCTCAGGAGAAGAAGATGGACATCGGCATCCTGCTCTTTCCGACGCCCGCCGCGACGGCGATGATGGCTCAGAACGTCGAGCAGCTCGGCTTCGACAGCCTCGTTCTGGCCGACACACAGTGCCTCACCCCGGAGGTCTGGAGCCAGCTGATGCTGGCGGCGAACGCGACCGAGCGGATCGAGATCGGCACCGGCGTGACGAACCCGGTGAGTCGTGATCCCGCGGTGACCGCGTCCGCCGCCCTCGGGCTCCAGCTGATGAGCGGCGGTCGCGTCGTGCTCGGGATCGGGCGCGGAGACTCGTCGATGGCGAAGATCGGACGACGACCGGCTCCTCCCGCCGAGTTCGAGACCTACGTCGAGCGGCTCCGCGCCTATCTCGATGGCGAGACCCTCGAGCGCGAGGGCACACCGAGCCGGATCGAATGGCTCGATGACGTCGAGGTCGCCCGCGTTCCGATCGAGGTCGCCGCGACCGGCCCGAAGGTGATCGAGCTCGCGGCGCGACGCGCCGATCGCATCTGTTTCGCGGTCGGCGCCGATCCGGAGCGACTGTCCGCGACGATCGCGCGGGCGCGGAAGGGCGCCGAGGCCGCGGGACGGGATCCCGACGCGCTGAAATACGGCGCCTACGTCAACTGCGTCATCAACTCCGACCGCGACGTCGCGCGTGAAGCCGCGCGCGGCAGCGTCTCGGTCTTCGCCCATTTCTCGGGATTTCACGGCATGAACATCGGCGCCCTCCCGGAGCGCGTCCAGCACGCCGCGCGCCAGCTGCGCGACGGCTACGACATGGACGACCACGCGCGCTCCGCCGGCGCCCACGCCCAGGCGCTCGACGATGCGTTCATCCACCGCTTCGGCATCGCCGGGCCGAAGGAGGAAGCGATCCCGCGCCTGGAAGCGATCCGCGACACGGGCCTCGATTTCCTCCGCGTCATCCCCGGCTCCCGGGACATCCCCGGACCGGTCGCCGCCGAGTCGATCCAGACCCTCGCGGAAGTGACGAAGGAACTCCGCGCCGGCGCCTAGCGTTCCGTCTTGCGCGCGATCCGGAAGACCACGCCACGCGCCTGGTCGAAACCGTCCTCGATCGTGAAGCCGTGTGCGGCGATCGCCGACTCGAAGCCCGCGACCGAGAGAGGCTGGACCGTCGGGAAGAGCGGGAGGAATCGCGTCGCTCGACCGAGGGTGCGCAAGCTGCCCTCCACGTCGTCGACACAGATGGTCGAGCTGACGAAGATCCCCCCGCGCACGAGGACGCGCGCCACATTGGCCAGGGTTCGATCCAGATCCGGCACCAGGTGGAGTATGTTCAGGCCGAGCACGACCTCGAAGCTCGCGTCCGGAAGCCCCGCCTTCTCGAGAGTACCGACCTGGAAGCTCAGGTTGTCGAGTCCCGCTTCCGCCGCCTTGCCCCGCGCGATCTCGACCATGTTCTCGGCGATGTCGACGCCGAGGTAGCTCGCGACCTTCGGCGCGTGGACGACGGCGGTCGAGCCGGTCCCGCAGCCGAACTCGAGGATGCGCGCCTCGGGCGTCAGGAAGCCGGCCGTGAGGTCGAGCTTGCGCTGGTAGCTCGCTTCGTCCGCGATCGGCTGGCGCGCGTAGCGAGCGGCCATCCAGTTCCAGAACCGCTTGGCTGTACCCATCGCGTCCTCTCATGACTGGGCGCAGGTCGGACGCGGTTCAGTGTACTCCGCGTACGACGGCGCGAAATGCAGCGATCCTCATGCACGCAGGGGAGCGAACGAACCTCCTCGACCCGCAGCGAGCTGCATCGGATCGTCGGCCCGCGGGAGCCGACAGTTTTCGGGACGCCGAGTTCCTCGACACGGTGCGTCCGAATGAGCAACATCGTCTCGACCGACCCGCCTCTCGACACCGGATGGAGGCGGCCGCCTTCGACGCGGCACGACATGAGGAAATCGAGATGGGACAGCTGGACGGAAAGATCGCGATCGTGACGGGCGGAGGCAGCGGCATCGGTCGCGCGATCGCCGAGGCCTTCACCGCCGAGGGCGCGAAGTGCATCCTCGCCGCGCGCGGCAAGGAACGACTCGAAGCCGCCGCGAAGGAGATCCCGAACGCCGTCGCGATCCAGACGGACGTCACCCAGGACGATCAGGTCGAGGCGCTCTTCGACGCGGTGGCCGCCGACCACGGGCCGGTCGACATCCTCGTGAACAATGCGGGCATGGCGCGACCCGGCCCGACCCATGAGCTGCCGCCGGAGGTCTTCCGCGAGGTGCTCGGCGTCAACCTGACCGGGTGCTTCCGGTGCGCCCGGAAGGCGCTCCAGCAGATGATCCCGCGCGGACGGGGACGCATCCTGAACATCGGCAGCATCTCGGGGCAGATGTCCCGGCCGCACTCGGTCGCCTACACGACGAGCAAGTTCGGTCTCGAAGGCATGACGCGATCCCTCGCCCTCGACGCGCGGGAACACGGCATCGCCGTGAGCGTCCTGCATCCCGGCAACGTGCCGACGGACATCTGGGGAGGCATGCTCGACCAGGTCGCCGACGCCGAGGGGATGGTTCCGCTCGAGGACATCGGCCAGGCGGCGCTCTCGATGGTCACCATGGCGCCCGGCACCAACGTGCTGTCGTCGGTGGTCCTGCCGCTCACGCAGCCGTATCTGGGGCGGGGCTGATGGGTGCGCGCGCTCCGGGGAGCGAGCTACGACCTCGGATACTCGGTCCGGGCTCACGCGGTCGAGCGCGGTGGGGACAGCGAGTCTCGTGCAGGACGGTGCCCGATCGGATCGTTCAGAGGTAGGCTGCTCCCCTGCGCACCGACGCGCGCCAGGAGATCCCCCATGACCCAGCCCACGATTCCCACCGACCTCGACGGCCAGGTCGCCCTCGTGACCGGCGCCACCTCCGGCCTCGGCCGCCGCTTCGCCGACGTCCTCGCGGATGCCGGTGCGAGGGTCGCGATCGCCGGCCGCCGGCTGGAGCGCCTCGAAGAGGTGGCCAAGGAGATCGAGGGGCGCGGCGGGGTCTGCGTGAAGCTCCCCCTCGACATGACCGATCGCGACGCCGTCAAGGCCGCGCCGGGCCAGGTCGAGGAGATGCTGGGCGCGCCGGTGCAGATCCTGCTCAACAACGCGGGCATCCCCGACGCCCAACGCGCCCACAAGATGTCCCTCGATCTGATCGACGCGGTGATCGACACCAATCTGCGCGGACCCTACATCCTGGCCTGCGAGGTCGCGCGACGTCTGATCGAAGTGGAGCAGCCGGGACGCATCGTGAACATCTCGTCGATCGGCGCCTACAGCTACGCGGGCATCGGGGCGGCGCTCTACTCGATCACGAAGTCGGCGATCGTGCGCATGACCGAGACCCTCGCGGTCGAGTGGGCTCGCAACCACATCAACGTGACGGGGATCGCGCCCGGCTCCTTCGAGTCCGAGATGATGGACGGAATGCTCGAGCGGATGGGCGACTTCTCGGGGAGCTTTCCGCGCAAGCGGATCGGTCGCCCGGATCAGCTCGACAGCACGCTGCTCTATCTCGTCTCACCGGCGTCCGAGTGCGTGACCGGAACCGTGATCAAGGTCGACGACGGCCAGAGTACGCGTTAGGCGGTCGCCCGCCTCAGCGTTTCGCGGCTCGCGCGCGCTTGAAGTCCGGCTCGCGCTTCTCCATGAAGGCGTCGATCGCTTCGTGGTGCTCCGGCGTCTCGTACGCCTGATCGAGCGCCCGCAGCTCGCGCTTCTGGACGAGGTCGAGGTCGGTCTCGCCCAGGTTCTCGGTCAGCAGCTTCTTCACCTCGCGCACCGCCCAGGTCGGGTTGACGCCCATCGAGCGCGCGATCGTGCGCGCTTCTTCGAGGAGCGCGTCCGGCTCGACGACGACGTCGACCAGGCCCATTCGCGCGGCCTCCTCACCCGAGACCGTGTCCCCGGACAGCATCAACCGGCTCGCGTGACCGAAGCCCGCGCGCGCAACCAGGAAGCGTGAGCTCCCGAGTTCCGGGATCAGTCCCATCTTGATGAAGCGGAAGCTGAGCTTCGCATCCCGGGCTGCGACGATCGCGTCCATGCCCATCAGCTGACTGAGGCCGACGCCGAAGCAGATGCCGTGGATCGCCGCGACGATCGGCTTCGACTCGCGGACGAGGTCGACCCACCGCGCCGACGCAGACGGACCCCGGTCGATCTTCCCGCTGTCGGCCTGGGTCTTGAACAGCGCCTCCACGTCCGCGCCGGCGCAGAACGCGCGACCGGCCCCGGCGACGACGAAGGCCCCGACGTCGTCGTCGTCGTTCCCGCGCGTGATCGCGTCCGCCATCTCGCTGATCATCGTGTGCGTCCAGGCGTTCAGCTTCTCGGGTCGGTTCAGCGTGATCGTGAGGACGCCGTCGTCCAGCTCGGTCGTGATCTGCTCGTAGCCCATGCGTGGTCCTCGTTCGCGCGCTCGCGCGTTCAGCCGCCGACCGGCCGGATCGGTTCTGCGCCGTCCCAATCCGATGCGATCTCGTGAATCTTCTGGAAGAAGCGCCCCTTCGCGCCGCTCACCTCCGAAACCTCGATCACCGTGCCCGGATGCCCGGTCGTTTCGTAGTACACGAAGCGGCCATCCGGTCCGCCGCTCTGGCCCGAGTGGAGCTCGACCGCGCCGCGCTCCTTCGCGCGGGCGAGCTCGGCGTCAAAGTCCTCGGTCCAGTAGGCGACGTGCTGCAGCCCCTCGCCCGCGGCGGCGAGGAAGTCCAGATAGCCGGAGGGCGCATCGTTGCGCTGTTGGATCAGCTCGATCTGGAGTGGGCCGGAGTTCGTGAGGGCGATGCTGACGTCGATGTCGGACGGCTCGCCGCGGTACCGGAAGTTCGAGACCGGCGCGCGCTCGAAGTAGAACCAGGGGCCGACACCCATCACTTCCACCCAATGCTTCATCGCCGACTCGATGTCGTGCACGACATAGCCGTTCTGGCGGATCGGACCGAGCAGACGGCTCATTTCGGGTGGACCCGGACGCGCATCTCCTGGTAGCCCCGCACGAAGCTCGAGCGCGTGCGGATCGGGTCCGAGACGACCTCGACGTGGGAGAAGCGTGCGAGGATCTCCTCCCAGAGGACACGCAGCTGCATCAACGCGAGGTGCTCTCCCATACAGCGATGGGTCCCGAACCCGAAGGAAAGGTTCGCCTTCGCGTTCGGGCGGTCGATCAGGAGCTTCTCGCCGTCCGGAAAGACGTCTTCGTCGTAGTTCGCGGCGAGGTACCACATCGCGAGCTTGTCGCCCGCGCGAACCTTCCGGCCGCCGAGCTCGGTGTCCTTCGTCGCGGTCCGGCGCATGTACGCCAGGGGCGTCTGCCAGCGCACGATCTCGTGCGCGAGGTTCGGGATCACGTCGGGGTTCGCGCGCAGCTTCTCGAACTGATCGGGGAAGCGGTTGAGCGCGAGCACGCCGCCGGTGATCGAATTCCGCGTCGTGTCGTTCCCGCCGACGATCAACAGCATCACGTTCCCGAGCAGCTCCATCGGGCGCTCGTGCATGTCCGCCGTCTCCGGGGCGTGAGCCAGCATCGAGATCAAGTCGTTCGCGGGCGCGCGCCCCGCCCGGTCGTCCCAGATCTCCTGGAACGACGCGAGGCAGTCGAGCAGCTCGTCCTTGCGCTGCTGCTTCGTCTCGACGACGCCGTTGGCAGTCCCGCCGGTCATCACGTTCGACCACCAGGTGAGCTTGCGGCGCTCCTCGAACGGGAAGTCGAAGAGCGTCGCGAGCATCTGCGTCGTCAGCTCGATCGACACGCGGTCGACCCAGTCGAAGTCGTCCCCGACCGGCAGCGCGTCGAGCATGGCGCCGGCGCGTTCGCGGATCGTCGGCTCCAGGTTGCGGAGGTTCGCGCGCGACACCGAGGGTCGAACGATCCGCCGCTGGTGATCGTGCTCGGGGCCGTCCATGGTGATGAAGCTGGGCGTCTCGAGCGGAAACCGTTCGGGCTCGAGCAGCGTGACGGTCGCGTCCGAGGACCAGGTCGCCGGGTCGAGCTCGACGTCGCGGATGTCCTGCCAGCGCGTCACCGACCAGTACGGGCCGTACACGCTGTCCGGACAGAGATGCACCGGCGCTTCGCGACGCATGCGCCCGAGCGCCTCGAGGACCACGTCGTGCTCGAAGAGATCCCAGCGCGCGGGGTCGAGCACCTCGAGCGGTGTTTCGCGCGCGTACGCGAGCGCGTCGTCGTAGGAAATCGCGCTGCGCGGCCGCTCGGCCGTTGCTGCCATCGGGGACCTCCGATCGAGTGCGTCGAAGCTAGCGCGTCACGCGGTCTCGGACCGGATCAGGTCCGCCTGGTACTCGAGGTTCGCGATCCGCTCCTTCGACGTCTTGCCCTGCGGCGCGAGCCGGAAGACCTGCACCCCCGCGTCGCGGAACGCGCGGATCCGCTCGCGGACGCGGTCCTCTGTCCCGATCATGTAGGCCTGCAGGAGCATCTCGTCCGGGACCGCGGCGATCGCGGCGCGCTTGTCCCCACCGATCCAGAGCCCCTGCACTTCCTTCGACACTTCTTCCCAACCGCTTCGGCAGAACGCGTCGTTGTAGAAGTTCGTCTTCGCCGAACCCATCGCGCCGAGGGTGAAGGCCATGCCCTGACGCGCGCGGTCGAGGAGCCCCTCGACGTCGTCGGAGACCATCAACACCGAGTTCACCTCGATCTCGATGTCGGACAGGCTGCGACCGGCGCGCTCGGCCCCCTTCCGGATGTGGTCGAGGTGCGCGTCGGCGCGCTCCGGGATGAAGGACGTTCCGAGCCAGCCGTCCGCGATCTCCCCGGTCAGCTCGAGGGACTTCGTGCCGAGGGTCGCGAGATAGATCGGGACTTGGGACGGCGGCATCGACAGCCGGAGCGCCTTGCCTTCGCCGCCGGGGCGCGGGAGCACGAAGTGTTCGCCGTCGATCTGGACACGTTCGCCACGGGTCGCCTGTCGCACGATGTCCACGTACTCACGCATGCGCGAGAGGGGCTTCGCGAAGGGCGCGCCGTGCAACCCCTCCACCACCTGCGGTCCGCTCGCGCCGAGCCCGAGCTTGAAGCGCCCGTTCGAGACCCGGTTCAGCGAGAGCGCGGTCATCGCCGTCGAAGCCGGGGTCCGCGCGCTGATCTGCATGATGCCCGTGCCGAGCTGGATGTTCTTCGTCCGCCCGGCGATCACGCCGAGCGCGACGACGGCGTCCATGCCCCAGGCTTCCGCGGACCAGACCGAGTCGATGCCCATGCCGTCCGCAGCCTCGACGAACTCGAGCATGTCCTCCCAGTCTTCACCGTCGTAGTAGGCGCTGCCGATCGAGATCGCGATCTTCATCTGTCGAGGCTCCTGCTAGTCGTGATTGAACCACATCGTCTCCAGCTTCGGCGCTCGAGAGGTCAATGGCAATGGCGACCCGACGCTAGTCGTGGTTCCACCACGCGGTATCGGAGAAGGCGCGCAGGTCGATCTCGTGCGTCCAACACGAGCGATGCTGCTGCGCGATGTGAAGGTAGGTCTCCGCCATCTCGGCGGGAAGCATCAGCCCGTCCTTCTCGCGGCCCCGCGCGTCCCGCAGCTGCTCGAAGCGCTCCGGCCCGAGCAGCTTGCCCAGGGTGTCCGGTGCGTCGACCGCGCCGTCGATCAGGACGTGCGCGACGTGGATCCCCTTCGACGCAAACTCGGCGTTCAGCGTCTGGCAGAGCATGCGGCGTCCACCCATCGCCGCCGCGTGGGAATGCTGACCGGCGTTCCCGCGCATCGCCGCCGTCGCCGACGTCACCAGGATCGTGCCCTTGCCGCGCTCCTCCATCGCGGGGCACACCGCGCTCGCCACCCGGAAGAGCGCGAAGGTCGCGAGGCGCCAGCCGAGCTCGAACTGCTTGTAGGAGGTCGCCGCGAGCGGACGATTGCCGATCTGCGCACCGAGGTTGAAGAGCACGACCTCGATCGGGCCGACTTCCGCTTCGATGGCGGCGACCCGGTCCTCGATCGTGTCGGGCTTCGACGCGTCGAGGAGGTATCCGCTGGAGGTTCCGCCCTCGGCCTCGATGTCCTTCAGGAGCTTCTCGAGGCCTTCTTCGTCGCTCCGTCGACACAGCACGGCGTGATAGCCCTCCCGGGCGAAGCGCTTGCCGACGTTGCCGCCGATTCCGGCGCCGGCGCCGATGACGAGACAGACGGGTTTCATGTCGTGTTCCTCCTGAATGGGGATGAGGCGCGTGATGAAGCGGAGCCGGTCAGGTCGACCCGCGCTGGGCTTCGATCTCTTCCTCGACGTCGCGGAGCTTGTCCTTGCCGAAGAAGATCTCGTCGCCCACGTAGAAGGTCGGTGAGCCGAAGTTGCCGCGATTCACCGACGCGTCGGTGTTCGCGATCAGCTCGGCCTTGATCTCCGGGTCCTGCATGCCGTCGAAGAGCGCGTCGGTCGGCAAGCCCGACTCGTCGAAGGCCGCTCGGATCACGTCGGCGTCGTCCATCTTCTTCGGGTCGGCCCACATGTGCCGATATACCTCGTCGACGTAGCGCGCGAAGCAGTCGAGGCGCTGCGCAGCGATCGCGCCGCGCATGATCTGCAACGTGTTGACGGGGAAATGCGGATTGCGTTCGAAGCGCGTGATCGCGTGGCGCTTCAGGAAGCGCTCCATCTCGAGCGCCTGGTAGGCGCCCTTGTTCTTGATCCCGGCGAGGGTCACCGCGGGCGATGCATTCCCGGTCGCTTTGAAGAGACCGCCGAGCAGGACGGGGACGTAGCGGAACTTCACGCCGCTTCGCTCGTCGATCCCGGGGATCACCAGGTGACTGAGATACGCGTTCGGACTTCCGAAATCGAAGTGGAACTCGACGGACAGCTCGGACGGCTCGGACAGCTCGGACAGCTCGGACAGCTCGGACAGCTCGGACATGAAGGGGTCTTTCATTTCGCCGAAAGTCGGCGGCGGGGTTGTCGGAACCGACCCTAGTAGATAAGGTTTTGTAACGCAACCTGTAGACGAGTGGAGGCAGCGAGCGCGCGATGTCCCGAAAACGTTTCGAAGAGATGAACTGCGGCGTTGCCCAGGCCCTCGAGCAGGTCGGCGATTGGTGGACGCTGCTGATCGTGCGCGACGCCTTCTTCGAAAAGACGCGCTTCTCCGAATTCCAGGAGAGTCTCGGGATCGCGAAGAACATCCTGAGCGGCCGCTTGCGAAAACTCGTCGAGAACGGTGTGCTCGAGAAGGAACGCCTGCCCGAGCCTGGTGAACGCTATGCCTATCGCCTCACGAAGAAGGGCCGCGACCTGTGGATCGTATTGACGGCGATGCGGCTCTGGTCCGACAAGTGGGTCTTCGGCGAGGGCGACGTGCCCCTCGTCGCCCGGGAGAGCGATTCGCAGCGCGAAGTCGCCGCGCTCCTCGCGGTCGACGACCACGGCGAGCCGATCGAGCCGAGCAAGCTCACGTGGGCGGCGGGTCCGGGCCGACGCCGAACGAAGAAGCGGACGGGTCGCGCGGCGACCTGAGGAGACCTGTATGAGCATGAGCAAGGAGCGCCTTGCCGCCGCGATCGCCGGGGAGGACGTCGATC
Organism: uncultured Spirochaetaceae bacterium; assembly: GCA_964488255.1. GTDB lineage: Bacteria > Myxococcota_A > UBA9160 > UBA9160 > UBA4427 > UBA4427. The sequence continues at coordinate 98,175 of CAZAUR010000008.1, read as the reverse complement.
GTCCGCCGATCAGTCTCTGGCGACACAACTTCCTGCGCGAGTGGTCCGCCGCCGATCTCGCAGACGAGACGCTCTCCCTCTACGCGCGCTTCGACTGGGACCTGATCAAGCTGAACTGCCGCTGGAGCTATCTGCCCGAGGCCTGGGGCAATCGCTACGAGCCACCCTCGGAGCAGAAGTTCCAGCGCGTGCTGCACGCCGTCGTGCAGGAGCCCGCGGACCTCGACCGGATCGAGCCCGCCGACGCGAAGCACCCCGCCCTTCTCGAACAACTCGAAGCGATCGAAACCGTGGTGAAGGCGGTCGGCCACGAGGTCGACCTGATCCACACCGTCTTCTCGCCCCTCGCGGTCGCCGGCCTGCTGACGGGAGGCGCACAGCAGCCGCTGCTCGCCTATGCCGAAGAGAACCCGGAAGGCCTCGATCGCGCGCTCGAGGCGATTCGCGAGACGATCCTCGCGCACACCCTCGACGCGCTCGATCGGGGGGCGACGGGCGTGTTCTTCGCGCCGCTGCCCTGGACGAGCCTCGACCTCGTTCCGGCCGAGGTGTACGCGCGCTTCGGCGTCCCGCACGATCTCTGGGTGCTCGAGCGTATCCAGGACGCGCCGATCCGCGCGCTGCACATATGCGGCAACGACATCGCGGCGGAGCGCTTCCACGACTACCCGATCAATCTCTTTTCCTGGGACGACCGGGGCGAAGGCAATCCCACGATGGGGGCGCTGGCGAGGGCGACCGGTCGCGCCGTGATGGCCGGCGTGCCCCACCGACGGATCCACAAGATCGACGCCGGCGCGATGGAAACGGCGATGCGCGAAGCGGTCGCGGATCTCGACCGCGGGTACGTGTTCGCCGGGGGCTGCGCGACGGGCGCGGTCGTGGCGGACGAACGGATGCGCTGTCCGCGCGACGTCGTCGAGCGCTGGGCGTAGGGTCGAGCGTCGAGGGGGTCGATCGGCGCACGCGGCCCGGTCCCGCGGCGCGCTAGCGTCCCCCCATGAACCACGAAATCGTCGTCCTCGTCGAGTCCGAGATCCTGCCGGGCCGCGCCGACGCCCTACGGGAGGTCGTCGGTCGGGTGATCGAACACTGCGGCGCGACGGAGCCCGGACTCCTCGCCTACGACTGGTTCCTGAACGAGGACGAGAGCGAGGCACGGGTCGTCGAACGCTATGCGGACTCGGACGCGATCCTCTTCCACTTCCAGAACTACGCGCGCTTCGGCGAGGAGCTCGCGACCTGTCGCGAAATGAAGAAGCTCACCCTGCTGGGCGAGCCGAACGAAGCGCTCCTCGAGGCGCTCGAGGCGATGGCGCCGCCGGTCTTCCTGCCGGCGATGCGCGTCACCGAGCGCTGATACCCGATGTCCGACGCGACGCACAGCGAGCTCCGGATCGGCGAACTTCGCTTCCGCGCGGCTGAGACCGGTGAGGCCGACGCGCCCCTGGTCTTGCTGCTCCACGGCTTCCCCCAGACGCGCCACACCTGGCGACACGAGCTGCCTGCGCTCGCGGCCGCGGGCTTTCGCGCCGTCGCGCCGGACCAGCGCGGTTATTCGCCCGGCGCCCGACCCGACGGAATCGAGGCATACCGGATCGAGCGTCTGCTCGAGGACGTCCTCGGCTTCGCGGACGCCCTCGGCGCGGATCGCTTTCACCTCGTCGGGCACGATTGGGGCGGACATCTCGCGTGGACCACCGTCGCGCTGTATCCCCATCGCGTGCGTTCCCTCGCGGTCCTGTCCCGCCCGCACCCCGCGGCCTTCGCGCGCGCGAGCGCTGCATCCGAACAGCGAGAGGGGTCGAGCCATCACCGCTCGTTCCAGCGCGCCGAAGCGACCGACGAGCTGCTCGCGGACGACTGCGCGGGGTTGCGAGCGGCACTCGCGCGTCAGGGCGTCTCCGAGGCGGACGCCGCGGTCTACCTCGAGACCCTCGGTGAGCGCGCGGCACTCGATGCGGCCATCCACTGGTACCGGGCACTCCCCGACGCGGGCCTCGCCGCGAAGGACGTCCCGCGCGTCGTCGTGCCGACGCTCTTCGGCTGGGGTGACGCAGACGCCACGGTCGGTCGGCCGGCCGCCGAAGGCACGGCGGAGTTCGTCGACGCGCCCTATCGATTCGAGGTGTTCCCGGGGATCGGGCACTTCGTGACGGATCAAGCACCGGCAGCGTTCACGCAACTTCTCGTCGACCACCTCGAGGAGAACTGACCGCTCGCGATCGTGCCGAGCGGCCGACTTCGCGCGACATTTTCGGACAGGTGCTGCCACTCACCGTCGAACTGCGGTCTCGATTCGAGACCCGATTTCGATGGTGTTATGCAGCGCTCCTCCGTCCTGCTCCTTTTCGCGACGACGATCCTCCTCTCCGCGTCGACGCAGGCCTCGTTCGCCCAGGCGGGCTTCTCGGTGCTCGAGACGAACTCGCGGGTCGGCATCGTCGTATCGGCCGACGGCAACACGATCGGCACGTCTTCGAATCGATCGGTCGCGCCGTCCGCGGAGATCGTCGAGGGAACGACGCGCCTGCGTGATCGCGCCAGCGGCGACATCCTGGTCGAGCTCCCCGACCCGACCGGGTGGATCGGCCCCTTGATCCCGTCGGGCGACGGTCGGGTCGCGCGGGGCGCGGCGGCAGGCAGCGCACCGGCCGGCTTCGTCTACCACCGAGACTCGGACCAACTCACCGATCTCGGCGACGACCCCGCCTATCAGGGCTTCTTCCCCCACGCGCTCGATCAGACCGGCGCCGTCGCCGTCGGATCGTGGAACGACTCGCCCTATCTCTACCGGCAGGACGCCGCGACGGGTCCGGAGTTCCTGGGCACCCTGCCCGGCGGAAACGGGCGAGGCGCCGCCTTCGACATCAGCGCAGACGGACGCGTCGCGGTCGGCTGGTCGTCGTCCACGACGACGTCGATGGAAGCCTTCCGATGGGAAGACGGCGTGATGACGAGTGTCGGAGACCTCCCGGGCGGCAACGACGCGAGCCAGGCATGGTCCATCTCCGCCGACGCCAGCACGATCGTCGGCTGGACGAGCACGGATCCGGGCTCGACGCCGTTCCGCTGGCGCGACGGCGTCATGAGCGCGCTGCCGGATCTGCCGGGTGGGCGCTACGGCGGCTCCGCCTTCGGCGTGTCCGGGGACGCAGATGTCGCGGTGGGCTGGTCCTTCGGCGAAGGTGATCGCGAACGCGCGGTGCTCTGGGATGCGTCGGGCGAGGTGCACGATCTCGAGGTGCTCTTCGCCGCCTTCGGTCTCGACCTCGGTGGTCTCGAGCTGACCCACGCGACGGGCATCTCGGACGACGGTCGCGTGATCGTCGGCCTCGGCACGACCGACGCGGCCGCGCAGTTCGCCTGGGTCGCGACGATCCCCGAACCGGGGACCGGCTGTCTCCTCGGACTCGGGCTGGCGTGGCTGTCGCGCTCCGCGCTCCGCGCGTCGCGAACGGCGTTAGGCGGCCTTCAGCCAGGCGATCCGCCCGGCGCGGTCGCCGTGTCCTCGGGCTCCACGAAGGGCATGATGAACTTGTGCCACATGTCCGGCTCCGTCGGCCCGGTCCCGGTCTCGCGCGTCTCCGCGTCCGAGAACGTGCCGAAGACGCGATCGAAGAGGATCACCGCGCAGCCGTAGTTTGTGTTGCTCTCGTCCAGCACGACCGAGTGGTGGTGGATGTGGAAGCGGTTCGTCGTGAGCAGCCAGCCGATGCCTCGAGAGTTCAGGTCGAGGTTCGCGTGCGCGACCGCCGCCTGGGTCCCGAGCAGGATCGCAGCGCCACCCGCCGCCGAACCGACCCCGAAAAGGAACTCGATCACCGCCGACGGGAGCAAGAGGAGAAAGAGCTCGAGCGGGTGGTTCAGCCCCGCGTTCAACCCGTTCAACTTCTTGAAGGCGTGGTGTGCACCGTGGCCCGAGACGCGCCAGACGCGGGGCCAGCGGTGCTCGGCGCGATGCATCCAGTACCAGACGAACTCGCTCGCGAAGAACACGATCGCGAGCTGCGCCAGGGCCGGCCATTCGTGAGGCCAGAAGTCGAGTCCCGCCGTCGCGCGAAGCTCCGCGAGCAACGGCGACAAGGTCCCGCCGTAGAACTCACCGACCACGCCGCCCACCCCGAGCAGGACCACGAACGCGACGACGTGTCCGACGCGCAAGGGCGTCTCGACGCGCCACTCCGGTCGCGTCGGCCGCCGGGCCTCGAGGAGCGCGATCGTCACGTGCGAGAAGAACAGCGCCGTGACGAGCGCGAGCTCGGTCTCGGGAATCCACGCCCAGATCGCGAGCGAGACGGCGAGCAGGGTCGGCTGGAGTCCGTAGCGGATCGCCGCCTGCATCTCGCTGCCTCCCGAGGTCAGCTTAGCAATCCGTCGATCATCCGGTCGATCAGGTCCTGCGGCGCGAGCCGCTTCACCACCGAGAGCGGCTTCGCGCGGTCCATCGGAACCCGAAGCGATCGCTTGCCTCCGCGGATCAGCTCGAGCACGCGCTGGGCCACCGCCTCCGGCGTGAGTCCGCTCGCCTCGGTGTCCGCGTGCATCTTGTCGAGCATCTTCAGGCGCCGGGAACCCTCGCCGACGCCGGCCACCGTCTGCAGATGCGAGCCCGTCGCCGGCCGGTCCATCTTCATCGCGACCGGCTGCATGATCACGACGTCGATCCCGGTGCCGCGCAGCTCTCGATGGAGCGCCTCGCTCATGGCTTCGAGGGCGAACTTGGAGCTCGTGTACGCGCTCATCGTCGGCACCGCGAGGAGCCCGCCGAGGGAGCTCATGCTCACGAGCAGCCCCTCTCCGTTCTCGCCCTGCTTGCGCATGACGGGCAGCGCCTGCTGCCAGACTCGCAGTGCGCCGAAGACGTTCGTGTCGTAGACGCGCGCGACCTCGGCCGCCGTCTGCTCCTCGATCGTCCCGACCACCATCTCGTTCACGCAGTTCACGACCACGTCGAGGCGCCCCTCGCGATCGATGATGCGTCGGATCGCCTCTGCGACGGAGTCGTCGCTCGAGACGTCCATCGGGATCATCCGCACCGGGCCGTCGGCTTCTGCGGGATTCCGGCCCGTGCCGTAGACGGTCAGCCCCGCCTCCGCGAGCGTACTCGCGAGAACGGATCCGAAGCCGCCGGTCGTTCCCGTCACCAAGGCGATCATCGCGTCCTCCTCGTTACCGAAGTTATACACTTGAACTATTCGATTATCCAGTCGTATAATCCGGCCGAGACCCGATGTCACGCCTCAGTTCACGCCGCGCGAGGCCTCCCCCCAATACTCGGCGCGCAGGGCCTTCTTGTCGGGCTTGCCCACCGCGGTGAGCGGCAGCGCCTCGACGACGTCGACGCTCTTCGGGGCGTAGACCTTGCCCTTGCGATCCTTCACGAGCGCGATCAGCGCCTCGGCATCGACGTTCTCACCGGGGCGCGACACGACGACCGCCTTCACCGCCTCGCCCCACTTCTCGTCGGGCACGCCGATCACCGCGGCGACGGAGACGCTCGGGTCCGTCGTCAGCACGTCCTCGATCTCGCGCGGAAAGACGTTGAACCCACCGGACACGATCATGTCCTTCTTGCGGTCGACGATCGTGAAGAAGCCCTCGTCGTCCCGGACCGCCATGTCGCCCGTTCGCAGCCATCCGTCCACGAGCGTTTCCGCCGTGAGCTCGGGCTGCTTGAAGTAGCCCCGCATCACGCTCGGACCCTGCACGCAGATCTCGCCCGCTTCGCCGTCCGGCAGCTCGCGCCCGTCGTCGTCGAGCACCGCCACGCGCGCGCCGGGCATCTCGATTCCGCAGCTCGAGAGTCGTTCCATCCGCGACACGTCGTGGTGCTCGCGCCAGAGACTCGTCGCGATCCCGCCGCACTCGGTCTGGCCGTAGAGCTGCGCGAAGACCGGGCCGATCCGCTCGATGCCTTCGACCAGCCGCGCCGGGGACATCGGCGAAGCGCCGTACATGATCGTTTCGAGACCGCTGAAATCCGTCGCCTCGAGCTTCGGATGATCGAGGACGGCGTAGATCATCGTCGGCACCAGCAGGCCGAACGTCGCCCGCTCCGTCACGATGTCCGCGAGCCAGCGCTCGGGATCGAAGCTATTCTGCAGGACGACCGTCCCGCCGGCCATCAGCGTCGGCGTGATCAGCATGCCCGCCGCGTGGGTGATCGGCGCGCAGGCGAGGTAGCGGCGCTCCTTCGGCAGGTCCCAGCCGCTCGAGACAGAGAACGCCATGCTCGCGACGGCCGCTTCCGGCAGCTCCGCCGCCTTCGGGACGCCGGTCGTGCCGCCCGTGTAGAGGAGCCAGGACGTGTCTTCGGGCCCGTTCGGCCCGCCGTCGAGGGTCGCCGCGCCATAGGCGTCAACGAGCGCGTTCACGTCTTCCGCGACGTCCGACGGACCGAATGTCAGCACCGTCTCGACCGCCGGACACTTCTCGAGCAGCTCGGCCGCGCGCTCCGCGTAGCCCGGATCGACGAGCAGGATCTTGAGCTCGGCCTCGTTGCATGCGTATTCGTGATCACCGAAAGAGCCCATGGGATGGAGTGCCGAATAACGACCCCCGGCGAGGCCGGCGCCAGCCTGCGAGAGCCACACCTCCGGGCGATTCGGGGACAGGACGCCGACGCCTTGCCCACGGCCGAGCCCCTTGTCGACCAGCACGCGAACGAAGCGCGCGAGACGCGCCTCGGTCTCGCGGTAGGTCCAGCTCACGCCGTCCTGCCGAAACGCCTCGCGATTCGGCCAGCGGCGGAGCGAGTTCACGAGCAGCTCGCTGTGGGTGGTCGGCCGGTGTAGAGCAGTCTGGGACATGGGGCGCCTCCTGGTCTCCGAATACCCCTGAAGGGTCGTTCGGTCGGACGGACTCCGTCAAGGGACCGATCGGGGGACTCGGGTTCAGGACCATCGGACGCCGACGCGACGCCACCGGGCAGCTCTCCTAGAATCCGCCGCGCTCGCTGCCCCGGAGAGCGCCAACAGGAGAGCCCCATCCATGCCCGGACCCCTCGACGGCATCCGCGTAGTCGAAATCGCCAACTACGCCGCCGTGCCGGCCGCCGGGACGCTCCTCGTCGATCTCGGCGCCGACGTCGTGAAGGTGGAGGTGCCGTGGGGCGACTTCTATCGCTTCGCGACGCCGAAACGGAACGGCTACGACAGCGACTTCCCGCTGAGCTCCAACTATCAGATGGACAACCGCGGCAAACGCTCGCTCGCCCTCGACATGGCGCTGCCGCAGTCGATCGACGCGCTCGAGCAGCTGATCGCGAAGGCCGACATCCTGATGACCAACACCCTGCCCGGCCGGCTCGCGAAGCTCGGCCTCGATCTCGACGCCCTGCGCGCGAAGCAGCCGGCGCTGATCGTCGCGCGGCTCGGCGGCTTCTCTCCCGACGGCGAGCAGGCGGACGACCCCGGCTTCGACCAGACCTGCTTCTGGGCCCTCACCGGCATGATGGATCAACAACGCGACCCGGATTCGCCGCCGGCCTTCTTCCGACCGGCCGTGGGCGACCATTGCGCGGCGCTGTCGATGACGACGGGCATCCTCGCGGCGCTTCGCGAGCGCGACCGCACGGGCAAGGGTCAGGTCGTCGACGTGAACCTGCAGCAGGTCGGGTTCTACGTCGGCGGCAGCGACACCGGTCAGGCCCTCGCGACCGGACAGCCGCCTCCGCGACACGACCGACGCGCGCCGCGCAACCCGCTCTGGAACCACTACCCGACCGCCGACGGCCGCTGGCTGCTGCTGGTGATGATCGACTCCACGATCTATCGGAAGTCCTTCGCTGCGGCGATCGGGCGCCCGGATCTCCTCGAAGACGAGCGCTTCAACGATCCGAAGCTGCGCTTCCAGTACAATCGCGAGCTCGTCGAGTCCCTCGACGAGACGTTCCGCACGAAGACCCTCGCCGAATGGAGCGCCGCGCTCGAGGGCAAAAAGGTGATCTGCGCTCCGGCGCGCACGGTCCTCGAAGCGGTGACCGACGCGAAGACCCGCGCGAACGGGGTATTCTCGACGATCGAGCACCCCGAGCACGGGACCTTCGACAGCGTGGCCCCCCCGTTCCGGCTGTCAGAGCATGACATGCACGGGACGCTTCCCGCGCCGGACCTGACCGCTCACACGCGGGAAGTCCTCGAAGAAGCGGGGGTCGACGCAGAGACCGTCGAGCTGCTCGTCTCGGTCGGCGAGCAGTAGGCCGACGACGGCGACCTAACGGAGATCCGACCGCAGGCGCCGCTCGAGGTCCGCGCGATACCGGTCGGGGATCTCCATCGCGCGACGCTCGTCGAGGTTCAGAGCGATGTCGACGACGTCGTTCGCGAGCAGGGGCTTGCCAGTGTCGAGGTCGAAGATCCAGAATCGATGGCAGCTGGTCTTCTTGTTGATCTCGACCGGCGCGCCGAAGCTCTGGACGCGGGCGCCCGCCCGCAGCGGGCCGAGGCGGACGGAGCGCATCTCGAGACTCGCCCAGCCCATCCGGCCGCCGCCCTCGAGGTCGTAGACCGGCGGTCCGGGCTCGCTGCCATCGAGGGGCTCGCCGCCCCACATGACGAAGGGGCGCTGCGCGGCGGTGACGCGACCGGTCTCGTCGCAGAGCTCCGGTTCGATCAGGCGTGGGCGGCGCATCGCCATGCCCTGCTCGAGCGCTTCTTCGAGGGTCGGTGCCTTCGTGCTCGCGTCGAGATCGATCGAGCGCGGGCGACCGTGCTCCGGCACTTCCACCCGCTGGGCCTGCAGCTCCTCGACGACCGCGGGCTCGAGGACCGGCGGCTCCTCGAGGTCGGCGTTCGGGAAGCACACGTCGTGCATGAACGTCGACGCGATCTCCTCGCGCGCGGGGTTCCGCAGCTCGTGGTAGAAGCGGAGCCCGCGCTCGGTCACGTCGAGCAGACCGCCCCAGACTTCGAGGGGCGCCCCCGCGAGCTGCTCGCGCTGGTACCGCGTGTATAGACGCGGCAGGTCGTACACCCCCGGCGTCACGTCTTCGACGTCGAGACCCGGCAGGTCCAGCGCGCCGACGAGGCGCGACGTCGCGGCGAGCGCGCGTTCGCCGTAGTGGCGGACGTTCATGTGGCCGAGGGCGTCGATCTCTTCGTCGCGGACGACGCTCTCGTGGAGAACTCGTAGGGGCTGCATTCGATCGGACCTTGGGAAACGGGGCGCTGCGAGGCGTGCTGCATCGGGCGGCTGCGACGAACGCGCGCGGATGCGCAACGCGTCACCTCGGCGGACGGGAGTCTCGGCGCTCTCACGCGTCAGGGCAACCCGGTGGGGGGAACGTGGAGTCCGCGATCGATGTCGCGCGCGACGCGCATAGCGCGCGCCCCCCCGCTGCGGCAGGCTTTCCGCGCATGAGCCGTAGACTCCTCCTCCGCACGGCAATCGGGGCCCTCGTGATCCTCGTCGCGATCGGCGGCCGGATCTTCTGGCTCGAGATCGGCCGCACGTTCTCGCCGGATCCGACCGTCTGGGAGCCCGAGATCGGGGCGTTCGAAAGTGCGGACCAGGAACGACCGCCTCCCGACGGTGCGATCCTCTTCGTCGGCAGCTCGAGCATCCGGTTCTGGGACGACCTCGATCGCGCGATGGCGCCGCTCACCGTGTTCCGTCGCGGCTTCGGGGGTGCGCGACTCTCCGATCTGGTCCACCACGCCAACCGGATCATCCTGCCCTACTCGCCGCGGGCGATCGTGATCCACGCGGGAGGCAACGAGCTGAACGACGTCCCCGGCAACACGCTGCGTACGCCGCCGGAAGCCTTCGAAGACTTCCGCGCGTTGATCGCGCTGATTCGTGGGAAGTGGCCGACGCTGCCGATCTACTACCTCGAGCTCCGACCTTCTCGACAGCCCGGTCCACGAGAACCCTTCCTCGAGCTCGTCCGCGCCGAATGCGAAGCCGACGCCGACCTCCACTACCTCGCCGCCAGCGAACCGCTCTCCCGGTCCGACGGCTCGGCCGACCCCGCGCTCCTCGCCTGGGATCGCACGCACCTGAACGCCGAGGGCTACGCACGCTGGGCACCCCCGATTCGCGAACGCCTGCTCGAGGACCTGGGGCCGAATGACTGACGTCCTCCCGCCGCGACTTCGCGAGCTGGCGGACCGGCTGGACGCGCTCATGGCTGGGCCGTCCGAAATGCCGACCCTCGTCTACCTCGACGTCATGGGCATCGGCTGGCCGATCCACTGCCTTCTCCACCTTGCGAACGTCGACTACGACTTCGTCCGCCTGAGCCTGATCGAATGGTCGGCGCAGGACGCGGATGAACGCTTCATGCTGAAGCCGCGGGTCCACAACGGACACCTCCCCCTCTGGGTCGATGGCGCACTGCGACTCAACCAGAGCAACGTGATCCTGATGCACCTGGCCGAGCAGCACGGGTGGATCGGCGACTCGCCGCTCGAGCGACTCGCCGCGATGGAGGTGATGGCGCACGCGTACGACGCGCTCTTCCATTGGAACGGATTGTTGACCGTGAACGCGCGCCTGAACGTACCGCCTGACGTGGTGCGGGATCGGCTGGCTGCCTTTCGCGGCGAGGGCGAGTGGGGGATCTCCGGTGACGGGTACCGGAATCACCTGAACGGATTCCAGGCCTACCTCGATGCGAACGAAGCGCAGAGCGGCTTCATGGTCGGCAGCCGCCTGTCGGTCGCGGACCTCCACGCGTTCAACGTGCTCTGCAACTGGTACAAATCCTTCGACCGCGAGTGTTTCGTCGAGGAGTACCCGGAGCTCGACGCGTACATCGAGCGGATCGCGACGATCCCGGCGGTGACGGACTACATCCGACACCACCAGGAGGCGACGACCTGGATTCCCATCCCCGAAATGGGCCTCGCCCTCACGACGCCCGAGGAGACCGAAGGGCTCACTTCGGTCCGCTGACTCGGTGCGCGCTCAGCGGAGCGCGCCGAAGAGGTCGCTGTAGTCGTCGGTCCAGAGCGGAACGGACGCCAGCTCAGCCGGAGTGAGCCGTCGCAGCTTGTACGTGCTCCTCGGCATGTCGATCCGCTCGAGGAGCCGCGCGGCGGCGTTTCGGAACTCGTTCATCCGCTTCGGATCGCGCGTGATGATCGCCCAGTCCGCTGCCTGCGTCTGGTATTCCGGGAGCTTTGCCGAAGTGACCAGCAAGTGCGGGAGTCCCTTCTCCGCGGCGATCCGCGCGACCACCGGACCGAGTTCGAAGTGCCGACTGGAGAGATGCACGATCAGGATCCCGTCGTCCGCGAGCGCAGCGAGATAGGGATCGAACCCCTCGTTCGTCATCAAGTGCACGGGCACCGCGTCGCTGCTGAATGCATCGACGAGGAGCATGTCGAAGTCCTGGCGCACCCCTTCCCGCTGTTCGCGCTCGAGGAGCAGCCGCGCGTCCCCCACCTCGACTTCGATGTCGGCGGGGCTCTGACTCAGGAACGTGAACCAGGTCTCGTCGCTCGCGACGTCCGAGACCGCCGGGTCGATCTCGTAGAAGCGCACGAGGTCCCCGGCGCGCCCGTAGGCCGCCACCGTCCCGACACCGAGTCCGACGACCCCTGCACGCAGCGGCCGATCCCCCGGCTTCATCGAGATCGCCGCGGCCAATGGTGAACCCCGGCCGTAATACGACGTCGGTACGTGCTTCGCGCGCCCCTCCTGGAACTGCACGCCGTGCATCGTCGTCCCGTGCATCAACATGTGGTGACGCCCCGCGCCCTCGCCGCTCTCGAGCACCCGCAGCACACCGAAGAAGTTGCGCCCCTGGTGGATCTGTCTCGAATCCGGGTTCGCGGCGAACCACACCTCCTCCGCCGCGAGCAAGGCGACCAGCGTCCAGACGGCCGCCCGGGTCAGTCGTGACCGCAATGTCCGCGGCGGCGTCGCTCGCGCGGTCGACTCCGCCTGCATGCGGGCGTGCGCGATCGCTGCGAAGACCAAGGCGAGGGAGAGCACCGCGGCGACCGCGAGCTCGGCGTGTCCCGTGAACAGCGACGGCGCGGCGACGCCGACGAAGAGACCGCCCAACGCACCGCCCGCCGAGATCAACAGGTAGTAGAGCGTCAGGTCCCCCCAGCGCGGCCGGATCGCGTGCAGCTCCCCGTGCAGGATCCAACAGACGCCGAACACGAGGACGGTGATTCGCGCGATCTCCAGGGGCAGCGAGGCGAGCACGTCCGCGTTCGAGGGGTCGCTGCTCGCCCCCGACGCCGCCCAGAAGAGGATCTGCCCCGCGCCGAGCGCCATCGATGCGATCACCACGCAGACCGCGAGTGCTCGGTGATAGGCGCGCTCGAAGGAGAAGCTCACGATGAACGTCGCGAGGTATGCGGCGAGGGGGAGAATCCAGAGGAAGGGGACACTCGCGATGTCGCGACAGAGGTGGTTGGTCAGCGACATCATCACGACCACCGCGGTACCCGAGAGCAGGAGCCACATCAGCTGATGGATCGCCGTCGCGGCTCCGCCGGTCGCCGCGGCCGGATGCGATGTCGCGCGATCGAGATGTCGAGCCGCGAGCGCCGCACAGGTGAGCAGGAGCGCCCCGGTCGCCACGAAGCCGAAGGACCAGCTCGTCATCGTCTCGATCAGCCCGAGCCGTGGCTCGACCGCGAAGGGATACGCGAAGAGCGCGACGAACGAGCCCACGTTGGAGAGCGCGTAGAGCGGATAGGGGGAGCGCGTCGGATGGCGGCGCGCGAACCACGCCTGGACGAGGGGGCCCGTCGACGCCAACACGAAGAAGGGCAGACCGACGTGCATCGTGAGCAATCGAAGCACGTCCGCAGCCGGTCGCTCGACGCCTTCGACGGCGAAGCTCGCTTCCGGCAGCGCCAACGCGACCGCGGCGGCGCCGAGCACCAGGAGTGCGTGCACGGCGAGCTGGATCGGTGCACTCGCGAAGCGGATCAGCAGATGCGCGTATCCGTAGCCGAGGAAGAGCACCGTCTGATAGAAGGCCAGGCAGACCGTCCATACCCCGGGCGCGCCCCCGAAGAGCGGGATCACGCGCTTGCCGACCATCGGCTGGACCAGGAAGAGGAGGAAGGCAGAGCAGAGGATCGCCGCGCCGTAGATTGCGTGGCTCGCGCTCAGGATGCCCGAGCGTTCCTCCGCGGTGGCCTCAGTCGCCAAGAGACCTGTCCGGCGGCATCGCGACGGGTCGCGGCCGATCCGGCGGCACGACACGGGGGTTCGCACCGCCGCGAAAGGGTCCGGGCGGAGACGGGCGCATTGATCTCAGCCTACGCCCGCAAGCCCCTCCACTGGAAGCCCTATTTTGGACCCACCGCGACTTTCCGCCTCCCCGATGGGGATGCGCCCCACCTAACAGTTGGGCATGCACTCGCGCAAGTGCCCGGATTGACACGAGAATGCGTCACCCCGGGCGACGATGGGCGCATCGGACCGCGCTGCGACTCAGCTGCCGATCGGCTCGAAGGCCCGCCGCGGGAGCAGCCGCGGCAAGTCCATCGAAGACACGACGCCCGGCTCTGCCGCCACGACGAAGGGGATCGCGTTCACGACGCGCATCGTCGTCGCGACCATGCCGTGTTCGCTGCAGTCGGCATCGCTGGTTCCGAGTGAGAAATCGCAGCGGAAGCTCGGGTCGCCTTCGAAGAGCAGGCGGTAGGTTCCGTCGCGCGGAGCGACCGGCCAATCTGGCGCGAGATCCGGCGCCGCCCGGTTGACGTGTTCGATCACGATCGCGTCGCGTCCATCGACGACGCCGATCGTCTCGAATCGAACCGCACCGACGGTTCCGGCGTCGATCTTTCCCGCAGCGATCTCGATGTCGCGGTCCGTGACGCGCTTCTCATAGGTCTCCCGGATCGTCTCGAGCTCGACGCCCAGGTGATCCGCCACCATCTGCACGGGCGGCGCCCAGGCCGAGGCCTGGACACCCGGCAGCTCCATGATGCAGCGATGCTCCGGCGGCTTCCCGAAGCCGAACACCTCGAAGAGGGTGAACGCGACCGGGTAGTCCGCATAGCAGAAGATCTCCTGCGTTCGGACCGAGTCGATTCGGTGCGAGAGCGTCGACAGGGTGAGCACGAGCTCGTCCGCTGCGAAGCCCGGCTCGATCCCGGAAACGTAGAGCGAAGCGTTCCCTTCGCGACAAGCTGCCTCGAGGCGAGCGACCTGCGCGGGGTCGAAGCCGGCCGGGTGGACGAGACCGGGAACCGACGTCGAAACGACGTCGATGCCCGCTGCGAGCATCTCGCAGAATTCGTCGATGCACGCGTCCGGACGCGACTCTCCGCTCGCCGAGTAGCAGATGCAGTCCGGGCGGAGCGAGAGGAGTGCATCCCGATCGCACGTGGCGAAGACGCCGGTCGGCTCCAGTCCCGCGAGCTCACCCGCGTCGCGACCCTCCTTCTCCGGGTCGTGCACCCAAACGCCCGCGAGCTCGAAGTCCGGATGCTGACCGAAGACACGGATCGCGATGGCGCCGACGCCACCCGTCGACCACTGGACGATGCGAAGGGGTTCGTCTGCCATGTTCGTCCTCCTCGAGCGCTCTCGGCTGTGTAGTTGCCACGCTGCGGCTGTGCAAGACTCGCCGCCGTTGAGCAGCGAAGGCGGAGAGCGCGTGTCAGGAGACGAAGCGATCGGCGGACGGAGCGGCTACGGCGGCGGATGCTATCGCCGGCGGATCGAGCTCCGCGCGACGGGCGACGAAGTCCGCGGCGAGCTCGGCGACGACTTCCACCACTTCGCCGTCGTCGTGCGACACGACGATGCGAAGGTGACGAGCGTTGCGCCCGAGGCGATCCGCGTGCCGTGGACGACCTGCCCCGGCGCCCTCGCGCCGCTCGAGCGCATGCGCGATGCCGCCCTCGCGTCGCCGCTGCTCGACATCACGCGCCACACCCCGGCGAAGGCGCAGTGCACGCACCTGCACGACCTCACCTGCCTCGCCATCGCGCACGCGGCGCGCGCCGGGGGCGAGACCCACGCCCGCCGCTACGACGTCGCGGTGCCCGACCGGGTCGATCGTCGCTCGCGCTGCACGCTCGTCCGCGACGGCGACGAAGTCCTCACCTGGGAGCTCGAGGGCCTGCGCATTCGCACGTCGTCTGCAGCCGCCTTCGATGGGCTCCAGATCGGGTCGAAGCCCTTTCGCGAGGCGATGCGCGGCGCTGGCTCGGCGGACGAGACCGAAGCGGCCTGGATCCTCCAGCGCGCGATCTTCATCGGTCTCGGGCGACAACACGACTTCGACGCGATGCCGACGCCGCGCTCCTTCGCCCAGGAAGTCGGCGGCTCGTGCCACGCGTTCGCGGCCGATCGGATCGACGAGGGCGCGCGCCAGCTCGGCAACGTGCACGACTTCACGGACGACGCCGACGCCCTGCTCTCCCGCGCGCGCTCGAACGTAGGATCGAGCGCCGACCGTTAGGCGTTCCGGTCCTTGGGACTCGCTCGCCGCTTGGGGTTCATCCGCTCCTTCTGATCCTCGGGCATGCCGAAGGGCAGCGTGCGCTCGATCAGGAGCGCGTCCTCGCGGGAACGACCGCCATGGGACGCCATCAGCGCCTTGTCGATCCGGTTCGTGCCCCAGGAGTTCGCCACGATCTCGGCCGCGAGCTCGGCGACCGTCTCGTCGAGGGCGTCCCGCGCGACGGCCCGGTCGACGAGACCGATCTCCGCGGCGGTGCGCCCGTCGATCCGGCGACTCGTGAACATCAGCTCCTTCGCCGTCGATCGCCCGACGCGCTCCGGCAACCGCACCGACATGCCCCAGACCGGCGCCAGCCCCCACTGGCCATGGGTGTCCCCGATCTTCGCGGCGGCGTCCGCGATCAGCAGGTCACAGCCCAGGGCGAGCTCGAGGCCGCCCGTGAAACAGTGGCCGCGGATCTTCGCGATCGTCGGCATCGGGAGTGCTTCCAGGGCATCGATCGTCTCGGGCTCGAAGTGTCGACTCGGAGCGCGCTCCCCCTTCGCGATCGACTCGAGGTCGTGCCCCGAGCAGAACGAACGCCCGGCGCCCGTCAGGATCACGCAGCCGACCCCGGGATCCGTCGCCACGGCGTCGATCTGGCCGCGCAGCTCGACGACCGTCGGAATGTCGAGGGCGTTCAGCTTGTCCGGCCGGTTGAGCGTGAGCGTCGCGACGCCGTCTTTGTCTTCCCGTGTGACGAGCATGCCGTCTCCTCTCGATCGTCAGTAGCCGTTCGCGCGCGCGACCCGGCGAAGATGTTCGGGGGCGTCGCCGAAGAGCGCACTGCTCGCGCGGGCCCGCTTGAAGTAGAGACCGATGTCCTGCTCCTCGGTCATCCCGAGGCCGCCGTGGAGCTGCAGCGCCTCTTCGGTCACCAGGCGCGCAGTCTCGGAAGCGAAGGCTTTGGCTGCGCTCACGAGCGCCGTGCGCTCCGCCGCGTCGGCGTCGCCGTCGATGGCGCCGAGTGCCGCCTGCACGAGGGAGATCGTGCGTTCGACCTCCGCGAAGAGCCGCGCGCAGCGATGTTGCAGGGACTGGAAGCCAGCGAGCTTCTGGTCGAATTGCTCGCGCGTCTTCAGGTACTCGACCGTCATCGACAAGGCTTCGGCGGCCACGCCCGCGAGCTCCGCCGCCACCGCGGCGGACGCACGGTCGATCAGCACTTCGACGAGATCGGCGCGGGGGATCGCCTTCCCGAAGTGGGCCGACGCGGGCAAGCTCACGCTGCCGAGCTCGAGGTCCGCCACCCGGCGGCCATCGAGCCAGCGTCGCGGGGTGATCGCGAGCCCGTCGGCATCCGCGGGTACGTGGAAGACGCCGACCCGGTCCTCTTCACCGGCGATCGCAGCGACCACCAGCAGCACATCCGCGGCGGCCGCGTCGAGCACGGTCCGTCGCACGCCCGTCAGCTCGAAGCCGTCGCCCTTTCGGGCGGCCGTGCATCCCTGCGCCGCCGAATCGAGCGCGCGCGTCTCCTGGAGCGCGAGCGCCACCCGCGCGTCGCCGGTCGTGAGATCGCCTGCGAGCGCGAAGTCCGACCACCCGTCTACGAGGCTGAGCGCGCTCGCGGCCAGGACCCCGCTCGACAGCAGCGGCGTCGACGCGACGTGTCGACCGAGCGCTTCGAACACGACCCCGAGCTCGCGGAAGCCCAGCCCCGCGCCCCCGACGTCCTCGGGCGCGATCAGCCCGGGCCAACCGAGCTCTCCAGCCTGTGACCAGAGGGCGGCGCGCACGCCGCTCGGATCGTCGCCGTCGCGCAAGGCACGCACGTCCGACCGCGCTTCGGCTCCGGCGAGAAACTGCATGGCCGACTCGCGAATCATCGCCTGATCCTCGTCGCTCGCGAGGGACTGGTCCGGCGTTCCGGCCTGCATGGCCGTCATGCCGAGGACGCGCTTCGCGACGATGTCGAGCTGGACCTCGGACGTGCCGCCTTCGATGGTGTTCGCGCGCGACCGGAGCCACTGCTTCGGGATCGGGTTCGCGCCGCCGTCGTCCATGCTCCACTCGAGGCCGTCGGTCCCGAGCAGGTCCATCAGGAGCGAATAGCGCTGCTGACTCGCCTCGGAGCTCGCGAGCTTGAGGATCGAAGAGACCCGCGCGGCATCGCCCCCGCGCGCCCGCGCACCAGTCAATCGATTCGCGCGCTCGTCCGTCCACTGGCGCGCGACCCGAAGGCGAAGCGTGTGGTCGCGGAGCGCGCCGGTGGCGTCCACGCCGACCTGCTCTCGCGCGATGTCGGCGAGGCTCTTGCGGCCGGCGGAGCCGGTCAGCGAGCTGAGTCCGCCGGAGCCGAGCATGTTGCGCTCGTGTTGGAGCAGGCGCTTCGCGATCGGCCAACCGCCGCCGGGCTTGCCGATCAGGTTCTCCTTGGGGACCTCGACGTCCTGGAAGAAGACCTGACAGAAGGGCGACCGGCCGGAGATCAGCACGATCGGAGCGATCTCGATCCCCGGACTCGAGAGGTCGACGAGGAGGAAGCTGATGCCTTCGTGTTTGGTCGCGGTCGGATCCGTCCGCACGAGGCAGAAGATCCAGTCGGACTCGTCCGCGCCGCTGGTCCAGATCTTCTGGCCGTTCACGAGCCAGTGATCGCCGCGATCCTCGCAACGCATTTGCACGTTCGCCAGGTCGGAGCCGGCCTGGGGCTCGGAATAACCCTGCGCCCAGCTGGCCTCGAAGCGCGCGATGGGCGGGAGAAATCGGGCGAGCTGCTCCTCGCTCGCGAACTCCTGGAGCGCCGGCGCGAGCATCGTGAGACCCCCGCTCACAGCGCGCCGGATCCCGCGCTCCCGCAACGCCGATTCGAGCAGCTTCACCCGCTCGCGGTCCAGGGCGCACCCGCCATGCTCGACCGGCCAGCCGGGCGCGAGAAGCCCGGCGCTCCCGAGGCGACGCGACCACGCCGCCGTGTCCTTCGGATTCGGCGCGTCGGCAGCGTCGAGCCAGGCCTCGAGCTCGCCTCGGAATTCGTCGATCGGCTGGTCGTCGTCCAAGCGGAACCTCCCGAGCGCCGACGATACCCCGTCCCCTCGCGGGGCTCGCGAAACCGGGAGTACGCCGACTACCGCGCCGGCCGCGGACGCCCCCCGAAGACCGTTCCCCAGACCTCGATCTCGCCCCAGTCTTCGGGATCCGTCTCGAGCGGGTTCGCATCGAGCACCGTGAAGTCCGCGCGCTTGCCCGGCCGAATGCTGCCGATCTCGCCTTCGAGACCGAGCATGAACGCGGCATCGATCGTGATCGCCCGCAGCGCGTCGTGTCTCGAAAGCGCCTGACGCGCGCCGATCACGCGACTCGACGTCGTCTCCCGGTTCAGCGCGATCCACGCGTTGCGCAGAGGGTTCGGCGGAGCGACCGGCGTGTCCGAGTGCAGCGCCACGCGGATCCCTTGTCGACGCATCTCCGCATAAGGGAACGCCATCTCCATCCGATCGTGGCCGAGGACCCCATCGGCGAAGGAATCGCCCATGGAGTGGAGCGGATAGATCAGCGCAGACACCGAAGCGCCGAGCCGAGCGGCCTGTTCCAGGGATTCCTGGCTGATCTGCCCCACGTGCTCGAGCACGAAGCGATGATCGAAGCGCGGCTTCTCTTCCTGGAGCGCGGCGAGGGTCTCGACGGTCCGCCTCGCGCCCGCGTCGCCCTGAACGTGTACGTGGATCGAATAGCCCTCACGCCAGAAGCGCGGCACGAGTTCGGCGAAGAGCTCCGGGGGGTCGATATGGACGCCCATGTGGCCATCGATGTAGCCGGGCGGATCGTAGAGGCCGAGCTGGTCGACGTACGAACCGTCGAAGAGAAACTTCACCTTCTTCGGGAGGAAGCGGATCCCCTCGGTGTCGTGATCGGTCAACTGAGCGATGTAGTCGAGGACCCGGTCCACATCTCCGAGACGGTGCATGTTCGGAAACGCGGCGGGGAAGAGATAGGTGCGGAAGGGGACGTCCGAGGCGTCGAGGATCGGCGCCATCATCGCGAGTTCCTTCAAGACGTCCCCGGCGCCGGCGACGATCCCCGAGCCGGGCTCGGCGAGGGTCGTGATGCCGGCGGAGTGGGCCATGTCGCGGAAGGTCGTGAGCCCTCGGTGCAGGCGGTCCAGAGCGAAGATCACCGGCGAGATCCTCGGCAACACCATCAGGAAGTTGGCCGACTCGATGAAGCGACCGGTTTCGTGATCGGCCTCGCCCGGCACGGGATGAGCCGCCACGATCTCGGGCGTGAGTCCGAGCATCTCGAGGGCCCGGCCGTTCAGGATCATCGTGTGCGTCGATCGGCTACTGAGCGCGATCGGGCGCGCGGCGTCGATCGCGTCGAGGTCGGACCGGGTGATCGCGCCATGCACCGCCTCGGCCCATCCGAACGCGAGCAGCCACTCCGACGGATCGTCGAGGGCGCTCGCCCCCTCCCGCAGGCGGTCCATGAACGCCTCCCGACTGCGGACGCCGCGAACACGACCACTCGGAAAGGTCCAATCGTCCGGCGTCGCGAAGTGGTGGGGCAGGAAGAGTGCGGCGAGCAGCGGGTGGATGTGTGGGTCGACGAAGCCGGGCACGAGGACTCGCCGCGCAAAGCGGCGGTCGATGGTGTGCGGGTAGCGGGACAGCCAGGGAGCGAGGTCGTCGACCCCACGACCGACCGCTACGATCCGACCGTCCCGGACCGCGACGACCTTCGCCTCGGGATAGCGGGGGTCCATCGTCACGACGTGCTTCGCCACGAAGACGGTGAGCGGTTCTTCCGCACGGGCGATGCCACCCAGTGCGACGACCAGTCCGAGAATGACGAGGCAGGTCGGGCGCGTGTCGAACTTCATGCGATCCGTCCGGCGCTGGAGGGGGACTCGCTTGGACGCGCGGTGCGCCCGGAGCGGACCTCTACTCTGGCATATCGCGAGGCCGCTTGGATCGTCCTACCCTCTCACCGCGCACGGAGGCCCCCATGACCACTGTCTCGGAAATGATCCCCGACCACCTGACCGACCAGGTCGACGCCGCCCTCGCGTGGTGGAACGCCGAGCAGGACGTCGCCTTCGAGGTCACGGGCATCATCGATCCGGACGACGGGGAGCGCGAGCTGCGACTCGTGCTCTGCGGCGGCAACCGCTGCGAGCAACGCTCGTTCCGACTCGACGGCGAGCGCGGGGCGTGGTCCGTTTCGCTCGCCGACGACGAACCTTCCGCGCCGACCGACGCCGCGCTCGTCCCGGAGCTCGATCCGCCGCCGGGCGCGCGGCGCGAGTGGCTCGCGCGGACGCTCGAGCAGCACGAATTCGTCGTGCTCGTCTTCTATCGCGGATTCTGGTGACCGCCCTGTCGCTCCGAGTTGCGGAGCTATGTGAGCGAAGGGGTCGCGGAGAAGGTGCGCGCGGCGGGCGGCGAAATCTACGCGATCTCCGGTGAGCCTCAGGTGCTGTCCAGCCGTGCGCAATCCGAGTGGAAGCTCGCCTTCGACTCGGTCGGTGACCCCCACCACGAGATCGCCGGGGATTGCCGGGAGCGCGGCTGGCTCGATCTCTTCGTGAACCCGCGACTCGGCTTCATCCAGCTGAGCACGAGGAATCGCGCGGACTTCGAGCCGAGCCATCCCAAGGGCTACTTCCAGCCCGGCGTGATCGCGCTCTCGCGCGAGGGTCGCGTCCTCTATCGATGGCGCGGCGTCCCGACCCACTCGAACATGGGCGGCGCGATGGAGCGCCCGACGGCGCAGCACGTGTGGTCCTCGGTCGAAGCGGCGCTCGCGAGCGACATGGGCGACGCCCCGCTCGACGATGCCCCGCCCCTCGACTCGAAGGGGATCCCCTGGCCCGCCTTCGCGTCGCTGCTGATCGCGAACGGCTGGTTCCTCCGCGTACAGGGCTTCGCGGGCCCGCGCAACATCATGCTGGCGGCGCTGCGCCTCGTGGCGTTCGTCGCTGTCTGGGTCGCCGGCTTCGCCCTGCTCCCGACGATCCCCGTCGCCCTCGCCCTCACCTTCTGGCTCGTCTACATCACGCCGCATGCGCGATGGGTGGGACAGGAGTTCCAGCACGTGGCGGACGCGGGGGCGCCCGGCGGCTGACGATCGAGCGATCACGGCCCGAGCTTGCCTCCCGCGGTCTCCTCGATGACTACGGCCTCCTCGTCGGCATCGAGCGCCGCGAGATGTGCCGGATCGAAGATCTGCGACAACGAGGCCCGGATCGGAACGAGCGCCGCGATCAGGATCGGAAAGAGCAGCCCCAGCGGACTCGACTTGAGGGTCCAGAGCACCGCGAGGCTGATCACTTGAATACCCGTGAATTTGTGGATCTCGCGATTCGGCACCGTCCCCATGAAGTGGTGGGATTTCGGGTAGAGGCGGGGGGCCATGATCCGGAGCCGGAACCTTTCGAAGAACTCGTTGCCGGCGAGAGAGGCGATGCCCATGTAGAGGAACAGTCCGAACAAGACCGACATCGGAATCGTCTTCACCACCGGCAGGAAGAGGAGCGACACGCCGATACCGACGTGGATCGCGAGAGGCGAGATGCGATTCTCGCGAACTGACGTGATCGTCTCACGGCGCTCGCCGTTCACCTCGCTCACATCGTGGTCGGCGAGGCTGCGAACGTGATTCAGCGAAGGGACGGTAGCGGCGACGATCCACGGCAGGCCGAACAGAGAGCCGACCGCGACGATCGGCCCGACGATGAAGAGGTCGAGGTGGTAGCCGGCACCTTTGCGGAGCTTGTGGTTCCGGGCCTTCACCAGCCGCGTCGTGATGTTTTGATCGAGGAAGAGCAGGACCACGGCAAGGATGGCGGGACCGATTGCCGCGAAATAGAGCCAGGTCGGTACCGAGAAGAGATCGAACATCCAAGGACGTCCGGTCGTCGTGCCGAAAGTCTCCGGCACCACAGCGTGCTCTCTCGGCACGTCGTGCATGAGGATCGCGACGATCGTCATGGCGCCGATCGCGATCGCCGGCCCGAAGTCGCTGAGAAACTCGCGCAGGCGCCAGCGCATGCAGGGTGAGCTGCGGGCGCGATTCAGGTTGCGCGCGAGGATGAACGTGCCGAGTGCGAGCACCAGGCCGAGCAGCGCCTGGTCGTAGGGCACGTTCGGATCGGTGAACCCGCGGCTTAGGTCGGTGACGGCTTCGGCGATGAAGATGACGGCGATGAGCGCCGCGAAGATCTCGTCAGTGAAGCGCGTGAAGTACGCCATCAAAGCGCTCGCGTCGGTCACGGCAAGGATCATCAGCAGGATGCCGGACCAGACACCGACCCATGCTTAGACGGGAAGGAACTCGAGTCCGAGGTCCTGGCAGGTCGTGTAGAGCAGCGCCGTAAAGATCGTGATCGATCCCGTACCAGCCAGGATCGTCAACGGCTGGCCCGACAGGACCGCGAACGTGATCCCACCCACCGCGGTCGCGATCATCATCTCCGTCGTGCCAATCTGGCCGTCGGTCAAGAAGCCGGTCAGCGCGCCGAACGCGATCGCGTTCGCGAGAAACGCGAAGAAGAGAAACAACGTCGACCCGGCCACCTTCGAGTGCAGACCACCCTCGAGGTCGGATGCATAGTGAGGAAGTCGCCGCACGAGATCGGCGCGGTGCCCTCCTGCGAATCGACGGGTGAATACGAGCTCTTCGGAAGAATTCTCGGTCACGTGTGCTCCGGGTGCGGTCTGCATCGTCGTGCGACGCTGCCGCGCGGATGATCCGCACGCAGAGTCGTCAGGTCACCTGACCTCGCTCGCCGGAACCCGGTTCCGGGTCGAGCGCTGGCTGAGCGATGGATCCGATCCCTCGCGGCTCAGATCAGCAGACGGCGATCCCGATGGAGCAGGTCACGGCCCCACGACGTCCGAAGCGGTGAGGCGCCGGGCGCGAGGCCCGGAAGCGAGGAAGCGGAGGAATCCGCTCCGAGGCGGGCGAGCATTCGCGGACGCGGATCCGGCTGACGCGCGCTGCGACGGCGCGCTGCGACCGCCTCGCAAACCATCTCGGACGACTCTTCCAGCTCGACGGTCTCGAGCTCCGCGATCGTGCCCACGACGACATCCGGAATCCAGAAGCCTTCGAGGCAGGCGAACGAGAGGAGCAGCCACGCGATCGTTCGGCGCACGCGAACGGTGGTCGGCGACACACCCGGAATCGATCGGGACCGATCGACCGGATGGTCGGTCATGCCGTCGTAGGGGATGGCGCGCGCGATCGCCGAAGAGCATCGACGCGCGGATACCGGCGGGGGCATCCCGACGCCCGCCGACGCCCGATTCCGACGCGCCGGCGGTCGTCTTGATGCTGAACGGGCAATTCGGACAAGGTGCGTCGGTTCCAGTCTCGATAATCGAGGGTTAAAGCACACCAAACGCCCACGCGACGCGGCACTCGTGCTCTCCCCTCCGCGACCGTGCGAGCGAGCGTCTTTACTCGCGAACTTGCCCGAGTCACCGATTCCTCACACCCCCGCCACGCGCCTGCGCGTTCGGCGAATTTCGTGTCGCCAGGAAGGTTCTCGATCGACGCGTTCGTGCGCGATCGGTTGCGACAGGGTCCTTTCCGTGACGACCGCGGCCAACCCGGATCGCCTGCGCGCGGCACTGCTCGGATCGCATCGCTCGATTTCGGGCGTTTCGGCGCGCCTCCGCCCCGACGACTTTCGAAAGCCGTTCGGTTCACCGTGCCGTAACAGCTTCACCACGATGTCACACGGATGACACACATCCCCGGCAGGATTCCGTCGGCGCCCAACCGTGATGCCCCCCGGCACGGCTGCAACGGCGCACCGATTCCCAAAGGAGGTGGATACGTGATTCCCTGGTCGCCGCGTCGTGTCGCGGCTCTCGCATGTTCCGTCGCGCTCTCGTGCGCGCTCTTCGCCACGCCGTCGCTCGCGGACGAGCAGCCCTCGCTGCTCGATGTCCTGCTCGCCAACGGCTCGATCACCCAGGAGCAGTACGACGCGCTCTCCGCGGACGGTGACGTCCAGGCCGCCGAGCGCGCCGGCGACGCGATCGACGAGCTGCCGCCCGTCTCCGCCGGCCACGGCGAAGACGGCCTGACCGAACGCATCAATCAGGCCGTGTCCGACATGCTCGACGAGAAGCTCCCGGTCAAGGCGAGCTACGGGAAGAAGGGCTTCCGGCTCGAGTCCCGGGACGGCAACTTCCAGACGAACCTGCAGTGGCGCGCGCAGTTCCGCCTGACCTGGCCGACCAGCGGCGATCCGCGCAACGTCGGCAGCTTCGGTGGTCAGGAAGAGTTCACGTTCCAGGCGCGCCGTCTGCGCATGAAGATCGGCGGCCACGGCTACCGCCCCTGGCTCAAGTACTACTTCGAGGTCGATCTCCAGCCGACCCGCACCACGCAGGGCGGAAGCTCCGACGCGCGCGTGATCGACTGGCGGATCGACATCGCCAAGTACAAGGCCTTCGCCCTCCGCGTCGGTCAATGGAAGATCGACTACAACCGCGAGCGCGTGGACTCCTCCGGTCGTCAGCAATTCGTCGAGCGCTCGATCGTGAATCGCGTGTTCACCGTCGACCGCCAGGTCGGCGTCAGCCTCCGCGGCCACCTCTTCCGGGGCACGCCCGCGGATCTCCGCTACTTCCTCGGCGTCTTCACGGGCGAAGGCCGCGGCACGCGGAACGACGACAACACGCCGATGTACGTGGCGCGGCTCCAGTGGAACTTCCTCGGGCGCGACCTCAAGCTCCGCCAGACCGACGTAGAGCGAACCGAGAAGCCGACCGGCTCCCTGAGCTTCGGCTTCTCGTACACGAAGGGACGCTGTACGCGCTGGTCCTCCAGCGGCTGCGGCAACCTCCAGGCCTACGCCTCGCCGACGGCCGCGAGCGACGACCAGTACCGAATCATGCAGGCCGTCCAGGAGTTCGCGTACAAGCACCAGGGTTGGTCGATCCAGCAGGAGTTCCACTGGAAGCAGGTCACGGACCGCTCCGTCGCGAACGGCGACGCCGGTCACAAGGTCAACTACTGGGGTCTCTACGCTCAGTCCGGCTACTTCTTCAACGAGCTCTTCGACTGCGTCCCCGAGGAGCTCGAGCTCGCGTTCCGCTACGCCTTCGTGCGGGAGCCGGCCAACGCGGCCGGAGCACCGGCACCTGCCGGCAGCCTGACCGACTCGAACCTTCGGCAGGAGTTCACCGCCGCCGCCAACTGGTTCTTCTCGGGCCACAACAACAAGGTCACGCTCGACTACTCGTACCTGACGATCGACGACAGCAGCTTCGCGATGAACGGAAATCAGGTCGACCAGCGCGTGCGCCTGCAGTGGGACGTGTCGTTCTGATCTGAACGCCACGCAGCGACCCGCGTCGGACCGGGTCGCCCCCATCGAAGCGGCTCGTCGGGTTCATCCCGGCGGGCCGCTTCGTCGTTCTACCGGCGAAGACTCCGCCCCCAAGCCAGAAACGGCCCCGCCTCCGCCTCCCAGAGCGTGTCGATCTTCTCGCCGCTCGAGAGGCCCGTCGTCGGATACTCGTCCACGCGCGGTCCGTAGTAGCTCCCGAAGATGCGGTCGAAGAGCGGGAGCCAGATCGCGTAGTTCTTGTCCTGGTGCTCGGGCTGGTCCGAGTGATGGATCCAGTGGTACTGCGGGGTCGAGAGGAAGGGCAGCAGGCGGTGTAGCCAATCGATCCGCACGTTCGCATGGATGAAGAAGTCCCAGAGCGACGGCGCGACACCGGCGGCGAGGACCACGACCAGCGTGGTCTCGGGAAACTGCAGATCGACGAGAAGACCGACCGAGAAGCCGCGGACCGTCGCCTGCCCGGGTAGCTCGAGGAAATGCGAGCGGTAGATGCTCGTGGTGTTCAGGTGCTCTTCGCTGTGGTGGAGCTTGTGGAGCTCCCAGAGGAAGGGAAGCTCGTGCTGGGCGCGATGCCACCAGTAGTACCAGAAGTCGCCGAGGAAGCAGGCGGCGAGGAAGAGCGCCGCACCGTGGAGGGCGACGCCGACGACGGGGACCCCCTGCACGACGTCGAAATGCGGGAACGGAAGGAAGGGACCGCCGATCGCGCTGGCGACGAAGCTCGAGAGGGTGACCGCCAACGCGTAGAACGGCACGGACAACACGAAGTTCGCGAGCACGATCTTCCAGTTGAACCAGAGATTCGAGCCGGGCTGCCCCTTCACGACGGGGGTGAGGCGTTCGAGCAGGAGGAAGACCGGCCAGGTGAAGACGAGGAGCAGGTAGGCGTAGGTCAGGAGCTCGACCGTGGCCGAGATCTGGTGACCGAACTCCGCCATGACGTCCTGCATGTGGTCCTTGCCTTCGAGGTCTCGCCTAGCGCGCCTCGTGCCAGATCGGCGACGTCCAGGCCATCTCCTGGATCGTCTGCGGGTAGGAGCCGTCGCTGCAGACGGCCGGCCGGTCCCCTTCGGGCAGGCGCAGGCAGTCGTAGACGCTCCACCGCGCGGACGGATTCTCGACCGCGCGCACGTAGTAGTAGGACGACTGGCTGGGGTCGAACTCGTCGTCGCGGTACACGGCGCAGAGGCTGTCGTGCCCGTCGCCGCTTCGTTCCCCGGTCGCCACGTCGACGCTCGCGTCGTTCGCACCGCCCGCCAGGACGATCACCTTCGTCTGGCGCTGTCCCTCGCCGTCGATCCAGCCCTTCACGAGCTGCAGCTGCTGGAGCGGTGCCCCCATCGGGGAGGGATCGCGCGTCGCCGCCGCCACGAAGACCGGCCTGGCGTCAGCGGCGTCGGCCGCGGGCAGGTCTCCACCCATCGGCACGCCGCCGGCGTAGCCCTGCTCGGCGAGGTCCGCGCGATCGCAGAGATCGGGCGCGTAGTTCCAGCCGCCGAAGAAGCGCGGCGTGATCCGCGGGCCCGACGTGCCGAAGGTCTCGCGACGTAGCATCGCGTCGAAGATCGCGTCCCGGGAATTCTCGACGGCCCAGACGCCGGCGAGTCCGCCCGGGTTGCCGTCGATCCCGCTCGTGAGGAGTCCCGGCTGCAGCCGCTCTTCGGGCGTCGATTCGAGGGAGA
This sequence comes from uncultured Spirochaetaceae bacterium, assembly GCA_964488255.1. GTDB lineage: Bacteria > Myxococcota_A > UBA9160 > UBA9160 > UBA4427 > UBA4427. The sequence goes on along the minus strand of CAZAUR010000008.1, from coordinate 70,751 downwards.
CATGGCCACGCCAGTCCTTCTCGTCGACGGCGCCCGGGGTCGCGGCGTGGGTATCCGTCGCAGCGACGACACCGAGCTTGACGGAGTTCACCCCGATCGCGCCGGCTTCCTCGAGTCCAACCAGCAGGCCCGACCGGAGATAGTCGGTCGCGTCCACGCAGCCGGCGCCGAGCATGCCGTAGCTCCCGATCTCGCCTTCGGCGCATTCCTGAGTCACTTCGCGGGCCTCTTCGAGGACCAGGTTGCCGTCCGCGTCCGCCGCCGAGACGCCGAAGACCTCTTCGCGTCCGATGAAGCGCACGGCCTCGACGTCGCAGAGCTCGTCGGGTGCGCCGAGCACGCTCGACAGGCCGTTGATGCACTCGGAGGCGCCCTTGTGCTGGAAGATCTCCATGATCGGCTCGCGCTGCTGTCGCTTCTCGGCGTAGGCGCGGCGATTCTCGATCGTGGGTGCGAGACGCATGTACGGGGCCATGCGTCCGTTCGCGAGGTTCGAATTGTGCGGGATCGTCAGGTACTCACAGCCGTCGTCCTCGAGACAGGCGGCGTCGAGGCCTTCCCAGAGCGCGCTGTCGTAGGGCGCGTCGACGTAGGAGACGGGGAACGGCGGAACGTTGCCGTTCCGGAAGACCACGTTGCGGTGGTAGTTCGAGGTGCCGGGGGTGCCGGTGTACTCGTAGGCCTTGAGCGCCGTGAAGCTGCAGGCGGACGTGCGGTCGTAGGCCGCGTCGGCGGCGGCGCCGAGCCGCTCCCAGGGATCCCGCGCCCACTCGCGGCACAGCTCCCCGTCCTCACCACAGACCTGCGGCAGCCGCGCCGGCGTCTCGGTCGTGATCACCTGGCCGAAGAGCATCATGCCCGCCCGCTCGCTGCTGCGCGCCTGCTGACAGAACGGAGCGTCGTAGCGCGGCGACTCGGGATCGCGGCAGAGCCTGCGCTCGCCGAGGAATTCGCCGTGGTCCGTGACGGCGAGGAAGTCGAGGGGGCGATCGATCGCGAAGGATCCGACCGGCTTGCCGTCCACGACGGGCCAGAAGTCGATCGCTTCACCGCGGGCGTAGGCGAAGGCGTCCTCGGGGGTCGCGCCGATCGTGTTCGCCGCGGCGTCGAAGGAGAGCATCGTATGAACGTGGAGGTCGCCGAAGAGCGGGAGCCTGTTCGGCGTGTAGTGGTCGCAGGACGCGCGCTCCTCGCTGTACTGCACGAGGCGATCGGCCGCCGCGCTGGCGGCCGTGGACGCCGCGGCGTCCGCCCCGTCGTCGCCGCCACCGGAGGGCGTCTCGCACGCGGCCGTGGCCAACACCACGGCGAGGAAGAGCGGGAAGAGCTTGCTAAGGCGACGGGGCGACATGGCGACTCCGGGCGAGGCGGCACTCGACACCGGACCAAGGGTCCGGAGCGCGAGACCGCGTGAGGCGCCAACGGTAGCGCGGAACACCACGGCCATTCGGACTGGAGGTCGACGAGGCCCCGCCCCCCGCTCTGTACTCAGAACCGGAATCGAGCAGTGATCCCGTAGGTTCGCGGATCCCCGATCGCGTGCAGGACCGCCTCGCGGACTCGCGCCAGATTGAGCACGTCGAGGGTGTATCGCTGGTCGGTCAGGTTCTCGATCCAGCCCGAGAATTCCAGGGACCCGGTCGGGTCGCGATAGGTCATGCGCAGGTTCATCAGCCAGAGCGGCTCCTGGGAGACGAAGGGCGAGTTGGCGGCGCTGAAGAACACCTCGTCCTTGTAGGACCAGTCGAAGCGCGGCACGACCGTTCCGAAATCACCCGCGAGGGGCCAGGCCACGAAGCCGGTGAAGGCGAACTCCGGCGCGTTGATCAGGCGGTTGCCCGTGTAGTCCTGCTCGACCGTCGTGATCAGCGTCGCGTCTCCGTCGCCCTGGTTCTGGACTTCGAAGACGTTCACGAAGTCCGTGTACTTCGTGTCGAGCCAGGCGAACGCGAGACGCACCCAGAGGGTCTCGACGATCGGAGGCGCCCAGCCCTGGAAGGGCCGGGCGTCGAGCTCGATCTCGACGCCGAGCACATCTGCGTCCTCGGAATTGATCAGCTCCTGCACGGGTGGGGTCGAGCCTTCGTTGCGGAGCGAGAAGACCTGGATGTTCTGATAGTCGTAGTAGAAGAGCGCGCCGGAGAGCCCGATCCGGTCTCCGAAGAACCGCGTCTTCATCCCGAACTCGATCGAATCGATCACCTCGGGCTTGATCGGCTCGGCGAGGGTGCCCTCGCTCGCATCGAAGCTGCCCGCATTCACCACCGCCGTATTGATATGCGGCCCCTTCCAACCCCGCGCATAACGAGCATAGAAGTCGGTCCCGGCATCCGGGCTCCAGGTGGCCACGAGCTCCCCGGCCCAGCCGTACTCCTTCGCGGCCGAGCCGGCCCGTCGGGCCGGAATCGGCTGCCCGGCGAGGGGATGGCTCGCCGGGTACGGCTTCGGAACGCGTTCCCCTGACCCCAGCGCGATCCGAACCGTCTGGCGGACCAGGTTCAGCTCCTTCTCCTCGTAGTTGAAGCGGGCGCCCCCCTTCAGCGTGAACGTCTCCGTGGGAGTCCAGGTCGCGTCGTACCAGAACGACGCATACCGGGTGAAGAAGACGAACTGCTGGTCGATCGCATCGCTCGCCAGCAGGAAGGGGAAGAAGTTCTGGGCATCGAGCGCGTCGTAGAGGAACATCCCACCGAGCTGCCAGGACAGCCCATCGACACCCTCGCGATCGAGTCGGAGCTCCTGACTCAACTGATAGGCCGAGTTGATCAGCTCGGGATGCAGACGAACGAGCGGGTTGCCATCGAGGTTCAGCGTGACGTCGCGCTTGCTCCACTCGTAACCGGTGATCGACGTGAGCTGGTACTCGCCGAAGCGGAGCTTGCCGACGACGTTGCCTCCGAAGAGATCGATCCGATCCTTGTCGACGTTGTCGTAGTCGCCCTCGAAGACGTTGCCGAGGAAGGGGTCGGTGATGGGCACGAAGCTGCGGCGGTTCCGCCCGTCGTAGAGGCGGTTGTCGGGGTCGAGGTACTCGTCGCGGTCCCGAAAGCCGGTCGAGGGTCCGGGGCTGGTCTCCCGCGGTCGCTGGAGCGCGGCGAGCATCTGGAACTGCCGCGCGTCGCCCCGGTTCTGACCGCCGTGCAGATTCAGCTGCCAGTCCATGTCGAGGAAGGCGTGCTGGAACCGGAGGATCGTGCGCGCGGCCCAGTTCCGGGTGTCGTTGACCCACTCCTTCACCGGTGCGGGCTGCCCGAGCGTCCAGCCGTTGCCGGGCGGAACGAGCTGCGTGTTGGTGTTCTCGGGCTCGAAGCAGGTGCTGTTGACGCCGCGCCGCAGGCCCGCCTGCCGACCGGCGTCGGTGCGGCCGTCGACGTCCTGGACGCGCACCCGGTCGATGTAGTCGATGTCCGCGCAGCGGTTCTTCGTCGTGCCGTCCCGGATGCTCCACTTCGCAGCGGTCCGGATCGAGAGCCGGTCGGGCACGATCGGCGTCTCGATCGCGATATCCGCGTCGATCTGGTTGAAGCGCCCGTACGTGATCGAGCCCGTCGTCGATCGCTCGCCCACGGGCTTGCGCGCGATGATCCGGATCGTGCCGGCGGAGGCGTTCCGGCCGTAGCGGGTTGCCTGGGGACCGCGGAGCACGTCGATGCCCTGGGTGTCGAAGAGCTGCGAGAGCTGCCCGATCGGCGAGTTCATGTAGACCTCGTCGCTGTAGACGGCGACGGACGACGAGGAAGCAGCGGTGAAGTCGCGGAGCCCGACGCCGCGAATGAAGAGCGTCGGGTTCGAGGCCGCGAAGGGCGTTCGGATCTCGAGGTTCGGGGTGAAGGCCGCGACATCCGTCAGGGTGTTGGCGCCGATCGCCTCGAGGTGTTCCTCGTCGAAGGCGATGACCGAGATGTCCTCGTAGAGGTTCGCCCGATCGCCGCCTTCGCCGACGACGATCATCTCCTCGATCCCGTCGAAGGGGTCGTCGTCGGCCCGTGCGCCGATCGCGACGAGGACGGCGACGAGCAGGACCGCGACCCGAAGGGCGGAACGGGAGGGGCGCGGGAGCATCGGGCGAGTCTCGCCCAGCGAACCTCGCGCCGCCGCCCCGGTACGGGACCGGGAGTCGACTCCGTATGAGCGCGCTAGGCGCTCGGCGCGAAAGCCGGCAGCACCCCCTGGGCCAGGAACGCCCCCGCACGCCGGGCCTCGGCGACGTCGACGCCGCTCGTCGCGCCGATCAGGATCGCCTTCGAGATCCCGAGCGCCTCGATCGCGCGCAGCCGTGCGACACACGTCTCTTCGTCGCCCACGATCGCATAGCGGTCGATGAACTCCGGCGTGAGGGTCTGGGCCTGGTTCGAGTCCGCGCGGGTGTGCTGCTTCATGTCGTAGGCGGAGTGCAGGTTCTCCATGACGCCCCGCATCCCCTCGTCGGCCGGCCCCTGTACACGCCCGTGCATGATCGAGAAGCGCGCGAAGGTCGTGAGGCCGCCGGCGACGAGGGCGCGCGCCTTCTCGAGGTCCGGGTGACACATCAGATTCAGGTAGGCGGCGAACTCGATGCCGTCCGCGTCGAGCCCGGCTTCCGCCCGCGCCTTCTTCGCCGTCTCCATGCCCCAGGCGATCCGCTCCTCGTCGGCACCGAGCGCGAAGACGATGCGATCCGCCGAACGCGCCGCAGCGGCGATCACCTTCGGCCCGGTCGCGGCGACCTCGACCGACACGATCGGGTCGTCTTCGGCACGCCAGACCAGCCGACTGGCGGAGGGCGTGTCCGCGAGCCCCAGGGTCGAGACGTCCGGGGCCGTCGCCTCGCTGAATCCGAGCGCTTCGAAGGCGACGGGCTCGCCGCGCAGATAACGTCGCAGGACCTGGACATAGCGCTCGGTCATCGCGACCGATGCCGGTGCACGCCCGAGGTGCGCGAGTGAAGAATCGCCGCGCCCGATCCCGATCGTCACGCGATCACCAGCGAGAACGGCGAGGGAATGCGCCGCCGCCGCCGTCACGGCCGGGTGGCGTGTCACCGGGTTCGTCACGCTCGTGCCGAGCTCGAGGCGCTCCGTCGCCAAGGCCGCGACCCCCAGGGCGATCCAGGCGTCGCCGGCCAGGTTCTGGGAGTCAGTGACACCGAGGCCGGCCCAGCCGGCCTGCTCGGCCTGTTCCGCGCGGCGCGCCAGGCCGCGAGGGGAAGAGGTCGTCAGACACCACAGCTTCATCGCAACACTCCTTGCAACTGGGGACCGATCGAGTCTCGCGGAGCTGGTGGTCGGTGTCGATCGACCCCGACTGCGCCCCGACTGCGCCCCGACCCAGCCCGCAACGGATCGCTGCGGTGATGCCCCAGGCCGCCGAGAGAGGGGCGGATCCCCCGCCCGAGGGGCGACAAGCGCCCCCATCCGCGGTTATCCTCCCGCCCGGCCGGAGCCCGGCCACCCGAATTCATGCCCATCGAGGAGATCCACTCCATGGAATCGACGCGCGTCCCGTCGGCCGTCGTCCCCGCCCTCCTGCTCAGCCTCCTGCTCCCGCTCTTCGGATGCGGTGCAGACGGCTCGGAGCGCTTCGAGTCCGACGAGACGCGCGCGATCCGTGAGAAGGTGCGCGCCGAGATGGCGGACGAGCGACTCGAGCGGATCGGCCTCCGCATGGCGACCATGAACGAGAGCCTCGCGAACTCACCGAACGCCTTCGCGCTCTCTGCTGGCGAAGCCGTCGAAGAGGAAGTCACCGCTGGCATCAGCCTCGAGAGCGGCGAGTCGATCTACACCGCTAACTGCTCGAGCTGTCACGGCCCGCGCGGCGAAGGCGACGGACCGCTCTCCGCAGGACTGCAGCCGCGGCCGGCGAAGCACGCGGACGGCAGCTACATGAACGCGCTCTCGAACGACCACCTCTACAAGGTGATCTCCGAGGGCGGCGCCGCGATCGGCAAGTCCGCGATGATGGCGCCGTGGGGCATGAGCCTGTCCGAAGACGAGATCAACAGTCTGATCGTCTTCATCCGCACGCTCGCGAGCCCGGGCTACGACGGACCGGTCCCCGGCGAGAGCTGATCAGCTCCGTCGCGAGGCGAGCCCCGCGAGGCCGAGCCCGAGAAGCAGCGCCGTTCCCGGCTCGGGGATGACGGTCTCCTCGCCGCTGAAGCCGATGTTCTGGAAGTCGACCTCGGCGTTGCTTCCGCTCAGGAACGCGGTCACGAACTGCACGTTCAGCGGCGCGACGAGCGGGATGTCCTGCGCGCGAATGCCCGGGCTGCTTCCGACGATCGAAAGGCATCGGAGCCTTCCACACTTCGGGTTGGAGTGGTCCCCGGCGTCGAATAACGTCGATCTTCGACGCGAGTCGGCGCTAGCGCGGCAGGGGGCGCGCGCCTACGGGGTCGAGCAGCGGACGCTGGCGCAGGCGCTCGACTTCGTCGGCTGCGAACGGCTCGAACCCGCGCGCCCCGGACATCTCCGTCAGGACGAAGTTGAGGAGCAACGCGAGTGCATCGCTCTCGATGGGCGCCTGCGCGACGCCGGGCACCCGCGCGAGGTATTCGCGCCCCCCCTCGACCCCGAGCAGCGGCGCGAGCGCGTGCAGATCCGGCACGAAGCCGCCGTCGCCGCGCCCGTCGGGACCGTGACAGCCCGAGCAGTGGAGCTGGAAAGACTCGCGGACGGGGATCTCCGCCGAAGCGATCGTCGTCCCGAGAACGAGGCCGACCGCGATCGCCAACGCGCGCGTGGCGGTCACCGCTCCGGCTGCGCCTCGGTCGCCTGACCGACGACGAGCGCGACGGAACAGTGATAGGCCTGGGACTCGGCGCCGGCGCACCAGTTGATGTCGTTGCTGCGGTACCAGTGGTATTCCGGTCGGTCACCCTCGTTCCGGTTGCAGCCGCAGCGCCCGCAGAATCCCTTGCCGCAGCAATCGTTGTACGAGATCACGTACTCCTTGCCGTCGGCGGGGTTCTGGCACGTGCCGATCCAGGTCACGGGGGACATCTCGGTACCCGGCGGGCAGGCCGTCGCGCTCCCCCCGCAGCAGGCGCAGAGGAATCCGTCGATCGCGCAGTGGCGCCAGTAGTCGCACTTCGTCGGATCGCCGGCATCGCCCGGCACGTCCTCGACCGGCGCTGGCACCCGCGGCGATTCCGCGGACGCACGCCCCACCGGCAGCAAGGGAACCGAGGCGGCACCGACGAGCAGCGCCCCGAATCGCGACAACAGCGAGCGGCGGCTCGTGCCCCGCGCGAGGCCCCGGGTGATTCGCTCGATGCGTCCGTCCAGATCGGTCATCGCTCGTTGCCTCCGCGCGTCCGTTTCACGCTTCTGCGCCGCGCTCGGCGCGCCCACTCAGATAGTCCTGGATCGATCCCACGCGCAGCCGCTCCGCTTCGAAGAGGCTCTCGACGTGCTCTCGCGTGTTGACGATCCCCTGTCCACGCACGACCCCGGCACCGTCGATCAGCACGGCGTAGGGGAGCTTCGCGATCCCGTAACGAACCGACAGCTCGGTCGACAGATAGTAGTCGGCGGGGGCGAGCTCGTGTTCCCGCGCGAGCCCCGCGTGATCCTCTTCCGGTCCGTCGCTCGCGACGAGCAGCTTCGCCGCGTGCTCGCGCGCGATCCGCTTCACGGTCGGGAGCAGGCTCTTGCACACGGGACAACGGGGCGATGCGAAGAAGAGGAGACGCGCGCGATCGTCGGCGTCGGGCTCGCCGATCCGGACGAGGTCGCCGTCGAGGGACTCGGCGGCCACGAGCGGCGCCGCCTCTCCGACCTTCGGGCCGTCGCTCAGGGCGAGCGCGCCCGCCGGCGCGAGGCGTTCGTGCAGGACGCCCACCTGGCGCGCGAGGGCGAAGACGACCCCTGCGAGTACGAGCACCACGATCCAGAGCACGACCACGGAGACGATCAGGGTGGCGTTCACGACGACTCTCCAATCGGATCGGTCGGCGCTGAAGCCGTGAGGCTCGCGAGCTGCGAGCCCGCGGCGCCGAGCAAGGCGAGGCAGACCACCGCGACCCCGATCGTCGCCGCATCTGCGAGGCCGAGGGTCCGCGACGAGAAGGAAGCGCCTGCGACGGCGCACACCCCGACCAGCAGCGCGTTCCGCGCGAGCAGCCAGGGGTGCAGTGTCTCCCCTTCGCCGCCACAGCCGCATTCGATGTCGCGGCGTCCCCGCGCGAGGTTCAGGGCGATCGCTCCGGCGTAGGCGACGAGGAGTGTGGCCGCGGCGACCGAGGCAGCCGGCGCGGTCGGTGGCAAGAGGACACCGACGATCACGAGGCTCTCGACGCCGATCGCACCGAACGCGATGGCGCGCGACCCGCCCGCCGGCGCGAGTTGGTAATCGGCGACGATCCCCTCGAAGCGCAGCCGATCCGAGAGCTTGTGTCGCACGGATTGCGCGAACAGCAAAGCGACGAGGCCGCGGGCGATCGTCGGCAACACGGGGTCCACTAACACCAGTCTCCACGCGACATCCACGTCGACCTCGACATCAGGGCACCCCGAGCGCGGGGCCCGTGAGGCCCGCCTCGACGACCGAGCGGATGTGCTCCCCGGAATCGGGATCGACGACACCGATCGCGCCCATCTCGGCGTTGCGCGTGAACAGCACCGGCGTCTCGTCCTGCGTGACCGTGATCGAGTGCGCGCCGCCGTTCGGCACGACGAGCCCCAGCAGCGTATGGCCGAAGGTCCCCGACTCGATCCCCATCATCGGCCCCAGGAAGTCGATCGACAGGTTCGGCACGTCGAAGCGCGCGATCCGAGACTCGGTCCCGACGTCGAAGGACCAGATCTCCGGACTCGCGTCCTTGTGCGATCCGGGGTGGCCCGCCTGCATCAGCACGAAGAGTCGATTCGACGCGACGTGAAGGGCATGGGGCTGGAGCCCGCCCGGCCGCCAGCCGTCCTCGCGCTCGGAATCGTTCCCCAGGAACCACGCCGCCTGCGGCGCGGGCGCGTCGCCCCCGTATTCGACCGTGTGCACCGCCCCGAGGAAGCTCACGAAGAGCCAACGGGACCCGCTCCGGACCCCCGCCATCGAGACCGGGTCCTCGACCACGTCGAAGAATCCGGGGCTCCGCGTGGTTCCGACGACCGTGCCGTCTTCGGCGAGATCGACCCGAACCGTCGTCCCGTCCCCGCAGAGGGTCGCGAAGCTACGGGGGCCGGTGGCGTAGACGCCTGCGCAGCCGGCGATCGGTGCGCTCGACGCGACGCTGCGCTCGTCGAGGTCGACGACCATCGCGAGCGTGTCCGGGAACTGGCTGAAGACGACCATGAAACGATCGTCGTCGAGGAGCGTCGTGTGATGCTGGCTCGTGTTGCTCGACGAGACGGGACTCGGGAGGTCGATGTCGGCTTCGACGGCGAGAGTCTCGGCGTCGTAGACCGTCACGTAGTCGGTTCGCGTGCCACGCACGCCGCGGGAGTAGTCGACGTCGACCGAATAGAACTCGTTGCGCTTCCGCGAAGTGAGCGGGAGCTTCGGCGTGATCGCACCGGGGCTCGGGATGCTGCCGAGCATCTGACCCGTGTCGCCGTCGAAGAGCGCGCTGTGTTGGAAGAGGCGATCGGGGACGAAGAGCCAGTGGTCGCCGATCGGCGGAAGGGTCGCGACTTGCCCTCCGACATCGATCTCTACCGCGCCGGCGGGCGGTGTAGCAGAGATCAACAGCATGACGGCGGCCGCGATGCCCGCCCGCAGAGTCGTGTACGCGTCGTCCAAGCCGTCCTCCCTGGCCCGGGTCGGTCGTGCCCGTTGCACGACGTTACAAGAGCGGCACGCACCTTCCATCGACCTGTCGGTCCGCCTTCTTGTCGGAGCACCCACCTCGTCCGCCCCCTCCCCTCGCGCTAGCGTCGCGTGCGTGGTTTCAGACCCCTCCCGCTCGTTCCGCGTCCTTCTCGCGCCGCTCCTGCTCGCGCCGCTCCTGGCCGGGTGTGGGTCGGGAGACGCGAACGAAGGCCCGCCCGAGCTGCCGCCCCTGCCCGTCCACACCCTCGCCCTCGAAGCGACGGACCTGCCGCGCACGATCAGCTCCGTCGGCAGCCTCGAGAGCCCCGAGATGACGACGGTCGCGAGCGAGATCGCCGGCACGGTGGTGGAACTCACCGCGCCCGAGGGCGAGCGGGTCGAGGCCGGGCACGTCGTGCTGCGCCTGGACGACACCGAGGCGCGCGCGAACCTGAAGGTGAGCGACGCGCGACTCCGGAACGAGCGCGACCAGCTCGCGCGGATCGAGCGTCTCTTCGCCGACGGCGTCGCGTCCGAGTCGCAGCGCGACAACGCCCAGGCCGAGTTCGACGCGGCGGAGGGCGAGTACCGCGCCGCGCGCAGGCGTCTCGCCAGACACGTCCTTCGCGCGCCCTACGGCGGAACCCTCGGCCTCTCCCAGGTCGACCTCGGGGACTACATCGATCGCGGGGATCCGATCGTCGAGATCTCGGATACCAGCGCCCTCGAGCTCCGCTTCGCGCTGCCCCAGCGCTACTACGGCGACCTCGCGCAGGACGAGACCGTGCTCGGCGTGGTCGGGCGTTGTGGCCCGCGCTTCGAGGCGAAGGTGGTCGCGATCGATCCGCGAGTCGATCCCAAGACGCGGATGGTGGGCGTGCGCGCGGCGGTTCCGAACGACGCGGGCCTCCTGCATCCGGGAATGGCCGTTCGGCTGCGCGTCGTGACCGGCGAGTACGCGGGCGCGATCATCGTCCCCCAGGAAGCGATCATCCGGCAGGGCACGAAACATCTGGTGCAGGTCGTCGACGCGGAGAACCGCGCGCATCCGCGAGAGATCGAGCTCGGCGACTACTACCTGGACGGCGCGCACGTCCTGAGCGGTCTCGCGGCCGGCGAGCAGGTCGTCGTCGCGGGACATCAGAAGCTGCTGCAGCCCGGTGGCAAGGTCGCCCCGAGCCCCGACCCCCGCGCGGGCGAACGCAACCCGGTCGCCGAAGTCGGACGCTTCGGGCCGCTCGGCTGCGACGCGTCGTGAGGCGGCGACGTGCCATGCAGAGCGGGCGCGCCTCGTGACGCTCTCCGACCTCTCGATCGGTCGTCCGGTCCTCGCGACCGTGATGAGTCTGCTGATCGTGGTCGCGGGCATCTCCGCCTATCTGAGCCTGCCCGTCCGCGAGCTGCCGGACGTGGACAAGCCGGTCGTGTCGGTCGAGACGCTCTACATCGGCGCCAGTCCCGAGACCGTCGAAGCGACCGTGACCGAGCCCCTCGAGGCCGAGATGAACGGACTCGAGGGGATCGAGACGATCACGTCGACGAGCTATTTCGGCATGTCGGTGATCAACGTCGAGTTCGCCGCGGGCCGCGATCTCGACCTCGCGGCCACCGACGTCTCGAACGCGGTCCAGCGCGCGGTCGGCGACCTGCCGGAGAGCGCGGAGCGCCCCGTCGTCCGGAAGGCCGGCGCCGACAGCGATCCGATCATCTGGATCAACGTCTTCGCCGACGACTACTCCCTCGCGGACCAGACCGACATCGCGGACCGCCTCGTGCAGTCGCGCATGCAGCTGCTGCCGGGGGTCGCCAAGGCGATCATCGGCGGCGAGCGGCGTTATGCGATGCGCATCTGGCTCGATCCGGCACGGATGGCGGCGCGGGGCGTCGACGCGCTCGACATCCGGAACGCGATCCGAGAGAGCAACCTCCAGCTCCCCGCCGGCGAGATCGAGGCGACCACACGCAAGTTCACGATCAATGCGGACGCCCAGCTCGCCGAGGCGGCCGAGTTCGGCGCGATCGTGATCCGTGAAGACGACGACATGCCGATCCGCCTGCGCGACGTCGGCTGGGTCGAGCTCGGGTCCGCCAACTACCACACGATCACGCGCTACAGCGGAAGACAGACCGTCGGCGTCGGCATCGTCCGGCAATCCCGCGCCAACGAGCTCGACATCTCGGATGCCGTCCGCGCGGAGATGGAGGCGATCCGTCCGAGCCTGCCCCCCGGCGCCGAGCTCACGATCGCGACCGACTCGACCATCTTCGTCCGCGAAGCCATGAACGAGGTCTGGCAGACCCTCGCGATCGCGTTCGCGGTCGTCGTGCTCGTGAACCTCTTCTACCTGCAGTCCCGCACGACGACGACGATCGTGAGCATCGTCATCCCGGTCTCGCTCGTCGGGACCTTCGCCGCGATGGCCGTCCTCGGCTTCTCGGTCAACATCCTGACCCTGCTCGCCCTCGTTCTCTGCATCGGCCTGCTCGTCGACGACGCGATCGTCGTCCTCGAGAACGTCTACCGGCACCAGGAGACCGGCGATGGCCGGCTGGAGGCGGCGAAGCGAGGCGCCAAGGAGGTCCTGTTCCCGGTCCTCGCCACGAGCGCCGCGGTGATCGCGGTCCTCATACCCCTTTCGCTGATGAGCGGCGACACGGGCCGCCTCTTTCGGGAGTTCGCGATCACCGCCGCCTCGGCCGTCGCGATCTCGACCTTCATCGCCCTCTCCCTCGTGCCCATGCTCTGCTCGCGTTTCCTGAACGTGAAGGAACGCGGCGGGCCGATCTCCCGCACGATCAATCGTGGGATCGCCGCCGTCGCCCGGGCCTACGACACCGCGCTGGACTTCGCGCTCAACCGATCCTGGGCCGTCGCGATCTTCCTCGTGGCGGTGATCCTCGGATCGATCGCCCTCTTCCAGAGTCTCGACGCCGAGTTCCTGCCCGTCGAAGATCGCGGCGAAGCGATGGTGGTGATCCGTGCGCCGCAGGGCGCGACGGCGTCGTATACCGCGAGGGCCCTCGATCAGGTCGAGGCGATGCTGCTCGACACGCCGGAGATCAGCGGCTTCTTCCAGGCCATCGGCATGGGATTCGGCCGCGGTGAGGACACCGGTCAGGGCGTGATCTTCGTGAAGTTCGAGCCCTGGGACGAACGGGAGCGGAAACAGCAGGAGGTCGTGAACTCGCTCTACCCGCGATTCCTGTTCGGCGTTCGCGAAGCCCTCGCTTTCATCCTGAACCGCCCGTCCCTCGGTCAGGAGAGCGATAGCGACATCGAGATCGTGCTCACCAGCGCGAGCGCCAGCGTCCAGGAGTTCGGCGACCTGATGACGCAGATCGTGAACAGCGCGCAGGCGACGGCCAAGCTCTACAACATCGACTCGGACTTGCGTCTCTCGAATCCGCAGCTCGACATCGAGTTCGATCGGGAGCGCGCCGCCGACCTCGGCATCTCCGTGCGTTCCGTCGCCGAGAGCATTCGCCTGCTCGTATCCCAGAGCCCCGCGGACGAGTTCGTCCTGCGCAACGAGCAGTACGACGTCGTCATGGCCCTCGAGTCGCCGATGCGCAGCATCCCCGAGCAGCTCGGGGAGATCCACGTGCGTTCACGCGGCGACGAGATGATCCCGCTCTCGGGGCTGATCATCCCCAAGGCGGGCATCGGCCCGAGCACCCTGAACCACTACGGCCTGCGAAGGTCGGCGACGCTCTCGGCGAACCTGGTCCCCGGCGCGAATCTCGAGAGCGCGCTGGGCGAGCTCGAGGCGATCTTCGACGACACCCTGCCGCCCGGCTTCACCCGCGAGCTCCGCGGTAACGCCAAGGAGTACCGCGAGTCGTCCCAGCAGGTCGCGATCACCTTCGGCCTCGCGCTCGTGATCATCTACCTCGTGCTCGCCGCGCAGTTCGAGAGCTTCCTGCATCCGCTGACCGTGCTCTTCTCGGTCCCGCTCTCGACGCTCGGTGCCCTCGGCGCGCTCAAGCTCGGCGACTTGCTGCACGACCCGCTCGAGATCGCCAGCGCGCCGCAATCGCTGAACCTCTACAGCCAGATCGGCATGATCCTGTTGATCGGCCTCGTGACGAAGAACGCGATCCTGCTCGTCGACTTCGCGAACCAGGAGCGTGCGAAGGGAGCGGCCCTCGGCAACGCGCTCCGCGCGGCGGGGCACACGCGCTTTCGACCGATCCTGATGACGAGCACGACTTCGGTGCTCGGCGGGCTACCCCTCGTGTTGGCGTCCGGCGCGGGTGCCGAGAGCCGTCAGGCGATCGGGATCGCGGTCGTCGGCGGCCTGCTCTTCTCGACGGTCTTCACACTGATCGTCGTGCCGGTCGTGCACGCGTGGTTGATCACGCTGCAGGAGCGACTCGCCGGAACGCGCGAGAAGAGCGTCGAAGCGAGCGAGCCGGCCTGATCGTGCCGCTCAGACCGCCAGGGGCAGCAGTGCTTCGAGGGTTCCGGCCGCGTCGACGGCCTCCCCGCGCCCGACGTGGCCCGCGATGATCCCGTCCGGACGGACGACGACGGCCTCTTCGCCTTCGTAGGGTGTGCCCTCGAGCGCACCCGCATCACATCGCTCCACGTGGATCGGGAAGCCCCGCCCCTGGAGCGCCGAGACCGCCTCGTCCCAGCCGGTCGCGTCGTCTCCCGACGTCACGACGACGACGTACTCGGCCCCGAAGAGATCCAGGATCGAACGATCGTTCTCCTCGTCGAGCCACGCGTGCGGCGCGCGCCGACCGGAACGCACGACCGGGACGAAGTCGATCACCGGATCGTCGACTTCCGGCGGCGGCGTGTCCTCGACGGCGATCAAGCCCGACTTCTGCTCGAAGCCGAGCACGAGCCCGTCATAGTTGCCGTAGCGGCGCGTCGCCTCGATGTCGTCGGCAATCTCTTCGCCGGCCATGTGCTTGAACATCATCGGGATCATCGCCTGCGTGATACTCACGCCGAGCGCGATCCTTGCGAGGGCCATGGGCTTGTGCTCTTCCTGATAGGTTTCGAGGATGCTCGCGGGTGAGAGCCCCTTGAGTACGAACGCCAGCTTCCAGGCCAGGTTCCGGATTCCCGCGAAGCCGATGTTGTTGCCCATGCCGCCGGTCGGCACGGAGACGTGGGCCGCATCGCCCGCGATGAAGATCCGGCCCTTGGAGTAGCGCGACGTGGACCCCGGCGTCGGTTGCCACATCGAGAGGCTCGTGATCGTGATCGGGAAGTCGTCGTCCGTGCCGATGGCTTCCTTGATCCGCTCGATCGTCTCTTCTTCCGTGAGGAGGTCCGGCGTCGGCACGTTCACCTGGCATCGCCACCGGCGAACGCCGTCGAGGGGCTGGAAGATCACGGCGACGCCGAGACGCGGCGTGCCGTAGAGCAGCGCTCCCTTGCGGTCCTCCACGTATTTCGAGAGGTCCGCGTCGAAGATCACGTCCTGGCTGTTGATCGCCATCGGGTCGCTCTCGAGCTCGCTACCGATCACGGCACGCGTCGTCGTAGAGGGGCCGTCGGCGCCGATCGTGTACGCGGCGACGACGTCCTCGACCGCGCCGGTCTCGGAGTTGTGGATCGTGAGTCGCGTCTCGCTCTCGGTCTGCGATAGATCGCGGGCTTCGGTGTGGAAGCGCAGGTCGATGTTCGGATCTTCGCGAACCTTGCTGATGAGCGCGTTCTCGACGTGGTCCTGTGCGGTCATGACCGGCATACACGGGCTCGTCGAGCGCGGCACCGTATGGAAGGACGGACTCGCGATCTTCGCGTAGGGCTCTTGCTGGAGAGAGCGCGACCATCGGTTGAACTCGGTCCAGGCGGGCCCGAGCCCGGTGACCTCGACGTCCTTCTCGAGTCCGAACTCGCGCATCAGCTCCATCGTGTTCGTATCGACATAACGCGACCGCGGGTGCGTGTTGAGCGCGCCGCGGCGTTCGAGGAGCAGCGTCTTGATGCCGAAGCGCGACAAGAGGAGCGCGCCGCAGAGGCCGATCGGGCCGCAGCCGATGATGCAGACGGGAACGTTGATCACGAGGGTCTCCTCGGGACGCGGGGCGTGTCGGCCCGCGCGATGGGCTAGCGGACGGAAGCCGCTCGGGCGGGTGTGGGTCGATCAGCGAGCGGGACCGCGAGGTCGAGCGAGCTCCGCTCCTTCCCCGCCGGCACAGCACCGTTGTAGGAACCGATCGTCTAGTCCTCGTAGAGCTGGATCGATGTCGGATCGGCGGTCATCGCCATGCCCTCCCCGCTACTTCTTCATGAACGCTTCGAATTCGGCCTCGAACGCGGGGTTCCAGCGCGAGAGCGCGGGCCGATTCTCGATCAGATCCATCGTGTTCCAGAGCGCGCGCTTCTCGTCCATCTCGCGGGTCACGTCGTCGTCGGGGCACAGGACGTAGAAGTCGCCGCGGTCGAGCGATTCGAAGAGGAAGTCGGCAACCTGCGCGGGCAGCCAGGCCCCGGGCGGCTTCTCCTTGATGAAGCGCTTGATCATGCCGGTGAAGGTGAAGCCGGGAACGAGCAGGTGCGCCGTCACACGCCCTTCGGTCTGCTGGAGCAGCGTATGCGCCAGTCCTTCGGTCAGGCTCTTGATCCCGCTCTTGCTCACGTTGTAGGCCGTGTCGCCGGGCGGCTGAGTGATGCCTTGCTTGGAGCCCGTGTTGATGACGAGCCCCGGCCGGTCGCTCGCGACCATGTCGGGCACGAAGCGCTGGACGCCGTGGATCACGCCGAACAGGTTCACGCCCAACACACGTTGCCAACCTTCGAGGTTCGAGATCGCGTCGCCGCCTCCGCCGACCCCGGCGTTGTTCATGAGCACCGATACGGGTCCGAGCTGATCGGTCACGGCATTCGCCAGCGCGTCGACGGAAGCCGCGTCCGACACGTCGGTCTTGTGCACGAGGACCTCGCCGGCACCGTCGAGCTGCTCGGCCGCGGACTCGAGCGCTTCGTCGTCGAAGTCGGCGACGCAGACCTGAAGGCCGCCGCGCAGAAGCTTCTCCGCCGTTGCGAGGCCGATTCCGTTGGCGCCGCCGGTCACGACGGCGACGTTGCCTTCGGCGAGGGCGGGGTGGATGGAGGGGGCGACGGCAGTCGGCGACATGGCGATCTCCTCGGGTCGGGCGGGTGGGTGTTCCGGCCCGGATTCTGGACGAATCCGGCTTCCGGGGCCGCTGAGCTTACTCTTGACATCGTTAATTTAACGGTGATATAGATACGCCATCGGAGGATCGATGGCCAGGCCCCAGCGCAGCGAAAGTGAAGTCGAGGCATTCCGCGAGACCGCGGCGATCGCGGGGCTCGAGATGGTCGAAGCGGACGGCGTCGCGAGCCTGACCCTGCGCCGGCTCGCCAAGCGCCTCGGCTGCTCCTATGCCAAGCCCTACTCCTACTACAAGGACAAGGCGCACCTGGTCGACGCGGTCCGCGCGCAGGCCTTCGATCGGCTGGCCGCGTTCTTCGACGAGTTCCCCGACGAGGAATACGGCACGCCCCATTTCGGCACGCCCTATCTGCGCTTCGCCTTCGAGAACCCCGAAGCGTTCCGGATCATGTTCGAGCTCCGACAGGACTATGTGTCGGAGTCGACGCGCGCCGCGCAGCAGCGCGCCTGGGAGGCGTGTTCGGCGCCCATCCGTCGCCTCGTGGCGCAGGGGCATCTCGAAGGCGATCCCGACCTGATCGCGCACGTCACCTGGGCGGCGCTGCAGGGCCTCGCGTCACTCGCGCTGGCGAACCAGCTCTACATGGGCAAGGCGGTCGACGAGATCGCCGTCGGCATGCAAAGCATCCTGCGCGGTTTCCTACCCGGCGCGGCCGAGCACGGCCTGCCCTGGGCGAATGAACATCACGAACGAGACCAGGAACCAGACCAAGGAGAACGCACGTGAAGCCCGGAGACGTCGACCTCGCCGATCCCGACAACGTCGTCCGCTACGAAGGCGCGCCCGTCGAGTATTTCGCTGCGCTGCGCCGCGAAGACCCGGTCCACTGGAACGAGCTGACGCCGGCGGGTCGACAAGACGTCCCGACGCTCGAGCGCGGCTTCTGGGTCCTATCGAAGTACGACGACATCGTGAACGCGTCCAAGGACCACGCCCACTTCTCTTCCCATCGCGGTGGACCGGTCCTCTGGGACCTCGAAGGTGTGGAGAACGCGCTCGAAACGCAGCGTGCGGGCATGATGGGCATGGACCCGCCGGATCACTCCCGATACCGGAAACTCGTGGCCCCGCCCTTCACGCCACGCGCGATCGCGAAGATGGAGCCGGTGATTCAGCAGAAGGCGGCGGAGATCGTCGACGCCGTCGCGGGCAAGGGTCGCTGCGACTTCGTGATGGACCTCGGCTGGGACCTGCCCATGACCATGATGTGCGAGTTCATGGGCGTCCCCCACGAAGACCGCAAGATGATGTTCGAGCTCTCGACCGCGGCCGCGACGCCCGAAGGCAAGACACGCGAGGAGCATCAGGCCGCGACGAGCGCGCTGATGACCTACGCCCTCGGTCTCGCGGCGCAGAAGCGTGAGAACCCCGACGACGGTCTGGTCAGTCGTTATGCGAACGGCGAAGTCGAAGGGGCCGACCTCAACGATCTCGAGATCGGCATCTTCTTCGTGACGCTCTCGATCGCTTCGCACGAGACGACGCGCAACACGTCGAACCATTTCATGCGCCTGCTCACGGAGCATCCGGACCAGAAGGAACTCTTGCTGAGCGACCTCGACGCCCTGCTCCCCAACGCGATCGAAGAGACGCTGCGCCACTCGCCGCCCGTCATGCAGTTCCGGCGCACGATGGCCCAGGACCTCGAGCTGCGAGGCAAGAAGCTCCGCGAAGGCGACAAGGTCTACCTGTCCTACGTCTCCGCGAACCGGGACGACGACAAGTTCCCCGACCCGGACCGCTACGACATCACGCGGGAGAACGCGAAGGAACACCTGGCCTTCGGCAGCGGCAACCATTTCTGTCTCGGCGCGGGCCTCGCGCGCATGCAGCTCCGGATCCTGTTCAAGGAGATCCTGACGCGACTGCCGGACATCCGGGTCGTCGAGCCGCCGGAGCGGCTCACGACCATCTGGTTCGACGCGATCCAGAAGATGCACGTCGAGTTCACACCCGACTGATCGCGCATTCGGTCTGGGCGGCGATGCACGGACTCGTGACCCTCGATCTCGCCGGCCAGCTCCGGCTCGGCTGCTCCTTCGAGCGGGTCGCGGACGCGATGCGACGGGTCGTCGACGGGTTCCGTCCGCGGTGCGCGTCGAACGACCAGTCCGTCGACGGCGCGGCGTTTCGGGGTTCCGATGGTCTAGCTTCGGGCCCGCCCCGCCACCGAGAAAGACACGAGATGACGACTCCCCCCACTTCCGGCTCGGAGAAACAGGAAGAGCTCGCCGCCCTCAAGCACTCGGTCGAGCGCCTGATGTCCGATGCCAGCGACGAATCCGCCGTCCGCGCCGTCATGGACACGGAGTCGGGCTACGACGCGGAAGTCTGGAAGACCCTCGCCGAGCTGGGCATCGTCGGACTCGTCATCCCGGAAGAACACGGCGGCGCGGACTTCGGGCCCCTCGAGCTCGAAGCCGTGATGGAGGAAGCCGGCGCCGCTCTCCTGTGTTCGCCGCTCCTGGCGAGCGGCGTGATCGCGGCGGAGCTGTTGCAGCAGCTGGGGGACACAGCCGCCAACGAACGCCTGCTGCCTCGAATCGCGTCGGGCGAGTCGATCGCGACCGCGGTGCTGACCGGCGACGCGGGTTGTTGGACATCCGCCGGGGTCGCGGTCTCCGCTTCGCAGCAGGACGACGCGTGGTCGCTCCGGGGATACGGGAGCTACGTGCTTCACGGTCAGAACGCCGACGTGCTGATCGTCCTCGCCCGCGCAGGGGATGCGCTCGCGGCGTTCGAAGTCGACCCTTCTGCGAGTGGCGTCGGCGTCGAGTCCCTCCCGACCTTCGATCGCACGCTTCGCCTCGCGCGGGTCGACTTCGACGACGCGCCCGGCGTCCGCCTCGAAGCGCAGCGACCCGTCGACGAGGCCCTGAAACGAACGCTCGACCTCGCGCTGGTGGGGTTGGCCGGTCAGCAGGTCGGCGGTGCGCAGCGGGTCCTCGACTTCACGGTCGAATACGCGAAAGCCCGCGTGCAGTTCGGCCGGAACATCGGGAGCTTCCAGGCGATCAAGCACATGGCCGCGGATCTGCTGATCGAGACCGAGAGCGCGATCTCGGCGGCGCGATTCGCGGCGTCGAGTCTCGCGGAGGGGTCCGCGCGATCCGACGAAGCGATCCATCTCGCGGCGTTCGCCTGTGCCGACGCCTACGTGAAGACCGCGGCGGACAGCATCCAGATGCATGGCGGCATCGCCTTCACCTGGGAACACCCGGCCCATCTCTACCTACGCGCCGCGCGCGCCAGCGCGCAGCTCTTCGGGACCTCGGATCACCACCGCGAGCACTACCTGCGGGCAGTGGGAGGCTGAAGACGATGACGACTTCGTTGACGGACGATGCGTTGCGGGAAGAAGTCCGGCAGTGGCTGGCGGAGAACTGGACGCAGGCGCTCTCGGACGAGTTGAACGCGGAGTCGATGAGCTACGGCGCGGGGTCACCTGCACGCCAGCGATGGCTCGGCCAGGTCGTCGACGCGCGCTGGGCCGTGCCGCGCTGGGACGAAGCGTGGTTCGGTCGCGGGCTCTCCGATGCGCAGGGCCGAATCGTCGAGCGCGAGTTCGCCCGGGTCAAGGCACCCGGCTCCGGACAGGATCGAACGAACCTCTGGGCGAACACCCTGCTCGCGAAGGGAACGGAAGCGCTCAAGAAGAAGCTGATCGGGCCGCTGCTCCGCAATGAGCTCGGCATGTGCCTGCTCTACAGCGAGCCGGGCGCTGGATCCGATCTCGCCGGGATCCGCACGCGCGCGGACAAGCAGGGCGACGAGTACATCGTCAACGGTCAGAAGGTCTGGACCTCGGGCGCCGTCACCGCCGACTACGGCATGCTGATCGCCCGGACCGACTGGGACGTGCCCAAGCACGACGGCATCAGCTTCTTCTTCTGTCCCATGAAGCAGCCCGGGGTCGAAGTCCGCCCCCTCCGGCAGATCACCGACGAGAGCCACTTCAACGAGGTCTTCCTGTCGGACGTCGTCGTGCCCGCAGAGAACCTCCTCGGGGAGCCGGGCTCCGGTTGGCGCGTCTTGAACACGGCCCTCGCCTACGAGCGATCGGTCATGGGCGAGTCTGCCAGAGGCAGTCGTGGCGGCAGCGGTCCGAGCCGGGACACGTCGCCGCTGATCACGCTCGCGCGCGAGCAGGGCCGCCTCGAGGAGCCGCACCTCCGCCAGCAGATCGCGCAGACGATCGCCTATCGCCAGCTGAACTCGCTCAACCAGGCCCGCGCGAAGGCGGAGCTCGCGCAAGGCACGTCGTCTTCGATCATGAGCCTCGGCAAGCTCGCCATGTCGCGCATCCTGCACGAGGAAGCGCGGCTCCGAACCGAGATCCTCGGCGCCGAGAGCCTGCTCGAGGGCGAGGACTACGGACAGGCCGACGATGCCAACTTCCTCAGCCTGAACGCCTACTTCACGTCGATCGGCGGCGGCACCGACCAGGTCCAGCGCAACATCATCGGCGAACGCGTGCTGGGCTTGCCGAAGGAGCCCGAGGTCGACAAGGCGATTCCGTTCCGGGACGTGAAGACGGGCGTCGGATCGTCGTAGGCGAACCGCCCAGGCGAATCCCGGATCAGTCCGGAGCGATCTCACTCACGCGCGCGTGCCAGGCCGTGATGGCGGGGCTCGCGTCGAACCGCGCCTTCGCCTCCTGCGCCCAGACGAGGGCGTTCACCTGACAGAGGACGGCGATGTCCGCGAGGGTGACATGGTCACCGGCCAGGAAATCGCCCGCGCTGAGGAAGCCCTCGAGGGCCACGAAGTGCCGTTCGAAGTCGGAGAGGATCTGCTCCCGGGGCTTGCGCCCGAGGCCCTGCGTCGTGGACAGCTCCTGCGCGTTCTTGACGACGATCGGCAGCGCCTGCTCGACCGTCATGCCCGGCAGCGTCTTCACGAACTCCTCGACGACGATCTTCGCGTTGTGCTCCCAGGCCATGCGCATCGTCATCTCGTAGAAGTAGAGGCTCTCGTCGGCCCAGTCCTCGATCACGTGGACGATCGCCGCGTCCCGGGGGTCGCTCGGGATCAGCGGACGGTCCGGATGGGCCGCCTCGAGATGATGGGCGATGTCTGTCGAATCCCAGACGGCCTTCCCGTCCTCTTCGAGGGCCGGGAACTTTCCCGTCGGGCTGACGTGTTCGTAGTCGGCGACCTTCGCGCGCGGGACCTCGTGGATCTCGAACGGGAGCTGCTTGTAGTTGAGGATGCGTCGCACCTTTTCACAGAGCGGCGAGGTCTGGAATTGGTAGAGCGTGATCATGACTACTTCTCCGTCTTCGGATCGTCGATCCCGAACTCCGCGAGCACCTCGTCACGGTGTTCGTTCAGGTTGGGGGGACGGCGCGTGATGCCGGCCGGTGTGCCGGTGAACTTGATCGGCGTACCGGGCAGCTGAACCGATCCGTTCTCGCCCGGCAGCTCGACTTCGGGCAGCATGTCGCGCGCTTCGACGTGGGGATCGGCGAAGACGTCCGCTGCGGTCTGAACCGGACCGACCGGCACGACGCCGCCGAGGTCCGCGGCGATCTCGGCCCGGGTTCGCGTGCGCGTGTACTCGGTGACGACCTGGATCGTGAATTCGCGATTCTTCGTGCGGCGCAGGACGTCCTTGGTGCGATCGTCGTCGATCAGGTCCTCGCGGCCCATTGCCTTGCAGAGCGCGTTCCAATGGTTCGCCCCCGGCGCGGCGATCGAGATCGTGCCGTCCTTGGCGGGGAAGAGGTCGAAGGGACAGAGCATGGGATGCCCCGACCCACGCGGCGTCGTGACCTTCTTGTCGTAGCTGTAGTTCCAGACGATCAGCTCGGAGAGCGCGAGGACCGAGTCGTACATGCCGACGTCGAGGAACTGACCTTCGCCGCTCCGACGCGCCGCGTGCACTGCGGAGACGACGCCGAGGGCCATCAGGGTGCCGGGGTAGATGTCGCCGATGCTGGTGCCGGCCGGCATCCCGCCTGCGTCCGCCGGGCCGTTGATCGCCGCGAAGCCGCCCATCGACTGGGCGACGACGTCGTAGGCGGGCCACTCCGCGTAGGGGCTCTCGCCGGTCCGCGGATCACCGAAGCCCCGGATCGCCGCGTAGACGAGCGCCGGGTTCTTCTCCTTGAGCGTCTCGTAGCCGATGCCGAGCTTGTCCATCACGCCGACGCGTTGGTTCTCACAGACCGCGTCCGCCTGCTTCACCATCTCGAAGAAGATCTCGCGATCCGCCTCGTCCTTCATGTCGAGCACGATGCTTCGCTTGCTGCGATTGACGCTCGCGAAATAGCCGCCGTATCCGCAGGCCTCGGGGTCCTTCGGACGCGGCGGGAGCTGGCGGCTCATGTCGCCGATCGGCGTCTCGATCTTGATCACGTCGGCGCCGAGGTCGCCGAGGAGCGCCGTGCCGAAGGGCCCGGCGAGGGCCTGGGTCAGGTCCAGGATCTTGATGTCGGAGAGCGGGCCGGTGCGCGGGCCGCCGTCGTTCGAGTCGATCATTCGCAGATCCCCTCAATTCGCTCGCAGGTCGGCGAGCAGGTCACGCACGGAAGGCGCGGACTCGATCCGGAGGATCGTCTCGCGCACCCCCTTCGCGCGGTCGTTTCCAATCACTGGCGTCGCCAATCGATCGAATTTTGCTTCGAGCCGGCCGCGCTGGATCGCGAGATCTGCGCTCGGCTGGCCGGTGTCGGTCGAAGTCTCGTGCCGTGCGCCGCGCGACTCGATCACGACACGCGAATCGGCCGTGCCGACGTTCTCGTCGCATGCGATCGTCACACGATCCTGCACGGCGATCACGTCGTCGCTCTGTATGACCTCGTCGCAGAACGTCGCCGGATCGTCCGTCTCCTGAGCGAGCAGCGCGAGGGCCGCGGTCGCGCGCAGACTGAACTTGCCTTCGAGTCCCGTCGTCGGCTCGGGGATGTTGCACACGCGGAGCAGTCCGGGGTTCACCGTGATGTCGATCGCATCGACGTTCCCGGCGTCGAGCCCGTGCTCGTCTCGGAGCCGCGCCACGGATTCGATCGACGAGTGCGTCAGGTAGCAGGCCGCGTGGTACTTGAAGAGCGTCTCGCGCACGAACCAGCGATCCGCCATCTCGGCGAGCTGCTCGGTCGCGAAGTCCCGCGAGGTATGCGTCGACACGAAGCCCTGATCGACCTCGAGGATCTCCGGGTTCGACGTGAATCCGCCCTTGGCGAGCGTCGCGGCGAGGTAGCCCGCCGAGGCGGCGCGACCCGCGTGCATCGGTTTCGCCATCGTGCCGAAGCCGGACTTGAGCCCGGCCGCTTGCGTACCCGCCAGCCCGATCGCGTGGAGCCAGGCCGCCTCGTCGAGTCCGTAGAGGTGGGCGCATGCGGCCGCCGCGCCGAACGTGCCGACGGTGCCCGTCGTGTGGAAGCCCGCGACGTAGTGCTCATTGCCGACGATGCGACCGACGCGTGCCTGCAGCTCGAAGCCGGCGACGAGGGCGGCAACGAAGTCTGCGCCCGCTGCGTCGGTCGCTTCTGCCGCGGCCAGGAGCGCGGGAATCACCGGCACGGACGGATGGCCGCCCATCCCCGTGTGCGTGTCGTCGTAGTCGAGGGCGTGACCCGCGCAGCCGTTCACGAGCGCCGCCGTCTGGGCCGTCGCGCGTTCCGCGCGTCCGAGGAGCGTGGTCTGCGCGCTGGCCTCGGGCGCGACGACTTCGTCGACGAGGATGTTCGTCAGGTCTTCTCGCGCGCCCGCGAGGGCGCAACCCACGAAGTCGAGCAGACAGTGCCGCGTCGCTTCGAGCGCTTCGTCCGGGATCGCATCGAGTGCGATCGCGCGCGCGTGGCCGACGACCGCGCGGGTGAGTCCCTGGCTGGCTTCGCTCATACCCGCTCCTTGTCCGCGGCGAGCTGCCGGCGGATTGCGATCTCGACGCTGCGACTGACCGCTTCGAGATCCATGCATCGGGGTTCCGTCATCCACTGCATGCCCACGCCGCGCAGGAGCGCCAGACAAACCACCGCTTCCGTGGCGGGATCGATGTCCGCGCGGATCTCGCCGCGCGCGATGCCTTCTTCGATCAGGCGCTGCGTAGTGCGGCGGAAGCTCTCGTTCAAGGCCGCGATCACGTCGCCGATCTCGGACACCGGCCCGAGGGACTCGCCCATCAGCACGTAGAGCGTTCGCATCCGCTCCTCACGCAACACGAGCTCTTCGAGATAGGCCCGCGCCGTCGCGCAGAGTGCTTCGAGACCGACCTCGCCTTCGGTCGCTTCCGCGAGCTGGTCCGAGGAGAATCTCGCACTCACGTGATGCACCAGCTCGCGCAGGAGCCCCTCCTTCGAGCCGAAATGGTGCGACACGAGACCACCGGAATAGCCGGCTTCGCGCCCGACCTGCGCGAGGGTCGTCTTGGAATAGCCCTGCTGCGCGATCAGCTTGCCGGCGGCGCGGATCATCCGGCGCGCGGCCGTCGCCGTGCGCTCCGCCTGCGTTCGGCGCGGCGGGGTGGCGAGCTCTTCGCTCACGTAGACACCTGCTCGCGGACCCGGTCGATCATCTCGTGGCCCCCAGCTCTTCGCGTGTGAACGATCCGAGACTACGGAAATCGAGATCGAGGTAGCGATCGATCCAGGCTTCGGTGATCGCCTGGGAAAGGGCGTAGCGCTCGAGCCGCGCGGGATCGGCCTCCGGCAGGAGCGACTCGATGCTCGCGCGCTCCTCGTCGAGCAGGCCGGAGACGAGCGCGCGAGTGTGCACGCGCCCGGTGTCCTCGCTCTTCGCGTCGTGAAGGACTCGCTGTGCGGTCTGCGCGACGGAGATCCGCGCGGTCGCGAGGTCTTCCATCAGCGCCGGACGCTTTCCTGGCCTCCCGGCGAGGCTGTCGATCCCGACGGCGCCGCGGCCGCGCAGCCAGCCCTCGACGTACTCCAGGAGCGTGCGCAGGTTGCGGCGCGTGCCGTCCTCGGTCAGTACGCCGTCGGGGCGCTCGATTCGGATCGGGTGTGCGTCGGGGTCGCTCGGCAGGTCGCTCGGATCGAAACGCGTGCCCCACCGCGCGCGGAACGGATCCGCCGCCGCCTTCATGTGATGGATGTGCGCGACCCAGCCGCGGACGAAGCCCTGCTCCGCCTCCCACTGTTTGTCCGCGCGAATCGCGTTCGCGGCCGCCGCGTTCACTTCGTCGTCCTTGCTCGGAAGCGCCGTCGCCATCCCGCCGATCGGCAGCCCGCCGCGCCTTCCGCAGACCGCGACGAGTCGCCGGAAGATCGATGAGAGAAACGGGGTCGTCTTGATGTCGACGTCGAAGCGGTCGGGCCACAGCTGACTCGCGTCGGTCATCGCGTATTCGAGCAGACTCGCCTTCAGGTCCCAGCGCGCCGCGTTGAGCCCGGCCGCGTACGGCCCGAGGGACTCGAGGATCTCCTCCATCGCGTAGACCGCGGGCAGTGACTCGACGAGGGCGACCCCACGAATCGGTACGTCGGCGAGAAACGCCAGCTCCGTCTTCGCGTGCGCGAGGACGTCGCGGTAGAGCGCGGCTTCGGCGCCCGATTCCATCTTGGGCAGGTAGAAGTGGATCGACTCACCGAGCTCGGCATGGTGCCGGCCCGCGTGAAAGAGGGTGAGCGCCGTTCCGAGCAGCGTCGCGGAGACCGGCTCATCGTCGATCGTGACCTCGGGCTCGTCGAGGTGCCAACCGCGTTCGCGATGCATGAAGAACGGAAGGGCGCCCGGCTCGAGCCGATAGGCCTTCCCCTTGGCGGGATCATCGAAGGCCAGGCTGCGATCGAGGGCACCGACCCGATTGGCGACCGCCGAGAGGGTGTCTCCCAGGCGATGGCCCCCGGAGTCCTCGTCGTCGTCGAGGTACCCGACCGCGCGCTCGCCTTCGGGTCCGGGATTCAGCGCGTTGATCGCCATCGACGTGATCCCGATCGGACCCGAGATCTCGATCCCAGGGCGGAGGAGCCGCTCGGGCAGCGCGGGGACTTGCCAGCTCCCGGTCGCCGGCGCCGGCTCGAGCCGGTCGCCGCTTCGGACCGCCGCGATCAGGTCCGATCGCGCATGCCGCACGTCGGCGACCCGCTTCGCGAACGCGTCGTGGAGCCCGAGGAGGAACGGCTCGAACTCGCCGCCGAGCCAGCGATTTCCTTCCTCGCCGCCGAGATGTCGGAGCCGTGAGGGGTTCGTCATGGCTGCACCCTACATCTTTCTTATTGGTTAATCAATTAATATGTGATAAAACTGGAGACCTCATCGACGGGAGCCCCCATGTCCGACCCGGATTTCTCGACCTTCCCCCTGCGCAAGAAGGGACGCCAGTACCAGGACTTCGAGGTCGGCCAGGTGCTCGACCACCACTGGGGCCGCACCCTGTCCGCCGCGGACGGCGCCCTCTTCTCGACCCAGACACTCCGCTTCACCCCCCTCTATTTCAACGCGGAGTACGCGCGCGCCCACGGGCACGCCGACGTCCTGATCGACCCGCTCCTCGTGCTCTGCACCATCGTCGGTCTCTCGGTCGAAGACCTCTCCGAGGCCGGCGGTCCCTTCCTCGGCGTGAACGACGTCGTGTTCCACCAGCCGGTGCATCCCGACGACACGCTCACGGCTTCGAGCGAAGTCCTCTCGATGCGGGAATCCGAGAAGCGCCCGGGGACCGGGATCGTCACCTGGCGAACCGAGGGTCGGAACCAGAAGGGCGAGCTGGTCGTGAGCTATGAGCGGACCAACCTGGTCGCCAAACGTCGGGAGTAGCGCCATGTCGATGTACGAAGAACCCGAAGTCGCCGTCAGCGATCACCCGTTCCTGACGCCCGAGCGTCGCGAGATCCAGGCGACCGCGCGGGCCTTCGCGATGGAAGAGGTGCTGCCGGTCGCGAACGAGCTCGACCCGCAACATGCGGACATCCCCGACTCGCTGCTGAAGCGGATGGGCGAGCTCGGGTACTTCGGTGTCACGATCTCGAAGGAGTTCGGCGGGATGGGCCTCGGGGTCTTCGAGTACGCCCTGATCGCGGAAGAGCTCGCCCGCGCGTGGATGAGCGTCGCGAGCATCATCGCCCGCGCCCAGGGCATGGGAACCCAGGTCGGCGACGAGGAGAAGCGCGCCGAGTTGCTTCGCAAGAGCGCGCGCGGCGAATGGATCGGCGCGGCGGCCCTCTCCGAGCCGAACGTCGGGTCCGACCTCGCGAGCGTCGAGTGCCGCGCCGACGCCGAAGGCGACGAGTGGGTGCTGCGCGGCGAGAAGCGCTGGTGCGGCAACGCGCTGAACGCCGACTTCATTCAGATTCTCGCGCGCACCGAAGACCCGGGCCCGAACGACCACCGCGCCAAGGGCATCCAGTCCTTCGTGATCGAGAAGACGCGCGGCGAGTTCCCGGCCGGCATGACCGGCGAGCCGATCCCGAAGATCGGGTACCACGGCATCACGAGCTACGCGCTCCAGCTCGACGGCGTCCGAGTCCCGGCGGACAACCGGCTCGGCGGGCGCGGCGGTGAGACGCGCAATGCAGCGCGCAAGGGCGCCGGAGGCGCTTTCAATGCGGCCATGGCGGGGCTCGCGGTCGCGCGGATCCACACCGCGGCGCGCGCGATCGGCCTCTCCCGCGGATCACTCGAAGACTCCCTCGCGTATGCCCAGGAGCGCGAGCAGTTCGGCAAGCCGATCGCCTCGTTCCAGGCCCTCCGCTTCAAGATGGCCGACATGGCGACGGAGATCGAAGCGGCGCGCTCGCTCATGTACATGGTCGCCGACCAGGTCGACCGCGGTCTCCCGATCGAGAAGGAGGCGGCGATGGCCAAGCTCTTCGCGACGGAGATGGCCGAGCGCGTGACGAGCTCGGGTCTGCAGATCCACGGCGGCAACGGCTACACCACCGAGCGAGCGGTCGAGCGCTATTGGCGTGACGCGCGCCTCACCACGATCTTCGAAGGCACGTCGGAGATCCAGCGCAAGATCATCTCCGACCAGCTGCTGAACAAGCGCTGAGCCGAGGACCCACGACATGACGACCACGGCAGCTCTGACGGGCGACGACAACTACTTCGAGGACTTCGAATCCGGGCAGCGGATGCGCCACGCGCGCGGCTGCACCGTCGACGAGGTCGAGAACCAGATGCTCACGAAGCTCGTGATGAACTCGGCCGACGGCCACTTCAACGAGCAGAAGATGCAGGCCATGCCCTTCGGCCAGCGCCTCGTCTTCGGCCTCGTGACCGGCTCGATCGTGATCGGCCTCGCGACCCAGGACACCGGCGAGAACGCCCTCGCGGACGTCGGGCTCACGGGGTTGAAGTTCCGAGCACCGGTCTTCCACGGGGACACCCTGACCGCCTACACCGAGGTGCTCGAGATCCGCGACGCCGACCGCGACGACGCCGGGATCGTGCGCTTCAAGCACTGGGGCCTCAAGCAGGACGATACCGTCGTGTTCGAGGGCGAACGCGAGGTCCTGATCAAGCGCCGCAGCCACTGGGCGGACCGTTAGGGTCCGTCCCCCCATTTCAAGCCTCATCATTCCAGGAGAACCCAAGATGGCCTTCCAACGCCCCAATCGATTGCGACGCTCGGAGCTCGCGGTCCCCGCCTCGAGCCCGAAGATGATCAAGAAGAGCGCGGCCAGCGAGGCCGACCTCGTCTTCCTCGACCTCGAGGACGCCGTCGCCCCCGCGCTCAAGGAAGAGGCGCGCAAGAACGCGATCGACGGGCTCAAGACCCTCGATTGGGGCAACACGATCCGCGCCGTCCGGATCAACTCCGCCGACACACAATGGGCCGCCGACGACCTGGTCGAGATGGTCACGAACGCCCACGAGCACCTCGACATCATCATCATCCCCAAGCCCTACGCGCCGCGGGACATCTGGTTCTTCGAGACCCTGCTCGATCAGGTCGAGATGAAGCTCGGCATCGAACCGACGATCGGCTTCGAGGCCTTGATCGAGGAGTCGAAGGCCCTCGCGTGCGTCGAGGCGATCGCCGCCTGCTCACCGCGCCTCGAAGCGCTGATCCTCGGCTTCGGCGACCTCGCCGCGAGCCTCGGCTTCCGGATGGGTCACGCGAAGGGCGACGAGGCCTACATCGGTGACCCGTGGCAGGCCGCCCGCAATCGCATGATCGCCGCGTGCCGCGCCAACGACCTCGAACCGATCGACGGTCCCTACGGCATGATCAACAACCCGGATCGCTACCGACGCGAGTGCAACTGGGCGAGCACCCTGGGCGCGGTCGGCAAATGGTGCATCCACCCGAGCCAAATTCCGATCGCGAACGAGGTCTTCGCGCCGACGGACGCCGAGATCGAGATGGCGAAGAAGCAGGTCGAGGCCTACGAGAAGGCCGCAGCCGGTGGCGCGGGCTCGGCGTCCGAGGGCGGGCAGCTGGTCGATGCGGCGACCCTCCGCCTCTACAAGCCGGTCCTCGAGCGCGCGGCGCTCTGCGGGAAGCTCTGATGCGCGAGCAGTGGGAGCACTGGATCGGCGGCGCGTGGACGAAGCCTGCGAGCGGCGAGTACATCGACTCGACGAGCCCGACGACCGGCGAGAAGGTCACGCAGATCGCGGACGGGAACGCGGACGACGTCACGAAGGCGGTCGACGCGGCCCTCGCCGCCGCCGCCGAGTGGCGCGCGTGCGCACCCACCGATCGCGCGCGCATCCTGATCGACCTCGGGCGCACGATGCGCGAGCGAACTGCGGAGCTGGCCGAGCTAGACCAGCTCGAAGCCGGCAAGCCCGCGTTCCAGGCCCCGGTCGAGGTCGGCGGGTCCGCGACCTACTTCGAGTTCTACGGCGGCCTCGTCCCGACCATCCAGGGCGAGACCCTGAACGTCGCGTCGGACCTCCACTCCTACACGGTCCGCGAGCCCTTCGGCCTCGTCGGCGTGATCACGCCCTGGAACGCGCCGATCAACCAGGCCGCGCGCGGCATCGCCCCGGCCCTCGCCGCCGGCAACGTCGTGATCGCGAAGCCCTCCGAGTTCACCTCGGCGAGCACCCTCGCGATGGCGGAGATGGCAAGCGAATGTGGTCTGCCCGCCGGCGTGCTCAACGTCGTGACGGGAACCGGCGAAGCCTGTGGCGCGCGCATCGTCGAGCACCCCGCCGTTCGCAAGGTCGCCTTCACCGGCTCCCTTCGCGCCGGCAAGGAGATCGGCCGGATCGCGGCGGACCGCATCCTGCCCCTCACCCTCGAGCTCGGGGGCAAGTCCCCGAACCTGGTCTTCGCAGACGCGGACATGGCCAAGGCGATCCCGGGCACGCTCCGCGCGTTCGTGATCAACGCCGGACAGGTCTGCAGCGCCGGCACCCGCGTGCTCGTCGAGAAGAGCGTGCACGACGACTTCGTCGGTGCGCTCGTCGAGGCGGCGAGGGGCGTGAAGCCCGGCGGGATGATCGGTCCGATGATGACCGAAGCGCAGTACGAGAAGGTGCAGTCGTATTTCGCGATCGCCGGCGAAGACGGCGCGACGACCGCGCTCGGCGGCGCCCTGCCCGACGACCCGGAGCTCGCCAATGGCTATTTCGTGAACCCCACGATCTACACCGGCGTCTCCAACGACATGCGGATCGCCCAGGAGGAGATCTTCGGTCCGGTGGCGAGCGTGATCCCCTTCTCCGATGAGGAGGAAGCCATCGCGATCGCGAACGACACCGAGTACGGCCTCGCGGCTGGACTGTGGACTCAGGACGTCTCGCGAGCCCACCGGGTCGCTGCGCGCCTCGAAGCCGGCCAGGTCTTCGTGAACGACTGGCTCTCGGGCACCGTCGAGCAGCCCTTCGGCGGCTACAAGCAGAGCGGCTACGGCCGCGAGAAGGGCATCGAAGCCCTCCATCACTACACCCAGCTCAAGTCGATCACGATTCGACTCTGACGTAGAGGGACCGACCATGCCCCGATTCCAGGACAAGCGTGTACTCGTGACCGGCGCCGCGGCCGGCTTCGGCGAAGCGATCGCCCGGAGCTTCGCGGCCGAGGGCGCCCGCGTCCTCGTGACCGACATCGACGAGGGCGGGGCCAAGGCCGTCGCCGAGAGCCTGTCCGGCTGTCTGGCCTCGCGACTCGACGTGTCCGACGAGGAAGAGACGAAGAACGTCGTCGACGTCGCGGTGCGTGAGTTCGGCGGCCTCGACGTCGTCTGCCCGAACGCAGGCCTCCCGCACAAGATGAGCCCGATGATCGAGCTCTCGACCGAGGACTTCGACCGCCAGTTCGTGATCAACACGCGCAGCGTCTTCCTCGCGGCCAAGTATGCCGTGCCCCACATGTCGGAAGGGGGCGCGATCGTGAGCACCGCGTCGATCGGCGGCCTCCGCCCGCGCCCCGGGCTCACCGCCTACAACGCGTCGAAGGGCGCCGTCGTGACCCTCACCCGCGGCCTCGCGACCGAGCTCGCGCCGAAGATTCGCGTCTGCTGCGTCACGCCCGTCTCCGCGCCGACCGGCTTCGACAAGAACGCGATGGGACTCGACCAGCTCCCCGACGAGCTCGAGCAACAGGTCATTTCCGGCATCCCGATGGGTCGACGCGCCACGCCACAAGACGTCGCGAACGCGATCCTCTTCCTCGCGTCGGAAGAGGCATCGTTCCTGACCGGCGTCTGCCTCGACGTCGATGGCGGCCGGAGCATCCAGTAGAGTCCGCGCGCGTGACCGCCCTCCCCTGCACCGTCTCCGGCGACCCGGACAAGCCCGCGCTGCTGCTGCTCCACGGCTTCCTGTCGAGCAATCTGCAGTGGGACCCGAACCGCGACCGCCTGCTCGACCACTTCCGATTGGTCGAGGTCGAGCTCTGGGGTCACGGGAACGCGCCGGCTCCCGATGATCCCGCCGCCTACGCGATCGAGCACTACGGCGACGAGTTCGAGCGGATGCGCGGGGACCTCGGTGTCGATCGCTGGCTCGTCTGCGGGCAATCGTTCGGTGCCGGCATCGTGATCCGCTACGCGCTCGATCATCCGGGTTCTCTCGCGCGCCTCGTCGTGACGAACTCACGCTCAGCGCTCAACACCGCCGCGGCAGACGACGGCGACGGTCGCGGTCGGATCGACGACTGGGACGCAATCGACCTTCGCAAGCTTCCGTATCACCCGTGCCATGCGAAACGCTTCTCCGCCGAGCTGCGTGAACGCATGGAGAAGGCGGCGGACGTCATCCCGCGACACGCGATCGCGCATGCGACCGCGGTGACCGGACCGGATCTCTCCAGTCGAAGCACGGCCCACACGCTCCGCACCCCGACCCTGCTCGTGAACGGTCGCTTCGAAAAGGCCTTCCAGGCCGATCGCGACTGGGCCGCCGCGACGATCCCCGGAATCGAAGTCGTCGACCTCGACGCGGGGCACTCCGTGAACGTCGAGGCGCCGGACGGGTTCGTCGACGCGCTCGTCGCGTTCGCGGACGCGACGCCCGCCCGTTAGGCCGCGATCAGCTCGAGCGGCAGCTTCTTGAAGCCGAAGAGCGTGTTGTTCATAGCGGAGGTCGGCGTCCCCGCCTCGATCCGCGCGACCCGCTCGAGGAGCGCGCGAAGAAGCACCTCCATCTCGAGGCGGGCCAGCCCCGCGCCGGCACAGGCGTGCACCCCGTGACCGAAGGCCATGTGGTCCCGCGCGTCGCGCGTGATGTCGAACATGTCGGGAGCTTCGTAGCGGCGCGGGTCGGCGTTCGCGGCGCCGAACACCACCAGCAATCGCTCCCCTTCCCGAATCGTCACGCCGTCGACCACGGCGTCCCGCGCAGCGAGCCGCGAGAAAGCGCGAATGACCGGATCGATCCGCAAGGCCTCGTTCACGGCGCCCGGCACGAGCTCCGGGTTCGCGCGCAGCTTCTCCCACTGGTCGGGGTGGCGCGCGAAGCGCTCGAGCATGTTGCCCGAGGCGAAGATGGTGGTGTCGAGGCTCGGGGCGATGTAGTCGATCACCATACCGAGGGCCTGGTGATGGCTGAGCTCGCCGGCGTCGCGCAAGTCGAAGAGGCGGCGCACCCAGCTCCCGGGCGCGGCGTGCTCCGGGCGGAACGCGCGCTGGAAGCGCAGCATGTCGAAGACGGTCGGCAGGCTCCGGAGCGAGCGCAGGTTTACCGCGCCGATCATGTTGAAGGTCGCCTTCGACCACTCGAGCATGCGTTCCCGGGCGGCGCCCTCGAGCCCTACCAGCTCCGCCACGACCGATACCGGCAGCAGACTGGCGAGCTGCTCCATGCCCTCGAAACGGCCGCGGCCGACCAACGCATCGACCCGCGCGATCGCCAACGCCTCGATCCGATCGCGGATGTCCTCGAGCGCGCGAGGGCGCATCGGCGCGATCAACGCCTTGCGCAGCCGAGTGTGGGCCTCGCCGTCCGACACCAGGACCGTCTCCGCCGACTTGGACTGACCGTTGAACAGCGGGCTCAGCGTAACGCCGCCGGAGCTCGGGAAGGCGTCCTGATCCTTGAGCACGCGGCGGAGATCCGCGTGACGCGAGACCGCGAGAACCTTGTGGCGTCGCAGGCGGACGACCGGCCCCGCCTCGAGCATCACCCGATAGACCGGCCGCGGGTCCCGGATCGCTGCCTTCGAATAGAAGTTCAGCGAGAGCTCCGGGATCCCGTCCGCGGTCATCAGGCGGCCTTCAGGCGAACCGGCAGTGTCCCCAGCGAGAGCAGGATCGGGTTGCCGATCCCGAGCACGCTGTAGGTCGACTCTCCGACGGGCTCGATCCCGGCGGTCCGTCCGAGCAGCTCCTCGAAGAGGATCATGATTTCGCGCCGCGCGAGATGCGCGCCGAGACAGAAATGCGGGCCGCCTCCGCCGAACGAAACGTGCTCGTTCTTCTCGCGGCGGACGTCGAAGCGGAAGGGGTCGTCGAAGAATCGCTCGTCGTGATTCGCGGACGGGTACCAGAGCGTCACGCGCTCACCCTCGGCGATCGGCACGCCGGCCACCTCCGTGTCCTCCGCCACGATCCGCTTGAAATACGCGACCGGCGAAGACCAGCGGATGATCTCCTCGGTCGCGCCCTTCATGAGCGTTGGATCACGGCGCAGGTCTTCGAGCTGGTCGGGCTCGACGAGCAGCTGCTGCAGCCCGCTCGAAATCACGTTCCGGGTGGTCTCGCTCCCGGCGACCGTGAGCAGCATGAAGAAGGCGTCGAGCTCGAGATCGTTGAGCGGGCCCTGGTCGTCGGAGACCGTCGCGAGCGCAGAGAGCACGTCGTCGGTCGCCGCTTCCCGCTTTCGCCCGAGGATCTCGGAGCCGTAGGCGAAGATCTCGGTCGCCAGACGCTCCCGCTCCGACGCGGGAACGGGGTACGCGGGGTCGATGCAGAGCAGCATGTCGTTCGTGTGTTGAAAGAGCCAGTCGCGCTCTTCGATCGGGATCCCGAGGATGTCCGCGATCATGTGCATCGGAAGCTGGTAGGCCACTTCCTGAACGAACTCGACGGTCTCCTTCTCGAGTGCGTCGTCGACGATCTTCGCGGCCCACTCCCGGGCGAGCCCTTCGAGGCGGCGCGTCATGCGCGGCGTGAAGCCCGAGCTGATCAGCTTTCGCTGTCGGATGTGGGCGGCGCCGTCCATGTCGGTCAGCATCAGACCTTGCCCGGTGTACCCGAGGCCCGCACCTTCGCACGACAGGAAGACCTCGGGATTCCGGTTCGTGGCCTGGACGTCCTCGTAGCGCGACAGGACCGTGAAGCCCTTGCCTTCGGTCTCCGAGAGGCCGTCGACGTCCGGATGGCGCCAGACCGGGGCTTCGTCCCGCAGCTGCTTGAAGATCTCGTGCGGGAAGCCCTGGCGATAGAGCTCCGGTCGAGTGAGGTCGAGTTCGTCTAGGTTCAGGGTCATGGTCGTATGGGGTTCCGTTGAGCCGGGGGGGTCCGTTGAGAGAGGAGGTTCCGGGATCAGTGTCACGCGATTCCCCGGATTCTAGCCCCTCGGTCCCGGTCGACGACGGCCTTCTACTCCTCGAACATCGCGTCGTAGCGCCGCTGCATCTCCTCGACCTCGACCTCCTCGATGTCGTGGCCGATGTTCCACTCGTGCCCGAAGGGGTCCCGGACCATCCCGGAGCGCTCGCCGTAGAAGTGGTCCTGGGGCGGGCGGAGCACCTCGCCGCCCGCTTTCTCGGCGCGCTGGATCATCGCGTCCGCGTCGTCGACGTGGAGATGGATCGTGACCGAGGTGCCGCCGATCGATGCCGGCCCCTGGATGCCCATCTCGGGATACTCCTCCGAGATCATCAGCGTCGTCCCGCCGAGGTCGAGCTCGGCGTGACCGACCTTGCCGCTCGGCTCGACGAGCCGGAACTTCTCCTCGGCGCCGAAGACCTCCTTGTAGTACTCGATCGCGCGCGGGGCGTCGGCGAGGCGGAGGTAGGCGAAGACTTCGTGGATCTCGGACATGGGAGGGTCTCCTCGTCGTGGGTATGGCCCCAGGGTCCCTTCTCGTCCGGATCGCGTCTTGAAGATTTCGGCAATCGGCGGAGGGGTGGCTAGTCGCCCGGAACGTGGTTCGGGTCGGCGGGTGCGCGGCGGCGATACTCGGTCGGGGTCAGGCCCGAGATCGCGCGGAAGTCGCGGGCGAAATGGGCCTGGTCGGCATAACCGAGCTCCAAGGCAGTTTCCGCCCAATCGACGTCCGCGCGTCGCGCGAACGGGAGCGATCGCTGGAAGCGGCGCAGTCGGAGCCAGCGCTTCGGGGAAAGGCCGACGCTCTCGCTGAAGAGTTGGCTGAAGCGACGCGGCCCGAGTCCTGCGCGCGCCGCGAGCGGCTCGACCCGGTCGACCCCGCCGCGCGCGGCATCGAGCGCGGACGCGACCCCGGGGTGCAGACCGCGCACGCGCGGTAGTCGGGTCGCGAGCGCCTGCATGAGAAGTTCCAGTCGCGCGTCCGCCGTCTCGACCTCGATCATCCGATTGCTCAGGCGCTCGACCTCGCGCCCCCAAAGGAGCTCGAGGGGCGTGTGGCGCTCAGCGAGCTCGCTCGCGGGGACGCCGAACAGACTAGGCGCGGCACCCGGCATCAGCATCGCGCCGACCGAGGGCACGGGCTTCTCCACGTCCTTCGCATAACTCGTGAGGCGCGGCCCCCCGACCACTGCGGACGGGTAGGTCTCCTCGCCACTGCCCACGTCGATCCTCAGGGGCTCCGAGCCCAGGCGCAACACGACGTGCACGTTTCCGGTCGGGAGCACGCGCTCACGCCGCGTGCCAGCCCCGTGACGCGGAACGCCGTCGGACGCCCAGAGGCGCGACACGAAGGGCCGGAGCGCGGGCGGAGAGTTGCGGGTCGCCATGTCGCCATCCATAGCCACGGTATGGACCTTCCGCCAACCGAGACCGGCGAGCTAGCGTCCCCGCATGCCGAACGACGTCAAGCCCTTTCTCTGGCTGCTCAAGCTCGGCGCCCTCGCGAACGTCTATTTCCTCGTCTCGGCGCTCGGGATCCCGGCGGACGACGCCGAGACGAGCCTCGTCGTGTCCGGCTCGGTCCTCTTCGCGGTCTCCGCGTGGCGCTGCGTGTTTCCAAATCGATACGAGGGCAACGTCGTCCTGCACGACAACGTGATGTCGTCTGCCTTCGTGACCCGGGTGCTCGCGACGTTCTCCGAGGTCGCCTACGTCTACTTCTTCGCCTACGCCCTGTCGCTGATGAACTCGGGGCAGGCCGCCTGGATCGACGCCGTCGCCATCGGCATGGTCGCCGCCGCCGGAGTCTCCCAGTGCTTCGTCTGGACCGCGATCCTGACCGGGCGATACCGGCTCTACGTCTACGAGGAGATCGGCTGGTTCCTGCTCTTCGCCGGCCATACGGCCGGATGCGCCTGGCTGCTCGCGCAAGGGCCCGCGCACGAAGCCGTCGCTACGCTGCTGTGGATCGGGGTCGTGTTCGGCGCGGGATACCTGCCCTGGCAGCTCTTCCATCTGCGCTTCCTCGTTCGGAACGCGAACGAGCAGGACGCCGGCGGGGGTTCGGCGCTCGCCGAGGCCGACATCGGGCAGCGAGTTCGTGGCGCCCTCTTCGAGCGGAGACGATCGACCGCGAGCGAGGACTGGGGCGGCATCATCGGCGTGACCTGGATGGCCTGCTACTGGGTGTTCGTGATCCCGGTCTGGATGCACGTCATCCTCCAGACGATCGGCTTTCACTGATCAGCCCGACAAGGGAGCTCTTCGACACCATGCAGGACCTACGGAACCAGGTCGCCGTCGTGACAGGCGCCGCCAGCGGCATCGGCCGCGCCCTCGCCAACCGGCTCGCGGCGGAAGGCGCGAAGCTCGTGCTGAGTGACGTCGAAGCCCCCGCCCTCGAGGCGGCCACCCGCGAGCTCGAGAAGCAGGGCGCGGAGGTGATCGGCGTCCGGACCGACGTGTCGAACGCGGACGACGTCGAGGCGTTGGCCGAGCGCACGGGCGAGCACTTCGGCGGCGTGCAGCTCGTCTTCGCGAACGCGGGCGTGATGCAGGAGGTGGGCCCGGCGTGGGAACGCCCGGTGGAAGACTTCGCGTGGGTCTTCGCGGTGAACCTCTGGGGTCCGATCCACTGCGTGCGCGCGTTCGTCCCGCGCATGCTCGCCTCGGGCGCGCCCGGTCATCTGGTGCTCACCGGCTCCATGTCCGGCCTCACCGTCGTGCCCGGCAACGCCGCCTATCAGATGTCCAAGCACGGCGTGATCGCCCTCGCCGAGACGCTCTATCACGAGCTCGCCGAGGCTTCGGTCGACGTCTCGGTCCTGTGTCCGGGCTTCGTCCAGACCGGCATCACGACGTCGGATCGCAACCGACCGGACGCGCTCCGGTCCGCGGACGCGCCGCCCCCGCGAGCCGTGGCCGGGGGGTGGACCGGCGATGCAACGGACGCGCTGAAAGCGATCGCAGTGCCCGTCGAGGAGGTCGCGGAGCGAGTCATGAATGCGGTGCGGGAGCGTCGATTCTGGATCTTCACCCACGACAACGCCGAGGCGCGCCTGCGCTCGCGGTTCGAGGCGATCCTCGAGGGCCGGGATCCGGCG
The DNA here is from genome assembly GCA_964488255.1 of uncultured Spirochaetaceae bacterium. Taxonomy (GTDB): domain Bacteria; phylum Myxococcota_A; class UBA9160; order UBA9160; family UBA4427; genus UBA4427. The sequence continues at coordinate 31,906 of CAZAUR010000008.1, read as the reverse complement.
CTCGATCCGTCGGCGCCCGGCGCCGACGACTGAGCCCGAGCGTCAGTCGGGGCGCTTCATCCCCTCGCTCGACATCTCGAACTTCTCCTTCGGCTCGACGAAGAGCGCCGTCGCCTCGGCCAGCACCTCGTCGCCGTCGCGCAGCACGCCGGTCGCGAAGATCTTCCGTCCCTCGATCCGATCGGTGCGGATCTCGTAGTCGAGCTCCTTGTGGATCGGCGTCCCGCGTCGGTAGGTGACTTCGAGGCGATGCGTCGGACCGCCGATCTCGCTCTCGACGACGTGGTGGCCGAAGGCCTGGTCGAAGCACCAGGCGACGTGGCCGCCGTGCACCCATCCGGGCGGCCCTTCGTGGATCAGATCGAAGCGCACCCGACCGCGTCGCCCGTCACCGTCGGCCTCGCCGGTCATCCACGGATGCGCGACGTGCACGCGCGGCGAGAGCGTGCCCGGGAAGTAGAAGGGACGCGTGCCCTCCTGCTCCACCGCGTCCACCACCCGCGGCGCGGTGTCCCGACTCGCGATCTCGCCCAGCTTCGCCGTCACCGCGTCGAGGGTCGCGCGGGCTTCGACGACCCGTTCGTGGTCGCCCTCGTGGATGCGCAGCAACGTGTTCGCCACCCCGCGCACGCTCTCGGCGAGCGCGACAAGCTCGTTCGCGGGCTCCTGTCCGATCTTCGGGTACTCCATGGCGCACGAGGATGGCCGATCGGGCGTGTCGTCGCCGCGCAGGCCGTTCGCTGCAGGGGCAACCCCTCTCTTCTGCGCAGAATCTCCCCCAAGTCCCTCGAAGCGCTCAAGAAATCCCGATCGATGCCGAAGAGGTCCTCACGGGCGCGCGACGCCCGAAGAGGAGACCCGATGGCAGTGCGACCCCTGGCCTTCAGCGTGCGACTTCGCGACCCCGAGAAGGGTCGGACCCTGCGCGTGCGCAACGATCCGCGGGCGCCCAGGGAGTTTCTCCTCGAAGACGAGCGCGACGGCGACGTGACCCAGGTCCGCCGACACGGCTCGGCCCGGGAAGCCGTGCGCGATGCCGCGGACACCTGGCGCAAACGCCTGAACTAGTTTCCGCTCGCTCGAGTTTGCGGCCGCCGCACCCCTGCCCTTCAATCGCGTGACCCACCCGATCGAAGGAGCTTGGCAGTGCGAGGAGTCCGCCGAACCGAGAACGGCATCGAGGTCGTCGAGCTCCCGCACCCGGACGGCGACGGCGTCCGGATCAAGGTCCGCACGATCGGCATCTGCCAGACCGATCTGAATCTGTCGGCGATGGGTCCGCTGCAGTTCACGATGGGGCACGAGTTCGCCGGCGAGCTCGACGACGGCACACCGGTCGGTGTCCAACCGACCGTCCCCTGTGGACACTGCGAGCTGTGCCGCGCGGGAGACTCGGTGTGGTGCGTCGAGGGCTACACCCGCCTGATCGGGATCGGCCAGGACGGCGGCATGGCCGACGAAGTCATCGTGCCGGCCTCCTCGATCGTGCCGCTCCCGCGAGGCCTCGACGCGACCAACGGCGCGAACCTGATCGAGCCCCTCGCGATCCACCTGCACACGCTCGACCTCGTGCGCGCGACCGGACGGACACGCACCCTCGTCGTCGGCGCGAACACGTCGGGCTTCGGCATGCTCGCAGTCGCGGCCGCGGTCGCTCGCGGCCAGGTCGTCGACTTCGCCGGCGACCGTGCGTTCCAGCGCGAGGCGGCCGCGCGACTCGGCGCGGGCGTCGAGCCGAACGGGCTGTACGACCTCGTGATCGAGGCGGACGGGTCCGAGGAGTGCATTCACGCGGCGGCAGAGTGGACCCGCCCCGGCGGCACCCTCGCCCTCGTCGCCGGCTACTACACGCCCAAGACGTGGAACTTCACGACCGCGTTCGTGAAGGAGCTGACCGTGGTGTTCGGCGCGTTCTATGGGCACAGCGCAACGGGACGGGACGTCGACGCCGCCGCGACACTCCTCGGGCGGAACCCGCTGATCGCGCAGGTCGTCAACACGCACCGGTTCCCACTCGACGCCGCCGCGGAAGCCTTCGACTTCGCACGAAGCGATTCGGAATCGCTGAAGGTCGTGATCGAAGTCTGAGCCGCGGCGCTAGGCCGAGGGCGCGAGCATCTGTCCGGGACGCGCGTCGGTCGACTTCCCGCCCTCGAAGGTCGCGACGCCGTCCACGAGTGTGAGTCGAACCGGCGCCGGATCCCGCGAATAGCGCCAGGTGGTGCCGCCCTTCCCGTCCGGCAGGTCGAAGACCTTGCGCTTGGGGCGGTGCTGGATCTCGTCGAGATCGAAGACCGCGACGTCCGCGCGCATGCCCTCGCGTAGCTCGCCCCGATCGGCGAACCCGAAATGGCGCGCGAGCTTGCCGGTCATCGCGTGGACCGCCTCTTCCAGACCGAGGCGCCCCTCGTCGCGAACCCACTCGGTCAGCAACAGGATGTTGTCCCCGGCGCCGCAGAACATCTTTCCGTGGGCGCCAGCGTCGCTGATGTTGCCCACGGTGAAGGGATCACGAATCAGCCGCAGGGTCATCTCGACGTCCTTCTCCCAGTTCGGGAGCCGCACGGTCGAACCGACGCCGTTCCGCAGCATCCACTCGGCGAGGGCATCCGAGCGATGCAGCCCCAGGGACTCGGCGTATTCGCCGAGGGTCGTATCGACAGGACCGGCCCCGTTCTCCGACAGCTCCAGGATCATCGGCTGCGGATTGCGGAAAGGCGCCGTCTCGTTGCATTCGACGTCCCAGGAGTGACGCGCCCGCCCGCGCCACTCGGGATCCGCGAGCAGCGCGCGCTTCTCCTCTTCCGTGTCGGCGAGGATCACCTCGTGCCAGACGAAGTCGCCGGACTGCGTGAAGAGCAGCGAGGCCTCGAGGCTGACCGACGTCGTGATCGGCGCGTGCATGAAGCCGGTCCAGAAATCGCGCCCCTCGGCGGTGAAGCCCTCGTGGAGCGCGACCATCGGCGCCTGGAGCCCCGCCTGCTTCTGCCAGATCTCGTTCGGGATCCCGGCCCACTGCACCCGGACGTCGAGTCCCTCGGCGAGTCTCGCCACCCGCTCGACGCTCGCGGCGGCCGTCATCCGCATGATGTTGTCGACGGGCACCTGGAACTGCGCGCCGGGGTGGGCGGCCAGGACCTCGAGCAGCGCACGAAACTCCTCGTCGGTCGCCCGCAGGGTCGGGATCGGTCGATCGTCGCCGTCGTGATCGAAGAGATTCGACGAGAGACCGAGGGCACCGCCTGCGAGCGCGTCCTCGAGCAGCTGAGTCATCTCCCCGATCTCTTCCGGGGTCGCCGCCCGCTCCCAGGCCTCGAGGCCGAGGACCGCGAGCCGGATCGTGACGTGGCTGACGAAGGTCGCGTAGTGGACAGGAACGTGGACGCGTTCGGAGACCGAGGCCGCGTACTCGGACCACTTGCGCCAGTTCCAGGGCAGGTGCTCGTGGAAGGGCGCTTCGGGGAAGTCCTCGAAGAAGGTGAAGATGTCGATCACCTCCTGCCGGATCTTCTCGTCTTCCGGAAGCGGCGCGAGTCCGAAGCCGCAATTGCCCATCACCATCGACGTCACGCCGTAGCCCGGCAGCGGGTCGAGATCCGACTGCCACCACATCGCGCCGTCGTAGTGCGTGTGACTCTCGATGAAGCCCGGGGTGACGTGGCAGCCGGTCGCGTCCACGACGATCTCCCCTTCGGCCGCCTCGAGGTCGGGGGCGATCTCGGCGATGCGGCCGTCGTGGATGCGCACGTCGGCGCGATAGGCGGGCGCGCCGGTGCCGTCGACGACGGTGCCGCCGCGGATCAAGCGGTTCGTGGAAGTCGCGGTCATGTCTTCTTCTCCAGGGAGGGCGCGCCAGCCTTCAGCTGCCGCGAATCTTCGAAATCTCTTCGTCGGAGAGTCCCGCTTCGCGCAGGACCTCTTCGGTGTGTTCGCCCAGGCCCGGGGACGGGCGACGCACCGTGGCCGGCGTCTCCGAGAAGCGGGCCGGCTGGCGGAGCGACGGGATCGGCCCGACCTCGTGCTCGATCGGGAACACGATCCCGCTCGCCTGGACCTGCGGATCGGCCGCGAATCCTTCCGCGTCGTGGATCGGCGCGAGCGGCGTCCCCTCGGCGTGCGCTGCCGCCACGATCTCGGCGGTCGTCAGCTTGCCGACTTCCCCGGAGAGGAACTCGATCAGGGCGGCGGCGTTCACGAAGCGATCGACGATCGTGCGGAAGCGCGGATCGTCGCCCGCCTCCGGGTGTCCGATGATCCGGCACACCGCCTGGAATTGGTGGTCCTCGATCATCAGGATCACGACGCGGCCGTCGGCCGTCTCCCAGAGCCGAAAGAGCAGCTCGGCGACCGCGGACATGTCCCCGGCCGGCGAGCCGAAGGCCTCTGCGCCGATGCGATCGAGATGCAGGAACGAGGCGAACGCGTCGTACATCGGGAGATCGACGCGCTGACCCTGACCGGTCCGCTCCCGCGCGAAGAGCGCCGCCGCGATCGCGTACGCCGCCGAGAGCCCCGCGGTCTTGTCCGCGAGCAGGTTGTTCACGAGCTTCGGCGCGCCCGGCGAACCGATCATCTCCCCGATGCCCGAGAGCGCCTGGATCACCATGTCGTAGGCGGGCTGCGACGCGTAGGGACCGATGTCGCCGAAGCCGCTGATCGCGCCGTACACCAGGCTCGGGTTGTCCTCGCGCAGGGTCTCGTAGCCGACCCCGAGTCGCTCCATCACACCGGGACGGAAGTTCTCCAGCACGACGTCGGCGGTCTTCGCGAGCCGGCGAAACGCGTCGACGCCTTCGGCGGTCTTCAGGTCCAGCACGACGCTGCGCTTGTTGCGATTCATCTGGGCGAAGAAGCCCGTGATGTCGCCCCTGCGTTCGCCGCCCATCGAGCGCGAGGAGTCTCCGGTCGGGGTCTCGACCTTGATCACGTCCGCGCCGAGATCACCGAGGATCTGGCCGCAGAGCGGACCCGAAACGATCGTCGACAGATCGACGACCCGAACGCCCGCGAAGGGACCCCGAGGATCGGCGCCGATCTCGATGGGCATGCGGGACGTGGCTTCGGACATGGCTCCGGACATGGAGGGGAACTCCTCGGGTGGACGCGCGGAGCGCGCGACTCAGCTCCTGGGGACGACGGACGGATAGGTTTCGTTCAAGACCCGGATGAACGCGTCGTCGCGCGTCGGATCCTCCGGCCGCTCGACCTCGACGCCCCGCGCAGCGAGATCCGCGAGGAATCCGTCGACGACGACGTCGAGCGGAAGATCGTCGAGGTGCTCCTCGCGGATGCGCGCCGCCTCGGCGTCGGCGAAGACCTCCGCCTTCCAGGAGATCGAGATCCGCACCTCGCGGTCCGCATAACGAATGAGCTCTCGCCCGTCATCGATCGCCGCCCATCCGTCGCCGGTCTCGTCGGGCACGAGCTCGACGTCGAGGGTCGCGTCCTCGATGGCCTTCGGGTCGGCGGGGCCGATCGGCGCCACCCGGTGGAACATGATCTCGTTGTCCCCGACGACCGCGCGATTGTCGAGCGGCGCCTCGATCCGGCGGGGCGGCGCGGCCGGCCCGTCGGCCCAGTACTCGAACTCGCCACGCTCGCCGGCGTAGAACCAGGAGACGGCGGTGGCGATGTCGACGCGGTGGGATTCGAAGAGGCCGGAGCGATGCATCAGGTGGAGGAAGGTGACCGGGAACTGCGTTCGATCGATCCCACGGAAGGCGGGCACGTCGATGTGGGCCGGTCCGACGCCCATCGGTCCCATCGCGTTCGTGTACACGATCTGCGGCCGCACGACCTCGGCGTCGAAGAGCGTCCGCGCGGCCGTCACGAAGGCCGGGTTGTGCAGGATCTCTTCGGCGCCCTCGACGCGCACCTTCTCGTACGCCCAGTCCGAGCGGAACCAGGGCACGACGGTCATCTTCTTCGCTTCGCCGCCATAGGCCGAGAGCTCGGTCGTGTTCGCCACATAGCGGAGCGTCGGCCAATACGGACCGCCCCGGCGGACGAGCGCGCGCACCCGGTCCGGGTCGGGATAGGCACGGTCGATCACGACCGGCGGGCGAGGCTTCTCGAAGCGAGCGTCCATGCATTCTCCAGAGGACTGCGAGCATCGCACGACGGCGCGGGTTTTCCATCCCGCCGGGAGGGGCGACGCTTTGTACTCGCTGGCCCCGCAACGCCCGCCTATCCTCCCGCGCGGCCGCCCTGCGGTCCGATTGCACGCTCCCCCCACCCGAGAGGCTCGACTTGGCTCCCGAATCCCTCCCCGCCCGGATCGCGCAGGCGCGCGAAGCCCTTACCGCCGAAGGCGCCCCCTTCGAAGTCGTCCGCACGAACGTGGGCGGCATCGACCTGCTCTCGTACAAGCACGCCCCGCCCGACCTCCGCACGATCTGGCTCGCGTCCGCCGCCCACGCCGAGAACGACTACCTGGTGTTTGGCGAAGAGCGCTGGACCTACGCCGAAGCCCACCGCGACGTCGGGCGCATCGCCGCCTGGCTCGCCGCGCGCGGCGTGAAGAGCGGCGACTCGGTCGCGATCGCGATGCGCAACTATCCCGAGTGGCTCCTCACCTATTGGGCCTGCGTCTCGACGGGCATCCGCGTGATCGGGATGAACGCATGGTGGGTCGCCGAGGAGATGCGCTTCGCGCTCGAGGACGCGCGGCCGAGCGTGCTGGTCGTCGACCAGGAGCGCCTCGATCGTTTCTCGGAGATCCGCAGCGACTTCGCGGACACGACCGTCGTCGGCGTACGCCTCGCGAATCGCCCGGAAGACGTGATCTCCTTCTCGGATCTCTGCGACACCCCTGGCGAGCTGCCCGAGGTCGAGCTCGATCCCGATGCCGATGCGCAGATCTTCTACACGAGCGGCACGACCGGCCGGCCGAAGGGCGCGCAGCTCACCCACCGTAGCTGCGCCCACAACCTGATGAACCTGGGTTTCTGGGAGACGTGCCTGAAGACCGCGAAGGCGGCCGGGGACCCCGCGCCCGCGCCGACCGGGAACGCCCCGACCGAGCAGATGGCGGCGCTCGTGACGACCCCCCTCTTCCACGTGACCGCCAACAACTGCGTCGCGCACGGCGCGACCGCGGCCGGCGGCAAGCTCGTGCACATGTACAAGTGGGATCCCGCGGAGGCCTTGCGCCTGATCGAGCAGGAACGCATCACGTCCATGAGCGGCGTCCCGACGATGGCGCGCGAAGTCGTGCAGCATCCCGACTTCGCCACGACCGACACGTCCTCGCTCAAGGCGCTCGGGGGCGGCGGCGCGCCGCTCCAGCCCGATCTCGTCGAGAAGATCGACAAGTCGTCGCCGGCACGACCGGGCACGGGGTACGGCATGACCGAGACCAGCGGCGTGATCACGTCGACGACCGCCGATGCCTTCGTCGAACGGCCGACGAGCTGCGGCCCCGCGCTCCCCGTCTTCGAGACGCGCCTCGTCGACGACGATGGAAACGACGTGCCCGAAGGCGCAGCGGGCGAGCTCTGGGTGCGCGGCGCCCCGGTCATCAAGGGCTATCTCAACCGTCCCGACGCGACGGCCGAGAGCATCACCGACGGATGGCTGCATACGGGCGACGTCGCGAAGATCGATGCGGACGGCTTCATCTACATCGTGGACCGCAAGAAGGACATGGTCCTCCGCGGCGGCGAGAACGTGTACTGCGCCGAAGTCGAGGCCGCGATCTTCGACCACGAGGACGTGGCCGAATGCGCCGTCTTCGGCGTCCCGGACGATCGCCTCGGCGAAGAGGTCGGCGCCGCGGTCTTCCTGCGCGACAGCGCGACCGCCGACGCGGACACGCTCCGCAAGCACTGCGGCGCAAAGATCGCCGCGCACAAGATCCCGCGCTACGTCTGGCTCGTGAGCGACCAGCTGCCGCGCAACGCCTCCGGAAAATTCCTCAAGCGCCAGCTACGCGAGAGTCTCGCGCCTGAAGACGCGCGCTAAGGAACCATCACCCAACCCTCCGCCCAGCGAGGATCAACAGTGAGAGGGCGGTCCCGATCCCGACGGCCAACCATCGTGTCATGCGGATTGAACGCACGCCGGCACGGTTTGTCCGATGGCTGGCGTACGATCTGCGCCGAAAGATCCTCCGCCCTGTGAGGTGTGACACGCAGCTCCGCCCAATACGCTGCCGACAAGATTGAAGCGTGACTCTTCCGACACGCGAAGACTCGAGGCGCAAGAAAAATGACTACTCGATTGGTCGTGGCAGCGGCGTCGTTTTGTGGCGCAAGTGTCATCGTGTTCGCGCTGGCCTGGCTCGCGTTGCCCGCTGGTCTCATTCCCGGAACGAGCCTGTCAGACGGAAAAGACGCTCTCGCAGGGCCGATTCTAGTGTGGCTCTACGGGACGATCGCGCTCGCCGTGTGCTCGCCTGCGTGGTTCGCCGTCGTCTCACCGAGTTCAGACAACGGTGCAGCAGCGAGGAGACACCTGGCGCGTATCGTTCGCTGGTGTCCGGTGCTGGGGGTCGCCGGAACGGCACTTGGCATGATCCTCTCGGCGGTGATGTCGATCTTTTAGCGGACGAGTATTCGACCGCGCGAGACGATCGCAAGCGACGCGAGAAGAAGCTGCGCTCCAAAGCCAGGTTCCGGGACCGTTTCACTAGTTCCGAATCCGAAACCCTGACAACTGGGATCCGGCGTTCCCGAAAAGTTGCCGTCGAAGTCGACGTTTCCATCACCGTCATCGTCGATGCCATTGTCGCATTCCGGGTCTTCGCTGGTCGCGAACGAGAGGTCGGCGTCGCAGTCTTCCTGCGAGACGGATCGACCGCCGACGCGGACACGCTCCGCAAGCACTGCGGCGCAAAGATCGCCGCGCACAAGATCCCGCGCTACGTCTGGCTCGTGAACGAACAGCTGCCGCGGAACGCCTCGGGCAAGTTCCTCAAGCGCCAGCTACGCGACACGCTCTCGACCGAGGACGCCGGCTAGCCCCCAACCCGCGCGAACCCCAACCCAAGGCCGTGCAGAGTGCGGTGATTTCGGCGACCTCGGACCGAAGCCGCCGCAGACGTACTCCCGTACGTCGAGGACGGCGCAGGGAGAAGGCGTCGAAAGCGCCGTGCTATGCGCGGCCGGGAACAAGCTAGGGGGTGTACCAGATGGGGGAGGTCCACGCGCGTTCGCGAATCGTCGCAGGCACGTAGGGCGAGAGATCGGCGCCGATCCTGAGAGCGTCATGGGTGCTCCATCGGCAGACCGGGTTCTCGAGCACGCGTGCGTAGTAGACCGCGCGTCGCGTCGGGCTGAAGTCGGGGTCCGTCCAGGTCGTCGCGAGCTCCGCGTCGCCACCGTCGCCGGTGAGCGCGCAGTTCGAGAGGTCGACGCCGGCGCCGTTGTCCGGGCAGCGGTGCGTCGCCAGATCCGGCGCGGCTCCGTCGGAGCAGACCACGTCGAAGACCTCGGCGCGCTCGGCGCCGTTCTCGACCCAGCCCTTCACGATCTGGATCTTCGCGAGACGCGCGCTCTCCGGGTCGTTCGCGGCCCAGACGAGGAACCGCGGCGCGGCGCCATCGCCCGCGGCGGAGAGGTCGCCGCCCATCGGGACGCCCTTGCGATAGCCGACGGCGACGGCGTTGCGCTTCTCGTGGGCGTTCTCGGGCAGCTCGAAGCCGCCGAAGAGGCGCACGCGAATCCGCGGACCGCTCGTCGAGAACGCCTCGCGGCGCGCGAGCGCGTCGAATATGCCTTCGCGCGTATTCTCCTCGGCCCAGACCGCGGCGAGCCCGCCCGGGCTGAACTTCGTCGGCCCCATGAAGCCCCAGCCGCCGTCCGGCGCGTTCCCGGCTTGACCGAGGTCGTCGATGTCGAAGCTCGCGAACCCCGCGGAGAGGCGCTCGACCGGCGTGTCGTCCGGATTGCCGAGCTGGCCTTGATAGTCGTCCTCGGCGACCGCGCCGGGGGTGCCGAGGTGGGAGTCGGTGCTGCCGATGAAGCCGAGCTTGTGCGGGTTGACCCCGCGCTCCGCTTCGACCCGAAGGCCGCGCACGATGGCATCGCGCACCATGTCCGCGGTGTTCGCGCAGCCGAGGCGCTCGCCCTCTTCGCAGTTGCGGACCCATTGCTCGAAGCCGCACTCCTCGTCCGTGAGACCGAGCCCGGGATGACACTCGGACGAGCCCTTCCCCTGGTAGATCTCGACGAGAGGCTCGAGGCGCGCGCGCCGCTCGAGCACTTCCTGGGACCACGGCGTGCCGTCGGAGTTCTTGCCCTCCCAGAAGATCCGACTCGAGGAGGCATTCGAGTTGTGCGGGATCGTCAGCGCCTTGCAAGGCGGCAGGCATTCTTGGTCGAGCCAGGCGTGGAGCGCCTCGATCGGCCCGTCGTAGGAGTTGAAGGTGCGATCCGTCACTTCGTCGCTGCGGAAGATCACGTTCCGGTGGACCTTGATCGCGCCCTCCGGCCCGAGCGCCACGGGCGAGTACTCGTATCCGACGAGGGCCGTGAACTCCCCCGGGCGATTCGCGCGGTTGGCCGCCTCGATCAGGCGCTGCCAGGTGATGCGGCCCTCTTCGATGCAGAGGGCGCCGTCGGCGCCGCAGATCTCGGAATTTCGAGTCGCCCCGTCGACGTTCCAGCCGGCGATCAGTGCGCCCATCTTCGCCGGATCGTTGCCGGTCCGGACGGCCTCGCAGGTCGGCGTCTCGTAGGTGGGCGAGCCCGGGCGCTTGCAGAGCGCGATGTCTCCGAAGGACTCGGCGTGGTCGGTGATCGCGACGAAGTCGAGGGGCTGCGAGAGCGCCCACGTCGCGCCGTTCGTCAGCGTGACCGGATCCCCCTGCGCGAAGCGATAGGCGGTGAACGGATGCTTCCGCGTGCCGTTGAACCAGGCGTCGGTCGAGAGCGCCGTGTGGAGATGGAGCTCACCGTAGTAGGCCTCGGTCTCCTTCCGACCCCAGGCCGAAGCATCTCCCGCCATGGCGATCGCGATGACCGAAATCAGTGCTCCGCTCACGAAACGCGAAACCATCTTTCCCTCCTCCATCGATCCGGTTCGAGGCCTGCGGCCCGGGATCAGCCGCGCTGCGGCTCGATCAGATATTTCTGGCCCGTGGCCTTCTTCTCGTAGGCCTGGAGCGTCGCGAGATCCAGCGCCCCGGCGAGGCCCACCTCGGCGGTGTAGTGGCTCGCGAAGGTCGTCGTGATCTCGCCCGCGACCCGCTGGCGCAAGCGCATCCCGTCCGCACCGATCTTCTGCAGGAAGGGCGTGAGCAGCCAACCGCCGATGCCCCAGGCGAAGCCGAAGTCGGAGCCGAGCTGGGTCGGGCTCGTGTCGAGGCGTCCGTAGAGATAGAGCTGTTTGTGCGTGTCCGAGCCGTAGCGGCTATAGGCGCCGCCCGTGCGGCCCAGCGCCGCTTCCATGCAAGACAGGATCTGCCCACCGAGCTTTCCGCCGCCGGTCGCGTCGAAGGCGATCGTGGCCCCGGTCTCCTCGAGGGCGTCGGTCAGACGCTCGCGGAAGTCGTCGGTGCTCGAATCGACGACGTGTTTCGCGCCGAGCCCACGCAGGATCTCGGCCTGCTCTTCGCGGCGCACGATGTTCACGAGCGGCACGTCGTCCGCGAGGCAGATCTTCTGCAGCATCTGGCCGAGGTTCGAAGCGGCCGCCGTATGGACGAGGGCCGTATGTCCCTCGCGCTTCATCGTCTCGACCATGCCGAGGGCCGTGAGCGGGTTCACGAAGCACGCCGCAGCCTCGCGGCTCGTCGTTCCGTCGTGCATCGGCAGGCACATCCCGACCGGCACCGTCCGGTACTGGGAGTAGGCGGCGCCGCCGACGAAACCGACGACCTTGCCGAGCAGCGCCTGCGCCGCTTCGCCCGAACCGGCCGCGACCACGACACCGGCGCCCTCGTTGCCGACCGGGAGTGCTTCGTCGAGTCGCGCGGCGAGCGCGCGCTGCAGGCGCTCGTCGACCGGGATCTCGATGCCGGGCCGGTCCGCGGTTCCGGTCTGCTTCGCGCCCGAGACGTCGGCGGGGCCGATCAGCAGGCCGAGGTCGGACGGGTTGATGGGCGCGGCCTCGACGCGAATGGTGACGTCGTTCTCACCGGGGGCGGGGACGTCGGTCTCCGCGAGGGAGAGCTCGATCACGCCCGTCGAACGGGCGTTGCTCCGGATCTGCAGACACTTCTCGGGAACGGATTGGGACATGGGGGATCTCCAGGCGAGAGACTCGCGGGTGGGGTGCGTGGCGGAACTCTAGACCGTGTCGGCGATTCCGGGCGCGACCGCGCGTCCGCTCCACGCGCGGCTACTCGGTCGCGGGGACGTCCTGCCATCGATCGAAGAACGTCTTCTCTTCCGCGGGAATCCGCGTGACCGGCCCGAACTTCCCCATCGGCCAGCCGATCGGGATCGTCACGATCACGCCGAAGGTGTCCGGGATCTCGAAGTACGCGTGCAGCTCCTCCTCGAAGCACTGATGCATCGTGGTGAGCGCCGCGCCGAGACCGACCGCGCGGCAGGCGAGCAGGATGTTCTGCACGCAGGGATACACCGCCCCGAAATTCGGCGGCGCGAGTCCCACGCGATCTTCCTGCGCGACCTTGAAGGGCCAGTCGCGTTCGCCGCAGACGAGCACGAGGTAGGGCGCTTCGTGCATGTGATCCATCTGGTAGAACATCGCCCGGAGCCACGGAGGCACCGGTCCGTCGTCGCGCTTCGCCGGGTCCGCCGCCATCGTCGGGAAGCGCGACTCGATCGCCGCGCCGTAGTGCTCGGCGAACCAGCGCTTGCGCTCGGGGTCCTCGACCACGACGAACTTCCACGGCTGCGTGTTCATGCCCGACGGGGCCTGCACGCCGGCGTTCAGCACCTTCATCAGGAGCTCACGCGGAACCGGATCGGGCTTCAGCCTCCGCATCGCCCGCACGTTCGAGACGAGATCGAAGAAAGCGGGGTCGTCACCCAGGTTGCTCATGCCGCCTCCGCGAGCTCCTCACGCGCGGCGCGTCCGGCGCCCTCCCCTTCCGGCCCGAAGGGCTTGAAGCGGAGCACGAGCGCCGGCATGAAGAAGAAGTCCGCGATCAGCGCCGTCACCAGCGCGCTCGCGAGCAGGATCCCGTAGAAGGCCTGCGACCGGAGCTCGGAGAACGACATCGCCAGGAACCCGAGCACGAGCGCGATCGACGTGATCACCAGCGCGCGCCCGACGTCGCCCATGGCTTCGCGGAGGGCCTTCTTGTAGTTGCCGTGGACCCCGAACTCGTGATGGAGGCGGGTCATGAGGTGGATCGTGTCATCGACGGAGATACCGAGGGCGATCGCCGCGATCGTGGCCTTGTTGTAGTCGAGGGAGATGCCCGTCCAACCCATCGCCCCGAGCGCCAGCAGGACCGGCGCCAGGTTCGGGACCATCGAGATCAACCCGATCTTGAACGACCGGAAGAGCAGGACCATGAAGAGCGTGATCACGCTGAAGGCGATCGTGAGCCCCTGGATCTGGCTCGAGACGATGTAGTCCATGAGCACGAGCCACAGCGCGCCGATTCCCGTGAGCGAGACCTCGGTCTTCTCGAGCGGCGGGTTCTCGAGGGACGCGTCGAGATCTCGAACCAGCTCCTGCATCGCAGCGGTCCGGTCCATCTTGAGCCGTAGCTCGAGGTTCGCCCGGCGGTAGTCGGAGGTGACGTACTCTTCTGCTTCCTCGCCTCCAGAGCTCTCGTAGAGAAGCAGATACTGCGCGATTTCCTGGCGCGTCTCAGGGATGGCGTAGTAGGCGGGGTCGTCGCCGTGGAAGGCCTGATTCAGGTCCTTCACGATGTCGACGATCGAGTACGTCTTCGTGACGAGCCAGTCTTCCTGGTTCGCGTTCTGCTGGAGGCGATCGATCTCCCGCAGGACCGCCGGCTCCTTGATCGCGTCGTCTTCGCCCGCGTCGAAGAGGTAGACGACGTTCGTCGTGCCGCCCATCTCGCTGTCGACCTTGACGGTGGCCTCGTAGAACCACGACGAGGGCCAGAAGTCCTTGAGATAGTTCGAGTCGACCTCGATCCGCATCGCACCGACCAGGCAGGCGACGAGGAAGACGGCGAAGATCGCGAGCAGGCGGCCCGTGTGTTCGATGTTGATGCGCGCGACCGCGGCGAGGACGCTCTGGATCCAGTCCCCGCCCTTGGCCGCCCCGTCGACGATCGGCGCGGACGGCTCTGCTTCGGCCGCGCGGCGACGGAACGGGCGCAACCAGTCGATCGAGAGCACCGACATGAGCACGGTCATCGACAGCACGAACGTGAGCAGGACGCCGATCGCGTCGATGATGCCGCCTTGAGCGAGGCTCTTGATCGGCACGAAGCTCATCGACGCGAACCCGACGGCCGTCGTGATGCTCGTGAGCAGGCAGGGCATTCCGACGAGGCCCATCGTCTCGACGAGGGCCGATCGCCGATCCGACCCCTCCGACATGCGTGATCGGAATTCCGACAGGATGTGGACCGAGTGCGCCACACCGATCGCCGTCAGCAGAGTCGGCGTGCCGGTGAAGCCCATGGAGATGTCCCATCCGATCAGCGCCATGATCGCGACGGTCGCGAGGACCCCGAGCAGCACGACCGCGATCGGAGACACCACCGCGAGCATCGAACGGAACGCGAGCGCGAGGATCACGGCGATCACCCCGACGGCGATCAGCAGCAGCAGCACCGGCTCGACGAAGAGGATGCGGTTGAAGTAGGCGTTGAGCGGGACGTCGCCGGACACCCAGAACTCGTAGTCGTGGTAGTCGGGCCGCTCGAGGATCTCGAAGATCTTCGCGTCGGTGACCTGGGGATAGAGGTTTTCGAGATTGCCGGGGTCGTCCGGGAAGGGCTGCTGCTCAGGCGGCGCGACGATCTGCTCGGGCGGATCCGTGCTCGACCGATCCATCTCGATGATGATCGCGGCGAAGTCGGCGTCCTCGTCGATGATCCCGCCGACGAGCATCGGCTTCTTCAGATAGGCGGAGCGGAGCTCGAGGAGCTCCTCCTGCGTGAGCGGCCACTCGTCCTGGATCTTGGTGATCTCGATCCCGTCTTCGTTCCCGACCGTGAGCTCCGCGTTCGCGAGGGTCGTGACCTCATAGAGGAAGGGCACCTCGTCCTCGAAGGCCTCGGTCATCTCGACCAGACGTTCCATCGCCACGACGTTCCAGGGACCGTGCTCGAGCCCCGAGACCTCGTAGCCGATGTAGGCGATCTCGTCGGAGCCGAAATCGTCGCGGTACTGCTCGTAGGACTGGTAGGTCGTGTCGCCGGGATAGAAGTAGTGCTCGTAGCTGGCATCGCTGCCGACCCCGAGCGCCACGGTGTACGCGCCGTACGCGACTGCAACCGACGCCACGAGCACACCCCAGCGCCAATCGAAGCAGAACCCCGCGACGATGCGGAAGAATCGATTGATCGCTTGGATGAGGCCGCCGTCGACCTCTTCGCCCTGACTCATGTACACCCCGGCCGTGAAAGACGCCGGGCAAGCCTAGGCCAGCGGGCAAGCCTCGCCAGATCGGCTCAGGACGCTGCGGTCAATCGCTTCGGCGGTCTACGGACGTCCCAGACGAGCCCGAGTCGCTCGAAGATCCAGATCCCCCAGAAGAACATGTCGATCTCCCACCAGCGGAATCCGGCCCGCGCGGACTGGGGACAGTGGTGGTGATTGTTGTGCCACCCCTCTCCCCAGGTCAGGAGGGCGACCCACCAATTGTTCGTCGAGCGATCGCCGGTCTCGAACGTCTGGTACCCGAATCGGTGGGTGAAGTAGTTGACCGCCGACGTCTGATGAATCGCGAGACAGACGGGGAGACAGACTCCGATCGCCATCGTCGTGAAACCGCCGAAGACGAAGGCAGACGCGATCAGCGTGAGCGCCGGCAGCTTCGCGTGCCGGTGCAGCCACATCAGCTCCGGGTATCGCTGCCAGTCGGCGGAACGTTCGAGGATCTCTTCGTGGGTGTAGCCGTTGTCGAGCAGGCTTCCGATCCAACATGCCCACCAGCCATGAAGCGGCGTGTGTACGTCGGCCGCGGTGTCGGCGCGTTGATGATGGATGCGATGCTTGCCCGCGAACCCGACCGGGTCGCCGAAGGTGATTGCAGAGCAGAGGGCCAGGAAGAACTGGAAGCCGCGACTCGTCTTGAAGGATCGGTGAGCGAAATAGCGGTGAAGCGAGATGCCGATTCCGATCGCCTGGAGCGGATACACGAACGCCATCACGATCCAGTCTTCGGGCCCGGGTCCCATGAAGAGCCCCGCCCCCGCGGCGAGGTGGAGCGCGAGCACGTTCATGCCCAGCATTCGACGCTCGGCGGGACGACGCACCTGCTTCTGCACCAGACACGCGCTCATCCGCGCGCCTTCGCGGAATCGGCGTCGCCCGGCAGCGCGCGCGCGACTCGCTCCGCATTCTGGAAGCGCGTGTCGAGGGCGTCGTCCGCGAGCTTCGGATTCAGCTCCCCATGCGCATCGACCAACACCGTCGGTTCGAAGAGACGTTCCCAGCGCGCGTCGACCCGCAACCTCGGCGTGTAGACGGCGTCCAGCCGATCCGTCGTGCTCACGTGGGTGCGCGGCGGCTTGCGAACGGCGATCGACTTCGGGCTCGAGAACTTCCCCGGAGAGAGGATCGCGCCCATGCCCAGAGTCGACACCAGCTTCTGATCGAAGGAGAGCGAGTCCCTGTAGCGCGACAGGAATGCGCGTTGGTGCCGAAGCACCCGCGTGCGATAGCCGCGGAAATTCTTGCCCCCGCGAATGAAGCCGACCACGTCCTCGATCGGATCGAGGGGCTTCACGGTGAGCGTCGAGCTCTCGAGATCGCGCATCCTCGTGCCCGGCAGGATCCGCCCCTGCCCCATGAGCTCGTGGAAGAGCGGCGTGCCCGGAAACGGAATCGACGTGAAGATGAAGAGCGGCAGCGGGATCTCTGGGGTGTCGCAGATCACGTCGAGCTCCCGCGACATCTCCTCGACCGTGCGCTGGCTCGGATCGAAGACGAGGCCGTATTGGAAGAGCACGCCTCCATCGAGACAGCGGGTGATCAACTCCACCTGGCTCTCGCGGGCGTTCTGGGCCTTGTTCACGCCACCGAGCCATTCGGTGTCGAGGAACGACTCGACCCCGACGAAGAGCGAGACGCACCCGGTCTCGTGGGCGAGTCGGATGTTCGACTCGTCCCAGAAGAAGGTGTCGGTCACGAAGCCGCCCCAGTAGTCGAACTGCCCCTTCTGGCGGCGCTCGTCCACGCGTTCGATCCGGCTGCGGAACGTGCGCTGGCCGTCCCCGAGGAGCTGGTTGTCGTTGAAGAAGAGGACGCGCCTTCGCCCGACCGCCCCGAGCTGCGCCTCGAGCACGTCCATCGAGCTCACGCGGTACGGGAGACCGACGCCGGTCAAGCTGCAGAAGCTGCACCTGAAGTTGCAGTTCCGACTCGACTCGACGTAGCCGACGCGCTTCATCCAGTAGGCGAGGTCGTATCGCGGCGTGAACTCGCGCGCGACGTAGTCGCGACCCAGCGCTTCGCGGATGACGTCACGGATCTCTTCGACGTCCCCTTGGCAGGCGTAGTCGAAGAGCGGCTGCGCATAGCGTGGCAGAGCCCGGACACCGTGCCCCCCGGCGACCACGATGACCCTCGGGTTCCGGCTCCGCACGTACGCGGTCACGTGCAACAAGCGATCGAAGGCGGCGGTCAGCCCGGTGAGCACGACCATGTCGGGCCAGTCGAGCAGCTCCGGTGCGTAGACCTCGAGGTGGCCACTGTTGACCTCGTTGTAGAGCTTCACGTCGCAGCAGTCCGAGGCGAAGTGTCCCGCGAGGAGGACCGGTGCCAGCGCGTTCGGGACCTCGTTGCTGCGCTTCACGGGAGCGCGAACTTCCGGGAAATAACAGTTGACGATCAAGACCCGGCGTCGCGGCGTGTCTCCACTCCGGCGCGGTCGCTCGTCGAGGTCGCCGTCGATCCTGTTGCGTTTCCGAATCCGCATGTGCCGTGGCATCCTCCTCGAATGGAGCCGGTGCGCCATCTCCCGAATCTGCTCTCGATCTCGAGACTGCTCGCGGTCCCGGTCCTGGCATGGCTGATCGTAGCCCGACGAGAGGACGCGTTCTTCATCCTCCTCGTGATCGCCTGGGCCACGGACGGACTCGATGGCTGGCTCGCCCGTCGGCTGGACGCGGTCACGCGACTCGGTGCCGTCCTCGATTCGGTCGCCGACGTCGCGCTGATCGTGGTCGTGCTCGCCGCGATCCGGGCCTTCCACCCCTTCGTCTTCACGGACCACGGCACGATCCTCTGGGCGATCGTCGCGCTCTGGAGCGCCGTCCACGTCGCGTCGCTCCTCCGGTACGGGCGGACCTCGAGCTTCCACACGCGTTCGGCCCAGGCGGGCATCGTGCTCTTCGCGGTCTTCGTCGTCCTGCTCTTCACCCACGGCTTCGTCGCGCCCCTCTACTACACCTGCGGGATCGTGTGTCTCGCGGCGGGCGTGGAGAACGCCGCGATCGTCTGGCTCCTGCGCGAGTGGCAGCCGAACGTGAGGGGCCTGCGAAGCGCGCTCGCGCTGCGCCGCGAGGGCTCGTGAGGGCCGGTCGGAGCACTCTTTCGGCCCACCCCCGGACCCGTTCAGTCCGCCGATCGCTGAGATAGAGTCCAGGGCACCTTTGAAACTCATCTCGTCCCACGCACAGGAGCCCACCATGAAGGTCAGCGTCGACCAGTACTGCATCAACGTCAGTGATCTCGACAAGAGCGTGCACTTCTACGAGACCACGCTCGGCCTCAAGATCACCCACCGCGTCGAAGAGGAAGAGTTCCGTGAGGTGATCCTCGGCGGCGACTCGGGCAACCGGATCCAGCTCGCCTACCACCGCGGCCAGGACGGCCCGATCGAGCACGGCAACGGCTTCTGGAAGCTGTATCTCCAGACGGACGACTGCAAGGGCCTCTACAAGCGCTGCATCGACGCCGGCGCTGAATCCGTGACGGAGCCGGTCGCCCTCGAGCACTGGCCCGTGATCGCGGCCTTCGTGAAGGACCCCGACGGCTACCTCGTCGAGATCCTCGAGACGCACGGCGAATCGCCGGAAGTGAGCGGACCGAAGGCCAACGGCTGATCGGAGGCGACATGCGCGCACTCGAGGGCGCCGAGACGATCCTCTCGGACTTCCATTTCGTCGAAGGCCCGCGCTGGCACGAGAACGCATTGTGGTTCTCGGACATGCACGGCCACCGCGTGATGCGGTCGACCCTCGACGGGACGGCCGAGGAGGTCGTCCGGATCGAGGACGACCATCCCTCCGGCCTCGGCTGGCTCCCGGATGGTCGACTGCTCGTCGTGTGCATGGCCACGCAGCAGCTGCGCCGCGTCGAAGCGGACCGCTCGGTCGTCGTGCACGCGGACCTGTCGGCGATCGCCCGGGGCAATTGCAACGACATGATCTCCCGTGCCGACGGGACGGCGTGGGTCGGCGACATGGGCTTCGACGTGCACGCGGAGAGCGCGGCGCCGAATCCGGGCCGGACGATCCTCGTCCGGCCCGACGGCAGCGCCGCGTCCGCGGCGGAGGACCTCGTCGCCCCGAACGGACACGTGCTGACCGAGGACGGCAAGACCTTGATCGTCGCGGAGTCCGGGGGCTTCCGGCTCACGGCCTTCGACGTGGCGAGCGACGGCACGCTCTCGAACCGCCGCTGCTATGCCGAACTCACCCCCGAGCCCGGCCTCGACTTCGCCCCGCCGGACGGGATCTGCCTCGATGCGGAAGGCGCAGTCTGGCTGGGCGACCCGATCGCGCGAAAGTTCTACCGCGTGCTGCCCGGCGGCGAGGTCACCGATTGCGTCGTGCCCGCGGAGGGCGCCGCCGCGATCGCGTGCACCCTCGGCGGTCCGGATCGACGGACGCTGCTGATGGCGGTGAGCCGCGCGTTGCCGGGGCCCGGCACGCTCGAGGCTGGCAACGCCTGGATCGAGGCGCTTCGCGTCGACGTCCCGGGCGCGGGGCGGCCGTGACCCCCGCTGCCTCGCCCGAAGGACACCGTCGTTGAGCGATCCCGTCGACGCCATCGTCTTCTATGCCGTCTTCGTGTTCTCGGTGACGCTGCACGAAGCGGCCCACGCGACCGCCGCCCTCGCCGGCGGCGACGCGACCGCCTACGAAGGCGGTCAGGTCTCGATCGACCCTTTGCCGCACATGCGACGCGAGCCCTTCGGGATGGTGCTGCTCCCGCTCCTCACCGTGTTCACGGTCGGCTTCCCGCTCGGCTACGCGAGCGCCCCCTACGACCCGGTCTGGGCGGAACGCCATCCCCGGCGCGCGGCTTGGATGGCTCTCGCGGGTCCCGCGGCCAACCTGGCGCTCGTCCTCTTGATCGCGATCGGCGTCAAGGTCGGGCAGATGTTCGGCGCCTTCGGCGTGCCGAACACCATCAGCTTCGACCAGATCACTCAGAGCACCGGCGATCCGTCGGGACTCGCTGCGGGCGTGGCCTACATGATGAGCGTCGCGTTCTCGCTGAACCTGCTGCTCTTCGTGCTGAACATGATGCCGGTGCGACCCCTCGACGGGAGCGACGCGCTGACGTTGATCATCCCGGAGCCGCTCCAGGACGGCTATCGCGCCGTGGTGCAGCATCCCGCGTTCATGATCCTCGGCCTCATCCTGATCTACACGCAGCTGCACGAGATCTTCACGCCGCTCCTCTACGGCGCGATCGGCATGCTCTATCCGGGCGTGACGTACAGCTGACCCGGATCGCCGCTAGTCGGCCTCGACCGCGGGTGTGCCCTCGACCGGCGGTGTGACCTCGAGCGAGATCTCCGCGATCAGCCGCTCGACCTCGGTGTCGTCCATGCCGAGCAGGTCCCGGCAGATCGCGCGCGTGTGCTCGCCGATCATCGGCGCGGCGCGAATGATCGCGGGCGCCATCCGCGAACCGGTGAAGCCCGGCCCGTCGAAGAGCTGGTCGTCGTTCAGGAGCCCGGGCTGGGGGATCACGACCGGGAAGCCGCGCGCGACGAAGTGGTCGTTGGTTTCGGTCTCGAGGGTCGTCAGCATCTCGCCGGAAGGGATGCCCGCCGCCTGACAGGCCGCCACGACGTCCTCGCGAGACCGGCCCGCGGTCCACGCCGCGAGGGCTGCCTCGATCTCGGCGGCCCGTGCGTGCCGGGCTTCCGCGTTCGCCAGGGCTTCGTCGGTGGCCCAGTCGGGCGAGCCGATGACGGTCACGAGAGCGCGCCAGTCCGCATCGTCGCGAACCGTGATCGCGACCCACTGTTCCTCGCCCTCGCAGGGGAAGAGCCCCCACGGCGCCCCCCGCGGCCGCCGGTTGCCCGTGGCATGCACGCTGCCCGGCTCGAGCGCTTCCTTCGTCAACAGGTCGCCGACGATGCCGACGGTGACCTCGACCTGGGCGAGCTCGATGTGGGTGCCCTGCCCGTTCCCGCGCCTGCGGCCGATCAGCCCCGCGAGCGCACCGAGCGCGCCCACCCGACCTGCGACGTGATCCGGGAAGATCGACATGCCCCCCGCCGGCTCGTCCTGGTCGTCGTAGTTCCAGAGCATCTCGAGCCCGCCCGCTGCACGGGTGCTCGGTCCGTAGCCGCGGAAATCCTTCCAGGGACCGTGCGCGCCCATCAGCTGACTCGAGAGCATCACCACGTTCGGGTTCACACCGGAGAGCGTCTCCCAGCCGAGACCGAGCTCGTCCATCACCCCGGTCGAGTTGTTCTCGATCACCATGTCCGACTCGGCGACGAGCTTCTTCAGGACCTCGCGGCCGCCCTCTTTCTTGGCGTTCGCGCCGAAGCCACGCTTCGAGCGACTCGACGAGGCGAAGCCGGGCGACATCTCGGTGCCCGTCTGCACGCGGATGAAGTCGGGATAGCTGCGGCTCTCGATCTTGATCACGTCGGCGCCGTACTCCGCGAACATGCGGCCGATCTCGACCCCGACCCCCCCGTGCCCGAAGTCGGCGACGCGCAGTCCGTCGAGGGGTGCGCCCTCGGACGGATCCGCCCCGGGCGCCGGTCGCGGATCGCCGAGACTCGCGAAGACCTCGTCCGTGTGCTGACCCACCTCCGGCGGTCCGACCGACGGGCCTTGGCGCCTTCCGTCGAATTCGAAGAAGCCACCCGGGATCGGCCCGCGCAGCCCCTGGCCGAGCTCGACCTCGGCGAGGGTCCCGCGCTCGCGGAAATGATCGTTCTTGAGCACGTCGGCCGGGGTCGCCAGCGGGGTGCACACGATCCCCCGGCGCTGCGCCTCGGACGAGATCTCGTCCATCGTCTTGTCCGCGAAGAGCTCGGCGATCAGCGGATTGATCACCGTCTCCGTGAGCCCGAGCCGCGCGACGAAGCCCTCGAGCTCGGGATCCTGCAGGTACTCGGGCTCCCCGAGCCAGGCGCGCATCGCGATCCACTGTCGCGGCGCGAGCATCACGACCCGCACGAACCCGTCTGCGCAGCGGAACGAAGGCCAGACCGGCCCCGCACCGTTTCGGACTTCGGGCAACGCCTGCCCGAACTGCCTCGCCGACCAGGTGTTATGCAGCGTCCAGTCGCCCTGATTCGCGATCGCCTCGTTGCACGAGCAGTCGAGGACCTGTCCCCAGCCCGTGTCTTCGCGCTGCCAGAGCGCACAGAGGGTCGCGAACGCGAAATGGATGCTCGTGCCGTCGTCGACGAACGAGGCCGGCGGAAAGAGCGGCGTCTTCTCGGGCAGTCCGGCCTTGAACGCGATGGAGCCGGTCGCGGCGAGCACGCCGTCCGAGGCGACACGATCCTTCCAGGGTCCGGTCAGGCCGTAGGGCGTGATCGACGTGACGACGAGGTGCGGGTGTCGGTCGGAGAGCGCTTCGGGGCCCAGGCCACGCTTCGGCCCGTCGGAGACCAACACGGCATCGGCGCAGGCGAGCAGCTCGTGCAGCTTCGCCGCATCCGCGTCGAGGTCGATCACGACCGAACGCTTGCCTGCGTTGCGCGCTGCGAAGAAGAGCGAGACGCCCTCGTGGAGCGGCGCGAGCGCGCGCGCCGGCGAGCCGCCCGGCGGCTCGATCTTGATCACGTCGGCGCCGAGGTCCGACAGGAGGCGTCCGCAGAGCTCGCCGCGGTCGACGGTGAGGTCCACGATCCGGAATCCAGCGAGGGGGTCACGCATGGGCTGCTCGTTTCCTGGGCTGCGCGGCGCCGACGGCGGTCCGCGGGGACGATGCGGACAGGATCGAACGCCGGGATCCGGGAAGCAACCCTCCCCGGTGCGCTCTCCGGGCGCCCCGCGCCCCAGGAATCCGGCGGGGGCAGACATGCTCGCGCCGCGCCACATTCGGGGGGTGGCCCGATCCCCGGGCCGGGAGGCACCGCGATGATCCCCGAGCGCTACGCAACCTACGAGAAGGTCGTGACCCTCGGCGCGTGCAACCTGCGCGTCGACGCCGGCGACAAGGAAGGCAATCTCGCGCGGATCGAGGCGAACCTGCGCGAGGCCGCTGCCCAGGGCATCGACATCGTCGCCTTCCCGGAAGAGGCGCTGGTCGGCGCCGGGGAGTGCGCGGCGTGTCGTGCCGAGGTGGACCACTGCGACGACCATCAGGGCCTCGCAGAGACCGTGCCCGGCCCCTCGACCGAGCGGATCGCCGAGCTCTGCCGCGAGCTCGACCTCTACTGCGCGGTGGGCCTCGCCGAGCGCGACCCGCACGATCCGTCCCGGCTCTACAACGCCGCCGCGTTCATCGGACCGGACGGGATCCAGGGCACCTATCGCAAGCTCCACCTGGGCTCCCTGCCCTGGGTGAGCGAAGGCGTGACCTTCGAGCCCGGTGACTCGATCCCGGTCTTCGAGACCCGCTTCGGTCCCGTCGGCGTGATCATTTGTTACGACTTCTGGTTCAACCCGGAGCTGACACGGTTGATGGCGCTCAAGGGCGCGCGCGTGATCCTCAACTGCTGCGCGACTTTCAGTGGCCCGGGCAAGCGCGAGTACATGCTGAACACCACGCAGGTCCGCGCGCAGGAGAACCACTGCTATGTCGTGAGCGCGAACCACGCCCAGAAGGGTGCGGACGCGAGCGCCACGTATGCCGCGGGCGGCCTCGACGAGGGACGCGCCGCGCATTTCCTCGGGCACAGCACGATCGCCGGCCCGGACTTCCCGGCGTTCAGTCGCGTCTACGCCGAAGCGGAGGCCGGCGAAGGCCTCGTCTCCGCGACCCTGAGCTTCGAGAAGCTGCATCGCTGGCAGAGCGTCTTCCCGTGGCGGGACTGGCGCGCGACCCACCAGCAGCCGATCTCGCGCCTGATCGCCGAGGAGTTCGCGAAGGTCGCGGACGGCGCCTAGCCCCCGGCGGGCTCCCACTGCGGAATCCGCAGCTTCTCACCGCTCTGCGGGTCGTCGATCTCCTCGTAGACCGCGCGCACCTTCTGTCCGATCGCGACGCTCTCGGCGTCGCAGTTCACGACGTTGCCCTGCACGTTGCAGCCCGGCGCGCCGTCGACCGAGACGATCGCGATCACGTAGGGAACCCTGTCCGCGAGGACCGGGTGGAGCGGATGATGCACGCGCGCGCAGCTCTCGACCGTTCCGGTCCCGGCGCAGGCCCGGAACGACAGGTTCGTGCCCTGGCAGGCATAACAGATGTCGTCCGGCGGGTGCTGCGCATGGCCGCAGTCGTCACAGAACTGGATCGTGATCTCCCCCGACGTGAAGAAGGGCGTGTTGTTCGGGGTCAGGTTCGGGAGCAGGAAGTCGTCGCCGAGATAGCGGGGCATGGATCTTCTCCGATTCTCGTGTTCGAGTGGGGTCGCGGATGCCTGGAGCGAGGGGCCGCTGCCTAGAGTGAGGGTCCGCTGCCTAGAGCGACGGGCCAAAGAGAACGGCACTGCCGGGCGCGTACCCCGGTCCGCCGACGGCCAGCGAGAGCTCGACGTCCTTCGCCTGGCAGGTGGACTCGCCACGCACCTGGCGAACCGCCTCGACCACCATCTCCAGCCCGTGGATGTAGGCCTCGGCGATGTTCCCGCCGCTCGTGTTGAAGGGCACCGCGGCGTCGGGGCCCTCGAGCCGGCCGTCGCCGACGAAGGCTTCGACCTCCCCGGGCTCGCAGTAGCCCATCTCGCAGAGCGCCATGAGGACCGGGCCCGTGAAGTTCTCGTACATCTGGACCACGTCGACGTCGGTCGGCTTTTGTCCGGACCGGTTCCAGATCTGATCCGCGACGCCTTCGTAGTACATACCCGGGAACCAGCGCTGCTGGAACGAATGGATCCCGATCTCCGGCCCCTTGCCTTGAGCGGTGGCGAGGATCGGGACGCCGCCGGCCTTCAGGTCCTTCGCCCGCTCGGGCGTCGTCACGACCACGGCGGACGCACCATCGTTCTCCATGCAGCAGTCGAAGAGGTGGAAGGGCTCCACGATCCACCGGGAATCGTGGTAGTCCTCGCGGGTGAGGGGACGGCCGTAGCGCACGGCGCGCGGGTTCAGCTGCGCGTTCGCATAACAGGCGAGGGAGACGCTCGCGAGCGCCTCCTGAGACACGCCGTGGTCGTGCATCCAGCGATTCGTCTGGAGGGCGCACTCCTGCGCCGGCGTCATCAAGCCGTAGGGCAGGCCCCAGGAGAGGCCTTCCGGCGCCGCACCGGACATCAGCCCCGCCCCCGACCCGAGGCGCTGGAACTGTCCCTGCGCGAGGGCGCGGAACGCCACGACGACCTCGGCGTGGCCAGCGCTGACCGCGGCGTCGGCGAGGTGCATCGTGGCGGACGAGTTGTTGCCACCGCCCGCCCAGGGCGTGACCGACCATTTCAAGTCACCAAGGCCGAGCGCGTCCGCGAGGCGGAGCGGGCTGTTCCGGTTGTCCATGTACGAGATCAAGCCATCGACATCGGACAGCTCGAGCCCTGCGTCGGCGACGGCGTTCTTGATCGCCGTGCAGGCGAGCTGGAACTCCGTGTCCGGGGCGCCCCCGTGCTTGTAGTAAGCCGACTCTCCGACGCCGACGACGACGGCCTTTCCGTTCATGGGATGCTCCTGACTTCGAGGGACGTGCCGCCCGTGTGTTCGCGGGCGGTCGATGTAGCTTCCTCGATCCCGCGCGGCTCTACCAGCTCCTACCAGTTCTCGACCCACGGTCGCATGACCGCCTCGAAGGTCCAGGTCGAGCGGTGCTGCCGATGGAGATGGAGGTAGGTCTCGGCGATCCGGTCGGGGTCGGCCATGTTGTCGTCCTTGGACTCCCCCGCCATCCAATGCGCGCGTTTTCCGTCGTCGCGCGTGTAGCCGATCGCGGCGTCGATCGGACAGTGGACGACGTGGATGCCCTCCGGACCGAGCTCGCGGGCCATGCTCGCTGCGAGACCGGCCTTGCCGTGGGACGCGACCGCGAAGGCGCCGGAGCGCGGGTAGCCCTTGAACGCGGCGCTCGCGTTCGTGAAGAGGATGGTGCCGCGTTGGCCGTCTTCCGGGAGATCGAGCGCCAGCATCGACTGCGCCGCCCGGCGTCCGACGAGCAGCGCGCTGAACGCGGAGTTGAGCAGCGTCGCCTTCGCGAGCTCGGGCTCCACCTCGGTGATGCGCTTGCGGAAGATGCCCTTCATGCGGCCGTCGATGTTGTGCACGACGAGCCGGGGCGTGCCGAGCTCCGACTCGACGGCGCCGAAGAGCGCCTCGACCGAAGCCTCGTCGGCCGCGTCACACTGGAAGGGCCGCACGCCGTGATCGTCCCGCAGCTTCGTCAGCTCGGGCTTGTCCGGGGTCCGCGCGGCGATCGCGACCTGCATGCCCTCCGCGGCGAAGAGTCGGGCGCAGCTCCCGCTCACACCCGGTCCGCCGCCCACGATCAGCGCGACCTCACCGCCACCGTTCCCGCTCGTTCCGCTCATGTCGTGCTCCTCGCGTTTCCGATCGCATCGGGCGTCCGATGGTCGGCGAGGGGACTCGCGCGGGCAACCACCCGCGCACGACCCTCGCCCGGACGAAGCGGAGGGAAACGAGAACCGGCGTCTCGCTCGTTTGCTGGTCAGCCCGGGGCCGTCGCGGTACCTGTCTCCGTCCACCCCCGATGGATCGCGGCCGATGCCCGCGCGATTCTCATCCCCGCGCGGGGACGACAACTACCTACCTCGAGGAGAGTGAAGATGGGTCTGCTGGACGGCAAAGTGGCGATCGTGACCGGCGCGGGTGGAGGCCTGGGCAAGTCCCACGCGATGGCCCTCGCGCGCGAGGGAGCGGCGGTCGTGGTGAACGACCTCGGTGGCGCCGTCGACGGCTCGGGCGAAGGCTCTCGCGTCGCGGACGTCGTCGTGCAGGAGATCAACGACGCGGGGGGCCGTGCCGCCGCCGACTACGGATCCGTCACGAGCGGCGAGGACGCCGCGGCGATGGTCGATACCGCCTTCGGAGAGTTCGGTCGGCTCGACATCCTGATCAACAACGCGGGCATCCTGCGAGACAAGTCGTTCAAGAAGATGACGGACGATCTCTGGGACCCCGTGATCGCGGTCCACCTGAAGGGCACCTACCACCCGACCTACGCCGCCTACAACAAGATGCTCGAGCAGGGCGAGGGCGGCCGGATCATCATGACGAGCTCGACCTCCGGCCTGATCGGCAACTTCGGCCAGACGAACTACGGCGCGGCGAAGGCCGGGATCGCGGGCTTCATGCGCTGCCTCTCGATCGAGGCGAAGAAGGCCAACATCACGGTCAACGTCCTCGCCCCGAACGCCTACTCCCGCATGACCGCCGACATCTTCCCGGACGGTGCCGAGAAGAAGTACACGACGGACAAGGTCTCGCCGGCGATCGCCTGGCTCTGCTCCGACGACGCGGCCGACATCACCGGTCGCCAGTTCGTGATCAGCGGCAACCGCGTCTCGCTGCTCTACCCGGCGCAATTCCAGATCGCCGACGACGACGTCGTCGAAAATGTCTGGTCGCCGGACGAGATCGGCCAGAAGATCCGCGAGTCGATGAAGGACTGGCCGGAGCCCGCGAATGTGCCCGGTCTCGTCTTCTGAGCCAACCACGAAAAGGGGATTCTCGATGGACGGTGAAACCAGCAAGCAGGTGGTGCTCGACTACCTGAAGGCGCGTGGCAGCGGCGACGACGTCCGCAGCGCCGAGCTGCTCGAAGACGACGTCGAATGGCGGACCCCCGAGAGCTCCGATATCGGCCAGACCCGGGGCCGCGAGGCGGTCCTCCGGATGCAGGCCGAGGTGGGTCCGAAATACTTCGACCTGTCGACGATGAAGGTCGACCTCAAGTGGATCATCGCCGAGGGCGACAAGGTCGTCGTGCGGAACTCCTCGACCGCGAAGGCGGCCAACGGGCGCGACTACTCGAACGAGTACATATGGGTCTACGTCGTGCGCGACGGCCGGATCGCAGAGATCGAGGAGCACGTCGACACGAAGCGCTTCTCGGATATCGTCCTGACCTGAACGGAGGGCGCCTATGCGGAAGCTGATCGAGGACTACCGGATCACGCCGGGCGACCACTGCGGCAGCGCGTCGATGCGCGGCCTGCTCGACTTCTATTGCGGCCTCGAGCTGCCGGAGCCGGTGGTCTTCGGACTCGGCGCTGGCCTGGCGAGCTTCTTCATCGACCGCCGTGAGGATCCGGGTCCCGGGATCAAGGTCATGCTCGCCGGCCGGACGGCGACCCTCGAGCTCGACCTCGGCCGCCACCTCGGCATCGACTATCGCGAGAAGACCGAGCAGGACGACGACGAGGCGTGGCGCCTGGTCCGCGAAGAGGTGATCGCGGGGCGTCCCACGATGCTCGCGGGAGACATCTTCTACCTCGACTATCGCGACTACAAGGTGAACTTCCCGTCCCACCGCTTCGTGCTCGTGGGCTTCGACGACGAGGCCGAGCAGGTCTTCATCGCCGACCGGATTCGCGACGTGCCCGAGACCTGCTCCCTCGGCGCGGTCCGCACGAGCCGCAACGCGCCGACGCCGATGTCGGACCAGAACCGCTGGGGTCGCTTCCACGAAACGAGCGTCGGGAGCGAGCTCCGCGACGCCGCCGAGACCGCGATCCGTCAATGCGCCCGGGACATGCTCGACCCTTCCGGGACCGAGAGCGCGGCGCGAGCCGCCGGCGCGGTCCTCGGGATCGCTGCGAATCGCGCCTACGCGGAGGCCCTGCCGACCCTCGCCGACCGCGACGACGCTCTCGAGATCGCGAGCTTCAACGCGCCGTGCATCGAGAAGTTCGGCAACGGCGGGGGTAACTTCCGGAGGCTCTACGCGGGCTTCCTCGAGTGGGCCCGAGAGCTCGATCCCAAGCTCGTGCCGGCGGACGCCCCGGCGCGCTGCACCGAAGCAGCGAACGCCTGGACCGCCGCGAGCGCCGCCCTCTTCCTGGCGACCGACGCGCCGAACGACCCGAAGCACTGGTCGGAGGCCGGCGCGCAAGTTGCCCGAGCCGCCGAGATCGAAGAGGCGCTCTTCAGGTCCCTCGCCGAGACGGTCGGTTAGGCGCGGTCCGCACCAGGCGCCGAGGCGTCTGCTAGCCGCGTTCCGCGTCGCGCGCGGCCACCCGCTCCCGGATCAACGGGATCAGCTCCTTACCGTACTCGAGCGTGTCGGCGTAGGCGTCGAACCCGCGAATGAGCAGCGCGTCGATCCCGACGTCGTAGTAGCGGAGGATCGAGTCCGCGACCTGCTCGGGGGTCCCGACGAGGGCGGTGCTGTTGCCCGGGGCCGTCGTCGCGCGCGCGATCCCCATCCAGAGCCGCTCGTCGTAGACGTCCTCGCGCTCGGCGATCGCGCGCAGGCGCGTCGATCCCGCCGACTCCGGCATCACCGGCGCCCGAACACCGTCCTCGCCCGAGAAGCGCGCTTCGATCTCCTCGAGCAGCGCATGTGCGCGCTCCCAGGCCTCGTCCTCGGTCGCGCCGAGGATCGGACGAAGCGACACCGAGAACCCGATCGTCCGGCCGTAGCGTCCGGCCGCCGCGCGGATCTCTCCCGCGCGTTCGGCCAGCACGTCGACCGGCTCCCCCCAGAACATGAAGCGTTCGCAGTGCTTCGCGCAGAGGTCGATCGACTCGGCCGAGCCGCCCCCGCCCCAGAGCGGCACGTGGGGCTCGCGCAGACTGCGCACGCCCGAGAAGCCGCCGCTCACCCGGTAGTGCTCGCCCTCGAAGTCGACGGGCGCGTCGCCCGCCCAGGTCCGACGCACGATCTCGAGATATTCGTCGGCGCGTCCGTAGCGCTCGTCGTGATCGAGCCAGTCGCCGTCGCGATGCTGATCCTCGTCGCTGCCGCCGACCAACACGTGGAGCTTGAGTCGACCGCCGCAGAAGTTGTCGGTCGTCGCCATGAGCCGCGCGGCCATGGTCGGGGCGATGAAGCCGGTGCGATGCGACACGAGCATGTTCAGCCGCTCGGTGACCGCCGCCGAGCGCTGCGCGATCTGGAAGCCGTCGGGCGCGGCGGAAGACGATCCGATCAGCGCGGTGTCGAAGCCGGCCTCCTCGTGGGCGCGCGCGAAGAGGTCCACCGCCTCGAGGTCGACGCCGCGGGCGCGCCCGCCGGCGCTCGAGCGACCGCCGATTCGCGAGGGCGTCGCCGCGGAATTGGCGAGAACGGGCAGGAGCATCCCGCAGATCTCGATCGGCATGATTTTCCTCCCCTCGGTTGGCCGCGCTAGGCGGGCACCTCACCGGCGATCGTGAGACGGTGCATCGCACGATAGTCGTCGCCGTAGTCCTTCAAGGCGTAGTGGAGCGTGCAGCGATTGTCCCAGACCGCGACGTCGCCCTCGGTCCAGCTCCACCGACAGGTGTACTCCGGCTGCTCCATCGTGTCGAAGAGGAAGCGCAGCAGCCCCTGGGCCTGCTGCGTCGGGAGCCCCTCGACCCCGATCGTCCAGCCCCGATTCACCCAGAGCGCCTCGCGCCCCGTACTCGGGTGGGTCCGCGCGATCGGATGCGCGTTCAGCTCCGATACGCCCCGATGACCGTGGATCGCCTTCAGCTGCCGGAGCATGTCCTGGATCGGATTCGCGAGGGCGGCGAACGCCGAGTACGTGTCGAGCCAGAGCGTGTCGCCGCCGCTCGGCGGGATCGAGCGCGCGACGATCATCGACGCGGCCGGGGGCGCCTTCTTGAACGTCGCGTCGGTGTGCCAGAAGTTCGCGGGATTCCGGTTCGAGTCGATCACGTGCACGTAGTGGTCAGCGTCGACGTAGCGCGTGTTGTCGCGATCGACCTGCCGCCCCTCGACGTGCACCTCCGGTTCCCCGAAGACGCGGGCGAGCGCGACGTGCTCTTCCGGCGAAGGCTCGAGCTCCGGGAAGAAGAGCACCTGGTGCGCGTCGAAGGCGTCGCGGATCGCTTCCGCGGCGTCGTCGAGGTGGCCGAGCGAGACCCCGCGCACGAGCGCGCCGAGGGCGGCGGAGAGCGGTTCGATGCGAATCGTCGACATGGTCACCTCGCGCCGGACGCGCCGGACGCGCCGGCTGCCCAGAGGATATCCCGCTCGACGGAGGCGTCAGCGCAGGACGCGGCGACGATTCCGCTTGGACATTGCCGCCATCGCGAGGCCGACCATCAGCAGCAGCCCCGTCGCGGGCTCCGGGATCGGAAACGTCGTGATCGGCAAATCCGGCGTCGTCTCGTACGCGAAGCCCGTCAGCTCGATGGCATAGGGAGTCGCCGTTCCCGGTCCGAAGACCGTCAGCTCGAGGAAACCGTAGTGGGTCGTCGATCCTCCGGCGCCGTCGTCGAGCTCGAATTCCATGCCGAGGAATCCAGACTGACCCGGCAGGCCGCTGCCGGCGCCGACCCCGAGCGATCGCAGGTAGAGCTCGCCGCCGCCGCTCGCACAGTGATCGTGTCTCCGCTCGAGAGCACGATCGCATTGCCCCCATTGGTCTGGAGGAACCCCCCCCCCCCCCCCCC
>CAZAUR010000007.1:0-275972 GCA_964488255.1 uncultured Spirochaetaceae bacterium | reverse complement strand
GGAAGAGCCCTCAGCGGTCGGTCGCCCGGCGACCGACAGCGCGCCCCGCGCGCGCAATAAATGGGGCGGGCGACCGGGATCGAACCGGCGACTTCCAGAATCACAATCTGGCGCTCTAACCGACTGAGCTACGCCCGCCGTCGGAGAGGCGCGCAAATTACCGGGAGGGGGGTGGGGTGTCAAACACGGCGGGCTCTTCGCCGCGCGGAGCGTAGGACGGGAACCGGCTCGGCGTGGCGGTCGTCGGAAGGGGAAATCGCGCCGGCACTCGAGCGGCCCACCGGGCCGCGTCCGGCGCGCACTGCGAGGAGATCCGCATGTCACCGCGCCCCCCGACCCGCCCCCTCGGTCCCGTCGTCTTCCTCTCGTTCTCGGTTCTGATGACCAGTCTGTTGACCGTGCTCTTCCTCGCCGCCTGTGCGACGGACGAGGCGAGCGCGCCGGCCGAGCCGATCCCGCTCCAGGTGAACGCGCCGGATCCGCCCGAGATGCAGGACACCTCGGAGTTCAGCGAGGGGCCCGCGCTGCCGCCGCCGCAACCGGCGCCGTCTGCGGAGGACGACCCGTTCGGGGGCATGGAAGAGATGGTCGTCGTCGGCTCGGGTGCGTTGAGTCTCTTGAATTCGGTGCAGACCTCCGCGATCGCCTTCGATTCGGCGGAGCTCGGGGCGAACCAGGTCGGCGGCGGCACCAACAGCAAGCGGGGCGGCCACGTACGCATGGATCGGAATCGCGTCCAGAATTTCATGGCGATCCAGCATCCGGCGCCGCCTCCCGCCGACTGGAACACCGAACGCTACGACCGCATCGAGGAGCAGGGCTTCCTCAAGCCGACGGATACCCCCCTCTCGACCTTCTCCGTCGACGTCGACACCGCTTCGTACTCGAACGTCCGACGCTTCCTGACGGAACGGACGCTGCCCCCGCCCGGGGCGGTCCGGATCGAGGAGCTCGTCAACTACTTCCGCTACCCGCGGCGGGTCTCGGTGGGCGACGCGCCCTTCGCGGTCGACATGGAAATCTTCGAGGCGCCGTGGCGCGACGAACATCGGGTCGTGCGCATCGCGATCGAAGGCCGCGATCTGCCGCGCGAGGAGATCCCGGCGCGCAATCTAGTGTTCCTGCTCGACGTCTCCGGCTCGATGCAAGGCCCCGATCGACTGGGGCTCGTGCAGTACGGCATGTCTCGGCTCGTCGAGTCCCTCAGACCGCGAGATCGCGTGTCCATCGTCGTCTACGCCGGGGCGAGCGGGCTCGTGCTTCCGCCCACGCCCGGGGATCAGGAAGAGAAGATCGTCGGAGCGATCGAGCGACTGCACGCCGGAGGATCGACCGCCGGCGCCGCGGGCATCCGGCTCGCCTACGAGACCGCGCACGAGCACTTCGACGAGGACGGGATCAACCGCGTGATCCTCGCGACGGACGGCGACTTCAACATCGGCGTCACGAACCGCTCGGAGCTGCTCGAGTTGATCGAGCGTGAGCGGGAGAGCGGGGTCGAGCTGACGGTGCTCGGTGTCGGTCGTGGCAACCTGAACGACGCGACGATGGAGCAGCTCGCGGCCCACGGGAACGGCAACTACGCGTACATGGACAACCGTCAGGAAGCGCGCAAGGTGTTGGTCGAACAGGCGAACGCGACGCTGATCACGATCGCGAAGGACGTGAAGATCCAGGTCGAATTCAACCCGAAGAAGGTGAAGGCGTACCGGCTGATCGGCTACGAAAATCGGCGGCTCGCGGACCAGGACTTCAACGACGACACGAAGGACGCGGGCGAGATCGGCGCCGGTCACCACGTGACCGCCCTCTACGAGATCGTGCCCATCGAAGCGAAGGGTGGCGTCGCAGGGGGCGAGGTCGATCCGCTCAAGTACCAGAGCGAGCCCGGGATGACGGACGCCGCCGACACCGGTGAGTGGCTCACGCTCAAGCTCCGCTTCAAGCCGCCGGGTGGGGACGAGAGTCAGCTGCTCAGCACTGCGCTGGCCGGGAAGCCGGGGCGCATCAAGTCCGCGAGTGAGAACGCGCGCTTCTCGACCGCGGTCGCACTCTTCGGCATGTTGCTCCGGGACAGCGAGTTCAAGGGCGCCGGGAGCTACCGGCTGGTCGAGCGACTCGCCGAAGGGGCGATCGGCCACGACGAGCACGGCGAGCGCAAGGAGTTCCTCGAGCTGGTCCAGGTAGCGCGGAAGCTCTGACCGACGGCCCGCTTAGCGGCTTGTCGATCGCGCGGGTGGTGGTGGTACCCTCGCGCAATGCCTCCCGACCAGGCCGGAACGTTCGGCGCCCTCCGCATCCCGAACTTCCGAATGCTCTTCGCCGGGACGGTTCTCTCGTTCACTGCGTTCTTCATGTCGACCCTGGTGCAGGGCTATGTTGCCTACGAGCTCGAGGGACTGAACGTCGCGGTCGGCACCGCGGTCTTCGGGCAGGGCCTCGGCATGATGCTGATCGGTCCGATCGGCGGCGCCTACGCCGATCGTCTCCCGAAGCGACTGGTGATCGCGATCGGCCAGAGCGTGTCGGCCGGTTCACTCGCGGTGCTCGCAGTCCGCTATGCGAACGGCACGATCACCGTCCCGAACCTCGCCTTCAACTCCTTCGTCATGGGTGCGGCCTTCGCCTTTCTCGGCCCGGCGCGCCAGGCCCTCGTCGTCGACCTCGTCCCGGATTCGCTCCGGGGCAACGCCATGACCCTGACGAACGTATCGAACACCACGTCGCGTCTGCTGGGCCCGGCGGTCGCGGGCATCTTCCTGAGGATCGATTCGCTCGGGCCCGCGGTGGCCTACTGGACGATGGCCGGCCTCTATCTCGGATCGGCGATGCTGTTGGCGTTTCTTCCGAAGAGCGTCGTACGCGAGGGCGTGGGCGACACGCACGTCTTGACCGATCTGCGCGAAGGGCTCACGTATGCCTGGCGCCACGTCCGGCTTCGGAATCTGTTGATCTTCTTCGTGAGCGTCATGCTCGTCGGCTTTCCGCACGTCACGCTCATGAATGGCTGGCTCGATACGGTGGGCCAACCCCGGGAAGACGTCGCGATCGTCGCGATCTTCTCGGCGATCGGTGCCTTCGCCGCGAGCCTCAGTCTCGCGCGCTTCGCGGACGCGGACGTCGCCACGCGGATCTATTCCTGGATGGCGATCGGCTTCGGGTTCACGTTGATGGTCTTCGCGCTGGCACCGACCTACGAGGTGGGCCTCGTGGCGATCGTGCTGGTCGGCGCGACGAGCGGCGGCTTCCATGCCTTGAACGGCGCGGTGACGGCGAAGGTGACCGAGGTGGCGTTCATGGGACGCGTGATGTCCCTCAACTTCCTGGCCTTCGCGGGGTTCAGCCTGATCTCGCCTCTCACCGGGCGCGCCGGTGACCTGTTCGGCGTGAACAACGTGCTCTTCGGCATGGGCGTCGGGGTCCTGGCGATCTCCCTCGTGATGTTCGGCCTCGTCGAGCGCGACCGGCGTGCGGCAGCGGAGCTCCAGAGCGCCTGATCTCCCTGCGCTTTGCTTGCGCGCGCGTTGCGTATTCTCGAGGGGCTGCGTCGTCGGCACGCCAGGGTCGAGTCGAGGACGCGGTCGGTCGAAAGACCGATCATGTCGACGACCACCGCACGTCCCCCCTTCGATCCCCAGTGCGTCGAGCGCTTCGGGGTGTACGAAGTCGTGCGCTACCTCGCCGAGGGCGGGATGGCGTGGGTCTACGAGGCACGCGATCCGCGCTTTCCCGCGCGTCGTCTCGCCCTCAAGGTCCTGAAGCCGCAAGCGGGGTCGGGCGAGCTCTTCCACCGCTTCGTCGCCGAGGCGAAGCTCCTCGCCGGCGTCGACCATCCGAACCTGGTCACCATCTTCGACCTCTCCCGGGACGAAGCGACCGGGCTCGCCTACTACACGATGACCTACGTCGAGGGCGCGACCTTCGTTCGCCGTGGGCCGGTGCCGTGGGCCGACGCGATCGGCCCCTTCCTCGGCATCCTCGATGGGCTCGCAGACCTGCACGACCGAGGCGTGATCCATCGCGACATCAAGCCCGGCAACATGCTGCTCAAGAACGACGGGCGCGCGCTGCTGGCGGACCTCGGCATCGCCCGAGACCCCGACTCCAAGGGTCTCACCCGGGTCGGCACCGTGATGGGCACGCCCGCCTACATGCCCCCGGAACAGGCGGCGGGTCGCCCGGTCGACGCGCGCGCCGATCTCTTCGCGATCGGCATGTCGCTCTATCGCGTCATCACAGGACACACCGTCTACGAACGCACCGAAGGCGTCGACGCGCGGAGTGGACAGTCGATCCTCGTGCATCTCGCCGGCTGCTCGTCGTCGGGCAGCGAGCTCGCCTTTCCGTTCCCGGACGACGTGCCGGAGCGCCTGCGCGCGGTGATCCGAAAGGCCTGCCGCTTCGATCGCGACCAGCGTCATGCGAGCGCCCGCGCCCTTCGGGCGGACCTCGCAGAGATGGTGGAGGCGCGCGATTCCTCGCCGCCCGATCAGGGCACGACGCAGGTGGTGGCGACCCCGCGCGCGCACCTCGATCCCCACGCTTGTGAGCGGATCGGTGACTTCGAGATCGTCCGCTTCGTGGCCGAGGGCGGGATGGGCTGGGTCTTCGAGGCCCGCGACCCGAACGCTCCGGATGAACGACTCGCGCTCAAGGCATTGAAGCCGGGCATCGGCAGCGACGAAGAGCTCCACCGCTTCCGAAGCGAGGCGGAGCTGCTCGCGACCATCGATCACCCGAACCTTATGGGTGTGCGAGACTCGGGTGTCGACGACGCGACGGGCACGTCGTTCTACACGATGCCCTTCGTCGATTCGCCGCCGCTCTCAGAACGAGGCAGCCTGGCCGTCGGCGAAGCGCTCCGGATCGTCGACGGTGTCCTCACGGCCCTGGCCGAGCTCCATCGCCGCGGGATCGTCCATCGCGACGTGAAGCCCGCGAAC
This sequence comes from uncultured Spirochaetaceae bacterium, assembly GCA_964488255.1. Lineage (GTDB taxonomy): Bacteria > Myxococcota_A > UBA9160 > UBA9160 > UBA4427 > UBA4427. The sequence continues at coordinate 271,029 of CAZAUR010000007.1, read as the reverse complement.
ATCCTGCTGCGCGAGAACGGCTCACCGATCTTGATGGACCTCGGCATCGCGCGCCAGACGAACCAGCAGACGATGACGTCGACCGGCATGTTCCTCGGGACGGCCCTCTACGCCTCCCCCGAGCAAGCGCGCGGCGCAAAGGTCGGTCCCGAGAGCGACGTCTTCGCGGTCGGGCTCCTTCTTCATCGTCTGATCACCGGGCGTTCGGTCTACGCGGACGTGCCCGAGATCGATCTCGGCAACGACACGTCGATCCTCTTCCACCTGGCGAAGCTCGAACACGCCGGCGAGGAGCTCGGGATCGACTCGACCGGCGACGTGCCGCCGGCAGTCGAGGCCCTGGTCGAGCGCGCCTGTCGGTACAAGCCGGTCGATCGCTTCGCCGACGCGCTGGCGATGCGGACCGCGCTGCGCGACGCGCGCAGGAACCCGTCGAGGCGCCCCTCCGCGGGCGCGCGCTGGCCCGTGCCCTTCGCGGTGGCCGCGACCCTCGCCGGTGTCGCCTTCGGTGCGACCCAGGTGGACTGGCCGCGCGTCGTCGAAGAGGCTCGCACGCGGGTCGAGGCTTCGCCCGCATTCGAAGCGCTCTCCTGGCGGGGCGAGGCGCCGGTCGCGGAAGGAGCGTTGGTCGCACTGCGCGAGGAACCGGTGGAGCCGGTGGCATCGTCCGAAACGATCGTCGGTGAGCAAGTGGCCAGCTTCCGCGTGCTCGACCGGGTCCCGCGGGCGCCCAACACGCCGATCGATCCGAGTGGGAGAACGCCACTCGCCGTCGAGCTCGGCGAAGCGCACGGCAATCTCCTCTACGGCTGGCGCGTCGATGGTCGGCCCGTCGACGCGGTCGGACCGAGCTACGTGCATCGCGGCACCCGGGATGCCTCCGTCGAGGTCACGATCACGAATGGGCGGGGCGAACAGCTCGTGGAGGCCTGGCAGCTCGTCGCCGCGAATCGACTGCCGCGCCTCGGTCTCGTGCCTTCCGTCGCTCGCTTGTCACTCGACATCGGCGATCGGCGGCGTTTCGCCGCACGCGCGAGTGATCCCGACGGCGATCCCGTTCGCGTCGAGTATTTGGTCGACGGTCGCGTCGTGGGCGAGGGCTCGAGCTTCGTGTTCATCGCCGATCGCCCGGGCGAGGTCCGCCTCGTCGCGCGGGCCTCGGATGGTCGCGGCGGCACGACCGAGGTGGAGCGCTTCGTTCGGGTGGCGGGCACTCTCGTCGGCGACGATCCGCTCGGATTCGACGAGTACCCGGCGGCGATGACGCCGGAAGCGGTCGAAGCCCTCGTCGAAGAAGATCGCTCAGGAGAAGCATTCGGTCCTGCGCCGCCTCCGCCGCCCGGCGGCTTCGGGCCCGGCCCCGGACCGGCCGGACCCGGGACACCGGGCGCGCCCGGTGGGTCGGGACCCGGCGGAATCGGACCGGGTGGACCGGGACCCGGCGGTGGAGGCGGCGGTGCCGGCCCCGGCGGTCCGCGGCCCGGCGGCGGCGGCCGAGGGCGACGTTAGTCGCGCCGCGTCCGACGGGTTCCTGGCTGGCCTATCCTCGTCGCCGAATGCGGGTGGGGTGGCGATGACGGAATCGGCGGGACGAAGTGCAGCGTCGCTTCTCGAAGAAGTCGCCGACGCATCGGCGGCCACGCTCGCGGCGCGCTCGCAGACGCTTCGGCTCGATCCCGATGCGCGGCTCTGGCTGTCGGTCGACGAGGCCGCGATCGATCGCTTGCGTGACCTCGTGCGGATCGCGGCGCAGACCGCTCCAGCGCAGGGGGAGCTGCTCCTGTCGGCGACCCGCGGTGGCGCGCGTGTCCAGGCCGTCGGGGAGGGCGAGCTGGTGCTGCGTTGGCAGCTCGCCGGTGTGTCCGTCCGGGCGGAGGCGACGGAGGGCGGATCCGTCGTGCCGCTGCGACCGCCCGCGCGGACCGCGGAAGAATTCTTCGCGTCGGCTGCGGCGCGTGCCCTCGCCGCTGCGTTCGAGGCCGTCGGCTCCGACCTCTCGTTCGAATCGATCGGCGAGGGCGACGAACTCCTCGCGCGTGTCCGCGTCCCGTCTGCCTGACGGCGGGCCCTCGCCACGCGGGATGCTGGGCTGACTCACGGTCGTCCGATCTTTTTCGCCGCACCCCGTACCCGAAACGTTCCGAACGGCGTAACACCTCCCAACGGACCGGGGCTTCGTCGCGCGCGCGGCGGGCCGGACCGGCAGGAGGAACGAGACATGGCCGCGCCCAGTGGAGCGCCGAGCGAATCGGATGGTGAGACGAATGCGGGCGCCGCCGAAGAGAGCACGTGGTCGATTGGTCGGACCGTGCTCGTCCTCGTCGCCCTCGCCGGGATCGTGTACCTCGGTCGCAGCGCCGGCGCCTACGTCCCGCGCTTCGCGGAATGGGTCGGGGGTCTCGGTTCACTCGGTCCGCTGGTCTTCATCGCGGGTTATGCGGCGGCAGTGATCGGCTTCGTTCCCGGATCGGTCCTGACCCTCGCCTCCGGTGCGATCTTCGGCCTCGGGGAAGGTACCGCCTACGTGTTCGTGGCCGCCGTGCTCGGATCGACCGGTGCCTTCCTGGTCGCGCGGCACGGCGCGCGCGCCGCGGTCGAGCGCAGGATCGAAGGCGACGCGCGCTTCGCTGCGATCGATCGGGCCGTCGGTCGGGAGGGACGCAAGATCGTGTTCCTGCTGCGCCTGTCACCGGTCTTCCCGTTCAATCTCTTGAACTACGCCCTCGGCCTGACCCAGGTCCGCCTCGTCGACTACGTCGTCGCGTCCCTGGGCATGCTTCCGGGCACGCTCCTCTACGTCTATACGGGCAAGCTGATCGGGGACGTCGCCGCGGTCGCTGGTGGGGTCGAGACCGAGGCCGGGGTAGGCGAGTGGGTCGTCCGCGGTGTCGGACTGGTCGCGACGGCGGTCGTCACCCTCTACATCACCCGGATCGCGCGGCGCGCGCTCGACGCGGCAACCGTGTCCGACGACTGAATCAGACCGAACCCGAAAGAGAGTCCATCGATGGCCCAGCCGATCCAGGTCCTTCCGAACGACGAGTGGAATACCCAACTCGTCGACAACGTGCACCCGCCGACCTGGCGGAACCCGACGCCTTCGGGTCGCTACAACCTCGTCGTCCTCGGCGCCGGGACCGGTGGACTGATCACCGCGCTCATCGCGTCGAGTCTCGGCGCGAAGGTCGCGCTCGTCGAACGGCATCTGATGGGGGGCGACTGTTTGAACGTCGGCTGCGTGCCCTCGAAGGCCGTGATCCGCGGCGCGCAAATCGTGCACGAGGCGCGCGAGGCGGCGCGCTTCGGTATGCCCGGGAGTGCAGCCGATGCTGGAGACTTCGGAGAAGTGATGCGCAGGATGCGCGAGATCCGCGCCCGCATCAGCCACGAGGACTCCGCAGAGCGTTATTCCGAAGAGTTCGGCATCGACATCTTCCTGGGGGACGCGAGTTTCGTCGGCGAGGGGCTCGTGGACGTGGGCGGTGAGATCCTCGAGTACAAGAAGGCCGTGATCGCGACCGGCGCGCGGGCCGTCGCGCCGCCGATTCCGGGCCTCGCCGAAGCGGGCTACCTCGACAACGAGACCGTCTTCTCGCTGACCGAACGACCGAAACGACTCGCCGTGATCGGAGCCGGCCCGATCGGGTGCGAGCTCGCACAATCCTTCCAGCGCCTCGGCTCGCAGGTCCACATCCTCGAACGGATGGATCAGATCCTGACCCGCGAAGATCCCGACGCCGCGCGGATCGTCCAGGACGTGATGGTGCGCGAGGGCGTCGAAATGATCTTCGGCTGCGGGATCGAGAAGGTGGAGCGGCGCGGCGACGAGCGCGTGCTGCACCTCACGTGTCCCGAGAAGGGCGAGCGCGAGCTTGTCGTCGACGAGATCCTGGTCGGAGCGGGCCGCGCCCCGAACGTCGAGGGAATGGGGCTCGAAGAGGTCGGGGTGCGATTCGATGCGAAGAAGGGTGTCGAGGTCGACGACCACTTGCGCACGGCGAACAATCGCATCTGGGCCGTCGGTGACGTCTGCATGCAGTGGAAGTTCACCCACGCGGCCGACGCCGCCGCCAAGATCGTCGTTCAGAACGCGCTCTTCGCGGTCGGGCCGATCGGCCGCAAGAAGCTGTCGGATCTCCTGATGCCCTGGTGCACCTACACCGAGCCGGAGATTGCGCACGTCGGTCTCTACGACCGGGACGCAAAGGAGAAGGGGCTCGAGATCGACACCTATCAGGTCGGGATCGACGAATCGAACCGCGCCGTGACCGACGGGCAGGAAGAGGGCCTCGTGAAGGTCCACGTCAAGAAGGGCACGGACGAAATCGTCGGCGCGACGGTCGTCGCGGCGCACGCGGGCGATCTGATCACCCAGCTCACGATCGCGATCCAGCAGGGCATGGGACTCGGGGCCTTCACGAACGTGATCTACCCCTATCCGACCCAGGGCGAGGCGATCAAGCGCGCGGCCGGGGCGTATACGCGCACGCGACTGACGCCCACGGTGAAGCGACTCTTCGAGGGCTTCCTCGCCTGGCAGCGCTAGCGCGGGGCGACCGGCCCACGGCGGGTGTTGGCTGCGGCCGCCGACATTCGGGATCATGGGCACCGCCCGTCGCAGCCCGGCGTCACGCGGCGCCGTCGGCGCGCCGCCCTTCGCCGCTCGCGCGGCGCGTCCATGGAGTCCCCGTTGTCCCGAAGTCTGCCCGCCGAACGCCCTCGATCCCACGCACGATGGATCGGCTGGATCCCCCTCGTACTCGTGCTCGGTTGCGGCGCCCCGGAACGATCGATCGTCTCCGAAGTGGTCTATGAGCCGCCGATGGAGCGCTCGGTCGTCGTCGAGACGGTCGTGGACCTGCCCTTCGAGTCGACCTGGAACCAGCTCGTCCGGCGGCTCTCCGAGAGTCCCTATCGCGTCGCGACGCTCGAGAAGGCGTCGCGCTTCGTGCGAGTCGACCTCGCGCGGTCGAGCGACCTCGCGGCTGCGGCGAACAAGCCGGCGCGCTTCGTCGACTGCGGGCGCACGATCCGCACCTTCCAGAACGGAGACGCGGACCCGAGTCGCTTCGAATACGCCGTGGCGGAGTCGAGCCGACACATCCAGGGCGATCCCGCCCCGGGCGGCTTCCGCGTGGGCGAAGTCGATCGGCGCGTGGACCTCGAGGCGAGCGCGACGATCTTCCTCCAGCCCGAGGGCGTGCGGCGCACGCGGGTGACGGTGAAGAGCCGCTACACGATCGAGATCGAGGTGAGTGGGCGGGCGACGATCCATCCCCTCGACGCGGACGAGCCGGTGGGCGCGCCGCGGAGCTTCGGGCCGCGAACGGAGTCGATCCGATTCACGACGTTCCAGCCCGGCCGGGACAAGCGGCAGGGCGGCCTCACCTGTCGCGCGACCGGAGACTTCGAACACGCGCTGGTCGCGCTCGCGAACCCGGCCGCCGCGATCTGAGCGTCGCCGCCTCCCGATGAACCTGGCCGCCTAGCGGTCGTCGTTCAGGGTCCAGTCGTAGTCGAGGTACTCGACGCGGGCACGCGCTCCCGCGCCGCGCAGCCACGCCGCATCGGTCTCGGACACGTGGCGGGCGATCGTCGCGAGCACGCCGCCCTGCGCTTCGAAGTCCGATTCGAACCAGTCGAAGATCTCGGACACGCGCACGACGTTTCGGCGGCGATCGAGCGCGACGCCCTTGTCCGGACTCGCGAGCCATCTCCGCATGGCGTCGTCGAGGTCCGCGTCGAGGCGCTCGGCGCGAAACGCGCGCCGGGCGAGGGGCGGGCACGAGGTCGAGGCGCAGACGATGGCCGCGTGGATCCGCGGCTCGCCGGTTTTGCGCAGGATCTCGTGCTCGATCTCGCCGAGGGAGACCGTGCGGCCCTCGATCGTCGCCACGTCCCGATCCCAGACGGGGAAGAAGAGCGAGCCGATGTCACGGATGCTCGCGACCGGATAGTGCTCGACGATCAGGTCGATCGTGAGCACGTTGTAGGCGTTGATCCAAAACGCGATCCGGGCTTGCCGATCGAGGCGACTCGGCCGGGCATCGCGAATCTGCTTCGACAACCGCTTCCAGTCGGCCGACCGCGCGATCGCCCGGTAGTCGACGCGGGTGCCGACGACGTCGTCGACGGCCCGCGTGTGGCGCTCGAGGAGGCGATCGTAGAGATCGAGATCGACGCCACCCGCGCGGTCCGGTATGGACTCCGCGTGCGCGAGGCCCGCGCCCAGGCTCGCGCAGGCGACGAGGGCAGCGAGGAGGTGGGATCGATTCGTTCGGCGGCGCATGGCGGCGGATTCCTCGGTGGGTTCGGGGGAGTCTACGTCCGCGACGCGGGGTTGGTTTCCGGGCAGGGCGCGCACGGTGGTGCATCGATCGGTTTCGCCTCCCTCGATTGGCGCGCCCCGGCCACGCGATAGACTCCGGCCGCCCGAAGGATGGAAGGAGCTTCTCTTGGTCGATCGGACGCGATCTTCGAACCCCGCGACTGCCCGCCGCGCCGCGGTCGTGGCCGCCGCGGTGGTCTGTGCCGGGCTCGGCTTCGGTTGCGGAGAGGACGGAGCGCCCGCGAGCGCGGGGACCGAACCGACGAACTCGGCCGCCGCGCCGAAGCCGCCCCCGCGTGCGCAGCCCTCGGAGCCGGTCGTGGACACTCGGACGCCGGAGCAGCTGGTCGCTGCCGGTCGCGCGACCTACGCGGCGAACTGCATCGCCTGCCACTCGATGAACCCTGCCGCCGATGGTGCCCTCGGCCCCTCGGTCGCGGGCGCTTCCCTCGAGCTGCTCGAGGCGCGTGTGATGCGCAGCGAATATCCCGAGGGCTATACGCCCAAGCGGCCGAGCCGGGTGATGGTGCCGCTTCCGCACCTCGAGGCGCGGCTCCCGGAGCTCGCGGCGTATCTCCAGTCGGTCGAGTAGGCGGGGATCCAGCGCCCGAACGACAACGGCCCGCGCGGAAGCGATCCCGCGTGGGCCGTTTCGGTTTCAGTGGCGCTTCGGACTAGCTGTTGAGGAGCAGCCCGACCAGGAAGAGCACCGCCCAGGTGGCGAGGCCGAAGTGGATCGTGCCCGAGACCGAGGTCAGGGGCTTCTGGGTCGTTGCGTTGCCCGCCAGGCCATTCGCCTCGACGGCGAGGATCACGGCGCCGGCCACGAGCCAGTAGGTCATCGTGTTGCCGGCGGCGAGGAAGCCACCGAGGTTGCCCAGGTTGCCCGCGCTGATCATGAAGAAGAGCATCGGGATCGAGAAGAGCGTGTTCGTGCGGCTCGCCATGCCGGCCTTGCCGCCGCGTGCCGCGGCTTCGGGGATCGGATCCCCGCCCCCGACGACCTGCTCCGCGTTCGCGATCACGACCTGTTGCGCGGGCCAGATCACGAACCAGACGTTGAACCACATGAGCGTGCCCATGATGCCGCCCGTCAGGATCGAGGTCATGTAGGCCGAGTCGAGCGGAACGCCGAGGTGTCCCCAGCGATAGAGGACGATCGTCCATCCCGACAGGAAGGTGAACATCGCGCCCCAGCGAAACCACAACAGCGCGTTCGGCACGAGGCCGCGTGTCATCGCGCTCTTCGCCGTGCCGCCCAGCTCCGAACCGAAGAACGGCGTCTGGATGAAGTTGAAGTAGTAGAGGACGCCGATCCACGTCACACCGGCGAACACGTGCATCCAGCGCAGCAGGACCTCGATCCCACCTCCGGTCGTGAAGAGCTCCATGGGCGATTTCCTTTCGTCTGCTCCGGCAGGGCGCCGGGCAGGGTCGACGATTCGTACGGATCCTGATTCTATCCGGCCGTAGAGCGGAATCTAGGGGATTTTCGGGATCCTTAACGCGAAAGCTGCGAGCGGCGCAGGCCTACTAGAACGACGTTTGGTGGGGAAACCGACCCGGCTTGGTGCGGCTTCCGTGTCGGGCAGGCGATTTGCCACGATCGTCTATTCTCCTGCGCTCGTCGGGGACCCTCCGACGCGCGCCCCCCGCACACTCGACGAGCAAGACACACGGCGGACGAGAGTCCGACCGGCGCAGAGGTGGGAACGTTGGATCGACGGAAGATCCTGGTCACGAGCGCGCTGCCCTACGTCAATGCAGGCATCCATCTCGGCTACATGGTCGAGGCGCTGCAGACGGATTTCTGGGTCCGCTTCCAGCGCTCGCGCGGGCACGAGGTCCGCTATTTCTGCGGCGACGACACCCACGGTGCCGCGACGATGTTGCGCGCCGAGCGCGAAGGGCGGGCGCCCGAGGCGTTGCTCGACGAAATGAAGGCCGAGCACGTCGCGGACCTGAACGCCTTCGGCGTCGTCCATGACCACTACAGCTCGACGCACACCCCTGCGAACGAAGCCCTCGTCGGCGAGGTCTGGATCGCGCTGCGCGCCGCGGACTGCGTCGAGGAGCGCGAAGTCACCCAGCTCTACGATCCCGAGGCCGGCCTTTTCCTCGCCGACCGGTTCGTGTTGGGCGGATGCCCTCGCTGCAAGGCGCCGGACCAGTACGGGGACAACTGCGCCGAGTGCGGGGCGACCTACGAACCCTCCGAATTGATCGGCCCGAAGAGCGCGATCTCGGGCGCCACGCCGGAAGAACGGTCGCACGCGCATCTCTTCGTGCGCCTCGAGCCCTTCCACGAGTTCCTCGAGGCGTGGACCCAGGCACCGGGCCGCATGCCGCAGGAGACCGCCAACTGGCTGTCGGGCACGTTCCTCTCGGACGCGCTGCGTGATTGGGACATCTCGCGTCCGGCGCCCTATTTCGGGTTCGAGATCCCGGATGCACCGGGCAACTACTTCTACGTCTGGCTCGATGCGCCGATCGGATACATCGCCGCGACGAAGGAATGGTGCGACGAGCAGGGGGAGTCCCTCGACGACTGGTGGCGCAACCCCGAGTGCGAGATCCACCACTTCATCGGCAAGGACATCGCGTATTTCCACACGCTCTTCTGGCCCGCGATGTTGACGACGGCGGGCTTCGAGCTGCCGACTTCCGTGCATGTCCACGGGTTCCTGACCGTGAACGGCGAGAAGATGTCGAAGCGAACCGGGACGGCGGTCCTCGCGCGCACCTATCTCGACCATCTCTCGCCCGAGTATCTCCGGTACTACTACGCGAGCAAGCTGGGGACGAAGGTCGACGACATCGACCTCAACCTCGAGGAGTTCGTCCAGAAGGTGAACGCGGACCTCGTCGGCAAGGTCGTGAACCTCGCCAGCCGGACCGCCCGCTTCGTGAAGGGCGAGGCGCTTCCGACGTATCCGCGAGAGCGCGACGGCGGGCTCTTCGCGGCGGGGGCGGCAGCCGGCGAGGAGATCGCCGCGGCGTTCGAAGCGCGCGACACGAACAAGGCGATGCGCCTCGTCATGGCCCTGGCGGATCGGGCGAACGAGTTCGTCGAGGCGCAAGCGCCGTGGGCCCTCAAGAAGGACGAGTCGAAGCGTGCGGAGCTCGTCGAGGTCTGCGCGATCGCGCTCAACTTGTTCCGACAGATCACGGTGTACCTGGCGCCGGTCCTGCCGCGTTTCGCCGAGGAGTCGTCGAAGCTGCTCGGGATCGAGGGCGTGACCCGTTGGGACGACGCTGCGCAGCCCGTCGAGGGCAACGTCGTGGGCAAGTTCAAGCACCTGATGGCGCGGGCCGAGGGCGAGAAGATCGAGGCGATGCTCGAGGCGAGCCGCGCGGGCTGGGAGGCCTCGGAGTCCGAGGCGGCCGCGGCGGCGGGCGGAGGAGAAGCATTGGACGGAGAGCCGCTCGAGTCGGAGATCACGATCGACGACTTCACGAAGGTCGACCTCCGGGTCGCGGAGATCGTCGAGGCGAAATCGGTGCCCAAGGCGAACAAGCTGCTCGAGCTGACGCTCTCGCTCGGCGGCGACGAGCGCCGGACCGTCTTCGCCGGGATCAAGAAGGCCTACGAGCCCGAGGACCTGGTCGGCCGCCTGACCGTCGTCGTCGCGAACCTCGCGCCGCGGAAGATGAAGTTCGGGCTCAGCGAGGGGATGGTGTTGGCCGCCGGGCCGGGCGACTCGGATCTCTTCATTCTCTCGCCGGATTCCGGCGCGACTCCGGGGCAGCGGATCCGATAGGCCAGTCGGGCTACCCTGCCGCCGCGCGCGCCCAGGGAGCCCCAGCACGATGGCCGAATTCTTCGATGCCCTGTCCGACGATCACCAGCGCTTCATCGAGCGCCAGCACGTCTTCTTCGTCGCGACTGCGGCCGCGGACGGCCGGGTGAACCTTTCGCCGAAGGGCGGGCCCTCGGTCGTCCCCCTCGATCCGAATCGGCTCCTCTGGCTGAACCTCACGGGCAGCGGGAACGAGACCGCCGCCCACATCCTCGAACGGAACCGCATCACCCTGATGTGGACCGCCTTCGAAGGCCCGCCGCTCATCCTGCGCGTCTACGGTCAGGCCCGCGCGGTCCACCCGGACGATCCGGAGTGGGACGAATGCGTCGCGCGGATCCCGGCGTCGATCGGCGCGCGCCAGTACTTCGAGATCGCGGTCGAGTCGGTCCAGACGAGCTGCGGCTATCAGGTGCCCTTGATGGACTTCCGTGAAGACCGGAAGGCGCTGGATAAGTGGGCGGAGAAGAAGGGCGAGGACGGGATCCGGACCTACTGGACCGAGAAGAACGCGGTCAGCATCGACGGGTTGCCGACCCGACGCGAAGGGTAGGGCGGGGATCCTCGCGCGGCTTCGACGGGGATGGTCGCGCGCGCGCCGAATGCCGGGCCCCCAGCTCTCCCGGTCGATCGTGCCTCAGTCGCGGTCGGTGCCGACGGCTGCAAGCGCGGAGGCGATCTCTTCCTGCGCATCGAGCATGCTCTTGCGAAGCGCAGCGAACTGCCAGGAGAAGAGCGAATCGCGGTCCACGCCGGAGTCGGCCGGCGTTCGGTAGATGTTCAAGCTGAACGCACCACCCCTGCCGTAGATCATCGCCGACGACGTGTAGAGCGAGTAGTAGCGTTGGACGGAATCCTTGACGCGCTTCTGCCAGACGATTCGACCGGTCTGCTGGTCTGTCAGCACCAGATCGAGGTCCACTTCGCCGGTTGCCTTGCTCATCGGAACGGGAAGGAGCCAGAGCAGGACGCCTGCCATTCCGAGCCCGAAGGACGTCGAGGTATTCCGAAGCTCTGACGCATGGAGCGTACCGGTCAACACGTAGCGGTGGTTGTTCGCATCGCTTGCGGTGGACCCGGGGCCGAGAAAGTCGACGGATTCGAAGAGCCCGGACGCGCGGAGATCGTTCGCGACGGCTTCCGAGAAGCTATTCGGGTAGTAGTAGGACTCGAACGCGGGCGCCACGTTCTGTCTGGCACCCGCCGTTATGCCACTCCCGGATCTCGCGATCGCGTCACTCTGGATCTTGATGCTCTCGTCGAGTCGCTCGAAGGGCATCGAGACATACGGAACCAGCGGGATGTACGTGAGAAACAGTCGGCCAGAGCTCGAGTAGTATCGCTCGCTGCGCGCCTCTTCGAAGGGCAGGACGGCGAGGCGTCCATCCACCGGCGCGGACCGCATCGGCGTCGAGGTCAGCTCATAGCCCGTGGTGAACGTCGGGGTGATCTGACAGCCGGCCGTTGCGAGCGAAAAGACGAGGGCGAGTCGCAGGATGAGTCGGGGAAGAGTCAAGGGAGTCTCCTTCGATCGTGGTCGACCGCTCGAGCGTTCGACGAGAAGCGGCGCCCGCCGTCTAACCTAACACCGGAGAACATGGGCATCCAGTTGGAGCCGCGGGCACGAGTCGTTCGATCGACCGGGCCTGGCTCCGGAGAATTTCTACCGCCGCAGCCCCAGGCTCAAGACCCGCTGGATCAGGTTCTCGTACGAGATCCCGGCCTTCGCCGCCGCGCTCGCCAGCTCTTCGTAGTTCGCGAGCTCCGGATTCGGATTCGCTTCGAGGAAGTAGAGCTTGCCGTCCTCGGAGAGCCGGTAGTCGATGCGCGCGTAGCCCTCGAGCGAGAGCATTCGATAGATGCGCTTGCTCACGCGCTCGAGGGCGTTCGCGACGCCTTCGGGCAGCTTCTTGGCGCCCTGGATCCGGACGCCGTGCTTCTTCTGGTAGTGCACGTTGTGCTTCAGGCTCTCGGTCGCGATCAGGTCCTCGCCCGGCTCGAGCTCGTCGACGATCAGCTCGCGGGCGGGGAGCGCCACGAGGCGTTCGTTGCCGAGGACGCCGACGTAGATCTCGCGGCCGGGGACGAACTGCTCGACGATGGCGTCGGTGCCGATCCGTTCGTGCATGAAGCGCACGCGGGTCTCGAGGGCTTCGTCGTCGCGGACGATCGAGGCCTTCGAGATGCCCATGGAGGCTTCCTCGACGAGGGACTTCACGATCAGCGGGAACTCCATCCGCTTCGGGCGGCGGACGCGGCGATTGCGCCGAACCGTGAAGAAGCGGGGCACAGTGATCCGGTGGTACATGGCGACCTTCTTCGAGAGCGCCTTGTCGCGGGCGAGGACCAGGCCGCGGGGGTTGTTGCCGGTGTACGGCACCCGGAGCAGCTCGAGGAAGGCGACGACGTGTTGATCGTAGATCGCCTCGCCCTGGAACTCGTCGAGCAGGTTGAAGACGATGTCGGGTTCCCACTCGTCGACGGCGTGGCGGATCGGAAGCACGGCGTCGCGGACGCCGAGCTTGCGGGTCTCGTGCCCGAGCTTCTCGAGGGCGTGGAGGATGTCGCTCTCGGTCTTGATGCGATGGAAGTCCGACTCGGAGAGTGACGAGACGTCGTCGGGGGGCACGAGATCCTCGTGCATCAACGCGAGGACGCGAAGCTTCTTGCGACGGGTCTTCTTTCGGCGATCGGGCCCCTTGTGGTCCTTCTTCTCTTCGTTCTTCTGGTCCGTCTTCCGATCCGTCATAGGGCGTGCCAATCCCGTCCGCGGTAGAGGAACTCGACGCTGCGTGCAGCGAGGAGGATGGAGAAGTCGGTGACGAGTTGCCGCTTCGGGCCGACCGCACGAAGTTTGAGCTCGCGGGAGCGCGCGATCATCTCGCCGAGCACGACGTCGAGGGCGAGCTCGTTCTTGCCGGTCGAGCGCGCGACGTTCTGGCGAATCTCGGTGCGATGGCTGCGCAGGAAGGCTGCGGCGGCCGGGGAGCGGGCGGTGCTCTCCTCGATCGGGGTGAAGAGTCGGAGGAGGTCGGCGTCGTAGGCGCGCGTCGCCAGCACCCGGTAGCGCTCCCGCTTGGCGCGGTAGTGGTCACCGAGGGTCGTCTTGATCCGGTGGACCGGATCGGGCTTCGCCTTCGAGCGCACCGGCGGCTTTTCCCCGGCGATCTCGTGCATCAGCTGGTCGACGTAGCGGAGCTTTCGCAGCGCCGGCCAGCCCATGTACTTGCGCCGCCAGCGCGAGCCCGGGGTCAGCCAGACCGCGAAGGTCTCCGCGAAGTCCTCGTCCGGATGGCTCTGCGCATACCAGTCCGGGAGGTGGATGACATAGCGGCGGCTGCCGGGATTCGGGCGGTAGTAGTCGGGGTAGGGCTCGGTCGACGAGCCGAAGAGCTCGCGCCATTGCTTCCGTCGGTGGAGTCGGAATGCGTGTTGGATCGCGTGACCGGCTTCGTGCCGAAGCAGGCGGAGGCACTCGGCGTTGGTGCCGCCTTCGACCTCGAGGATCTGCGCGCGCTCGAGCCGCTTGAGTCGCGGGTGGGCCAGGTAGAAGGGCAGGGCGATCCCGGGCACGCCCTCCGGCGAGAACCACTCCTCCGAGAGCCAGCAGTGGGGCCGCACGCGGAGATTCCGCGCTTCGAGCTCCCTGTAGAGGCGATCGATCGGCGCCTCGAGCCCGCTGCCTTCGAGGCTGAGCCCGAGGTCACAGAGGCGCCACTCCAGGAGATCCTGATTCGAAAGCTTCTCCCAGGCGGGCGGGCGGGGCATGGCGGAAGTCTATCCCAGCGCCCGCGCAGGGCGGCGGGATCCGACGCCGAAATTCCGCCATCGCGACCCCGCCGCGCGCGGTAGGCTATGAGCTTCTCGAACGTCCTGAACTCCGGAGACCCCCGTGAAGATCTCGATCGGCTGCCCCCCCGGCCCCCAGTCCGTCGCCCTCGCGAAGCGCGCCGAGGCCCTCGGCTTCGACCGCATCTGGCTCTACGACTCCGCCGCGATCTACGAAGACATCTGGATCCACCTCGCGCGGATCGGCGAGGCGACCGAGCGCATCGGCCTCGGGACCGCGGTGCTCGTCCCGAATCTTCGCCACCCGATGACGACCGCTTCGGCGATGGCGACGGTCGATCGCCTCGCGCCGGGACGTCTCGCTTGCGCGGTCGGGACCGGATACACCGCGCGCCTCGTCCTCGGGCAGGGCGCCCTGTCCTGGTCGACGACGCGCACGTGGATCGAGCAGGTGAAGGGGCTCCTCGCCGGCGAGGTCGTCGAGATCGACGGCAAGGCCTGTCAGATGATCCATCGTCCGGAGCTCGCGAAGGCGAGGCCGATCGAAGTGCCGATCCTGATCTCGGCCTTCGGGCCGAAGGGACAGGCGATCGCGCAGGAGATCGCCGACGGTTGGATGGGCATGTCTCCGCCGCGCTACGAGGTCGACTGGTCGGTGCAGATGGTGAACGGAACGGTCCTCGCGCCCGGCGAATCCCCCTCGGCGCAGCGGGTGCTCGACGAGGCGGGCCCCTGGCTCGTCGGCGCCTATCACATGGGCTGGGAGACGAGCCCGGGCGGGCTGTCCGACATGCCCGGCGGCGCCGACTGGCTCGCGCAGATCGAGAGCGAGCGCTCCGAGGCCGAGCGCCATCTCGCCGTCCACAGCGGCCACTGTACCCACCTGAACGCCGCCGACCGGAAGGCGATCGCGGCGTACGGCGATGCCGTGCCGTGGTGGGGCTGGGTCGGCGAGGCGGAGGACGTGCGCAAGCGCGCCGAAGAGAGCGCCGCCGCGGGCACGACCGAGATCCTCTACACGCCGGCCGGTGACGACCTGCTCGGTCAGGCCGAGACCTTCTACCGCGCCGTCGAGTCCGTCCAGGGTTAGGCACGCGAGACCAGCGAGGGAAGACACATGCTGACCAAATTCGACGACTACCCGATCCACCAGACCTCCGAGCCGCTCGCCATCGTGGCGACGACCGACCGCCACGCCTACGACCGCTACTGGTTCAACGGCTACCAGGACGACGGCGAGTTCTACTTCGGGATCGGCGCCGCGGTCTACCCGAATCTCGGCATTGTCGACTGCGGCCTGTCGATCGTGCACGACGGCGAGCAGAACTCCTTCCACGGCTCCCGCCGCGCCGGGAACGAACGCAGCGAGATCGAGGTCGGTCCCTTCAAGATCGACATCATCGAGCCGATGATGAGCCTGCGGGTGACCCTCGACGACAACGAGAGCGGCGTCTCCGCGGACCTGCTCTGGATCCCGCGGACCGCGAGCTTCGCCGAGGATCACCAGCGCTCGAAGCGCACGCCCCACGGAGCGAGCCGCCACATGGAGGCCACGCGCTTCAATCAGTTCGGCAACTGGCAGGGCGAGATCCGCTACAAGGACAAGACCGTCACGATCGATCCGAAGCGCGTCTTCGGGACGAAGGATCGGTCCTGGGGCGTTCGCCCGGTCGGCGATCCGGCGCCCCCCGGCGCGCCCGCCACCGAGCACCCGGGGATCAACTTCCTGTGGTTCCCGATCCACTGGGACGATCGCTGCACCCATGCCGGTATGTTCGAGAATCAGTACGGCGTGACCTGGCATTGGGACGGCATGATCATGCCGACCTACGGCTCACCGGATCAGATCCCCGGCGTCGAGGACCCCGCAATGGAGCCCCTCGCGGGCGTCGATCACCAGATCTACGAGTTCTTCCCAGGCACCCGCCGCGCGCGACGCGCGCAGGTGTCCCTCAAGCACCTCGACGGGAAGACGACCGAGATCGAGCTCGAGAGCCTGCTCGTCTACCGCATGAAGGGGATCGGGTATACGCACCCCGAGTGGGGACACGGGCGCTGGAAGGGCGAGCTCGCGGTCGGGGGCAGCTCCTGGACGATCGACGAGTGCGACAACATGGACGTGACGAACCAGCACATTCAGTCGGTGATGCGCGCGACCTGCGGCGACCAGCAGGGCATCGGCGTGATGGAGCAGATCCACATGGGGCCGAGCACGCGCTACGGCTTCAAGGAGTTCCTCGACCCGGCCACTTGAGCGCGGAAGCCTCGCGCCGGAATCTGGAGGCACCCATGGCCGAGATCTCGATGCGGCGGCAGCACCGGTTCGACGACCCGATCGACGTTCGCTCGCGGATCGAGGGTCTGGCCGAGAAGGTGGCGGAACGCCTTGGCGGCGCATGGCGCTGGGAGGGGGACGCGGCGGTGTGCGAGGCCCGCGGCGCGGAGGCTCGCGTCGGCTACGACGACGAGGAGATCTCGATCGAAGTGACGCTCCCCCTCACGCTGCGTCCGCTCAGCGGAAAGCTCGAGAGCAAGATCGACGAGTACTTCGAGCGATATTTCGATCGTGGGTGAGCGACCCGAGGTGCCGGCCGGCCAGAGCTGGTCGGCGGGGATCGTCCACCACGGGGCCCTCGACGACCTCGAAGCATGTCTGCGTTCGATCGCGGTGCAGACCCGACCGCCGCGAGCAGTCGCCGTCTGGGACACGGGCGTCGACCCCGAAGCGCTCGCGCGTCTCGCCGTGCGCCACCCCGAGGTCCGCTTCGAAGGGGGCACGAACGAGGGGTACGCGGGCGGCGCGAATCGCGTGATTGCGTCGTTGACCGGCGGCTCGACCCCGCCGGACTTCGTACTCCTCCTGAATCCGGACGTGATCCTCGACGCCGATTTCGCCGAGCGATTGCTCGAGGAGATCGCACGTCGCCCCGCGGTGGCGGTCGCATCCGGCAAGCTCCTCCGGCCCGATCGGCGCACCCTCGACAGCGCCGGCATCGTCTTTCCCCGGCACCGGCGTCCGCGGGATCGCGGAAGCGAGGCGATCGACGAGGGGCAGTACGACGCGGCGGTCGACGTGGACGCAGCGAGCGGGGCGGCGATGATGCTGCGATGTGCCGCGCTCGCGGATCTCGCGATCGAAGGGGAGCTCTTCGACGAATCCTTCTTCGCGTATCACGAGGACACCGACCTCTCGTGGCGGGCGCGTCGCTTCGGTCATCGCGTCCGCTACGTGCCGACGGCAGTGGCCGTGCACGCGCGGGGTTGGCGGAAGGACGATCGAGGTAGAGTGCCCGTTCACGTCCGGCGGCACTCGTTCAAGAACCACTATCTCCAGCTCGTGAAGAACGAGACGCGCGCGGACTTCCTTCGGAATGCGCCGGCGATCCTCGCATGGGAAATCCTGCGACTCGGATTCACCCTGCTGCGCGATCCGCGCCTTCTTCCGGCGTACGCCGAGGCGGCACGTCTCCTGCCGGAGGCGTGGCGCAAACGCCGCGTGATCGCGGAGCGCGCCCGTCTCTCGCCGGAAGAGCGCGTCGTCCACGTGAGTGCGGAACGTGCTTGCGAAGCGCCCGAGGGTCGCTGAATCTCTGCGCCATCGCGACCGCGCGCGAGGCGCGCGAGCGAGAGGGGGGTGCGCCGTGCCGATGAAGGTGGAGGTCACGCCGACGGAGATCGAGGCGGTCCTCGAGGTCCGGACGGGACGTGTCGACGACGAGCGGGGCTACTTCGCCGAGAGCTGGTCGCAGGAGATGTGGCGACAGGCGGGCTTCGAGACCGACTTCGTCCAGGACAACCTCAGCCAGTCGTGTAGAGGAACCCTGCGCGGGATGCACTTCCAGATCGCGCCGAACGCGATGGGCAAGCTCGTTCGCTGCATCCGGGGCAGCGTCTTCGACGTCGCCGTGGACCTGCGCGCGGGCTCCTCGACCTACGGGCGATGGGTGGGCCGGGAGCTGACCGGCGACAACAACCTGTCACTCTGGGTGCCCGTCGGCTTCGCGCACGGCTTCCTGGCCCTCGAGGACGAAACCCTCGTCCACTACAAGTGCACGTCGATGCACGCGCCGGAGTCCGAGAAGGCGCTCCACTACGCGGATCCCGAGGTGGGGATCGAGTGGCCGGTCGAGCCGTCGGTGGTGACGCCGAAGGATGCAGAGGCGCCGGCGCTCGCGGGGGTCGAGGCGGTCTTCGACTAGTCCGACCGATCCCGTGGCCCGTCCTCTCGCTCGATCGTCGCCTCGATCGGCAGTCGCGCCGTTCCCTGGAATCTGGGCGGCCCGTCGGGCAGGACGCTGAACGTGGAGACGTTGTCCCACCAGTCGTAGCTGTTTTCGACGTGGACGCGCCCTGCGTGGAGGGCGGCGGTCACGCTGTAGTCGCCGGGGCCGAGTTCGGCGACGAAACGGAAGCGGGCGGTGAAGGTCGATCCGGCCTCGATCGGGGGCGACTCGACGCCGAGCAGGTAGGTGTTCGTGCCGAAGACCTCGTTCCCGAGACGATCGCGGAGCGAGATGCCGACGGTCAGGTCGTCGAGAGGGGCGTGGGCCCGCGCGAGGATGGCCAGGTCGACGGTCTCGCCGACGACGACCTGATCGCGTGGCTGGCCCTCGCACGACAGAACGAGATCTTCGATCGTGGCTTCCCGGTTCCCGCTCCGGGTCGAGGTCGTGCCGCTCCGGCCGATGCTTCGCTGGTCGATGTTCTCGCCGTCGGTCCGCCGCGCGAGCCAGGCGTTGTAATACTCGAGCACCTCGCGCGGGCGGCCGTCGCGAATCACGAGTCCGCCATCGAGCAGCAGCGCGCGGTCGCAGAGCGTCGTGATCGCGCTCGGGTCGTGAGAGACGAGGATGAGGGTGGTCCCGGCTGCATGGAAGCGCCGGATCCGATGGATGCACTTCTGCTGGAAATACGCGTCGCCGACCGAGAGCGCTTCGTCGATCAAGAGGATGTCTGGTCGTTCGACGGTCGCGAGGGCGAAGGCGAGCCGCAGGCGCATTCCGCTCGAGTACGTCCGCACCGGATCCCCGAGCACGTCGTCGAGCTCCGCGAAGGCGAGGACTTCGTCGAGCGAGGCGTCGACCTCGCGACGGGAGAGGCCGAGCAGGGCCCCGCTGGCGATCAGATTGTCGTAGCCCGTGAGGTCGTCGCGGAAACCGAGGCCGAGGTCGAGGCCGACGGCGCGCCCTTCGATCTCGACGTCGCCGGCGGTGGGTTCGATCGTGCCCTTCAACACCCCGAGCAGGGTGCTCTTGCCGGCGCCGTTCGCTCCCACCAACCCCACCGCTTCGCCGGGGCGGACCTCGAAGCTGACGCCGCGCAGTGCGTGCTTTTCCCGCGCGCGATGCGCGCGTCCGAGGGAGAGCCAATCGACGAGTCGCGCGCCGGGCCGTCGATAGCTCCGGTAGGTCTTCTCGATTCCCGTCGCGCGGAGGCCGCCCATCAGAGCTCGTCCACGAGGTCGGCGCCGAGCGCGCGGAAGAGTGCCCAGGAACCGGCGAGAACACCGACCGCGAGCGCGGCGGGCGGCCCGAGTTCGCCGAAGGACGCAACCGCACCGTCGAGCACGGCGCCCTGATAGGCGCCGACGATCGGCGTGAGAGGATTCCGTTCGATCCACGACCGCGCGGGTTCGGGCACGATCGACAGGGGATAGACGATCGGGGTGAGCCAGAACCAGAACTGGAGGAAGATGTTCGTCGTGTAGCCGACGTCGCGGAAGAAGACGTGGAGGGTGCCGACGGTGATCGCGAGTCCGAGCGCCAGGCCGATCTGGATCGCGAGCACCGGCACCACGGAGAGGAGCGCGATTCCGTCGAAGCGCCCGAGGGCGAGGAGCACGCACGCGAAGATCGCGACGCTGATCGCGAACTGGATTCCGGTTACGAGGAGGAGCGAGATCGGCAGCGCGCTGCGGGGAAAGCGGACGCTCTTGAGGAGCGTCGCGTGGGACAGGAAGAGATCGAGTCCACGCGTCACGATCTGCGTGAAGAGCGTCCACGTCAGCAGCCCCGCGCAGACGTAGAGCCCGTACGCGAGAGGAGCGTCGTCGGAGGGCAGGCGTGCGGCGAGTACGGCGCCGAAGATCAGCGTGTAGATCGCGATCTGGATCGCCGGTTCGACGACGAGCCACCCGAGTCCCCATGACGCTCGCACGGAGCGCAGCTGGAACTCCTGGCGAACGAGGCTCGCGATCAGCGTTCGATGGGCGTAGAGACTGCGGAGCATGGTGGGCTCGTGCCGTGGTTCATTCGAGCGCTCTCACTCCTCGGCGTCGTCGTCGAGATAGCCGAGCGCGCGCAGCTGTTCCCGGGTCTTGGCGTCGAGCCGCCGTTCGTCGTTCGCGAGGCCGCTCCGGACGGGGCGCGCGAGCGCGAGCGCTGCTTCGCGGTGTCGTGCGAGGTCATGCACGACCTCCGGGGCGTGCGCCGCCACGTCGGTGGTCTCGCCGGGATCGTCGGCCAGGTCGTAGAGCACCGATCCGATCAGCTTGTGGCTCGACGAACGGACGCTGATCAGTTGGGGGAGCAGCTCCGGATGATCGCGCGCGGCGATCGCGATCGCTTCCGCTGGGCGCGTCGTCGGTTTCTCGCCGCGCGCGAAGGGAAGCAGCGATCGACCACGAAAGCCTCGAGGGCGCTGGATCGAGACCGCGTCGAGCAGCGTCGGCGCGATGTCGATCGAGCGGACGGTCTCGGCGACGCGGCGACCCGCGCCGTGGTCTCCGGGGAGGCGGAGGATCAGTGGGACATGGAGGAGTTCGTCGAAGAGCGTGTGGGAGTGCCATCCGACCCAGCCGTGCTCGCCGAATTCCTCTCCGTGATCGGAGGTGATGGCGAAGACCGTGCGATCGAGTCGTCCGCGTTTCGCGATGCACTCGACGAGCCGACCGATCGACTCGTCGACGGAACGGAGCTCCGCGTCGTAGGTGGCGACGATGTGCGCGAGATCGCGCGCATCGACCTCGAGCCGCTCCCCGCTGCCGGGATTGATCGCGCGAAGGTGCTCCTCGATCTCGATGTGGGCGGGCAGCGGCCCGTCGTAGCCCTCGTCGAAGAGCGCGAGCAGATCGGGTCTCGGGCGGTAGGGGTGGTGGATCTCGTAGGTATGGAGGAAGACGAACGCGGGCTGGTCGGATTCGGCGAGCCACGCGCAGCCGCGGGCGACGATCGGCGCGAAGGCCTCGCCGAGATTCTCCCACGCTTCGAAGCCGCGATCGATCGACAAGTCGTCGGTCAGCTGGCCTCCGGAGTGGAAGGCAGCGGTCCGATATCCCGCGTCCACGAAGATCTCCGCGACGGAGGGCAGATCGTCCGGCAGCGGGCTCTCCGTCGAGACCATGACGCGGTGCTCGATCGGAAGGGTAGAAGTGAAGATCGAGACGTGGGAAGGAAGGGTCGAGGGCGCGTGGGCCATCGCGCGCTCGAAGACGACCCCTCGCTCGGCCAGCTGGTCGAGATGGGGCGAGGTAGGACGCGGATAGCCGTAGCTGCCGAGGTGGTCCGCGCGCAGTGTGTCGATCGAGACGAGGACGACGTCGAGGTCTGCGGCCGGCGGGGCCACGACGTCGGCGGGGCCGCCGTCGATCGCGTTCGGCGCGGCGTGCGGCGTGTCTTCCGAGCACGACGCGAGGAGGCCGGCGGCGAGCATCGCCGCAGCGAAGCATTTGGCCCGACCCATGTCCGACGTCACGGCGTCCGTTCTCCTCGACGCCGGGGACGCGACGTCATCTCATCTCTCGCGAAGGGGCGGGAGCGACTATACCCCTGCCGACTTCGGACACGAAGCGTTCGAGTCGCTGGTTGGCTTCGACCGGTCCGCGGATTCCGGGGGGAATCGTGGTTTCGAAGCGGAAGGCGGTGATCCCATGCGGACTGCGCCACGGACTCCGGTCGAGCCCCGAGAGCGCACGCAGTGTCTCTTCGCTCACCCCGCGCGAGCCGATGAATCCACTCCAGACGAGGCGTCGCTCGCCGTTCCCCTCGTTGATCGTGGTGGTCACCGTCCGGTCGAGGGGTTCGACGAATCGGGTGCCCTGCTCGACCACGTCGAAGTGGGAGGACGCGCGGCGCCAGCGGGGAGACCAGACGCTCGTCCGGCGCTGGATTCGATCGTGGTGGGCGATCAGGACCCGCACGCTCGGGCTGGCTTCGACCTCGCCTTCGTAGTACTCGCGCTCGAGGATCTGGCTGAAGCCGATCGACCCGAGGAAGTCCTCGTCGAGATAGCGTCGGCGGGCCGACCAATCGCCCGCCCGCGTCGGCAGCGCGACCTTCGACGCCTCCGCCGACGAAGACGCGGGCCCCGACCATTCGGGGACGACTACCGGCGCGAGGGCGAGGGCGATCGTCGCCGCGATCGCGGCGCGCACACGCGACCCACGAGGTGGCGCGCCGCGGGGCAGCGTGTGTCCGGGTTCGCTCGCGGCGGGCGACTGGCCGCGTCGCTCGGTGAGCTCGTTCACCAGGTGGAGCGCGATCACGCCGGCGACGATCGCGACGAGTCCCTGGGTCTTGTGGTCCTCGGCAATCGCGCCGTCGACGAAGAGCACGATCACGGCGATCCGAACGGCATTCAGGACGAGCGCGATCGGCACGGCGGCCAGGCACAGCGCGACCCGCCGCTTCGGGGAAAGCGAAAGCAGCTCGCCGTACGCGAGGGCGGCGAGCTGCATCGTCCACAGGCTACGCGTGCCGCTGCAGCTCTCGATCACCCGGAAGTGATGGCTGCCGTGGAGGATGAAGTCGCCGATGTTCGAGACTTCCGGGAGCACCGGCAGCAAGAGGAGGGTCGCGCCATCCCGCGCGAGGATCTGGAGGGCCGGAATCAGGGCGTTCATCATGGCTGCCGGCAGCGGCCACGCGAGGGCCAGGAGCGGCAGAGTCGGACCGGTCGCGCGCAACAGCGGCCCGCCGCCGAGCCAGAGTGCGAGTCCCGCGCCGGTCGCCAGGACGCTCAGGACGTCGAGGTCCGGGGCGCCGGTGAAGTGGGACCAGGCGTGGAGGCCGATGCCGAGGCCGAGCAGGAGCCCCCCTTCGACCGGGCGGGAGGCCTCTTCCGCGCAGGCCCGGGCGAGCCGGCGCCGGCGCAGGGCGAGAAAGGCGATCGCCAAGAGCGCATTCAGCCAGGGCGTCGTCGGGTAGGGGTTGAAGAAGAACGCTTCGTCGAATTCGTGGGGCGGTTCGAGCGCGCCGCCGAACGTCGGCGCGTACGCCGCGACGAGCATCGCCGCCGCGACGAGAGTGGCGAGCATCCGCGCTGTGGCCCGGTCGGGCACGACTCGATCCTCGCATTCGAAGGGGATGACGTCGTCGCGGCGCGCACCAGGAAGCGATGACGTGCGGGCGCCGATTCGCGACGGGGCGCGCGACTCTAGCCCGGATTATTCACGAAGGCCTAACGAAAGAAGGCCCCTGAGTTGCTAGAAACAGGTTATCGAGACCGTTTCCGCGCAATCCAGAGGCCTTCTGCATGTCTGAGTCTACAACACAGTCTGTTGTCTTTCCCGACCTGATTTCGAAGCCCGTGGTGGCGGTGTCCGACCAGGCCCACAGCAGCTCGGACGGGGGCGCTCTTCCGCTGAAGGGCGTGGACCAGCAGTTGGGGCTGAGCGAGAAGCTGGCTTCGTGTCTTCGGGACGGCCGCGAGCCGGGCAAGGTGCGGCACGAGATCGCCGAACTCTTCCGGCAGCGGATGTTCGCCATCGCCCTGGGACACCCGGACTGCAACGACGCCCGCGTGTTGGCCGAGGACCCGATCCACAAGATGCTGGTGGGTCGCCCGCCCGTCTCGGGGGATCGGTTGGCCTCGCAGTCGACGCTCTCTCGGTTCGAGAACGGCGTGGGTCGCGTCGAGCTCTACCGGATGGTCGAGGCCCTGGCCGACATCGTGATCGATCGACACCGTAAGCGGCTCGGCCACAAGGCCAAGACGATCATCCTCGACTTCGATCCCACGGACGATCCCACCCACGGCCAGCAGGAGTTGTCCTTCTACCACGGCCACTACCGGACGCACTGTTTCCTGCCGCTGGTGGGGACGATCCAGTTCAACGGGGAGCAGAAGCAATCGATCCTGTGCTCGGTGCTTCGGCCGGGCAACGCAGACGCGTCGCTGGGACTCCTCCCGATCCTGAATCGCTTGCTACCCAAGATCCGAGCCGCCTTCCCGAAGGCTCGCGTTCAGCTCCGGTTGGACGGTGGGTTCATCGCCCCGGCGGTTCTGGACGCCCTCGACGCATCGGGGGTGGAATACGCCGTAGGGTGCTCGAACTGGCCTCCGCTCAAGAAGCGGGCCGCGCAGGCGCAGCAAGAAGCGCAGCGCGAGTACAAACGGACGGGCCAGACGACGCAGATCTTCGGCGAGACGGAGTACCAGACGCAGACGACCTGGCCGCATCCTCGCCGGGTGGTGTTCAAGGCCGAGGTGGTGGATCACCCGGGTCGTGCGTCGCGTCAGAACCTTCGCTTCGTGGTGACGAACCTGAGGTGGACGCCTCGGAACGGGTACCGGTTCTACTGCAGTCGGGGCGATGCAGAGAACCGGATCAAGGAGTTGAAGCAGGGACTCGAGCTGGGGCGAACCAGCTGTTCATCGTTCATGGCGAACCAGCTTCGGGTGCAGTTGACCACGGCGGCCTACGTGTTGATGCAGGAGTTCTCGCGCAAGGCTCGCCACACGCGTTGCCGCGCCGCGCAGGTGACTCGCCTTCGGGACGAGCTGCTGAAGTTCCCGGTGTGGGTGCAAGAGACGGCACGTCGCGTCGTCATGCACCTGCCGACGCAGTCCCGCAGCGAGTCGGACTGGCGACGGATCGCGCTCTCGACGGGCGGCCACTCGCCCTGACCCCTTCACCGCTGCTGAGACGGAGCGGCTGCCGGCGGCAGTCGGGCCGAACTTCATCCGCGGGTTGATCCGCCCAGGGAGGTGCCGTGTTATGCGCCGTCAACCACGAGACGGAACCGAGTCCACGCCGAACTGCGACAGAAAATCCGATGGATGTGCGGATCCGATGCGGAGTCATGCATAATCAGGGCTAGGGCGAATATCTCTACCCCTATCGGCCGCGCCCGAGATGTTGAGCACTTCGCGCCATTGCCGGAGACGCGCCTCGAGGTGGAGACGGCCGCAAGCTCATTAGGGCAGCAGTGGGAGCTCTTGCTTGGTCCAGAGGCTTCCGAGCCAACGCTTCGGGCGACGGGACTGGAGACGCGGCAGTACGTTCACTTCGCAACGCACGGCGTACTCGGTTCACAGATCCCCGACGTCCGCGAGCCCGCTCTCGTGCTGTCACAACGAGCCGAATCCGCAGCTGACCGCTTCCTGACATTCACGGAGGTCCTTGAGTTGGATCTCAGTGCGGACCTAACGGTCCTTTCCGCGTGCAATACGGGCTCTGGAGAGGGGTTCGCCGGTGAAGGTACGATGGGCCTGGGCCGAGCGTTTCTCGCTGCGGGAAGCGCCGCAGTTGTCATGTCTCTTTGGGAGGTGGACAGCAACGCGACCGTTGAGCTGATGCGGATTTTCTATTCGGCGTTGGCGGACGGACGATCCAATGAAGAGGCGCTTCTCCACGCTCGACGAGAAGTGGCGGAGCTGGAGTTTCAAGAGTCGGCGGAGGCAGAGTCGCGAGGCATTAAGACGAAGGCGCGGAGAGGGTCGATATACCGCCACCCCTACTATTGGTCTCCGTTCGTGCTTCTGCGGAACTGAACTTTGGCCGCGACTCGGGTAGCTAGGAAGCGGAACGTTTCATTGCTCACGCAAATAGGGATTCGAGGGCGATTTCAAGCCGGACAAGCTCGTTGCGAAAGCAGGGGAGCGCGCTGGCGAAGCTAGAGAACGCGTGCGTCGCTGGGCGGAAGAGCGCGCGAGTGACGATCGAGATGCTGGAGAAGGCTGACGGTTGTGCGGAGCGCCAATCACGAAATCGAAATGTAGTCTCGCTACCGCAAACGAACTTCGCCTCGAGATCGGCGCGTTCCAGAGCAAGACTTCGGGTTGGACTCCGGTTCACCCCTGGCCGAGCGTGACACTTCTCCAATGACCGCCGCGCGCAATCCAGTGCGGTGGCGCTTGCGGAGAGGTTGCGGTGCGATACTACGCACGTGGCAATCACGTCGACCTGGCGGTCACACGCTTCGAGTGTGATCCAACGCTTCGTCGAGGTCGTTTCGCGTCGATGGGCTATCGATTTCTACAAGACGCGCGAATAGGGTTTTGCTAGCGGAGCCGTCAACACGCGACTCTCGATCGCTCACGCACATGGCTGATTGCCTGTCCGACGGAACTCGGCTTCTCTTCTGAGTGGTTCGCGCCTGAGCAGCGGCAGGCGCCAGCCGTTTCGGTCACTGCGGCACGGAAGGAACGCGACGGGCGACTCGACGCCTGAAGTCTGGTTGAGGATGTACGAGGAGCAGGTCCGCCACGCACGCCACCATGAGTCCCTGCGAGCTCAAGCGACTAACTGCGCATTCCGGCGATCGTGAACGGTCATTTCGCTCCATCGTGAACAGCCGTTTCGGCGATCGTGAACAGAGCGTGTCGACACTGAACGGGGTTTAGCTTCGCGTCTTCGTCGCCTTCCGTCGAGACTCGCCCTCGAGGGCGATCCGGTGGGCATTGTGGAGCAGCCGGTCGCAGATGGCGTCGGCGATCGTGGCCTCGCCGACGTGGTCGTGCCAGGCCTCGATCGGGAGCTGGCTCGTGAGGATCGTCGAGCGGGCGCCGTAGCGATCCTCGATGATCTCGAGCAGGTCACGTCGCTCGCTCTGGCCCAGCGGCACGAGACCCCAGTCGTCGAGCACCAGCAAGTCACGAGCCCCACCTCGCGGGCCAGCTGCACGACCTGGACGAAGGCGTCACGGAACTCGGCGATGTGCCGTTGGCGAAAGTCCGAGATCGTTCGGTGCGCGGGGAAGTTGTCCGCGCCGAGCACACGGAAGGCCACGTCCTCGTGCAGCTTGGCGGCGATCTTCCGCGACGAGAAGGTGCCGGTGGCGTAGGCGTAGACCAGCACCATCCGGGGGTCGAAGGCCTGGTTGCCCGGGCCTTCGTCGCCGTAGCGCGCCTCGAACTTGCTCAGATCCATCGCATCGATGGCGTCCGACAGAAAGAAGGGCAGGTGGTCTTCCGGCAGCCAATCGCGCAGCGAAGGCGGAAGCAGAAGACTCTGATCGGGCTCGTATCGACGATAATCGCGCGGCATGACCGAATCGAGCGACTTCGACTAACCTTGGCTTCTGCCGCGCAGACTCCTAGGGGGATCCCGATCGCTGCGCCGCGTCGGGCCCTGCGCTGCGCGTGTCCGACGCGCCGTCAGCTGACGGCGACTCCGAACGCACGGTGTGCGCGTTTCGGGGGGCTAGCGCGCGCTATCGTCCCGCCGATTCGAAGTGCGAGTCCCGTTACGCGTGTGCGAGGTGAGACGCCCCCGGGAATGTTTCCGTTCCGGATCGATTTCTTTGTGCGTCGTGAAGCGCTCGGGAAGAAGGCTGTCATTGAATCGGCAATTTCGCCCGGTTAGAATACCCGTCGATTTCTGGGGGAAGCGGAGCGTCGAGCCGACGCTCCACTCAAGACGCGCTCGGTACGCGTCGGAGCGAATCGAACACGAGTGTGGAGTGGGCTCACGGTCCGAAGAGGATCGTGGCTTCGGCCAGGGCCATCCGCCGTCGATCAACCGACGTACCCGAGTGGACAGTGAATTCGAGTCGGCGCGTGACGTCGACGAGCCCCGAGCGGGTCGAGCAGATCAGAGAAGAGATTCTCAGGAGGAATGATGCGAGTTTTCGGTTGGCTCTCCGTCGCGTGCGCGGCGCTCCTCGCGGCCTCGGCCGCCCAGGCCGGTGGCCCGCCGCCTCCGAGCTGTCTCGTCGGCGTCTACACGACTTCCGACGTGTTCTTCCTCGATGCCGACGGTGATGGCGTCTTCGAAGGATCCGGTACGGACAGCGTCTTCCAGATCGCGCCAGGCCTCGGCCAGGGCGCGGCCGTCAAGGGCGACTTCGCCGCCGGCGGCGGCGATGGCGTCGGAAAGTACATCGCCGGCAGCGGTGGCTTCTTCGCCCTCGATCTCAACGAGAACGACACCTGGGATGGCAACATGGCTGGCGACCGCGCTCGCCAGTTCGTCGCCAGTCAGAACGGCGGTGAGGGCTTCATCGGCGTCTGGTCGGGTCAGACCCAGGCTTCCGTGGGCCGCTACCTGCTGAACAGCTTCTTCATCGACGACAACAACAACGGCGTCTGGGACGGAGCCGGGACCGACGCCCGCTTCGCCTTCATTCCCTCGATTTCCGCTGCCAACTCGACAGTTGTGATCGGAGACTGGGACGGCGACGGCGAGGACGACGTCGCGCGGTACGACACCGCGAACGCGCGCCTCTTCGTCGACCTGGACGGTGATCGCGTCTGGGACGGCAACGCCGGAGGCGACGTGAACACGCCCTTCGGCAAGGCGTTCGCGGACGCCAACGGCGGCGGCACGATCGTCGTGGGCGACTGGGACGGCGACGGAGACGACAACATCGCCCTCTTCGTGAGCGCGGCCGATACGTTCCTCGTGGACCTCGACGGCGACTTCATTTGGGATGGTCAGGCGGGCGGCGACGCGCTGGTGCGGATCGGCGCCAGCCTGGCGGCTCCGAATACTGCGGACACCTGCGATCTCGACGCCACGGCCGGTGACGAACTCAACAAGTTCAACGCCGCCGGCGTCGCGTTCATGAGCGACGAGAACGACAACTTCGCGACCGACGCAGGCGAGATCGCTGCCTTCGCGCCGGCGCTCGCCGGGAGCATCTCCTCGGGAATCGCGAAGGACAACTAGTCCGGAACACGGCCTCGCGCTTCGCGGTGCGTGACCGTCGGCCTACGAATCAATCGAACGGCGGGAGTGCCCTCGGGCCTCTCGTCGTTGGGCGCTGGGCATGGCGCGTCATCCATCGAAGTCCGTTGGATGATCAACCCGCGCGCGAAAGCGTTCGGGGAAGTGACTTGGAGGCGTAAGTCCGCGGTACCGCGGGCTGACCCGTCTGGGGCTGGATTCGGAGCGGGCCCGCGCGAGCGCGGGCAACGGGCGAGGGCCGTGGTGGAACGCGGGAGCGAGCCACCTGAACCAGGCCCTGCCCATGCGTTGGCGGACCGAGCGTGGTCTGTTGAGCTTCGTGGCGGAACGTCGGAGACTCGCGCGCCCTACGTGAACCGCCGGATGTCGAACGGCACGACCGGTGGTGTGGGAGCCGGGACGGGTGGCCGTCCCGGCTACCCAATTGGCCCGGACACTCCCGAGACTACGCCTCCTGCGGTCGCCAGCGAATCTCCTCGAGGCCGATCGCGAGCGCGCGGCCGTCTCCGGGATCGCCGAGGTCCGCGGGCGAGATCGGCGCGTCGTACACCAGCCGGAGCTCGAGCCAGCGCGACGCGTGGCTCGGTCGCGCGACGCGCAGGCGTCGCGACTGCCGTCCTTCCGTGTCCGCCGTCCACGAGTCGAGGAAGCTGCCGTCGGCGTAGGCGTCGATGCGCAGGCTGCGTCTTTCGGGGACCAGGAAGGGGTGGTACGCGAGGCTGACCTCGAACCCGCTGGCATCGGAGCCGACCGGAACGAGCACGCGACTTTCGGCCCCGTCGCTCCAGACACCCCACGCCTCGCGATCGGACCAGCCTTCCTCGAGGCGACACACGCCGTCCGTCGCGTCCGACGAGAAGCGCTCGCGACCGCTCCCCGGTCCGACGAGCTCCCGCCATGCGGCGTCGGACAGCCAGTGCTCGAGGGGAGGCGCCGACACCTTGGCGCAGGGCCGTCCGGCGACGGCGAAGGGCTCGCTCGTCTCTTCGAGGGGGACGGCTTCGAGCAGGATTTTTCGATAGAGCTCGGCCCACGGTGGCGCCGCGAGCAGGAGCTTGTTGTTTCCGTACGCGATCGGTTCGATCTTGCCGGCGAGCGGCCCGGCGAGCGCGCTCTCTCCGCCCTCGTGGACGGTGGGCCACTCGGCGTTGTCGAAGTCGTCGAGGACGATGATCCCGCCTGGCGCGAGCACCGCTTCGGCGAGGATGAGGTCGCTCTCGGTGTGTTCGGCCGTATGACACCCGTCGACGCTGAAGAGTCGGACCGGCTGCTGGTCGAGCCAGTCTCGCACCTCGTCCGGCCGGACGTGCAGGCTGTCGGCCTTCGCGATCGCGATGCGCGGATCGTCACCGACGAAATGCATGAGATGGGACTCGAGGTGCTCGCGACTGCCGCGGCCCGAGCCGTCGACGTTCAGGTGCTGGTCTTCGAAAACGTCGATCCCGATGGCGTTCTCGTCCTCACGGCGCAGCAGGCAGAGCGCGACGAAGAGTCGTCCATGGTGGACACCGATCTCCGCGACGCTGCCCGAGACGCCCTGACTCGCCTGCTGTTTCGACAGGAAGAGCAGCATCGCCAGCGCACCGCTTTCGAGCCAGCCCGCGACCCGTTCGATGCCGCCGAAGAGCGCGTACTCCCGCAGCTTCGGGGAGAAATCGCTCACCTCGATCGGTTCCACGCGGTCGATCTTCTCGTCGTCCCGGGTCACCCTTCTCGATCCTCCGTTGCGGATTCGCTCGCGGCGCGAGCGACTGGTGCGAGGTGGCGCGGAGGAAAGAGCCAGTCCTGGCGCGCCGCGCGCTCTTGAAGCAGGAGCTCCTGGAACAGCGCCGCGCGCGGGAGCGCCTCCTCGGCAGGCGATTCCATGTCGAGGTCGCGGGCGATCTCGGCGGCCAGACCGAACGCACGCCCCGTCATCACGTCGGGGAAGGAGCCCGCCTGGAGCACCCAGTCTACGTAATCGCGGGCGGTCCTTTCGGGCGTCGCGGCGGCGGCCCAGCCTCGCGCCGCATCGGCGCGCCGCGTGAGATCGTCGGCATCATCGAGAACGGGCGCCAGGCAGCGCGCCAGATCTTCAGGGCTCTCGAGCGGCATCGGGATCTTGATGGCGAGGTCGTCGGGCAGCTCTGAGAACCACCCGACGTCCGACACGACGACCGGCGTGCCGACCGAGCAGGCGCGCAGGACGATGCCCGAGGTTTCGCCGAGGGTCGGGGTGCGCATGCAGAACGCGAGGTCGGCCTCGTCGAGCGCCTGCATCAACTCCTCGTCGGAGACCCGGCCGTGTGTGTGCACGACGTCGGTGCATCCCGTGACTTCGCAGAGCACGTCGAGGTCGGTATCGAGCTCGATGTTGCCGACGAGGTGGAGTTCGAGCGAGTGAGACTCCGCGAGGAGGCCGCAGGCGACGACGATCTCCTCGATGCACTTGTTCGTCGTCAGGTTGCCGGCGGCGACGAGTCGGATCGGACGACCGGACGTGTCGCCCGCGGGACCCCTGATGGGCGTCGTTTCGGATCGGTCGTGGGGCCAGGCGGGGTGGTCCGCGCGCTCGATGTAGAGCTTCGGGTGGATGGCACGAATGGCGTCTCGGACGAAGTCGCTGTGGCAGAGGATGCCCGTGGCCTGGTCGAGCACGCGCTGATTCATCGGGAACTCGATCGGTCGCGTCTCCCACGGGCCCTCGATCGAGTCGTAGAAGGCGCGGCGCGCTTCCTCGGCGGCGTCGTCCCCCATCTGGGCGCGGACTTCCTTCAGATAGAGGTCGATTCGCCCGGCCGCGGCCGTTCGACCGGCGACGAAGTGATGGATCGAGAGCTCGTGCATCACGACGAGGCCAGGCCAGGTCATCAACGTGTCGTAGACGTAGGCATGGGACTGGCTGTTCCCGACCTGGTAGACGACGGCGTCGAAGCCGGGCAGGGACGGGAGCGGATCCCGGGCGCCGCAGTCGAAGACGGGGAGGTTTGCCGCGCAGGCGTCCGTCGGCATGTAGCCGTCGACGAAGAGCGTCAGGTCCCAGGCGTCGGCGAGGAACGGGAGTAACAGCTCACTGTACGCCGAGATGCCAGAGCGGTCGGGAGACAGAGGACCGAACCAGGCGACGCGAGGACGATGTCCGGGGTCGGGGGCGGTCATTCGGCGGTCAACGCCTCGATCACCGGATCCCACTCGATCCGGCGCGCTCGCTCGTAGCCCGCCTCGCCCATCGCCTTTGCGTGAGCCCGGTCCGTCGCGAGCCGATCGAGCGCGTCGGCCAGCGACTCCGGGTCGAGGGGGCGCACGTAGCCGGTGACGTCGTCCTCGATGAACTCGAGGGGTCCGCCCGAATCCGGCGCGGTCACGACGGGTTTCTGGCAGAGGAACGCTTCGAGGGTCACGTAGCCGTAGTCCTCGTCGTAGGGCGCGAAGTAGACGCCGAGCGCGTTCGCCATCAGTCGGGTCAACTCCTCGAAGGGGACGGCTCCGATCAGATTCACCCGATCGGCGAGATCGAGTCGCTCGACCTCGGCGCGCAGGCGTTCTTCGTCGGGGCCGGTCCCGGCGATCACCGCGCGCAGCTTGCCCTTCACGTGCTTCATCGCCTGCAGCAGAGGCTCCACCCGCTTCAGCGCGTCGATTCGTCCGACCGAGAGGATGTAGTCGCCCTGGGTCCCGGGCTGGAAGGCGTCGGCGCCCGGCGGCGGCGGATAGAGCACGCCGGCATCGAGTCCGTTGTAGCGCTTCGCGCGATTCGCCACGTTCCGGGAGATGGCGTAGAGCGCTTCTCCCTCACCGAGCGCCGTGCAGTCGATCCGTCGGATCGTCTCGCGTACGCGCAGGTCTTCGGGCTTGCGCGAATAGCCGCTCCACTCCGTCTCGAAGAGGTCGTAGACCTGTCGAAACTGATGAGTGAGCCAGGTGATCTTGCTGGGGTGCTGCACGACGTAGGACGGGAATTTCGTGCTGATCACCCGGTCGATCTCGTCGCCCCAGCCAGCTTTGAGGCTGACCATCCGCCAGGCGAAGCACTGGTCGACGGGTGCCGTTCTCGGCTCCCAGAAGAAGGGGATCGAGACACCTTCGGCCTGGAAGCCGCGCGCGGTGAGCTCCCGGATCAACGATTCGACGAGGAGTTCCGCGCCGCCCCGGACGAAGGGAACCTGCGGGTAGCAAACGGCGACAGTGCGGACGGCCATCGGAATCAGCGCTTGGCGACGATCGCGTAGTCCTGCGCACCGAAGAGCGCCTCGTTGACCCGCGACCAGTTTCGATGGAGGAGCGCGCGAATCTCCTGGTCCGACTTCGAGCGCCCCTTCAGCTCCGGGTCCGGAAGTGCAAGGCGTTCTTCCTCGGGCGGGACCGGCCCGTAGACCGTCTCGACGACCTCGAACCCAGCCTGATCGAGGAGATAGCTGAGCATCGCGGGCGGAACGGGCGTCACATGGGTTGGATCGAGGTGGAACCAGCGCATCGCGCTCCACGTCGTCGGGTTGATCGTCTCGAGCACGATCGGTGCACCCCGCCGGAGCTTCCTCGAAGCGAGGTCGAGCAACTCCGTGAGCTCGCGAGCGGAGAGGTGCTCGATCAGCTGCGCACTGAAGATCCCGTCCAGGTCTCGATCCGGCAGCTCTTGCAGGTAGTCGAAGAGGTCGGCCTCGACGATCTCGAGACCGTTCAGGCGCGCGTGGCCGACCATGTCCGGATCCGCGTCCAGACCGATCGCGCCGATCCCGTTCGTGCAGCAGAGCTCGAGGAATTCACCGCGTCCGCAGCCCAGGTCGAGGACCTGCGACAGGCCCTCGAAATGTTGTACGTAGGTCTCGAGTCTCGCGCGGATGTCTTCGCGACTTCCGCGGAACGACTCGTTGAAGTCGTAGTGGTCGAGATCACGCGGGGGGAGGGTGCGGCGCTCGAGTCGTTCGAGGCGCTCGTCGCGCTCTGCGACGGAGCGGCGGGCCTCCGAGCTGACGCTCGCGAGGCGTTCCGACAGCGCCTCGCGCTGCTCCGCGCTCGCGTGCTGCTGCGCTGCGAGGGTCTCGATCTGTTCCGAGCGGGCCACCTGGTGCGCTGTGATCGTCTCGATCTGCTCGGCGCCGGCGGCTTGCAGTGCTGTTATGGACTCCATTCGTTCCGCACCGGCGACTTGCTGTGCTGCGATGGTCTCGATCTGCTCTGCGCCGGCCATCTGCTGCGCCGTGATGGTCTCGATCTGATCCGCGAGTGCGGCGTGGGCGTCGGTCATCGCCGACCCGCTCGTCCTCGCGCGTTCGACGTCGCCACGCAGCGCGACCTGCGCCGCGGTCAGGTCCGATTGAGCGTCTGAGAGCGCGCTCGTCGCCTCACGGGACTCGTGGCGCAGGGTCTCGATCGCGGAGTGGGCCTCTTCACGTACCCGATCGAGGGCGGCTTCGAGGGTCTGGCGTTCCGCGTCGATGGCCTGGAGAGTGCGCTGCTGAGCATCGCGCAGCTCGGACTGTCCGGCGTGCAGCGCGTCGAGGTCGGGCTGCAGCACGGCGCGAGGGTCCGGCAGGGCGTCGAGGACCGTACGGATCCGCGCCTCGAGCTCGGGCACGCTCTGGACGAAGGTGACGAGCTGGCCGGCCACGTCGTCGATCTGTCTGCCCTGCGTCGCGGCCGTCACGCGGATCCTACGGAAGTCCTGGGACACGTCTTCCTGGAACGCCATCTGGTGGCGCTCGATCGCCTCGATCCGAATCAGCTCGCTCTCGACGCGTTCGTCGATCCCGTCGACCGATTCGCGCCAATCCTTGTCGGTCACGCGGGCGCGCTCTTCGATGCGGTGCAGCCCGGGCTCGAGCTGTTCGAGGATCGTGCGTTCGATCGACTCCACCCGCGACAGCATTTGCGCTTCGGACACGTCCATGCGTTCGTCGATCGTTCCGAGTCGCGCGATCAGCCGATCGTAGTGCTCGGCCTGGGTCGAGAACGCACCTTTGTATAGACGACGGAGGGCGCGCTTGAGAGTCCGGCCGGCCCAGCCGAGGCGCGAATCGATCGGGGCCCATCGATCGAGGGGCGACCTCACGGCGCCGGCGTCCGGTGTCTCGGCGTCGTCCCCTGGTTCGCGGTACTGGGCTACGTTCTTCTCGATGTCCATGTCGTTCGTCCCGCCCGCGGATCCGTGCTCGAATCGAGGCGCGGTGTCCGCCCTTCGTTCCGGTCGCGTTCGCGGTTCGTGGAGACTTTTCCGTGAAGTCGGGCGTCGATCTCGAGCGGCGCCCGGCGCTCCGGAATACGGTCGCGCCAGGTACCTGGGCAGCATTGGGATCCACGCGGGGGGCGGGAGCGGGTCCAGTGACCGTTGCCGCGCATTCTAGCCCTTCGACCTCGTGTCGACCCGTCGATCCCCGAAGGGGCTGTGACGCATGACTTATTCGTCGGCGTCCTCCACGACGGCCGGCGAATCCGGCGCCGGATCGCGGACCGTCGTCTGCACCGTCGTCAGTGCGAACTATCTGGCGCGCGCGCGGGTGCTGATGGATTCGGTCGCGCGGCAGCATCCCGAATGGGATCGCCACGTGCTTCTCGTGGACGAGGTGCGAGGGCGCTTCGCGACCGATGCCGAGTCGTTCGCCGTGACCGAGGTCGCGGCGCTCGCGATTCCGAAGGCCCGTCAGGTCTTCTTCCGCTATTCGATCCTCGAACTGAACACCGCGGTCAAGCCGCCCTTCCTGCGCTGGCTCGTCGATACCGGCGGGTACGACCGCGTGATCTATCTCGACCCCGACATCGAGCTCTTCACGCCGATGACGGAAGTCGAGCGCAGACTCAGCGACGGCGCGCTGATGTGCCTGACGCCCCACCTCCTCGGCCGAAACGGCGACGAGCGCAAGCCGACGGAGCTGGAGGTGCTCCGCGCGGGCAGCTTCAACCTGGGGTTCCTCGCGGTCGCGCGACATCCGGAGCTCCACGACTTCCTCGACTGGTGGTGGGAGAAGCTCGAGACCCAGTGCGTCGTCGACTTCGAGACGGGACTCTTCGTCGATCAGAAGTGGATGGACCTCGCTCCGGGACTCTTCTCCGACGTCGAGGTGATCCGCGATCCCGGCTACAACGTCGCCTACTGGAATCTGGGACATCGCCGGGTCCGCGAGGGCGACGAAGGTTGGGAGGTGCTGGGGCGACCGCTCGTCTTCTTCCATTTCAGTGGACTCGACATCGCCGATCCGGAGCCCTTCTCGAAGCACCAGGATCGCTTCACGCTCTCGACGCTCGGTGCCGAGGCGGAGCTCGTACGGAACTACTGCGCGGCGGTCACGGCGTCGGGCGAGGCTGAATGTCTAGGGCACGCCTATGCATTCGGTCGGTTGGCCGACGGAAGCCCGGTTTTCGACGGGATGCGAGCGCTCTATCGCACGTCGCCCGAGGTGCAGGAGGCGGGCGGTGACGATCCGTTCCAGCTCGATGCCGACTATTGGAACGCTTCCGTGGACGGGCGCGACGACGCGTTCGTCGTCTCGCGCCTCGCCCATCAACTGTGGCGAGAGCGCCCGGATCTCCAGGCCAATTTCCCGGATCCACTCGGAACGGATCGAGCCCGCTACGTCCCATGGTTCGCGGACTGCGGCATCGATGCGGGCTTGCCGGAGACCTACGTGCTCGGCGCGCGCCGGACCCTTGCCGCGGGGCCGGCGCGCGCGGGACGGCGCGCGCGGCTCACGGCGCTTCTTCGGCGCGCCATCCTCGCCGCGAAGCCGATCGTCGCACCGTACCTGCCGCGGTCGGTGAAGTCAGCGCTCAAACGACGCGTGCTCGGTCTCGACCCGCCGGTCCTGCGCTCGCAGCCCGGCTTGCCCGAGGATCGCGGGCGGCTGCGTGCGCTCTCGGGATTCCATTCCCAGGACGAGCACGACTTCGTGACCGGCGAAGCCTGGATGAGCGACCTGGGCGAGGTGCTGCTTCCGGAGGGCCTGGAAGGTCGGCGGCTCGTGATCGAGGGTACCCACCGCGCGCCCTTCCACGTCGGCGACACGAGCCGCGAGCAGCTCCGAATCGACGTCGAGCTGGACGGCGAGGTCGTCGGCAACTTCCGGGTCGATCGCGAAGGACCGTTTCGAATCAGCTGCGACCTCGCGCCGCCGGAGTCGCCGCCGCGGCTCATGGGGCTGCGCGCGGACTCGACGATCGTGCCGATCGAATACGGCGTTGGGCAAGATTCCCGCACGTTGTCGATCCGGGTGGCGCGCGTCGAGCTCGACGCGCGTCCGCTCGTCGAATTCGGGACCCGCTCGACGGGCACCGACCGTCCGGTGCGAGGTCACGCGGCGCGAAGTGTCGGAGAGGCCGCCGCGACCGGGGTCAACCTCGTCGGCTATTTCCGCCAGGATCTCGGAATCGGGGAAAGCGTGCGGCTCGGGACGCTCGCGGCCGATGCGGCTGGGATCGATGCACGACTCGTCGACTTCAGCGAGGGCTGCACGAGTCGCAGCGGGAACACGCGCTTCGCGACGCGTCTCGGTGCGACGAACCCGTTCCTCACGAACCTCGTTCACGTCAACGCCGACCAGCTGCCGCTCGCCTATCACACCCTCGGCGCCGACTTCTTCGACGGACGTCACACGGTCGGCATCTGGCATTGGGAGCTGCCCGAGTTTCCGGAGGAGTGGGTCGGGAGCTTCGAGCTCGTCGACGAGCTGTGGGCGCCGAGCCGTTTCGTGCAAGCGGCGTTGTCGGAAAAGTCGCCGGTTCCGGTCGTGCACATGCCCCACGCGATCGAGCCGAGGCGACCGGCCGCGGTCGATCGTCGCGAATTCGACCTGCCCGACGATCGCTTCCTGTTCCTCACGATGTACGACATGCACTCCTTCCAGGCGCGCAAGAATCCGGAGGCGGTGATCGAAGCCTTCGTCGAGGCGTTTCCCGACGCGGAGCGGGCCGGGGTCGGACTCGTGGTGAAGGTGATGAACGCGGAGAGCACGCCGGCGGACGCGGCGCGTCTGCGCACACGAGCAGCGGCGCTGCCCGGCATCCGACTCGTCGAAGGCACCTTCGATCGCGACGCGGTCGATCGGCTCGAGTCCGCCTGCGACGCCTTCGTGTCGCTGCACCGGAGCGAGGGGTTCGGGCTCGGGCTCGCCGAATCGATGGCGCTCGGGAAGCCGGTGATCGCGACGGGCTGGTCTGGGAATCTCGACTTCATGGACGAGTCGAACTCCGCCCTCGTCGACTATCGCCTGGTCGAGATCGACCGCGACCACGGGCCGTATCGAAAGGGACAGATCTGGGCGGAGCCCGATGTGGAAGACGCCGCGCGCTGGATGCGACGCTTCGTGGACGAGCGCGAGGCGACCGCCCGGCGAGCTGCGGCGGGACGGGGCACGATTCTCGAACGATTTGCGCCGGAGGCGATCGGCCGACGCCAGCTTCGGCGCTTGCGGCGGATCGCGGCGGGCGCGGGCTTCCTGGACGCGCGCTGACTAGACTGATTCGGGCACGGAGCGTCGGGTCGGGCGATCGCGGCGAGTGCCGGAGCGCGGAGGACCGATCGATGGCGGACGAGACACAGGCAACCCCGATGGCGAAGCTCGAAATCCGCAAAGGCCCCGACGCCGAACTCTCCGTTGGCGGTCTGCGTTTCGTCGCTTGCCGCCGGGAAGTCGGCGACATCGACGGCGGCATCACCCTCTACGTCTGGGGACGCCCGCCCGGCGACGCCGACGAGTCCGAGATCCTGCGCGTCGACCTCTTCCGCGCCCGGCCGCACTACCACGCGCCGGCGGACCGGGAGGAGGAGACCCGGATCGAGGCGGTGGACGCCGTCGAATGGGGCATCGACGCGCTCACGACACGCGCCCCGGCCCTCGCCGCGGAGGCGGGCTTCGAGGCCCTCGGCGAGGCGCTCGACACGGCGGCGCTCACGGACGCGGCGACCCCGCTCCGGGACCTCTTCGCGGGACTCGGCGAGCCCACCGAGGTCTCGTATTTCGAGGTGCCGCAGGCAGTGCTCGACCAGCTCGCCGCGGGCTGAATCGAGGGAATTTCCGGGATCCGGTTCCTGGGGGTTGACGGGTCTCGATAAAACTGGCATTTAGATGCCACTTGGCGACTAAACGCCAAGAGGATTCCGCGTGCCGCAGACCCCCAGCCATCCTCCGTCCGCCTCCGCGTCGTCCCGCCGCGTCGACCGCCGCGTACAGGAGTTCCGCGCGCGGGTGCTCGAGACAGCCGAGACCCTCTTCGCGGAGCGGGGAATCGAGGCCACCAAGATCGACGACATCTGCGAGGCCGCGGACGTCGCGAAGCGCACGCTCTGCAACCACTTCCCGACCAAGGCGCACATCGTCCAGGCCTTGTCCGGGGAAGCGGTCTCCCGGATGGTCGCGATGATCGACGACGCGCGGGAAGCGGGCGGCACGACCCGCGAGCGCATCACGCTGCTCTTCGACGGCTTCTTCGAAGGCGGCGAAGAGGTCGGTCCGGTCCACCGCGAATCCGTCGGCGCCTTCTTCGGCGCCGCCCACGGCACCCCCGACGCGACGGACGGCGAGATCCGCGTGTCCGACGCGGTGCAGGCACTGCTTGCCGCCGGCGGGTCGGACCAGCTGCCCTCCGGCGCCAGCGTCGAGACCTTCGCCGAGGTCGTCCTCGGATCGATCTACGCGACCACTCTCGAGTGGGTCCACCGCGACGACTACGACGTCGAAGCCCGGACCTCCGAGGTCGGTCGCTTCCTGGCGAGCTTGTTGCCCGCCGACTGAACGTGCTCTCACGTCACGCCGAGCGACGTGCCCCCCGCAAGACAGGAGACTTCCCCGATGAAGGAATTCAAGGACCGCGTGGCGGTCGTGACCGGCGGTGCCGGCGGAATCGGCAAGGCGCTCGTCAAGGCCTGCGTCGCCGAAGGCATGAAGGTCGTGATCGGGGACGTCGAGGAGCCGGTCCTGAAGGCGACCTGCGAAGAGCTCGGGGCGGCGGTGACCGGTCGCGTGACGGACGTCTCGGATCCGGTTTCGGTGCAGGCCCTCGCGGACTACACGTTCGAGACCCACGGCGCGTGCCATCTCCTCTTCAACAACGCCGGCGTGTCGGCGCCGAACCTCGATACCTGGGAGACCGAGCCGTCGGATTTCCAGTGGGTCCACGGCGTGAACGTCGCCGGCGTCGCCCACGGCATCCAGGCCTTCGTCCCGCGCATGATCGGACGCGAGACGATGGAGGCCACCCTCGTCGAGCGGGCGAAGAAGCTCGCCCGCGGCGAATGCCCGATCGAGCTCGAGCACATGGGGCTGTCTTGAGCTTCTGAGGCTCTCGTCGCCCTTCATTCCTTAGGCGCCCACCGTATTCAGGAGAACGCCATGAGTCAGAACACGGATTCGAACGACCCCGTCCTGATCATCAGCTCGGACTGCCACGCCGGCACCCTGCCGTCCGGCTACAACGAGCACATGGATCCGAAGTTCCACGACGCCGCCAACGCGTGGTGGGTCCAGTACACGCGCGAGATGATGAATCGCGTCGGGACCTTCTTCGACCAGGAGGCCGTCGAGGCCTACAGCGAGAGCGCCGGGGAGCAGGGCGGCAACCGGATGAAGGCCATGTCCGATCCGGACTACGCCCCGACCGATCAGGATCTGCTCGACCTGCTCTCGGACCCGTCCAACCCGTTCGCGCCGCGACCCGGGGAATGGGACGCGAAGGTGCGGATGCAGGAGCTCGACGACGACGGCGTCGCGGGCGAGATCATCTTCCCGCAGATGGCCCCCTTCGGCGCGGGGCTCATGCAGTATCGCCACGACATCAGCCCGGAGCAGAACCTCGAGGGCTGCCGCTCGTACAATCGCTGGCTGGCGTCGTTCTGCAGCACGCACCCCGAGCGGATGGCCGGGGTCGCGCTGATCAACGTCGACGACATCGACGTGACGGTCCAGGAGATCCGGGACGCCAAGGCGATGGGGCTGTGGGGCGGGGTGCTGCTGCCGTCGAGCACGGGCAGCCATCCCTTCTATCACCACCCGCGCTACGAGCCGATCTGGGCGGTGTGTGAAGAGCTCGGCATGCCGCTCCAGTCCCACTCGGGCTGGGCGCCGGACTACGGCGACGTCGAATGCGCGACGGCGATGTTCATCAGTGAGGTCGACATGTGGGCCCAGCGGCCCTTCACCGCGCTGATGTGGTCGGGCGCGTTCGAGCGCCACCCGGACCTCAAGTACGTCCTGACCGAGGTCGGCGTCGGCTGGATCCTCGAGAAGCTGCGCGTGCTCGAGTTCAAGGCCGCGGATCCGATCTTCAAGCACTTCACGAAGGATCTTTCGAAGAGCCCGACCGGCTACTACGAGCAGAACTGCTTCATCGGCGCGTCCTTCCTCCGCCCGCACGAAGCGAAGTTCAAGGACGAGGTCGGCGTGCACAAGCTGATGTGGGGCACGGACTACCCGCACCTCGAGGGCACCTGGCCTTCCACGATGAAGGAGCTGCAGGAGACCTTCGGCGCGTATCCCGAGCAGGAGATCCGGGACATCCTCGGCTCGAACGCAGCGCGCGTCTACGGATTCGACACCGACGAGCTCGCGCCGATCGCGAACGAGATCGGCCCGACCCTCGCCCAGATCCGCGGCGAGTCGTGAACGAGGAGATGAACATGGACCGCTATCTCGTGATCTCTTCCGATGGACACGCGGGTCCCCGACCGGAGGTCTACCGCGACTACCTCGATCCGCAGTACCGGGACGAGTTCGATCGTCAGAACCAGGCACGCATGAAGGCCCTCGAGCTCGCCGGCGAGCGGCTCGAGATGCGTCAGGAGAGCAAACAGTGGGCGTCGGACAAGGCGCACGGCCTCGCGGGCGCGTGGGACAGTGAGCGACGAAACGAGGTGCTCGACGCGGATGGCGTCGCGGCGGAGATCCTCTTCGTCGACGGCCTCACCGAAGAAAACTCGCCGCCCTTCGGCGGGGACCTCGGGTTGATGCCGACCGGCGTCGATCCGGACCATCAATGGGCGGGGTGCCGCGCGCACAACCGCTGGATGTCGCAGTTCTGTTCCGAGAGTCCCGAACGTCGCTACGGACTCGCGCTCGTCGCGCCGTTCTGGGGCGTCGACACGGCGGTGGCCGAGATCGCGTGGGCGAAGGAGAACGGCCTGCGCGGCATCATGCTCCCGCACATGTTCACCGGCCAGGATCCCTACCACCATCCGAAATACGATCCGATGTGGCGCGCCTGCGAAGAGCGGGACGTGGTCATCCACTTCCACTCCGGCGCCGCGCCGATGCACGAGTACTACGGCCTCGACATCTTCCGCGCACAGGATCCGGAGCAGCTCAGCGAGCCGCCCGTCGAGCTGCCGGGCGCGCTCGGCATCTACGTGACCGAGGTCGCGTGGTGGCTCACGCGGCCCCTCGTCTACATGATCTGGGGCGGCGTCTTCGAGCGCTTCCCCGCGCTCAAGACCGCCGTCACCGAGGGCTCGACGATCTGGGTGCCGGAGCTGCTCCACCTGATGGACCAGCGCTACGGCGACCACCACTTCTCGGCGAAGCTCGGGACGGGGTACAAGCGGCACCTGTCGATGAAGCCGTCGGAGTATTTCCGGCGGAACGTCA
The DNA here is from genome assembly GCA_964488255.1 of uncultured Spirochaetaceae bacterium. Classification (GTDB taxonomy): domain Bacteria; phylum Myxococcota_A; class UBA9160; order UBA9160; family UBA4427; genus UBA4427. The sequence continues at coordinate 228,720 of CAZAUR010000007.1, read as the reverse complement.
AGGTCGGCAGCTCGGCCATGTCGCGCCGCGAGGCGGAGATGCGGCACGAGATCGGGATCGGCTCGATCATGTGGGGCTCCGACTATCCGCATCCGGAGGGCACCTGGCCGATGACCCAGAAGATGATGGCGGAGGTGCTCGGCGGACTGCCCGAGGACGACATCACCGCCATCCTGGGTGGCAATGCCGCCGAGTTCTACGGCTTCGACGTGGCGGCGCTCCAGCCCCTCGTCGACCGGATCGGCCCCGAGAAGAGCCTCTTCCAGCGCGAGCAAGCGCAGTAGAGCGTCCTACACTTTCATGAGTCCACACCTGCCTGTGGTCGCGAGACGCGGCTGAACGAGACCGCCCTCCGAAGGAGAATTCCATGTCCAATCCCTCCGATGCCTTCAAGATCAACCCCGGTGAAGTGCTGGGCTGGCCCAGCCTGAAGATCAGCTACCCGACCGACCCCGCGAAGCTCGCCGAGCTGTTGCCGCCCGGCCTCGAGCCGTCCGACACGTCGAACGTGCACTTGAACATCTACCTGATCCCCGTCCCCGACGAGCCGGAATTCGGCGTCGTGATCGACATCGACGCGGACTATCGCGGACAGAAGGGCCGGTACTGCCTCGGCTACGGCATCGACCAGGAGAGCGCGATCTACATCTCGAAGGACATGAACGGCCAGCCGAAGTTCCCGTGCGAGATCGAGTACTACCGGATCGGCGAATCCGTGAAGGCCCGCTGCACGCACCAGGGCTACACGTTCCTCGAGTACAAGGGGCGCACCGCAGGCTCCCTCGAGATGCCCGAGGAAGAGCACGACTTCCAGTGGTGGATCAAATGCTCCCGCGCCGTCGGCGGCGCGGAGAAGGCGTACGACATCGAGCCCTTCGTCGTCTCCGTCGAGTCGAAGACCCAGCCGGTCTACCGCGAGAAGGTCGAAGGCGAGCTCCTGCTCCGCGACAGCCCCTGGGACCCGATCGCCGAGCGACTTCCGGTCCAGGGCGAAGTCGAGGCCTACCTGTCGATCGGCAAGCCGATCCAGCGCGAGATCTCGCGCCAGGGCGGCCTAGACCCCGACGCGTTCTGGCCCTTCGCCGACACGATCGGCAGCTCCCGGTGGCCCGGCAAGATGGGCGGCCCGATCCGTGAGATCGACTGGAGCAGCTATCCCGAGGAGTACCGCTCCTAGCGGGCGCATCGTCGCGTCGGACAGGACGTCCAGTACCGCCGGCAAGAGGGCGCGGCGCTAGACTGCGCTCCCGATGGCGGCGATCGACGACCAGCTCGAGCCCGTACTGCGCCACGCGCTTCCGGATTTCCGGAAGCTCGTGCGCGTGCGACGGCTGAGCGCCGGCGCGAGCCAGGAGACCTACCGGGTCGAGATCGAGACCACGGGCGGAGAGCGCGCGCTCGCGTTGCGCCGAGCGGCGGGCGGACGCAGCGGACCGCCCGAAGGCGCCAACCCGGGTCCTGGCCTCGCCGGAGAAGCCCGACTGATGGCCGTGGCTCGTGAAGCCGGTGTGCCCGAGCCCGAAGTCGTCCACGTGCTCGCCGAAGGCGACGGGCTCGGCGACGGCTTCCTGATGGAATGGCTCGACGGCGAGACCCTCGGCTCGAAGATCGTGAAGGCGCCGGAGCTCGAAGGCGTTCGACCGACCCTCGCCTTCGAGTGCGGTCGCATCCTCGCGCGGATCCACGGCATCGACCCCGAGGCGACCGGGCTCGGGGAGTTCCTCACCGAGCAGTCGACCCGCGACTACGTCGAGGGGCTGTGGCAGGGCTACCAGGCGTACGGCACACCCCAGCCGATGATCGACTACACGGCCCGGTGGTTGCTCGACCATCTCCCCGAGCCCGTCTACGACGCGCCGCGCCTCGTCCACAACGACTTCCGCAACGGCAATTTCATGGTCACGCCCGAGGGCATCAACGCCGTCCTCGACTGGGAGGTCGCCTACCTCGGCGATCCGGTGCGCGACCTGGGCTGGATCTGCACCAACTCCTGGCGCTTCGGGCGCCACGATCAGCCCTGCGGCGGCTTCGGGTCGCGGGAAGCGCTGCTCGAGGGGTATGAGGCGGAGTCGGGGATCCGGATCTCCGTCGAGCACCTGCGCTGGTGGGAGGTGTTCGGTTCGTATTGGTGGGCGGTCGGCACGCTGAACATGGCGGACATGGTGCGCCAGGGCGTCGATCCCTCCGTCGAGCGACCCGGGATCGCCCGGCGCAGCTCGGAGTGCCAGGTCGACTGCGCGAACCTGATCCTGCCAGGGCCGGTCGAGCTCGTCGCCGAATCCGAAGCGGCCAGCAGCCTCGACATGCCGACGACCGAAGAGCTGCTGACAAGCGTGCGCGACTTCCTGCGCAACGATCTGCGCCCCTCCCTCGAAGGCCGGAACGCGTTTCTGTCCCTCGTCGCCTCGAACTCCCTCGACATCGTCCTGCGCGAGCTCACCCTCGGTCCCGCTCACACGACAGCCGAACGCGCCCGGCTCGCGGAGCTGCTCGGCGACGCGGACGCGAGTCTCGACGCGCTCCGTCGGCGACTCTGCGAAGGGCTGCGCGACGGCTCTGTCGATCTCGACCAACCGGGACTCGGCGACCACCTGCGTACCACCGTCGTGAACCAGCTCGCCATCGACCAACCCCGCTATTCGGGCCTCGCCGCCGCCCTCACCGGCGACCGCTGATCCGATTCACAGGAGACCTCCGACTTGGACTTCGACCTCCCCCAGGACCTGCGTGACTACCTCGAAGAGCTCGACCGCTTCATCGAAGCCGAGATCAAGCCCCTCGAGAACGAGAACGACAACATCCGCTTCTTCGACCATCGCCGCGAGGACGCCCGCACGAACTGGGAGGAGGGCGGCCGTCCGACGGAGGAGTGGGAGGCGCTGCTCGCGGAGGCCAAACAGCGCGCCGACGCCGCCGGTCACTACCGTTATGCGTTCCCGAAGGAGTACGGCGGGCGCGACGGGACGAACCTCGGCATGGCCGTGATCCGCGAACACCTCGCGCGCAAGGGCCTCGGGCTGCACAACGACCTGCAGAACGAGCACTCGATCGTCGGCAACAACGTGGGTCTGCTGCTCCTGCTTCACTACGGCAGCGACGAGCAGCGGGAGACCTGGCTCGAGGGCGTGGCTTCGGGACGCCGCGGCTTCACGTTCGGGATCACCGAGTCGGCCCACGGCTCCGACGCCACCCACATGGAGACGACGGGTGTCCGCGACGGGGACGAATGGATCCTGAACGGCGAGAAGAGCTGGAACACGGGCATCCACAACGCGAAGCACGCGATGGTGATGGCGCGGACCGACGGCCAGGCGGGTGACGGCCACGGCATCACGGCTTTCCTCGTCCCGACGGACAGTCCGGGCTTCAACGTCGAAGAGCTGCTCTGGACGTTCAATATGCCGACGGACCATGGCCGATTCACGATGAAGGACGTGCGGGTGCCGCATGGTTCGATCTTCGGCGAGGAAGGGCGCGGCCTGCAGGTCGTACAGCACTTCTTCAACGAGAATCGCATCCGCCAGGCGGCGTCGTCCCTCGGCGCGGCCCAGTTCTGCATCGACGAGTCGATCCAGTACGCGCAGGAGCGCGCGCCCTTCGGCAAGCCCCTCGCGACGAACCAGGCGATCCAGTTCCCGCTCGTCGAGCTCCAGACCCAGTGCGAGATGTTGCGCGCGCTGATCCACAAGACGGCCTGGCAGATGGACAAGGACGGGGCTTTCTCGGTCTCGGACAAGGTCTCGATGTGCAACTACTGGTCGAACCGGCTCTGCTGCGAGGCGGCGGACCGCGCCATGCAGGTCCACGGCGGCCTCGGCTACTCGCGGCACAAGCCCTTCGAGCACATCTATCGCCACCACCGCCGCTACCGGATCACCGAGGGCGCGGAGGAGATCCAGATGCGCCGCGTCGCGGGCTACCTGTTCGGATTCATGAAGCAGCGCGCGCCGAAGGGCGTGAAAGAAGATTGATCCCAGCTTCGCTGGGATCGTCGGGTCCGGGGTGCTATCCGAGAGGGGCGCCCGGATCGGGGGGAGATCCGTGATCCAGTTCGAATTGAACGGAAGTTCGGTCGAGGCCGACGTCGACCCGGAGATGCCGATCCTCTGGGTGGTGCGGGACGTGCTCGGCCTGACCGGCACGAAATTCGGCTGCGGCATCGGACAATGCGGCGCCTGCACCGTCCATCTCGACGGCGCGCCCGTCCGCAGCTGCCTCACGCCGATCTCGGTCGCCGAGGGGCGCACGGTCACGACCATCGAGGGCCTCGATCCGGCGGGCGAGCATCCGCTGCAGATGGCCTGGATCGAGCACAACGTGCCGCAGTGTGGCTACTGCCAGTCCGGCCAGATCATGAGCGCCGCGGCGCTGCTCGACGGCATCGCCGATCCGTCGGACGACGAGATCCGCGCCGGCATGGCGGGCAACATCTGCCGCTGCGGCACCTACGACCGCATTCGCGCGGCGATCCGGACCGCGGCGCAGGGCGCCGGTGAGACGGGAGGGCAGGGCGATGCCTGAGATTTCTCGTCGTGCGTTTCTGGGCGGCAGCGCGGTCGCGACCGCGGGGCTCGTGGTCGGATGCGGGGGCCGTGGCGCCGGCGTCGTTCGGCCGCCGGACCTCGGCGACGCCGCCGACTTCGGTCCGTGGATCATGATCACGCCCGAGGACGAGATCATCGTCCTGTCCGACAAGGTCGAGATGGGGCAGGGGACGCTCACCCTCTACGCCACGCTCGTGGCCGAGGAGCTCGAGGTCGACCCGGATCGGATCGAAGTGCGACACGCGTCGATCGATCCGCGCTTCGGCATCATGCAGATGACCGGCGGAAGCAACACCGCGAAGACCCAACACGAGAAGGTGCGCCGCGCGGCCGCCGAGGTTCGCGAGCGCTTGCGGCGCGCCGCGGCCGAAGCCTGGGACGTCCCGCGCGAAGAGGTTCGAGCGGACGACGGCGTGCTCTCGCACGCCGCGAGCGGACGATCCGCGACGTATGGCGAGCTCGCTGGCGACGCGGCGCGGGTGTCCGCTCCGCGAGGCATCGAGCTCAAGCCGGCTTCGGAGTTCCGCGTGATCGGCCGCCACGTGACGCGCGCGGACGCCCCGGCGAAGACCCGCGGCGAGGCGCGCTATGGCATGGACGTGCGGGTCGAGGGCATGCGTTATGCCGCGATCCTGCGCCCGCCGGTTCGAGGTGATCGCGTCGCGCGGTTCGACGCGACCGACGCGCTCGCTGTCGGCGGCGTCGTCGGTGTCTTCGAGGTGCCCTCCGGCGTCGCGGTCGTGGCCGAAAACACCTGGGCAGCGCGCCAGGGCGTGGCCGCGCTCGACGTCGACTTCGAGCGTGGGGACGGACCCCGGCCGGATACCGCGGCGATTCGCAGCGAGCAGGAGCGAATCCTCGCGGAGGAGCGCGGGCGCGAGGCGGTCGACGAAGGAGACGTGGACGACGCCCTCGACGAGGCGACGACGAGTCTCGACGTCACGTATTTCACGCCGCATCAGGCGCACGCGACGATGGAGCCCCTCAACTGCACGATCGTGCCGCGCGACGGCTACGTCGACGTGCACCTCGGCACCCAGGGGCCGAACGGCATCCAGGACAACGTCGCGGCGGTCCTCGACCTCTCCCGGGAAGACGTGCACGTCCACGTCGAGATGCTGGGCGGCGGCTTCGGTCGTCGTGCGTTCACGGACGTGGCGATCGAATGCGCCGAGATCGTTCGGCGGCTCGGCGAGCCGGTCAAGCTCGTGTGGTCGCGAGAAGACGATCACGGTCACGACTTCTATCGCCCCGCGTCCGGCCATCGGCTTCGTGGCGCGGTCGGAGAGGACGGTCGCCTGCTCGCCTGGGATCACGTCATCGTCATCCCGTCGCTGATGCCGTCGATGGGCAAGGGAATGGCCGGGTCCGTCGCGCCGCAGGCGTTGCGCGGCGTCGCGAACGCGATCGGCGACCGGATGATGGACCTCGTTCCCCGCCTGGTCGGGCCGATCCTCGGGATGGAGGGCGCGAACGAGATCGCCTACGCCACCGAGAATCGACGCCTGGGATCGGTCGTGCACGACCCCGGCGTCCGCGTCGGCATCTGGCGCTCGGTCGGGCACTCGAACAACGGGTTCGTGATCGAAGGCTTCGCAGACGAGCTGGCCCATGCCGCGGGCGAAGATCCGCTCGCGTTCCGCCGACGCCTCCTCGGGGATCACCCGCGACATCTCGCCTGCCTCGACCTCGTCGAGGAGCATGCGAGCTGGGGATCACCCGCGCCCGACCGGTCGCAGGGCGTCGCCGTCTACGAGTCCTTCGAGAGCGTGGTGGCCCACGTCGCCGAAGTCGTCGTCGAGGGCGATGCGTTCCGGGTCGAGCGGGTCGTGTGCGCGGTGCACTGCGGCCAGGCGCTGAACCCCGACGTCGTGCGCGCGCAGATCGCCGGAGGCACGGTGTTCGGGCTGACCGCCGCGATCAAGAGCGCCGTGCACTTCGTCGATGGCGTGCCCCAGGAGAGCAACTTCGACCGCTATGCCATGCTGCGGAATCACGAGTCGCCGGACGTCGAGGTCCACATCGTGCCGAGCGACGACCCGCCGACCGGCGTCGGCGAGCCCGGGACGCCGGGGATCGCTGCCGCGGTCGCAAACGCGCTCTACGCAGCGACCGGAAAGCGTCTGCGGGAGCTTCCGCTTCGGCTCGAAGCCTAGGCGCCGTTAGCCGGTCGCACCCAGATCGGCGACGTCCAGGCGCGCTCGCGAATGCGCTTCGGGACCGTCGGGTCGTCGCACGAGCCCGGCCGGTCGCCCGGCTCGAGCCGATTGCACAGCAGCGTCGACCAGCGACAGCTCGGCACCTCGACCACCCGCGCGTAGTAGACCGCGGCCTGATCGGGGTCGAAGGTCGGATCCTCCCAGACGCCGCATAACGTATCGGCCCCGGCATCGACCGGCTCGCAGGTGTCGACGGAGAGCAGCTCGTCGGAGACGGCTTCGCCCGCCGCGTCGAACACGCGCGTCTCGTAGACACCATCCTCACCGACCCAGCCTTTCACGATCTGGATCCGTTCGAGGGCATTCGTGACGAGGCTGGCCGTCCCGGGGTCGCGATCCGCGGTCACGAAGAAGCGCGGGGACTCGCCGCGCGCGAGGTCGAGCTCACCGCCCATCGGGACGCCGTTCGCGTAGGCGTGCTCGATCGCGTCGGAACGCGCGCAGAGGTCCGGTGCCAGCCCGGCTCCCGCGAAGAGTCGCGGCTCGATCCGCGGGCCGATCGTCGCGAAGGTCTCCCGTCGCGACAGCGCGTCGAAGATCGCGTCCCGCGTGTTCTCTTCGGCCCATACGCCGGCCACGCCGCCCGGATTCGTGCCGACGCGCTCCGAGCCTCGTCCGCCTCGCGCCATGTTCCCGTCTTCGATCACGTCGCCCATCGTGCCGTCGTGTGCGTCCGTCGAGCCGATGAAGCCGAACTCGAAGGGGTTGGCTCCGATCCGCGACTCCTCTTCGAGGCCAGCGACGAGCGCCGTGCGCACGTAGTCGTTCCGGTCGATGCAGCCACCCCCGGCGAGCGCGCCCACGCCTGGCTTCCCTTCGCAATCCGGCGGAGTGGGCTGCGCGATCGAGCGCATCTTCTCGAAGCCGCAGAGCTCGTCGACCGGCCCGCCGATTCCGACGAGGCCGTTGCGGCATTCGGAGTCGCCCTTGATCTGCATCATCTCGACGACGGGCTCCATCTCTGCGCGCAGCCGTGCGAAGCGCGCTTCCTGGAGCGGATTCATCACGCCGGGGTACTCGGCGCGGAACATGCGCCCGTCCGAGTGGTTCGGGTTGTGCGGGATGGCGAGCACTTCGCAGCCGGGCTTGCCGTCATTGCACTCGTCGCGCAGGCGTCGAAGCATGATCAGCGGATCCGGCTCGGCGAGGGCGTGGATCGGGCGGTCGATCGCGACCTCGTTCCGGAAGATCACGTTGCGGTGGATCTTCGACAGCTGCGGCGTGAGCGAATACTCGTAGGCGACGAAGGTGGTGAACGAACACGCCGAAGTACGGTCGTAATGCTGCTCGGCGGTGTTCTGGATCTCGAGCCAGAAGTCGTCCTCAGCGTCGCGGCAGGGACGGCCGTCGAGGCCGCAGACCGAGGCGTCGTCGAGGGAGAGCGTGCGCTGGATTATGTACTGCACCGTCTCCTCGAAATTGCTGGTGATCCGGGCGGGACCGTCGCCGCGATAGAGCCGGCAGGCCTGCGTGCCGAAGACCCGGGAATCCGGTCGCGTGCAGCGCGAGACCGGTCCGAAGTTCTCCGCGTGGTCTGTGACCGCGGCGAAGTCGAGGGGGCGATCGATCCGGTGGACCTGCGTGCCGATCCCGTCTTCGTCGAGCTTCCCCATCCGGATCGGTTCGCCCTTCGCGAAGCGATAGGCGTCCGAGGGCGTGGTCCGCGTGTCGAAGAGATAGGCGTCCATCGACCGCGAGGTGTGGACGTGGAGGTCGCCGAAGAGCGCCTGCTTCGTGACGACCTGGTCGGCGCAGGGCTCTCGATCGAGCAGGGCAGGGGGGCTCGACCGCCGTCCCGGGGCGTCGTCGCCGCCGCTCCCGCGCATCGCGCCGTCGCAACCGACGCTCAGGAAGAGAAGAAGGAGAAGTCCCGACCCGATCCGTCGCATGCCTGGTCCTCGCTCGCCGCTAGGGCGCCATCGTATCCGGGGCGTCGAAGCCGTAGGGCCGGTAGATGCCGACGATGAAGTTCTCGTGCATCCCGTACCCGACGTCGCCGTTGCTCGCTTCGAATCGGCAGAGCGTCTCGTTCAGGCCGAAGACCTCGGCGCGCTTGGCCGGCGTCGAGACGTCGTATTTCAGACCCTCGATCTTTTCCTTGCCCTGGTAGACGCCATGGCCCCAGCCGTCGGTGTTGATGTACCCCGAGCCCATGCCCAGGTTCACCGTGCGAAGCGGGACGTTCTCGACCGTGAGGTCGCTGTTCGCGTAGCCGATCGTCGCGCCGGCGACCTCTCGCGTGCCGGGGTGGTACCGCATCTTGTGGGTCGGGGAGCCGAGGATCTCGTTGTCCTTGTCGATCCCGTAGTTCCAGACCTTGATGCCCTCTTCCATCTGGCGATCGCCGTCGGGGCCCTCTTCGATGAAGGTCTTGATCATGTAGTCCTCGAACTGCATCGGCATCCAGTTGTGGAAGAACCCGTGCGCGCGCTCCTCGGTCACGCGGATGCCCGGCGGCTCCGGCTCGCCGACGCCGCGCACGCCCCACGAGCGATCCCGGGCGCCCTTCCACTTCGTGGGCTCGACCGTGTAGCTCTGTCCGTCGATCTCGAGGGAGCCGGTGTAACAGCCCGTCTGCGCGAAGCGGGCGTTGTCCATGGTCGTCCGGTTGAAGCTCTTCTTGATCGACTTGGGCTCCTCGAGCGGGTACTGCGCGCCGTCCCAGGTCACGTCGAAGGCGAGTCCCCACTCGTTGTCGTCGCACTGGATGCGGAGCTTCTTGAGTCCCTCGAGCACCTCGAACTTGAAGGGGCCGACCGAGGTGTCCATCCGGTCGCTGCCGAGCTCTCGGCTCGCGCGCACGGTGTACTGCGTGTCGCCGTGCGAGATGCTCGCGAAGGCGTCCGTCACGCCGAGGTTCGGGTACTGCCCCAGGCCGAAGACCATGAAGAGCTCGTCGCTCGACGCGTGCAGGTTGAAGTAGTAGCGATCGAAGAAGTTGCGATCGCTCGTAAAGACGTGATCGAAGGTGTCGGTCGTCTGGTGGGCGAGGTAGTCGTCCATCGGGCTGATCGGCATCGGCGGCTCCTGTCGAAGAGTTCGGAGGAACAACTCTAGAACACGGAGACGCCCTCGAAAGGGGGCGCTCGCGCTCGATTCGCGGGGCTGGCCGGGCATGCGGGCATCGGCGATCGTTCCGGCCCGACACGAATCCCATGGAGACGACATGAGCGATGAATCCCGTGTGCTGACCGAACTCGATGACGAGGGCGTGCTGCTGATCACGATGAATCGGCCCGAGAAGAAGAACGCCTTCGACGAGGATCAGTGGGACGCGTTCTGCCAGGCGCTCCGGGATGCCGAGGCGGATCCGAAGGTCGCGGTCGTGGTGCTGACCGGCGCCGGTGGCAACTTCTCCTCCGGCGCGGATCTGTCGGGCTTCAGCGGCGGAGACCGACCCCCGCGCGAAGACGGCTTCGCTTCCGGCTTCTTCGCCGCCGAAGCGTCGGTCCTCGCCTTCGGCAAGCCGCTGGTCGCGGCCGTGCCCGGCGTTGCCGTCGGCGGCGGGTGCACGATCGCGATCGCCTCCGACATCGTCTACGTCGGCGAGAGCCTCCGCGCGCGGCTGCCCTTCGCGAACCTCGGCCTCGTGCCCGAGATCGCGAGCAGCTACACGCTCCAGAGCTCGATCGGTCGCCAGCGCGCGAACGAGCTCATGTTCACCGCCGAGTGGATCGACGCGGCCAAGGCCGTCGACCTCGGGATGGCCGCGCGTGCGTACCCGGACGAGGAGCTGCTCCGCGCCGCGCTCGAGAAGGCGCGCGAAATCGCCCAATGGCCCACCTCCGCGCTCGTCGCGATCAAGCGCATCATGAATCAGGCCCACCGCGCGGGCGTGGCCGCCGCCCTCGAGATCGAGCACGACGAGATGTCGAAGGCGCAGGGCTCCCCGGAGAACATCGAAGCGATCCGCGCCTTCATCGAGAAGCGGCCCGCCGACTTCAAGCAGTTCCGCAAGTAGGGAGACCGCCGATGCCGAGAGAAGGGCGCCTGCGTTCGCGATCCTTTCGAAGTGCCCTCCTGGCGTTCGGGCTCACGCTGGGCGTGGCGATGGTCGCGTCTTCCGCGCCGGAGGATCGCCGCGTTCTCTTCGGAGACACGCACCTGCACACGTCGTGGTCCCCCGACGCGAACATGATGGGCAACCGAACGGCGGACCCGGACACGGCCTACCGCTTCGCGAAGGGCCTCCCGGTCATCCATCCCGCGCATCGCGCCCGGGTCCGAATCGAGACGCCCCTCGACTTCCTCGCGGTCTCGGATCACGCCGAGTTCATGGGCGTCATCCCGATGATCCTCGCGAACGATCCGCGGGTCGCGAATTCGGAGACCGCGCAGCGCTTCGGGAACCTCGCGCGGGAAGGCCGCGGCAACGAGGCGATGGGGATCCTCGTGAAGCAGGTCGCAGGTGGCACGGTCGATCCGGACCTCGTGTCCGACTCGGTTCAGGCTTCCGTCTGGGCCGAGATCGCGTCCGCCGCCGAGCGACACTACGCGCCGGGCCAGTTCACGACGCTCCTCGCCTGGGAGTGGAGCTCGATGCCGGACATGGCAAACCTCCACCGCATCGTCCTGATGCGAGAAGGCGCGGACGTCGCCGGCACCTTCCTGCCGCTCTCGAGTCTCGACGACGGTCGCCCGGAGACCCTGTGGTCCTGGCTCGACGCGACGTCGGCCCGGACCGGCGCGACGTTCCTCGCGATGCCGCACAACTCGAACCTGTCGCTCGGCAGGATGTTCGAGACGACGAAGAGCGACGGCACGCCGATCGACGCGGAGTACGCGCGCACCCGTGCGCGCTGGGAGCCGATCGTCGAGATCACCCAGGTGAAGGGAGATTCTGAGACCCACCCCGTGCTCTCGCCGACCGACGAGTTCGCCGACTACGAGACGTTTGGCGATCTGAACGGTCAGTCCAAGGACCGGGCCGGCGACTACGTTCGAAGCGCGCTGCGTCGGGGGCTCGAGATCGCCGCGAAGACCGGCGTGAATCCCTACGAGTTCGGGATCGCGGGCGCGACGGATTCGCATACCGGGCTCGCGACGGCCGAGGAGCGCAACTTCCTCGGCAAGTTCGCGTCACCGTCGACGCCGGAGGCGAACCTCGCGCCCTCTCGAGGCGGATCGATCCGGGGGATCGAGCTCGGCGCCGCCGGACTCGTCGGCGTCTGGGCGGAGGAGAACACGCGCGAGGCGATCTTCGACGCGTTCGCGCGGCGCGAGGTCTACGCTACTACGGGGCCGCGCATCGCCGTGCGTCTTTTCGCGGGCTGGGGCTTCGACGCGGGTGACCTGCGGGCCCGGAACCTGGCGAAGCGCGGATATCGCGACGGAGTGCCGATGGGCGGGGTGCTGTCCCGCAAAGAAGGGAAGCGACCGGGGTTTCTCGTGCAGGCCGCGCGCGATCCGAAGAGCGCGCAGCTCGACCGGATCCAGATCGTGAAGGGGTGGGTCGACGCTCGTGGCGACAGCCACGAACGCGTGTACGACGTTGCGCTCTCGGACGGACGTCGCGCGGGTCCGGACGGTCGCATTCCTCCGGTCGGCAACACGGTCGACCTCGCGACGGCTCGCTACGAGAACTCGATCGGCGATGCGAGCCTCTCGGCGTTCTGGGAGGACCCCGATTTCGAACCGGAATCCGCTGCCTTCTACTATGTGCGCGTGCTCGAGATCCCAACGCCGCGCCACAGCCTGCTCGACGCGATCGCCGTCGGAATTCCGCACGAGGAAGGCTTCCCGGCGACGATCCAGGAGCGCGCCTACTCGTCTCCAGTCTTCTACGCGCCTTAGGCCGCCCCGGCACGCATCGCGCCGGCAACCGATGCGCACCGGCGCACGGGCCACGCTGCGTCTCACGTGAGCGCCACCCCGAGAACCTCCGCAAGAAGGGGCCGAGGAATGCCGAAACGTCTCGCAGACGCGGGAGGCGTTTCGTGGATCCGGTGCAGCTCGAACGATTCGAAGGGAAGATGCGCGACGACGGGCTGCCCGAGATCGCCGTCCAGGCGTTTCGGCGCGCGGTGTCCTTCGCGGCGTCCGGCGGCGAGACGAAAGTTCCCGAGCGGACGATCGAACCGGTCTCGAAGCTCGATCGACTCGCCGATTTCGACGCTGCCTCGTCGAAGCTGCGCGATCTCGTCGGCCGCGCCGCCGTCATCAAGCTGAACGGCGGCCTCGGAACCAGCATGGGCCTCTCCCGCGCGAAGAGCCTCCTGCCGGTTCGTCCCGGGACGAGCTTCCTGGACCTGACCGCGCGCCAGGTGATCGCCCAGCGCGCCGCGTGGTCCCCTCCGGTCGAGCTGCCCCTCGTGCTCATGAACAGCTATCGCACCCGGGACGACTCCCTCGCGGCGCTCTCGAATCATCCCGGGCTCGACGGTCCGCTCGCCCTCGACTTCGTGCAGCACCGGGTCCCGCGCGTCGACGCGACCGACTGGTCCCCCGTGATGTGGCCGGCGGATCCGAGCCTCGAGTGGTGCCCGCCGGGCCACGGCGATCTCTACATCGCGCTCGCGAGCTCCGGCATGCTCGAAGCCCTGCGCGGCCGCGGCGTCCGCTACGCCTTCATCTCGAACGCCGACAATCTCGGGGCCGTGCTCGACCCGCGAATCCTCGACTGGATGGCCGCGGATGACGTGCCCTTCGTGATGGAGGTCTGCGAGCGCACCGAAGCGGATCGCAAGGGCGGTCATCTCGCCATGCGCGACGGCGCGCTGATCCTGCGCGAGGTGGCGCAGTGCCCGAACGAAGACCTGGGCGCGTTCCAGGACGTGACGACGCATCGCTACTTCAACACCAACAACCTCTGGCTGGACCTCGATGCCCTGGCCGACGTGCTGGCGACGAATCCCGGCGGACCGGCGCTCCCGGTCATCGTCAACGAGAAGCGAGTCTCGCCAACGGACGCCGAGAGCCCGCGGTGTCTCCAGCTCGAGACCGCGATGGGTTCGGCGATCGAGTGCTTCGAGGGCGCGCGCGCGATCGTCGTGCCGCGAGAGCGATTCGCGCCGGTGAAGACGACGAACGATCTGCTGACCCTGTGGTCGGACGCCTACGTGATGACCGACGATGCGCGCATGGTCGCGAGTGATCCCGAGGCCGCGCGCGAGCGGGTCGTCGACCTGGACGCGCGCCACTTCGGGCACGTCGAAGACCTGCAGGCCCGCTTTCCGCACGGCGCGCCTTCGCTCGCGAAGTGTCGTCGCTTCCAGGTGATCGGTGACCACGTGTTCGGCGCCGGGGTCGTCGCCGAAGGCGACGTTCGGCTCGTGAACGAGTCCGACGCGCCGGTCCACATCCCGGACGGCACCGTGCTCGGCGACGACTGAGCCGCGATCGGGTTATGCTGTCCCTCGCAGCGATGCGGAGGGACACGGCATGGACTCTTTCGAAGACTTCGATGGCCTCGGCCTGGCCGAGCTCGTCGCGAACGGCGACGCCACCCCGGACGGACTGCTCGACGCGGCACTCGCGCGCATCGACGCCCGGGATGGCCGCTACAATGCGATCGTCGGGCGCTTCGAGGACGCGGCGCGGCGCGCGATCGAAGCCGGCCTGCCGGAAGGACCGTTCCGTGGCGTGCCGTTCCTGTTGAAGGATCTCGCCCTCGCGATCCCGGGGTCGCCGCTCACGAACGGCTGCCGTCTCTTCGAGAAGTACGTTCCGACGGTCGAGAGCGAGCTCGTCGCGCGCTATCGCCGCGCAGGGCTCGTGCTATTCGGACGCACCCACTCCCCCGAATTCGGCCTGACGACGTCCACCGAGTCGCGCCTCTTCGGGCAGACCGCGAACCCGTGGAAGACGACGCACACCTCCGGCGGCTCGAGCGGTGGCGCTTCGGCCGCCGTCGCCGCGGGCTACGGCCCGCTCGCGAATGCCAGCGACGGCGGCGGCTCGATCCGGATTCCCGCGTCCTGCTGTGGCCTCTTCGGCATGAAGCCCACGCGTGGCCGAACGCCGATGGGACCCCAGGCCGGTGAGGGCTGGGCGGGCATGAGCACCGTCCACGCCGTCTCCCGCTCGGTTCGCGACAGCGCCGCCCTCCTGGACGCGACCGCAGGCGGCGATCCGGGCGCGCCCTACGCTGCGCAACCGCCGGCGCGGCCGTGGCTCGACGAGGTGTCGGAGGCGCCCGGCAAGCTGCGGATCGCCGTCCAGCGCCAGGCCTTCAATGGTCTCGCGCCCGACGACGATTGCCTGGCCGGCCTCGAAGAGGCGATCGCGCTGTGCCGTGCCCTCGGACACGACGTCGAGGAAGCGCCCTTCGAAGGCGTTCCGGAAGGTCTCGCCCTGGCCGGAGTCACCGTGATCAGCGCGAACACGCGCGCGACGCTCGAGGAGCGGGCTGCGGAGCTCGGCCGCCCCCTCGACGAGGATGACGTCGAGCCGGGAACCTGGGCGATGGTGCAGCTCGCGGAGAGTCGCACCGCCGCGGACTACGTCGGCGCGACCCGAATGCTCCACGCGACCGGCAGGGCGCTCGCGGACCACATGACCCGCTACGACGTGATCCTCTCGCCGACCATGGCCGCGCCGCCGCAGCCCCTCGGCGTGCTGTCCCTCTCGAATCCGGATCGCGGCGAGCAGACCCGGGCGCTCCTCCAGACCACGGGCTACACGCAGCTCGCGAACATCACCGGCAACCCCGCCATGTCCGTCCCGCTCCATTGGAACGCCGACGGCCTCCCGATCGGCATCCAGTTCATGGGCCGAATCGACGGCGAGGCGACGCTGTACCGGTTGGCCGGCCAGCTCGAGCGCGAGCAGCCTTGGTGGGAGCGCCGGGCGGATTTGGGGTAGGGGGCTCGGGCGCTTTCGTTCGTGCGTGGCGCTTTGGGTGCTCGGGGGCCTTGCCATCGGTATTGATGGGGGAGGTGGCTCCCTCTGGTTTCGCTCGTGGGTTGCGGTTGGGGCGCTCGGACGCCGTGCCGTCGGGCCGGGTTAGCCCGGGACTTCCGAGAGGGAGATCGGGCCGCCGCCTCTCTGCCAGCCCTTGGCGAGTAGCCAGAATCTTGGCCGTGCGACCTCGATCCTCGGGATCGCCCTGATCCGCTCCTTCCAGCCTTCGAAGAAGCGGCCGGAAGAGGCGGAATCGGGCGCGTTGCTTCGGTCGAGCGGCTCGCCTCGCTGTCGTCGGTGCTTCCGATCGTTGAGAAGCACGTAGCGGAGCGCATTCCGGACTTGTCGCGGCGTAGAGAGCACCACCGAGTGGAAGCGACCATCGAGAACGCGCCCCTTCCTCTTGAAGACGCGGTTCACCGCCAACGCGATGCGAGCGCCGATGCTCTTCATCCCTGACGCGAGCGCCTCTTTGTCCGTCGCTTCGACGATCATGTGCACGTGGTCGCGCTGGACCGAGTAGTGGACGACGCGGAAGTCACCGCGCTCGCATCCCCGCTCGAGCGTCTCGCGAAACGCGCGAAGCCAGCGCCCATTCCGAAGCGAAGGCACGTCCCGACGCATGCGCAGCGTGACGTGGACCGGGTGTTCCTTCCGGACCGCAACGCGCTCCCGATGAAGAACTCGCGCACGCGGAGCAGACTTCCGACCGGGCCTCTTCTTCCGACGCGATGCCGCGCGGCGATGTACGAAGCACTGATCGATCGAGAGTTGCTGGGGGACTTCCATCGCCTAACAAGCATAGGGGCGATGGTCTACCGAGTCGAGTCCAAGACTAACATCTGAACGAAATTCGACGTTCGATCACGCCCCAAGGCAGAGCGTTCGCCTAACACCCGACCACCCCATCAGAACCGAGCGCAAGACGTCCGGCTCAACCGCCCGAAGCTACGCGTGAATCGCCCGCCCCAGGCTCGCGAGCGCCGCCTCCTTCACGGCCTCACCCATGCCCGGATGCGCGTGGCACATCCGGCCGATGTCTTCCGCGGTCGCGCTAAACTCGAGCGCGAACACGGCTTCCTGGATCAGCTCACCTGCCATCGGGCCGACGATGTGGACGCCGAGGACGCGGCCCGTGCGCTTCTCGGCCAGCACCTTCACGAAGCCGTCGGTCTCGCCGGTCGCTTTCGCGCGGCTGTTCGCGGAGAAGGGGAACTTGCCTGCGCAGTAGGCGACGCCGCTCTCCTTGAGGGCCTGCTCGGTCTGGCCGACCGCGGCGATCTCCGGCGTCGTGTATACGACGCCGGGAATGCGTGCGTAGTCGACGTGGCTGTGGCTGCCGGCGATGCCTTCGACGCAGGCGACGCCGTCTTCTTCGGCCTTGTGAGCGAGCATCGGGCCCGGCACGCAATCGCCGATTGCGTAGACGCCCGGAACGGAGGTCTGGAAGGCGTCATCGACCTGGATGAAGCCGCGATCGTCGGTCGCGACGCCGAGGGCGTCGAGGCCGAGCCCGGCCGTGACCGGTCTGCGGCCGACGGCGACGAGCACGACGTCCGCATCGATCTGCTCCACGTCCCCACCGTCACGCGGTTCGATCCCGACGGCGACCCCGGCGGCGGCGCAGACTGCGCCGCTCACCTTCTGGGACAGGCGGAACTCGAGGCCCTGCTTCGCGAGGATTCGCTCGGCTTGCTTCGTCACGTCCTTGTCCATGCCGGGCAGGACCGTGTCGGCGTACTCGACGACGGTCACTCGCGCACCGAGACGCGCCCAGACGGAGCCGAGCTCGAGGCCGATCACGCCGGCGCCGATCACGACGAGGTGCTCGGGGACGCTGTCGAGGGAGAGCGCCCCGGTCGAGCTCACGATCTGGCGTTCGTCGATCTCGATCCCGGGGAGGGAGACCGGTTCGGAGCCCGTCGCGAGCACGACATTCTTCGCGGTCAAGGTCTCGTGGCTGCCGTCCTGGAGGGCGATCTCGACGCGGCCGGCTGCAGGCACGATCGCGGTGCCCGTGAACCGGTCGACCTTGTTCTTGTCGAGCAGGTACGCGATGCCCTTGCCGAGGTCTTCGACGACCTGGCGCTTGCGGCCCATCATCGCCTCGAGGTCGACGCGCAGCCCGTCCACCTGGATGCCGTGCTCGGCGCCATCGTGGACGAGCGAGGCATAACGCTCCGAGGAGTGCAGCAGCGCCTTCGAGGGGATACAGCCGACGTTCAGGCAGGTGCCGCCGAGGCCTTCGCGTCGGTCGACGCAAGCCGTCACGAGGCCGAGCCGCGCGGCGCGCAGGGAGGCGACGTAGCCGCCGGGGCCGCCGCCGATGATCACCAGGTCGTAGGTCTTGTCGCTCATGAGGGGCTCCTAGAGGTCGAGCAGCAGGCGGTCGGGATCCTCGATGCCTTCCTTGACTTTGACGAGGAAGGACACGGCCTCCCGGCCGTCGATGATCCGGTGGTCGTAGGAGAGGGCGAGGTACATCATGGGTCGCGCCGTGACCTCGCCGTCGACCACCATCGGCCGCTCCTGGATCTTGTGCAGGCCGAGGATCGCGGACTGCGGGCGGTTCAGGATCGGCGTCGAGAGCAGCGAGCCGAAGACGCCGCCGTTCGTGATGCTGAATGTGCCGCCGGTCATGTCCTCGGTTGCGAGCTTGCCTTCGCGGGCGGCTGCGGCGTGGGACCCGAGGTCCGCCTCGATCTGCGCGAAGCTCTTCTGGTCGCAGTCGCGGATCACGGGCACGACCAGGCCGGTCGGGGTGCTGACCGCCATGCCGATGTCGTAGTGGTACTTGTAGAGGATGTCGTCGCCGTCGATCTCGGCGTTGACCGCCGGGATCTCCGCGAGGGCCGCGACGACCGCCTTCGTGAAGAAGCCGGTGAATCCGAGCTTCACGCCATGGCGCGACTCGAAGGCCTCCTTGTGACGCGCGCGGAGCGCCATCACGCGGCTCATGTCGACCTCGTTGAAGGTCGTGAGCATCGCCGCCGTGTTCTGGGCTTCTTTGAGTCGCGCCGCGATCGTGCGGCGCATGCGGGTCATCTTGACGCGCTCCACCCGCGGCGCCGCTGCGGGTGCCTCAGCAACGTCGCTGGCGGCGGGCGGCAGCGAGACCGGTCGAGGACCGGACTCGATCGCTTCGAGCACGTCCTCCATCTGGATCCGCCCATCGCGTCCCGTCGCGAGGATCGTCGTCGGATCGAGTCCCGTCTCGGCGATCTTCGCCCGCACGGCCGGGCCGGAGCGCTCGAGCGCTTCGGTGGATCCGCGACCGACGTAGGCGAGGAGGTCGGCGACGGTGACCTTGTCGCCGTCGCCGCTGCGCGTGATCGCGGCGGCCGGGGTGGTGGGCGCAGTGGCGGGCGCAGCCGACAGTGGCGTGGTCTCGGCAGGCGCCTCTGCAGGCGCGGCGGCTTCGGCGGTTTCAGACGACGGTCCAGGCGCCTCGGCTGTCGCCTCGCCGAATCGGCCGAGCAACGCGCCAACTTCCACGTCCTCCCCATCGGGCACGAGGATCTCGACCAGCACGCCGTCCTTGGGCGCGACGATCTCGAGGGTGGCCTTGTCCGTCTCGAGCTCGAGCAGGGGCTCGTCGACGGCGCACGCCTCACCCGGGGCCTTGAGCCACTGGGCGACGGTCGCTTCGGTGACGGATTCCCCGAGCTCGGGGACGACGATGTCGATGCTCACGACGGGTCAGCTCCTTTTCGCTTGCGCGCAGCGAGGCGGCCCTCCGGCGCGCGGCCGAGGGTGAGGGCGTCCGCGACGAGCGCTGTCTGCTCGGCCGCGTGGCGGTCGTGCAGGCCGGTGGCGGGAGAGGCCGCGGTATCGCGGCCCGCATAACGCAGGGCGGGATGAGCGCAGCCGATCTCGCTCGCGATCTCTTCGATCATGGGATGGATGAACTCCCAGGCACCCTGGTTGCGGGGCTCTTCCTGGCACCACACGAGATGGCAGTGGCGATAGGGTGCGAGCATCTCGACCAGTGCGTCGGCGGGGAAGGGGTAGAGCTGCTCGAGCCGCAGGAAGTGCACGTCGGTTCGACCCTGCGCTTCGCGTGCCTCGACGAGGTCGTAGTAGACCTTGCCGCTGCAGAGCACGACCTGCTGCGCCTCTTCCGGCGGCGACGGCAGCGTGTCGCAGTGGAGTACGCGATGGAACTCACTGCCCGGTCCCATCATCGAGAGCGGCGAGACGGCGCGCTTGTGCCGGAGCAGCGACTTGGGCGACATCACGACGAGCGGCTTGCGGAAGTCCCGGTGGAGCTGGCGACGCAGGACGTGGAAGTAGTTCGCCGGGGTCGTGCAGTTCACGACCTGCATGTTGTCCTCGGCGCAGAGCTGCAGGAAGCGCTCGAGGCGCGCGGAGGAATGCTCCGGACCCTGGCCTTCGAAGCCATGGGGCAACAGGATGACCAGACCGTTCATGCGCAGCCACTTGCTCTCTCCGGCGGCGATGAACTGGTCGATCATGACCTGCGCGCCGTTCGCGAAGTCGCCGAACTGCGCTTCCCAGATGACGAGCGAAGACGGCTCCGCCATCGCATAGCCGTACTCGAAGCCGAGGACGCCGAACTCCGAGAGCGGGCTGTTCACGATCTCGCACGTGCCCTGCTGCTCGCGCAGGTGGGCGAGGGGGACGTAGCTGCGTTCGTCCCGCTGGTCGATCCACGACGCGTGACGGTGCGAGAACGTGCCGCGATTCACGTCTTCGCCGGAGAGTCGGAGACCGTGCCCTTCGAGCAGCAGCGCGCCGAAGGCCAGGGCTTCCGCGGTCGCCCAGTCGAAGCCTTCGCCGGAGTCGAACATCGCCTGCTTCGCCTTGATCAGGCGATGGATCTTCTTGTGGACCTCGAGGTCTTCGGGTACCTCGAGGAGCGTGCGACCGATGTCATGGAGCGTCTCGATCGACACCGCGGTCTCGCCGCGGCGAGCGTCGTAGCCGCGCACCGGCGAGAGCCCGGACCACTTCGAGCCGAGCCAGTCGGCCTCCCGGGGCGTGTAGGTCTCGGACGCGTCGAAGGCGGTCTGCAGCTCGTCGCGCCACCGCTTCGCCATGCCGTCGGCGTCGCTCTCGCTGATCACCTCTTCGTCGACGAGGCGCGTCGCGTAGAGGGTCCGGGTCGTGCCATGGGCCTTGATCGCGGCGACCATGCGCGGCTGGGTGAAGCCCGGCTCGTCGCCTTCGTTGTGACCGTGTCGCCGGTAGCAGAAGAGATCGATCACGACGTCGCGGTGGAACTTCTGTCGGAAGGCGAGGGCGATCCCCGCTGCACGGACGACCGCTTCGGGATCGTCGCCGTTCACGTGCAGGATCGGCGCCTGGACCCCCATCGCGACGTCGCTGCAATACGGGCCGGATCGGGACGCGACCGGGTTCGTCGTGAATCCGATCTGGTTGTTCACGATCAGGTGGATCGTGCCGCCGGTCCGATAGCCGTCGAGCTCGGACATCTGGAGAGTCTCGGGGACGATGCCCTGGCCGGCGAACGCTGCGTCGCCGTGCATCAGGATGCCGAGGGCGCGCGTGCGATCGACGTCGCCCATCTGGTGCTGGCGCGCTCGGACCTTGCCGACGACGACCGGGTCGACGGCTTCGAGGTGGGAGGGGTTCGGCGCGAGGGAGAGGTGGATCTCGTTGCCGTCGATCACGCGATCCGAGGACGTGCCGAGGTGGTACTTCACGTCGCCGGAGCCGGCGGTGTCGTCCGTCAGGGTCGAGAGGCCCCGGAACTCGGCGAAGATCGCGTCGAGGGGCTTGCCCAGGACGTTCGCGAGGACCGACAGACGCCCGCGATGGGGCATGCCGATCACGATCTCCTCGACGCCCATCGAGGCACCCTGGGCGACGATCCGCTCGAGGGCCGGGATCGCCGATTCGCCGCCGTCGAGGCCGAAGCGCTTGGCGCCCTTCCACTTGGCGTCGATGAACTTCTCGAAGCCCTCGGCGGCCGTGAGGTGCTGGAGCAGCTCCATCTTCCCCTCCGCCTTGAGCCCGTCGTCCGTCGTGGTCTCGAACTGGTCGCGCAGCCAGTAGACCTCGGTCGGGTCCTGCAGGTGCTTGTATTCGATCGCGAGGGTGCCGCAGTAGGCGCGACGCGTGTGGGCCTCGATCTCACGAATGGTGGCGGTCTCGAGTCCGAGCAGGCCGCCCACGTGGATCGGACGATCGAGGTCCCCGGCTTCGAAGCCGTAGGTCGCAGGCGAGAGATCCGGGTGGGGCACCTTCTCGGTCAGGCGCAGCGGGTCGAGGTCGGCCTCGAGATGACCGCGGACGCGGAACGCGCGCACGAGCCGCATCGCGCCGAGGGCGTCGGCGGCGGCTTGTTGCGCATCGCCTGCCGGCGCGCCCTGCGCGCTCACGGCGGCCGCGCCCGAGGCGGCCGACGTCAGCCAGGCGCGGGCTTCGTCGTCGAGATCCGCGAAGATGGCCTGCCACTCGGGCGGCGTGTCCTGCGGCGAGGCGAGGTGCTGCCGGAAGGCGTGGAGGCAGGTCTCGAGATCGGGGGCGGGGCGAGAGTCGTCGGACATTGAGCAGCTTCCCGGGAGTTGTTCGGCGCGCCTTCCGGGTTTTCCTGTTAGGCGTCCGGTGGAATCCCGATCCGGTCCGCCGCGCGCGCATCTCTGCGCCCGGTCGACGGATTTCGGATCGGCCTCGTAGCGGACGGACGCCTGCCGCCCTTTAGACGAAGCCGACGTCAATCGGAGCCACCGTCCGGGTTCCGGAGATTTCCCGAGGCCGGCGCGCCTCGCCGACGCGCACTAGGATCGAAGGGAGGCCGGGCCCGCCGCCCGGGTCGCTAAATGGAGGCTGCCATGCCCCCCCACGGTGTGATCTCTGCCGACTCCCACGTGACCGAGCCCGCGACGCTCTGGGAGGAGCGACTCGACGTCGGCCTGCGCGATCGAGCGCCGCAGGTCGTGCGCAACGAGGGCGAAGGGCCGGCCTGGCTCTTCGTCGCCGAGGGCGCGCGGCCCTTTCCCGTTTCCGGCGGCTTCGCCGCCGGCCGATCCGGCGAAGAGCTCGCGGCCTTCCAGGACAAGGGCTACGAGGCAGCCCGTCCCTCCGGTTGGGACCCTGTGGCCCGGCTCGAGGATCAGGCCCTAGACGGCATCGATGCCGAGGTCCTCTACCCGACCCTGGGCATGAAGCTCTTCGCGATGGAGAACGAGGACGGCGGTGAGCTCCAGCGCGCGTGCTTCCGCGCCTACAACGCCTGGCTCGCGGAGTACTGCGCCCACGCGCCGCAGCGGCTCGTCGGCATCGGTCTCGTCTCCCTGGAAGATCTCGACCTCGCCGTGCGCGACGTCGAGGAGATCGCGAAGCAGGGCATGCGCGGCCTGATGATCTGGGGGGCGCCGCCGCCGGATCGTCCCTTCGACGACCCGGCCTACGATCGTTTTTGGGCCGCCGCGGCGGACGCCGGCCTGCCGGTCTCGCTCCACATCATCGCCGGACGCGGCCGCACGAGCAGCGGCGTCGTCGACGCGATCCACGGCAGCGCGCACCCGGGCGTCTGGTACATGACCGTGCTGCACGAGATCCAGGAGTCCCTGTCGAAGCTCGTGTTCGGCGGCGTGCTCCATCGGCATCCCGGCCTGCGCTTCGTGTCCGCCGAGAACGACGCCGGATGGCTGCCCCACTTCATGTACCGGATGGACCACGTCGACCTGAAGTACCGGGCGACCTGGCCGGATACACCGCCCGAGCCGCCGAGCTTCTACGTGCGACGGCAGCTCTTCGCGACGTTCCAGGACGATCCGGTCGCGCCCGCGACCCACGAGATCTTCGGCCGGGAGAACTACATGTGGGCCTCGGACTTCCCGCACTCGGATTCGACCTTCCCGGAGTCGCGGCAATGGATCGAGAAGAACTTCGCGGGGGTGCCGGCGGACGCGCGGCGGCGGATCCTGCACGACAACGTCGTGGCGCTCTACAGCATGGACCCGACGATCTGAGCCTCGGCGGATCGGCTACCGTCACGGTCCCGCGAATTGCAGGAGACCGATAGACATGGCCGAAGCCTCGCTCTTCGAAGAACTCATCGACGACGGTCGCGCCGACGGGCGCGGTGAGACCCGGTCTCCCGAGGAGATCCGCGCACGAAGGAAGCGCGACGTCGCCCTCGGCTACCGCATCCTGGCGGCGCAGCGTTGGGGCGACACCGGCGACGGGCACATCAGCGCCCGCGATCCCGAGCGAGAGGACCATTTCTGGTTGCTCCGCTACGGCGTGTCCTTCCATGAGGCGAGCGTCGAGGACCTCGTCCTCGTCGGGCCCGACGGCATGATCGTCGAGGGCGTCGGCGCCGGTGGCATCAACCTCGCCGCCTACTACATCCACCACCCGATCCTGATGGCGCGACCCGAGGCGGTGAGCGCCACCCACGTCCACACGGGTTGGGGCACGCCCTTCGCGGCGGAGCGTCGGCCGATCCTGCCGATCACCCAGGAGGCCTGCATCTTCTTCGAGGACCATGCGCTCTTCGACGACGAAGAGGTGCAGGTGCAGGACACGGACGGGGGGCGTCGGATCGCGGAGGCCCTCGGCCAGAATCGCGCGGTGGTTCTCGCGAACCACGGGCTTCTCACGGTCGGCGGGACCGTCGCGGAGTCCGTCGGCAGCTTCGTGCTGATGGAGCGCGTCTGCGAGGCACACATGAAGGCGGCCGACGCGAAGCCGATCTCGGCGGAGGCGGCGCGCTATGCGAAGGCGGACCTCATCAAGTACGGCGCCGGCCGCCCGGCGTTCTACGCGTTGATCGATCGCCACGTCGGGGATCCCGCCGTCGTCGGCGGCTGAAGCGCGCAAGACGCGAAGGGACGACATGCAGAACGCCATCGACTGCTGGATCAACGTCGACATGGGCGACCAGGCCGACGTCGAATACCTGAAGCGCGTCAAGGAGGACTACCTCAAGGGCGGCGACGACTTCTTTCGGAGCTTCGAGCCCGGAGATCTCCTGCCGGAGATGGATCGCCTCGGCATCGAGCGCGCGATCGTCACCCTGAATGTGGCGCGTCCTTCCGAGCGCGTCCTTCGCTTCGTCGACAAGGCACCGGATCGATTCTCCCTGGGTCTCTCGGTCGATCCGGGACGGACGCAGATCATGAAGGGCCTCTGGGAGATGGAAGCGCTCGCGCGAAACCATCCGACCGTGTGCGCGAAGGTCGTTCCGTTCAGCTCGGACATTCCGCCCTCGGACGAGCGCTACTACCCGCTCTACACGAAATGCGTCGAGCTGGACCTGCCGCTCACGATCAACACCGGCTTGCCCGGCCCGCCCGTCGCGGGCGAGTGCCAGAACCCGATCCATCTCGATCACGTCTGCGTCCGCTTCCCGGAGCTCAAGCTCTGTATGGCCCACGGCGCCGACCCTTGGTGGGGCATCGCGACGCGGCTGATGATCAAATACAAGAACCTCCACCTGATGACCTCGGCCTACGCGCCCAAGCATTTCCCGCCGGAGCTGATCCACTTCATGAACACGCGCGGGAAGGACAAGATCATTTTCGCGTCCGATCACCCCGCGCTCGATTGGGAACGCTGCGTGACTGAAGCGCGCGCGCTCGATCTGCGTGAGGGCGTGCTCGAGAAGTTCCTCTACGAGAACGCGAACCGATTCTTCTGGGGCGAGCGCAACCCGCGCTACGGGGAGCTCGCGCCCGTCGCATGAAGGATCGGATCGAGGCGGCGCTCGGCGCCTGGGGAAGCTGGGTCGCGGCTCATCCCTGGCGGGTGATCCTCGTCGTGCTGCTGCTGACGGGCGCGCTCGGGACCCAGATCCACCACTTCCGTCTCGAAACCTCGAACGACGTTATTTCCATGACGACGATCCGGTCGTCGTGCAGAACGACGCATTCAAGGAACTCTTCGGGCGTGACGCGGGCATCGCGGTGGCTCGGCGCCCGGAAGGCGAGGTCTTCGATCCATCGTTCCTCGAGGTCCTGCGAGACACGCACATCGCGATCGAAGACGAGGTGCCGCACGTCGTCGAGGTGACGAGCCTCTGGAACGTCCGCGAGACGCTGGGAAGCAATGATGGCCTCGAGGTCCGCGACCTCCTCGAGGAGTGGCCAGACACGCCCGAGGCCCTGGCGGCCCTCGAGGCACGCGCGCGATCGAATCCGCTCTACCGGAACTTCATGCTCTCGGAAGACGGTCGTTCGACGATGATCGTGGTCGAGACCGAGGGCTACTCCGCGCTCGGGGAGGTCGATGCGCTCGGGGGATTCGACGACGTCAGCGACGCGACGGCGGTGGCCTCGCGTCGCCCGATCACCGGCGACGAAGACGCCGAGATTCTCGCGGCCGTGGAGGCGATTCTCACGCGACTCCCGGGCGGGATCGAGGTTCACGTGGCCGGCATGGCTTCGTTCACGACGATCCTGCAGCGAACGATCGTCCCCGACATGGGCCGTGCGACCGGGTTGTCGGTCCTCGTGGCCGCCGTTTTCCTGGCCGCGCTCTTCCGGAGTCGGCTCGGCGTCGTGCCTTGTCTGGTGGCCGTAGAAGCGGTCATCGCGCGTGTCCTCGGGCCGGATCTCGACTACGAGATCACTGGCGAGTTCGAGCTCGTCGGCAACACGATCGACGCGGCGCTCAGGACGATGGCCCGAAGCTATTCGACGGCGCTCGTAGTCATCACGCTCTTCATGATCATGCTGATCGGCCGCGTGCGCCTCGGCCTCATGACGATGATTCCGAATCTCGCGCCAGTCGTCTTCACCCTCGGCCTGATGGGTTGGCTCGGACTCCCGCTCGACATGCTCAGCCTGATGAGCGCGTCGATCGTGATCGGCCTGGCGGTCGACGGCACGATCCATTTCATGCACAACTTCCGGCGGGAGTTCAAGGCGGGGAACGCGGTGCCGGAAGCGGTCGACCATACGTTGAGGAGCACGGGGCAGGCGCTGCTGTTCACGTCCTTCGTGTTGACCTGCAGCTTCCTCGTCTGCACGCGGGGCCACCTGCTCATGCTCTACTCGTTCGGCGTGACGATCTCCGCGGCGATCGTCGTCGCCTTCCTGGCCGACGTGACCCTCGCTCCCGCGCTCGTGGCGATCTTCGCGCAGCGGCTGACCCGGCGGCGAGGGCAGCCCTGACGGCCGATCGACGGCGCCCGCATATGCCTGCGATCGACTCGGCTGCGGGGACTGACTACCGGCGTCCCGTGCACGACCGACTCGACCCCCAGACGCTGCCGATCCTCGAAGCGCTCGCCGCGGCGCCGAGTCTCCACACGGCGCCGCTCGAGGAAGGCCGATCGAGCTACGACGCGATGCGAAAGCTGGGGTTCGCGCCTCAGGAAGAATCGGACGCGACGGACGACTTCGAGATCCCCGGTCCGGGTGGTTCGATCCGCGCGCGTTTGTACGGTGCCGAGACGACCGACGGGGGCCTGCTTATCCATGTGCACAGCGGCGGCTATGTCGCGGGAAGCATCGACGGATACGACCCGGAGTCGCGCGCCTTCGCGAAGCGCGGCGGTTGCCGCGTGCTGACCTTCGACTATCGCCTCGCTCCCGCGCATCCCTTTCCGGCCGGGGTCGAGGATGCCTTCGCGGTCTTGACCTGGGCCACTGCGAACGCGAGCGATCGGGGTTGTCGCGCGGACAAGATCGCGATCGGCGGGGACAGCGCCGGCGCCAACCTCGCCGCGGTGACGGCGATCCGCGCGCGCGATGCGTCGCTCCCGCTCGAGCTTCAGATGCTGATCTATCCCAACACGGACTACGGCAGATCGCATCCCTCGACGGCCGAATTCGCGCAGGTCGCCGCGCTGACGCGCGACGGCGTGGACTGGGCGCGATCGCAACACCTCGGAGAGAGGGGCGACCCGCTCGACTGGCGGGCTTCGCCTCTGCTCGCGGAGTCGTTGGCGGGCGTCGCGCCGGCGCTCGTCGTGACGGGAGAGTGCGACGCGTTTCGCGACGAAGGCGAAGCCTGTGCGGCTCGGCTCGCGAACGAGGGCGTCCCGACGATCCACCGTCGCTACGAGGGGATGCCGCACGGCTTCTTCTCGACGGGCGCGTTCGTCGACACGGCGCGCCGCGCGGTGGTCGAAACCTGCGACACGCTGCGCGAGCGTCTCGGCTAGCGCTCCCCACGGCTCGCGAGCGCTCCGACGCAGAGCGCAGGCAGGCTCTCGAGGCCGATCTCCGGGGGGTGGCCCCATCCGCGAATCGCGCACTAAGATCGAGTCCACGAATCACCTGCCGAGAGAGACCCGCCATGTCCGATTCCAGCCCGAAGTACGACGTCGTCATTCGCCACGGCATGATCGTCGATGGTGCCCGCAACCCCCGCTACAAGGGCGACGTCGGCATCAAGGACGGCAAGATCGCCCGCATGGGTCGGATTCCGGAAGGGCAGGGCGCGCGGGAGCTCGACGCCGAGGGCCTCGTCGTGGCGCCCGGCTTCATCGACCTCCACACCCACTACGACGCGCAGGTGTTCTGGGACCCCTACCTCACGACCAGCGGTTGGAACGGGGTGACGAGCGTCGTGGTCGGCAATTGCGGCTTCGGCTTCGCGCCCTGCAAGAAGGATCTGCAGTACCGCGCGATGCAGTCGATGACGAAGGTCGAGGCGATCCCGATGGCGACCATGGAAGCGTCGATTCCGTGGGATTGGGAGAGCTACCCGCAGATGCTCGACAGCATCGACCGCGTGCCGAAGGCGGTGAACCTGCTCCCCTACGTCGGTGTGAACCCTCTGCTCATCTGGGTGATGGGGCTCGAGGACGCCAAGTCCGGACGCAAGCCGACCGCGGAAGAGACCGAGGAGCTCAAGCGGCTGCTCAACGAGGCGATGGATGCGGGTGCGTGCGGCTGGTCCTCGCAGACCCTCGGTGTTCCCGGGGATCCGAAGGCGCCGACCGCCGGTGGCGCGGCGCAGTCGGATTTCGACGGCACGCCGATGCCCTCGGACGTGATGTGGCCCGAGACGCAGCTCGCTCTCGCAGAGGTCCTGGGTGACCGGGGCGAAGGATTCATCGAGCTGTCCGGGGCGACGATGCCCCGCGACCACTGGGAGCAGCTCGCCGAGATCTCCGGCGCGCCGATCATCTATCAGGCGCTCCCGGCGTCGAACGTGATGATCGAGATGCACGAGAACCTCTTCGAGTGGTTCGACACGTGCGGAGAGAAGGGCCTCCGAATCTACGGGCAGGGCATCACGCAGAACCCGCCACTGCTCTTCACCTTCGACTACTGGGACCTGTGGGGTCCCGTCTGGGAGGAGGTCGCCGGGCCGGACGTCGCGAACGAAACGATCCTGGCGAACCTGGCGGACGAGTCGGTTCGGGAGCGCCTGCGCGCCGAGCCGCTCAAGTACCAGTTCATCGGCGGCGTCGACGAGGCGCGGGTCGTGTCCGTCGCGAAGGACGAGAACCAGCAGTGGGTCGGGAAGAGCGTGGCGGAGATCGCCGAAGCCCGGAGCGTCCATCCGGTCGATGCGCTCTGCGACCTCGTCGTGTCCGACGACCTGAAGACGAGCTTCCAGGCTCCGCAATTCGACATCGGCCTCGAGGGCATCAAGCAGCTGCTCGACAATCCGTGGGTGATCCCCGGTCTGTCGGACGGCGGCGCGCACCTCAAGTACCTCGCCGCCGGGAGCTATGCGACCGAGCTGATCTCCCAGTACGTGCGCGAGCACGCGTTCCTCACTCTCGAGGAGGCGCACTGGCGACTCTCGGCGCTGCCGGCCTTCTGCGCCGGCTTCGCGGACCGAGGCACGCTCCGCGAGGGCGCCGCCGCAGACATCGTGGTCTACGACTACGAGAAGCTCGACTACGAGTTCCCGAACTTCCGACACGACCTGCCCGGCGACGAATACCGCGTCGCCTCCGCCGGCACGGGCTACCGCTACGTGCTCGTGAACGGCGAGGTCACGATCGAGGACGACAAGGAGACGCAGACCTACTCGGGCAAGCTGCTCCGAGGCGGTCGCGGGAGCGCGGAGACGGCCTAGCTCGGCCTGTCGCCCGGGCATCACCGATGCCCGGGCCGGAGAGCGTCCGTCGATCTCCGGCCCGAGCGGGTCGGGCCCATCCTTTTCCCGGAGAAAGGATCGGGATGGATCCAACCGGTCACGGCGCAGTCGCGGCGGCCGGGCGCCGCGGGAATCGCGGACCAGAATGGACGATGGGGCCAGGGCGGTCTGTAAAGCGCTTTACACGGACCGGCGAGGCAGCGCTCCGGCCTGCCGATCGGATCCAATTCGTCTTTGATTCCAGCACCTTGAGTGGCCGGAGCGAATGCTGCCCCTCAGTTCGATCCGGCGGCTTTCGCGCGTCGAGGGGGGGCGCGAAGCTCTTCCCCGGAGGTCCCCCGTTGCGCATCCTGCTCCTCGTCCTCGCGACCCTCGCCGTGCTGCCGGCACTGATCGTCTGGCTCGGTAGCCAGCTCACCCTCGACCGCTCCCGCGCCCACGCCCGCGGGACCGAGGCGGTCCCGGTCTACGACGGCGGCGCCCTCCGCGAGCCGACCCTCGTCCGGATCGCGGCTCGGGGCATGCACTTTCGCGCCCGCGTGGCCGGCCTCGGTGCCGACGGTCCGGCCCTGGTGTTGCTCCATGGCTTTCCCGAGACGTCGATCATGTGGGAGCCCCTGATCGAGCGTGCCGTGGCGGCCGGCTTCCAGGTCGTCGCCTTCGACCAGCGTGGCTACAGCCCGGGCGCACGGCCCGAAGGCATCGAGGCCTATCGCGTGCCGGTCCTCGTCGACGACATCCTGGCGGTCGCCGACGCGGTCGGCTTCGACACGTTCCACCTCGTCGGTCACGACTGGGGCTCGATCGTCGGCTGGGCCGCGGCCGGCGCGCACCCGGATCGAGTGCTGTCCTGGGCCTCGCTCTCGATCCCGCATCCCGCGGCGATTCCCGAGCCGGACGTCGAGCCCGACACGCCGACCTACGTGAAGGTCTTCCGCGTGCCCGGCCTCGCGGAGGCGCTGCTCGGATTCGCGGGCCGCTTTCCGATGCACCGCGTGATCTGGGGGACGATGTCCCAGGCGCATCACGACGAGTACGAGGCGATGTACTCGGAGCCGGGTGCGCTCACCGCCACCCTGAACTGGTACCGCGCGATCGATCCCGGGAGCCTGCCGGGCGGCGAGATGCCCAGGGTTCGCCAGTCGGTGTTGTACGTCTACGGCAAGGACGACATCGGCGCGTTCGTGAACGAGCGCGTGCAGGCGAGGCTTCCGCAGTACGTCGAAGGTCCGCTCGAACGGATCGCGCTCGACGCGGGACATTGGCTGATCCAGGACGAGGAGAAGATCGTCGTGGCTGCGGTGATGGCGCATCTCGAGCGGGTGCGGTAGCCACGAATCGCGCTGCTACCGTCGATTCCGATGAGCGCCGCGACCGATCCCGATCTCCCGAGCTCCGGTTACCGTCGCTATCTCTTCACGATGATCGTCGTCGTGATGATGCTGAGCACGATCGATCGCAACATCATCTCGATCCTCGTCGACGACGTGAAGGCCGACCTCGGGCTCAGCGAACGGCAGATGGGCTGGATCCTCGGTCCGAGCTTCACCGTGGTCTACGCCCTCTCTGTGCTGCCGTTGGCGCGCTGGGCCGATCGCGGCGTGCGACGCAACATCATCGCGCTCGGGCTCGGTGCGTGGAGCGTTATCACGATCGCGACCGGATGGGTGCAGGGCTTCGCGCAGCTCTTCCTGATGCGAATGGGGGTCGGGATCGGCGAGGCGAGCGCCAGCCCGGCCATCCAGTCGCTCGTCTCCGACACGGTCGCGCCTGAGCACCGCAGCCGCGGTCTCTCTTTCATCTCGATCGGGGCGGTCCTCGGACTCGCCGTGGGGATGGCGGGCGGGGGCTGGGTCGCGGAGCTCTACGATTGGCGGATTCCGTTCGTCGTCGCCGGCGTCGCGGGAGTCGTCATGTCCTTCGTGTTTCGTGCGACGATTCGCGAACCCGCCCGCGGTGCGAGCGAAGGGCGGGACGCGTCGCGCGAGGAGAAGGGCACGCTGCGGGAGGACTGCATGTACCTGCTGTCGCTCCCGGCGATGCGCTGGCTGATCATCGCCCACGGATTCGCGCTCCTCTACACGTCGGGCAAGGGTGCCTGGGAGCCGAGCTTCATCCGGCGGGTCTACGACATGGGGTCGGGCTCTGCGGGCACCTGGTATTTCCTGACGACCCCGCTGCCGGCGATCTTCGGTCTCTGGCTGGGTGGCTGGCTGACCGATCGTTGGAGCCGCCGCGACGAGCGCGCCTATCTCTGGGTGCCCGCGCTCTCGCTGATCGCTTCGCTTCCCTTCATGATCCTGTTCCTGCTCTGGCCGGAGGACCACCGGATCGAGCTCGCCGCGGGGTGGCCGCTCTTTCCGGTCGCCTTCGTCTGGAGCGTCGCGAGCTCGGTCCTCGGCGCGATGCACAGCGCGCCCTTCCTCTCGCTCGTGCAGGGCCTCGCGAAGCTGCGGATGCGTGCGTCGGCGGCCGCGCTCTTCTCCCTGACCGGAACCGGGATCGGCAGCGCGTTGGGGCCCCTGATCGTGGCCTACATGAGTGCCGAGATGGAGCAGCACTACGGCGACGACGCTGTTCGCTGGAGCCTCGTGTGGCTCTCCTTCGCCTTCGTGCTCGCAGCCGGCGCCTGCTTGCTGGCGGCGCGGGGCGTGCGGGCGGATCTCGCGCGGACGCGCGCGGAGAGCGCCGTTTCCGAAGGGGGTTAGAGGCCCTCGCGCGCCTCCGGTCGGCCTGACATACTCGGTACCCCCAAGGAGGAAGCCCGTCATGCAGCTCGGCCCCCGCGGCATCTGGGTGTCGCTCGAGAGCCTCGACCTCGAAGGTCGGATTGCCGCCGCCCAGCGGATCGAGAGCCTCGGCTACACCGCACTGTGGCACCCGATGGCGATGCAGCGCGACCTGATGGTCGTCGCGTCCCAGCTGCTCGCGGCGACGGACGATCTCGTCCTCGCGACCGGCATCATCCCGATCTTCGAGCGCGCGCCCGCGGTCATGGCCGCCGGCCACCACGCGCTGAACGAGCAGTCGGGTGGTCGGTTCCTGCTCGGGCTAGGCGTGTCGCATCCGCCGATCGTCGAGCAGATGCACGGCCTGACCTACGGCCCGCCGGTGACCTCGATGCGCGCCTATCTGGACGCGATGGACCGGGGTCCGGACATGAGCATCTTCCTCGGGCCCGACGCCGCACCCGGGGACGCCGAACCCGTCCAGACCGGCCCGCCGCGGGTGCTCGCGGCACTGGGTCCGAAGATGCTCGCGCTCTCTCGAGACCGCGCCCAGGGCGCGCATCCGTATTTCATGCCGCCCGGGCACACGGCCGACGCCCGCGAGATCCTCGGCCCCGAGCCGTTGCTCGTGCCCGAAGTGAAGGTCGTGCTCGAGACGGACCCGACGAAGGCCCGCAACGCCGCCCGCGCCGCTGGGGCGACGAACATCTCTCTCGAGAACTATCGCAAGACCTGGCGGAAATACGGGCTCGACGACGCGGACTTCGAAGACGGGGGCTCCGATCGCCTGATCGACGAGCTCGTCGCCTGGGGAACCGAAACGCAGATCGAAGACTTCCTCGCGCGTCACCTCGACGCCGGCGCCACTCAGATCTGCATCCACTTCGTGAATCCCGACGGCGGCTTCGGCGAGCTCCCGTGGAAGGCGATCGAAGCGCTCGCGCCGGGGCGCTGATCGGTCGACCTTGAGCCAACCGACCCCCGAAGAGACACCCGCGCCCGGAGGCTTGCGCACGCGGATCGAGGACGGCCTCGGCGCGTGGGCGCACGTCGTGTTGCGACTGCGTTGGCCGATCGTCGTGGCCGTGACCTTTCTCACGGTCGGCATCTCGACGTTCATTCCGACGATGGAGGTCAAGATGGCCTCCGAAGACTTCCTCTTCGAAGACGATCCGGTCCGCGCGGTCTACGACGACTTCAAGCGGGAGTTCGGGCAGGACCAGGTCACGATCGTCGCGATCACGCCGCCGGAGATCTTCGACCTCGACTTCCTGCGCACGCTCGAGTCGCTCCACCGGGACCTCGAGAACGAGGTTCCGTACCTCGAGGAAGTCACCAGCCTCGTCAACGTCCGATCGACCTACGGTCGCGGAGACGAATTGGTGGTCGAGGACCTCCTAGACGAGATGCCGACCACGGAAGCAGAGCTCGCCGCTTTCCGGTCGCGCGTCGAATCGACCCCCTTCTATCGCAAGACCGGCATCCTCTCGGACGACCTGCGTTCGACCGGGATCCGGATCGAGGTCGCGATCTACGGGGACGGCCTCGGCGAGACGGAGGTGGGGGCAGACGAGTTCGATCTCGGCGGATTCGAGGACGAAGGCGCCCCGGCCGAGCCGACCAAGCGCCCGTTCCTCTCGGGGTCCGAGAACGCCGAGCTGATCGAGACGATCCATCGCATCACGGCGCGCTATGAGGGACCCGATTTCGAGATCGTCGCGGGCGGCGGCACGATGCTGACCTACGAGCTCACCCGGCAGCTCGGCCTCGACGTTCCCCGCTTCTTCGGGGCGGGGCTCGTCGTGATCGGGGTCTTCCTGATCGTGCTCTTCCGCCGGATCGCCCCCGTGTTCCTCTGTCTCGGGGTGGTCGTGCCGGCGACCCTCGGGACGTTCGGGCTGTCGAGCGCCTTCGGCCTGCCTTTCAGCGCGCCGACGCAGGTGATTCCTTCCTTCCTCCTCGCGATCGGCGTGTCGTACTCCGTCCATCTGGTCACGATCTTCATGACCGACCTCGGAGAGGGGCGGGCGCCGGTGGCGAGCCTCGAGCATGCGCTCCGTCACTCCGGGCTGCCGATCCTGATGACCGGACTCACGACTTCCGCTGGACTCCTCTCGTTCCTCGCAGCCGAGATGAAGCCGATCCAGGAGATGGGCCTGATCGCGTCGATCGGCGTGGCGACCATGCTCTTCTACGGCCTGGTCTTCCTGCCGGCGCTACTGGTCCTGATCCCGATGAAGGGCAGGGCCGCGCGACCGGGATCGCCGGTGGACCGCATTCTCGGCGGCCTCGCTGCCGCTTCTGCGCGGCATCCCTGGCCGATCATCGTGGTCACGCTCCTGGTCACGGCGTGCGCCGGATTCTCGATGACCGGCCTGTATGCGAGCTCGAATCCGACGAGCTGGTTCCCCGACGAGCATCGCTACGCGCGGGCCGCCGAGCGGCTGAACGCGGACTTCGGGGGGACCTACGCGTTCGAACTCGTCGTCGATACCGGGCGCGAGGACGGTCTCAAGGAGCCGCAGGTCCTCGAACGGATCGCGTCGATCGACGAGCTCGTCGAAGCGCACAAGGCAGCGGGCGCGCAGCTGACGCACACGATCTCCCTCGTCGACATCGCCAAGGAGACCCACCAGGCCCTGAACGCGAACGACGCGGCCTACTACACGATCCCGGACGATCGCCGACTCCTGGCCCAGGAGCTCCTCCTCTTCGAGAACTCGGGATCCGACGACCTCGAGGAGGTCGTGGATCCTCAGTTCAGCCGCGCTCGGTACACGATTCGATCCAGCTGGCAGGATGGCGTCTACACCAGCCCGTTCCTCGATGCGTTCGCACCAGTGCTGCGCGCGCAGGTCGGTGACGTCGGGACGCTCACGATCACCGGGATGTCCGCCTTGATCGCGCGATCGGTCGACGCGACATACGTAAGCATGATGAGGAGCTACGGGCTCGCGCTCTGCCTGATCACGCCGCTGATGATCGTGCTGATCGGGAGTCTGCGTTCCGGGCTGGTGAGCATGGTTCCCAATCTCGTGCCGATCCTCATGACCCTCGGTCTGATGCCGCTCGTCGGGATCCCGATCGACATGTTCACCCTGCTCGCGGGCTGCATCTCGATCGGCCTCGCTGTCGACGACAGCATCCACTTCATCTCGGGCTTCCGGCGCTATCTCGCGCAGGGGCTCGACCCGGTGGCGGCCGTCGAGGCCACGATGCAGACGACGGGGCGGGCGCTGCTCTTCACCTCGATCGTGCTGACGTCCGGCTTCGCGGTGCTGACGCTCTCCGAGATGCTGAACATGTGGAATATCGGCGTGCTGACGTCCTTCGCGATCAGCGCCGCGTTCCTGCTGGACGTGACCGTGACGCCGGCGCTGCTCGTGCTCACCCACGGTCGCGGGCGGGCCGAGCAGGAGCCCGAGGAACCGATCGAGCGGGACGACGCGGTCGCCGCCTGAGCGCCGCGCCTAACGCTGGGCGATCGCCAGGAAGAAGCGCTCCGTGAGGGGCGCCTTCGGTGGATCCGGGCGATAGCGCGCGTAGAGCGTCGGCACGTCGATCACCTCGGTCTCGCCGAAGCCCGCGTCCTGCGCCGCGCCGGCGAGTTCTTCGGGCCGATAGCGGTTCTTCTGCGGCTCCCCGGCCCCCTTCAGCCACGCGACCATCTGTTCGCGGATCTCGTGGTACCGCTCGGGCATCGCCTCCCAGGGCAGCATGACGTCGAAGACGAGCTCGCTCCCCGGCGCGAGGATCCCGGCCAACCCGGCCATCGCCGCGTCTGCCGTCGCGCGCTCGAGGTAGTAGATGACGCCCATCCAGGACACGATCGCGGGTTCCGATGGGTCGAAGTCGGTCGCGGCGAGGGCCTCGGCGGCGGTCGTCACCTCGAAGTCGCAGGCGACCATCCGGGTGTTGTCGGGCACGGGCCAGCCGAGCTGCGCCAGCCGGTCGACCTTCCACTTCTGCGTGCTCGGGTGATCGACCTCGTAGATCCTGAGCGCCTCGCTCCCTTCCGGCTGTCGCCACGCATACGAGTCGAGCCCGGCGCCGAGGATCACGTACTGCCGGATGCCCCGGGTGTAGGCCTCCGCGAGTCGGTCCTCGACGAGCCGCGCGCGCAGCGGCAGGAAGAGCCGATTTTCGAGCAGGATCCAGGTCGCCTCGTCCGAGTACGAATCGATGACGGCGAGTCCTTCGTCATCGAGGAACGACAGGGCGTGCACGTCGTCGAGGAGCGGCGGTCCCTCGTCGAAGCGGCGATGGGCCTCGCGGGCCGCGGCCACCTGGATGGCGGTGTCGCTCGGACGTCCCTCGATCATGCGTTGGCTCCGATCACCGCGACTTGAACTCCGGCGGTCGCTTCTCCATGAAGGCGCGGATCGCTTCCTTGGCGTCCTCAGTCTGGAAGCTCATGACCATGTGCTCCGCTTCGAGGGCGAGGGCATCGCGGAAGCCGACGAGCGCGCCGCGGTTCAGGTTCCGTTTCATGCGCGAGAGGGCGAGGGTCGGTCCGTTCGCGAGGCGCCGCGCGAGCTCGAAGGCGTCGTCACGAAAGCTCTCTTCGGGGTACACGAAGTTCACGAGTCCGAGCTCGAGCAGCGTCTCCGCAGGGATGCGCTCGGTCAGGTACATCAGCTCCTTCGCCTTGGCCTGCCCGACGAGCCGATTGAGCAGCCAGCTCGCGCCGTAGTCGCCGGAGAGACCGATGTTCGCGAAGCCCGTCATCAGGAAGGCGCGCGGACTCGCGACGCGCAGGTCGGTCGCGAGGGCGATCGAAGCGCCCGCGCCGACGGCCGGGCCGGGCAGGGCGGCGACGGTCGGCTTCGCGAACTCGTAGAGCTTGAGGGTCATCGCCTCCTGTCGGTGGATCAGGTCGGCCACGCGTTCGTCGACGCTCGGCCGAGGCCCGTCGTCGTCCGGCGCGCCCCCGCCCATGCCGCTCACGTCCCCGCCCGAGCAGAACGCCTCGCCGGTCCCCGTCAGCAGCAGGGCGCCGACGTCCGGACGGACCTCGAGCTCCGGTAGGATTCGGCGCAGCGCCGGGGAGAGCTGATCCGAGAGCGAGTTCTTCTTGTGGGGTCGGTTGAAGGTGACCGTCGCGACGCGGTCGCGGATCTCGCAGAGGAGCTCGTCGGTGCCGGTGTCGTACGAGAGGGCGTTGCTCATCCGCCCGGACCTACGACGCGAGGTCGCCGACAGCGTCCCAGACACCCTTCAAGGCGTCGATGTGCGCGGCCGGCGTGGTGAGGTCGAGGTTCATCATCGAGTAGGCGACGTGGGTGACGCCGAGGTCCTCGAGCTCGCGGATCCTCGCGCGCGCGTCGTCCGGGGTGGCGGAGGGCGGGATGATGCACTCGATGCCGATCGCGTCGGGGTCCCGGCCGTGGTCCTTGGCGACCTGGCGCATGCGCGCCATGTCCTCGGGCAGGCGCTGGCTCGCCATCGGCATCCAGCCGTCGCCGAGTCGGCCGACGCGGTCGGGAATCACGTCGGCGAAGCCGCCGATCCAGACCGGGATGTCCTGGCGCGGCGGGAGCGGCAGGATTCCGGCGTCGGGGATGCGATGCCACTGGCCGTCGTATTCGACCTCGGAGCTCGCCCACAGCTTTCGCATGACCTCGATCTGCTCTTCGCTGCGCCGGCCGCGGTTCTTGAAGTTCTCGCCGAGGGCTTCGTACTCGACCGCGTTCCATCCGATGCCGATCCCCAGGCGAAGACGACCGCGGCACATCACGTCGAGGGACGCCGCTTGTTTGGCGACGAGGGCGGTCTGTCGCTGGGGCAGGATCAGGACGCCGGTGGCGAAGCCGATCGTGCGGGTGATCCCGGCGAGATACGAGAAGAGGACGAAGGGCTCATGGAACCGGCTCTTCGACGTGTAGGGACCGAACCAGTCGGGGCGGCTCGCCGTGTTCGCGCCGAGCACGTGGTCGTAGGCGATCAGATGGCGATAGCCGAGGGACTCCGCGGTCGTCGCGAAGCGCGCGACGTCGTCGGGATCGTCCCCGATCTCGGTCTGGGGGAAGACGACGCCGATCTGCATGGGACACCTCCGACGCGCAGGGTGCGCCTGCTCAGCATCGCACGCCGCTCGCCGGTTGCCTACTCGGCCGGGACCGCGTCCGCGGCTGGGCTGACGTTCGCCGCGGAGTTCCGACGCAGGCTGCTCCAGCGCGTCGTCACCTTCATCAGCGCCGGTGCGAAGAGAACGTCCGCCAGGAAGGCCATGGTGACGGAGAACGCGGTGAACACGCCGAAGCGCGTCAGGTTGTTGAGGTCGCTCGCCAGATAGACGAGGAAACCGAACGTCAGGACCACGCTCGTGAAGAGGAGCGCCTGGCCGGTCGTCTGCAGGGTCTCGCGGACGGCGATCTCGATGCTGCCGGTGGCGAGGAAGGTCCTTCGGTAGCCGTGCATGAAGTGGATGGTGTCGTCGACCGCGAGGCCGAGGGCGACGCTCCCGATCAGCAGGGAGAACATTTCGAGGGGCTGGTCCGTCCAGCCCATCAGCCCGAGGGTCAGGACGATCGGGAAGAGATTCGGGATCATCGCGATCAAGCCGAGGCGGACGCTCCCCAGCAGGAGCATCATGAGCGGCGTGATGACGGCGAGTGCGATCCCGTAGGAGCGCATGATCGTCTCCATCGAGGCGCCGAAGGTCCGGCGCGAGACCATCATCATGCCAGTCATCGACGCGTTCACGCCCTCGGGCATGTGCTCGTCGAGGATCGCCTCGACTTCGTCCGAGAAGGGCTCGTAGAAGATCGAGTCGATCATCGGAATACGGATCGTGAAGCGCCCGAGCCGGAACTCGGTGTCGACGACGTCCTGGAGATCGTCGGTCCCGCTGTTCTCGAAGAGGATCAGCTCCTGAGAGATCAGCGTCTTGTCGTCAGGCACGATGCGGGCATCGGTTCGTCCCTCGTTGAGCGCCTGGTGGATCTCCTTGACGACATCGACGAGAGAGACACTCGGGCCCGCGATGATCGGCCCGACCTGGATCCCGGAAAGGGTATGTCGCGCGCGATCGATCGCGTTCAGGACCTTCGGGTCGTGGAGGCCGTTCTCCTCGCCTGTGTCGACGAGCAGCTCGAGGGCCATCGCGCCGCCGAAACGGTCGCCGAGCAGGTTGGTCGCGACCTTGGCGGGCATGTCGTCCGGGAACCACTCGAGGCTGTCGAAGCTCACGCGCAGCTGGAGCACGCCGACGAGCGCGAGCACCGTGAGCGCCGCACAGATGCCGAGCACCCAGCCGGACCGATCGAGCGCGAGCTCGCCGGCGCGGGTCAGCAGACGTACGGAGGGCGACTGCTCTCCGTTCGGTCGCGGTTCGCGTGCCCGAACCGGCACGATCGCGAGCAAGGACGGCGTGAGGGTCAGGGTCAGCGTCAGACAGAGCAGGATCCCGAGCGGCGCGACGACACCGAACATCGCGACCGGCCGGAGCGACGCGGCGGCGAACGACGCCATGCCACCGGCCGTCGTGAGCCCGGTCATGATGATCGGGAGCCCGGAGTGGGTGAGCGCGCCGACGATCGCCTCTTCGCGCGAGGCGCCCGCCTCGAGGCGCTGCAGGAAGATCGCGATCAGGTGCACCGCCGCGCCGACGCCGATCGCGAGCAGGAACGAAGGCACGATCTCGGAGATCGGCATGAAGGGGAGCCCGACGGTGCCCATCACGCCGAGGGTGCTCACGACCGCGAGGAGCGCGACGGTCAGCGGGATGAACACGCCGAGCGCGCGACGGAAGACGAGCAGGAGGAAGAACGCGATCAGGAACGTCGAGATGATCGTGAACTGGACGACGTCGACGATCAGCGTCCGCATCATCGCGACATTCAGCACGGGAGCGCCGCCCGCGTAAAGCTTGAATTCGTCTCCCTCGAATCGCGCGACGATGGAGTCCAGGGCCTCGACCGCCGCCCTCTCTTGCGCTCCGCTGAGTCGCGACTCGGCGGGCTCGACCTCCGGCGACGCGTCGTCGTCGAACCCGGTGAACGCGCTCGCGTCGTCGAACTCTTCGGCGAAGGCTTCGAGCTCGACGGTGAGGATCGTGAGGTCCGCTTCGCGCGTGAGAAAGAAGTCGACGTAGAGGGGATTCGCCAGGGCGCGCGCCTTCAGGTCCGCGACCTGGGCGTCGGTGGTCGGCCACTCCTCCATGAAGTCGCCGACCACGAGGGTGTCGTCTTCGCCGCGCGTCTCGCGCAGGTTGACGAGGCTCTGGACCTCGCGGACGTAGGGGACTTCGTCCTCGATCGCTTCGTGCAGGTCACGGATGCGCTCGAGGGTCGGGAGCGAGAAGACCTCGTCCGGCTCGACGACGATCATGATGATGTCGTCCCGGCCGAACTGCTCGAGGAACGCGTCGTAGGCGACCTTCGCGGCATCGCCCGGATTCAGGAAGTCGTCGATCGAGGTCTTGATCTCGATCGTCGGGATCTGGGACGCGCCGGCGCCGATCGCGACGAGGACCACGATCAGCAGCGGCCAGGCTCTTCGATAGGCGAAGTGCCCCAGGGCTTCGAGCAGGGTTTCGATTCGGGCGCGCACGGCGGCGCCGACTCTAGCCCGGATGTCGGGGCGTTGGGGAGGTGCCGAGAGCGGTCCTCCGGAGGGCGATCGAGTCGTTAGAATCGGGAGTCCTATTTCGAGTCTGAGTCCGAGTCTGAGTCCGCATCCGCCGAGGAGACCGAGCGACGTGACGTACAAAGTGATCCAATGGGCGACCGGCGGCGTGGGCCGCGCGGCGATCGAGGGCGTGCTCGATCATCCCGAGCTCGAGCTCGTCGGATGTTGGGTGCACGGCGAGGCGAAGGATGGCCGCGACGTGGGCGAGCTGATCGGGCGGGATCCCATCGGCGTGCAGGCCACGCGCGACGTCGATGCGCTCCTCGCGCTCGGCGCGGATTGCGTCTGCTACAGCCCGCTCGTCGCGAACCCCCAGGAGGTGTGCCGAATCCTCTCGGCCGGACTCGACATCGTGACGCCCCTCGGTTGGGTGTATCCGAAACGGATCGACACCTCCGACGTCGAGAAGGCCTGCGCCGAAGGCGGTGCGACGCTGCACGGCACCGG
The DNA here is from genome assembly GCA_964488255.1 of uncultured Spirochaetaceae bacterium. GTDB lineage: Bacteria > Myxococcota_A > UBA9160 > UBA9160 > UBA4427 > UBA4427. The sequence goes on along the minus strand of CAZAUR010000007.1, from coordinate 187,311 downwards.
GATCCATCCCGGGGGCATCACCGAGCGCTTCCCGCTGATGGTCTCCGGCCTCTCGCGCGCGATCACGCACGTGCGCGCGGAGGAGTTCTCGGACATCCGCACCTACGCGGCGCCCGAGGTCGTGGGCGAGATGATGCTCTTCGGAAAGACGCCCGAGGACGCGAAGTCGAGCCCGATGGGCAATCTCCTCGCCGGCGGCTTCTTCCAGTCGATCGACATGGTCGCGGATGCGCTCGGGGTGACCCTCGACGACGACAAGCGCACCACGCATTCGATCGCGGTGGCCACGCAGGCGATCGACACGCCGATCGGAGTGATCGAGCCCGGCCTCGTGGCGGCCCAGCGCTTCTGCTGGCAGGGCCTCGTCGCGGGGGAGCCCGTCATCACCGCCGCGGTCAACTGGCACATGGGCAGCGAGGGCTTCGAGCCGATCCCGGGCACCGACCCCGACGTCGTGTGGACCGCGGGCGAGCAGGGCCCGCGCTTCGAAGTCGGCATCACGGGTGACCCCGACACGCTGCTCACGTTCAAGGGCTGGCACCCGCACTCGGTTGCCGAGGGACTCGTGCGCAACAAGGGCATCGTCGTGACGGCGATGCATTGCGTGAGCGCGATCCCCTACGTCTGCGAAGCCGGACCCGGCATCAAGACCTACCTCGATCTGCCGCTGATGGCGGGTCGAATCGCGCCGCAGCTCGCCGCGCGCGCCTAGCAACCCATCCGCCCGAGGAGACTGCCGATCATGCCCAGCCCCGAACACGAAGAGCTCGTCGAGATGATGCGCACCACCAACCCGCTCGGGAGCGGCGACATCGAGACGATGCGCGCCGGCATGGCGGCGGCCCCGCCGTACCCGGAGCCGCCGGACGTCGCGTGGGCTGCGGCCGACGCGGGAGGCGTCCCCGCCGAGTGGAACACGCCCGACGACTGCGCGGATGGGCGGACGATCGTCTACTACCACGGCGGCGGCTACGGGATCGGCTCGGTCCAGAGTCACCGCGGTCTCTGCTCGAACCTCGCCCGCGCCGCTCGTGCGCGGGTGCTCTCGGTCGACTACCGACTCGCGCCCGAGCACCCGTACCCGGCCGCCGTCGACGACGCCGTCGCCGCCTATCGCTGGGCGGTCGCGAACGGCGCCGATCCGGCGAAGACCGCGATCGGCGGCGACTCGGCGGGGGGAGGGCTCACCGTCGCGACGCTGATAGCGCTGCGCGACGCGGGCGATCCGCTCCCGGCGGCGGGCCTCTGCCTCTCGCCCTGGGTCGACATGACGTGTTCGAGCGCGCGCATCCAGGAGGTGGCGCCCCGGGATCCGATGCTCTCACCGCCGGTCCTCGAGGTCTTCGCGAAGGCCTACATGGCGGGCGCGGACCCGAAGGCACCGACCGCGAGCCCGATCTTCGCGGATCTCGCCGGCTTGCCGCCGCTGCTCATTCAGGCGGGAACGGCGGAGGTCCTGATCGGCGAGATCGAGGACTTCGCGGCGAGGGCGAAGGCGGCGGGCGTCGATGTCCAGCTCGAGGTCTGGGACGACATGCTCCACGTCTGGCAGACCTTCGCGGACATGCTGCCGGAGGGGCGCCAGGCGTTGGCCGACATCGGCAAGTACGTCGAGGGCCGGCTCTAGGACGCTAGGCGCGCCTCAGTCGATACTCGATCGGCAGCCGCTTCACGCCGCCGATCAGGCACGACCGCAGCCGGTCGATCGGCCCCACGACGGACGCCTCTTCGAGGCGCGGCAGCAGGTGGCGGAAGATCACCTGCAGCTCGAGCCGCGCGACGTGGGCGCCCAGGCAGTAGTGCTCGCCCACGCCGAAGGCGATGTGCGGGTTGCGCTTGCGATCGACGCGGAAGCTGTACGGGTCCTCGAACACGTCTTCGTCCCGGTTCGCGCTCGGATAGAACATCCCGACGACCTCGCCTTCGCGGACCTTCTGGCCGGCGATCTCCGTGTCGCGGGTCGCCGTCCGCCCGAAGTGGATGATCGGGCTGGTCCAGCGGAGGATCTCCTCCACCGCGGGCTTGATCAGGGTCGGGTCGGCCTGGACCTTCCGCATCTCGTCGGGGTGCTCGATGAAGGCGAGCAAGCCGCCGCTCGTGGCGTTGCGCGTGGTCTCGTTCCCGGCCGCCACGAGGATCTGGTAGAAGGCGAGGATGTCGATCAGCGGTAGCGGCTCGCCGTCGACCTCGGCGTTGGCGAGCAGCGTGATCAGGTCCTCCCGTGGCTCCTTCAGCCGTTCTTCGCGCAGGCCCGCGAAGTAGGTGAAAAGCTCGACGTTCGCCCGCTCCATCGTCTCTCGTGCGCTCTCGCCGTCGCGTCGGAATTCGGGATCGCTCGCTCCGGCGCTCTCGTTCGTCCAGGTGTAGAGCTTGCGCCAATCCGCCGCCGGAACCCCGAGCAGGTAGGCGATCACCGCGATCGGGAGCGGAGCTGCGACCGTCTCGACGAAGTCGCAGCCGGTCGCTTCCTTCTCCTCGAGGTCGTCGAGGATCCCGACGGCGATCTGCTCGATCTGATCGTGGAAGGCGTCGACCTTGCGGGGCGTCATGCGCTTGCTGACGAGCTGGCGGTACTTCGAGTGGATCGGCGGGTCGAGTTGGATGAGGACGGCGGGGAGGTTGCCCGGTCCCTCCTGCTCTTGTTCGGCGTCGCGGACGACCGGACTCTCGCTGCTGAAGTCCTCAGGGCGTCGGCCGACGTTGGTGATGTCCGCGAGCTTCGTGAGCGCCCAGAACGAGTCGCCGCGCTCGCGCTCGACCCAATGGATCGGTCGCTCGGCGCGCAGCTCGTCCCAGGTCGAATGGGGGTAGCCGTTCGCCTCGTACCAATCCGGGTCGACGATGTGGGCGTAGGGCGAGTCGGCGGTCGAGACGGCGTTGGCCATGGCAGCTGCTCCTGGTCGATCGAGAGGTCCCGAGCATACCCTCGGATCCACCGGTTGGCGGGGGAGGGCGGCGGTCCGTTGCCGCCGTCTTGCCCGTGGTGGGGCCCTTTGGATTCGGCCATCATGATCCAGCCGCATCACCGCCGAGAGGATCTCCGATGCCTTCCGACCGCCCCGCCTCCTTCGCCATCATCGGCGCCGGCATGTCCGGCCTGCTCGCCGCGATCAAGCTTCGCGAGGCCGGACACGACTTCACCGTCTTCGAGAAGGCCGAACGCGTCGGCGGCACCTGGCGCGAGAACACCTACCCCGGGATCGCCTGCGACGTCCCGTCCCACCTCTACTCCTACTCCTTCGCGCTCAATCCCGACTGGCACTACATGTCGTCGCCGGGGGGCGAGATCCAGGCCTACTTCGAGGACGTCTCGAAGCGCTTCGAGATCGAGAAAGAGATCCGCTTCTCCGATCCGGTCGTTCGATGCGAATGGCTCGGGGACGCCTGGGAAGTCGAGAGCGGCTCGGGCTTCGTCGGGCGCTTCGACTGGGTGCTCGCGGCGACCGGCATCCTGCACCACCCGAAGCGGCCGGACATCGAGGGGCTCGACGACTTCGACGGCGCGATCTTCCACTCCGCGCGCTGGGACCACGACGTGCCCCTCGACGGGAAGCGCGTCGGCGTGATCGGCAACGGCAGCAGCGGCGTCCAGATCACCGGCGCCCTCGCGCCGCGCACGAGCGCATTCAAGCTCTTCCAGCGGACCGCGCAGTGGGTCGTGCCGGTCGAGCAGGTCGAATACACCGAGGAGCAGCGCGCGCTCTTCCGGAGCGACGCCACTGCGCTCCAGGCGATGCACGACGAGCTCGACGCGGCCTTCCATACCGGCTTCGCCACGCAGGTCCTCGACGGCAACAGCGACCTGTTCGAGGAGACGCGACGGACCTGCCTCGCGTATCTGGACGAGCATGTGCGGGATCCGGCGCTGCGCGAGGCGCTGACCCCGGACTACACCCCCGCCTGCAAGCGCCTCGTGATCTCCCACGAGTTCTACGACTCGATCCAGCTCCCCCAATCCGAGCTGGTGACGTCCGGAATCGAGCGGGTCGAGGCGGGCGGCGTCCGCACGCAGGACGGGGAGCTCCACGAACTCGACGTGCTCGTCTGTGCCACCGGCTTCCACGTCGACGCCTTCGTGCGGCCGATGACCGTCCGCGGACTCGACGGCGTGCTGCTCGACGACGTCTGGAAGGATCGCCCGTCCGCCTACATGTCGGTGGGGATCCCCGGCTTCCCGAACTTCTTCATGCTCAACGGGCCGAACAGCCCGGTCGGGAACTTCTCGCTGATCAGCACGGCGGAGATGCAGTTCGCCTATCTCATGCGCCTGGTCGAGCACGTCGGGCGATCCGAGCAGCGCTTCGCGGCGCCGAGCGAGGACGCAGCCGTTCGATTCGAGGAGGAGCGCGTGGCCGCGGCAGCGAACACCGTCTGGGCGACCGGCTGCCGGAGCTGGTACCTCGACGATCGTGGCGTGCCCTTCGTCTGGCCTTTCCCCTTCTCGCGCTTCACCGAGGAGATGGAGAAGCCGCGCTTCGAGGACTATCAGCTGGGCTGAGTCCGGCGAGGGAGAAGCACGTGGACATCGATCTGCTCGCCGCGAAGAGCTACGACGGCGGCCAACCCCACGACCAGTTCCGCTGGCTGCGCGAGCACGAGCCGGTGCATCGTCATCCGGAGCCCGACGGCGGGCCCGGCTATTGGGCGATCACCCGCTACGACGACGTGCGCGCGATCAGCCGCAACCACGCGCTCTTCTCGAACGAGCCCTCGATCATGATCGGGGACGTGCCGGTTCGCGACGCGCCGGTCACCGACGACAAGATGATGTTGATGTGCGACCCGCCGAAGCAGACCCAGCTGCGTCGGCTGGTGAGCGGCTCGTTCACGCCGCGGGCCGCGCGTGCCCTCGCGCCGCGGATCGAACGGCTCGCCGCGCAGATCGTCGACGAGGTCGCGCCCCGCGGCGAATGCGACTTCGTGGCGGACGTCGCCGGGGAGCTGCCGTCCTACGTGATCGCGGAGCTGCTCGGTCTCCCCCTCGAGGACGGTCGGAAGCTCTACCAATTGACGGAGACGATCCACTCCTCGGCGGAGGCGGTCGGGCAGGAGGCCCAGATTGCTGCCGGAATCGAGATGTTCTCCTATGCCGCGCGGGTCGCGGCAGAGAAGAAGGCCAATCCGGGAGACGATCTCGCCAGCGCGCTCCTGCAGGCCGAGGTCGACGGAAAGCGGCTGACCGACATGGAGTTCAACCTCTTCTTCATGCTTCTGGTCGACGCGGGGGGCGACACCACGCGGAACCTCGTGGCCGCGGGCATGCTCGCGCTTCTCGAGCGCCCGGACGAGCTCGCGCGGTTGCGCGCGGACGTCGATGGACTCCTGCCGACGGCGCGAGAAGAGTTGCTCCGCTTCACGAGTCCCGTGGTGTACATGCGCCGCACGGCGACGCGCGATACCGAGATCGGCGACCAGGCGATTCGCGAGGGCGACAAGGTCGTGCTCTACTACGGCGCCGCCAATCGCGACGCCGCCGTCTTCGACGAGCCCGACCGCCTCGACGTCGGCCGCACGCCGAATCATCACGTTGCGTTCGGCGCGACCGGCGCGCACTTCTGTCTCGGGGCACAGCTCGCGCGGGTCGAGATCGATGCGATGCTGCGAGAGGTGCTGCTTCGGATGCCCGATCTGGAGCTCACTGCCGAGCCCGAGTGGCTCCCTTCGAATTTCATCTCCGGTCCTCGGACGATGCCCGTCCGCTTCACGCCGGGGAAGCGCACGGAAGTCGCCGCCTGAGCATCGATTCCCATGCTCGACAGGCCGGCCGCGCCTGCGCCACCCTCGCGACGGAGGCTTCATGTTCTCAGGCATCGACCTCGGACTCTTCGCGACGCGATGGAGTGTCGAATGTTCTTAGGGATCGACCTCGGCACGTCCGCCGTCAAGGCCGTGCTCGCCGACGAGGAGGATCGCATCGTCGCGCAGGCGAGCGCGCCCCTCGACGTCTCGCGCCCGCAGCCGCTCTGGAGCGAGCAGGATTCCGACGCCTGGTGGAAGGCGGCGGACGACGCGGTGCGCGCGCTCGGGGCCGAGCGCGATCTGTCCGGCGTGCGTGGGGTCGGTCTCTCGGGGCAGATGCACGGCGCGACCCTCCTCGGAGACGACGACCGTGCGCTCCGCCCCGCGATCCTGTGGAACGACGGTCGCAGTGAAGCCCAGTGCGCCGAGCTGGAAGCGGTCCCGGATTTCCGGGCGCGCGCGGGCAATCTGGCGATGCCCGGCTTCACGGCACCGAAGCTGCTCTGGGTTCGCGAGCACGAGCCGGAGGTCTTCGCCCGGACGCGGCGCGTGCTGTTGCCGAAGGACGCGCTGCGCCTGCGGATGACGGGCGATGCGGCGACCGACCTGTCGGACGCGGCGGGGACGCTCTGGCTCGACGTCGCGGAGCGTGCGTGGTCGCCGGAGCTGCTGGCGGCGACGGGGCTCGACGTGGATGCGATGCCCTCCCTGCACGAAGGGAGCGAGGCGACCGGTGTGCTGCGCGAGGACGTCGCGCGCGCCTGGGGCATGGCGCGGGTGCCGGTCGCGGCGGGCGCGGGCGACCAGGCGGCGGGCGCGCTCGGGGTGGGCGTTGTGCGTCCGGGCGAGGCTTCGCTCTCCCTCGGCACTTCGGGTGTGCTCTTCGTAGCGAGCGACGCGTTCCGCGCGAACCCTGAGCGTGCGGTCCACGCGTTCTGCCACTGTCTGCCGAAGACCTGGCACCAGATGTCGGTGCTGCTCTCGGCGGCGAGCTGCCTGTCCTGGGTGACGAAGCTGGTGGGTGCGGCCGACGAAGCCAGTCTCCTGGCGGAGATCGAGGCGGCCGATCGTCCGAACGATTCGCTCCTCTTCCTTCCCTATCTCTCGGGAGAGCGGACGCCCCACAACGACCCGAACGCGAGCGGCAGCTTCGTTGGCCTCGACCACGACACGGATCGCGCGGCCCTCGGCCGTGCGGTGCTGGAGGGCGTGGCCTTCGCGTTCGCCGACGCGCAGGACGCGCTGCTGTCGGCCGGCACGTCCGTCGACGTAGTTTCGGTGATCGGTGGCGGTGCGCGGAGCGTGCTCTGGGGGCGGATCCTCGCGAGCGTGCTCGACCGCCCGCTTTTCTACCGCGTGGGGGGCGAAGTCGGACCGGCCCAGGGCGCTGCCCGTCTCGCGCGGCTCGCCGTGACGGGCGAAGACGCCACGGACTTTTGTCACGCCCCGCCCATCGCCTTCGAGGCGATGCCCGATCCCGTTCTCCGTGACCATTACGCGCCCCGCTGGGCGCGGTTCCGTGATCTCTACCCGCGTCTGCGAGGAGCCTTCCGATGAGTGATCCCTTCTTCTCCGAGGTCGACGCCGTTCCCTTCGTGGGACCCGATGCCGCGCCCGAAGCCCTCGGCTTCCGGGTCTACGACCGGGACCGCGAGGTCGCCGGACGGCGCATGGAGGATCACCTCCGCTTCGCCGTGTGTTATTGGCACACCTTCTGCTGGCCAGGGGACGACGTATTCGGAGACGGCACCTTCGGTCGCCCGTGGCAGGCCGCCGGGGGCGACGAGATGGCGCTCGCCCGCCAGAAGCTCGACGTCGCTTTCGAGTTCTTCAGCAAGCTCGGCGTGCCCTTCTACTGCTTCCACGATCGGGACATCGCGCCCGAGGGCGCGACCTTCGCCGAGAGTGCCGCGCGTCTGGACGAGATGGCCGACGCCGCGGCCGCGAAGATGGAGGAGACCGGCCTCCAGCTGCTCTGGGGCACCGCGAATCTCTTCGGCCATCCGCGTTATGCGGCCGGCGCCGCGACCAACCCCGATCCCGAGGTCTTCGCCTACGCCGCCGCCCAGGTGAAGCACGTTCTCGAAGCCACCCAGCGACTCGGCGGCGAGAACTACGTCCTGTGGGGCGGGCGCGAGGGCTACGAGACCCTTCTGAATACGGACCTGCGTCGGGAATCCGATCAGCTCGGCCGATTCCTGTCGCTCGTCGCCGAACACAAGCACAAGATCGGCTTCGGAGGGACGCTCTTGATCGAGCCCAAGCCGCATGAGCCGACGAAACACCAGTACGACTCCGACGTCGCGGCGATCTACGCCTTCCTCCAGAAGTACGACCTGGTCGATGAGTACCGCATCAACATCGAGGTCAATCACGCGACCCTCGCCGGCCACTCGTTCCAGCACGAGATCGCCACCGCGGTCGCGCACGGCATCTTCGGCTCGGTCGACGCGAACCGAGGAGATCCGCAGAACGGCTGGGATACGGACCAGTTCCCGAACAGCGTCGAGGAGATGACCCTCGCGCTCTACGAGATCCTGCGAGGTGGCGGCCTCGGGACCGGTGGATTCAATTTCGACGCGAAGCTGCGTCGCCAGAGCATGGATCCCATCGACCTCTTCCACGCGCATGTCGGTGGCATGGACGTGCTCGCCGAGGCGCTCGTCCGCGCGTCGATGCTCCTCGAGGAGGCGACCCTCCAGGGCTTCGTCGACGCGCGCTATGCGGGCTGGAACACCGGCCTCGGGCGCGAGATCGTCGACGGGAAGCAGAGCCTCGAATCGCTACACGCGCAGGTGAGCACAGGCGGAATCGACCCGCACCCGCGATCCGGCCGGCAGGAGCTGCTCGAGAACCGCGTGAACGAGGTCTTGCGGCGCTAGGCCGCGCCAGGCAGCGACAGGCGGCGCTAGGCGGCGATCGCGAGCCCGAAGAGCGCGAGGGCAGCCCACTGCGCGACGGTGAAGATGATCGGTCGCAAGGGGATCCGATCGGCGATGTACACGATCGGATGCAGGATCCGCGCGACGACGAACACGATCGACGCGATCGTGGATCCCAGCTCGTCGGCGCCGGCAAGATGCGCGGTGGCCACCGCGGCGGTGAAGAACGAGAGGGCCTCCCACGCGTTCTGTTGAGCGCCGTACGCTCTCGCCGCGGCACCTCGGAGCTCGGCGGCCTGGACGCGCGGGTGATGGTTGTCGAAGGATCCGAGCTGGTCGCGCCGCAGCTTCGCACCGACGAACGACAGCACGACGGGAAGGATCGCGGCGATCATGAGGCAATAGAGCGGGATGGTCATCGAACCTCCGGAACGTTCGGCGAGCCGCCGCGCGCGCGGACGGTTCGGCCATGAGTCGGGCGACAGAGTACGATCGTCACCGCGCCCGCGAGCGAGAGCGCGGCCAACGCCAGAAAGCTCTCTTCGTAGGACCCCGACCGATCGGCCGCGGCGCCGGTCCAGCGCGGCGCGACCCAGCCCGCGAGACCCGTGATCGCGATCCGCAGGCCATTCGTGCCGAGGAAGGCGCGCGCACCGAAGAGGCGCGCCATCACGAGGGGCTCGCAGGTCATGGCGACGCCGTAGCCCAGACCCAGCAGACCGATCGAGGCGGTCGCGAGGGTCGCCTCGGTGGCCATCGCGAAGCCCGCGATCCCGAGCGCCGTCGTCGCGAGCGCGCCCGCGAGTACGAAGCGGGGATCGACCAGATCCGCGACGCCGCCGCAGAGTCGGCCGGCGCCGGAGAGCCCGATCCGGAGTCCGAGGATGCCGGCCGCGACGGCGGCCGCGAAGCCGAGATCCTCGAGGTGGAGTCGCCCGTGGGCGGTCACGACCCGCCACGGGACCGTGTTCGTGAGGCACGCGAGGCTCGCGAAGAGGAAGAGCGGCGAGAGGATCGCGGCACGGGGTGTGAGGTCCGGAAGCAATTCCGCGCTCTCCCCAGACTCGCCCTGCGCGGGCCGTGGAACGTCGTCCGCGCGCTCCGCGCCGTCTGGAAACTGCCCGACGTCGGCCGGGCGATCGCGCAGCAGCCAGGCCGAGACCAGCCCGATCGTGAGAAAGAGCGCCGCGATCGCCTGGAACACGAAGCGCCAGTCGGCGAGCTCGACGCCGCGGGCGGCGGCGGTCGGGATCAGGGCGCCCACCACGCCGGCGCCGAGCAGGATCACGCCGGTCGCCCGAGCGCGGTAGCGGCGGAACCAGTGGATCGGGAGCGTCTGCACCGGGAGCAGCGTCGTGAGTCCGATGCCGAGTCCGCCGACGAGGGCATAGGCGAGGGCGAGCTCGTCGGCGCTCGTGGCCTTGCTCGTCCAGGCGAAGCCTGCGGCGCCCATGAACGCACCGAGGGCCAACACGGGTCGCAGGCCGATGCGGTCGATCGCGACGCCGGCGACCGGACTCGTGAGCGCGAAGGTCAGGGTGAACAAGCCGAAGGTGGAACCGATCTGCTCCCGGCTGAGACCGACGTCGGCGATGATCTCGGGGGCCAGGAAGCCCCAGGCATAGTAGGCGGGCGCCATGCCGAAGCCGTAGAGCGCGAAGGCGAGCGCGACCATCACCCAGCCGAGGAACGGCCGTCGCGATTCGGTCGGCGCGCGCGTCTCGGGAGCCATCGGTCCTCCGGGCGTCGCCCGGTCCAGGGGCGCGAGGACGGACCCTATCTCAGCGCTTCGCCACGCGCGTCCAGTCGGTCCGGGCGGGTGCGCCGCTGTTCCGATCGGAACGCGTGCGCGCGTCTTGCGTCGAGGATTCGTCGCTGGCGTCGGGTCGACGACGCTCGCGATGGCGGCCGAACGGTTCGGTGGCACCCCCGAAGTGAAAAATCCGGGGAATTCTTCGGGTCTCGAAACACGCTGGTGTTGCAGGGGAATTCGCGCGCGTCGCGGCCGCCGGAGCGCTGTCGGAGGCCAAAATCCGGTGTTTTCCCCATTCAGTCGAACGACTTGGCACGCCGCGTGCTTTTCGGATGAGCGCAACGACGGACAGATCCTTCGCCCGGGCCCCATGCAGAGGGGGCGCGCTCCAGGGGGAGGAGCCGGGGATCTGCCGCGCGACTGGAAGCCTCACCATGGAAGCCCTTCTCGACGAAGCTCAACTCGAAGGCGGACCGATTCCGCAGGACCTGAAGGAACAGGTCGTCCTCGGGCACGAACCGCTGATCCGGTACATCGTGAATCGCCTCGCGGTTCGCCTGCCGAATCACATCGACCTCGACGATCTCTACAGCACCGGCGCGATCGGTCTGATGGATGCGATCGAGAAATTCGACCCGAGCAAGGGTTGTAAGTTCAAGACCTACGCGGAGTTCCGCATCAAGGGCGCGGTGCTCGACCAGCTCCGCTCCCTCGACTGGGTGCCTCGCTCCGTTCGTCAGAAGGGGCGCAAGCTCGACGCGGCCTACAACGACGTCGAGCAGCGCCTCGGTCGCTCGGCGAGCGAGGAAGAGGTCGCGGACTCCCTCGGTCTCGAGATCGACAAGTTCCATGTGATGGTCAACCAGGTCCGCGGCATCTCGCTCGTGAACCTCGAAGAAGTGCGCGGCACGAACGCCGACGGCGATCACGCCGGGACCTTCGCCGACGTCGTCGAGGACGTGACCGCCGAGAACCCCTTTGCTTCGCTCAAGTCGATGGAGACGAAGCACGTGATCTCGGACACGATCAATTCGCTCCCGGAGAAGGAGCGCCTCGTGGTCAGCCTCTACTACTACGAGGACCTGAACATGAAGGAGATCGGGAACATCCTCGGGATCACCGAGTCTCGGGTGTGTCAGATCCACACGAAGGCGACGTCTCGGCTGCAAGGCAAGCTGAGGAGTCTCGTCGACCGCTAGTCCACGAGCGGGCCGATCGCTTGCGATCGCGCCGCCCACGGCCCAATCTCTGACCCTCGCGCCCGCCGCCCGTGCGGGAGCATCGAGGAGGGTCGAATGGCGCGCCTGGGCACGGTGGAATCGCTCTTCCGGTATCCCGTGAAGAGCATGCAGGGCGAATCCGTCGATCGGATCGCCGTCACGGAGCTCGGCTTCGCCGGGGATCGTGGCTGGGCCGTCCGCGACGAGCGCCGCGGCGACTTCTTCACCGCGAAGCGGATCGGTGCCCTGATGGGCTGCCGCGCCGTCGCGGGCGGGGCAGGCAACGTGCCCGAGCTCGAGCTCCCTGACGGCACGCGAATTCGCGCCGATGCCGCCGAGGCGGGCGAGCTCCTCTCGAAGGCCCTCGACCATCCCGTCAGCCTGCACGCCATGGGCAGCGATGCGCCGCCGCCTTCTGACGTCGACGTTCCGGACGATCCGATGGCCGATTTCAACGCGATGTTCGCGCGTAAGGGCGAGGAGCCGCTCCCTGACTTCTCGGTCACGCCAGAGAGCCTGATGGCGCACATGGGACGCCCGGATCGTTCCTTCGTCGATCTCTCGCCGCTGTTGGTGATGACGCGACAGTCGATCGCCACCCTCGCCGCGGCGGCACCCGACTCCGTGATGGACGTGCGGCGCTTCCGGCCAAGTCTCCTGATCGACGCCGCGAGCGACGCTCGCTTTCCGGAGCAGGACTGGATCGGGAACCGCGTGCGGATCGGCGGCGTCGTGATCGACACGCCGATGACCTGTCCGCGCTGCGTGATGACCACTCATGCGTTCGCGGACCTGCCCAAGGATCCGACCGTGATGCGCACGCTCGTGAAGGAAGCCGAGGGCAACCTCGGGGTCTACGCGATGATCGTCGAGCCCGGGGAGATCCGCGTCGGTGACGCCGTCGAGACGGTGGACGCTCCTTGATGCAGGCCCGTCTCGTGCTCGTGCTCGTGCTCGTGCTCATGCTAGGCGTCCTCGGCGCCGTCGGGACGGCCCGAGCGCAGGTGACGTCCGCGGACGACCCCGATCCGGCGGTCGACGGCACGATCCGCTTCGAGATCGACAACGCGAGCGCGGACGACGTGATCGACGTGCAGGTCGGGGCGGCAGGCGGACTCGAGACGATCAGCCTGCGCGAGACCCTCGTCTTCACGCAGAATCTCGAGATCGACAACTCGAGCGAAGACACCGCGCTCGTCGACGTCGACGCGCCGGCGGCCACCACCTTTCTCGAGATCCAGGACGGCGTGAGCGTGATCCTGCGCGACCTCGGGCTCGCCGGCGACCCCGCGAGCAGCGCCGACGACATCGACCTCCAGGGCGCGACCAGCCTGCTGACGATCGACTCGGAGCGCGCGGCCCAGCTCGTGACCGTCGACATCGTCGGGGCCGGCATGTTCCGCAAGGAGGGCACGCGCTCGCTCCAGCTCTCGGGCATCAATACCCTTACGGGGGGCATCACGGTCGACGACGGCGACCTGATCGGCGAGCTGCGCTCGTTCGGTACCGGTGCGATCACCCTGGCCGCGGACGATCCCGACAAGATGTCGCGCCTCGTCTTCGACTTCGCGGGCGTCGACATCCTGAACGGAGCCGGGCCCGCGATCGTCGACGGCACCGCCGGAGGGGGGACCGCCTCGATCGTGAAGCGAGGACCGGGCATCCTCGACGTCTCCGCGGCGACGATCGCCTCGACCCTCGACTTCCAGATCGAGTCGGGCACGCTCCGCGTCGGCGCGACGCAGCTGACGAACGGACACGACTTCTCGCTCACGTCCGGCACCACCGTCGAGCTCGACGCCATCGCAGGGTCCGTCACGTCCGGGAGCGTGTTCATGGGTTCCGGCACGATCGACGTCGAGGCGGACGACTTGACGTTGTCGGCGGATCCTTCGGGCTTCACGGGGACCTTCGACGTGAACGCGGGGCCGGCGACGACCACACCCTATCGCCTCGTTCTGGACATCGGCGCGGCGCCGGCGTCGACTCTGACCTTCGACGCGGTCGCGGACGACTCCGACGTCGAGTTCACCCTGCGCGACGCGGTCGGTGTGACGTACGCGGGCGACGTGAGTGGCGACGGCACCTTCGTGAAGGCCGGCGTCGGGACGACCACGATCACCGGTGCACACACGCAGGTCGGCGGCACGCGCGTGATCGGCGGTACGTTGATCGCGACCACCGCGAACCTGCCGGGCAACCTCGAAGTCGTGGGCGGCGCAACGGCGATCCTCGATCAGTCGTCAGATGCGACGTTCGGAAGCATGCTGGTCGGCGCGGGCATGATCCGAAAGCGCGAGGCGGGCGTGCTCACTTTGAGCGCGACCAATCCGTTCACCGGTGCCTTCGACGTCGAGCAGGGCGGCCTCCATTTCGCCGCGGGGGCGGATCTCGGCGGCGGGAGTCTCCGCGTCGGCACAGGCGCGGTCGGCAACGTCGCGACCCTCTCCGCGGACTTCGACCCGGCGGGCAGCCTCGCTGCCAACACGATCGGCCTCGGTGGCACGCTCACCTTCGAGTCCGACGCGCACGTGACGGTCGGGATCGAGCCGACCGCGAACGTCAGCAACGTCTTCGCGGCGACCGGCGCGGTCACGATCGATCCGAACGCCGTCCTCGCCGTCGATCCCGCCATCGGCACCTACTCCGCCGCGAACTCCTGGGACGTGATCACCGGCTCGAGCGTGACGGGTACGTTCACGATCGAGCAGGATCTCTTCTTCTTCACGCTCGGGCAGACGATCTTCGGTGGGAACACGCTCCGCCTCTCCCTCACGCCGAGCGGCGCGGCGCTGGCGGGTGCGGCGACGACGCCCAACGGCGCGGTGATCGGAGATCAGCTGGACATGTTCCTGCTTCCGATGTTCGCGCCTATGTCCGAGGAAGAGCGCTACCAGGACGCGATCACGAGTCTCACGACCGCCGAGATTTCGGCGGTCCTCGAAAGCGTCTCGCCGGACGATCTCGCTGCGCCGAGCCAGATCCAGCTCGCCAACGCGAACCGCACCTGGCGGGGCGTCTCCGACCGGATGGCGCTCCGCCGGAGCGGAGGGATCGGCCGGAAGCCTGCGCCGGCGACCCAGCGCCGCAAACGCCCGAGCGTGAGCGCGCCTCGGGACGCTTCCGGACGCGAGCCCGCCGCACCCCGAACGGGCGAACGCACCTGGCAGGCCTGGATGGAGGCCAGCGGCGTCCTGGGCGAGCTGTCCTCGAGCGATGCGAAAGAGTTCGAATACGTCTCGGCCGGCCCGATCCTCGGCGCGGATAGAGCCCTCGGCGACGATGCGCGGTTCGGCTTCGCGCTCGCGGGGGGGAGCCACACCTACGAGACGAATTCGGGCAACGGTGAAGGCGAAGGCGGCGGGATCGAGGGCACGCTCTACGGGGCGTGGCTGGGGAATCCCTTCGGGCTGATCGGCGGCGTGCGTTATGCGTGGACGCGCATCGACACCGAGCGCACGCTCTCGGTCGGCGCGATCACGGACCGGGTCGACGGTACGCTCGAAGGCAGCACCTTCGGCGCCTTCCTCGAAGTGACCCGGGGCTTCGAGCTGCCGCAGAAGATCGAGATCGCTCCGCTGGCGAGCGTGGCGTGGACTGGCGTGCGCTGGGACTCTTTCGACGAGTCCGGGACGAGTCCGCTCGCGGTCCAGGTCGAGGAGCAATCCTTCGACTCGATCCTGACCTCGGTCGGCGTGCGAATCGCGGCCGAGCGTCGGATGCAGGACGACGTCTGGATCCGGCCGCGCGCGAAGGCGCTCTGGAACCACGAATGGGGCGACGTCGAGCGCGAGGTCGAGGGCACGTTCGTGAGCGCGCCGACTGCCGGACTGACGGCGTTCACCGTCGAAGGCGCCGAGATGCCCAGCGACCACGCCGAGGTCGCCATCGGCTGGGAGGTCGGCTTCACCGCGAACGCGAACCTCTTCTTCGATTGGGAGGGGCGCTTCGGCGAGAATCTCACGGAGAACGGGATCAGTGCCGGCGGCCGCGTCGTCTGGTAGTCGACGCTAGGCCCGGTCCGCGAGCGGGCGCTCGTCGACGATGCGATACGTCCGATCCGAGTCCGCATCCGCCCGGGTGAAGAGCGCCAGGCGGTCGAGGTGAAGCCGGCGCGTGTCGATCTCGAGCGTCTCCGCCCAGGCGAGTGCTTCCCGCCTGCCTTCGCCGCCCTTACGACGGCGCACTCGCGCGATCGTGACGTGGGGCCGCATGACGCGCGCCTTCGCGGGCGCGCCCGCGACTTCGAGCCCCCGGTCGCGAGGTGCGGTCAGGACGTTGGCGAGCGAAGGGACGCATGGCGAAGCGTCGACGACCTCCGCCGCGAGCGCGCTCCACCGCCGGGGCGCGCCCATCGGGACGACTCGTCCGAGGGACACGTCGCGGGCGGGGATCGCGTGGTCGCGCAGCGCGTCGAACGCGCGCCGGCCGCGCTCCGCGCCGACGTCGCCCAGGAAGGCCACGGTCACATGGAGGTCGTCGGGATGAAACCGCCGCGTGTTGCGAGGCGGCGGTGTCAGCGCCTCGAACCAGGGCGAGGCCGGGATGGGCAGGGCGATGAACCAGTTGGCCATCGGAGCCCGGGTCAGCGCGAGACGACGATCGGGCGCATCTTGAGCGCCACGTTCGACTCGAAGCGGTCCTCTCCGAAGATGCCGAGGGCGACGGCCACGCGCTCGGCGGTGTACTTCTCCTCGCGCATCAGCGAGAGGTGTTCCACGAGTCGCACATCGTCGACGATCTCGGCCGGCAAGCACGCCTCCTGGCCGCCGCGGAGGAGCGTCACGCTTCTCGCCGTGGTGATCCCGTTTCGTGTCGCCTTCTCCCGGCCCATCGTCGACCACATGGCCCCGTCGTCGTCCACGATCCAGAGGCGGAGCGGCGCGCCACGGGTCTCGCCGCAGCCCGGGCGCACGACGACGACTTCCTCGATCTCCGCCGCGATCGCGAATGCGCCCATGTAGAGGGCGAGCAGGCTGGCACCCAGCAGGCCCAGCTGAAGAACGGGCGCGCCGGGTCCATCCGAAGGCAGGACGTCGAAGAAGAGGAGCGCACCGCAGACGAGCGCGAGCACGCCGCCCACGAGGTTGCCGCCTTCAGGGAAGAAGTAGGGCCCGGAATGCTGCAAGCGGATCAGGAAGACCGTGAGGCCGAGCAGGGCCAGGGCGATTCCGATGATCTTGCGCGGCATGCGCGGCGTCCCCCTCGTGTCCCGCGCGAGTGTATAGGGCGCTCGCGGGGGGAACAACGACCCGAATGGGGGAGCGCGGCCGTCGATCGACGCCGCGGCGCGGTCGAGAAGGGCACTAGTCGCGGAGCATCCGCTCGCACCACCACTGGTTGAATTCCCAGATCGCCTTCTCGAGGCGTGCCAGGGGGCCGCGCTCGAAGTCGGAGGTGCGCAGCCCGGCCATGACCGCCTCGCAGGCCCCGATGTCCTGCTCGTGAATCGTTCGCAGCAATCCGTGCATCGGCGCCCGCGTCTCCGGATCGGGCGAGGCGTCGCGCAGGGCCTTGGGCATCAGCATGTAGATGCGAAGCGTGAAGCGGTCGACCGCTTCCGGAAGGAGCTGGAACCACGCGACGGTGTCGCCGGCGGGAGCGAAGAGATGGAAGGGATAGACCACCGCCGCGACGATTCCGGGCTGCTGGTCGGGCGTGAGCCCCGGGATCGAGCGTTCCGGAACCGGCGAGTCGCCGTGGTCCTGCGCCTTCGGCGGCATCACCAGAACCGAGTAGGGACCCGCATTGTCCGGCACGTGCGAGAGCGCGCCCGGAAAGACGGGCTCGAGGGTGTCGCGATGGGTCGCGATGTGATGGTAGGCCTCCATGAAATTGTCCACGAGCACCTTCCAGTTGAAGGGCGAGTCGAAGACCGCGGTCTCCTCCGCCACGAGCGCACCCATCTCGTACTCCGTGAACATCTCGCTCATCGGGGCGAGCGCCTTGCCGAGGGGATCCGCCGCGCCGTCGAGGTTCACGAAGACCCACCCCTCCCAGATCTCCGAGCGGATCTGCGGCAAAGCGCAGCGCGCCGGATCGAAGCCGGGCACGTCGTCCATGTGGGGCGCGCCGACGAACGCGCCGTCGAGACCGTAGGTCCAGAGATGGTAGGGGCACTGGAACGAGCGACTGTTCCCGCTGCCGGACACGAGCTCCGCGGCGCGATGCCGACAGATCCGCGAGAGGACGCGGACCTCGCCGTCGAGGCCGTGCGCGACCACGAGGCGCTCGCCGAGCAGGTCGAGACAGAGATAGTCGCCCGGCGTCGGCATCTGGTCGACGCGTCCTGCGCAGAGCCATTGCCCGCGAAAGAGGCGCTCGACTTCCCGGGCGTAGATCGTCTCGTCCGTATAGGCCTCGGCGGGCAGGGTCGTCGCGTCGCCGAGCGCGCTCAGGGCCGGTGCGTAGGCATCGCGATCCAGGCTCGCACCCATGCTCCTGCTCCTCCGCCTAACCGCGCGGCGCGACTTCGTAGAACCAGACGTCGCCGTTGCGGACGACCTCGTTCGGGTCGCCCATCGACATGCCGCCCAGGTACTTCTCGCTCAGCTGCTCGAGGACCGGCGCGATCATCGGTCCTTCCATCAGACGGACGAGTCGCCGCTCGTAGATCGTGTCGTCCACGCGCAGCAGGATGCGATCGTCCTTCGCGACCTCGTGGGGCCACTGCTTCCAGATCTTGCCCTGGGGCGTGTTCATGTAGCCGGACACGATGTAGGCCTTGCCTTCGTGGCCCGCGACCCAGGTGATGCGCGAGCGCGGCGGATCGAGGAGCTGGAACTCGACCTCGTCGCGCGTGGCCATCGACGACCAGTCGGGCTCTGGGCCGGTGTAGAGCTCGCCGGAAGTGAAGGGGCCGCCGGCGACGATCGCGATCGGGCCGTCGTGGAAGCGGGCGTAGAAGAGGAAGAGCCCGACGACGACGACGAGCGCGCCGACGAGTCCTCCGAGGATCTTGAGGGCGGTGTTCATTGGAACGGGGCTCCTGGGTAGGGGAAGGGTGGGACGGATGACCGGAAGAAGGTCCGGGCGGGCCGAGTCTGCCGCGCTTCCGAGGCGCCCGGTAGGGGCCGGTGAGTCAGGTTCGGGAGGCCTTCTCGCGTCGCGGATTCCTGTGCTACCCCCTCCCGCGCTTCCGGCGCCCTGCGCCGAGCGCGCTTCCTCTCGCGGGGCCCACGGCCCGCGAGCCCTGATCAGCAGCTCGAACCGAGGAGAACGTCCATGGGAGTCTTGAACGATCGCGTCGCACTGGTGACGGGTGCCGGCCGTGGAATCGGCGCGGCCGTCGCGGAGGGCCTCGCTGCGGAAGGCGCCGGCGTCGTCGTGAACGACCTCGGCGTCGGCCTCGAGGGCGGCGGGACGGATCCCGGTCCGGCGAAGGAGGTCGCCGACCGGATCGTCGCCAACGGCGGCAGCGCGATCCACGACGGGACGAACGTGACCGACTTCGACGGCGTCGAGGGAATGATCCAGCGGACGATCGAGGAGTTCGGGCGCCTGGACATCCTCGTGAACGTCGCCGGGATCGTGCGCGACGGCATGATCTTCAAGATGACCGAGCAGCAGTGGGACTCGGTGATCGACGTCCACCTGAAGGGCACGTTCAATACGACGCGTCACGCCTCGGTGCACTGGCGCGAGAATCGCGGCGGCGAGTTCCGGCTGATCAACTTCATCTCGGGCTCCGGCCTCTTCGGCGCGCCCTCGCAGCCGAACTACGCGGCCGCCAAGGCGGGCATCGTCGGCCTCACCTTCAGCTGCGCGAACGCTCTGCGCGGCTACGGCGTGACGTCGAACCTGATCGCGCCGGTCGCTACGACGCGCATGACCGAGGGACTCGGATCCCAGGGATCCTTCAACTACTCGCCGGACAACAAGCAGCTCGCGCCCGAGAACTGCGTACCGGCGATCGTCTACATGGCAAGCGAGGCGTCGAGCTGGCTGAACCGCCGGGTCGTCAGCTCGGGCAACGGCAAGATCGGCCTGCACGCGAACTTCGACATGCAGATGGAGCTGGAGGCGAGCGCTGAGGACGGCGTGTGGTCGAACGAAGAGGCCGCGCAGGCGATGGAGGCGAACTTCAAGGGCGCCGCCGAGCAGATGAATCCCTGGGGCGGCAAATAAGTAGCCGGCAGCGGTGGCCGCCTGGCTGCTAGGCCTCGCCGTAGCGGGCGCGCAGGTCCTTCTTGAGGATCTTGCCCGCCGGGTTGCGCGGGATCTCGTCGATCAGCTCGAGCTGTTCCGGGAGCTTCTGCTTCATCAGCTCCTTGTCGAGCAGGAACGCCAGCATCTCGTCGAATCCGAGCACCTCGCCCGGCGTGCACTGCACGACCGCGCAGACGCGCTCGCCGCTCGCCGGGTCCGGCACCCCGATCACCGCCGCGTCGGCGATCTTCGGGTGGTGGTAGAGGAGATCCTCGATCTCCTGCGCGCTGATGTTCTCGCCCTTGCGGATGATCACGTCCTTGAGACGACCGGTGATCACGACGTACCCGTCCTCGTCGAGGTAGCCGAGGTCGCCCGTACGGAAGAACCCCTGGTCGTCGAAGGCCGCCTCGTTCAGGGAGTCGTCGACGTAGCCCTTGCAGAGCTGCGGGCCGAAGGCGCGGATCTCGCCCTCGACGCCCGGGCCGGCCTCGTCGCCCGCGAGCGTGACGATCCGCATCTTCGCTTCGGGCGGATTCACGCGCCCTTCGGTGTGCGCGAGCTTCTCCGGAGCGCAGCGCGTCGTGTTCATCGCGATGATCGGGCACTCCGTCAGGCCGTAGCCCGACACGATCCCGACGCCGCCCATCTCGGCGACGAGGTCGTAGTGCAGCTGCGGCGGCTTCGGCGCGGCGCCGCCCGGGAACGCGCGAATACGCGGGAAGAGCGGCGTCGCGGGGTCGCGGCGCTGGTGCTCGAGATACGCCTGGTGGAAGACGGTGCCTGCCGTCGCCTGGGTGACGCCGTGCTTCGCCAGGATCGGGATCGTGTCCTCGGGTGCGAACACCTCGATCATGATCATGCCGGCGCCCGACATGAGCGCGCTGTAGAGCCAGCCGATCCCGCCGATGTGGGCGATCGGGAAGACGAGGGCGATCCGGTCGTCGTCCTTCAGGTCGAGGACGTTCGCCATTCCGAGAGACTTGGCGTGGAGGGTCGCGTCGGTGTGACGCGCGCCTTTGGGATCCGACGTCGTGCCGGAGGTGTAGAAGACCCAGCGAACCGGCGCGTCCTCCGCGGCGACGTCGGCGGGCGGCGGCGGAAGCGTGGCCGGGTCGCCGTCGGGCAGACCCTCGGAGAGGTCGAGCACCTCGAGCGCCGGCTGTTCCGCCTGGAGCGATTTCGCGAGCACGCCATAGTCGACACCACGGAACGAACCCGGATGCACCAGCACCCGGGCGCCGGTCTGCCGGGTCACGAAGGAGAGCTCGCGCTCGCGATAGATCGGGAGGCAGGGGTTCTGCACGACCGACAGGCGCGAGAGGGCCGCGACCAGGAGGACGGTGTCGATTCGGCTGGGCAGCACCCAGGACACCGCATCACCCGGGCCGAGGCCGGCGGCCGCGAGGCCCGCCGCGATCCGCTCCGCCTCGTCTCGGAGGGACGCGAAGCTCACTTCGCGATCGCGCTCGTCGACCATGACGAGCGCGTCGGGGGTGGCCTCGGCCCGTTTCGCGATCAGGGACCAGAGGGAGGACGCTTCGAGCATGTCGTGTCCTAGCCGGCGAGGTCCGTGATCACCGCGCGCCCGACGTACTTCGCGGCCTCGAGGTCGTCGAAGACGGCGCCCAGCTCCGAGAGCGGACCGGTTCGTCCGATGTGGCTCTTCACCTTCCCGGCCGCGGCGAGGTCGACGAGCTCGCGCATGTCCTGGACGTTCCCGACCGCCGAGTAGATCAGCGTCGGGTCCTTGAAGAAGAACTCGAAGGGGTGGAGCTCGAGATTGCCCTCGGAGGTCGCCGGCAGACCGACCGCGACGAAGAGGCCGCTTCGGCGCAGCAGCTGCAAGCCGAGGTTGAAGCCGGCGATCTTCGCGGTGAAGGCGAGGCTCGCGTGGACACCCTGCAGCTCGCGCTCGACGAGGGCCGGCGCGTCCTCCGGGCTGACCGCGTAGTCCGCGCCGAGGGATTCGATGAACTTGAGGCGATCCTCACCGATGTCGACGCCGACGACCGTGTAGCCGAATGCCTTGGCGAGCTGGACCGCGTAGTGGCCGAGCCCGCCGGCGGCGCCGAGGATCGCGACGGAGCTGCCCGGCTGCACGCCGTGCTTGAAGAGCTTCTTGACCGCGCCGTACGCGGTGAGCCCGCCGCAAGCGAGCGGAGCTTCCTCGTCACCCACGTTGTCGGGCAGCTTGACGAGTCCCTTCGCGTAGGTGCAGAACTCTTCGGCGAAGGTGCCCATGACGCCTTGGGTCTGGGCGCAGTGTCGGGGTTCGCCGCTCATGCAGAACTCGCAGGCGCCGCACCAGTAGCCGCCGCCCGTACCGCCCAGGCCGAGGATCACGCGGTCGCCGACCGCGGCGTAGCGATCGGCTCCGGGACCGAGCGCCGTCACCACGCCGATCGCCTCGTGTCCGACGGGGCTCGTGTCGGGGACGCCGACCCAGTCGCCGCGTACGATGTGGAGGTCCGAGTGACAGACGCCGGCGGAGGAGATCTGGATGCGGGCTTCTTCGATTCCGGGTTCCGGAACGGGGAGGTCCTGGATCTCCAGAGTTCCGGCGTTGAGGCGTGCGGCTTTCATCGTGGTCTCCAATCGGATGTCGTTGCTTGGGTGGGGAATGAGACGGGCGTCCGATTATGGCGCGTGCAGTGGAGCCCGGCACGGTCCCCGCAGGCATCCGAGCGGCCGGTCGGGATTGCGAACGGCGGCTCGATTTTTCATCGATGCGCCCCCATGGCGCATGTGACGGCGGGGGCATCGTCGTAAAACGACGCGATGGCCCGATCGTTTCGTCGATGATTGGCGGGTCGTGATCGTCGGGAGATGGCCCGACACCCTCCGGTGTCTTCCATCGTGGCGCGCAGATTCGATCCTGTCAGACGAAGGCGTCGACGGTATGCTGACGTCGTGGCGTCTCCTCCTCTCGGTGCGGATCGAGAGCCGGACGCGGGCCGGTCCGTCGTCGAACGCGACGCGCGTTGGACGGTGCAAGGGCGGCGGCCGCTCGTTCTCGGCTTCGTCGCACTCGCGTATTTCGTGACGGGTTGGCTCGGTCTGCGCACGCCGCAGATCGGCGAGCACATCACGCTGCTCTGGCCGCCGACGGGCATCGCGCTCTTCGTGTTCGTCCGTTTCGGACCCTCCAGCTGGCCGGCGATCACGGCCGCGGCGTTCGCGGTCAATCTGGTCGTCGGCACCGCGGCACTTCCGGCGCTCGGGATCTCGATCGGCAATACCCTCGGACCCTGGGTCGCGGCGTGGTTGTTGATGAACCGGCCGCCGCCACATCCACACGATGGCGTGCTCGGTTCGATCCGATTCATCTTCTTCGCGGCGGTGAGCATGCTGATTCCCGCGACGATCGGGACGGCGTCTTTGTTCGCCGGTGGCTTGCTCGAAGGGTCGGTACTGGCCTCCGCGTTCGCGGGCTGGTGGGCCGGCGATACGGTCGGAATGGTGGTCGTCGGTAGTCTCCTGCTCGCGTTCCGTCCCTCGACCAGTCTAGCGCTGCGCACGTCCGCGGGCCTCGGGCGCTTCGTGATCGCTTCGGCCGTCGTCGCCGCGTCGAGCGCCGCGGCCTTCTACAGCGAGGGCAGCCTTCCCTTCGTATTCGTCACGCTGATGGCGCTGGCCATCATCAGCGTCCTGGAGCCGCGATTCAACAGCGCCTTCGCGCTCGTGACGGCGGGGATCGTCGCCGTCTTCGCCACGACGGAGGGGATGGGGCCGTTCGCACGGGACTCGATCCACTCGGCGATGCCGATCGCGCTGAGTTACGTCGCCGCTATGACGGTGCTGCAGATTTTCCTGCACGCCGCCGTTCGGGATCATCGCGCCCTGGGCGAGAGCGAGATGCGCAATCGGCGACTCCTCGAGGCGGCGCCGGACGCGATGCTCCTCGTTTCTGGCGCCGGCCTGATCCTCGACGCGAACGAGCGCGCCTGTCGCGCGTTCGGCCAGACCTGGGGCGACATCGTGGGCTCGCCGGCCTGCGAGATCGATCTCGCGGCGACCCAGCAGCAGGTCGTGGATCTCGTGCGCAGGGTGACACGCGAAGGTCCGATCACTTTCGAGACGGAGCACGTCGACCCCGCCGGCTTCCCGTTCCCGGTCGAGGTGCACGTCTCGCCGTATCGGCTCGGGACCGCCGACTGCATCATCGCCGCCGCGCGCGACATCCGCCGACGCAAGGAAGAAGAACGGCGTCGCCGAGAGAACGAGACGCGTCTGCAGGCGATCTTCTCGCACGAGCCCGAGTGCGTGAAGACCCTCGATCGACAATGTCGTCTGCTCGACATGAACCCGGCCGGGCTCGGCCTGATCGCTGCGGAGTCGATCGACGCCGTGCGTGGGCTGGACGTCCGCGCGCTCCTGGCCCCCGAATACCATGAAGCGTTCGCGGAGGGTGTCGACGCCGTCTTCGAGGGGAAGACGACCTTCCAGATCTTCGAGATCATCGCCCTGGACGGGACGCGACGATGGATGGAGCAGCACGCGGCGCCGCTTCCGTCGGCCGACGATCCGTCGATCATCGAGGAGATGATCGCCGTCACGCGAGACATCAGCGATCGCAAGGAGGCGGAGCGGAAGCTCCTGCAGAAGCAACGCGTCGAGGCGCTCGGGAGTCTCGCGGGGGGCATCGCTCACGATCTGAACAACACGCTCTCGCCGGTGTTGCTCTCGGTCGACGAGCTCTACGAGCGACTCGGCCCCGGCGATCCGATGGTCGCGAGGGTCGAACGCAGCGCCGAACGCGCCGTCGACACGATCCGCCACCTCCTGAGCTTCGCGCGGGGCTCCGAGGGCGAGAGCGAGGAGATCGATCCCTTCGAGGTCCTGCGCGAGCTCGAGAAGATCGTCGACGCGACGTTCCCGAAGAGCATCGCCTTCGAGATCGAGACGCCGGAGCGCCTCCGGACCGCGCGGGCCGACGCGACGCAGCTCCACCACGTGCTCGTGAACCTGTGCGTGAACGCACGCGACGCGATGCCTCGAGGCGGCACGCTTCGCGTCTCGTCGCGGAACGTCGACGTCGGCCCGGAAGGCATCAGCGACGGGGCTGGTCAGGTGGTGGAAGGCCCGGGGAGCTATCTCATGTTCGTGGTCGAGGACACGGGCGAAGGGATCTCGACCGAGTCGCAGCTCGAGATCTTCGAGCCCTTCTATTCGACGAAGCCTGCGGACGAGGGCACGGGCCTCGGGCTCTCGAGCGCTTCCGGGACCATCGCGAGCCACGCTGGCGCGATCCTCGTCGACTCCCAGCCCGGACAGGGCGCGCGGTTCAGCGTCTATCTCCCGGCCCTCGATCGCGAGGTCGAAGCGCCCGCGCGGCCGGAGGCGCCGACCGGCCCTGTGACGGAACGGAGGCAGTGGGGGCCGCGGACGGCGGCGAGCGCGAGTCTTCGTGGACGCGCGCTCCTCGTCGACGACGAGGCGTCGGTTCGGGCGGTGGCGGAACACGCGCTCGGGCGTCTTGGGTTCGAGGTGCACTGCGCTTCGAATGCGGCAGAGGCGCTCACGGTCTTCGAGCGGATCCAGCCGATCGAGATCCTCGTCACGGATCTCCGAATGCCGGGTGTGAACGGGATCGAGCTGATCGAACGCTTACGTGCGCACTCTCCCTGGCTGCCCGTCGTCCTGACGTCAGGACACATGGACGAGCACCGCGATCTGACGCCTGAGCGACCGGAGGGCGTCGTCCGACTCGACAAGCCCTATCGGATCCGCGCGCTCCAGGCCGCGCTCGAGCGGGCGCTGTCGAATGCAGACTCGCATGGCGCGCCGTCGTCCGGCCCTGGCCCGGGTCCGAGCGCGCCGCCGGCTTAGGTCAGGGGCGTCCGAGGTCGACGATCGAGAGCTCCCGGACGACGAGCTTCCCGCCCTGGCCGTTCCGAGTCGACGTGATCTTCACCATGTCGGCGACGCCGTGACTCTGCATGCCCCGGAGATCGCCGAGCCCGATCCGGCTGCCGGCGGTGTCCTGGAGGACACTCCGCGGCGTCACGTGATAGGTCTCGCCGGCGACGGTCAGGGTCTTGCCAGCGAGATCGATGTCATCGATCACGTAGCCGATCATGCCGAGGGCATCGCCACCGGGCTTGACCTTGGGCTGAGCCAGCGCCGGCGTCGCGACGACCAGGGCAAGCGCCACGGTCGCGAGCAGAAGCAGGAAGGCTCGAAGGTGTCGTTCGAGAGAGGGCATGTGGTTCTCCGTGGACTCCAGCGGTCGCTTGGAATCGTGTCGAGGGTAGCGGGGCGGCCGCGAGGGCTCGTGCGCGCCGATCATTGAGCCGTCTCGCGCCAGTACATGAGACCGTGCTCCGAATCGGAGGCGCCGCTCTCGATGTTGACGAGCTGGCCGTCCTGCTTGCTGATGATCAAGCGGTTGCCGCCCTTACCAGGCGCGATCGAGAGGCGTGCATCGGTGGGCATGCCCTTGCCCAGGTCCATCGTCCGCTGGGTGCCGGCGATCGGGCTCGTCGGACTCGGCGGCCCGAAGAATCCCTGGCCGCACTTCGCGAGGAACCCGTAGAGAGTCGACAGGCCGGAGGGCTCGCACACGTTCGACAGGTCGGGCTTGAAGGTCGATGTGAAGAAGAACGAGTTGAAGACCTCGCTGTTCGTGACGAACTTCTCGCCGTCGGAGACGGTGAAGAAGAATCCTTCGGGCTCGACCGCCGGGCAGCTGGCGGGCGCGGTCGTCAGGTCCGTGAGATCACCGGTCGGCGCCTCGCGGCCGTCCACCGTCGCGAGCAGCCCCGCGTCCCAGACGTCCCGGTCCTTCAGGACGTAGTAGCGGTTCAGTACGTCGCAGCCGCGCAGGCTGCTCGAGCAGTTGAGGTCGTTGCGCTCTCCGGATCCGAATCCGATGTGGAGGATGCCGTTCACGAGGGTGGCCGCCGGCGAGAAGTAGAAGCTTCGCGCGTGGGCCGTCGAGGACGTGCTCGGGTCGTGATCGAAGAACTTCCGGAACGGCCAATCGGCCTGGTAGAGCTGCGCGTCCGAAGCGTTCGCAAGGCCCGGGTCGCGTACGACCCACTTCCAGAGGTTGCCGCCGACGTCGCCGATGTAGATCACGTCGGCGAATCCGTCGCCATCGTAGTCGAGGACCGCGGGGCTCGAGGGCATCGCATAGAGCATGTCCGCGACGTCCCCGGTGGCGACGCCGAACTTGCGCGCGGCGACGGGCCGGCCGGTTTCGATGTCGAGCATCATGATCCCGCGACCCTTGGTGCTCGCGGCGTTGTACTGCGCCGTGTCGTTCACGTCGCTCGTCGAGTCGTAACCGAAGCCGACGATCGCGACCCAGCGCTCCTCGATCTCGCCGGTCGTTCGCTCGAGGCGGACCCGCGTGATCACGGGCTGCGACCAGGTCTGGGCGATGTAGTTCCGCCAGGTCGTGTCGCTCTCGAGGGGGAACTCCCAGGCGTAGGCCGGGTAGGTCGCCGCCGAGGGATCCGTCACGTCGAGGGCGAGGTACTGCTCGCCGCCTTCGCGCATGCCGGTCACGAGCATCGTCTTCCACTCGCCCCAGAGCTTGGCGTCGTCGGGGTCGCTGTTGCTGTCGATCCAGACGTCGGCGACGGCAGGCGAGCCATCGACGTTCAGCGGATGCGCGGTCGCGTCGTCCTTGGCCAGGTTCATGATCGTCGTACGCGCGGACCAGGGCATGAAGGCGAACACCTCCTCACCCGTCCCATTGTCGTACTCGCCCTGGACCGAGTCCCATTCGCCGGCGTTGAAGCCGTGGAGGAAGCCGTCGTTCGCGCCGGCGATGATCACGCGGTCGCGATGGACGAGGCTCGGGTCGTTCGAGAACTGCCCGTAGGACACCTCGTCGATGTAGCTGCGCGGGGGACCGACCACGACGGGATTGGAGTGGAAGATGTCGCCGAGGCGATCCGGCTCGGTCTGGCCGTTGACGACCCGGGTGCGATCGACGCAGCCCGAGAAGTCGTCCCCGCCGCCAGCGGCCATTCCGGTGCCCCACTCACAGCCCGCGGCGAAGGCCACGATCGCTTCGTCGAGATCCGAAGTAGAGCTCACGCTCGCCGCCGGGGGATAGTCGGAGACCGCACCGAGTGCGCCGCCGAGGTCCGCCTCGGTGACGACGTGGTCGAAGGTGACGATGTTCTGGGTGGAGACGCCGGCGAGGGAGACCTTCATGTTGCGGCCGTTCGCGCCGGGCATCTCCTTCGAGGCGTTCCAATAGGGCGGGGCGTCGTCTTCGTCCTTGAAGTTGCCGCTCGCGCAGAACGAGGGATTCGCGAGGTTCTCGAGGGCGCAGTTGCCGTCGGAGTCGAGGATCTCGCCCGCGGCGGTGATCTTGTAGCTGCGCAGGAGTCCGGGCCAGAAGGGGCGCTGGCTCGTCGGCTGGAAGAGCGTCGTGTAGATGTTGCCGCCGTCGGAGGTCCGGGCCGCGGGCACCGTCGCTGCCGAGAAGCCCTGGGACTTCGAGATGATGTCCTGGACCGAGCTCACGAGCGCCTCGGTCAGCAGCTCGGCCTGGTTGCCGTTGAAGTAGAGGCCGTTGCCGTTGGTCGCGGTCTTCTGGAGGAGCGAGTTGACGGGGCCGACGGTGGTGAAGCCGACCGTGTAGACGTCGACGACGTTCGTCTCATTCGGATAGTCCGGGCGGCAGTCGGTCTCCTGCATGACGAGGGCGATGTCATCCAGGTAGCCCGTGCCGGTCGCGAACGACCAGGGCGGCGAGCCTTCCTCGGGGTCCGGGAGCGGGCCGATGTCCGGGTCGGTCGGGTTGTCGGGCGCGTAGTCGCCGACCAGGTCGTCGAAGTCGGAGAAGCCGCGGGTCTCGTTTCCGCTGGTCGCGAAGTCATCGCTCGTCGGCTCGCCATCCGTGATCATGATGACGAAGTTCTTCTGGCACTCTTCCGTCACCGGGTCGGGCGGGCGATCGCCGACGGTGCTCGTGTAGTTGCCGTCCCACGTGTTGTAGACGTACTCGGGGAACTTCGTGGAGCCGTCGACGCCGTAGGGGATGTCGGCCGTGTCGCGGGGCATGAAGTAGGTGTAGAGCTTGAACAGCGTTTCGGAGAGCGGCGTCGCGGTCTGCGCATCCAGACTCGTGATCGCGTTCTCGAGGTCGCTCTTGTTGTTGCTGTATTCGTCGACCGGGGCGTTCACGAAGCCGCCGTGGGACGCGGCGTGGAACTGCGCGACGCCGAAACGCACCCGATCCTCGTAGACACCGCAGTCTCCGAGATAGGCGGGGCAGTCGCTGTTCGTCTGGTAGATGACGTCCGTCGCGATGCCGCGGGCCGCGGTGATCCGCGCGATCTGGTACTTCGCGAAGGTCGACCCGTCGATGTAGTTCAGGCCGTTATCGTCGTCGTCGATGTCCGCGATGATCTGTGGCGCGGTCCTGCTCTCGCCCGGCGGGCCCCAGGTCGTGACCGTGTCCCCCTCGTCGATGCTGAAGAGGAACTCGGTGAACTCCGGGTAGTACCAGGTGTAGTTGCCGTAGCTCTGATTGATGCCGTCGTTGTAGAGCTTGCGCGTCTGGCCACAGAACTCGCGCTCGATGTAGCCCGAGAGCGGGTGGTCGCCGGTGTCGGGCGTCGCGGTCCAGTCGGCCATGCCCGACCAGGTGAGGAAGATGCACTGGTTCGGCCAGCAGTACTGGAGGACCCAGTTGCCGTTGTCGTCCGTCACCCAGGTGTAGCCGGAACCGCCAGAGGGCAGTACGTCGCAGGTCGGCGTGAACGTCGTCGCGTCGAAGGAGGGGTGCTCCATGACGACGTTCATCGAGCCCGAGTTGTCGACCATCAGGACGACGTTCGGCGCGATCTGGGCCGAGAAGATGTCTTCGTCACCGGCCGCGCTGGGCAGGGCCGCCGTCAGCACGAAGGCGGCAGCGGCGCAGGCGGCGGTCAGGATGCGGTTGGGGATGCGATTCATGGAGCTCTCCTGGGAGGATTCGGACTCACTCCCGCTGGGCCCCTGAAAAGCAAGCGCCGTGCCATGCGCAAATCATCGGCCAACGCCCAGGCCGCCCTCGAGAATCGCGAATCGAACCGGATCGACGGGAAACGGATTTCACCGCAATTTTCTGCGGGCTGTGAAGCGGGGTGCGTCTCGAGTGGAGTCCGCTGCATGTCGATTGCGCGCTAGGCGCCGGGCAGTGTCGGCTTCTCGCCGAAGGTCCGGGCGATGCCGGCGCGATCGAGCCCGTAGTCGTCGAGTACGAGGTCGATGCACTCGTCGACGGCATCGACCAGGTCCGCGAGATCCTCGGTGGTGTGGTGCCGCGTGACGGTGAATCGCAGGCCGGTCTGGTGCGACGGCACCGCCGGGAAGAGCGCGCACCCGATCATGAAGCCGCGGCGCACGAGGGCCTCCGCCACCGCGATCGACGCCTCCTGGGGGCCGACGCCGATGAAGCGGATCGGACTGACCTCGGTTGCGCAGAGCAGCGGCAGCCCCGCGTGCGTCGCTCGATCGTTCAGGAACTCGATGCGATCGCGCAGCTGGCTCTGGAGTCGCGGCAGGTCGTCCGACGCGTGCACGGCCGCGGAGGCGAGGGCGGCGCCCAGCATGGGCGGCTGCATCGGTCCGCCGAAATTCGTCGGTCCCGACACGTGCCGAACGCGCCGTTTCATCGCCTCGTCGGGAAAGCAGAGCGCGCCGCCTCCGGCCGCGAACGACTTGTTGAGGGAGAGCGCGACGACGACACGATCGTGGTCGCCGAGGGCCTCCAGGGCGAGGCCTCGGCCGGCGCGTCCGGCCCAGCTCGTGCCGTGGGCGTCGTCGACGTAGAGGTGGAGAGAAGGGTGGGCTGCGAGCAGGCATGCGAGCTCGTCGAAGGGCGCGACGTCGCCGTGCATGCTGAAGAGCCCGTCGAGGCCGAACCAGATGCGCCGCTTCTCGCTCGCGAGCGCCCGCACGCGGTCTTCGAGCCGGTCGAGGCGGCGATGGGGCACGATCTCGACGTGTACGCCCGCGGCGACCAGGGTCGGCAGGACCGATTGCACGGACATGTGCACCTGCTGGTCGAGCAACAGCGCGTCGCGACCGTCGATCAGGGAGGGGAGGGCGGCGGCCGTCGCCAGGGACGTCGTCGGGAGGACGAGGGTCGGGCGTCCGGTGTTCTCTTCGAGCGCCGCCTCGAGGGCCGCATAAGGCGGCGCCGAGACGAACGCGCGGGACATCGAGAACTGCGTCCCGAAGCGTCGCGTCGCGTCCACCGCACCCTCGATCAGCCGCGGATCGAGCTCGAGCCCGAGATAGCTGCACGACGAGAAATTCAGCAGGCGGCGGCCCTCGATCGTGAGGGTACGGCCGTCGAGGCGCTCGTCTTCGGCGTCGAGCAGCCCGAGGCCGAGCTCGCGCGCGAGCACGCCCACCTGGTCACACGCGTCGAGGATGTCGGAGAGATTCGGCATGAGAGCTCCGCAGCGATGCAGAGTTCCGGAGTCGACGCTCCGCGCGGCGCGACGCGTGACGCGGAACACACCTCGCGAGCGGAGCGCCGCGCTGCGTGCTGCCTGCAGATCCGTCGCGGTCCTCGCGCGCGCGGCCGTTCGGACGCGTGCGCTCGCCTCGCTAGTCGGAGCGCAAGTCGAGCTGCGCGACGAGTCGTTCGAGGCGCGACTCCATCTCCTGCCACTCGGAAACGTTCTCGTCGAGGAGCGCCCGGAGCTGGGCATTCAGCACGCGCGCGCGGCCGAACTCGAGCGCGAAGGCGAGCCAGGATTCGATCGGCGCGACGCTCGCGAGGTCGTCCCCTTCGAGCGCGGCCCAAAGGGAGAGATGTCCGATCTCACGGGACTTGCCGACCAGCAGCGGAACCGCGCGATCGGGCAGGCCGGTTCGCCGGCCGCCCTCGACGACGGGCTCCGAAGCGCCGTCGGCGCCGAGGAAAGAGAGCCGCGCCCCGACGATCTCGTCCCGGCGAAGCAGGAGCTCGACCAGTCCGCGGAGCAGCGCCTCGAAGTTCGCGGCCCGCTCGTCGAGCAGGAGCGTCGCCATCTCCTGGAGCGTCGAGAAATGGCGCTGCTCGCGGTCGAGCTCGGCGGACACGAGATGCAGGCTGCGGCGCTCGGTGAGCAGCGCCTCGCTCGCGAACCCGATCTCCTCGAGCTCTTCGGGCGAGCGGCCTCGGAAGCGGTCTCGAATGCGCACCCGCGGCGGCGGCGTGATCAGGAACTCCGCCTCGCGACCGTCGTGTTCGACGTCCACGAGTGCGTCCGCCTGACCCGTCAGGCGCGGGATCGCCCGCAGCGTCCCGGTCAGCCCCGACAGGAACTCCGGGCAGGCCTCGTGCTCGGGACGGATCTTGACGACCTCGCGCAGGCGACCGTCGGGCAGCGTCTCGCACACGCCCTGGGTGCCGTGGAAGATCCACGGGCCCCACCAACGCGGCGCGAGATGGAAGAGGGGGCGCGAATCCGTGAGCCGGGGGAGGATGCGTCGGATCGGCCCGGGGACCGCTTCGACGGTCGCCCGCGAGGCGAGCTCGCGGATCACGTCTTCCCCGAGCATCTTCGTCGCGTGCGCAGCGAAGGGCACGAACGACGACCACTTCACTCGCCCGCGCGGATCCTCGAAGGCGGCGAGGGGCTCACCCGTGCCGGCGACGAGCGCGGCGACGTCAAACCCGCGTGCGCGCGCCTCGGCGACGATGGGCGCGCTGCAGAGACCGGCCACGTGACTCATGGCGAAATCCTCCGATTCCCCCATACCGCGCAAGTCTACGTCGACCGGCGCCGCTCCACGTGAGGTGGGCTCCACGCACTTCGTCGTGGTTCGATCGCCGAACGGAAACCGAGGGGGTGGGCGCCCACGCCCGCCTAGCCCTTCTTGATGTTCAAGACCTGGGACGAAGTGAACTCCGCGAGTCCCCAGGGCCCGTTCTCCACACCCATCCCCGATTCCTTGACGCCGCTGAAGGGCAGGAAGGGGGAGAGGTTGAAGTGTTGGTTGACCCAGGCGGAGCCGGTCTCGAGCTGGCTCGCCATCGCGGTCGCCTTCTCGCTGTCCGCGCTCCAGACCGAACCACCGAGACCGAACCGGGTGTCGTTCGCGCGGCGCACCACGTCGTCGTCGTCGCGCCACTTGATCACGGGCAGAATCGGCCCGAAGGGCTCTTCGTCGACGAGGCGATGGCCGTCGGTGAGGTCCGCGACGATCGTGAGCGGAAAGAAGTAGCCCTTGCCGTCCGCCGGTTCGCCGCCGACGAGGAAACGCCCGCCGTCATCGGCGGCGCTCTTCGCCAGGTCCCGGACGATGTCGTACTGCATCGCGTTCTGGACCGGGCCGAAGTCGGTCCCTTCCGCCATGCCATCCCCGACCGTCTTCTCGTTCGCCTTCGCGACGAGCGCATCGCACATCTCCTCGTAGACGTCTTCGTGCACGTAGAGGCGCTTGATCGCGCCGCAGACCTGCCCGCTGTTCTGGAAGGCCATGTCGAAGATCGGTCCGGCGATCGCCTGGGGATCGGCATCTCCTCGCACGATCGCCGCATCGTTGCCGCCGAGCTCGAGGGTGATGCGCTTCAGATTGCCCGACGCGCTCGCCATGATCTTCTTGCCGGTCGGACCCGAACCCGTGAACGAGATCTTGTCCACGTCCGGATGCTCGGTGATCCAGCGACCGAGGTCGTCGCCGCCGGCGACCACGTTCAGCACGCCGGCCGGGACGATGTCGCGGACGATCTCGCCGAAGCGGAGGACCGCGAGCGGGGTATAGGGCGACGGCTTGAGCACCATCGTGTTCCCGGTCAGCAAGGCCGGAGCGACCTTCCACATGGAGAGCAGGAGCGGGAAGTTCCAGGGTGTGATCGCGCCCACCACACCGAGGGGGCGATGGTGGAGCTCGGCGCGGGTGTCGTCGTCCTCGGAGATCACCTCGACCGGCAGCTCCAGCGTCGCGAGCGCGCGCATCCACATCGACGTGCCACCCACCTCGAATTGCGCGTTCGCGAGGCTCTTGCCCTGCTCCCGAGTGAGGGTCTCGGCGAGGGTCGGGAGATCCGCCTCGATCGCGTCCGCCATCGCGAGCAGCACCCCGCGCCGGTCGTCGAGGGAACGCGCTCGCCAGGCGGGGAAGGCCGCGCGCGCGGCCGCGACCGCCGCTTCGAGGTTCTCTCGCGAGGGGTCCGGCGCCTGCGCGAAGACTTCTTCGGTGGCGGGATTCACGACGCCGAAGCGGGCGTCGGTCGGAACGGACTGGCCGTCGATCAGGAGCGTGGCATCGGACATGGGGACCTCGTGTGGGAGAGCGCCCGGAGTCTAGAGCATCGGCCCCGCGCGTGATCAGCCGGGGCCGTCCGCCCAGCCGCCGGGAACCGTCGCGTCGACGGAGATGCGTCGGCGCGCGAAGAGCCAGCGCTCTCCGTCGCGTACATAGTCATCGACGTAGCGCCCCCAGTGGTCGAGCCCGGCATCCGTCAGCACGGCGTAGTAGGCGCGGCCCCTCGCGCGATCGGGCCCTTCGATGTCGATCTGGTGCGTCGACGTGTAGTGGCGAATGAACTTCGCCGGGGACTTCGGCGCGCGGGCAGCGTCGGACGTCTTCGGCTTCTTGCCCGTTCGGGAAGCGACGCGCTCGAACATGCCGCGGATCGCGTTTCGCCCTTCGTGGGTCTCGCCGCGCAGCTCCACCACGGCGTCTTCCGCGAAGAGCACGATCATCTCGTCGAAGCGGCCCGAGTCGCCGCAGGCGTTGTAGCGGGCGACGAGGTCGCGGATGGATTCGCGGGCGAGGAGTTCGTCGATGTCCATCTGCGTCTCCTCCTCGGGGTCGCGTCGAAGCAGCGTGAATCCCGTTGATAGGACACTCGTGCCCGGCCCGCGAAATCGACCTTCGCGGCGCCGCGTGTCGCGCGATAGGATCGATGCGTCGACCGATCGAGCGTCCTGGAGCCCCAGAGCATGAGTGACCGAAAAGAAGCCGAACGCCGCGCCAACGCCGAGGCCTGGGAAGAGACCCTGAAGGACCTCGAGCGCCGACGCGTCGCGGCCCGCGCGATGGGCGGGGACGATCGTCTCGCGAAGCATCGCGGCCAGGGGAAGCTCGACGCGCGGGCGCGGATCGACCACCTCTTCGACGACGGGACCTTCCACGAGCTCGGGACCCTGGCCGGGGGCGAGGACACGCCCGCCGACGCGGTCGTGATCGGCGCCGGTGAGGTCGAGGGCCGGCCGGTGATCGCCGCGGCCGAGGACTTCACGGTGAAGGCGGGCACGATCGGGCGGGCGTCGAACTCGAAGCGCTACCGCGTGGCAGAGCTCGCGCTCCAGGACCGGGTGCCGCTGGTGATGATGCTCGACGGCGCCGGACATCGGCCCGAGCCCGGGGCCCACGCGCGGGCACCCGTCGACCTGATCGCCCAGTTCGAATGCTCCGGGCGCGTTCCGCTCATCACGGCCGTCCTCGGATCGTCCGCGGGGCACGGCGCCCTCGTCGCCCCGGTCTCCGACTTCGCCGTCATGAGCGCCCACGCCGCCGTGTTCACGGCGGGACCGCCGGTCGTGCGCGAGTCCCTCGGTGAAGAGGTGAACAAGGAAGACCTCGGCGGCCCGAAGGTCGCCCTCGCGAGCGGCTTGATCCACAACGTCGGCTCGGACGACGCCGAAGCGCTCGACCTCGTGCGCACCTACCTCCGTTATGTTCCTTCTTCCGCCTGGTCCTATCCTCCCGACGTCGATACCGGGGACGTCGGGCGCCGACTCGTGCCCGAGGCGCTCGAGATCGTGCCGCGAAACGGACGCAAGCTCTACGACATCCGGCGCCTGATCAAGGTGGTCTTCGACGCGGACTCCTTCTTCGAGGTCCAGCCGAAGTTCGGCAAGACGGTCGTGTGCGGCCTCGCGCATCTCGGCGGCCATCCCGTCGCGGTCGTCGCGAACCAGCCGAAGGTGATGGCGGGCTCCGTCGACGTCGACGGGGCGGACAAGGCGGCGCATTTCGTGAACGTCGCCGACTCGTTCCATCTCCCGCTCGTGATGCTCGCGGACAACCCCGGCGTGATGCCGGGGACCGCTTCGGAGAAGCGCGGCATCCTGCGCGCGGGCGCGCGCATGTTCGCGGCGCAATCGAGCCATCGCGGACCGAAGCTCCAGATCACGCTCCGGAAGGCCTACGGCTTCGGCTCGATGGTAATGGGCATGATGAGCTTCGACGGGCAGTCGGCGGTCTTCGGGTACCCGGGCGTGACGATGGGCGCGATGGGAGCTGGGGCGCTCAGCGCCTCGAAGAAATCCGACGAGGAAGAGGCGACGATGCTGCGCGAGATCGAGCTTAAGGCGTCCTATTCGTCGGCGAGCAGCCTGGGATTCGACGAGATGATCGACCCGCGTGAGACGCGCAACGTGCTGCTCGAGAGTCTCGAGCGCGCGCTGTCCGCGCGACAGTCCGCGCCCGAACCCGTGGCGCGGATCGGGGTGATGCCCTGAACGAGGTCGCCTCGTGCGGCCGACGCCAACGACCGAGCCAGGGCCCAACCAGCCAGGAGAGGAGAAGACGATGACCAACGTGATGCAGGGGATCACGATCCTCGAGGTGGCCGAGCACACCTTCGTTCCTGCGGCTTCCGCCGTCCTCGCCGATTGGGGCGCAGACGTGATCAAGGTCGAGCACGCGGAGCGGGGCGACGCGATGCGCGGGCTCGGCAAGACCGGCGTGATGAACCTCGACGGCGACGTGCACATCCTGAACGAGCACTCGAACCGCGGCAAACGATCCATCGGGATCGATCTGACCAAGCCCGGCGGACTCGACGTGCTCTACGCGCTCGCGAAGCAGGCCGACGTGTTCCTGACCAACAAGCTGCCCGCGGTGCTCGAGAAGTTGAAGATCGATCCGGAGAGCATCCGCGCGCAGAACCCGGACATCGTCTATGTCCGCGGCACGTCCTTCGGCGCGCGCGGACCGGACGCCAACCGCGGCGGCTACGACATGACGGCGTTCTGGTGCCGCGCGGGCAACGCCGCGACCGTCACGCCGCTCGAGATGGACGGCATCCTCGGGCAGCCCGCGCCCGCGTACGGGGACTCGCTGGGCGGGATGACGATCGCCGGCGGGATCTGCGCCGCGCTGCTCCAGCGCGCGAACACCGGCCACGCGCCGATCGTCGACGTGTCGCTCCTGGCGACCGGGGGCTGGGCGCTCTCCGCGGCGATCGCGCTCTCGAAGCAGACCGGCAACCGCTGGTCGACGCCCATGCCGGGGAAGGGCGCGTCGTTCAATCCACTCGTCGCCCTCTACAAGACGAAAGACGAGCGGTACATCTCCTTCGTGATGCTCCAGGCCTTCCACTACTGGCCGGATTTCTGCGAGCACATCGGTCGGCCCGAGCTGATCGGCGACCCGCGCTTCGACTCGAACGAGAACCTGATGAAGAACGCGGCCGAGGCGGTCACCGAGATCAAGCCTACGATGGAGACGCGGACCTTCGCCGAGTGGACCGAGGCGTTCCAGACCCTGAAGGGGCAATGGGCGCCGGTCCAGGACACCCTCGACTTCCCGAACGATCCCCAGGTCGTGGCGAACGGCTACATGACGCAGACCGAGACGAAGGCGGGCACGCCCTTCGAGCTCGTGACGACGCCGGTCCAGTTCGACGAGCAGCCCGCGCAGACGAGTCGGGCGCCGGAGTTCAACGAGCACGGCGACGAGATCCTGGACGGGATCGGGCTGTCGGAGGAGCAGGTCCTCGAGCTGCGGATGGCGGGCGCGGTGACCTGAAGCGCGCGGTCGCTACTCGCGCGGGAGTCCGAGGACGCGCTCGGCGATGATGTTGCGCTGGATCTCGGACGAGCCGGCGGAGATCGTGC
This sequence comes from uncultured Spirochaetaceae bacterium, assembly GCA_964488255.1. Classification (GTDB taxonomy): domain Bacteria; phylum Myxococcota_A; class UBA9160; order UBA9160; family UBA4427; genus UBA4427. The sequence goes on along the minus strand of CAZAUR010000007.1, from coordinate 149,768 downwards.
CGCCGAACGTGTTGAAGTAGGCCTCGACCAGGCCGACCCCGCGGTGACGGCCCGCGCGCCCGGAGGTCGTCGCGAGGGCGTCGCTCCCGTTCCACTCCGCCGCCACCCGCGCCAGGTCTCGGCTCGTTTCGCTCGCGTAGGCCTTCATGAGCGCCTGCTCCGGCGCGTTGCCGCCCTTCATGAAGCGCGCGAAGCCGCGGTAGCCGAGGGCGCGAAGCGCCTTGGTCTCGATGTAGAGCTTGACCACGTCGTCCCCGGCGAGGCTGCGCTCGGCGCCGGTCAGGTCGGGCATCCAGGAGCGCGAAAGGTCGAGGAGCTGGCCCATCGATCGTTCGATGGCGAGGACCGAGTCGAGCCAGACCATGCTGCGCTCGTGTGCGAGGGAGCCGTTGGCCATTCGCCAGCCGTCGTTCTCCTCGCCGACGAGATTCTCGATCGGCACGCGCACCTCATCGAGGAAGACCTCGGCGAGGTCCGGCGTGTCCGGGTGGACGATCTCCTTGAGCGGCTTCACCTCGAGCCCGGGCGTGTCCATCGGCACGAGCACGATCGAGATCCCGCGATGCTTGCGCGCGTTCGGGTCCGTCCGGCAGAACAGGAAGCAGAAGTCCGCGTAGGCGGCGCCGCTGGTCCAGACCTTCTGGCCGTTCAGGACCCACTCGTCCCCGTCACGGATGGCGGCGGTCTTCAGGTTCGCGAGGTCGCTGCCCGCATCCGGCTCGCTCATGCCGAGACACGCGGTCGTCTCGCCGCGAAGCAGGGGCATCGCGTATTGCTCGACCTGGTCGGGACGACCGAAGTCGAGAATCGACGGCGCGATGATGCCCAGGCCCTGCGGATTGGTCGTGCGCGGCACCCCGGCTTCCGTCAGGGCTTCGAGATAGACGAGGGTCTCGACGGCGCCCGCGTTGCGGCCACCGAGCTCCGCCGGCCAACCCGGGACGAGCCAGCCCGCGTCGAACATGCGACGTGCCCAGCGGCGCGCCCACTCCGGCGCGTGGGCGCTCGAGACCGCGGGATCGGCCTCCATCTCCTCGGCGCTCGGCCGGTTGTCCGCGAGCCAGGCGAGGAACTCGTCGCGAAAGGCGAGAGTGGCGTCGTCGAATCGCAGCTTCATCGTCCGGCCTCCTCGTCTGCGAGGCCGAGACGTTCGGCGAGGAGTGTTCGATGCCACGCGCTCGAGCCGCAGAGAACCTCGCCCGCCTTCGCGCGCTTCAGCCAGAAGTGGAGGTCCTGCTCCCAGGTGAAGCCGAGCCCGCCGTGGAGCTGGAGCCCGTCCTCCGCGAGGAGTCGCTGGCAGTCGCCCGCGGCGGCCTTCGCGAGGTGCGCGACCTCGCCGCGCTCCGCGTCGTCCTCGGCGATCGACACCGCCGCGAAATAACAAAGCGCCGTCGCGCGCTCGACCGCGAGGTACATCTCGGCGAAGCGATGTTTCAGTGCCTGGAACGAGCCGATCACACGGTCGTATTGTTTCCGGATCTTGGCGTACGCGAGGGTCGTCTCGAAGATCAGCCGACAGGCGCCGACCATGTGGAGGGCGAGGGCGACCGTCGCGGGCTCGGTCACGCGAGCGAGGCGCGGCGCGGCGTCGGCGCCGGGGGCGATCAAGACGCGCGCGGGCGCTGCATCAAAATTCACGTCGGCGAGAAGCAGCGCCGGGTCGAGGCCAGGACGGGGTTCGACGCTCGCCGCCTCGCGCGAGACGGCGAAGAGTCCGGGGTGCCCGCTGGCGGCGTCGACCGCGACGACGGCAAAGAGATCCGCGGTCGTTCCCGCGAGCACGCCTTCCTTCTTGCCGGAGAGCTTCCAACCGTCGCCATCCTGCGTCGCGGTCGTGCGGATCGCGCCGAGGTCCCAGCGTCCGGATTCGGCGAAGGCGAGACTTCCGCGAAGCTCGCCGGCGGCGACCCGCGCGAGGTCTTCGTCCGCTTTCGCCTCGACGAGCGCAGGGGTGAGCTGCGTCGCGGTCGCGAGCAAGGTCGCGGGCGCCGCGGCGCGCCCGAGCTCTTCCGCGAGCAGCGCGGCCTCGACGAAACCGTAGCCGAGCCCGCCCGCGGCCTCCGGAACCGCGAGGGAAGGCCAGCCGAGCTCGACCTGCTGCTGCCAGAGTGCGTCGCCGTCGTCGCCGTCTTCGTAGACCCCGCGCACCAGCGCCGGCGGACAGCAATCCTCGAGGACCGACCGGAAGTTGTCCCGGAGTTCCGCCTGTTCTTCGGAGAGCTCGAGATCCATGCCCGCTCCTCGGCGCTTGCATCGAAGTGCAAAGGGCCGCGATCGACTCTCGCATAGCTGCAGGGGCGTCGCTATCGCGTCCGCGAGTTCGAGATCGCCCCTAGAGACGGCTTCGGGAGTCCGTATCATCCGGCGACGACCCCGCGCGAAGCCGTGCGAGGACGATTGCTTCCAGGAAGGACGACGATGCGACCGCTGCCCCAGCTCACGCCCGAGAACGAGTTCTTCTGGACCAGCGGCGAAGACGGGGTGTTGCGGATGCAGTCCTGCGCCGCGTGCGATCGTGTCAATCATCCGCCACAGCCCTACTGTCGCGAATGTGGCGGAGAGGTCGCGATTCGGGAGCTGTCGGGCAAGGGCACCGTCGTCGGCGTCACGGTCAACCACCAGCAGTGGTTGCCGACGATGCCCGTGCCCTACGTGCTCGTTCTCGTCGCCCTCGACGAGGATCCGCTCGTTCGACTCACGAGTCTGGTCGTCGACGTCGATCCCGACGAGGTCCGGATCGGCACGCGCGTCACCGTCGACTTCGAACAGCACGAGGACGTGTGGCTTCCGATCTTCCGTCTGAGCGGGGAGCCCGACGACGAACGCGAGACCTGGCCCGAGCCGCGGGTGGCGCCAGCGCCCGCGCGCGCGACCGCTGACAAGTACGAGTCGAAAGTCGCCATCACGGGTCTCGGGATGTCCCAGGTCGGGCGACGGCTCGAGCGCAACCCGCTCTCCATGACGGTCGACGCCTGTCGCGCCGCGATCGAGGATGCCGGCCTTCGTCTCGAGGACATCGACGGACTCTCGACCTATCCCGGCTCCGGCGTGGGCAACGGGATGGGCGAGGGCGGGATCCCGGCGCTCATGGAAGCGATGGACATCCGACCCGTCTGGTTCGGCGGCGGCGTCGAGCAGGCGGGGCAGGGCGGCTCGGTCACGAACGCGTTCATGGCGGTGGCGGCGGGGGTCTGCCGTCACGTGTTGTGCTTCCGGACGGTCTGGGAGACCACGGCAGCGCTTCGCCAGCGGCGCTCGCCGGGCGGTATCAAGGCCGGGCCGCGGATCTCGGGCGAGATGGAATGGCGTCTGCCCTACGGCGCGATGTCGGCCGCGACCTGGATCGCGATGCAGGCGAGCCACTACATGCATCGCTTCGGGATGACCCGCGAGCAGCTCGGCTGGATCGCGATGACCGCGCGTGCGCACGCCGCGCAGAATCCGGCGGCGATCTACACCGACCCGATGGACCTCGACGACTATCTCGCGGCGCGGATGATCACGACACCCTTCGGGCTCTTCGACTGTGACGTGCCGTGTGACGGTGCGGTCGCGATCGTCGTCTCGGCCGAGGAGACCGCCGCCGATGCGCCGCGCCCCGCGGTCCGGGTCGAGGCGGTCGGAACGCATCTCGCGGAGCGCTTCTCCTGGGACCAGGGCACGCTCCTGCACGAGCCCCTCGTCGAAGGTCCCGCGCGTCACCTCTGGTCGCGGACCGATCTCTCCCCCTCCGACATCGACATCGCGTGTCTCTACGACGGATTCAGCTTCAACTGCCTTTCGTGGATCGAATCCCTCGGGTTCTGCAAGCTCGGTGAGGGCGGCGACTACATCGACGGCGGCGAGCGGATCCGCCGAGGGGGCGACTTCGTGCTGAACCCGCATGGCGGACAGCTCTCGGGTGGCCGACTGCACGGCTACGGCTTCTTCCACGAAGCGATCACCCAGCTGCGCGGCGAGGCCGGCGATCGCCAGATCGACGACGCCGAGGTGGCCGTCGTGACGACCGGCGGAGGGCATCCCGGGGGCGCGGTCCTGCTCACCCGCGGCTGATTGCGGCGCCCGGGTCACGAGGTGATAATCGAGAGTCCCCACTCGGGGAGAGGAGGTGATGATGTCCGCTGAACCGCTCACCTGTCCCGTCTTCGACGCCGACAACCACCTCTACGAGACGAAAGATTCGTTCATGCAGTACCTGCCGGACCACTGCAGGGGCGTGATCGACTACGTCGACATCCGCGGCCGGACCAAGATCGTCATCAAGGGCCAGATCAGCGAGTACATCCCGAACCCGACCTTCGAGGTGGTCGCCGCGCCGGGTGCCCAGGAGGAGTACTACCGGAAGGGCAATCCGGACGGGAAGAGCCGTCGCGAGATCTTCGGGGCGCCGGTCAAGTCGATTCCTGCGTGGCGCAATCCGGAGGACCGGATCAAGTTGATGGACGAGCAGGGCCTCGACCGCACGCTCCTCTTTCCGACGCTCGCAAGCGTTCTCGAAGAGCGGCTGCGCGAAGAGCCGGAGCTCATTCACGACGTGATCCATTCGTTCAATCAATGGCTCTACGAGACCTGGAGCTTCAACTTCCAGGACCGGATCTTCTCGACGCCGGTGATCACGCTCCCGATCGTCGATCGCGCGATCGAAGAACTCGAATGGTGCGTCGAGCGCGGCGCGAAGTGCGTACTGATCCGGCCGGCTCCGGTGCCCGGGCTGCGCGGTCCCCGATCCTTCGGGCTCCCCGAGTTCGATCCCTTCTGGAAGAAGGTCGTCGAGCACGACATCGTGATCGGCATGCACTCCTCGGACTCCGGCTACACCCGCTACACGAACGAGTGGCTCGGGTCCGGAACGGAGTTCCTGCCCTTTCAGCCCCAGGCGTTCTCGATGCTCTCGTCCTGGCGCGCGATCGAGGACTCCGTCTCCGCGCTGATCTGTCACGGCGCGACGTCGCGGTTCCCCGAGCTCAAGATCTGCGTGATCGAGAACGGGAGCACCTGGGTGGCGCCCCTGCTGAGCCGGATGAAGGACATCTACAAGAAGGAGCCCCAGGGCTTCCCGGAAGATCCGGTCGAGGTCTTCAAGCGCAACATCTACGTGAGCCCGTTCTGGGAGGACGACCTGCCGGCGCTCGCGGAGCTGATCGGTGAGGAGCACGTGCTCTTCGGCTCGGACTATCCCCATCCCGAAGGCCTCGCGAGCCCCGCGAGCTACCTCCACGAGCTCGAGGGCGCCTCCGAGAGCGCGATCGGGAACATCATGGGCGGAAACATCGCGCGGCTGATGAACCTGCCCAACGACAAGATGGTCTGAGCGCCGGCGCCAGGCACCGCGACACGAGAGAAGAGGGACCATGGCCGCCGCCGAGCGCGAACTCTATTACGACCCCTACGACTTCGAAATCGACGTCGACCCGTATCCGCTCTGGCGGAGGCTCCAGGACGACGCCCCGCTCTACTACAACGAGAAGTACGACTTCTTCGCGCTCTCCCGGTTCGACGACGTCGAAGCGGCGTTGAAGGACTGGGAGCGACTGAGCTCGGGGCGCGGCTCGGTCCTCGAGATCATCCGCAACGGCGTCCAGATCCCGCCCGGCTCGATCCTCTTCGAGGACCCGCCGAGCCACGATCTCCATCGGAGCCTGCTCGCCAAGCTCTTCACCCCGCGCCAGATCAACGGGCTCGAGCCGAAGATCCGCGCCTTCTGCGACGAGAGCCTCGACCCGCTCGTCGGCAGCGGCGGCTTCGACTTCATCGAGGACCTCGGCGCGCAGATGCCGATGAAGACGATCGGCATGCTGCTCGGCGTCCCCGAGGAGGACCAGGAGGCGATCCGGGACCGGATCGACGCCGGTCTGCGCCTCGCGGACGGTGAGATGCCGGAGCAGCGGGAGCGCGGGACGGATTTCACTTTCGGGGGCTTCGAGAAGTACATCGACTACCGGATGGAACACCCGTCCGACGACATGATGACCGAGCTCATCCAGGCCGAGTTCAAGGACATGCACGGCGAGACGCGGCGGCTCTCGCGACAGGAGATTCTCGGCTTCGTCGGGCTGCTCGCCGGCGCGGGCAATGAGACCACGACGCGGCTGATCGGTTGGGCGGGCAAGGTCCTCGCGGAGAACCCGGACCAGCGGAAGCGTCTCGCGGAAGACCCGAGCCTGATCCCGAACGCGATCGAGGAGCTGCTCCGCTACGAGGCGCCTTCGCCGATCCAGGCGCGCTATGTCCTCGAAGACGTGGAGTACCACGGTCGGGTCGTGCCGAAGGGCAGCATCCTCTGTCTGCTGAACGGGGCCGCGAACCGCGATCCGCGCCGATTCGACGATCCCGACCGCTTCGACATCGACCGCAAGATCGATCACCACCTCTCGTTCGGCTTCGGCATCCACTTCTGTCTCGGCGCTTCGCTGGCGCGGCTCGAAGGGCGCGTCGCGCTCGAAGAAGTGCTTTCGCGATGGCCCGAGTGGGAAGTCGATTGGGACAACGCGGTCCAGGCGCATACGTCGTCGGTCCGCGGGTGGGAGAAGCTTCCGGTGCGCACGGCCTGAACCGGTCCTGCGCAAGGAGAACACGTCATGGAAATGAACGACATGATCCTCGTGAGCGTGGACGATCACGTCTGCGAGCCCCCGGACATGTGGGACGGCGTGCTCTCGCCGGAGTGGAAATCGCGGGCGCCGGAGCTCGTCACCCGCAACGACGGCACGAACGCCTGGATCTTCGAAGGGCAACAGATCCCGAACGTCGGCCTGAACGCCGTCGCGGGGCGACCGCCCGAGGAGTACGGGATGGAGCCGACGGCGCTCTCCCAGCTCCGCGCCGGCTGTTACGACGTCGACGCGCGGATCGACGACATGAACGTGAACGGCGTGCTCGGCTCGCTCTGCTTCCCGTCGGTCCCGGGCTTCTGCGGTGAGCTCTTCGGTCGCCACGACGACAAGGAGCTCGCCCGGGTGATGATCCAGGCGTACAACGACTGGCACATCGACGCTTGGTGCGGCGCCCATCCCGGCCGCTTCATCCCGCTCGCAATCCCGATGCTATGGGATCCGAAGCTGCTCGCCGACGAGGTCCGTCGCGTCGCGAAGAAGGGTTGTCATGCGATCTCGTTCCCCGACACGCCGACGGGCCTCGGGCATCCCTCCCTCTTCGCTGATCACTGGGAGCCCTTCTGGAAGGCTTGTGCGGACGAGGGCACCACGATCTGCATGCACATCGGCTCCGGGACGGGCATGTCGCTCAACGAGATGGACGCCCCGATCGAGATCATGATCACGAGCACGCCGATCACGCTCTTCGGCGTGGCGACCGAGCTCACCTTCTCGGACATCCTGCGGCGCTATCCGAACCTCAAGTTCGCGATGTCCGAGGGGGGTGTCGGCTGGATTCCGTATTTCCTCGAGCGCGCCGACTACGTCTACGAGCACCACCACAAGTGGACGCACCAGGACTTCGGCGACAAGCTCCCGAGCGACGTGTTCAAGGAGCACTGCGTCACGTGCTTCATCGACGACGACGCCGGCGTCCGCAATCGCGACCTGATCGGGATCGACACGCTCACCTGGGAGTGCGACTACCCGCACTCGGATACGACCTGGCCGCTCTCCCCGGAGAAGCTCTGGCGCTCGATGAAGGACGTGCCGAAGCAAGACGTCGACAAGATCACCCACCTGAACGCGATGAAGCATTTCCAGTACGACCCCTTCTCGGTGCTGCCGCGCGAGGAATGCACCGTGGGTGCGCTCCGGGAGAAGGCGAAGGACGTGGATCTGACGCCGCTCGCCGGGGGCGGTGGCAAGCCGCCCTCCGACTACGAGAAGGGCTACGTGACGATCGGCGACATCGTGAAGCAGCTCTCGGATGCGTACTCCGTCGCCTGGGATAACAATCCCGAGGCTGGCGACGGCCCCGCATAGCACGCGCACGTACATGGACGGCATCCACGATCTCGGTGGCATGGAAGGCTTCGGCGCGATCGACGTCGAGGCGGACGAGCCGACCTTCCACGAGCGTTGGCACGCGCGCGTCTTCGCGCTGAACGGGTTCGGGATCGGCGTCCTCCACGCCTACAACACCGACGAGTACCGACACGCCGTCGAGCGGATGGCGCCCACCGACTACCTGGGCGCGTCCTACTACGAGCGCATGCTCACCGGAGTGGCGACACTCCTCGTCGAGAAGGGCACGGTCGACCACGCGACGCTCGAGAAGATCGCGGGTGCGACGTTCCCGTTGGCGAGGCCGGTCGCGGACGTCTCCGAGGGCGAGGTCGAAACGCCCGCGGCGGCGGGCTTCGCGGTCGGCGACCGGGTCCGCGTGCGCGATGCGCATTTTCGCGGACATACACGGGTGCCGCGCTACTGCCGCGGCAAGCAGGGGGTCGTCCTGCACGTCGCGCCTCCGTTCTCCTTTCCGGACGCGTCCGCTCACGGTTTCTCGAGCCGCAGCGAGCCGACCTACCACGTCGAGTTCGAGGCCACCGAGCTGTGGGGCGACGAAGCGCTCGCGGGCGAATCGGTCGTGGTCGACCTGTGGGAGAGCTACCTGGAGCCCGCCACATGAGCGGGAAGCAGCGAGTCGCGACGCCGGCCGAGCGGACCGCCGCCCTCGAACGCGCGGTCGCGGACCAGGACCTCGTCGCCGACGGCGTGCTCGACATGATCGCCGACCGGACCGAGCAGGAGCTCGACTGGCGAAACGGCGCGCGCGTCGTCGCTCGCGCCTGGACGGACCCGGACTACCGCGCGCGCCTGCTCGCGGACGGAACCGCGGCCTGTGCGGAGCTCGGGTTCTCGGGCCCGCAGGGGGAGTACATCGTCGTGCTCGAGAACACGCCGACGCTGCACAACGCCGTCGTCTGTACCCAATGCTCCTGCACGGCGTGGCCCGTGCTGGGGCTGCCGCCGGATTGGTACAAGAGCCCCGCCTACCGCGCGCGCATCGTCCGAGCGCCGCGCGGGGTCCTCCGCGAGATGGGGGTCGAGCTCGCGAACGACGTGCGGGTGCGGATCACCGACACCACAGCGGAGACCCGATTCGTCGTGCTGCCAATGCGGCCCGCGGGCACGGACGGCTGGAGCGAGGACGAGCTCCCGGCGATCGTCACGCGCGAGTCGATGATCGGCGTCGAGGTTCTCGTGGCGCCGACGCGGTGAGTCCGGCGCGCTGGCCCATCGTGACCGTGGGTCTTGCTCGGCGCGACGTCCTTCGTCGTCCGACTCCCGGCAGATCAGCGCCCTCGATCGATCCGCACAGGCGAAATTCTGCCGCGAAAGGGTGCTGCCGTGGGCTTCACGGCCCCCCCCGGGCACCTTGCCGCCCGATTGCGATTGACCCGACCCGCAGTTCCCTCGCATAATACGCGGATGTCGCACCGCTCTTCGCTCTCTGTCGCTGCTGCCGTCCTGGCCCTCGCTTCGATCGTCCTGGCCGCGGGGCTCGCCGCCGCTCAGGGCGCGTATCAACTCTTCGAGAGCGGGCCGGTCCGTCCGATGGCGCTGTCGCCGAATGGGCAGAAGCTGTTCGTGGTGAACACGCCCGACGGCCACGTCGACCTCTTCGACGTCGACACCTACGGCAACCTCACGCCCGCCGGCAGCGTCGGCGTCGGTCTCGAACCCGTGGCCGTCGCCGCGCGCAACGACGACGAGATCTGGGTGGTGAACCACCTCTCGGACAGCGTGAGCATCGTCGACGTGAGCGGCACCCCGCGCGTCGTGCGCACCCTGCTCGTCGGCGACGAGCCGAACGACATCGTCTTCGCGGGACCCGGTGGCGACCGCGCCTTCGTCTCCGCGGCCCATCGCGGACAGAACAGCCCCGTCGTCGATGGCGACTTCGACACGCCCGGACTCGGCCGCGCGGACGTCTACGTCTTCGACGCGGCGAACCTCGGCGACACGCTCGAGGGCGACCGCCTCGCGGTCGTGACCGTCTTCGGTGACCGGCCGCGCGCGCTCGCGCGGAGCGCCGCAGGCGATCGCGTCTATGTCGCGGTCTACCGATCGGGCAATCGCACGATGGCGCTCCACGAATCCACGGTCTGCAACTCGACCCCGACCGAGGTGCTCAACGAGACCGTGAGCGGTCCCTGCACGGTCGGCAGTGGCGGCAGCGCGGAGACCGCGCCGGGCGGACTGCCGACGCCCCTCAAGAATCACGCCGGGGACGCCGTGCAGCCCCACGGATTGATCGTGAAGCAGGACCGCGACGGCGGCGTCACCGGGCAGTGGCAGGACGAGCTGGGCCGCGACTGGAGCGCTCTCGTGAAGTTCGACCTGCCCGACCAGGACGTGTTCACGATCGACGCGAACGCGGTCACGCCGGTCGAGATCGGCACGCCCTTCGTGGGCGTCGGCACCACGCTCTTCAACATGGCGGTGCATCCGACCTCGGGCAAGGTCTTCGTGACCAACACGGATGCCCAGAACCACGTGCGATTCGAGGGGCCCGGCGATCACGTGGCGAACAACTCGCTGAAGCCGGTCGGCGAGCCGGCGACGGTGCGCGGCAATCTCGCTCAATCGCGGATCACGATCCTCGACCCCGTCGGATCGACCGTCACGCCGCGCCACCTGAACAAGCACATCCCGTACGGAACCGTCCCGATCCCGGCCGGCATCGAGGACCGCAGTCTCGCGACGCCTCTCGGCATGGCCTTCTCCGCCGACGGCAACACGGTCTACGTCGCGGGCTTCGGTTCTGGACGCATCGGCGTCTACGACGTGCCCGGCCTCGAAGCCGACACCTTCACCGTTCTGGCCAGCGATCACATCGCGGTCGGGGGCGGCGGCCCCTCGAGCGTGCTCGTGAACGGGGACAAGCTCTACGTGACGACGCGCTTCGACAACGCGCTGCGGGTGATCGAGACCGCGACGGAGACCGAGACCCAGCGCATCCCGCTCACCAACCCGGAGCCGGACAACGTGATCGCGGGCCGCCCCTTCCTCTACGACGCGAACCTGACGGGCAGCAACGGCGAGGCGAGCTGTGCGAGCTGCCACATCTTCGGGGACATGGACGACCTCGCCTGGGATCTCGGCGATCCGGACGGCAATGTCGTGTTCAATGGGAATCCCTTCAACCCCGTGACACCGGTCGTCGTCATTCCGCCGAACATCCGCGACTTTCACCCCATGAAAGGACCGATGACGACCCAGAGCCTGCGTGGCCTGGACAACATGGGACCGCAACACTGGCGCGGGGATCGACAGGGTGACGAGATCGCGGCGTTCGAAGCATTCAACGTCGCGTTCCCCGGTCTCGTCGGCCGCGACGAGGGCGAGCTCACGCCCGCCGACATGACGGCGTTCCGCGAGTTCGCGCTCCAGCTCCGCTACCCGCCGAATCCGATCCGCGAGCTCGACAACACCCTGCGCGACCCCGGCTCAGGTCCCAACGAGACCGACGGCGCCGCCATGTACGGCACCCAGGCCTCGCCGGCGCCGATCACCGACAACCTGGCCGACTGTCAGGGCTGCCACACCCTCGACGCGGCGAGCGGCCATTTCGGTGGCAACGGCCAGACGACCTTCGACGCCGAGCCGCAGGTGTTCAAGGTGCCGCATCTGCGCAACCTCTATCAGAAGGTCGGGATGTTCGGCTTCCAGGACATCGACGGCACGGATGGTCCCTTCACTAATCAGGGCGCTCAGATCCGCGGGACTGGTTTCGCCCACGACGGCGTGTTCGACACCGTCGATCGCTTCCTGAGCGCGAGCGTGTTTACGCTGTCGACCGTCGAGCAGGACGACCTCGCGGCGTTCCTGATGGTGTTCCCGACGGACTTGGCGCCCATCGTCGGCCAACAGGTCACGCTCACGCCCGCGGTGCTCGCCGGCGCCGACGCCGCCGCCGTGAACGCGCGCGCGGACCTGATCCTCGCGCGCGCCGGCGCGACCTTCACGTCCGAGATCCTCGGCGGCGCCACGACCGAGTGCGACGCGATCGCCCGGGTCGTCGAGAGCGCGGGCACGATACCGATCGGGTATCTGCGCCAGTCGGGCGGGGACTTCCTGCCCGACGACGGCGGTCTCGCGATCACGAGCGTGGCGCTTCGCGCGAAGGCGACGGTGGCGGGCCAGGAGGTGACGCTCAGCTGTGTTCCGCCGGGCTCCGGGAACCGCATGGCGATCGACCGCGACGAGGACGGTGTGCTGAACGGCCTCGACAACTGTCCGGGCGCTCCGAACGGCGCGCTCGGGGGAACCTGCACGGCCGGCGATGCGGCGCTGCTCGCGACCGAGTGCACGTCGAACGGGGAGTGCGGGACGGGTGGCGTGTGCTCGCTCGCGCAGGAAGACGCGGACGTGGATACCGTCGGCGACGCCTGTGAGCCGACCCTCGTGCCGGAGCCGGGCTTCGGGCTCGGTCTGCTCTTCGGCTGCGCCTTCCTGCTGCGGTCGAGGCGGCGAGCCGATTGAGCGGGCCGCTCGATCAGAGGCCTACGACCTTGTCCTCGAGCGTCGAGACGAGGTCGACGACCGTCTTCACGTCGTCGTCCTCGAATCCCGCGTCGGAGAGAGCATCGGCGAGGTGCCCGGCGACCTCGAGGAACGCGTCGGGCGTGATCGCGAGACCGGTGTGCGCTGCGGTGAGCGCGCGCCCGGAATAGTAGTCGGGGCCACCGACGACCTTGCAGAGGTACTTGACCTGGTGATCGATCAGCTTCGCCATGTCGACTCCATCGAACCACGGCGCGAGGTCCTTCGACGCGCAGACTCGCTCATAGAACGCGTGCACGATGGGCCTCAGCGCGGCGAGACCGCCGTACTTTTCGTAGAGCGTGGGGGACTCGGACATGGGTTGGATCCTCGGGTCAGGGATTTTCAGGGGGCCGTGAGCTGGAGCGCAGCGAGAGCGGCGACTTCAGGGGCGGTCAGGTGTGGATCCATCAAGATCGCGTGGGGTCCACCGCGTGCGTTTCGGACGGCGACCGCGGAGGCTCGAACGGATGCGACGCTCGCCGCCTTCGCGTCGCGCGGAGACGGGCGACACTCGCCGGGGTATCGTCCGCGGCCTGCGAACACCACCCCGGAGAAACCATGAGCGAACCTGCCCCGACCTTCCGCGTCACGCCCGTCGACCAGGGCTTCCGCCTCGAGTTCGACGTCGCTGCTGCGCGCGCCGATCGCCAGCGCAAGCGCGCGACCTTCGGGTCCTTCGAGATCTTCTGCGACGAGAGCGCGCAGATCGGGGGCGACGACTCCGCGCCGCCGCCGCTCGCCTACTTCGCCTCTTCGATCGCCTTTTGACTGCTCACGCAGCTCGCTCGGGTGAGCGAGGCGAAGAAGGTGGAGCTCGACCGGGTCGAGATGGTGGTGACGCCGCGCTTCGAGCAGACGGGATCGATCGTCCGAGGTGACGCGTCGAGCCGGTTGATCGATGTCGACACGAAGCTCTCGCTCGAATCGAACGCCGACGCCGCGCAGGTGGCGGAGCTCGTCGCGGTCGCCGAGCGGATGTGCTTCTTGATGGACGCGATTCGGAGTCCGCGGGCGGTGAACGCGAGTGTCGAGCTGAACGGCGAAGCGCTGGCGGTCGCCGACTGATGCGCGCGGCGGTGGTGCACGAGCTCGGCGGCCGCGACGACGTGCGAGAGGCTTAGCGGCTCCTCGGGGAAGTCGTGCTCCGTCCCTGAGTGGAGTCAGGCCGGGGCCGGTCCCGGGAAGCGCTCGCGCAGGACCCGCTTGAGGATCTTGCCGCTCGGGTTGCGAGGAATCTCGTCGACGAACTCGACGGCGACCGGCTGCTTGAAGCGGGCGAGCTTGCCCTGGCAGTGGTCGAGGACTGCTTGTGGGGCGAGTTCCTCGTCGGAACGGACGATCACGGCGAGGCCCGACTCCCCCCATTTTACACTGGGAATTCCGACGACGGCTGCGTCTGCGACTCCGTCGAGGGTGAGCAGCACGTTCTCGATCTCCGCCGGGTACACGTTCTCCCCGCCGGAGATGATCATGTCCTTCTTCCGGTCCTGCAGGTAGATGCAGCCGTCCTCGTCGATGCTCGCGACGTCGCCGGACTTCACCCAGCCGTCGACGATCGTCTCCGCCGTGGCATCCGGACGATTCCAGTACTCCTTCATGATGTGCGGCCCGGAGATCAGCACTTCGCCCATCTCCCCGGGCGCGACGTCGTTGCCCGCATCGTCTACGACGCGCACTTCACAATGAAAGAAGGCCTTGCCGGCGGAGCCGACCTTTTCGACGGCGTCCTGCGGGCTCGTGAGACACGCGGGGCCACCCGACTCCGTCATGCCGTAGACCTGGTGGATCTCGATGCCGAGGGCCATGTAGTCCTCGATCACCGTGACCGGGACGGGTGCGGCGCCGCTCTGGATCCACCGGAGGCTCGACCGGTCGACCTTGTCGCGCTCGGGGACGTCGTACATCGCCAGCAACATGGCCGGCACGGCGATCATCGACGTGATGCGTTCTCGCTCGATCATGCGCCAGGTCTCCGCCGGGTCGAAGGAGCGAACGATCAAGCTCGTCATTCCGCGGTAGACGTTGCCGGCCATCGGGCCGAGGGCGCCGACGTGGAACATCGGCAGCGCGATGATGAAGCGGTCCGCGATACGGGACTCCCAGGTCGAGAGGATCGAGATGTTGCACCACGTGCACGTATCGTGGGTGTGGACCACGCCCTTGGGCAGCCCGGTCGTGCCGGACGTGTACATGATGAAGAGGTCGTCATCGCCACCGGCGCTCGACGGGGGCTTCTTCGGAGAGGCGGGCGCCACGTTCGCGTCGTAATCCGAGGCGAAGGGCAGGGTCTCGCCGCCGATCTGCCAATAGGTCCGGATCGTGGATGCGCCTTCCCCCTGGCCGTTGAGGATCGGGCGCGCCTGCAGGTCCTCGACGACGCTCGCGAACTCTGGACCGAAGAGGAGGAGCGAGACGCCCGAATCACGCAGGATGAACTCGAGCTCTTCGGCGGTGAGCCGCCAGTTGAGGGGGACGCAGATCGCGCCGATCTTGGCGACGGCGAAGAACGTCTCGCAGAACTCGACACAGTTCATGGCCAGGATGCCGACGCGGTCGCCCTTGCCGACGCCGACGTCCCGGAGCGCGTTGCCGGTCCGGTTCGCGCGCTCGTCGAACTCTGCGAAGGTGAAGCGTCGACCACTCGCGACGTCGATGATCGCTTCGATGTCGGGCGTCATGCGTGCACGCTTCTCGAGCGTGTAGCCGAAGTTCATGGTCACGGGGTGTTCCCTTCTCGGTTGAAGACGGGCGGTCGCTTCTCGAGGAAGGACTGCATGCCTTCGCGCTCGTCGGGCGAGCCGATGATCTCTTCGACGAGGCGCTGCTCGGCCTCGATCAACTCGTGGAGCGACCGATCCTCGCTCCCGACGACGACTTCGAGTACTCCCCGCACGGCGGCGGCCGACTTGGCTGCGAGCTCTTCGGCGAGGTCGATCGCTTTCTGTTTGAGCTGATCCATCGGGTAGATCTCGTGGACCAGGCCGATCGCGAGGGCCGTGGGACCATCGATCATCTTGGCGCGCAGAATGATGTCGAGGGCGTGGTCACGGCCGACGCACTTCGCGAGCCGCGCCGTTCCGCCCCAACCCGGTGTCCCGCCGAGCTTGGCCTCGGGCAGGCCGATCCGGGCGCCTTCGTCCGCGGCGAAGCGGAAGTGGCAACCGAGAGGGACCTCGAGTCCGCCGCCGAGACAGTGGCCGAACATGGTCGCGATCCAGGGCTTGCCCATGTTCTCGATTCTCGAGATCAGGCGAAGTCGCTGGGCGAAGAGCGCGCGATGGCCGCCGGCGGCCTCCGCCGCGGAGTCGAGCTGCTTCAGGTCCATCCCGACCGAGAAGTTGTCCGTCCCGGCCGCGGTCAAGACGACCGCGCGGATCGAGTCGTCCGCTTCGATCTCTCGGATGTAATGCTCGAAGACGTCGATCAGATCCGCCGACATCCGATTCAGGGGCGCGTCGTCGATGCTCAGGATGGCCACGGCTTGCCGTCGTTCGAAGAGCATGGGGTCGCCCAAGGCAGCGTTCCTCCTGGAGAGTTCGGTGATCGCGGGCCGCGTGTGCGCGGTCGCTTCGGCGCGCGCGGATCACGGCCGAGCGGGGCCTTCCCGGCTCTCGCCGGCCGGGTGCTCGCGGACAGCCAGTGACAGTCGAGAATCCAAATAGGTTATACTGAATATCAACAGGCTGCCAAGGGGGCCGTTGAGCACGCCTGGGACCGAGAGACGCCATGCCCGGCGAATGCGCCGTGTGCCTGGAGGACGAGATCGTCGATCCGAACTCCGTGAACTCCGGCGATCCGCGATCCGCGGACGGAGGGGTGGCCGCCCCGAGCACGAGGGTGCGCAGGACTACTCTGCGCCGCCCGCGTCCGAATCGGTCAGAGCGCGCAGGCATTTCTCGAGCTGGCCGAGCTCCTCGGCGCTCAGCCGCCCTGCGAACCGCTCGGCGATCCACGCGCGATGCGCGGGGCGGGCCTTCTCGAGCAATCCGCGCCCTTTGCGGGTCAAGCGTAGGAGCGTGCTGCGTGCGTCCGCTTCGTTGGTCAGACGTTCGACGAGTCCCGCTTCTTCCAGCCTGCGCACGCGATTCGATAGACGGGTCGGCTTGAAGGCCAATCGGTCGGCGAGGTCGGACATCACGAGGGGCGCGTCCGCGCGGCCGAGCTGGGCAATGACATCCCAGTCCGGAGGGCGGAGCCCCGAGATCTCCAGCAGATGCGCCTCGAGCTCGGCCTGGACCTGGCCCATGAATCGGATCAGCCGATGCCATGCATCCATGCCACGGGTCTGGGGATTCGGCGCCGCCATCGGGCCTCCTGAGTCGCGTTTCAAGGTCTTGTATGCCAGATCCGGGTCGGGTTGACCAGTTCAAGGCGTGAAGTAAGATAGTTCAACCCATGAGGTATTGGTTGTCGGTGAGACCGACGATGGGCTCCTGCGCACCCCGTGCGGCCCAGACCGCATGGTTGCTGAAAGGGCTCCAATGACTCGATGGCTCGTCGCGCTCGTATCCCTGGTCGGATTCGCGATCGGATGCGGCCATGCACACGAAGGCGGAAGAATGAGTGAGCGACACGGACACGGCGGCGACCACGTGCATGCGGGGCATGGCCCCGACGCGGTGCGCGATCAGCACCCACACGCGCCGCGCGACCTCGAGACCTACATCGAGCGGCTCGCGAGTCCCGAACGTCAGGAAGAGCTCGCCGTCGACCGCGTGATCGGCGAGCTCGGGCTCGCCCCCGACGCGATCGTCGCCGATCTCGGCTGCGGTCCGGGCGTGTTCTCGATTCCGCTCGGCCAGGCCGTCTCCGAGGGGATCGTCTACGCCGTCGACATCGAGCCGGTCCAGCTGGATGCCCTCCGGCTTCGTGTCGCCGAGGCCGACGTGACGAACGTCGTGCCCGTTCTGGCTGCGCTGCACGATCCGTTCCTTCCGGCGGGTCGCGTCGATCTGGTCATCGTCGTCGACACCTACCACCACATGTCGGATCGCATCGCCTACTTCCGGACGGTTCGCGAAGCGCTTCGCCCCGGCGGTCGCCTCGCGATCGTCGAGTGGAAGGAAGGGGACCTCGGCATCGGTCCGCCGGCGGACGCGAAGGTGTCGACGAAGACCCGGGCCGCCGAACTCGCCGCGGCGGGCTTCGTCGAGGGCAAGCAGTTCGCCTTCCATCGTCTCCACGACTTCGAAATCTGGCACCGAAAGGAGTAGTGCTCCCATGTTGCGAAGCACCTTCACGATCTTCGTCGTCGCCGTGTCGGCGGCGGCTTGCGCCTCGACGCCCTCGGTCGAGCGATACGGCCGGACCGACTTCGACGCGAGCGGCTCCCGCGAGGCCTACGCGGTCTTCGAGCGCGGTCTGCTCCAGCTCCACAACTTCGAATTCGACGACGCGCGTGCGTCCTTCCAGGAGACGCGCGAGATCGATCCCGACTTCACCATGGCCTGGTGGGGCGAGGCGCTCACCTGGTGGCATCCCCTCTGGCCGTCTACGGATCTCGGGAAGGCGCGAGCCGTTCTCGCGAAGATGGCGCCGACGAGCAAGGCACGAATCTCGATGGGCCGGACGGAGCGCGAGCGGGACTATCTCGCGTCGATCGAGGTGCTCTTCGCCGAGGGCGACCTGCCGACGCGGCGTGGCGGCTATTCCGACGCCCTGAAGGCGTTGTCCGACAAGTATCCGGACGATCTCGACGCCGCCGCTTTTCACGCACTCTCGATTCTCGCGAAATCGAACGGCCGCAAGTACCACTACTACATGCAGGCGGGCGCGATCACGGAGGAGATCCTCGACCGGAACCCGCTCCATCCCGGTGGCCTGCACTACAACATCCACAGCTACGACGACACGATCCACGCCCCCCTCGGATTGCGGGCCGCGCGCGACTACTACCAGGTCGCGCCGGCGGCGGTGCACGCGCTGCACATGGGGGCGCACATCTACTACGCGACCGGGCGCTGGGAGCTCGGACTCGAGCGCAACATCGACTCCTTCGAGGAGGCGGTCGCGCGCATGAAGGATCCGGAGGGTCCCTATCACCCGGAGGCGTTCCACTCGCTCAGCTGGATCCCCTACGGCTATCAGCAGCTCGGCGACCACGAGAAGGCGCGGGAGTACATCGCGCTGATCGGTCGCCAGGCCGAGCGGTACGGATTCTCGAAGCCCTTCGGCCCGATGGGCCGCATGCACTTCATCGAGACCCGCGCATCCTACGTCCTGGAGACCGAGGAATGGGACAGCGCGCTGCTCGATGTCGAGCTCGATCTGAAGGGGCTGTCTCCGTACGCGATCGCCACCGAGCGATACATTCGCGGGCTCGTCGCCCTCCGAACCGGCGATCTCGTGACGGCCGCGGACTGGCTCGCGAAGATGGGCGATCCGCCGCTTCCGAAGAGGGGGCCGCGCGTGGTGATGGGCGGCGCGATCCTCAAAATGGCGCTCGAGGGACAGCTCGCCGTCGCCGAGGGGCGCGTCGAAGACGGCCTCGCTCTCCTGCATCGCGCGACGGGCATCGATCTCGGCTGGCCTGCCGAAGCCGGTCCGATCAAGCCGGTGGAGCCGATGGCGGAGCGATTGGCCTGGACGTACCTCGACCTCGGGCGGAAGGACGAAGCCGCGAAGTACTTCGAGCTGTCGGAGCTGTACTCGGCCGGGCGCGCCAGGACGCGACGCGGGATGTCGCGGCTCGTCGGACATTGATCGCGGCACCGCCGCCGTCGAAGGCTCGGCCCCGTCGGCGCTAGTTCGCCGGTGGTAGCGAGATCGGCAGCCGCTCGAAGCCGTGGAGCGTGTTGTTCATCGCGATCACGGGCGGCTCCGCTTCGAGCCTCTCCACGCGATCGAGGAGGGCGCGGAGCAGCGTCTCCATCTCGAGTCGGGCGAGTCGCGTCCCGGCGCAGGCGTGGGGGCCGTGCCCGAAGGCGAGGTGATCCCGCGCGTCGCGGGTGACGTCGAAGACGCCCGGATCCAGGTAGCGACGCGGGTCGCGGTTCGCGCCGCCGTAGCACGCGACGATGCGCTGGTCCGCCGGGATGGACACGCCGTCGACCTCTGCTTCTCGGGCGGAGACGCGCGTGAACGAGCGGATCACCGAGTCGATGCGAAGCGACTCGTCGACCGCTTTCGGCACGAGGCTTCGGTCCCCTTGCAGGGCCGCCCAGGCATCCGGGTGTCGGGCGAGTCGGTTCAGCATGTGACCCGTCGCGAAGATCGTCGTGTCGAGGCTCGGGGCCACGTAGTCGAGGAACATGCCCCGGGCCTCGCCTTCGCGAAGCTCGCCCGCTTCGTGGAGCTCGAAGAGCCGGTCGATCCAGGTGCCCGGCTCGACCTCGTCTCGCGTGAGCGTTCGCTGGGTCCGGAGCATGCCGACGATCGCGGGGACCGATCTCAGCGTGCGAACGTTGAACGGGCCGATGCCGTTGAACGTCGCCTTCGACCAGGTGAGCATCTGTTCGCGGGCGCGTTCGGGGAGTCCGACCATGCGGGCGACGATCGTGACGGGCAGATGGCTCGCGAGGGTCGACATGGCGTCGATCCGGCCCGCACCGACGAGGCGATCGAGGCAGGCATGCGCCTCCTTCTCGAGCTCCGGACGAATCGTCTCGAGCGCGGCCGGGCGCATCGGCTCGATCAGGAACTTGCGCAAGCGGGCGTGCTGCTCGCCATCCGTGAGGAGGACCGCCTCGCCCGACTTCTGCGCGCGGTTCAGCGCATCGCTCATCGACACGCCGCGGCCGCTGATGAAGTCGCCGTCCGCACGCAGCATCTCGCGCAGCGCATCGAAGCGCGCGACCGCCAGCACACGGTGACGCCGAAGCCAGACGACCGGACCGGGCTCGCGGACGGCCCGGTAGATCTTCTCGGGGTCGAGCAGTGCTTCTCTGCCGTAGTAGTCGACGTCGACGATGGGGACGTCGATCGGCGGCTGGGACATCGTCGCCTCCGTTGTCGGCTGGCGAAGCGCGGCGCGTGGCGTCTCCCGCGGCTACGCGCCGCTCGCCTCCGAGATCGCCTGTTCGAGCTTCGCGAGCGACGGATTCCCGTCCGCGTAGACCTTCTGAAGGCCGTCGCGCACGAAGGGGTCGTGCCAGTCGACGATCGCGGTCTGGTAGCTCGGGCGGGCCATCAGCTGCCGCGCGTAGGGGCCGACGTGACCCAGCGCCGGGTGGTCGAGCACCGAAGACATTTGGATGTCGTCTAGGCGATGAAAGATCGCCATGAAAATCACGTCGAGCTGGCTGAAGTGGCCGAAGAGCCAGTCGCCGTCGCGCGCGTCGAGCTCCCGGTCGAGTCGTACGAGACCGCGCGCCATGCTTCCGATCGACTGGTCGAGCAGGAAGTCCGGCGGGCCTTCGACGCGCGCCATGATGAAGGCGAACGCGCGCTCCTTGAGCGGGTGGTGCAGATATTTCTGCACGACGACCGGGAGAGGTTGCAGCTGGAGGAAGTAGGACAGGAAGGGCAGGCTGAGACCGGCGGTCGCCGTGCCGAGGGTCGAGCCGAGCGGTTCGTCCTGCCGGAGCGACGCTTCGTGGATCCAAGCGCTCAGTCGAGCTCGTTCGGAGGGGTCCTTGGGCCATAGACGCTCGCCACTGTCCGGGTAGGCGTCGTCGATGTGTTCGATGATCGTGTAGGAGTCGTAGACGGGCTCGCCGTCGTGTACGAGGGTCGGGACGATGCCCTTGGGGTTCACGGCGAGGTACTCGGGGGAGAGGTTGTTCCCGTCGACCTTGTAGTCCGCGAGCTCGATCACGTGGCTCTTGTAGTCGAGGCCCTTCTCGGCGAAGGCGAGGCGCACTTTCTGCGAGCAGAGGGATTCGAGGCAGTGATAGAGCTCGAACTCCTGTTCGTGCGCGATCACGAAGCACCCGCCTTCATCGAAAGCGCGACATCCTCGATCATGTCTTCCTGGCCCCCGACGGTTCGGCGTCGTCCCAGCTCGAGCAGGATGTCCTCGCTCGGCACGCCGTGCTTCTGGCTCGCGCGCTTCGCGTGGAGCAGGAACGAGGAGTAGACGCCGGCGTAGCCGAGGACGAGCGAGTCGCGGTCGACGCGGATCGGCTCGTCCATCAGCGGTACGACGACGTCCTCCGCTACGGCCATCAGTTTGAACAGGTCGACGCCCGTGTGCGCGCCCATTCGGTCGAGCACGGCGGCGAGGACCTCGAGGGGCGTATTGCCAGCTCCGGCGCCGAGCCCTGCAGCGGAACCGTCGATGCGGCTCGCGCCGGCCTCGATCGCAGCGAGCGAATTCGCCACGCCCATGGCCATGTTGTGGTGGCCGTGGAATCCGATCTCGACGTCGTCGGAGATCGCGGCGCGCAGGGCGCCGATCCGGTCCGTCACGTCGTCGGGCAGCATGTAGCCGGCGGAGTCGGTGCAGTAGATGCAGTTCGCGCCGTAGCGCTCGAAGAGCTTTGCCTGCTCGACGAGCGCGTCGGTGTCGATCATGTGGGCCATCATGAGAAAGCCGACGGTGTCGAGCCCGATCTCGCGCGCGAGGCTCACGTGCTGCTCGCCGACGTCGGCCTCCGTGCAGTGGGTGGCCACGCGGATCGTCGAGACGCCGAGGTCGACCGCCATGCGCAGATGGTCGACGGTGCCGATCCCGGGAATCAACAGGGCGGAGACCCCGGCCTGCTGGAGCTGGGGAACGACCGCCTTCAGGTAGACCTCGTCGGTCTCGGCGGGAAATCCGTAGTTGACGCTCGCGCCGCCGAGGCCGTCGCCGTGGGTGACTTCGATGAGCGAGATTCCCGCGTCGTCGAGGGCTCGGGCGACGTTCACCATCTGCTCGGTCGTGATCTGATGGCGTTTCGCGTGCATGCCGTCGCGCAAGCACATGTCGTGCAGCTTGACTTCGGCCCCGGATAGGTTCATGGGGTGCTCCTCGTGGGATGCGGATGGGGAGGGGGGCCTACCAGCGCCCGGCCGTGATCTCGCGGGCGATCATCTCGCCCGTTTCGAGGGCGGCGGCGGTCATGATGTCGAGGTTGCCCGCGTACTTCGGCAGGTAGTCGCCGAGCCCCTCGACCTCGAGATAGATCGACACCCGGTTCTTGTCGAAGACGGGACCGTTCGCGAGCCGGTAGCCCGGCACGTAGGACTGGACTTCCTTCACCATCTCGGCAATTGAATCTGCGATCGCGGACTCGTTCGGAAGCCCTTCGGTCAGGCAGTGGACCGTGTCGCGCATCATCAGCGGCGGCTCCGCCGGGTTCAGGATGATGATCGCCTTGCCCTGAGCCGCTCGGCCGACGCGTTCGATCGCGTTCGACGTAGTGCGTGTGAACTCGTCGATGTTGCGCCGCGTGCCGGGGCCGGCGGATTTCGACGCGATCGTCGCGATGATCTCTGCGTACTCGACCGGTTGGACGCGCGAGACGGCGGCGACGATCGGGATCGTCGCCTGTCCGCCGCAGGTCACCATGTTCACGTTGGTCTTCCTCTGATCGATCTGCTGCGCGAGGTTGACCGGGGGGATGCAGAAGGGGCCGATCGCAGCGGGCGTGAGGTCGACCATCACGCAACCCTCGGCCTCGACCTTCTTCGAGTTCTCCGCGTGCACGTAGGCGCTCGTCGCGTCGAAGCAGATCTGGACACCGTCGTCCCAGATGTGCGGCACCAGACCGTCGATCCCGTCGTGCGTCGTCTTCAGCCCGAGCTCCCGCGCCCGGGCGAGACCGTCGGAATCGGGCTCGATCCCGACCATCCAGACCGGCTCGAGGTGCTCGCTGCGCATCATCTTGATCAGGAGGTCGGTTCCGATGTTGCCGGATCCGATCAACGCCGCTCGGGCTTTCATCGCGCGTCCTCTTCGACTGCAACCGGAGGCTCGCGGTCGCTCATGTTCTCCCAGAGAAACTCGTCCGAGAGCTTGATCATCTGGCCGATCGCGCCGTCATCCGCGTAGTGCATGACCGGCTTGTCGGGATCGGCGTCCGGCTGCTGAACCGGGTCGACGGGGCGCTCGAAGGGCTGCGGGTGCTTGAGCGACTCGATCTCCTCGGCGGAGATGTCGCACAGTTGTTGGACCTCGGGGTCGATCCAGGCGCGCTCGTCGATGTCCCGGCCGCAGGCGATCTCGAGAGAGAGCCCCTCCGGCCCGGCGAAGTAGATCGACTGGATGAATCCGTGGTCGAGCGGGCCGAGCGCGATGATGCCGTGGCTGCGAATGCGATCACGCATCGACAAGAGCTCGTCGAAGGTGTCGACGTGGAGTGCTATGTGCTGGGTTGCACCTGCGGTGACCGGTCCACCCGGATTGCCCGCATGCGATACGCCCCAGACGGGCTCCTTCGGGTTGTTCTCGTCCTGCACGAACGCGACGTAGCTCTCGGGCGAGAGCTCTACGAAGCCGTGGAAGACGTTGTCCACGTTGTGCATCCAGTAGAGCGCCTTCGTCGGACAGCCGAGCACTTCGTTCCAGAAGGTGAGTTGGGTCTTCATATCACGGGTGGCGATCGCCAGGTGGTTCACGCCCTTGGGATGCAGGGTCGGCACGAGTACGTCTCCTCGGTCGTGGTTCGCGTATGGGCCGGTCTATTCCGGGCGCGGGTTCGGCGGTTCCGCCTCGCTCATCGTCTCCCACACGTGCTCGTCCGGCATCGTCATGAGCTTGGCGTACGCCCTTTCGGAGTACATCATGCGCGGCGCGTCGGCGTGGGTGTCGACAGGTGGCTGGGGGATCGGCTCGCTCGGCTTCTCGAACGCCTCGGGCGCCTTCATCTGCTCGAGCAGGTCCGGCGAGATGTCGCAGGCCGCAACGACTTCCGCGTCGATCCAGTCGCGCGGGTCGATGTGGTCGCCGCAGCAGATCTCGAGCGACAGCCCTTCGGGTCCAGCGAAGTAGATCGACTTGACGAACCCGTGATCGACGGGCCCGACCGCATGGACGCCGCGGCTGCGAATCCGGTCTCGCATTTCGAGCACGTCCTCGAAGGTGTCGACGTGGAGCGCCACGTGCTGGGTCGCGCCCGCGGTGACCGGCGAAATCCCGTTGCCGGCATGGGAGATGCCCTGCACGGGATCCTTCGGGTTGTCCGGGTGGTACACGAACGCGACGTAGCTGTATGGCGAGAGCTCGACGAAGCCGTGGTACGCCCCCGGGACGCCGTGCATCCGGTAGAGCGAGACCATCGGGCAGCCCATCACGTCCGTCCAGAACGCGAGCTGCGCCTTCATGTCGCGAGTCGCGATCGCCAGATGGTTCACGCCTTTGGGGTGGAGGTTGGCCATGGTGAGTCTCCTTCCGTCTCTCGAGGTCTCGAGGTCTCGAGGTGTGCGAGCTAGCCCTTCCAGCCATCCAGGAAGGCCAGCAGCTCTGCGTTGACGATGTCAGGCCGCTCTTCCTGACACAGATGGCCACATTCGGGAATGGCGACGGTCCGGAGATCGTCCGCCATCGACTTCCAGACCGCGGCGACGTCGAACCATTGCCCGACGAGATCGAAGTCCGCACCCCACATGCTGAGTACGGGGCAGTCGATCTTCGTATCGGCGTCTTCGAGATCCTGGGCGGTATCGATCGGTCCCGCGCGATAGTCGTTGAAGCTGCCGCGCAGACCGCCCGGCGCGCTGTACGCACGGACGTACTCCGCGACCTCCTCGTCCGTGAAGAGGTTGCGGTTGTAAGACCAGCTCGAGAGCCAATGGCGCAGCCAGATCTCTTCCCGGCCCGTGATGAGGGCCTCGGGCAGGTCGACCTCCTGGTTGAAGAGAAAGAACCAGTAGCCGCGGGCGAGCGCCCCGGGCTGCAGGTCCGTTCCGATCGGACGCCCGTTCATCGACTCGAAGACGATCCGGGTCGGGATGTTGTCCATCACGACCATGCGGTCGACGTAGTCGGGCTCGTCCTTCGCCCATCGCGTCACCACCCGTGCGCCGCGGTCGTGGCCCACGACGGCGACCTTCTCGTGCCCGAGCTTCCGACAGAGCTGCGAGACGTCGCTCGCCATCTGGCGCTTGTCGTACCCGGTCGCGGGCTTGTCGCTGTCTCCGTAGCCCCGCAGGTCCGGCACGATCAGCGAGTAGTGGGGTGCGAGCGCCGGGATCTGTTTGCGCCACGCATAACAGGTCTCCGGCCAGCCGTGGAGGAGGACGACCGGCGGACCCGATCCGGCCGTCACGTAGTGCAGATTGATCCCGTTCAGCTCGGCGCGATGGTGCGCGAAGCCGGGCGCGTCGAGCTGGAATCCGGATTGGATCTCGGTCACGGGCCGGCCTCCTTTAGAGCGTCTTCTCGACCCACGCCTGGACGCGGTTCGAGAAGTCCTCGGTATGGAAGAGCATCAGCTGATGCGAGGCGCCGTCCACGTTCTGGTACTCGATCGGGCCGCCGATCGCGTCGGCGACCAGCTGGAGGATCTTCGGGGAGAACGTCGGATCCTCGGAGCCGCCCGCGAGCAGGATGGGCTTCTCGTTCTTGTCCGCCGGAATCTTCGGGTCGTAGGTGAAGAGGGACCCCCAGGACGCCATGTCGTAGGTCCAGGTGTTCCAGGGATCCATCTTCTTCTGCTCGCCAGCGCCCTTGAAGCCGTAGTCCTCGTCGAAGTCGAAGAGGATGTCGCAGTCGAGACGCAGCGCGCGCCCGTAGACGCCGATCAGCCCTTGAACGCCTTCGCTCTCCCAGAGCGGCTTGACCCGGCTGAACATCGGTCCGCCCGGGATCGCAGCCGTGCCCATCAGGATCGCCCCGGAGATGTCATCGGAGTAGAGGGCGCTGAACGCAGCCGCGCCGCCCAGGCTCGACCCGAGCGTGAAGACGGGGAGACCGGTCTCCGCCTTCACGTGCGCGGCGTAGTCGACGACCGCCTCGGTCCACTCCTCGAGGGTGAACTGTCCGCGCGGGCGATTCGTGGTCGACTTGCCGTGTCCCGGCGCGTCCGTCGACCAGATGTCGACGCCCTTCTGCGCGTGGTGGCAGCAGAAGACGTCGTAGATGGCTCCGTGGGAGGCAATGCCGTGGGAAACGACGATCGCGTACTTGGGATCGTCGCCTCGATAGCGGTAGGCGTGAATCTCGTTCAGGACGTGTTCTTCTCGATGCATGATGCGGTCGATCCTCGTTCAGGGTCGTCGATGGCGACCCGCTCGGGTTGGTAGAGAGCCGTCAGCCAGACGGAGTCGTAAAGAGCCGTCAGCCAGACGGAGTCGCAAAGAGCCGTCAGCCAGATGGAGTCGGATTCGCAAAGAGCCGGATGATCAGGTCGACGTGGCGATCGATCGTCTCGTCGTCGAAGGGATCCTCGCCGGCGACGAGGGTGTACTCGCCCGCGAGCGCGAAGATCGAGGTGGCGGCTCCGATCAACGCGTAGGTCAGGTGGACGGGCTCCGCGTCGACGATGAATCCCTCGCGTTGGGCCTGCTCGATGATCTGCGACGCGAGGCCGCGATCCGTCGAGAGATACCGCTCCGATAGCCAGGCGAGGCGATCCGGGTCGCTGCGGTTGGCCTGGAGCATGAAGCGATGGAGCTCCGGAACGTCCGCCGAGAATCGGATGAAGACCTCGAGGAGGGCGCGGAGCTCGGACGCGCGATCGTCACTTGGCCGCGCCTGGCGGGTCTCGCGCAAGCGCTGCTCGTAGAGGCTGAAGACGTATTCCGCCGTCGCTTTCCAGAGCGCGTCCTTGTTTCCGAAGTGGTGCGGGATCAGCGTGTGGTTCACGCCGGCGCGCTGGGCGATCCCTCGGGTCGAGGCGCCGTCGAACCCACGATCCGCGAACTCGGCGAGCGCGCAGCGGAGGATCGCGGCGCGGGTATCGAGCGTGCGCTGTTGAACGGCCCGGAGGCGCGGCTCGCGATCCGCGGACTCGCGGACGAACGCGTCCGGACCATCAGGGCTCTCGAGTGACGTCGCCATCGGGGGGAGGGCTCCAGCTGGGCCCGAGCGTTGCCGCCCTGGCCGACTCCTACTATGTTTAACGCTCGTTCAATTCAATGGCAACCCGCATTCGCGCAGGATTTCGCCTTTCGATGCCCCCCTCCGCCCTTCAGGAAGGTTCTCGGCTGCTCGACGCCCTGCGCGGCGTCGTCGGTGCGCGCCACGTCCTGACCTCCGAGTCCCGTACGCGCTTCTATCGGCAAGGGATCAAAGTGGGGGGCGGCGAGGCGCTCGCGGTCGTCCTGCCGCAGACGCCCATCGAAATGTGGCGGGCCCTGGAAGTCTGCGTCGCGGCCGACGTGATCATCCTGATGCAGGCCGCCAACACCGGCGTGACGGGAGGCTCGACGCCCGACGGCGCCGACTACGACCGGCCCATCGTCATCATCAACACGCTCGCGATCGACGACATCGTGCTCCTGAACGGTGGCGCCCAGGCCCTCGCGTTCGCTGGCGCCACGCTCTATCAGCTCGAGGATCGACTCGCGCCGATCCATCGCACGCCCCACAGCGTGATCGGCTCGTCGTGCATCGGAGCCTCGATCGTCGGCGGGATCTGCAACAACTCGGGGGGCAATCTCGTCAACCGCGGTCCCGCCTACACCGAGCTCTCTCTCTTCGCACAAAAGGGTGAAGACGGAGCGCTCCGCCTGGTGAATCACCTCGGGATCGAGCTCGGCGAGAAGCCCGAGGAGATCCTCGCGAACCTCGAGGCGCGGCGGTTCGATCCAGAGGCGGTGCCCGACGGTCCCGGTCAGGCCTCGGACCGGGAGTACGAAGGGCGGGTACGCGAGATCGATTCCGATTCGCCGGCTCGCTTCAATGCTGATCCGCGAAGACTCCACGAAGCGAGCGGGTGCGCAGGCAAGGTCGCGGTCTTCGCCGTCCGCGTCGATACGTTCGCCGAGCCCGAGCAGGAGCGCGTGTTCTACGTCGGGACCAACGACCCGACGGAGCTGACCGCACTTCGCAGGCACATCCTCGAGAACTTCGACGAGCTGCCCGAGATGGGCGAGTACATCCACCGCAGCTATTTCGACGCTTCCGATCGTTACTGCAAGGACACCTTCCTCTTCCTGAGCTTCTTCCACCCGTCGCTGCTTCCGAAGCTCTTCGCCTGGAAGGCTCGGGTGGACGCCTTCTTCGCGAATATTCCCTTCGCGCCGCGCAATGTCTCGGATCGGGTGCTGCAGGTCTTCGCGAATCTCATGCCGGACCATCTCCCGAAGCGATTGCGCGACTACCGGGACCGCTTCGAGCACATGCTGATGCTCAAGGCGAACGACGCCGTGATCGGGCCGACCGAGCGGCTCTTGCGTGAGTTCTTCGGCGACTCCCCGGGCGGAGAATGGTTCGCATGCACGGAGGCGGAGGGCGAGAAGGCGCTGCTCCACCGCTTCGTCGCCGGCGGGGCGTCCGGTCGCGCCGCGATCGTGCACGCCAATGAGGTCGAGGGACTCATGCCCCTCGACATCGCGCTCCGGCGCAACGACGACGAGTGGCACCTGGCCCTCTCTCCGGACGTCGAGTCTCAGCTCGCGGGCCCGTACGTGCTCGCCCACTTCTTCTGTCACGTCTTCCATTGGGACTTCGTCGTAAAGAAGGGCGTCGACATCGAAGCGCTCAAGGCGAGGGTGCTCCGATCGCTCGACGAGCGCGGTGCCCAATACCCGGCGGAGCACAACGTGGGGCACCTCTATTCGGCGGAGCCCGCCCTGGTCGACCACTACCGTTCGCTCGACCCCTCGAACGCGTTCAACCCGGGCGTCGGACGGACCTCCAGAAAGCGCGATTACGCATAGCGTGCGCACCCGGTGCGTGACGCGAGAGGAACAACGATGGCGATCGACGAGAACACCCGCGTGTTGGTCACGGGCGCTTCGAGCGGAATCGGAGAGGCCTGTGCCCGCGCATTTCGCGCGAAGGGCGCGGTCGTCCACGCTGCAGCGCGGCGCGAGGAACGCCTCGAGCAGCTCGCGAGCGAGACCGGCTGTATTCCCCACGCCCTCGACGTGCGCGATCGCAAGGCGGTGGCGGCCTTCGGGGAGAGCCACGCCGTCGACGTGCTCGTGAACAACGCGGGACTCGGTCGGGCGCTGGGCGCCATCTGGGAAGCCAGCCTCGAAGACATCGAGATGACCGTGGACACGAACGTGACCGCGGCGATCCAGATGATCTGTTCCGTCCTGCCCGGGATGATCGAGCGCGGCGAGGGGCATATCGTGAACATGAGCTCGGTCCTCGCGCTCTACCCGGCACCTGCGGCGCTCTACGGAACCACGAAGGGCGCGATGCACAAGCTCTCGCGCGATCTTCGACACGAGCTCCAGGGGACCGGCGTTCGGGTGACCGAGATCAACCCGGGTCGCGTGATCAGCGAGTTCTACGACGTCGCGATCGATGACGAGGAACAGCGAGCGAAGACGACGGACACGAAGTCCGAGGAGCTGACGGCCGCGGACATCGCTAACGCGGTCGTCTACTGCTGCGACGCCCCGTGGCGCGTGAACATCAGCCAGCTGGAGATCCTGCCGACGGAGCAGACGTATGGCGGCGCGCAGTTCGTGCCCTTCGCGGGGCGCGGACGAGCGAACGGGGGAGAGCGCGCATGACGTACGCGATCTACGGGGGCCTGGCCGTCGCTAGCTCGCGGAGGCGCCGATCCGTTCGAAGACGGGCGGCCGCTTCTCCTGGAAGGACTTCACACCTTCCCTGAGGTCGGGCCCGGCGAAACACTCCTGCATGAGGGCGAAGGACGTGTCCGTCGCCTCGCCGAAGCGGTTCTCCATGTCGGCGTAGACCTGGCGCTTCATCTTTGCGAGGGAGTTCGGTGCGCAGCTCGCACCCATCGTCCGCGCGTACTCCATGACCTTCGCCATGAACTCGTCCTCGGGGAACGTCTTGTTCACGAGTCCGATCCGCTCGGCCTCCGCGCCATCGACGACCCGCGACGAGAGCAGCAGATCCATCGCGTGCGCCTGGCCGACCAGCCGCGACAGGAGCCAGCTCGTGCCGAATTCGGCGATCAATCCCATCGGCGCATAGCGCGTCGTGAAGATCGCGCTCGAGGACGCGAAGCGGAGGTCGCAGCCGAGTACGATCGCCATGGCCATGCCCGCGCAGGCGCCGTTCACCGCCGCGATCACGGGCTTCCGGATCGACATCGGAAACGTGTAGACGCCCCGGAGAGAAGGATCGACGTCGGGGTCGCCGGGGTCCACGTCGAGTCCCCAGTCCGCGCCGAGGCCCGACGGGTCGAGCGACTTCGGCGGGTCGAGGTCGTCGACGTCACCGCCGGAGCAGAAGCCCTTGCCTGCGCCCGTCAAGACGATGACGACGACGGCCGGGTCGGCTTCGGCGCGGGCGAGGGCATGGCGAACTTCCGTCGCCATCCGGGTCGTCCAGGCGTTGCGTCGCTCTGGCCGGTCGAGCGTGATCGTCGCGACCGGGTCGTCGACTTCGTAGAGGATCTGTTCGTAGGCGGAGGGCGGGGGACCCACTGGGGCGAGGGCATCGGTCGTCACGGCGATGGACTCCGGTGGCTGGGACTAGCCGAGGTTGCGTGCGAAGAGGGAAAAGAGCCGGGACCAGTGGCGCTCGGCGGCGGGCTTGTCGAACGCGCCACCTCGGGTCGGGAAGGCGAAGCCGTGCAGCGTGCCCGGGTACCACTCGACCCGCCCGTTCGCGCCACTCTCGGTGAGCGTCGCCTCCGCGCGATCGACCATCTCCTTCGGTGCGTGGTCGTCGTTCTCCGCGGCGGCGATGTAGACCTCGCCTTCGATCTTGCCGAAGCCGAGATGCGGCGAGTCGTCGGCGTCGGTCGCGAGGGCGACGCCGTAGAGGGACGCCGCGCAACGGATGCGACCGGCGTGGGCCGCTGCGACCGAGAGCGCGAAGGGACCGCTCATGCAGTAACCGAGGCAGCCGATGCGCGAGGCGTCCGCTTCGGTTGCCGCGTCCACGTGGTCGAAGAGCGCGCGGGTGTCGTCGCAGATCATGGCGTTCGAGAGCTGGCCCATCAGCCCGAACATCTCGTCGAGATTCGAGTTGCCCTCGAAGTCGAGGATGAAGTCCGGATTCGAGCGGTAGTAGAGATTCGGGAGCGCCACGTAGTAGCCGGCGGTCGCGATCCGGCGGGCCATGTCCCGGAGCTCTTCGCGCATGCCTGGCGCGTCCATGTAGAAGAGGACGACGGGAAAGGGGCCGCCCTCGTCCGGGCAGGTCGTGAAGGTCGGCAGGGTGCCGTCCTGCGTCGAGAGTCCGACTTCCGCTTCGATCATGGAGGGTCCTTGGCTGTGCAGGGTTGGGAAGGTGAACGCGGGAAAAGAGTGTAACCTACTGGCTCGCTCCGCGGACTCGTCGTCCCGGTCGTCGTCCGGTGCTCGAATGCCCTTTCCGGTCCTTCTCCTCTGCTTCGTGCTCTCGGGCTTCGCGGCGCTGCTCTACGAGACTGTCTGGGCGCGCCAGTTCGCCGTCGTGTTCGGGTCGGGGGAGCTCGCCTCGGTCTCGATCCTCGCGGCCTACATGGGTGGGCTCGCGGTCGGGTCGTCACTCGCGAGCCGGGCGGCGTCGCGCATCGAGCGGCCGCTCCTCGCCTACGGCGTCCTCGAGGGAGTGATTGCACTCGGGGCGCTGGCCGTCCCGCTCGGGATCACGGCCGTCAACGTCGTCTACACGGCGCTCTTCGGCGGCCTGCCGGAGCTGCCCACCGACGCGTCGACGTCTTCTTCGTTGTTCAACGTGGTGTCATCGTTCCTCGTCGTCCTGCCGTGCACGGCGGCGATGGGGGCGACGCTTCCGCTGCTCGTGCGGCATGCGGTCGCGCGCGACGACGAGATCGGCGTTCGGACCGGAACCCTCTATGCGGCGAATACCGTAGGCGCGATCGCGGGTGCGCTCGCCGCAGGGCTCTGGCTGATGCCGGCGTTCGGTCTTCAGACGACGGTGCGCGCGGGGATCGCGGTGAACCTCTTCGTCTTCGCGATCGTCGCGTTCGTTTCGCGCGGACGTCCGGAGGGTGTTCCATCGGAGTCCGACGCCGCGCGTGACGGGCCGCGGTGGCATTGGGTCGAGCTCGCGATGCTCGTGTCCGGGGCGATCTCTTTCACCCACGAGGCGATCTGGATTCGGCTGCTCGGCTTCGTCCTCGGTGGGAGCACCGCGGCGTTCGCGACGATGCTCGCCGGCTTTCTCGCGGGCATCGCCCTCGGCAGTGCGGCGAGCGCCCGCTTCGCGACCGACCGTGCGCGTGCACGGCTGGGATTCATCGTTTCCCAGCTCGGGGCGGCGGTCACCGGTCGCGCCGTCTTCGAGCTCGCGGAGCCCCTGGTCGAGGCGGCGTCTGCTGGCGCCGGCGAGCCCGCGATCGCGGCGGGACTCGCGGCGCTCACGATGCTCCCGCTCACGCTCTGTCTCGGGGCCACGTTCCCCTTCGCCGTGCGCATTCTCGCCGCCGGGGCGGCGAGCGCGTCGCGTGCGTCCGCGCGTGTCTACGCGTGGAATACGGTCGGCTCGATCGCCGGCTCGATCGGCTCGGCGTTCGTGCTCTTGCCGACGTTCGGTCTGATCGGCACCGTCGAGGTCGCGACCTTCGGATCGCTCTCGATCGCCGGGTTCGCGGCGATCGTCGAGGCTCCCCGACCTCGCCGGGCAATCAGCCTCGCAGCGCTCGTGCTCGTCGCCGGTCTCGTCGTCCGGCCCGAACCGCCCTGGACCCTTCTGCGGCATTCGGTCGTGGCCGGCGGACCGCTGCCGGGCGAGGTGACCTACTACGGGGTCGGACGATCCGGCACCGTGCTGCTCTTCGATCAGGGGCCGGTCTGGCTCCTCGCTGCGAACGGCCGGCCGGAGGCCTCGATCGCGCGACCCGAGATGCCGCCGGCAGGCTCGTCGCTCTCTCGCTGGCTCGCGATGGTGCCCGTACTGCTGCGTCCCGAGACCGAGCGGATGCTCGTGATCGGCCTCGGTGGCGGACAGACCCTCGCCGCGGTCCCACGCTCGGTCGACCAGGTCGACGTGATCGAGCTCGAGGAGGAGATCGTCCGCGCGAATCGCGCCGTCGCAGCGCGCGCCGCAGAAGACCCCTTCGCCGATCCGCGTGTCGGGTTTCACGTGGGCGACGCGCGCGGGCTCCTGCGCCTGACAGGGCGGACCTGGGACGCGATCGTGTCCCAGCCGAGCCATCCCTGGTCGTCCGGTGCGTCCCACTTGTACACGCGCGAGTTCTTTTCCCTGGTGAAGGAGCGGCTCACGGCGGATGGCGTGTTCGTCCAGTGGATCGGGCTGCCCTTCGCCGACGAGGCATTGGTGCGAACGCTCGTCGCGACCCTCGCATCCGTCTACGACCACGTCGAGCTCTATCGGCCCAACACCGGATCCCTGCTCTTCGTCGCGTCGGACGCGAGCCTCGATCCGTTCGTCTCTGCGGATCGCGCGATCCGCGCGGACCCAGACACGTTCGGGCTCGAGGGAATCGACGGTCCGGAGGAGTGGATCGCCGCGCGCATCCTGGCGTCGGCGGATGCGGATCGACTCGCGGGCGGCGCGACGATCAACACCGACGACACGAACGTCCTCGTCGGGACCGGTCCACACGCGACCGAGCTCGCCTGGTTCGACGCGTTGGTCGAGCCGCTCGATCCATTGCATCGCGGGGGCGCGCACCTCGATCCGGTCCGCCTCGCGCGGCGTCGCCTCGTACTTGGCGATCGTCGGGGCGCTTCGCGGGTCGCCGACGGATCGCGCGCCGAGATGGCGGCCGCCGCCGGCTGGCTTGCCCTCGACGCGGAACGCCGCGCCGAGGCGAAGAAGCTTTTCGAGGCGGCGCTGTCGGTCGACCCGGGCGTGGCGAGTGCGCGCCAGGGCGCCGCGCTCACAGGTCTCGCGCTTCAGGGCGACGTCGATCCGGCTCTTCTCGACCTCGAGATTGCCAGCCAGGCGGCCGCGCGGCTCGACTGGGACACGGTCGCTGGACTCGACGCGTCCCTCGCAACGTGGGCCCCGGGCGACGCGGCCTTCGTCGACGCCCTCCGCCTTCGGGTCGAATGGCGAATCGCGTCGTCGAACCCGCGAGACGGCGAAGCGGCCCTTGCGCTCGTCGACGCGGCCCTCGCGCGACGACCGACGCCCTACGACTATCTCCTGCGGGTCCATGCCGCGCGGCTCGCCGGTCTTCCGAAGACCGCGCGTGCGACCGTGCAGGTGCTCGAGGCGCAGCCGGGGCCGGCCGCGGCGCGTTATGCCGCGGCGGCCCGGG
Source organism: uncultured Spirochaetaceae bacterium (assembly GCA_964488255.1). Taxonomy (GTDB): domain Bacteria; phylum Myxococcota_A; class UBA9160; order UBA9160; family UBA4427; genus UBA4427. The sequence continues at coordinate 115,141 of CAZAUR010000007.1, read as the reverse complement.
CCCTTCTCGGCGACGCTCGAGGCGGGTGAACGATCAGGGGCGCGGCGGCTTCTCGCCGGCGAGGATCGCCTTCATCTGGGGCGGAAGGATGTCGGCGCGACCGTGGTCGGAAGCGCGGACGACCTTGTTGGTGATCGTGCCGAGGCCCTCGATCGTCGTCTTGATGACATCGCCGTCCTTGAGCAGCTTGTTCTGGAAGAGGCCGACGCCGCCCGGCGTGCCCGTGAAGATCACGTCGCCCGGGAGCAGCGTGAGGATGCCGGACAGGTACGAGACGAGGGTCGGCACGTCGAAGATCAGGTCGCCGGTGTCGTCCTTCTGGCGGACCTCGCCGTTGATCTCGCAGGTGAGCAGCATGCCGTTGCGATTCGGCAGCTCGTCCGGGGACACCAGGACGGGGCCGATCGGACCGTAGGTGTCGAAGGACTTGCCGAGGTTGAACTGCGGCGGCGCCGACGTGAACTGAGCGGGGCGGTCCGAGATGTCCTGGCCGACGCAGAGCCCGGCGACGTGGTCCCAGGCATCGGCGACGGACACGTCCTTCGCGGTCTTGCCGATGATCGCGACCAGCTCCGCCTCGTAGTCGACGTAATCGCTGCGGATCTGCACGTCCGCGTCCGGGGCGGCGATGCAGGACGGGAACTTGGCGAAGACGAGCGGCGCTTCGGGGATCGGCAGGCCGCCTTCTTCCGCGTGATTGCGGTAGTTGAGGCCGATGCCGAATGAATTCGCGGGGCGCGGAGAGGGCGCGTCGAGGTTCGCGTCCGCGAGCTTGCCGGTCGGCGTCTGGCCCGCGAGTCCGGCGGCGATGGCGGAAAGCTGGTCGCTGGCGGCGATCGCAGCCATCGGATCGCTTCCGAGCTTTCCGCCGGAGGCCTTCTCCAGGTCGTAGTAGTCGTCGCCGACGACGAGCGCGGCGCGGCCGTCGACGTTCGCGAGTCGGAATCCCATGTGTTCGTGCCTCCTGGACCTCCTGCACGGAGGCATAGATTCAGTGGCACCCACTCTAGCCACTTTCGCGTCGCTGAGGGTCTCCTCGAGAAAATCCCCGAAGGGCAAGGTCTGACGTAGACGAGACGATCCTGAACGGCGTCCTACGCGGCCCCGGCATTTTCTACAGACAGCCGGGGCATGGAATGCAACACTACGCGCGATGGCCGATTTCGTAATAGAGCATCCTGAACCAACGAATTCGCATCGGCCCTGGGCCGACGAAGGGATGCTTCTCCCCGTCGAAGGGGGCGCCGGATGAGCGCGGACGACGTGCGTGGAGCGGCGGGCCGTCCAGACCGCCGGGCGCAGAAGCGCGCAGCCGAGGTGGTTTCGGAAATCGAGTCCGACATCATGGCGCGCGGCTGGCCGGTCGGAGAGGTGATCGGCACCGTCTCCGATCTGATCGATCGATACGGCGTGAGCCGCGCGGTCATCCGAGAGGCGATTGGTCTGCTCGAACACAAGATGATCGTCAAGATGCGACACGGTCCCGGTGGTGGCGTCGAGGTGCGCGCCCCGGTGGCCGATGCGGTGATCGGTGCGATCAGCACCTACCTCGAATTCTCTGGCGTGACGAACCGTGAGCTCGCCGAGCTGCGACACCTGCTCGTCGGTCTCGCCGCGCGCCTCGCGACGGAACGGATCGACGAGGCCGGGGTCGCGCGATTGCGCCGCGTCCTCGACGACGAGCAGAAGGGGATGCAGGAAGGCGCGAGCGCCGTCGCCCGTCAGCTCGACTTCTACGTCTGCGTGGCCGAGCTCTCGGGCAACCCGGCGCTGCCGCTCTTCTGGAGCGTTCTGATGCAGCGCCTCGTGCGGCCGATGATCGCGCACGACCCGGGTCCCGAAGAGATCGCGAGCATGCACGTGGCTCACGATCAGGTCGTTCGAGCGGTCGTTTCGGGGGACGCGAGCCGAGCCGAGTCGGTGATGCGTGAGCACCTGGCCGAGCGATACGAAGGCGTGGTCGCGCCGATCGAGATCGAGGGGCAGCACGAGCAGCCGTACTTCCGCGACGATGAGCTGGACGCCTTCGGCTTCTCCTTCGTGCTGGCGAACGCGTCGCCTCGGGAGAAGTTGCCCGCGCGCGTCGCGCGCGAGATCAAGGACCTCATCCTCGAAGGCTCGCTCGCCGCGGGCGAAGTGATCGGCATGGAAGGTGACCTCCTGGAGCGCTTCGGCGTGAGCCGGAGCGTCTTCCGCGAGGCCGTGCGCATCGTCGAGTTCTACGGCCTGGCGGAGATGCGCCGCGGCCCACGCGGTGGGCTGACGGTCTCCACGCCCCACGCCGAGACGATGGAAGAGGCGGTGATCTCCTACCTCGAGTTCATGGGCATCGAGCTCCATCACCTGCTCGAAGTCCGAGTCGCCATCGAGCTGATGAACGTCGAGTGGACGATCGAGCGGACGCGCGATGGGCTCGACGAGTTGAGCGACATCGTCGAGCGAGAGCGTGTCGGCGCCGTGCCGAGCCGGCAGTTCGCACTGCACGAGCTGCTCTCGCGTCTCTCGGGCAATCGGGCCTCTGCGCTGCTGACGAACGTGCTGTCGAGGATGATCGATCGGCAGGTCGACATGCAGACGCTGCCGCCGAACTCGTCGCCGGATGAGGGCGCTGCGATCAACGCTCGGGGGCATGCCGAGCATGTCGCGATCGTGGAAGCCGTCCTCGCGGGTGACGTCGCGCTCGCCCGGCATCGCATGCTTCGGCACCTCGAGTTCATCTCGACCGCGTTCGATCGGCTCGCGCGGGTACAGTCCAGCTCCGACTGACCCGGCCGTGCGCGACGCGCCTCGCGCCTCGCATCTCGTGTTACGTGAAGGGGAGACACCATGGATCGCGCCGAATTCGACGCGCTCGTCGCCGCAACGAACGCCGACCTGGTCGACCCGAAACGCAATCGAGACATCGATTGGAGCGACGGTTCGGGTGCGGCTGGCCTGCCGCGCTTCGAGGTCTACCACGCGGCCCCGTCGCTCTGCTCTCACAAGGTGCGCATGACCCTCGGCGAGCAAGGCCTGCCTTGGCGTTCGCACGACATGCAGATCATGCCTCGGCCCGGAACGCGACCCGAGAATTACGCGCCGGCGTTCGTTCGGTTGCGGCTGGCGGGGGCGCCGACGGGAACGCTCGTCGACGAGTACACGGGGCGCTCCTCCGTGGACACCGAAGGGTACGATCCGGCCGTCGTGCCTCTGCTGGTCGATCACGAGGCGGGCGAGGTCGTCGGCGACTCCTCTCGCATCTGTGACTACCTCGTGCGCAACGCCGGGACTGGCCCCGACCTGCGTCCCGCGGACCTCTCGGACGAGATCGACGAGCTGATCGCGATCGTCGATCGCGCGCCGCACGTGGCGCTCCTCTACGGTGCGAATCCCGACGGCGACCATCGGCCCGACGGCATCCAGAAGAACATGCCGGGAGTCCACGCGAGGAAGGTCGCGGCGGTCGAGGGGGCGATGGCGGAAGCCGGCGACGACGAGGCGCTGCAGGCGGCCTATCGCGCGAAGATCGCGAAGGAGCAGTCCGCCGGACGCTTCGTCGCGAAGCCCGATTCGATGGGCACGATCGTCGGGCAGATGAAGGAAGGCGTCGACGCGCTCGAGGCCCGGATGGCGAAGCATGGCGGACAGTGGACCGCCGGCGATCGGTTCACGCTCGCGGACATCGTCTGGGCCGCGAGTCTCTTCCGCATGCGTTGGATCGGCGTCGGAGGGATCTTCGACGCGGAGAGCGAATGCCCCCGCGTCTTCGACCTCGCGGAGCGACTCTTCGCGCGGCCGACGTTCCGCGCGGCGATCTTCGAATGGCCGACCTCGTACGGCCCGTCGCCCCACGTTCCGGAGATGGCCACGCCAGAGTGGGCGGAGAATTTCCTGCCTCAGCTGGTGCGCGAGTAGCGCCGCTTCGGGGCGCGTACGGGGGATCGGCATGAAGGCGCTCAAGATCATCGGCGCAGCGTTCGCGGTTCTACTCGTCGGATTCGGTCACCCGGATCTCGGGGCAGGGAGTGCGCCGCCCGAGGACGTCTGGCTCTTTCGAGTCGGTCCGCGTTAGGCGGAACGGATCAGAAGCCGGCCAGCCGACGCAGGGACTTCCCGGTCAGCCGCGCCTTCAGCTGGACGAGGCCGCTGATCACCTTGAGCGGCGGCGGCTGCGCGACCTCCCGGGTGAACTCCGGTCTCGCCATCAGGCCCGCGTGCCACGCGCCGAGCCGCGGGTGGAGCTCCGCCAGGGGATAGCCGACCGAGACGACGCGACTCGCGTAGATGAACCAGGCGATGTCGACGAGGGAGAGGTCGGCGCCGAGCAGGTAGGGGTGGTTCGCGAGGCGTAGCTCGAAGTCGTCGAAGTGGCGTCGGAACACGCCGGCGGATGCGCGGACGGCTTCATCTTCCACGCCTCGACGCGCGAAGTTCTCGTGGTAGTCGATCTCGCGCTGGAGGTCGGGGTCGGGCTCGCCGTTCACGGTGCCCGTGCTCTCGGTGCGCATCGCCTCGATCTCTGCCGGCGTCTTCGCGAGCACGCGTCGCGGTGCGACGTAGCGCATCGTGAGATTTCGCAGATCGAGGTGGATCGAGTTCTCCTCGAAGAGGAGCTTCTCGATCTCCTGCTCCATCCCGATCGGGATCAGCCTCGGGCCGTCGAAGTGCTCGTCCACATAAGTGAGGATGTCGTTGCTCTCGATGTGGACGGCGCCGTCGTGCACCAGCACCGGGACGAGGCCCCGGGGATTGATGCCGAGGAACCACGGCGTGCAGTTCTCGCGGCCTCGGGCGAGATCGATGGGGTGGGACGTCCAGTCCACGCCCTTGAGCGCGAGGAAGATCCGGACCTTCTGCGAGCAGGACGAGCCCTGGAAATGCAGGAGATGAACGCCCTTCCAGGTGAGGACTTCACGAGTGCGGATGTCTTCGTCGGCCAGCTGGACCATGCTCTGCTCCTCCTGCGGGCCGATTCGGACGCCGTTCAGCGCGCTTGCCCGCAGCGAATCGAAAGAGTATAACCTTTTTTAGCCGTCAGGCCGCAGGCGCCGACGGGGAGGCCGCATCGCGAATGCTCAGGAGAATCGGGCTCTTACTGGTCGCCGTCATCGTCTTCGTCGTCGTCGCGATCGTATTCATCGGACGCGGCGGGCTCGGGTCGGACGAGGTCGCTGGGCAGGTCGCGGACGACCGCCGACCGGTCGCAGAAGTCGGCGCGCGGGTCGCTGCGCAGGGCCGCGCGGCGAGCAGCGTCGGTGCGGACGCTTCGAGCCAGATCCTCTTCGGCGACTTCCACGTCCATACGACCTTCTCGACGGACGCGTTCGGCATCAGCCTGCCGATCCTCGGCGGACAGGGAAGCCATCCGCCGGCCGATGCGTGCGATTTCGCGCGCCACTGCTCGCAGCTCGACTTCTTCTCGATCAACGACCATGCGGAGGGACTTTCGCCGCGGATGTGGAGCGAGACGATCGACTCGATCCGGCGCTGTGCCGAGGTCGGCCAACACGCGGAGCTGCCCGACACGGTGCCCTTCCTCGGCTGGGAGTGGACGCAGATCGGCGCGACCGTCGACACGCACTTCGGCCATCGCAACGTGATCCTGCCCTCGCTCGAGGATGACGCGATCCCGACGCGACCGATCGCGTCGGAGGCGACGGCCGGCCCACCGCTGATCGGCCGCGCGATCCTCGCCGCGACGGGCGGCCATCCGCGCTTCCACGAATTCGCGCGCTATTGGACGGAGCTCGGTGACCGCACGATCTGTTCCGAAGGCGTGCCCGTGCGCGATCTGCCCGCAGACTGCGTCGAGATCGCGCCCACGCCGAAGGAGCTCTTCGCCAAGCTCCACGACTGGGATCTCGACACAGTCGTGATCCCGCACGGGACGGCCTGGGGCAACTACACGCCGCAGGGTACGAGCTGGGACAAGCAGCTCCAGGACGACTACTTCGATGCGGACCAGCAGCGGCTGGTCGAGATCTACTCGGGGCACGGCGCGTCCGAGGTCTACCGCGACTGGCGCGCGGTGATCCGGGCCGCGGATGGCAGCTTCGACTGTCCGATCCCCACCGCGGACTACCTGCCGCAGTGCTGGCAGGCCGGTGAGATCATCAAGGAGCGCTGTCTCGCCGACGGAATCCATCCGGAAGCGTGTCACGCGCGGGCGGCCGAAGCGCGGAAGCTGGCGGCGAACGCCGGCGCGCTGCCGCAATACGTCGTCGGCAAGTCCGAGCCGGATCAATGGAAGGACGGGGGCCAGTGTCGCGACTGCTTCCAGCCCGCCTATCACCTCCGTCCCATGAACACGACCCAGTACATGCTCGCCCGCGGACAGTTCGACGACGTCGAAGAGGGCGGAGAACCGCGCCACATGCAGGTGGGATTCATCGGTTCGAGCGACACGCACACCGCACGCGCCGGCTCGGGCTACAAGGAAGTCCATCGCCCGGGAATGTCCGATTCGATGGCGCAGAAGGGGGAGCCGCGACCGCAGATGCCGGGCGCCCCGACCGAGACCGAGGAATTGTCGGTCCCGCGGGCTGCGCCGGTCCAGCCGGCCAGCATCGCGACCGCCGAGGCCGAGCGATTCGGCTCGTATCTCTACACAGGCGGATTGATCGCCGTTCACGCAGACGGTCGGGATCGCGCATCGATCTGGGACTCGGTGAAGTCGCGCCGGGTCTACGCGACGTCCGGTCCGCGGATCCTGCTCTGGTTCGATCTCGTCGACGGCGACGGCGCCGTCCGTGCGCCGATGGGCGGGGAGGTCGAGCTCGCAGAGACGCCGCGCTTCGAGGTGCGCGCGATGGGCTCCTTCGAGCAGAAGCCCGGCTGTCCCGACGATTCACTCCTGCCGCAGGACGAGCTCGAACGGCTCTGCATGGGCGAGTGCTATCACCCGGGCGACGCTCGCCGACCCCTCGATCGAATCGAGGTCGTGCGCGTGCGGCCCCAGACGTCGCCGGACGAGCCGATCGGATCGCTGATCGACGACCCGTGGCAGGTCTTCGACTGCGAAGGGAGCGTCGACGGCTGCTCTGCGACCTTCGAGGATCCCGACTACCTCGGCCTCGGGCGCGACACGGTCTATTACGTGCGTGCGATCGAGGCGCCGTCGCCCGCGGTGAACGCGCTCGGAATCCGGGTCGAGGATGGCGAGACCCTTCGGTGTCCCGAAGACTTTCCGACGAACGACTGCCTCGGGACCGATCAGGCGCGTGCGTGGTCGTCGCCCATTTTCGTCGAAGTACCCGATTCGATGCGCGCCGGCGTTCGCAGCGAAGCCAGCCATCGCGACGCGCTCGCGTCACGCTGACAGGAGCCCCCCCATGGACAAGGCCGAACTCGAGACACTCGTCACGGAAGCCAACCGCGACTTCACGAATAAACGACGGAATCGGATCGTCGCTCCGGTCGGGCAGACCCCGCCGGCGACGCGTCCGCGCTTCGAGCTCTACCACGCAGCGCCCTCACTCTGTTCCTACAAGGTGCGCTTCACGCTCGCCGAGAAGGGTCTGCCCTTCCTGTCCCATGACCTCGACATCATGTGCAACAACGAGCGGGCGGTGCCCCAGTGCTACCGGCCCGCGTACATGCGCCTTCGCATGGCGGGCGCGCCGGGGGCAGAGCTGGTCGGGGGCTACACCGGGCGTTCCGCCGTGGAGACCGAAGGATTCGACCCCGCGGTGGTGCCGACCCTCGTCGATCATGACGAGGGCCGGGTCGTCGTCGACTCCGCGCGCATCTGCGAGTACGTCAACGATCACGTCGGCAGCGGTCCCGACCTGCGGCCGAGCGATCTGTCGGAGCAGATCGACGAACACCTCCGGATCGTCGACCAGGCTCCGCATGTGGCGTTGCTCTACGGCGAGAACCCGGACGGTGACTTCCGCCCCGGCGGACTGCGGGCGGCGATCACGGGTGTGCACGCGCGCAAGGCCGTCGCCCTGGACAGGATGGCCGCGCTCGTCCCCGACGACGAGGCACTCCAGGCCGCCTATGTCGCAAAGAAGAAGAAGGAAGCCGCGGCCGCGGAGTTCATCGGGACCGCCGATTCGATGGGCACGATCGTGGGGCAGATGAAGGAAGGCGTCGTCGCACTCGAGGAGCGCCTCGAGAAGCACGGGGGCGACTTCGCGTGCGGTGATCGCTTCACGCTCGCCGATGTCGTCTGGGGGGCGAGCCTCTTCCGCATGAAGTGGATCGGAATCGGTCATCTCTTCGCGCCGGACAGCGAATGTCCCCGCGTGGCCCGCTACTCCGAGCGCATCTTCGAGCGACCCGCATGTCAGCAGACGGTGATCTGGTGGCTGGGCGCGCATGCGCCGTCGCCGCACATCCCGGAGATGAACACGATCGGCTTCACGCTCAAGTTCTTGCGGTACGTGTTCCTGCCGTTCTAGACGTCGACCGCGTCCTCGTCAGTCGAGATCCGCCATCGTGGCCATGAGGCGAAGCAGCTCCCGGGCGACATCGGGCTGGCGGCGACCGAGGCCGCAGGAGCAGGCGATGTCGACGGGCCCACCGCGCACGTCTTCGATCGTGCGGAGCAGCTCGGCGTTCTGCGCTTCGCTGAGGCGCTCGTGGACGAATCCCGCGACGAAGCGCGTTCCGGCCGGGAGCACCACGTCTCGGAGGGGCTCATAGATCGAGCGGTCGAGGCTCGGCGGGGTGGCCGCCTCGGCGAGCGGAAAGTGGACGTATTCGAGCTTGCGGCCCTGCGGCCATCGCTCGAGCAGCGCCTTCGAGAAGTCGACCAACATCCGCTCGACGTTCAGGCGCATCACCGCTTCGTTGTTCAGGTCCCCGCAGCAGAGATGGAGTCCGACGCGCGTTCCGGTCGGGAAGCGCTCGATCAGGCTGGTCACGAAGCCGGCCGGCAACCCGATCGCGAAGCGCGGCAGCTGCCCCGCCATCATCATCTCGAACGGCACCTCGACCTGGACGACGACGTCGTCGCCGCCGACCTCGACGATCTCAGCGACCTCCTGCGCGAGTCGCTCGTCGTGGGCCTTTCGGTATCGCAGGCCGCGTAGGGGGCCGAGGGCGTAGAGGCTGATCGCGTTGCCAGTGGGGATTCCGACCTCGAAGGGGACGGCGTCGGCGCCGGCTTCCTTTCGCAGCTGTTGGAAGATCGGGTAGCTCGATCGGAAGAATCGCGCGTAGCCGAAGTCCATGTGCGCAGCGAGATCACGTGGGGCGTGACTGGGACGGATCTTCCAGCGTGCGTCTCGGCCGACCTCGAAGCCGCGCTCATTGAGCTCGGGCGTCTCCTCGACGTGGTAGGCGCCGCTCTCGATGTTTCCGACGAGGGCGGTGTGGATCCACGACTGACGGTGTCCGTCGGGATGCTCCTCGCTCTTCTCGCCGATTTCGCCGTCGGGGAGGGCGAGCAGTCGGTCGCCGAGGGTGCCGAGCGCGATCTTCATCGCCTCGGCCTCGCTGTCGAAGGGCATGCTGCCGATCAGGAGCGCGCTGCGTCTCGTCATGACGATCTCCGATGAGGTGGGGTTGAGAGTGTCACCTTCTGAGGACTCGCCGCCGCAAGTCCCACGCGCCACGCCATGCCGTCTGTCGGAAGCATTCTAGACGGCGTGCACGTGGCGCATGGCTCGTGTCGGTCTAATTTAGTGTAACCTATTTGAACATCGAACGGAGGATGCGCGGATGAACAAGGTCTTCATCGCAGGCGGGACCGGGATGCTCGGTGCGAACGCGGCTCGCGCGCTCGCCGCCGCAGGCACCGAGGTGGTCGTGTCGACGCGCAAGGAGGTCGACCCCGTCGGCGCACGGCTGGCGGAGGAGAGCGCGCTGATCTCGGTCGAGCGCGTCGACCTTCGTGACCTCGCCGAAGTCGAGGCCGTGTTCGCGCGCCACGACTTCGAGGGCGTGGTGATGGCGATTCATACCCACCAATACGCGCGCACCCGCGACGAGAACAACCAGATCTACCCGATCACGATCCATTGCCTCGAGACGGCACGGAAGCGCGGGGTGCGGCGCGTCGCGATCGGTGGATCGATGGCGGTCTACGGCGGGCCCTTCCGCCCTTCCAGGAGTCGACGCTCTTTCCGCCCGAGGTGAGGGCCGAGTCTGCGGCCGACGAAGCCGTCATGCTGAAGTTCGAGGTCGCGACGAAGCGCGCTCTCGAGATCATCGCCCTCGACTACGGCACGGATTTCCAGATGGGGCTCTCGGTTCCACCCGGAGTCGACAAGCCGGAGCCGCACGAGCTCGAAGTCGTCATCTTGCGGGCCCCCATGATGTTCGGACCCGGCTACCAGGCGCTCGGGAGTCCGATCGGGATCGCGGCGCACGTGGCCGCCGGAAGGCTGCCGAGCTTCACCGACCGCGTCGCCTACGGAGGCGTGCCGCCGCAGGAACTCTGGAGGGCCGTCGGTGGGTTGCCCACCAACTACGTGAAGGACAATGCGAGCTGCATCCAGATCGCATTGTCCGCCGAGACGCTGCCGCACTCGATCTACAACATCAGCAGCGGCTTCGAAGGCGGCGCTCGGGCGCAACTCGAGGCACTGCTCGCCGTCGCGCCGGACTGCGCGGAGCGGCTCGGTGTCACCCCGGAAGAGATGCCCGAGCTGCAAGCACCGGTCGGATTCGACAGCCGGCGCTTCGAGCACGATTTCGGTTGGAAACCCGGCTACACGCTCGAATCAGCGATGGCTGACTATCTCGCGTGGCTCGAGCGTCATCCCTACTGAGCGTTGCGAGTCAACCCGCACCCTCGAGCATCGCTCGTCCCCGCAAGTCGAGGGTCTCGTTCGTGGCGATGACATGCTGTCCCGACCCGATGGCGTCGCGATAGGCGCGCTGGATCGGGCTCGACTCGTGGAGCGCGCCGGCGCCCGCGAAAGGGAAGACGAGATGGCAGGCCTGGATCGCCAGGTCCGTCGCCTCGGCGAGCGACGCATCGACCCGCGAGATCGCGTCCGGAGGGATCATGGCCTGCGTCTCGTCGGCGATCGCCATCGCGGCTTCCAGCTCGCTCTGCGCGAGGACACGCGCTGATCGGATCATCATGTCCGCCCGGCCGAGGGCGTGCTGGAACGCTCCGCGCTCCCCGATCGTCGTCGGGTCGAGCACGCGCTTCTTGTCCCGGCAGAGCTTCGCGATTTCGTCGACGCACCGCTGCGCGACGCCGAGGGTGAAGCCCACGTTCTCGCCGGCGATGTAGCCGCGAAGGCCGATCCGCGTGTACATCGAGCCGCCGCGCAGCGCGACGAACGGCGTCCCAGTCAGATGGTCCGGGACGAAGAGGCCTTCGGTCTTCACATCGACGCTACCGGTTCCCTTGAGCGCAGCGACGTGCCAGTCGTCGACCAGCTCGACCTGATCGGTCGGCACGAGCGCGCCGCGAAGGCCTTCCGGCTGATCGCTGAAACAGAAGAGGAAGACGTAGTCGGCACAGGTGACGCCGCTGGCGTACTGCCAGTGACCGCTGATCTCCCAGCCGCCGTCGACCTTCTTCGCGGGGCCGCCGGGCTTCGAGACCGCCGCGATCAGCGGACAGCCGCCGTCGCCCCAGAGCGCCTCGACCCCCTCGTCGGGAAGGACGGCGCCGAGCAGCCCCGCGACGCCGGCGTAGTTGAAGCCGATCCACGAGGCGGTCGGGTTCAGGTACGCGAGCTTCGCGAAGAAGTCGACCTGGTCCATCGGCGACAGCTCGCAGCCGCCGACCGCCTTGGGCACCTTGGCCATCGGGATCCGCGCTTCCCGCATCAGCTTCTCGAGCGCTTCGGTCGGTCGCCGCGCCTGCTCGCAGGGGAGGGCCTCCGCCTCGAAAGCGTCGGCTCGCGCGTCGATCACCGCATGGATCTCGTCCACGGTCGTCGGCTTCACATCGGTCAGCGGGGACATCTTCGCTTCTCCTACGAGCGCTCGAGGCTCGCGTCGATCATACGTTGCATGGCGCGCTTCACCCGCTCCCGGAACGGGTCTTCGTCCCCGGGCTCGACTTCCGCGATCATCATCATCAGGTCCTCGAATGCGACCCAGCCGAGCTGCATCGCGGCCATCGCGGCGAAGTTCGCGCGCATCTCCGCGTCATCCGAGTCCGGATGGCGCGCGCGGAGACTTCGCAGCACACGCCGCGGCACCGAGACTTCGTCGTCGAGGTCGACGGTCATCACCAGCTCGAGGTCGCCGTCCATGACGGATTGGCAGAGCGCGCGGAAATAACGTCGATCCTCGTTGAGGGAGAGGGGCGGCGGAAAGTCGCCGTCGCCGGTGGCTTCGAGCGAGCGCGCGTAGTGCTCGGTCGCCAGCTCGCGCATCGCCGCCTCGAGAAGGCCCCGCTTGCCCCCGAAGTAGTGGTGGACCTGCCCGTGGTTCACGCCGGCGCGGTCGGCCAGGTCGCGCACGGAGAGATTCTTCGGGCCGCGCTCGCCGAGCATGTCCGCGGCTGCTTCGATCAGCGCCGAGCGGACGGCTTCGCTTCCCTTGGCGCGGTTCGTGGGGGCGGGCGCGGTCATGAAGAGGCGGGACTCCTTTGATTCCGGGACTGTAGACAATTGACTAGAATCTGGCTACACACTTGACTAAATCGAGACGCGCCCCATCGCGCCCCTTCCCACTCCACCGGAGGACCACCCCCATGCCCCTTCACCGCCTGCTCGGCATCGACCTCGGCGTCCCGCGACCTCAGACGCTCCACGACTTCTACGCCCAGATCGGCTTCGTCGACACCGGCGACGGTTGGGGCCAGAAGGACGCCGCCGACCAGATTCGCATCGCGGAGGCGCCCTACCGACAGCTCACGAACGTGCGGCTCGCGTGTCACGACGAGGCCGACCTCGCCGCGATCGGTGGCCGCCTCGACGGCCTCGGTATCGCGCACGAGACCCGCGACGGAACCCTCCATCTCGTCGACCCGATCAACAAGTGGCGCGTCGAGGTGACGCCTTCCCCCGTCGAGGACGTGCGCGCGAACGAGGAGCGGATCGTGAACCGCCCCGGCGCGAGGGCCCGCAGACAGGCTCGCCCGCTCATCATGACCGAGGAGGCGCAGCGACCGCCGCGTCGGCTCGGGCACTACGTGATCGGCACGACCGACGTGCCCGCGACCTACAAGCTCTACGTCGAGGCCCTCGGCTTCCGCGTCTCCGACAAGGTGCTCGGCGGCCTCGGTTGGTTCCTGCGCTGCTCTCCCGACCACCACAACATGTTGATCACCCCGGGCCCCGTGCCCTACCTGAACCACTACGCGATCGAGCGCGACGACATCGACGCGGTCATGAAGGCCGCCGGAGGCTACCTGGCGGCGAACCCCGGGACCCAGATCTCCGGTCCTGGGCGCCACCAGCTCGGGGGCAACGTCTTCTGGTATCTGCAGGATCCAGCCGGCAACTTCTTCGAGCAGTTCGCGGACATGGACTACATCGAGGACGACGACGCCTGGGAGCCCGGTGACTGGGACCAGCCCGGATGGTCGCTCTGGGGCAATGACCAGCAGCCCGAGGTCTTCTTCAAGCCGCGCGACATGACGGAGATCATCCACGGATTCCACCAGCAGCACGGCTAGCCGCGGCCCGAATTCGCGTATCCTTCTCCTTCGCCATTGGATTGGAGAGGAGCCCCCCTGATATGCGCAACAACGTCGGCCTGCTGCTCGAGAAGCGCGCCCGTCTCAACCCCGACCTCGAGGGCGTCTACGACGTCGCTCAGGAGCTTCGCCTCACCTATCGAGAGGTGAACGAACGCTGCAACCGGACGGCGAATGCCCTTCTCGGCCTCGGCGTTTCGAAGGGCGACCGCGTCGGCCTGCTCGCGATGAACAGCGTCGAGTTCTTCGAGACCTTCTTCGCGGTCGCCAAGGTCGGCGCGATCTGCGTTCCCCTCAATTGGCGCCTCGTGGCCGACGAGCTCGAGTTCATCCTGAACGACTCCGGCGTTTCGACGCTCGTCTACGGGGACGAGTTCCTGCCGGCGGTCGCGGACCTCCAGCAGCGACCGAAGCTCTCGGGGCAGGGGGAAGGCGCGACCACGATCCGCGAATTCCTCCAGATCGGTGGCGAGACGGCCGCATTCGCCAAGGACTATGTGACCGCCTGCGGCGCTGCCGCGGCGGACGAGCCGAAGGTCACGGCTTTCGACGACGACGGGCTGTACATCATGTACACGTCCGGAACGACGGGGTTGCCGAAGGGCGTGGTCCACACGCACTCGACGGCGCTCTGGGGCTCGCTCACGATGATGGCGACGTCCGAGGTCGCGTTCGGGGATCGGTACATCGTCGCGCTCCCGCTCTTCCACGTGGGCGCGCTCACGCCGATGACCGGCAACGTCCATCGCGGGATGACCAACATCATCCTGCGCGCCTTCGATCCGTCCCAGGTGTGGAAGCTGATCGAGCAGGAGAAGGTCAACAACATGCTGGCGGTGCCGGCCATGTTGAACTTCATGTTCCAGGTGCCCGAGAAGGACACCGTCGATCGCAGCTCGCTGCGGTGGCTGATGAGCGGCGCGGCGCCGGTGCCGGTCGCGACGATCGAGCAGTACGCGACGATGGGGATTCCGATCCATCAGGTCTACGGGATGACGGAGACCTGCGGCCCTGCGTGTCTCACCAGCCCGGACGATGCCCTCAACAAGATGGGGTCGACCGGGCGTCCCTTCGTGCATACGGAGGTTCGCGTCGTCGACGAGAACGGCAACGACGTCGCGCCGGGGGAAGCTGGCGAGGTTTGGATTTCCGGACCGCACATGATGACGGAGTACTGGAACCGCCCGGATGCGACCGCGGAGACGCTGGTCGACGGCTGGATCCGTTCCGGCGACGTCGCGACGGTCGACGAGGACGGCTGCATCTACATCCAGGACCGGAAGAAGGACATGATCATCTCGGGTGGCGAAAACGTCTATCCCGCGGAGATCGAGAACGTGATCCTGGGCATGGACGGCGTGGGCGACGTCGCCGTGATCGGGATGCCGTCTGCGAAGTGGGGCGAGTCCGGTCTCGCCGTGGTGGTCCGGTCCGAAGAGGACCTCCAGCCGCAGTCGATTCTCGACTATTGCCAGGGAAAGCTCGCGCGCTTCAAGCAGCCGGTCGCCGTCGAGTTCGTAGACGAGATTCCGCGGAACCCGTCCGGCAAGGTGCTGAAACGCATCCTGCGCGAGACGTTTCCGGGGCCGGCGCACGAGTAGGCGAGGGGCTCAGGCCTCCCAGGCGCGGCGCTCCGCTTCTCGCGGCGCGTGAGTCTCGCCGCAAGCGGCACCGAACCGCATCGTCGAGCGGTCGCGCAAGTCGTAGCGCGCGCCGAAGGGCCGTCCTTCGCCGTGTGCGAACGCGCTCCAGGCGCCGACCATGCGTGACGCGAGCGCGCGTGCGGTCTCGCCTTCGCCCGCGAACTTCGGCATGCCCGGGGCGGTCTCGAGGGTGCCGAAGCAGAAGGGCAGCTCGATGCCGTGACAGCTGCCGAGGTCGGGCGTCGGCGAGGCCCAGTCGACGAGGTAGGCGTGGCCCGCGCCTCCGTTCTCGACGTGGCGTTCGAGGAAGCGCAGCGAATCGCGACGCACGAAGGCGTCGGTCAGGATCGCCGCCATGATCTGCCACGGCTCCGTGCCTTCGCCGCGCTCGGCGCGGGCTTCGCGGTAGACGTCGACGAGCTTCGCCGGGTCGTGGTCGTCCCCCGCGATCGCACCGACGCGCTCCCGCAGCGTGCTCGCGTCGATCGTACGGAACCCCGGGTCCCCCGCGTACATGTTGAGCTCGTCGCGGTTGGTGCCGACGACCAGCTCGATTTCGCGCGTGTTCCCCTTCGCCGCGAGCTCGAGGGGTTGCTCGGGCAGGACCACGCCATCGACCGTGGGACGCAGTGCGTAACCGTTGCGCGTCGCGAGGGCCAGCCACGCGGGGCTCGCCTCCACGAGCGCGTCGACGTCGCGTGTGCGCAGGGCGCTCGGATCGTCGCTCGCGACCCCCGCGGCGTCGCACAGCGCACGCGTCGCGCGCAGCGCCTGCTCGAAGGGGATCGTGCGCGGCGCGCCGCTCTGCATGATCGCGCTCTGGAACAACCCGCGCGCCTGCGGGATCGCGCAGAGGATGCCGACGCTCACGCTGCCCGCGGACTCGCCGAAGAGGGTCACGCGATCGGGATCGCCCCCGATCGCCGCGGCGTGTTCCTGCACCCAGCGCAGTGCGGCGATCTGGTCGAGGATCGCCCAGTTGCCGCACGCGTCTCCGTCGCCGACCGCGAGCGAGGGGTGTGCGAGCAGGCCGAGCGGGCCGAGTCGGTAGTTGATCGTCACGACGACGACGTCGCCGTCGCGCGTGAGTGCCTGCCCGTCGTAGAGGAGGCGACTGCCGCCGCCGAGGGCGAACCCACCGCCGTGGACGAAGACCATGATCGGTCGGCGCGCCGGCGCGAGCTCCGGGGTCCAGACGTTGACGGTGAGCGCGTCTTCCGACTGCGGACGGTCTTCGTAGTCGAAGAAGTGCCGGCCGTCTCCGAACTGGATCATGTCGGCGCCGCGCTCGCGCCCGTCGCGTTCGCCGGTCCAGGGCGTGGGGGCCGATGGCGCGCGGAAGCGCGCTTTGCCCGTCGGCGCTTCGGCGTAGGGCACGCCGAGGAAGGCACGGCAGCCCGCGAGCGCGACGCCGCGAACCCGGCCGGATTTCGTCTCGAGGGTCGGCGTCACGCGGGCTCCCTTCTCGCGACGCGCGACGAATCGCGGCGAACGAGCGGATAACGGATTGAGTGTCCCGTATAGTGCCGGGGCCGTCGATGGCGCCATGGCGGCTGGAGGAACTCGATGACGACCGGTTGGATCTTCGGAGCGCTCGTGCTCGCCGCGCTCGGCTGGTTCCTCGTGGAGAAGCGTCGGCGCAAGACGCATCCGGTCCCACCCGGGTATCAGGCCGACCTCGAGTTCCCCCACGAGCAGGAGTGGGAGCTCTATCACAACGCGCTGTCGCTCTGTTCGATGAAGACGCGGGTGTGCCTCGCGGAGCTCGAGATTCCGTACAAGGGGCACCACATCGATCTGATCGAGACCGGTTGCTACGAGACCGTCCGGCCTAAGCTCCTGAAGGTGAACCCGGGTGGCACGGTCCCGGTCCTGCTCCATCACGGCCATCCGATCTACGAGTCCCACGAGCAGATCCGTTATGCGGCGCGGTTCACGCCCGAGGGCGTCCCATCCCTCGTGCCCGAAGATCCCGCGGAACGCGCCGAGATGGAGGCCTGGATCGACCGCACGTCGCTGACGAACGTGCTCGAGGACCCGGGCAAGTCCGCAGGCAACGCGGTGCCCGGACAGACGCTGCCGCTCTTCTGCACGATGGTCGAGAAGATCCCGCTCCATCTGATCCTCGAGGGTGTGCTCTTTCACGGGGATCGACGCCGACCGATGCTCTTCGTCGCCTTGAAGCAGCGGGGTATCCATCGCATGCACACGCTCGGTCCGATGGCACGGGCGATCGAGAAGACCCGCGAGATCCTGCACGGCTTCCTCGACGAGCTCGACGGTCGCCTCGAGAAGAACGGCGGCCCCTGGATCATGGGCCAACAGTTCACGCTCGCGGACGTCGGCTGGCTCGTGATCCTCGAGCGGATCCGGCAGGCGAGCGCCGAGAACGTCTTCCTCGATCCGGCGCAGCGCCCACATCTCGCCGCCTACTGGGAGCGGCTCAAGGCGCGGCCCTCCTACGAGCAGGCGATCCTGGACCACGGTCATCCGCTGATCGACTACGGCCGCGAGCGGATCGCCGAGGCCAAGGCCCAGGATCCGAAGGTGCGCGCGCTGTTGGAGGGCGCCTGATGCGATTCCGCCGTCTTCTGATCGTGCTCGCGTGTCTCCTCGTCACGCCCGTCGTGAACGCGGAGGAAGGAGAGCCGCCCAACATCGTCGTGATCCTCGCGGACGACCTGGGCTGGAAGGATGTCGGCTATCACGGGAGCGAGATCCGCACGCCGACCCTCGATCGCCTGGCCTTCGAAGGCGTCGAGCTCGATCGCTTCTACGTCCAGCCCACCTGCAGCCCGACACGCGCCGGTCTGATGACGGGCAAGTCGCCGATGCGGCTCGGCATCCACATGCCCCTCGGCAAGAACGACACCGACGGGCTCGGCCTGGACGAGAAGATCCTTCCCCAGTATCTCGCCGACGCCGGCTATCAACCCTTGATGGTCGGGAAGTGGCACCTTGGTCACTACGTCCCGGCGTACTGGCCCCAGTCGCGCGGCTTCGAGCACTTCTACGGATACGTCACGGGTGGCGTCGGCTACTGGGATCACAATCACGGCGGCGGCCACGACTGGCAGCGCAACGGCGAGACGCTGAGAGAAGAGGGCTATTCGACGCAGCTGCTCGCCGACGAGGCCGTGCGGCTCCTGCGCGAGCGGGATCGAACGCGGCCGACCTTCCTCTACTTCGCGCTGCCGGCGCCGCATCTTCCGAACGAGGCGCCCGCCGAGACCGTGGCGACGTATTCGGAGATCGAGGACGAGAACAGGCGACTCCACGCCGGCATGGTCACGGAGCTGGACGCCGCGATCGGCCGCGTGCTCGCGACGCTCGACGACGAAGGCATGCTCTCGAACACGATCGTGTTCTTCTCGAGCGACAACGGCGGGCTGAATCCCTCGGCGGCGCCCGGGCTCTTCGAGAGCCTCACGAACGTCGTGACCGCGATCTTCGATCGGCCGATTCCGATCGATTCCCTCGAGTTCATCGCCACGAACACCCTCGACGGTGCGGCGGACAACGATCCCCTGCCGAAGGGCAAGATGAGCGTCGCTGAAGGCGGCGCGCGCGTCCCCGCCTCGATTTGGTGGCCCGGCCGGCTGGAAGGCGGCCGCCACGAGCGATTCATGTCGATCTCGGACGTGGTGCCGACGCTGCTCGAGGCGATCGGCGCGGGCGCGCGGATCCCGGACGATCTCGACGGGGCGAGCCAATGGGGCGCGCTCAGCGGTACCGCGCCCAGTGCCACGCCCGACTACGTGACCAGCGAGCGCGGCGCGATGGCGCTCTATCGCGCGCCCTGGAAGCTGGTGCTCCGCGAGGAAGCGGCCGAGCTCTACGACGTGTTCGCGGACCCGACCGAGCAGCGCGACGTCGCGGGCGAGCAGCCCGAACGCGTCGCCGAGATGACGGCGGCGGCACGCGCCTGGCCACGCCTCGACCGCGAGGGCGAGACGACGATTCTGCAGATGCTCTTCGATCCGGATCGCTTCGGCGGTGTCGAGGACCGCGAGCCCTGGGCGGACGTCGCGAAGCGCCGGGCGGCCGAGGCCGACTGAAGCAGGGGCTCAGGCCTCGGCGCGGGCGCCGCGCAGCGTCGGGATCGCGATCGTCGCCAGCCAGCCGAAGAGCACGACGTCGAAGGTCGGGATCAGCAGCGCGACCAGGCCGTTCAGGTAGCCGTTGATCGCGCCGAGCGGCGTCATCACGCAGACGACGAGCGTCAGGACCGCGACGGGCTTCGGGAAGGACGCCGCGCCGAAGGAAAGCGCGAAGAGCACGACCGCCATCACGTAGGGCGGCGGCATGAACGTGTCGAGGACGAGCCACTCGAACGTTGCCATCGCAACGAGCAGACCGGCGGCGATCCGCAGCGCGTTCGGGAGCGTGGTGTTCATCGCTCAGCCCGTCGCGGCGTCGGCAGGGACCGGCGCCTCGAGCGAGGCCGCACACAGGGCCCACCACGCGAGCGGCGGCGAGAGCACCGCCGCGAGAGCGCCGCCCCAGAGCGCCTTGAAGGACACGAAGGTGCCGTACGCGATCGGCTGCGCCTGCGTGAGGTCGAGCATCACCACGAGGGGGACCGACGCGCAGAGCGTGCCGAAGGTCGCCAGCACGAGGCCCCGGACGACGCTCGACTTCTGGTGCAGGCCGCGGGGCGGGATCAGCTCGGAGGTGAGCGGCGGGAGCTTGCCGCGCTCGACCTGTCCTGTGATCACGCGCGAGACGATCACCGTCATCAGCAAGGGGAGCAGGACGCCGGTCGCGAGCAGGTCCGGCGCCATGGCCGCGTCCCCCCAGAGCGGGATCTGATCGTTCCCGCGCAGGATGAGCCCCGCGATCGCGCCGTTGATCACGACGTTGATCAAGAAGGCGTAGATGAACTGTTCGTTCCGGAAGAACTTCCGGTGCTGCTCGGAGAGATTCATGCTCAGCCGGGTCCTCCATCCGGTCCCCAGAGTGCGCCCATCAGTACCTGGACCGTCTGCTTCTCTGGCGGCACGGACGCATCGAAGAGATCGCCGTCCGTGAAATGCTCGAGGGTCAGGCCGTGGGGGTCCTTCCAGTAGTCGAAGACCTGGCTGCCGAGGATGTGCTTGCCGATGCCCCATTGGTGCTGGTAGCCGGCGCGATCGAGATCGAAATGGCCCGCCATCAGGGAGTCCCAGTCCTCGACCTCGAATGCCGCGTGTTGGAAGCGCGACTGGCCGGCGCCGATCGGGAAGATCATGTGATGGTCGGCCGGGTCGTCGCCTCGATTCGCGCGAAGAAAGCCCCCGATCAGCTTCTCTTCGGCGTGGGAGTCGTCGACGTAGATCTCGTCGCTGGTCAGCACGTCGAAGCGATCCTTGTACCACTTTTCCGTCTCGCGGAAGGTGTTGGCCTCGAAGACGCAATGGCCGAGTCGCCGGACGATCCGCTTGTCCGGTTCGAGCGTCACCCGCTCGTTGACCCTCGGACGGTCGTCGCCGAGATTCATCGGCTGCCGCGACGGCGTCGCGAGTCGCTCCGGGCGCTCGAAGCCGTGGACCACCTCGACGGTCACCCCATTCGGGTCGGTCAGGCGCGCCACGAGACCGCCGCCCGGGCGGTCGTGCTTCTCGACGGGGACGCCGTCGACCGCGGCGATTCGCGTGAGCCCTTCCGCCGAGCTGGCCTCGAAGCCGATCGCGACCCACTTCGGCTCGGTCTCTCCGTCGGGCAGGGGGTCCGCCACGTAGACGAAGGGGGACGGGTCGGTTCCGCGACCGTAGAGCGCGCCGCCTTCGATCCAGGTCTGCATGCCGAAGTCGTCGAGGAACTTCTGCTGCGCTTCGAGGTCGGGCAGCGCGAAGCGGACGTAGAGGATGTCGTGGAGGTCGGACATGAGGGGCTCCCGCGTGGCTCGCACCGCCGCGCTCACTCGCGACGGTATCGAAAGCCTACTTGACGATCGGAGAGAATTCGATCATTTTTCTCGTCGATCGACAAGTTTAGAGGTTCGGATTGGCGGCCATGCCCGTACAGGAACGCGCCCAGGTCACCCGCGAGCGTCTGCTCGAGGCGGCGGTCGACTGTTTTGCGCGGGTCGGATACGACGCGGCGTCCACCCGCATCATCGAATCCGAGGCCGGCGTGAAGCGCGGCCTGATCGCGTACCACTTCGGCACGAAGGAAGCACTCTGGAAGGCTGCGCTCGGTTGGCTCCTGGCGCGGTCCGAGAAGGCGATCGCCGCGGCGGAAGACGGCGCGCGGAACGTCGATCCCGCCGCGCGGCTCCGATATTTCGTTCGTTCGTTCGTGCGCTTCTGTGCCGCGTTCCCGGAAGTGAATCGCCTGATGATCCGCGAGGGGATGGAGGACGACTGGCGCCTCGAGTGGATGATCGAGCACGGTACCCGGCCCCTCTACGCGCGGGCGCAGCGGCTCTTCGACGACGCCAAGCGCGCGGGCGCCGCGCCGGACATGTCCTTCCCCCACTTCTTCTACATCCTGACCGGCGGCGCCTCGCTGATCTTCTCCATGGCGCCCGAGGTGCGGCGGATGGCGGGCGTCGATCCGGCGCACGACGACGTCATCGACGCTCACGCCGACGCCCTCGCGGCGGTGCTGTCCCCGGTCCCGCGATGAAGGTGAGCTCCCCATGACGAAACGATTCGATGTCGCCGTGATCGGCCTGGGCCCGGTCGGGTCCGCGGCTGCGCTGCTCTTCGCAGAGGCCGGTCTCTCGGTCGTTGCCTTCGAGCGCGACGTGGACGTGTTCCCCTTGCCCCGCGCCGTCGGATTCGACGGCGAGATCGTCCGCGGTCTCCAGCGCATCGGTTACGGCGAAGCGATCAACGCGCTGCTCCAGCCGACCGGCCCCGATGGCCGGGTCGGCTTTGCGAACTCCCGGCGCGAATGGCTCTTCGGGATGCCCTCGCAGGATTTCGGCGTGAACGGGTGGCAGCCGCTCGGCTTCTTCCACCAACCCGAGGTCGACGGCTTCCTGCGCGAGAACGCGGAGAAGCACGAGAACACGACCGCCTACGTCGGTTACTCGGTCGACGGCTTCGAGGACGACGGCGATCGGGTCGTCGTCAAGGCGAAGCACATCGACTCGGGTGAGGTGGTCGAGGCGGAGGCCAGGTACCTGGTCGCCTGCGACGGCGCGAGCAGTCCCACGCGCAAGGCCCTGGGGATCAACTGGAAGGATCTCGGCTACGACCACGACTGGTTGGTCGTCGACGTGACGGTCGGGGAGGGCAATACGCTGGCGCACGACGCGCTCCAGGTCTGCGACCCGGACCGTCTGGCGACCTACGTCCCCGTGAAGGATCCCTACCGGCGATGGGAACGGAAGATGAACGAGGGCGAGACCCGGGAGGAGATGCTCGACCCGGAGAAGATCGCCTCGTTGATCGATCCGTGGACGCCGCGGGGCACGTTCGAAGTGATTCGGAGCGCGGTCTACCAGTTCCACGCGGCGACCGCGGAGCAGTGGCGGGTCGGTCGTGTGTTCCTCGCCGGCGACGCCGCGCACCAGACGCCGCCCTTTCTCGGCCAGGGCATGAACGCCGGCATGCGCGACGTGATCAACCTCGCCTGGAAGCTGCCCCTCGTCCTGTCCGGGGCGGCGACCGACGCGCTGCTGGATCGGTACGAAGCCGAGCGGAAGCCCCATGCCGAGGACCTCGTCGAGTGGGCCGTCGAGTTCGGCCACCTCATGGAGCACCAGGCGGCGGTCGAGGCGGCCGAGCGCGCCGGTGAGCCACCGCCGCAGGAGGTGCCGGGGCGACGCTCGGCGGGCTACGGCCAGGGACGGGAAGCGCCGCCCCTGCGTGCGGGCGTCCTGCTGATCGACCAGGTCAGCGACGAAGGGTCGACCGGCTACCTGTTCAGCCAGCCGATCGTCACCGACGAGAACGGGCGCGAGTTCCGTCTCGACGAACGCCTCGGTCGCGGATTCGCACTCGTCGCCCGCGCTGGCGTGTCTCTCGAATTCGATCCCGCGACGACCGACCGGATCGAACGGCTCGATGTGCAGGTCGCGAGCCTCGACGGGTTGACCGCGACGAGAGGCCACTTCGATCGGCTCTTCGCGGATTCCGAGTTCGCCATCGTCCGGCCCGACCGCTATGTGTTCGGCCACACGACGGATTCGCTCGACGTAGCCGAGTTGGTCGAGGCGCTGGAATCGCGTCTCGAGCTGACCGCTCGGGGCTGATCGGTCCGGTCCGACACGGAGGGAACGGCATGGATCTCGGAATTCGCGGCCGCAAGGCGATCGTCTGCGCCTCGAGCCAGGGGCTCGGTGAGGCCTGCGCTCGCGCGCTCTCGCGGGAGGGTGTCGAGGTCTTCGTGAACGGGCGCGACGCTGCCAAGCTCGACGCGACGGCGAAGTCGATCGCGGAGGATAGCGGCGTCGCGGTCACGCCGGTCGCGGCGGACCTGAATGTCCAGAGTGAACGGGAGCGATTGATCGCGGCCTGTCCGGACGCGGACATCCTCGTGAACAACAACGCCGGGCCGCCGCCCGGGAACTTCTTCGACATGGACCACGCGAAGTGGCTCGAGGCCCTCGAAGCGAACCTGCTCGCGCCGGCGATGATGATCCGCGGGCTCCTGCCCGGCATGCAGGAACGGGGCTTCGGACGGATCGTCAACATCACGAGCGCGATGGTGAAGACGCCGGTCGGACTGATGGCGCTGTCCACGACCGCGCGGACCGGCCTGACCGCGCTCTGTAAGTCGATCTCGAAGGGCGCTGCGCCCCACAACGTGACGATCAACAACCTTCTCCCGGAGCGGATCGACACGCCGCGCCAGGAGCAGATGGCGCGGGTGGCAATGAAGATCGCGGGCCTCAGCTACGAGGAGGCCCGCCAGCAGCAGGTCGACTCGATCGCGGCGGGGCGACTGGGGCTGCCCGGCGAGTTCGCGGACGCCTGCGCATTCCTCTGCAGCGCCCAGGCCGGATTCATCTCGGGGCAGAACCTGCAGATCGACGGTGGCTCGTACGACGGGCTGATCTGAGCGTCTCGCGCTTCTGGAGGACGACATGACGACGCGGCTCGTCGCAGCGCTGGTCACGATCACGGCTCTGGCGTGCGCCACGAGCGCGCCTCCGCCCGCTTCGGAGCCTACGGTGTTGCGGGTCGTCACGACGATGCCCGCGAGCGACGGGCTCGGCTACGCCCCGGTCCGCTTCGCGAAGAAGGTGAACGCGATCACCGACGGACGACTCGTCGTCGAGATCGTCCCCGCGCCGAAGGCGGGGATTCCGCTGCCGAAGCTCTTCGAGAGCGTGGACGCGGGGCAGATCGACGCCCTGGCGTCGCCGCCGGAGCTCTTCATGACCGGCGGGCGGCCGCCGCCCTTCGGAATCCTGCTCGTCTCCACCTTTCCCTTCGGCTTCCGCGCACCGGAGTTCTTCGCCTGGTACTACGAGGGCGGCGGCGAAGCGCTCGTGCAGGAGATCTTCGAGCGGCGGACGCCCAACGGGAACGTGATCGTGTTCCCGATCGGTGCGACCGCGAGCGAGCCGCCGGGCTACTTCAAGGAGCCGGTCGACGGCGAGGCTGCGGCCTTCGACGCACGCGGGCTGACCTATCGGATCAACATGCTCGGCGGGCGTGTGATGAAGGAGGCGTTCCCGTCCTTCACGATCGTCGGTGGGAGTCCCTTCGACTGGTCTGCGGAGGATTTCTGCGGCGGTCGCTTCGACGGCGCCGAGATCGGGACGCTCTCGATGCACGACGACTACTTCTACGCGGGCTTCGAGCATCCTGCAGGCGAAGACGTCGTTGCTTGCGGCTTTCGCCACCTCTACCTGGGCAGCTGGCAGCAGCCGATGCTCGCGAACTGGATCGCGATCGACCGCAGCGTCTACGACGCCCTTCCGGCGAGCCAGCAGCAGGCGCTGCGTACGGCCGCCGAGGCGAGTCTGCTGCGATCGCTCGCGAACGACTTCGCCGGCGGCGCCGATTCACTCCGGAAGGCCCGGGACCGCGGGGTGACGATCCACCCGCGCCTCCCCGACGCGCTCGCGGCGCACCTCCGCGAGACGACCGCCCGAGTGCTCGATCGCGAAGCCGCGGCGGACGCCGACTTCGCCGCGATCCTGGCGAGCATGAAGGCGTTCGCGCGCAGCCGGCAGCCGATTCTGCTCTACGACGCGGTCCCCCGCGACGAGCGATTCAACCTCTTCCCCGGATGGGAGTCCGAGATTCCCGTCGTTCCCGCCGAGTGAGCCGCGCGCGACTCGGCCCAGTGAGGATTCCGCGATGTCCGACTCGAAGCTGCCCAAGGGCCTCGTCCGAAACGTGACCGACGACGAGATCGCGTGTTATGCAGAGCACGGGGTCGTCCACCTCGAGGGGATCCTCGACCTCGCCTGGCTCGCGGAAGCCGAACGGATCTTCTACCTCGTCTTCGGTGAAGAACGGGCAGAAGGGCTGAACGAGCTGAATGCGAGCGAGCTCGCCCCGATCCTGGCTGCGACCGGCGCGAAGCTGCTCGAGAGCGAGGACGAGCGGGCGCAGGCGGAGGGGCAGTTCAAGGTCGGGACCTTCAACCATCTGAAGGTCCCGGACCTGCGGGCGATCGGCGTCGCGGAGCCGCTCCCGCAGGTGGCTGCGGCGCTCATGCAGGCGAGCAGGATCAACTTCTACGGCGACCAGCTCTTCCTGAAGGAGCCCCGCTCGATCCACCGGACGGCCTTCCATCAGGACGCACCGTATTTCCATCTCGAAGGCGGTCAGTGCTGCACGATCTGGATGCCCCTCGACGTCGTCGACAAGTCGAACGCCGCGATGGGCTACGTCCGTGACTCCCACACCTGGGATATCCATGCCGCGAACGGCTTCGTGACACAGACTCCGATGCCAGGCTCGCCGGAGAAGCCGCTGCCGGACATCGAAGGCCACGAGAGCGAGTACGACATCCAGTGGGTGGAGTGCCGGCCCGGCGACGCGATCGTGCACCACGTGCGGACCGCCCATGGCTCGACCGGCAACACCACCGATCGCCCGCGCCGTGCGGTCTCGCTGCGGTACCTGGGTGAGGATTGCCGCTACCACCCGCGCGAAGGCACGCCGCCGGACTCGCAGCTGAGCGACTCCCTCGCGCCGGGCGACGTGATGGACAGCCCGGAGTTCCCGCTCGTGTGGACGCGGGAAGAGGGCTATCTGTCGGCGCCTGGGACCCGTTAGGCCCCGACCTCGCGTTCCCTCTCTGGACCGTCGTGCTCGCGATCGGCTGGCGGCTCGAGTCCCGCGCGCGGGCGGCCGAGGCCAGCGACTGAGTCCCGTCAGCCGGTCTTCGACTCTTCGAAGAACGCGCGGATCGCGGCGCTAACCGCGGTGGGGTTCTCGATGTGGGCGAAGTGGTTCGCTTCGACGAACTGCACCCGGAGGTTCTTCGCGAACTCCGGAGACTTCGCGTACTCCTCGGGGTGCTGTCCCCGGTCGTAGCGACCCTGCAGGATCAGGATCGGCATCGTCATGCACGCAAAGAGCGTCGAGTGCCGGTCTTCGTACTCGAGGTCGAAGTTGTTCGCCTGGAAGTACTTGCTCACGGCAGCGGCTGCGCCCTTGAAGTGGAACTCGTAGTCGAGGCGCTTGAGCGTCGAGTTGCTCAGGTTCGACGGCATGATCTGGGTGTAGATCGACGGGATCACCGAGCGGCTCTTGAAGTTCCCCTCGCCGAGCTTCGTCGCGAAGACGTCGTGGGGCGGCCGGGGAAGTCCGTGCGGCTCGTCGAAGGACTGCTGCATCCGCACGTAGCGCTGGATGCGACCCTGGAGCGCGTCGACATTCGTCATGTGGTCGGCGATCACGACACCGCGGTCGTGGGCGACGATGTGGAAGCGGTCGATCCCGAGCTGATCGAGGAGCAGGCCCGTCTCCCGCGCCATGCCCGGCGCGGTGTAGTCGAGGTCGAGGCGCTTGTCGCTCTGGCCGTAGCCCTTGCAGTCGAGGGCGATCACGTAGTGATCCTTCGCGAGGTCCGCGATCTGATGATGGAAGGCCCACCACGATTCCGGGAGGCCATGGAGCATCAGCACGGGCTGCGCGGTCGGCTCGCCCGCCGTCACGAAATGCCAGGTCACGCCCGCGCACTCCGCGTACCAATGCGTGGCGGGGGTGCCGTCCTCGAGGCGCTCGATCTCTCCGTGCAGGCTGGCGGTGTTCGGGGGCGCCGCAACCGCGGGGTAGCGCACGTCCGACGTCAACTCGGGGGAGGGCGTGGCGCGGCCCGTGTGTTCGTGCGGGAACGCGAGCCCGAGCAGTGACCGGATCATGATGATCGGTAGAGCCGGAGGCGCGTCGGGGCGCGTCAGGTGCTGGAAACCGAGGTAACCGACGATCAGCAGGAGCAGGAGGGTGGTCATGGCGATCCTCTCGGGTCGGGGGGAGCGTTCAGAGGACGAAGTCGAAGCGCGCGACCTCGATCCCGTCCTCGCGATCGAGGGTCACGACGTTCGTCTCGGCGAAGCGCGAGAAGGCGATGTCGGTCGGGTTGCGATCGTCGTCGTCCGGGAACCAGATCTGGCTGGTCCAGGTCTCGCCATCCCGTCGGATCTTGACGTGCAGGTGCGCCGATCGATAGTCGACGACGCCGGCCATCGACAGGCTCTTGCGGCCGTAGCCGAAGGGCCGGACGGTCTCGAACCCGAAGCCGCCCTCTTCGTCGGTGTACTGGTGGCCGCGACAGTTGTAGTGCTCGTTGTCGTAGTCGCCGTTGCCGTCCGCGTGCCAGATCTCGATCGCGGCGCCCCGAACGGGCGCGCCGTCTCGGGTGCGGACGTGGCCGGTGAAGCGCATCCGCTGCCCCGGCGTGCCACCGGCGGCGAGGACCTGCTTGTGGGGCGTGTTCGGGATGTAGTAGGGGCCATCCGAGGTCGACGGTGTCCGGTGCACGTCTGGCGCTGACTGCGCGACCGCCGCGACCGACGCCGGCGCAGCGACCCCATCGACCCCATCGACCCCGAAATAGTCCGGCATCGGCACGCGTCGTCCGCGCTGCCGCACGAAGAAGGCCGCGTAGGCCGGGATCGAGACGAAGAGACCGAAACCGCAGGCGACGCGGGCCTCGCCCGGCACGAGGGTGAAGAGCGCGAGGAGCGCGATCGGGACGACGCCGATCTGCGCGTTCGTGTCGTCGGTCTTCCAGAGACAGAGAAAGACGAGGGCGGCGGAAAGGCCGCCGAGGGCGAGTTCGTTCATGATGGACCTCCCGCCGCGAGCCTACTTCTTCCGGTCCGTTCCGCCGCGCCCGGGCTGCAGGTGGATCCGGACGCCGAGGTTCACGCGGTAGGCCCACTTCGCGGCTCTCGTCCGCCATCGCCCCTCGTAGGTCTCGATCCCGAAGGCGTCATTGAAGGACACGAACTGCGTCATGTTCACGGTTCGATCCCCGACGATCCGATAGCCCGCGGCACGGGCAAAGAAGGACGCGTGGAAGGGGCCGAATCGATCGCCGACGCTCTCCACTTCGAGGGAGGGACCGAAGCCGTTCAGGTAGATCTTTCCGGAGGGCTTCATGACGACGGCGCGGAACGTGTTGCCCGTGACGCTCCCGTTCTTCTCGGCGTACCGGGCGCGACCGTCGACGTCGACTTCGAAGGTCATCCAGGACGCGGCGGGCTTCACGCGGAAGTCGTAGCCGCCGAGCTCGAAGGGGATCTCGACGCCGAGGGTGAAGCCCCAGGCGAGGGCGTTCGTCCGGACCTGGGTCTTCAGTCCCTGGCCCGCGACGGCGCTCGCGGGAAAGTTCACGGTTTCGGGCGGCTCGAGGGGCGAGTCCGCGCCCTCGCTCGCGATGTTGCGCTTGAAGCCGGCGACGGGGATCAGATCGGCCGAAACGAAGACTCTGCCGTCGTAAGGGAGCACGACCGGCGTGGCGAGGCCGAGGGACACCTCGAAGATCGGGCTCGTGAGGAAGTCCTCGCCGGAGTTGGGATCCCGCTGGTCGATCCCCATCGAGTCCGTGAGGGAGACGGATCCCTCGTATTTGCCGGTCGACATGATCCCGGCGGCGATCGAAAGCGAGGGCGTCCAGCCCTTCCAGCCGCCCCGTTCCTCCGCTGCGGCGTGCCCTCCGACGATCGGGGTCGCGAGGAGGAGGACCACCAGGATGCGTCCGATCCTGCCCCTTACGTTGACTTCGAGTTTCATCGGGAGATATAGTATCAACTATTCCAGTCGTTTCGACGGCGATCGCGTACCCCTCTTACCCCTCGGCTGCGCCGTGACCGCGGGGATTCCGTCCCCACCTTCGGAGCGTCTCGATCCGTATGCGTCTGTGCGCTCGTGCTCTGTGCCTTCTCCTGCTCGTATTCGGGCCTCGCGTCGTGTTGGCGCAGGACCAGGTCGAGGACGATCCCTTTGCCGGGGTCGAAGAGATGGTCGTGACGGGGACCGGCGGGACGGCCGCGCTCCTTTCCTCGACCTCCGATTCAGTGACCGCTTTCGATGCGGAGCTCATCACCGACATCGGCGCCCAGGACATCTCCGATCTCGCGAGCTTCACACCCAACCTGGAGATCGTGACCGCGGGCACGACGCAGCCCACGCTCTTCATCCGCGGCGTCGGCCTGAACGACTTCAGCCCGGCAGCGACGGGCGCGATCGCGGTCTTCCAGGACGGCGTCCAACGCAACTCGTCGGCGATCCAGCTGGGACGCCTCTTCGACCTCGACGGCGTGGTCATCGAGCGTGGTCCTCAGGGAACGGGGCCCTTCCGGAACGCGGAGGGCGGAGCGATCCTGGTCAAGCCCCGGCGCCCCTCCGGAGAGTTCGGTGCGAAGGTCACCTACAATTTCGGCAACTACGACTCGCATCAGCTCGAGGTCGCGGCCGAGATGCCCATCATCGCGGATCGGTTGTCGGTCCGCATAGCGGCCGCCTTCTACGATCGCGAGGGGTATACCACCAATCTCTGCGCGGGCGCGACGGTCGATCCCGGGGTCGCGCCGAACGTCACGAATCGTCCGCCGTACTCCCGCTGTGGCGAGCGCGTGACCACGGGCCGGCGGACGCACGTGCCGGAGGGACTCCGGAAGAACCTCAACGCCGAACACGACTGGGCCGGGCGTGCGATCTTCGGATTCACGCCGGATTCCGATTGGGATCAGAGCTGGTTCCTGAACCTCCACATCTCTCAGCTCGATGACGACAGCGTCGCGGGTCAGGCGATCGGCACCCTCGGCCTGCGCACCCTGATCGACCCCAGCCTGCCGGCTTCGGGCGGGAACGTGCTGGCGAACGGTCTCGGTGGCACGGACACCTTCGGCTACCGCGAAGCCGGCGTCACCCGGGATCGCCAGCGGATCGCTCAATTCACCACCGCGCAGTGTTTCTCGATTCCCGCCGGTCCGGCGCGAACGGCCTGTCAGCGCGAGCAGGCCTTCATCCGCGACGAGATCCTCTCGTATTCGCTCGTCAGCCTCGACCAGGATCCCTGGGTCGGCGCCTACAACCGGGCGGGCCGCACGAACCTCGACACCTGGGGCGTGACCCTGAACGGGGAAGTCGAACTCCCCGGCGGCGCGACCTTCAAGACGACGTGGGGTGCCGATGCGTGGGACGCCGAGCTCGAGAACGACATCGACTTCTCGCCGAACGTCATCTTCGAGAGCCTGACCGACCACCACGGCACGCAGTTCTACGGGGAGGCACGCGTCGACGGCGAGACCTCCACCGAAATTCCCTTCATCTGGGAGCTCGGCGGCGTCGGGCTCTACGAAGACCTTCGCGTCGAGACCGAGGCACTCTTCACCGAGGACGTGGGCGCGGTCGGCACGGCGGTGCGCGACTTCCACCAGACGACGATCGGCGGCGGATTCTGGGGCGACTTCACCGTCGAGCTGACCGAAAACTTCAATATCGACGCCGGCGCGCGGATCAACTTCGAGCGCAAGATCATCGACTTCTACCTCCTGCGCGGCGGCGCCACCCGGGACGAGAAATTCGACGACTTCGAGATCGCGCCGGTGGGTGTCGTGAAGCTGAACTACGAGCCGACCGAGGACGCGCGCTTCTACATCAAGTACACCCACGGCTGGAAGTCGATGACCCATACACCGACGACCAACGCATTCATCGGGGTCGTGAAGGCCGATCCAGAGCAGGTCGAGGCCTACGAGGCGGGGGTGAAGCTCAGCTTCTTCGACTCCCGCCTCACGGTGACCGGCGCGATCTTCTTCTACGACTACGACAACTACCAGATCTTCCTGCCGGAGACGGGCTTCGGCGGCAACGCCGATCTCGTGGTCATCAACGCGGGGACCGCGGAGAACTACGGCGCCGAGCTCGAGGCCGTGATCGAGCCCTTCGAGCTCTCGCGGATCCAGCTGACCGCGGGTTGGCTCGAGAGCCAGTTTCTCGATTTCGCCCGGCGGCGGATCGAGCAGGCCGGCTCCGGCGTCACGCCGATCCTCGTGATCACCGAGATCGACAACGCAGGCAACCGTCTGCTGAACTCGCCGCGCTTCACGCTCAGCATCATCGCGAGTCAGGGCATCGAGGTCGGCGACTGGGGCGTCGTCACCGCCCGTTACACGGGGACCTGGACCGATTCGGTCTTCTTCGACCCCACCGAAGGCCGCGGCATTCCCGATCGCGGCGCGAACGTGCCCATCCTGCCGAAGTACACGATCGGTCAGAGCGCCTACTGGCTGCACGGCATCGCCCTCGAGTGGGAGGCGCCCCAGGGCAACATGAAGGTCTCGGGTTGGGCGAGGAACCTGACGAACAAGGCGTACAAGCGCTTCGCGGCGGACGCGACCGCGGTGCGCAGCACCACGCTGAACTGGATAGGAGAGCCCCGGACCTATGGCATGTCCGTCGACGTCGAGTTCTGATCCCGTCCGCTCGCGGCGGCGATGGGCCACGACGCGAACCTTCTTCGCGTTCGCGTCCCTGTTGGTCGTCCTCGCCGGTTGCGAGACGGAGTCGCCGCAGGCGACCGATGACGACACGCGTCCCTGGACTCGCGAAGTGGTCGCGCAGCGCCTCGACGAGATCCGCAACACGTCGACGGAGGCGGGCCGCGTGGCGATGCTCACCGAGCTCGCGGAGCGTGCAGGGCCCGACGCCGCCGACCTGCTCCAGCACGAGGTCTCGAGTCGGGTCACGACCTGGCGGCGACTGGACCGGCTCCTGCTGATCGACGCCTGGTCGCGGCTGGAGCCGGCGGCAGCGACGCGCTGGGCGAACGTCGGGGCCTCGAACGACATGGCGAACGTCGCGATGGAGATCGCCGTCGCGAACTGGGCGCGCAGGGACCCGCAGCAGGTGATCAGCGCGTTCCCGGACATCGGGGGCGCGGGGCTCGACGGCGTCGTGTCCGGTTGGTTCGAGGGCGGCCACCCGGGGCTCGAGGTTTGGATCGTCGAAGGCCTCGAGGTGTCGACCGTGCCGGGGCAGGCCGCGCTCGCGAATTATTTCCGCCGAGCGATCGAGGCCGAGGGGCTCGAGGGCGCTCGGCGACGTGCGGAGCAGATGATCTCGGACTTTCCCGGGGTGCATCGCCGCGTGACGATCCTTCGTCAGGCGGCGTCCGAGATCACGATGATCGATCCGGATGCCGGGATCGCCTACTACGAATCACTGCAGTCCGACGAAGACGGCCCCGCCGTGTTGAGCGAGGTCGCCCAGCGCCTCGCGCATCACGACGGGCGGCGGACTCTCGAATGGCTACGCGCGCGG
Source organism: uncultured Spirochaetaceae bacterium (assembly GCA_964488255.1). Lineage (GTDB taxonomy): Bacteria > Myxococcota_A > UBA9160 > UBA9160 > UBA4427 > UBA4427. The sequence continues at coordinate 82,286 of CAZAUR010000007.1, read as the reverse complement.
ACCGAGGTCGACGATGACGAGCGGATGCGCATCACGCGCGCCGCCTATCAGATCTGGGGCACGTGGAAGCGACCCGAAGCGATGGCCTGGGCGCTCGAGATCCCCGAAGCGGAGCGCAGCGCGCGATGGTTCACCGGCGTGGCGAGCCGGATGGTCGGCATGCTCTCCTGGGAACATCCGGAGCAGGCGATCGAGTGGTCCGCGCTGATCCCCGATCCGAAGGAGCGTGAGCTCGCGCTGGTCTCGATCGTGCGTCGTTGGCGCGGCAAGAATCTGATCGCTGCCGAGGCCTGGCTCGAGAGCTCCGATCTCTCCGAAGAGGCGCGAGCGAAGGCGCGCTTCTATCCGAAGAACTTCAAGGGGCGGAAGCCGCCGGGCGGCTGAGTCGCGGCGGGCCGTGCGCTACTGGACCTTGTAGCCGAGCGCGCGCAGCTGATTGAGCTCCAATTCCGTCAGCTCCCGCGTCTCGGGCTCACCCCAGACCGGCGCCTCGACGGCGAGCCGGTCGGCGCGCTCCCGCATCCGCGCCACGGCATCGGGGCGGGCCTCTGCGACGTCCGCCAGCTCGAACGGGTCGGCGTCGCTGTCGAAAAGCTCCTCCCGAAGGCCCCCCGGCGTCTCGAAGCGCACGTAGCGCTCGCTGCCGTGTGTGAGGGCGTAGGTCCGCTTCCCGGAGTCCCCGCGTCCCCAATTCTGGCTGAGATGCGCGAATCCCTCGCGCGCGGCCGCTGCGTCCGCCCGCTCGGATTCGAGAGGCAGGTGGGTCGCCGCGGAAAGGATCTCCGGTACGAGCGAGACGCCGTCGGGAGCGGGTTCCGACGGGGGTACGTCGAGGTCGAGCAGGTCGTAGACGGTCGGCCAGATGTCGACGTTCCTCGATCGGGAGTCGACGACGGCGCCGCCTTCTTCGAGGCGGAAGGGGAAGACGATGATGAAGGGGACCTCCGTCTCTTCGCGATAGAGGTACTTCGCGTGTCCTTCGTGTCCGCGCTCGCGGAACGCCTCGCCGTGGTCCGAGCCGATCACGATCACGGTGTTCTTGAAGAGCCCCCATTCGAGCATCTGGCCGAAGATTTCGGCGAGGGAGTCGTCGGTCCAGCGGATCGAGTTGTCGTAGATGTCCGAGTAGGTCGTCCCGAAGAGCGCCGACTGTTCGTCGTAGGTGTACTCGTGGACGTCCATCAGATGGACGTAGAGGAAGAAGCGGTCGTTGCGGTTCGCGCGCATGAATTCGATCGCGGAGCGGGTCACGTCGAGATCGTTGCCCCGGAACTCGACGGTCGGGTTCGCGAGGAAGACTTCGCGATCCATCGGGAGCCGCGGCGGCCGCGTATACACGTCGAAGCCCTGGTCGAAGCCGAAGGTCGGGGCGACCCAGCCGTTGCGGAAGATGCCGATCGTGCGGAACCCGTTCGCGGAGAAGACCTCCGCCGGCATCACGGCCTCGCCCGGAATGACCGAGTCGAATTGCAGGACGCCGGTCCGGGTCGGGTTGAATCCGGTCCACATCGACGCCATCGAGGACTTCGTCCAGGACGACTGGGCCAGGTGCCGGTCGAAGCGCACCCCGAATCGCGTGACGTCGGCCAGGGTCGGGCTCGTGTCCCGCTCGTATCCGTACGCCGACAGCCGGTCCGCCCGGAGCGTGTCGATCAGGATGAAGAGCACGTTGACGTCGTCGCGGTCGCGGAGGGTCGCGATGTCGTCGCTGGTGCCTGCCGGCCAGAGCTCCGGACTGCCGGCCGCGTCCCCGCCGCGGTCGCAGCCCGCGATCAGCACGGTCAGCAGCAGGAGCGCAGGAACGAGGGCGCGCGCACGCGTTGCGGCGACCCGGCGGGTTCGAATCGTCATCGAGGACTTGTGCGCTCCGGCCCAGAGGGGCGAGAATGAGTGCAACCTATAGCGGGTGAATGAGGGAGACACGAGTGTTCGCTGGCCGACCCAGAGCGAAATGGGTTCTACCCATCGTCCTGAATCTGCTCCTGTCCGGCTGTGCCGGAGATTCGATCGAGCGGGCGAAGGCGCTCACGGGCGAAGGCGAGATCGACGAAGCGGTCGCGATGATGCAGCGGCTGATCGACCTCGATCCCGAGAACGTCGAAGCCCAGTTCGAGTACGGAACGCTCCTCCAGCGCACGGGGGCGACCGGGCTCGCGGTCTGGCCCCTGCGCAAGGCGATGGAGGATCCTGCCTGGCGGACGCGCGCCGGGATCGCGATCGCCCGTGGTGCCCTCGCGAGTTCGAATCCCCAGGACGCGATCGCCCCGGTGAGCGAGGTGCTCGAGCACGAGCCGGACAACGTCGAGGCGCTCACGGTGCGTGCGAACGCGTACGCGGCGACGCGCATGCATCTCGACGAGGCCCTCGAGGACGTGGATCGCATCCGCCAGCTCGATCCCGAGAACGTCGAGTCGTACAAGCCGGAGGTGCAGGCCTACCTGCACGCGGCGATGACCGAGGAGGCCGCGCACGTCCTCGACGAGCTCGGGGACGTGCTCCTCGAGAGCGATCCGAGCGAGGCCGACGAGGCCTGGTACTGCACGACGATGTCGCTCTTCGCCCAGGAGAGCCGCGAGTTCGAGCTCGCGACCGAGCGATGGAACGAATGCCTCGGGCGGTTTCCGTCGAACCTGTCGGCGGTCACACAGGCGGTTCTGTACTTCGAGTCTCAGAACGACGGCGAGCGCGCGATCGAGATCCTCGAGACCGCGATCGATGACCTGGCGATCGGACCCGCGCTCAACCTCCGCACCGGCCTCGCTGCTCGCCTGGCGGCCCGTGGGCGGATCGAAGAAGCTTCCGAGATCCTGGCGGAGGGGACCGAGGAAGGTGTTCGTCCCGTCGTCGCTTCCCAGTACTGGCACGCGCTGGCGAGTCTCCACGACGACCACGGAAGGACGCGGGACGCCCTCGATGCGGCTCTGGCCGCCTGGAGCGTGGACAAGCAGCTCTCCGCCACACACGTCTCGAAAGAGCTCGTCCTCGCCGATCTCGCGATCCGGGCAGGGGACCTCGAACAGGCGTCGTTGATCGTCGATGCGATGGCGCCAGGGAGTCACAGGGAGCTCGCTCGGGCGCGCGTCGCGCACGAGCGCCGCGACTATCGCGCTGCCCTCGATGCGTATACGGAGTCCGTGCGCCTGTGGCCGAACAATCCCTTCGCGCGATACCACGCCGGACGAGCGGCGGAGTCGCTCGGGCGATTCGGAGAGGCGATCGACTCGTATCGTTATGCGACGCGGATCGCACCTGGGGCCACGAACGCCGAGGTGCGGATCGCGCGGATCCAGGCGGCAGAGGGGAACGTGCTGGCCGCCGCCGACACGATCCGGAACCAGGCGGCCCGGGCTCCCCTCGACGTCGAAGCGGAGCTGTTCTTTGCGGAGCTGCTCGGCCGTGTCGTCGAGAGCGACGAGCTGCGCGAGCGCTTCGATCAGTGGGCGCGGAGGCAGCCCGATCTCGTCGCGAACGGCTTCGCGGCGGTGCTCTCGGGGTTGCGTCGGGGGGGGCGGATCGACGCGTGTCTCGCCCTGAGCGACGAGACCGATCTCGCGTGGGTGCTCGCCCATGGCGATGGCACGCTCGTGCTGCGGGAGCTCGTGCGGTGCGCCCATGCGGCGAACCAGCCCGCTCGCGCGCGGAGCCTCGTGCGCGATGCGCTCGCGTCGAACCCCAACGTGCCGGCGCTGCGTGCCATCGAGGCCCTCGACTTCGAGATGGCCGAGGCGGACCCGCAGCAGGTCGGGGACGCATGGAAGCATGCGTATGAGACCCGTGCCTTCGACGACCCCTTCGTGATCCTTGCGCATGCGCGGGGCATTGCTGCGGCCGATCCCGAACGATCATTCGCGCTCGCGACTTCAGCGCTCGAACTCGAAGGCTTCGAGGCCGAAGCGGTGCACTCCGTGGCCGAGGCCCTCGTCGCCGCTGGCGAGACCGGGCAGGCGGAGGCGCTCTATCGCGAGTTGCTCGAGCGGCGCGCCCACGACGGCCCGGCCGCGCTGGCCCTCGGCGAGGCACGGTTGCTGTGGGGCGAAGCGGGGCCGCGGCTCCTCGATCTCGCGAATCGCGCCGCGCGATTCGATGGCTCCCGGGAGAGCCTGGTCCTGCTCGCCGACGTCCTGGAGGCCCGCGGAGAGTTCGCGGAGTCCCAGCGGGTACGGAATCTCGCGGGCCGGCGGGTCGAATCGAAAAGATGACACCAAATTCGAAGATTTCGTTGTTTTTCCCGCGGGGTTTCTGATAAAACAGTGATACCTATGCTGATGGGGCTGGAGCCTCACACCCAAGACACGCGTCGGCGTATCCCGCCGACTCGAGGGAGTTTCCCGAATGAAGACTCAAATTCTCACGGCCATCGCGGCCGCCGCCGTTCTCGCGGGTGGGTTCGTCCTTCCGCAGGAGTCGCAGGCGGCCTGTAACGGTGGCGTCTGTCCGCTGAGCTTCGGTTCGATGCGCCTGATGCCCGGCAATGGTCGTCAGTTCCCGCGAACCCCGAGCTCGCTGCCCGGCCCGACCGTCCCGGGCAACATCGCCGGCACGACGTCGTCGCCGCCGCCGAACCTCATCTCTTCCATGAACTGGAACCGGGGTCTGCCGCGCGCGACGGCCTCCGCGCAGGTCACGGTCTCGTCCGGTGCGCATCCGCGCTCGATCATGATGACCGGCGGCCAGATCCAGCGCGTGGCCGGCACCGAGGTCGACCGCGAGCAGGCGTTCCTCGCGAACCCGATGCTCTTCGAAGTGCGTGACCGAAAGGGCATGAGCTTCCCGAGCGCGCCCGCGACCTTCGCGGCCGGCGGCCGGCTCGGTCCGGCGACGGTCACCTGGTGCGCTGGCGCGCCGCTGCCGTCGGTTTCCTATCAGGCCTGCGTCGGTCCGAACACGGTCTCGACGACGCCGACCAGCTTCAACCAGACGCCGACGCTCTTCCCCGGTCTGCTCCGCTACACGGCGACGTCGAACCAGTTCGGCGGCTCCGCGGGTGGTAACTTCGTGAACAACGAGGGCGCCGCGCTGATCAACATCTCGGGTCTCCCGGGAGCGGCGCTGCCGGGTACGGTCCCGGCGCTGCGCGCCGTCGGCGGGCTCACCAACCCGGTGAACGCCGGACAGGGCTGGTCGAACCTGAGCACGGTCCTCGGTGTGCGCACGATCATCACGGCGATGATCACGACCAACGGTCTGGCGACACCCTTCAGCAACGCGACGGCGTTCCCGTCCTTCGGCAACCCCGGCGCGGCGATCGGCATGACGATCATGCAGGTCCCGGGCGAGGCGGTGCAGAACGCGTTCGGTCCGTTCACGACGGGTCGCGTGACGATGCTCGAGTCGGTCTTTCCGGCGAACAACTACCGGATGACGGGGGCCGATCAGCGCAACCCGACGAACGGTGAGGGCACCGTGTCGATGGTCGCGGGAATGCTCCAGAACCGACCGCAGTCGATCCTGTCGTCGACCTGGCGCACGAGCGTTCAGCTCTGGCTGCCGGAGCCGGGTCTCGCGATCGGGCTCTTCGCTGGCCTCGGACTTCTGGGGGGTCTCTCGCGACGTCGCCGATAGCCGCGGACGGATACGCGCATCGGTCGAAATCTCCACGACCGCGCGGATCGACTAAGGCGACAACGTGAATCGAGCCCCCCGTGCTTCGGCGCGGGGGGCTCTCGCGTTTCGGTGAGGACAGCCAGGGACGATCGCTGCATCGCATGAACTACGCCTACACCCTCGAGAAGCGGGCCCGGATGAGCCCGGATCTCGAAGCCATCTACGACGTCGCGACCGATCGGCGCTTCACGTTCCGTGCGCTCGACGAGCGCTGCAATCGGATCGCGAACGCGCTCCTCGACGCGGGGATCGCGAAGGGAGATCGGGTCGCGATCCTCCTGATGAACGGCGTCGAGTTCTGCGAGACCTTCTTCGCCGTCGCGCGCATCGGAGCGATCTGCGTGCCGCTCAATTGGCGCCTCACGGCGGAGGAGCTCGCGTTCGTCCTGCGCGACTGCGGCGCCTCGCTTCTCGTGTATGGGACGGAGTTCGTCGACGTGGCGCGGGATCTGCGGGCGACGCACGCGACGCCGGAGCCCGTCGACGTTCGCGCCTGGTGGCAGGTCGGTGGCGGTGCCGAAGGGGACGCCGTCGAATACGACGCATTGCTCGTCTCGTCGTCCACGACGCCGCCTCGGGTGGAAGCCGGTGGCGACGACGAGCTCTTCATCCTCTACACGTCGGGAACCACCGGCCGGCCGAAGGGCGTCGTTCAGACACACGAGGCTTGCGCGTGGTGCGATTTCTCGATGATGGCGACGTGGGAGTCTCGCTATGCGGATCGATTCCTGCTGGCGCTCCCGCTCTTCCACATCGGCGCGCTCGGGCCGATGGCGACGAATGTCCACCGGGGCATGACGAGCGTCGTCCTGCGCAGCTTCGACCCCTCCCAGGTGTGGCGGCTGATCGAGGAGGAGCGGATCACATGCATGATGGCGGTCCCGGCGATGCTGCTCGCGATGCAGGCGGCTCCTGAGCGCGCGACGGTCGACCGCTCGTCGCTGCGCTGGATCAAGTGCGTGGCGGCGCCGGTTCCCGTTTCGACGATCGAGACCTACCACGCCCAGGGCATCCTCGTCCTGCAAGCCTATGGCATGACCGAGTGCTGTGGTCCGGCCACCATCACCAGCGCCGAGGAGGCGGTCTCCAAGGTCGGCTCGGCGGGGCGTCCGTTCTTCCACGTCGAGATCCGTGTCGTCGATTCAGACGGGCACGACGTCGCGCCGGGGGAGGCGGGGGAGGTCTGGATCGGCGGACCGCATGTCATGAATCGCTATTGGAACCGACCCGAGGCGACGGACGAAGTGCTGGTCGATGGCTGGCTGAGATCCGGCGACCTCGGCTCGCTCGACGATGACGGCGCGCTCTTCATTCACGACCGGATCAAGGACATGATCATCTCCGGTGGTGAGAACGTGTACCCCGCGGAGGTCGAGGACGTGATCCTGTCTCATCCCGACGTGTCCGACGTCGCGGTCGTGGGGATCCCGAGCGAGCGGTGGGGCGAGTCCGGGTTGGCCGTGGTCGTGCGAGCCGATCCGTCACTCGATGGCACTGGCGTACTCGAGCATTGTCGAGGCCGACTGGCGCGATTCAAGCAGCCCGTCGAGGTGGTGTTCGTCGACGAGATTCCCCGGAATCCGAGCGGAAAGATCCTGAAGCGATTGCTGCGCGAGCGCTTCGCGCCGTCCGCGGGAGGGTAGGCCGACCGCGGGTGTCCGAAACCCGCGGGGATGCATAGAGCTGTCTAAAATCGCCGAAGGGTCCCGAAAAATCCCCACAACACGCTCGAGAATCATGATAGGTTGCACTTAACCTGGGAAGGTTGGGAGCGTCTGCGTCAGCGGACGCGCCGGACGGCTTGTTCATTCGTCTACGGATCGCCCCAGGTCATCCAATCGTCAGGCCGGGTCATGCGGAAGATCCTCCGCGCCCGGTCGTCTCGCACGCCCGTCGAGTCGTTCTCGTCGAGCCCGCGAGCAGACAACCCGAGGTGCTCCATGAATCGAATGCTCTCTCTGCTGACCGCGATGGCGGTCGTCGTTCTCGTCCCCGCTTCGGCGTTCGCTCTCAGCGTGTCGATCGTCAATGTCCAGAGCAGCGGCGGCAACACGGCGCTGCTCGAAGACGGCGACGTGCTCACCCTCGATCTACTCGTCGAGAACGCTGGCAACGTCGACCTCTTCGGCTCTTCCGTGGCCGTCCGCGGCTACGACCCGGAAGGCGATGGCCACCTGAACAGCCTGCTTCCGTCCGGCGGTGCCGTCACGAGCTCGATGTTCAACGTTGCGAACCCGAGCCCCGGCCAGCACTTCGGCGGGATCACCAACGTGCTCACGGCACCCGACTTTCGCGGCGCCCCCGGTGCCGGCGGCCCGCCGCTCGAGCGTCACGCCGTGCTCTTCGAAGGTGTCGCGGTCGTTCCGTCGAACGGGGACGGTTCGCTCGATCCGGGTGCACTCGGTGGGGTGACCGGAACCGGCGGCATCCACTTCCAGATCCAGTTCACCGCGTCGACCGCGAGCTTGATCGGCGGTCCCGCGGAGAGCTTCGTACTCGACATCGGCAACCACGCCGCTCTCGGTCACCTGTCGATCACCAATGGGGGTGCGACCACCCCGTTCGGCAACGCGGTCCACGCAGTCACCGTCGTTCCCGAGCCGGGCACGGCGCTCCTGCTGGGTCTTGGTCTGACGGGCCTCGCGGCTCGCCGCCGCTAGGAGATCGCTGCGGTCTTCGTCGATGCGGCCGCATACGTACCGGCGAGGAGCGAAGAGTGGACGACCCGCGTGCGTGAGCGCGCGGGTCGTCTACGCTCGAAGCGAGACGTCGCGCCCCTTGCCACGTCCAGTCGAAGGAGAATGCCATGTTCGCTCGCCCGCCGACGATGCCGCTGTTGATCGTCTCGGTCCTGCTCGCGATCGCATTTCTCGGCGCCGGAGCTTCGAAGCTCTCGGGAGCCGAGGACATGATCGCCAACTTCGAGCGCTTCGGGCTCGGTACCGTGTTCATGTACTTCATCGGGACGTGTGAGGTGGCCGGGGCGATCGGGCTCTTCACCCGCAACCTCGCCGCGCTCGCCGCAGCCGGGCTCGTCATCATCATGGGGGGCGCGATCGCGATGCACTTGATGGCCGGGGATCCGGCCGGTGCCGCAGGGCCCCCGACGGTTCTGATGGCGCTCAGCGCATTCGTCGCCTGGTCGCGGCGGCCGCAGGCGGACGCGACCTAGGGCGCTAGTCGAAGGCGATCTCCGGGCCGATCGGCACCACGCGGGTCGGATTGATCACGGCGTGGCTCTTGTAGTAGTGGCCCTGGATGTGATCGAGCCGGACGGTCTCCGCGACGCCGGGCATCGCGTAGAGCCGTCGCGTGTAGGCCCACATGTTCGGATAGTCCTGGATTCGCCGCAGGTTGCACTTGAAGTGGCCGTGGTAGACCGCGTCGAAGCGGACGAGGGTTGGGAAGAGGCGCCAGTCCGCTTCCGTGGGGCGATCTCCGACCAGGTACTCGCGGCCTTCGAGTCGTTCTTCGAGCCAGTCCAGCGTGTCGAAGAGCGCCGTGACGTTCTCCTCGTAGGCGTCCTGGCTGAACGCGAACCCGCACTTGTAGACGCCGTTGTTGAGCGTGTGGTAGACGCGTTCGTTCACCGCATCGATCTCGTCGCGCAGCGGCTCCGGGTAGTAATCGCCCTCGGTCGCTCCGGCGCCGTCGAAGGCGTCGTTGAACATTCGGATGATCTCCGAGGATTCGTTGCTCACGATTACGCCGCTCTTCTTGTCGAAGAGCACGGGGATGGTGCATCGCGTCGTTGCGAGCGGCTCCGACGCGACGTAGACGTCGCGAATGAATTTCGCCCCGTTGATCGGATCCGGGATCACGCCGTCGTCCGGCTCGAAGCTCCAGCCGTCAGGGCCCATGAACCAATGGACGACGGACTTCGAGACGATCTGCTCGAGGCCCTTCAGCTTGAGGAAGATGTGCGTTCGGTGGGCCCAGGGGCAGGCGTGGCCGACGTAGAGGTGATATCGATCCGGCTCGGCCTCGAAACCCGATTCGCCGCTTGGACCGGCGGAGCCGTCCGGCGTCACCCAGTTGCGAAAGACGGATTCAGCGCGCTTGAACTCGGCTCGACCGCCGCGCTTTCCATCGAGCATGTCCTCGGTCCACACGCCGTCCACGAGCATCGCCATGTCAGGGTGCCTCCTCGCCGTGCTCTTCGATCACCCACTCGAGGAGCCTGCGACGGAACAACATCCCAGCCTGGTCGCTCTGGATCACCATCTCGTCGCCTTCCGTCGTGTCCTCGTCGAGGACCTTCTGCATGTGGCCGACCGCCCAGCGGTCCTCCTCGAAGCCGTTCTTGATGAACTCGCGCTGGAGCTCGAAGAGCATGTCGTTGTCCAGCTCGTAGTTGAGCGTGATCGACCAGAAGTAGTGGCAAGAGCTTTTCGTCTCGGGCGTCACGTAGTGCATGATGTGCTGCTCGAGGACGATCGGATCGTCGGAGTCCGGATCGATGAGGGTCGGTGCGTAGCCCTGGAATACGCCGGGTGAGAGCGAACGGCCGCCGTCGTGGCGCTCGAGCTTCTTGCCTTCGGCGAGTGGCTGAGCGGGCGGGGGCAGGGTGCGCATGATGCGCTCGACGTCATCGTCGATGCGGTTCAGGTGAGGACCGAGGTCGGTTTCCGTGAGCGTGGATTCGAGGGTGAAGAAGCGGTCGTCGACGTTGAACGAGTTGCGGTGCAGATAGGCGAAATGGGTCAGATCGTTCAGGTTCTCCTGCATGAAGAGATAGCTTCCCTGCATGTCGGTCGCGTCGAGGAAGGTTCGATAGTTGTCGGTATCCGAGAGGAAGGGGAGGTCGGGATACCTGGATTCGTCGGGTTCGCCGTCGCCCATCCAGATGAAGACGAACGGACCGTTCTCGCGGACCTCGTACTTCTTGAGAGACCGGTTCTGGAAACGTGATTGACAGGGGACGCGCAGGACCTGTCCGCTCGCGTCGTAACGAACCCCGTGATAGCCGCAGACGAGCTCGTCGCCTTCGAGAAAGCCCTCGGCGAGGGGGAAAGAGCGGTGCAGGCAGCGGTTTTGCAGCGCGACGAGCTCTCCGGCTTCGGTCCGGTAGAACACGATCGAACGCTCGAGCAGGGTCTTCGCCTTCGGCTTGCGGTCGAACTCCTCGGTGAGACCGGCGACGTACCAATGGTCGTAAAGAAGAGGGAGTTGGATGTAGTCACGCACGTGACGGATCTGGTCGGCATACTTCGTCATGGTCGCCTCCTCTATGGCGATAAAAGAGTGTCACCTACTCGGGGCGCGGGCTGCGCGACTATCCGATCGCCTGCAACGCTTTGGCGAGTGGCTCGAGCGCTTCGACCCGGTACGGATTCCGCATCGAGAAGAGCACGAGATCGACGCCCGCCTCGCCGAGCGCAGCCGCGGTTGCGGCGGTCGCTTCCGGCGCCTCGTCCGCCGCCCACGCGATCTGGACCGACTTCCGGATCGAGGCCACGTCGCGCCCGACGTCCTGGCAGTGACGTTCCAGGACCGCGAGCTTGGCGCGGAACGCGTCCGGTCCCGCGAAGGGCAGATTCCAGTGGTCCGCGAAGCGCGCCGCGATTCGGAGCGTGCGCTTCTCTCCGCCGCCGCCGATCACGATCGGCGGGCAGCCTTGCGGGCCCTTCGGCTCACAGCGCGCGTTCGTCAGCTGGTAGTACGCACCGGAGAAGTCGGTGTGCTCGTTGGAGAGCAGGAAGCGCACGACTTCCACGCCCTCTTCGAAGCGATCCATCCGCTGGCCCATCGGGAGGAGCGGAATTCCGTAGGCCTCGCTCTCCTCCTCATGCCAGCCGGCACCGAGTCCGAGCTCGAGTCGTCCGCCGCTCACGACGTCGAGGGTCGCTGCCATGTTCGCGAGCACCGCAGGGTGGCGGTAGGGAATGCCCGTGACCATGCAGCCGACGCGGAGGCGTTTCGTCGCCTGAGCGAGGGCGGAGAGCGTGACCCAACCTTCGAGGCAGGGCCCATTCTGGTCGCCGACCAGCGGATAGAAGTGGTCGAAGTTCCAGGCGCTCTCGAAGACCTCGATCTCGTCGGCGGCCTGCCAGATCTCGAGCTGGGTCGACCACGGAGCGTGCTGGGGCGGGGTCTTGATTCCGAATCGCATGGCGCTCCTGGGGAGGAGGCGCTCGATCAGCGCCGGCGTCTTAGAAGTCGACCGATATTGAGTATCACCCATGCGAAGGTTCCGAGGTAGGCCTCGGGGGGCGGTATTCGCCGCGGCTCGACGATTTCGGGCCAGGCCGTCAGCGATTCGTGACTCTCGCCCTGGTGCCAGCGCGCGAGCAGGTCGTCCGGATCGACGTCGATCCCGATCGGATTGATCGCGAAGCGCCCGTCGCCGAGAAAGGCGTTCGTCTCTTCGCGGCTCTTGAAGACGTCGACCTGCAGCTCCACCACGTTGCCGTCCGGATCCTTGTAGTAGAAAGAGAGCGTCGCGCCGTGGTTCACCGGCCAGACGGGCTCGATCCCCAGGCCCTTCAATCGTTCGTACGTCTGTAGCAGGCTCGAGATGGAGTCGTAGGTGAAGGCGACGTGATCGACGCCCGCGGCACCGCGCCAGTTCGGAAGCAGGCCCGGCACATTGAGCACGGCCATCCGATGGTGCTCGTCGTCGAAGTAGAGGAAGGTCGCCGCCGGGCTCGAGGCGGTGATCTCCATCCCGAGCACGTTCTGGTACCAATCGACGACCTCTTTGTATTTCGTCGTCTTCACGACGAAATGCGCGAGCTTCATCGGCTTGATCGCCTCGGTCTGCATGGGGGCTCCTTCCGGCGAAGGTACGCGTGCCTAGGAGGCGGCGACGACTTCGCTCCGCATCGTACCGATCTTCTCTGCGGTCATTTCCACGACGTCGCCGGGCTTCAAGAACGTCCCGCTCGCAACACCGACCCCCGACGGCGAGCCGGTCAGGATGACGTCGCCCGCATCGAGGGTCATGAACTTCGTGATCTCGTGGATGCACCGCGCGACGCTGTGGATCAGCTCCGTCGTGCGCGCGTCCTGCCGGATCTCGCCGTTCACCTTCGTCTGGATGCCCACGTCGAGGGGCTCCGGAAACTCGTCCTTCGTGACGAGGGACGGGCCGAGGGGCTTGAAGCCGTCCATGCCCTTCGCGTGGGAGAGCTCGTACATCGGCGTCGTCATGGCCAGGCGCTGGATGTCCCGCGCGGACACGTCGTTGCCGAGGGTGTATCCGACGACGTGGTCCATCGCGTCGGCCTCGGCGATCCGGGCGCCGCCGCGCCCGATCACGACCCCGAGCTCGATCTCGTAGTCGACGTTGTCGGGGGCGACCGCCGGGAGCACGATCGGGTCGTTCGGGCCGACGACGGCGGTGCCGGAGGTGAGGAAGAAGACCGGGAAGTCGGGCGGCGTCACGCCGATCGCCTTCAGCTGCTCGCGGGTCTCCTCGACGTGGCTCGTGTAGTTGATGCCGATGCCGATCACCTTGTTGGGGCGCAGGATCGGCGCGAGGAGCTCGACGTCGCCGAGCGCGACCGTCTCACGCACGGAGGCGGAACGCGCGGCCGCGAGGTTCGGATCCGCTCGCAGCTGCTCGCCGAGGTCGGCGGCGGGGAGGTCGACGAGGTCGAGGCGACCGTTGCTCGTTTCGCGGGCGATGCCGCGATCCGTCGTGAAGAGCTTCATGAGGGGTCCCTTCCCTGGGTCGCTAGGCGCGACCGAGGATCGTGTCGAGCGCTTCGCGGAGCGCGGTCTCGGAATCGGCGGGCAGCGCGGCCGTTCGCCACCCGACGTGCCCGTCCGGGCGCACCAGGACGGCGCCCGTCGTCACGTCGTAGAGCTTCGGGAAGACGTCCGCCGGATCCGCGACGTCTTCGCCGACGATCACCACGTCGACGGGCTGTGACTGGCTGGCCGCCGCGGCGCGCCAGGTGTCGGCGTTCTCCGGGGTCGCGAGGAGCGTGAACCGGCCGTCGAAGAGATCGAGGCTCGAGGCCAGGGCGCCGTCCCGGACGATGCCGAAGTGGGGCGCTCTGGAGCCGGGGCGAGCGGTCGGCGCGAGGTCGAGGTCCTCGTCCTCGCGCTCCGGGAGCGCGGTCCCGTCCTGTAGGAGCGCGCCCGTCTCGTAGTGGAAGCAGAGGTCCCGACCGATCGCAGCGAAGTGCGCCTTCTCGCCGTCGACGAGGGTCTGGATCTCCTGCGAAAGGGCTTCGATCGAGATCTCGCCGCTCGAGAGTCGCTTCGCCTGGTGGTTCGCGCCTGGGCCGACGATCGGCGCGAAGTTCACCGCGTTCCGCACGCTCCACTCGCTGTTGCTCTGGGCGATCGGCTTGCGCTCTTCGCCGTAGGTGTCGATCAGGGACGCGTCTGCGCGTCCGGAGGCGACCGCGGCGAGCTTCCATGCGAGGTTGTGCGCGTCCTGCAGGCCGGTGTTCATGCCGAAGCCGCCGGTCGGCGGGAAGCGGTGGGCCGCGTCGCCGGCGAGGAGCACGCGGCCTTCGCGATAGCGCTCCGCGATCTGCGCCGTCATGACCCAGGGCCGCACCGAGCGGATCTCGGGCTTCGCGTCGAAGCCGATCGCGCGTTCCAGGATGGCCTTGCAGCGCGCATCATCGAAGCTCTCGAGGGGCTCGTCGTCGTCCATCCACGGAGAGTGGAACACGAACCGTTCCCGTCCGTCCATGCAGATGAAGGTGCCGGGCGTTTCCTCGTCGATCGTCCAGAACAGGACCGACGGACGTTTGGCGGTCACCTCCGCGAGATCGGCGACGAAGTAGATGCCGACCACGCGCCCGAGCTGTTCGGGGCCTTCCATCTCGATTCCGATCTGACGTCGCGTGAGGCTGCCGGCGCCGTCGCAGCCGACGACCCAATCGGCGTGTACGACCCGCTCGACACCATCCCGGCGAATCGTCGCCCGCGCGCCGTCGTCGAGCGTCTCGACTCCGACGAGCTCGCTCCGATACTCGATCCGACCGCCGCTCTTCTCGGCCAGCGTGGCCAGGATCGGTTCGACGCGGTCCTGCGCGCACGACGCGGGGCGCGCCGGCGTGGCCGCCATCAGCTCGCCGAGCTGGTCGGGGGAAGGCGAGATGTCCAGGCAGGCGAACTCGTGGCCCGTCATCGACTCGACGATCCGCACGTTGGTCCCGGCTTCCGTCGGTAGCGCTTCCGCGTAGATCGACGCGTCGAGCCCGAGCATCCGGAACAGCTCCATCGACCGGATGTTCACGACGTGGGCCTGGGGATGATCGGTCGGCCCGTCGTCGCGGTCGATCAAGAGCGACTCGACGCCGTAGCGCGCGAGCAGGACGGACAGCATCAGGCCCGTCGGCCCGCCGCCGACGATCAGGACCGGGACGCGTTCTTCAGTGGTCATCCATTCTCTCTCTGACTCCCGGCGCAAATCGCGTTCACGACGAGGTCGGCATAGGCGTCGAGTTCTTCCGGCGCGGCGAGATCCCGTCCGCTGAGCGCCACGCTCTGGGCGGGTTGGGCGAGCACGGCCGCGGTTCCGAGCATGAGGAAGAAGATGTGGACGGGGTCGCCCTTCGTGACGGCGCCGCGATCCTGACCGCGGGCGATCGCGCCGACGATCATGTCGTAGGCGGAGCGCAGGTGACGATCGACGAGCCAGTCGAGGCGATCGCTCTGGCGACTTCCCTCGTGCATCATGAAGCGCGCGAGCTCGGGGACCTCGGCGCTGAACTGAACGAACTCGCGGATCAGCAATCGTACGCGCGTCGCGTCGTCGACACCGGCCAGCCCTTCGGCGCGCGCCGTGGAGCGCTCGCGCAGCCGTTCGAAGAGGCCGTCGGCGACCGCCTGCCACAGCGCGAGCTTCGTCTCGTAGTGGTAGATGACGAGCTGCTGGGTGACGCCGGCGCGGCGAGCGATCTCGCCCGTGCTGGCGCCGTCGAAGCCGGAGTCGGCGAAGGCGGCGAGGGCCGCCCGTTCGATCCGGTCGCGGGTCTCTCGGGCCCGTCGCTGGACGGGGCGGGCGGCGCTGCGGGAGGGGGCTGAGGTCGCCAAGGGAGGGGTTTCCTTGTGGAGTGACAAGGAATCTATCCCTGATCCTTGTTGATCGTCAAGGGGGCCAGTGAGACTCCGAGGCCCTTTTCTGCGGCCGCTCTGCGCCGGACGCCGCGGCTATGCTGCCCCGTCCGCAAGCCCGACAACCTTATTCAGGAGACCTGCATGTTCAGCCACGTGATGCTCGGAGCGAACGACCTCGAGGCATCGAAGACCTTCTACGACGCCGTCCTCGGCACGCTCGGGATCGGCCCCGGCGTCGACAACCAGGGCCGCTACTTCTACATGAGCCCGCAGGGTGTCTTCGCGATCACCAGCCCGATCGACGGGGAGCCCGCGACGTCCGCCAACGGCGGTACGGTCGGCTTCATGGTCGAGAACGACGAGCAGGGCGACGCGTTCCACGCCGCCGGCGTCGCGAATGGCGGCACTGCGATCGAGGATGCGCCGGGCCGACGCGAGAACGGGATGTACCTCGCGTATCTGCGAGACCCGTCCGGCAACAAGATCTGCGCACTCGCGCGACCCGCGTGATGGCACGGGCCGGGGCAGGGTGGAAGACGCCGGCCCCGGCCCGTTTCGCATTCGTCCCCGTACCGCGACCGGATCGGAGCCCCGCTTGACCTTCTTCTCCGACTGGCAGCGCCGATACAACGTCGTCGCGCTGTCCTTCCTCGCGGTCACGATCTGTTACATCGATCGCGTCAACATCAGCGTCGCGATCATCCCCATGTCCGAGGAGCTCGGCTGGGACGTCGAGACCCGGGGCGTCGTCCTCGCTTCCTTTGCCGCGGGCTACATCACGCTCCAGCTCGTCGGGGGCCGGCTGGCGGATCGGTTCGGCGGCAAGGTCGTCCTCGGTGTCGGCGTGATCCTGTGGTCGCTCTTTACGATCTTCACGCCCCCGGCGGCCTTCATGGGCATGGGCGCGCTGCTCCTCGCCCGAGTCGGCCTCGGCATGGGCGAGGCCGTCACCTATCCGTCCTTCTTCAGCCTCTTCGGTCGCTGGATCCCGACGGCCGAGCGCGTCCGCTCGGTCGGCCTCGCGAACAGCGGCATCCCTCTCGGCACGATCCTCGGCCTGATCGTGACGCCGATGATCATCACCGCCTGGGGCTGGGAGTGGGCCTTCTACGGGTTCGGACTCGTGGGCTTCGTGTGGTTCGTGCCCTGGTACCTGATCGTGCGCGCCACGCCGGCGCAGGATCCGAAGGTCTCCGATGCGGAGCGTGGGCTGATCGCGGCGGACATGCCGGACCGCGACGACGAGACGCTGCCGGCGCTGCGGATCTTCCTTCGGAGCAAGGCCGTCTGGGCGATCATCGTCGCCCATTTCTGCAACAACTGGTCCCTCTACATCATGATCTCGTGGCTGCCCACGTTCGTGAACGAAGGCCTCGGCGTCGATTTCGAGTCCGTCGGCTGGATGACGATGATCCCGCACATCGCCTCGTTCGTTTTCATCAACGTCGCAGGTCAGGCCGCCGACCGGATGCTCTCCCGCGGCATGCCGGTCGTGCGCGTGCGCAAGATCATGCAGACAGTCGGGTGTCTGGGAACGGCGACTTCGCTCCTCGTGGTGGGCTACATCGAGACGGCCTGGGCGGCGATCGCGGTGATGACGATCGGAAGCGCCGTGGGTGCGTTCGTGACCGGCGGCTTCGCGGTGAACCACATGGACATCGCGCCGCGCCACGCCGGCACGCTGATGGGCCTGACGAACACCGCGGGCACGATCCCGGGGATGGTCGGCGTCTACGTGAGCGGGCTGATCCTGCAAGCGACCGGCTCGTGGACGGTCGTCTTCCAGGTCGCGGCCGGCGTCACCCTCGTCGGCTGGCTCGTCTTCCTCGCGTTCGGCAGCGGCGACCGCGAATTCGACTAGGCCGTCGAGCGTGCCGCCGCGGCGTGAACCCCTCGAATTCGGGGCTCTCAGCCCGCTTCGAGCATGATCTTGACCACGCCGTCCTCGCGCGCGTCGAAGCGGCGATAGGCCTCCGTTCCCTGCGAGAGCGGCATGCGGTGGCTGAAGAGTCCCTCCGCACGCAAACGTCCACTCTGGAGCAGCGGGATCAGGTGCGGCCACTGTCCGGTGACGCTCGCGACGCCCGCGCGAATTGCGATGTCCTTGTAGAGGAGGAGGCCCAGAGGAAGGACCACGTCCGGCTGTGGCAGCCCGATATACGACGCCGTCGCGCCGCGTCCGGCGATCCGGACCGTCGACTCGACCGCGCTCTTCGCGCCGGAGGCTTCGAAGACGCGGTGGACACCCCCGCCGGTCGCCTCGAGGATCTCGCCTTCCGCGTCCGCTCCGGGTGGAAGCGCCGTCGCGCCGAGTCGCTCGGCGTGGGCGCGGCGCTCCGCGACGGGGTCGAGCGCGAAGACCCGGGACGCGCCGAAGAGCAGCGCGAGCTCCACGCCGATCAGCCCGATCGGTCCGAGCCCGACCACCGCGACGGAGTCGCCGGCGACGAGACCCGTTCGCGTCACCCCGAAGTGGGCCGTGGCCATCGCGTCGGTCAGGAGCATGCACTGCTCGTCTCCGACACCCTCCGGCTTTCGGCGCAGCACCAGGTCCGCGTTCGGGACGCACACGTACTCCGCCTGTCCGCCATTCAGCTTGGGGCTGAGCCCGAACGCGTTGAGCGACTTGCAGGCGAAGCCGTTCCCGCTCCGGCATTCCCGACAGCGGCCACACCCGGAGCCGCCGGCGGCGAAGACGTCGTCTCCGACGGAGACCGTGTGCACGTCGGATCCCACCTCGACGACCTCACCGGAGAACTCGTGGCCGACGCAGAATCGCGGCGCATCGGCGCCGTAGTCGCGACTGCCGACGTGATCGCCATGGTAGATGTGCAGGTCGGAGCCGCAGATGCTGCAGAGCTCGACGCGCACGAGCGCGCTGTTCGGCGACACGAGGGTGGGATCGTCGAAGTCCTCGTAGCGGACGTCGCGGGGGCCGTTGAAGACGAGACCTTTCATGGTTCGCGAGCCTACACGATTCGCGAGTCGGTCTTGCCCCAGTAGCGATCCTTGAGCAGGCGCTTGTAGAGCTTGCCGGTCGGCAGTCGCGGGAGCTCCGCTTCGAAGTCGATGCTGCGCGGGCACTTGTAGTGGGCGATGTGCTCCCGGGCGTAGGCGAGGAGCTCCGCTTCGAGGGCGTCTCCCGGATCGGTGCCTTCGGCGGGCTGGACGACCGCCTTCACTTCTTCGCCCATGTCCTCGTTGGGCGCGCCGACGACCGCGACGTCCGCGACCTTCGGATGCATGATCAGCGCGTCCTCGATCTCCTGCGGGTAGATGTTCACGCCGCCGGAGACGATCATGAACGTCGCGCGATCCGTCAGGAAGAGGTAGCCGTCCTCGTCGACGTAGCCGACGTCGCCGAGCGCCGTCCAGTTCTCGTGCTCCGGATGCTGGACCGACTTCGTCTTCTCGTCGGCCTTGTGATACGAGAAGGGGCGGCGCGGCAGCTCGAAGTAGACGATGCCTTCTTCTCCGGTCGCGAGCTCCTTGCCGTCGTCGTCGCATATGTGGAGCACACCGAGCACGGGCTGTCCGACGGTACCCGGCTTCTTGCGCCAGGCCTCCGGCGACACGTGGGTGAGGCCGTTCACCTCGGTGCCCGCGTAGTACTCGTAGAGGATGTCGCCCCACCAATCGAGCATCTGCTGTTTGACGGGGCGGGGGCAGGGCGCCGCGGCGTGGATCGCGTACTGGTGGCTCGAGAGATCGAATCCCTCGAGCTCCTTCGGGTCGAGCTTCAACATGCGCGAGAACATCGTCGGAACCCACTGGCTATGTGTGACGCGATGGTCCTGGATGCAGCGCAGGGCCTCCCGCGGCTCGAACTTCGGCATCATGATCACGGTGCCGCCGAGGGCGAGGGTGCGCATCGTGAAGCCGAGGGGCGCCGAGTGGTAGAGCGGGGCGGGGGAGAGGTAGATCGTCTCCGGTCCGAAGTTCCAGAGGGCCTCCTGGATCTGCGCCTGGCCCGAGTCGTCTGCGACCCCCGACTTCGGCAGCGGGCGATAGATGCCCTTCGGCCGGCCGGTCGTCCCCGAGCTGTAGAGCATGAACGCGCCCTGCGGCTCCTCGGCGAGCGGCGTCGTCGGCACATCCGCGAGCGCACCGTCCAGATCCTCGAATCCGTCGACGCCGCCATCCTGCACCAGGAAGCGCTCGCAATTCGGCGCGTATTGCGGGACGTCCTTCGCGATGTCGCCGAGGTGGCGTGAGGCGAAGAATATGCGCGCTTCGCAGTCGTCGACGATGTAGCCGGCTTCCTCGGCGGTCAGGTAGCGGTTGACCGCCGTGATGTAGAGCCCCGAACGCATGGCGGCCCACGCGATGTCGAAGTAGGCGAGGTGGTTCTCCATGAACAGCGCGATGTGGTCGCCTCGGCGGAGCCCGTGCGCATGCATCAGCTGCGCGATCTGGTTCGAGCGCGCGTCGAGCTCGGCGTAGGTCCGTTGCTCGCCGGTCCCGGTGTGGAGGACGGCAGGTTTGTCGGGGTGGACCTGGGACCAATGACCGGGATACATGGGCGCGTTCCTCCGGAATCGGATTATCACCCGCGTGCCTTCGCGGCGCGACCGACGGCCGGTCCGGTCAGGGTCCTCCGGGATCGGTATGCTGGGCCCCTGCACCCCGACCCAGGAGCCCCCGCCCATGCAGTTTCGCCGCCTCGGAAGCAGCCCCATCGTCGTCTCGGACATCTGCATGGGGACGATGACCTTCGGCACCCACGCCGACGAGAAGACCAGCCTGCGGATTCTCGACCACGCGTTCGATGCCGGGATCAACTTCTTCGATACGGCGGAGAACTATCCCGTGCCGCCCGACCCTTCGTACGTCGGCGAGACTGAGCGGATCGTCGGCAAGTGGCTCGCCACGAAGGACCGCGACTCGGTGATCCTCGCGACGAAGGTCGCGGGGCCTTCGCATGGCTGGCTCGCGGCGGCGGTTCGCGCGGGGATGACGACCCTCGATCGCCATAACATCACGCGCGCGATCGAGGCGAGCCTCGAGCGGCTCGGCACGGACTACGTCGATCTCTACCAGACACACTGGCCGGATCACGACGGTCCCTACGACGAGACGATGGAGGCCCTCGACGAGCTGATCGTCGCGGGCAAGGTCCGAGTGATCGGTTGTAGCAACGAGACGAGCTGGGGCCTGATGAAGAGCCTAGAGACCTCGCGTCGGCTGGGCGTCGCGGAGTACCAGACGATCCAGAACAACTTCAGCATGAACAACCGCCGCTTCGAAGACGAGCTCAAGCAGGTCTGTCGCAAGGAAGAGGTGAGCCTGATTCCGTACTCGCCGATCGCGGGCGGCGTCCTGAGCGGGAAGTACAACGGCGGGCAGTGGCCCGAGGGCGCGCGCTTCTCGCGCTACGACGGGATGGGCGGACGGCAGGGCGCGATGGCGCGTCGTTTCGCGAGCGAGAAGGCGCTCGCTTCGACGGAGCGCTTCCAGGCGATCGCCGAAGAAGCCGGGATCTCCGTCGTGACCCTCGCGGTCGCGTGGTCGAAGCAGCACGACTTCGTCGCGTCGACGATCGTCGGCGCGACCGCCGAAGAGCAGCTTCCGGAGATCTTCGCTGCGAGCGATCTCGTGTTGGATCCCGAGGTGATGACGGCGGTTCATCGCGTGACGCGCGAGATCATGTACCCGATGGGCTGAGATCTGCGCGGGGAGGGCGCTCGACATGACCGAAGACCACAAGCGGGCGATCGAGGTCGTCGAGGGCTGCTTCGCAGCGATCGCGCAGCACGATGCGGACGCGCTGGTCGCGCATTACACCGAGGACTACGTCCTCGAGCTGCCCTACTACAAGCCCGGCGAGCCGTTGGTCGTCGAGCGCGAAGCCGTCTACGCGTACCTGGTGCAGATCCTCGCGATCCAGCACATGGATCTCACCCTGACCGGGACGCACTGGATCGCCGACGAATCGCTGCTCATCGGCGAATACGTGAGCCGCGGCCACTTCACCGACAATGACGAGCCCTACGCGAACAACTACGTCGGGTACTGGTACCTGCGTGACGGCCTCGTGTGTCGCCTCCGCGAGTACTACAACCCGCAGGCGCCCCGGGCCTCGGCCCTCGATCGGGACGCTTGATGGAGGTCGGGGTCTTCTTCACGGCGGGGGAGGGCGCGACCGATATCGCGGAGGTCGCTCGCGCCGCCGAGGCGCTCGGCTTCGGCTCGCTCTGGGTCGGCGAGCACGTCGTCCTGCCGGTCGAGTACGAAAAGGTCTATCCGGCGGATCCGAGCGGGGAGCCGCCCGAGTACGCCGGCCTGCTCTCGTCGCCGGTCGTGGCGCTGGCGCGGGCGGCCGCGGTCACGACGACCCTGCGCGTCGGCACCGGCGTCTGCCTGCTCCCCCTCCACGAGCCCATCTCCTTCGCCAAGGACATCGCGACCCTCGACGCCGACTCCGGCGGCCGCTTCCTCTTCGGGGTCGGTGCAGGCTGGATGCGCGAAGAGACGGAGATCATGGGCGGCGACTTCGATCGTCGCTGGCGGCAGATCCGGGACCAGGTCGCCGCGATGAAGACGCTCTGGACCGAGAAGGAGGCCGCGCACGACGGAGAGTACGTGCGCTTCCCCGCCGTTCGGATGCACCCGAAGCCCGCGACGCAGCCGCATCCGCCGGTCTTGTTGGGCGGCGCGTCGCCTCACATCTTCGATCGCGTCGCGGCCTGGGGCGAGGGGTGGATCCCCGGCGTCGCCAGCGTCGACGAGATGCGCGCGGGACTTCCGAAGCTCGACGCAGCGCTCGAGGCCAGAGGGCGTGACCGTTCGGAAGTCACGACGGTGGCGTTCGGCTTTCCGGGCTGCCTGCTGAGTCGCGCGGAGATCGATGACCTGGGCGCGCTCGGTGTCGATCACGCGACGATCTGGCTCGACGATCGCGGGCCGGAAGTGATCGATGAACTCGAACGCGTAGCCAAGGCGACGCTCGGATGAGGACGGCCGGAATGACGACGCGATCGGTGTGCCTGGTTTTCGCGATGCTCTTCGCCGCGGCGACGGCCTTCGCGGACGACACGGACCGATCGCCCAACATCGTCTTGATGCTGAGCGACAACCTCGGCTTCGGGGAGCTCGGGAGCTACGGCGGCGGCGTCTTGCGTGGCGCGCCGACGCCGCGCCTCGATGACCTCGCGGCCGAGGGACTGCGCCTCACGAACTTCAACGTCGAGGTCGAGTGCACGCCCTCGCGCTCCGCGCTCATGACGGGGCGGATGCCCGTGCGTTCGGGGACCTGGCGCGCGGCGACGCCCGGCCTTGCCGGAGGCCTCGCGCCCTGGGAGGTCACGATCGCCGAGGTGCTTGGCGACGCCGGCTACGACACCGCGATCTTCGGCAAGTGGCATCTCGGTGATACCCAGGACCGCTTCCCGACGAACCAGGGCTTCGACGAATGGTGGGGCTTCCCCTTCTCGACCAACGTCGCGATGGACACGGTCTCGGTCGGCTTCGATCCATCCGTCGCGAAGGTCCCCTACCTGCTCGAGGGCGTGGCGGGGGAGCCCGCGCGCGAGGTCGAGCCCTACGATCTCGGGAATCGGCCGTTGATCGATGCGAAGATCGCCGAGAAGTCGGTCGCGTACATCGAAGCGCACGCGCACGACGACAACCCCTTCTTCCTCTTCGTCTCGTGGTCCCAGGCGCACCATCCCTACATGCCGCATCCCGACTTCGCCGGCGCCTCCGGCAACGGGGACTTCTCCGACGTCATGGTCGAACACGATCATCGGGTCGGGCAGGTGCTCGACGCGATCGACGCGCAGGGACTCGCCGACGACACGATCGTCCTCTATCTGAGCGACAACGGTCCCGACTCCGCCCACTATCCGATGGTTTCGAACTCCGGCCCCTATCGGGGCTATCTCGGGAGCGCCTTCGAAGGCTCGATCCGGACGCCGGCGATGATCCGATGGCCGGGGCGCGTCGCCGCGGGAAGGGTCTCGAACGAGATCGTCGCGTTGGTCGACCTCTTCCCGACGCTCGCGAAGTTCGCGGGCGCCGAGCTGCCGGGCGGACGGGTGATCGACGGCGTCGACCAGTCGGACTTCGTGCTGGGAACGACGGACGAGTCGGCCCGGGAGCACGCGCTCTTCTTCTCCGGACGCACTTTGCTCGCCGTGAAGTGGCGACGCTTCAAGGTCTTCTTCACCGGCGACGATCCGGCGCCCCAGGATCGTGCCTGGCGCAGGCTCTGGGCGCCCCAGATCTTCAACGTCGAGCAGGACCCGCGCGAGGAGGTCGACGTCTTCCTGCGTCACATGTGGTTGCTCGAGCCGGTGGTGACGAAGGTCTACGAGTTCCTGTTCAGTGTGGACTCCGAGGGATTGATCCTGCCGGGCGGCGATCGGCCCGAGGACGCGGCCGTGGAGATCCCCTTCCAGAGCCAGGACGAGATCGAGAAGAGCATGGGCGCGATCAAGCGTCAGTTCATCAAGCAGAAGGTGCGGGAGACGCTCGGACTCGACGGAGACTGACGCGGCCTCCTCGGATTCGTCGCTCACGCAGCGAGCGACTATTCTCCGCGCGGACCCGAACCCCCGCCGGAGAAACCGATGAGCCAGGCCCTCGCGACCGAGACGATGAACCCGCAGCGGAACGACGCGTGGTCGCAGCTTCCGCCGCGGCCCTCGACGCCGCAGGTGCGCGGCGAGACGCCGCAGCCGACCGGCCAGGTCGACGCCGATCCCGAGACGTATCCGCTCGAGAAGATCGATCCCTCGGACGGCGAGCTCTTCGAGAAGAACCAGTACCACGGCTACTTCGCCCGACTCCGGCGTGACGATCCGGTCCACTGGGTCGAGGAGAGCTACTTCGGCCCCTACTGGTCGGTCACGAAATTCGACGACATCGTCACCGTCGAGAAGGACGACGTCACCTACTCCTCGTCCCGCGCGATCACCGTCAGTGACCCGCTCCCGGACTCGCCGATGGACTCGAGCTTCATCTCGATGGACGGCCCGACCCAGCTCGCCCATCGCAAGACCGTCGCCCCCGCCCTCGGGCCGCGGAACCTGAAGCGCCTCGAACCGATCATCCGCGATCGCGTGAAGCACATCCTCGACGGCCTGCCGATCGGGGAGGAGTTCGACTGGGTCGACCGCGTCTCGATCGAGCTGACGACGTCGATGCTCGCGAACCTCTTCGACTTCCCGTACGAGACCCAGCGCAAGCTCACCTACTGGTCCGACGTCACGACGACCCAGCCGAACCTGCCCGGTCCGGATTCGCTCACCCACGAAGATCGGCACAAGGCGCTCGTCGAGTGCCTCGACCACTTCCAGGGGCTCTGGAAGGAGCGGGCCGGCAAGGGGCGGACGGGTGACTTCGTGAGCCTGCTCGCCGACGGCGCGGACACGCGGGACATGGATCCGCGAACCTTCCTGGCCACGCTCGTGCTGCTGATCGTCGGTGGGAACGACACGACCCGGAACTCGATCAGCGGCGGCGTGCTCGCGATGAACGAGCACCCGGCGGAATACGACAAGCTGCGCGCGGACCCGTCGCTGATCGACAACATGGTCAGCGAGATGATCCGCTGGCAGACGCCGCTCGCGCACATGCGCCGGACGGCGACGGCGGACGCGGTGCTCGGCGCGCGGCAGATCAAGCGCGGCGACAAGGTCGTCATGTGGTACGCGTCCGCGAACCGCGACGAGGACGCGATCGATCGCGCGAACGAGTTCCTGATCGACCGACAGGACGTGCGGAAGCACCTCTCGTTCGGTTGGGGCCGCCACTTCTGCGTCGGCAGCCGCGTGGCCGAGCTGCAGGTGCGCGTGCTCTGGGAAGAGCTGATGGAGCGCTACCGCCTGGTCGAGGTCGTCGGCGAGCCCGTCCGCACGCGGTCGAGCTTCGTGAACGGGTACCTCGAGCTGCCGGTGAAGCTCCACGCGCTCTAGGCGCGAGACGCGCGAAGCACGCTAGGCGCCGAACTCCGCCAGTCGCTTCTTGAGCGTCCCGAGCGCCGCCTTGTTGGCACCCACGATCTGCTCCATCGACGGTGCTTCCTGGCTGATGTCGCCGAGCTCGGCGAGGACGACGTGGACGTCGTCGTGGCCGGGCACGTCGTGCATGCGCTTCATCCACTCGCGCACGCGGGGGAAGTCCGCGAAGTCGTAGACGTTCGTGAACTCCGGCTGGATCTGCCCGATCTCCACGTAGGCCGCCAGATCGGCGATCGTGACGGCGTCCCCGCAGAGGAACCGGCCATCGTTCAGCCACCCGTTCTCGAGCGCGCCGAGCCCCTTCGTGAGGGTCGCGCGGGCCGAGGTCTGCATCAGCTCGGGGATGTCGAGATCCTTGCGGATCCTGGGCGCGACGAGACCGAGGGACGCGTCGCGGATGTTGCGGTGGTGGAAGTGGAGGTACCAATCGACGCGCGCTCGGGCCTGCGCGTCTTCGGGGTAGACGTCGGTCCAGCCGTGCTTCGTGCAGAGATAGGCGAGGATGGCGTGGGCCTCGGCGAGGACGAAGCCCGAGTCGCGCTCCTCGATCGTCGGGATCGTGCCGGCCGGGTTCTTCGCGAGGAAGGCGGGATTGCGGCTCCCGGTCTCGCCCTTCGAGCCGGGGTTCGTGAGCACCATCTCGAAGGGCATCCGCTTCAGGAAGAGCAGCCACATGACGGCGCGCACCGGCTGCGAGAAGGGGACGCCATAGAGGATCAGGGACGGGGGCGAGTCGCTCACGAGGAACTCCGGATCGAGGGGCGCGGCCAGCGCCGGTGATTTCGGGGCCGAGTCGAGTTCTAGCCTTCCGGCGCGACGCTCGCATCCCGGGCGTTCGCTGGACGTTCGACTAGACTGCTCGTCGCGCACAGGAGGCGTCATGACGAATCGCTGGCTCGGCTCCCTGATCCTGATCGCGGTCCTCTCGGGCTGCGGCGGACCCGTGTTCATCATTCCCGGTGGCACGCTCCGCGGAGACGTCGTCTCCGAACCGGTCACCGACTGGAGCTTCGTCGAGGAATCCTTCGTCGACGTCGAGTTCCGACCCGATGATCCCTACTCGGTCGAGCTCAACTACTTCGTCAAGCAGGGGCGTCTCTACATCGACCCCGCCGAGGGTCGGAAGTGGCTCGAGTACCTGCGCGCGGATCCGCGGGTGCGCGTGCGCTTCGAGAACTCGATCTACGAGCTGAAGGCGGTGCTCGTCGAGGACGAGGCGGAGCTCGAGGGTTTCGACCCGACGCGCTTCGTGTATCGCCTCGATCCGCGCTGACCCGACGCTCGCTCCGACTCGCCCCCAGGACAGGGACTTCTTCTGCATGCCCGCGCGCATCCTCGAACCGACCGCCGCCGCGCTCGAGGAAGCGGCGCGCGTACTCGCTGCCGGCGGGCTCGTCGCGTTCCCGACCGAGACGGTCTACGGCCTCGGCGCGAACGCCCTGGATCCGGCCGCAGTCGAGCGGATCTTCACGGCGAAGGGCCGGCCCGCCGACAATCCGGTGATCGTGCACGTCGACGACGTGGTTTCCGCGCGACGGCTCGCGCGCAATTG
The DNA here is from genome assembly GCA_964488255.1 of uncultured Spirochaetaceae bacterium. Classification (GTDB taxonomy): domain Bacteria; phylum Myxococcota_A; class UBA9160; order UBA9160; family UBA4427; genus UBA4427. The sequence goes on along the minus strand of CAZAUR010000007.1, from coordinate 55,142 downwards.
GCCGTCGGACGCGGAGCATCTCTCGGCGGCGCATTGGCCCGGGCCCCTCACGCTCGTGGTCGAGCGCGCGGACGAGGTCCCGGACGTCGTGACCGGCGGCGGGGACACCGTCGGTCTGCGCGTGCCCGATCACCCGGTCGCGCTCGCGCTATTGCGCGCGGCCGCGCTTCCGATCGCGGCGCCGAGCGCGAACCGATCCGAGTCGATCTCGCCGACGACGGCGCAGCATGTCGCGGATTCCCTGGGCGCGTTCGTCGATGATCTGATCGTGCTCGATGGGGGAGCGTGTGAGGTCGGCATCGAGAGTACGGTCGTGGACGTGACGGGCTCGGCGCGGCGGGTGTTGCGGCCGGGCCATCTGCGCATCGAGACCGGAAGCGAGACCGCCGACCCCGGGCGTGGCTCCGGTCCGGCACGCTCCCCGGGACAGCGCGCGCGTCACTACGCGCCGAGTAAGCCATTGCATCTCGTCGACGCGGATCGAGTGGACGAGGAACGCCGAGAGGGTGATGCGGTGTTGCGTCTTCCGGACGATCCTGCGGAAGCAGGTGTTCGCCTCTACGCGGAGCTGCGGCGACTCGAGGCGGACGCTTCCGTGAAGTGCATCGTCGTGGCTCGGCCACCAGAAGCCCCGGAATGGGAAGCGATCCTGGACCGTCTCCGGCGGGCCGCTGCCGACTGACCGCGAGGGCCACGATCCGATCTGCGTGACCGCTAGACTGCGGGCCGACGCGCGATCCCCGCGCGAGGAGACCGCGCATGATCAAGGGCTACGCCGGCCGCGTCCTGGAGATCGACCTCGCGAATCAGACCTTCTCGTTCCAGCCGCTCGACGAGGACATCGCGCGCGACTACATCGGGGGCAAGGGCTACGGCACGCGCCTGCTCTACGACCGGACCGAGCCGGGCATCGATCCCCTCGGCCCCGACAATCCCCTGATCTTCGCGACCGGTCCGCTGAACGGTTCCGTCGCGCCCCAGAGCAACCGCTTCGCGGTCGTCTGCAAGAGCCCGCTGACCGGCGGGATCGGCAACGCCACCTGCGGTGGCAACTACGCCTACGGCATGAAGCGCGCGGGGCTCGACGTGATCGTCGTGTCGCACGCGGCCGAGCGGCCCGTCCGGATCGAGATCGATGGCGACCGGGATCATGTCGAGTTCTTCGATGCGAGCGATCTCTGGGGGCTCGGCACGTACGAGACGCAGGAGAAGCTGGGCAAGAAGCTGTCCCACGCGGTGATCGGCCCCGCCGGCGAGAATCGCGTCCTCTACGCGGGCATCGTCTCCAACGAGCGGATTGCGGGACGGACCGGCGTCGGCGCCGTGATGGGTTCCAAGAACCTGAAAGCGATCAGCGTCACGGGCAAGCGCAAGCTCGAGATGGACGACCCCGAGGCGTTCAAGACCTACACGAAGGATGTCCGCGAGCTCTTCAAGGACCACCCGGTCCTCGGCAGCTCGATGAAGCGATTCGGGACGGCCGGGATCGTCAACACGACGAACGGACGCGGCATCCTGCCGACGCGCAACTTCCAGTCCGGTCATTTCGACGACGCGATGACGATCAGTGGCGAGTACATGGAAGACCACGAGCTCGTCGGCGTGAAGACGAGCTGCATCCATTGTCCGGTGACGTGCGGCCGTGACGTCGAGATCGAGGGGAAGGGCCGGGTGAAGGGGCCCGAGTACGAGACGCTGGCGCTCCTGGGCAGCAACCTCGAGATCAGCGACCTGAAGCACATCAACGTCTGGAACTACCTCTGCGACGACCTCGGGATGGACACGATCTCCCTCGGCGCCAGCCTCTCCTTCGCGATGGAGCTGAAGGAGCGCGGGATCTGGGACGCCGGGATCGCGTTCGGAGACGCCGAGGGCATCACGGAGCTGATCCAGGACATCGGCCATCGTCGCGGTCACGGCGACGAGCTCGCCAACGGGACGAAGAAGCTGAGTGAGAAGTTCGGCGGGCACGAGTTCGCGATGCACGTGAAGGGGCTGGAGCTCTCCGCCTACGACCCGCGCGGGTCCTTCGCGCAGGGGGTCGAGTACGCGACGACGAATCGGGGCGGCTGTCACGTGCAGGGGGCGTCGATGTACATGGAGTCGGTCGGGCCGCTCACGATCAACCCGCAGAACCTGAAGCTCAAGGCGGACATCCCGGTCCTCATGCAGAACAACGCGAGCGCCATCAACTCGATGGTGCTCTGCATCTTCACGACCTACGGGATGATCCCGAAGCAGATCCACGACATGGATCCGAGCTCGATGTCCTTCAGGGCGATCTCGAAGGTCTTCGAGAACCTCGGGCCGATGATGCGGATCGCGATGGGCATGAAGGGCAACCCGATGCTCTGGTTCGAGAAGTGGCTCACCTACATCACCGGGACGAAGTTCTCGTCGGGCCATCTGCAGGAGATCGGCGGGCGCATCTTCAACCTCGAACGCATGTACAACCTGCGCGAGGGGCTGACCGGCAAGGACGACACGCTGCCGCCGCGCATGCTGAACGAGTCGATCTTCGACTCGATGGATGCGGGCCATCCGCTCGACGAGCTGCTGCCGCGCTACTACAAGCTGCGTGGCTGGGACGCGGACGGCGTGCCGCGCCGGAGCACCCTCGACAAGCTCCGGGTCCGGGTCTAGAGGAGGGCGAGGAATGAGCATCTCCGTCGAACTGACCTACGACATGGGCAAGACGATCGGCCAGCACAGGTTCGAGCTCGAGGGCGCGTCGACCGTGGCCGAGGTCGTCGAGCAGACTCGCACGCGCTTCGAGGGCGGGGACGAGTTCGAGAAGCTGGCGCGGGTCGCGCGCGTCGCCGTGAACGGCGTCCTGATCGCCTATCGCAAGGGAATGAATACGAAGCTCAGCGACGGCGATCGAGTGGGCTTCGTGAAGGCGGCGGCGGGCGGCTGACGAGACGAGGAGGCGGCCGATGGGGTGGTCTTGCCCTCTCGGGTAGTCGTGGCCGAAGATCGCGCACTCGCGCGGAATTCGCGTGCTAGTCGAGCCCGAATCGCTGCGAGAACGTCTCCGCGGCGTCTGCGACCGCGCGGGCGCATGCTGCGGGCGTGGTGCCGGCGGCGAACATCCCGGCGCACTCGTTCTCGAACACCTCGTTGCGATCCCACGTCATCCAGACGAAGAGCGCCGTGAACACGAGGGGATCGTCCCCCTCGAACTCGATCGAGCGGAGCGTGTCGCCCTCGAAGTGGAACGTGAAGGTGTCCGTCGCGGTGTAGCCGAGGGCGCTGCCGAAATCGTCGGTGACGGTCACACGGCAGACGATGCGGCCGCCGTCTCCCCCGCACGGTCGTCGATTCGAGATCGCGTAGTGCGCCGCCTGGGCCCAGCCCTGGTAGTAGAGGACGGCGGGGGCGGACTCGACGCCCTGGACGGCGGCGCCGAGCGTTTCTTCATCCCACGCATAGAACGCGTCGAGGATCGCCTCGGCTCGTGCGGCTGCACGCGGATCGGGCACGCCGCCGTCGGACGCGCACGCGACCACGACGAGCGCGATCGCGAGGACGGCGCAGCCGAGACCGCGGGCACCGGGACGCATCAGAGCTTCGCGATCACGTGCTTGGAGAACTCGTCGATCAGATCGGCCGCCTGGCCCGGGACCACCTGGAGCGCGAGGTTGTCGACCCCGGCCGCGGCGTATTGCTGCACGCGTTCGAGGGCGGCTTCCGGGCTGCCGACGACCGCGAGGCGCGGAAGCGCATCGGTCGGAACGAAGGCTTCCTCGCCGGGCTTGAGATAGATCATGTGGCCTTCGTGGACGTCGAGGTAGCGGCGGTCGCGGGGAGAGCCGGTCTCGGCCGCGAGCTTCTCGATGTATTCGTCGTAGGCGTCGGCGATCCCGGGGTTGTCGACGCCGAGGTTCGAGCCGGGCCCGTGCGCGCTCTCCCAGGCGGCGTGCACGCCGACGACCGAGACGGCGCCGACGCGGTCGAGCACGCGGGCGGAGTCGAGGGTCTCGGCGCCGTCGAGGATGCAGCCGGTGCTGAGCGCCGTGGTGTGCGGTCCGGTCGAGACGGGTCGTCCGGCGGCGGCCGCCGCGTCTGCGACCGCCGTCTTGAGCGGCGGAATCGTCTCGGGCATGCCGCCGGCAGTGATCCAGCCGTCTCCGATCTCACCGCAGAGCGCGAGGGCCTTCGGGCCGTTCGCCGCGACGTGGATCGCGACCGGGTCGTCGAGGTTGAAGCAGCCGACGCTCCGGTCGCTCGAGAGGATGCGGATCCAGCGCTCTGCGTCTCCGTCCTTGATCAGCACGTCCTCGCCGGCGAGGAGCCCGCGGACCTGTTCGATGTACTCACGAAGTGCTTTGAGCTTCACCGCGGGCAGCCCCATCGTGTTGCGCGCGGTGAAGCCGGTGCCGATCCCGAGGATCACCCGGCCGGGGGCGAGGGCGTTGATCGTCGCGACGGCTGCGGCGGTGACCGGCGCGATCCGGTTGCTCGGGACGGCGACGAGCGTGCCGAGGGGGATCGTCGACGTGTGTTCGGCGGCGAGGGCCATCGTCGCCCAGACGTCCGAGCAGAGGAGCTGCGTGTCGTAGAACCACGCGTGGCTGAAGCCGCTCGCCTCCGCGCGCTCGCAGTCTTTCCAGGCGTCGATGTAGGAGGGAAAGACGATGCCGATGTTCATGGGGTCTCCTCCGGTCGGCGGCGCGCTAGTCGCACGCCTCCTGGGCTGCGTTCATGACGCGTAGGAAGTTATCACTCCAGATCTTCCCGATGTCGCCTTCGGCGTAGCCGCGTCGCAGCAGCCCCTCGGTGAACTGACCTGCCTCGGTGGCGTCGCGATAACCCCGGACGTTGGTGCCGTGGTTGAAGTCGTTGCCGACGCCGATGTGGTCGACGCCGACGCGCTCCGCCAGATAGTCGACATGGTCGAGCATGTCCTCGACGGAGAGGTCGTCGACGAGCGCTCGCATCGCGGTCAGGAACGCGCGCTGGCGTTCCTCGTCGCGGATCTCCCAGTAGAGCTCGAAGGGGTAGGAGAAGCGTTCGGGCAGACCGGCTTCGCTCCGGACCGCGAGGACCTTCTGCATCAGCTCGGGGTCGCCGAGGCGCGGCAGGTAGGGCGCGAACGAGCAGACGTGGACGATGCCGCCGCGCCCCGCGATCGCGTCGATCTCCTCGTCGGAGAGATTGCGCGTCACGTCGGAGATCGCGCGCACGTTCGAGTGGCTGGCGATCATCGGCGCCCGCGAGCGCTCGATCGTCTGGAGCGCCGCCCGTCGCGAGAGCTGGGAGACGTCGACGACACCGCCGAGGGCGCCGATCCGATCGATCGCGCGCTCGCCGAGGGACGAGAGCCCGCCGTGTTCTTCCTCGGGCTCGTACGCGCGCTGTCGGCTCTTGTAGAGCGGCCGGGAGCTGTCCGCGAAGTCGTTGTGGCCCATGTGCGTGAGCGCGAAGACGCGGCAGCCGGCCTCCCACCAGAGGTCGAGATCTTCCGCGCTCCGGCCCAGGATGAGCGCGTTCTGGAAGCCGAGCACGACCGCGCACTTTCCTTCGGCCTTCGCCGCGACCACCTCGTCGGCGGTCCGCGCGAGGACGACTCGATTCGCCTCGTCGTCGACGAGGGTTCGGACCGCGGCGAGCTTCTCGTCCGCGATCCCTCGCGCCTTCTCGAATCCCCGGTCGTCCCGTCGCACCGGTTCGACCGCGATCGCGAGGACGACCGCGTCCAGGCCGCCCGCGCGCATCCGCTCCGGGGAGACCTTCGAGCCGCCATCTCGGGCGACGTATTGCTTCGACGTTCCGGGCAGCACGACGTCGGCATGCGCGTCCAGGGAGAGCACGCGCGCGTGGATCTCTGAAGCGCGTTCCGGATCGACGCGTCGTTCATTGCTCATGGAGTCCTCCGGCGCTCGCTCGCTTCCCCGCGCTCCACGCGGCGCAGCAGGATCGCCATCGTCGTGAGCACGAGAAACCCCGCGCCGGGTCCGACCGTCGCCACGCTCACCAGCGCGGACAGGCCCTCGCTCGTCACGTCGAGTTCGGGATTGAAGCCGAGTCGCGCGACCAGGGGCAGCACGATCCCCGCCGCGACGCCGCTTCCGAGCTTGTCGAAGAAGTTGGCGGCCGCGTAGCCCGTGCCGAGCACGCTCTGCCCGGTGCGCGCTTCGTGTCGATGGGCCATCGATCCGATCATGGCGCGCATCAGGAACGGCGGTCCGCCGAAGGCGAAGCCGATCAGGGCCATGAACCCGAGGAACGTGCCGTGCTCGACCCACAGCGGCAGCGAGAGCATGACGACCGTCACGTAGGCGGCCCCGATCGCGAGCGTCCTGGCCTCGCCGATCCGACGCGCCAGGGGCATCCAGACCGCCATTCCGATTCCGGCGGTCACGAAGTGCAGCGAGAGCGAGAGCGCATAACGGTCGGCTTCGCCGAAGACGTGCTCGGCGAGGAAGTAGGACACGACGGTGAACCCGACGATGCCGAAGTTCTGGGCGAGGATGGCGACGGCGATCAGCACGAACTCTCGCCGTCGGATCAAGTTGCCGATCGCGCTCAGGTTCGCGGGGGCCGAGCGTTCGCGGGCAGCGCCGTCCGGCGCGAGGCGCGCGGCGAGGGTGGTGAAGACGAACAACGAGAGCGCGATGAAGAGCGACGCGGCAGTGACCTTGCTCGTGACGCCGGAGTAGCCGAGCAGCTCGGCGATCGCCGGGGCGACGAAGCCGCCCATGATCCCGATGATTACCGCGATCTCCCGGAAGCCGAAGAGGCGGGACAACGCTTCGGGGGTACGGGCGAGCGCGCCGCCCCACGCCTGGTGCGTCACGCTGCCCATCGTGTAGGCGGCGTAGACCACGAGGCCCGCGGCGAGGAGGTAGACCGCGCCGCCGCTCGACGTCACGGGAAAGAAGAGCAGCCCGAGTCCGAGGAGAAGGAGGGGGAGCGTGCCGACGATCCACGGCTTGTGCTGACGCCGAAAGGGGCGCCGATCGATCAGCCAGCCCATCGCGGGATCCGTCACCGCGTCGAAGAGTCGCAGGGCCAGGAACGTCGAGCCGATCGTGGCGAGGGGCAGACCGAACCGCTCCGAGTAGAAGGGCGGAACGAGATTCATGACGACCGCGGGGAGGGCGGTCAGCGGAATCGCATAGCTGCAGTAGGCAGCGAGGGGGCCGGGCGCGAGGGAGGCGTCGTCTCTGGTCACGCGCCGGCGGGTTCCACGGTCTCGGACTCCTCGTTCGTCTTGCGCCCGAGTCTAGCCGGCGTCACGTCTCGCGCGGTACGCTTGAGATCGCGGTGGCCCGCCAGACCCGGGACCCGATGGAGAGATGGCATGCAGATCACGAAGACCAGCGCTGCGGTGGGGGCCGAGATCGAGGGGGTCGACCTTCGCAAGCTCTCCGATCGCGAGCTGGGCGGCGTCCGTGAGGCGCTCGCAGAGCACGGCGTCGTCTTCTTTCGGGACCAGGCTCTTTCACCCGAGGACCACATCGCCTTCGCCGAGCAGATCGGTCCGATCAACGTCAATCGCTTTTTCAACGCGGTCGAGGGACACCCACAGATCGCGGAGGTCCTGAAGGAGCCGGATCAGAAGGTGAACATCGGCGGCGGTTGGCATACCGATCACTCCTACGACGTCGAGCCGGCGATGGGCTCGATCCTCTACGCGCACGAGATTCCGCCGACCGGCGGCGACACGCTCTTCGCGAGCATGGGCGCCGCCTACGATGCGCTCTCGGACGGGTTCAAGGACATGCTCGGGGGACTCTCGGCCGTGCACTCGAGTCGGCACGTCTTCGGGGAGAAGGCCGCCTACGATCGCGGCGTGGAAGGCCGGATCGGCAACCCCGAGGCGGCGACCCAGGACGCGGTGCATCCCGTCGTGATCGCCCATCCGGTGACCGGAAGGCCGCTGCTCTACGTGAACCCCGGGTTCACGATCAAGATCGACGGCTGGAGCCGAGCCGAGTCGAAGGCGTTGCTCGACTTTCTCTACCAGCACGCGAGCCGCCCCGAGTTCCAGACGCGGTTCCGCTGGGCGCCGGGTTCCCTCGCGATGTGGGACAACCGCTCGACCTGGCACTTCGCCCTGAACGACTACCACGGGCAGCGGCGCTATCTCCACCGGATCACGATCGAGGGTGGCCCGCTCGCGGCGGCGGGCTGATCGGGACGCCTCGCCTACTGCGGCTCGATGTAGAGGAGCGCCAACGCCGCCCGCTTGTCGAGGCTGTTGTGGAAGGGCAGGACCTCTTCGCGCGCCATCTGCCGGAGTCGCGGCGCCATCCACGCGAGGGATTGGCGCTCGTCGGGCTCCGAGGTCCGCAGGCGATAGAGCAGGTTCGCCATCAGCTGCTCGCGCAGCCCGTCGAAGTTCACCTCGAACATCATCTCGTCGAAGAGCCCCTCGGCGCGTTCGCCCGCGAAGATCCGACGCACGATCTCGCCCTTGTCGACATCCCAGTTCTCACCGAGGTCGACGAGGAAGGAGCAGTGTTCGCGTAGGCCTTCGAAGCGATCTTCCTCGTTGAAGGCGCTGCGCAGACGCGAGGCGGGCCAGACGTCGAGCATCGAACGGAACATCTCGGGCGCGATGTCGGCGAGGTCGAAGCGTCCGCTCGAGCGCACCTCGAGGTTGTGCATGTTCCGGAAGTCGCCGACCGGGAGCCGCGTGCCTTCGAGCGGAACGAGTCCGTCCTTGGGGTTGGCGATCGAGACCGCCGAGCAGTCGAAGGGGATGAACGCGCCGCGCAGACGCTTCAGGAATCCGCTGCCATGGAGCATCTGACTCACCCCCGGCAGGAAGCGCCGCACGAAGCCGGGCAGCGTGGAATCTTCGAGGGATTCCGCCGCGACGCCCTCGACGAGGCTCGGGCTCTGCTCGATGCCGTCGAAGGGCGCGCCGAGTCCGATGGCCAGGGCGACGGGGCTGAAGCGGTGGACGCGCCCGCTGCGGGGGGAATAGAGGAAGCGGCGCTTGTCCTTCACGCGCACTTGCTGCATCCCCAGCTGCATGGCGCGCAAGGCGACCAGTCCGCCCTGGCTGTGGCCGATCAGGATCATTCGCGGGGCGAACGCGTCGAAGATCCGATTGATGATCTTCAGCGCCTTGTCGTCGTCGATCTCCTGCCGCCTTCCCGACTCGTCGACCTCGTACTCCGGAAGGAACGACGCCAGCTCGGTTCGGAACCGTCGCTCGATCTCGTCGAACACGTGGTGCGTGTCGGTCGCCTGGAGCGTCGCGACCGGAGGCTCCGGGATCGCGTCGGCCTCTTCGGCCAGCCGCTCGAGGAAGCGCGACTCGGCGATGCCCAGCGCGATTTCCTGGGCGAGGGGCGAATCGTCGAGGGAAAAGATCTCCCGGACGACGTGCGGTCGGTCCTCCGGCCGGCTGACCGAGCTCTCGAGATGGTCGACGACACGACCGATCGTGTGCTTGAACTTCACGGCGCGCGTGACCTGCACGTCCTCGAGCTTACGCCGGGAGTTCTCCTCCAGATCCTGCGCCGCCATGATGCCGACATTCGTGCGGGTGACGACGCGGCGAACGTTCTCCTCGCTCTCGAGGTGATCCATCAGACCACGGCCACTCGAAGCGGGACCGAAGGTGCCGGCGACGAACTCGACCAGGTAGTTCTTGGGCAGGATCGAAGGGCGGGACGGCGGCAGGTCGGGGACGGGCGCCTCGTCCCGCGTGCCGCCGAAGAGGCAGTCCGGCGACAACCATTCTGCCAGCCGGTCCGTGGTCTCTCGGATCGCTTGCACGGTCGGGGACTTGTCGAGATACGAAGGGGCGGTCATGCGTGCGTTGGCCTCGGACCAGTGGGTTCGACGGGAACGGCGTCGCGGTGTTCGATCGTCCGTCCAGGGGGAGGCGGGCCGGAGCTTAGCAACGTCCGCGCGACCGCTCGGATCGATCGCGTCCCGGCGGGGGCGGCGTTCGGCTACGCTGACGTCCTGCGCGCTGTGCCCTGGGGCCTCGCGCACGAGCCCCGTCGAAAGGAGCGTTCCGCATGCGCACCCCCCTCTGCGAGCGTCTCGGGATCGAATTCCCGGTCTTTGCCTTCACTCATTGTCGCGACGTCGTCGCTGCGGTCTCCCAGGCCGGCGGCTTCGGCGTCCTCGGGGCCGTCGGGTTCACGCCGGAACAGCTCGAGATCGAATGCAAATGGATCGACGATCACGTCGGAGACCACCCCTACGGCGTCGATCTCGTGATTCCCCAGCGATACGAGGGAATGGGCGAGCTCGATCCCGACAAGCTCGAGGCGCAACTCGTCAGCCTGATTCCGGACCAACATCGCGAGTTCGCCGCGAAGCTGCTGGCGGATCACGGCATTCCCGAGATCCAACCGGAGGAGGGGCACCACGAGCTGCTCGGCATGAGCCTCGCGACGGCGAGCCCGCAGCTCGACGTGGCACTTCGCCACGAAAAGGTCGCGATGATCGCGAACGCGCTCGGCACGCCCCCGCCCGAGATCATCGAGCAGGTGCAGGCGAGCGGTCGCGTGATCGGCGCGCTCTGCGGCAAGGTGCATCAGGCCGAGGCCCATCGGGATGCCGGTCTGGACTTCATCATCGCGCAGGGCACCGAAGGCGGCGGTCACACGGGCGAGGTCGGCAGCATGGTCCTGTGGCCGCAGATCATCGAAGCGGTCGCGCCGGTTCCGGTCCTTGCTGCCGGTGGCATCGCGACCGGAGCGCAGGTCGCGGCCGCGCTCGCGATGGGCGCGCAAGGCGCCTGGACCGGCTCGATCTGGTTGACGGTGCAGGAAGCGGAGTGCCCTCCGGCGCAGATGGCGGCCTATCTCGACGCGACGAGCCAGGACACGGTCCGCTCCCGCTCCTTCACGGGGAAGACCTGTCGCATGCTTCGCAATGACTGGACCGAGGCCTGGGAGGCGGACGACACCCCCGATCCCCTCGGCATGCCCTTGCAGAACATGGTGACGATGGACGCGATCGTTCGGACCAGTCGCTATGCCTCGTCGCCGCAGGCGCAGGCCGTCGCCTTCAATCCCGTCGGTCAGACCGTCGGCATGATGAACGGCGTGCAATCCGTCCGCGAGGTGGTGACCGATCTCGTCGAGGGGTATGTCGACGCCGTGGATCGGCTGAACGGACTCGCGCCGGAGTAGGCGCCGCGGTCTATCGTATTGCGCGGGCTCCCCGATGGAGAGGGAGACCGCCCATCAGGAGCTGCCGTGTCGATCGAACCGTTCACCGCTTCCATTCCCGAGGCCGCGATCGAGGACGTCTCCGAGCGTCTCGCGCGCATCCGCTGGCCCGACGAGATTCCCGGCTCCGGCTGGGGCTACGGCGCGGATCTGGCGACGGTCCGCGAATACGCCGAATACTGGCGTTCCGGATTCGACTGGCGTGAGGTCGAAGCGAAGTTCAACGCGTTCGAGCAGGGCATCGCCGAGGCGGAGGGCGAACGCATCCACTTCGTGCACGCCCGTTCGCTGGAGCCCGAGGCGAGGCCCCTCGTGATCACCCACGGCTGGCCCGGGAGCGTGGTCGAGTTCCTCGAGATCATCGAGCCCCTCCGCAACCCCGTCGCCTTCGGTGGCGAGTCCCAGGATGCCTTCCACGTCGTGTGCCCCCACATCCCGGGCTACGGCTTCTCGGGACCGACCCGGGCGCCCGGGTTTCACATCGACCGGGTGGCCGCCGCGATCGACGACCTGATGCAGCAGCTCGGCTATGCGCGGTACGTTGCGCAGGGGGGCGACTGGGGTGCGGTGGCGACGCGCCGACTCGCGGAGGCGCACGCCGAGCACGTGATCGGCGCCCACTTCAACATGCTCTTCGCGTTCCCGGACGACATGACGTCCCCGGAGACCTGGGAGGGCGTCACGCCGAAGGAGCTCGAGGCCTTCCAGCGCGCGGCGACCGACATCACCGACGGCACCGGCTACAGCGCGATCCAGGGCACGAAGCCCCAGACCCTCGCCTACGGCATGCACGACTCCCCGGTGGCCGTGCTCGCCTGGCAGCTCGAGAAGTTCGAGGCCTGGAGCGACGCGCCGATTCGCGAGGCGTATTCGACGGATCAGGTCCTCGCGAACGTCGCGCTCTACTGGTTCACCGAGACCGCGAACTCCGCCTCGCGGCTCTACTGCGAGTCGATGCGCGCCGGCAACTACGCGGCGGATCCCTGGAGCGGCAAGGTCGACGTGCCGGTCGGCTATTGCCGGTACCCCGGCGAGATGCTGCAGACCCCGCGCGTGTGGGCCGAGCGGCGCTACAGCGACATCGTGCACTGGACCGAAGCGCCGAGCGGCGGCCACTTCGCCGCGTTCGAGAATCCGGAGTTCTTCGTGGAGGACGTGCGCGCGTTCGGGCGTGCGCTTCGCTAGCCGGCGGCGAACGCGAGTAGCGTACGGCTAGGCGTCTGCGCTCGGTGCGACCAGGTCGCCGAGAATCCGATCCCACTCGTCATAGAAGAAGAAGTGGCCCCAATCCTCACGGAACGTGGCGTGGCCCTCGGCGAGCCGAGGCGCGATCGCGGAGGCCTGGTCGAAGGAGAAGAAGTCGTCCTGTCGCCCGTGCCACACGTGAACGGGCATCGCGAGGTCGCACAGAGCGAATCCCCACGGTCGGAACAGCGACACCAGCTCGTCGGCGAAGACTTCGGGGGGCACGCGGGCGGCCGCGCGTAGATCTCGCAGGCGGCGACTCGACACGTCGGGGGTTTCGAAGAGCCGAACGTCGGCGGCGTTTCCGCGCGACAGGAGTTCGGCCAGCGCGGCGTCCGGTCGATCGAGCTGGGCGCGATAGCGCCGAACGAGCAGTCTCCGCACGCCCGATGGCCAGCGGCGCGCCATTGCGACGAGAAACCGCTGGGTCAGGTCGATCGGTGTGCCGGCCGGAAGCTCGTCCCAGGGCATCATCGACGCGGCGAGGCCGAGTCCGAGCACGCGGTCCGGGAGCAGGGCGGCGCAGGCCGCGGCATGGGCGCCGCCGGAAGAGGCGCCGAACACGTGGAACCGCTCGATGCCGAGCGCATCGACCAGCTGACCCACGTCCGCCGCGCACGCCATCAGGCTTCGCTTGTCGACGGGCGTCGATCGCCCGACGCCGGGCCGTTCTGGGACGAGGAGTCGCACGTCGAGCCGATCGAGGAGCTCGAGGTCGCGGGGCGCGTCGGCCCGGGATCCGAGCAAGTGATGACAAACGACCACCGGTCGACCGGATGCAGGGCCATAGTCGCCGTACCCGAGCGAGCGCCCGTCCTCGAGCTCGAGCAGGCCGTCGCGACCCGACCCGGGACGGGCGACCGGTGAACGGCTCCCCTCCGGAGGGTCGTCGAGCAAGCGCAGCCAGGCGGCCGAGCCGTTCAGGACGAGCGCGATCAGCTCTCCCTGCCGGCTCGTTCCCGTCTTTGCGAACGCCTGCTTCACCTGCGTGCGGACCGTGTGGGTGCTCGTGCCCTTGGCAGCAGCGATCTCGTCGATCGACCGGCCCTGCGCGAGATGCGCGGCGACTTCTGCTTCGGAGGGCGTGAGCCCATGGTTGCGTTCGAGGGTCTCGCAGAATCGGTCGAATGCCCCGATCTCGACGTTCATGACGATCATTGCGGAGGGCTCGTCCGTGCCGTTCGGCAGCGGGGCGCACAGGAACTCCTGCGCGACGCCGTCCGGCCCGGCCCAGGCGATCGACTGGGTCGTTCCCGAGCCCACCACGCTCGCGATCGCGTCGGAGAGCTCCGTACCCCGCGCGCTCGTCTCCGTCGTGATTCTCCCCGCGTCGAGGGAGAGGAGGGAGGCGCCGTTGAGCAGGCGATAGGCGCGCGGGGTCGCGCGGCGGAGGCCCAGGTTCCCGTCGACGACGCAGATCGCGATCGGCAAGGCGCGCGCGGCGTCGACCAGTGGGTCGTCGTTGGACTCCGGGTCGGGGCTGGTCGCGAGCGCGCGATCGAGAAAGGGGACGACGGATTCGATCCAGGTGTCGTCGTGCCGCTGGTCGTCCGGCTCCATCCGAGCGTCGTGGCGGGCGAGTCCGCGGTGGATCGCGGGCGAATACGTCGCCTCGAAGATGCGTGCGACGATCGCAGCGAGTTCGTCCTGATCGGCCGCCATGAATTCCCTGACCCTCGGGGCGGATCGTACAGCGCGCGCGCCCGATACACCAAACAGAGGATGACGCCGTCACATGCCCCGGATAGGGTCGTCCTCGAGACTCGGCCAGCGACCCCTCGACGATGGCCGAACGGGAGGAAGAACGATGGCTCGGCGGATTCGATGGGCATGGCTCGTGTGGGCGGTGCTTCCCCTGGCGCTCGGCGGTTGCTTCGGTGCCGTAACGGGTGACGTCGAGCAGGTCCTCACCCGGACCGACCGCTCCGATCCGCTTCGGGCGGCGGTCGCGGACGCCCTCGCCGCGGTGGACCAACGCTTCGAGCCCGTCCTCGGGCAACCGTTGCCGGCGAGCGAGAAGGAGCGACTCGTCGACGAGTGGTCGTCGTTCCAATGGTCGACGCAGGGGCAGAGTTCGATGGACCTGCTTCGCATGGCTGAATCGATGGCGTCTTCATCGCGCTCGGTCCGGCATTCGATCCCTGGAGCCGAAGCGGTCTTCTACGAGCAGCCCATCGTTCGCGGCAACGTGAACGCGGTCACCCGCATGATCGAGTTCCGCTTCCCGTGTGTGTTCGAGGAACGCGAGCGCGTCGCCTCCGAGCTGCTCCGCCGCGTCGAGCCCATGTTCGCGAACGCTCCGAAATGGCATCGAACGGACGTCTACGATCGGTCGATGAATCCGGTCACCGGCTCGACGACGTTCCTGACGTATCTGGCGATGGGCGTGGATGCGAGCTCCGAGATCACCTACGTGAGCGTCGACTACTACCACGAACGCAACAATCACGAAGTGATGCGCGGTGTCCGCGTCGCGGTCGTCCTCCAGTCGACGCGCCTGGAGTAGTCGGCGGTCTTGGAGGGTGAGGCGATCAGGGTAGAGATGAGTAAGGCGCTTCCGAGCGTCGAGTGGCTGGTCATCGCCCTCGCCGCGATCGTCGGTTGTGCCTCCCTCGACGTGTCGGTTTCGAAGACCGACTCGGCAATGGTCGAGATCGCGACCGAGATCCGCGACCTGCCCAGGTCGACCGGGGCAGACGCCGCGAAGCTCGACGCGCGCGTCGACCAGCTGACGGCGTCCGCTCGGCGCGCATGGGAGGCGTCCCCGTCCCGCTCGGCCACCGCGATCGGCGAGGAGGATGCGGGGTACGAGATTGGACCCGTCTACGAGGCGGTCGCCGACTACTACGTCGCAACCGGGCGGACGGGTAGGGCCCTCCGCCTGCTCGAAGAGGCATGCGACGAGGCCAGGACGCTCCGGTACTACGTGCAGTGGCAGGGGCTGACGATCGAGCTCGTCGAACTCTATCGACGACTCGGGATGGTCGATCACGCGCGCGATCGGATCGCGCCGGTGCTGCGGCTGCTCGAGCGGTTCGGATACTCGCTCGCCACGCCCCCCACCAAGCCGGGCCGCGACCAGGTGATCTTCCTGCAGCTGCATGCCGCGAGACTCGCGGTCCATCCAGAAAGCTATGTCGATGCGGGTGATCTGCGGCGGCTCTACGACGTCTTCGCGGCGTCCTCGAAGAGCGCGGTCGAGGCTTGGGGATGGTCGCCGGATCGGGGCTTCGGCTTCATGGGGCTGTCGGTCGAGTTCGGGGTTCGCCTGGCTGAGCTCGGCGACGTCGAGGGCGCCCGCAGCGTTCGCCGCGGCATCCGCGCGCGCCACGCACGCAACCGTGACACGGATCCGTTCGTGCTCGCGAACGAGCGGGGGCTCGACTGGTCGCAGTCGCGGCTGGGACGGGACCTGCACACGGTGTTGGGCGAGCCCTTCGCGGCGAAGTTCCAGCCGATCGCCGATCGGATCGGCGCCCGCCCGCCCGCGGATCGTCGCTTCCTGGCGCGCGGCCCTTTCGTCGAGGCCATCGCGCTCGCGCGGATCGATCTCGCGATTGGTGAGGCCGAGTCGGCCTTCGCGGAGGCGAACCGCGCGCAGCAGCGGCTCGCGGAGCTGAAGGCGTTCTACGCGCAATCGAACGCGAGCCTGGCGATCGCCGATCGGCTGCCCCACGCCGTGCGGGGTCTGACGCGGCTGCGCGCCTCGATCCTCGAGGCCCTCTCGCGCGATCGCGAAGCGGAGGCGCTGTACGAGGACTACGTGCGCTGGTCCGAGCGGGAGCGGGACAGCCTGCCCGTCGAGCAGCGCATCCACTTCTTTCGGGGGCAGGCGAGACTCGCCTATCACGGGGCGATCCGAACGCGACTTCGCAGGTATCTCGAGGGCAGCGATCCGATCGATTTCGACGCGGTCCTTCAGAAGGCCGAGCGCATGCGTTCGCGCGGCTTCCAGGACCTCGTCGGCGTCGACGGCCGGGAAGTCGAGCCGGTGAGCCTCGCGCGACTGCGGGCGCGGCTGGCTCCGGGGGCGGGGTTGCTTCAGTTGATCGATCTCGGCGAGGAGGTCGCCACGGTGTTCGTTTCGGGCGACGCCATCCGGGCGCAGCTCGTCCGAAAGGGCCCCGGGTTCCGCCGTGAGATCTTCCGCCTGCGCAATCGGCTCGCGGTCGATCACGTCTACGACGCCGACGGCTTCGACCGGTTGGGCGGCGATCTGATCGGATTCCTCGCGACGGAGCTCGAGAGCGTCGACCGGCTCTACGTGACGCTGGACGGCACGCTCTCCGCGCTTCCGCCTTCGATTCTTCCCTACGCGCCGGGGCGGCTGCTCCACGACCGGGTGACGGTGACGCTCATCCCCGCGCTCGCCCTCTGGCTGGAGCCGTCTTCGCGGGCGCGTTCTTCAGCCGAACCGACGGCCCTCGTCGTCGCCGATCCAGTCTTCGAGGCGACCGGTCGCGGGGCCGAACGAGCGGAGCCCGCGGCACTGGCTACGCGAGGCGATGCCTCGCTCGCCTACTTCGAGCCGCTCCCCGAGACGGCCGACGAGGCGCGGTCGATCCTCGAATCCCTCGGCGGCGCAGGGCAGGGCGTGTTGCTCCTGGGCGACGCGGCGAAGGAGTCCACGGTCAAGTCGGTGCCCGACCTCGCGCGATTCAGCCATCTCCATTTCGCGACCCACGGTGTGATCGGCGGCGACCTGCCCGGGCTGTCGGAGCCGGCGCTCGTCCTCGGATGGGAGCGCGAGGAGGATGGGCTGCTGACCGCGAGCGAGATCGTCCAGCTGGATCTGGACGCCGATCTCACGGTCCTGTCCGCCTGCAATACCGGCAACGGCGAGTACTTCGCGGGTGAAGGGCTGATGGGGCTGGGGCGGGCGTTCATGCTGGCCGGGTCCGACCAGGTCGTCGTGTCGCTGTGGCCGGTCGAGTCGTTTTCTACCCAGCGTCTGATGGAGCTCTTCTACGAGCGTCTCGCGCGCGGTGAGCCTGCGGCGCGATCGCTCTGGCGCGCCCAACATGTCTTGCGGCGCGAGCTCGATGGAGAACGCGGATCACGCCGCGGAATCGCGATCCAGGGCGGCGCGTCATCAGGGGCTGGGCGAGAGCCGGACGGCGCGAGTCCGTTCTACTGGTCGCCCTTCGTGTTGATCTCGACGCGCTAGGCGCCCCGGGGCGTCCGCTGGCGCCGCTCGAGGCAGCTACACTCGGCCAGGTTCGCGAGTTCCCGCGAGTGGAGAGCCTGGACGATGACCATCGAGCGCAAGATCACCTTCTGTCGCATCTGCGAGGCGACCTGCGGACTTCAGGTCGACGTGGACGTCGAGGCGAACCGGATCGTCGACATCAAGCCCGATCCCGACCACGTCGTGTCGCAGGGGTACGCCTGTGTGAAGGGCACTCGTTATGCCGGGACGCAGCACAGCCCGGATCGCTTGCTCGACCCGATCAAGCGTGTCGGGTCCGAGTGGCAGGACATCTCATGGGATCAGGCGATCCGCGAGATTGCCGAAAAGGCGGGTGCTCTGATCGCGGAGCACGGGCCGCAGACCTTCGGCCACTTCGTCGGCTCCGCGGGCGGTGCGAACGTGCTCGCGCCGATGTTCCGCGGTGCGCTCTTCTCCGGGCTCGGTTCGCGCCGCATGTACGGCACGGGTACCTGCGACACGATGAACAAGTTCCGGGTGAACGAGGACATGTACGGCTCGCCGATGCGCCTCGCTCATCCGGACGTCGAGCACGCCGAGTTCATGATGGTGCTCGGCGCGAACCCGGCCGTCTCGGGCAACACCCTCTATCACCTCCCGCGTGCAGTCGAACGCTTCAAGGCGATCGTCAAGCGCGGTGGGCGCGTGGTGTTCGTGAATCCGCGAAGGATCGAGACGGCGGTCGCGGGCGAGCACCTCTTCATCCGCCCGGACACGGACGTCTACTTCCTGGCGGCGTTCGCGAACGAGCTGATCCGCACGGGCGGGGTCGCGCGCGACCGTGTCGAACGACACATGAAGAACTTCGCCGGTCTCGAGAAGACCGTGCAGGCGTGGACGCCGGATTGGCAGGCGGAGGTCACCGGCATTCCGGCGGAGACCCTCCGTGACCTCGTGCGCAGCCATCGCGAGGCGAAGGGCGCGTCGCTCTACATGGCGACCGGCGTCAACCAGGGCCGCAGCGGCACGCTCTGCTTCTGGTTGCTCGAATGCATCAACGCGATCTCGGGCAACCTCGATCGTCGCGGTGGAACCCTGATGGGGCAGGGCCTCGTGGACATGGCCAAGCAGGTCACCGACGACCCCCAGATGATGACGAGCTACGACCGAGGCGACGCGCTCCCGACCGTGAGCGGACAGCAGCCGTCAGGGATGCTCGCCGACGACATCCTGAGCGACGCGCCGGGCCGGGTGACCGCGCTGATCGTCGAAGCGAGCAATCCGCTGCTCGCGTGCAGCAACCCCGATGGTCGCCTCGACGAAGCCCTCGAGTCCCTCGAGCTGCTGGTCTCGGTCGACCTCTTTAGGAACGAGGTCGGGGACCTCGCGCACTACGTGCTCCCTGCTCCGACGTGGATGGAGCGGCCGGAGGTGCCCTACGCGCTGCAGAGCCTCGCAGGCTGCTGCCCGACGCCGTACATGATCTATGCGGACGCGATCCTCGAGCCGCCGCCCGGCGTGCGGCACGAGTGGTGGATGTACACACGCCTGGCCGACGAGATGGGCGTGACCCTGTTCGGCAATCGAGCGGTGAGCGCGCTCGCGAAGACCGCCGCCCGCGCCGCCTACACGTCCCTCGGCAAGTGGCTCCCGGGTCCCGAGCTGCTGATCGACGGCATGTTGAAGGGCGGGGGCCTGCCCGGCCGTAAGGAGATGGCCGAAAAGCATCCGCACGGATTGCTCCTCCCGGAGAACGAGGGGGAGAACTTCCTGGGGACCGAACGCGTCCTCACAGGCGACGGGAAGGTCGACCTGGCTCCGGCACCGTACGTCGAGACCTTCGAAGCGCGCGTCGAGGCGCTCTTCGAAGAGGAGAAGAAGAACGCGGACCGGATGAAGCTGATCGGGATCCGACAGCTGAAGCGCATGAACACGTCCTCCGCGAACGTCCCGGAGCTCGTCCGCGAGAAGACGAACTTCGCGTACCTGAGCACGCAAGACGCCGAGCGGATCGGCGTGACCAACGACGACGTGGTCGAGGTGGAGTCGGCGTTCGGGAAGATCGAGATCCCGGTGCGCGTGACCACCGAGATGATGCCGCGCACCCTCGCCATCCCGCAGTGCTGGGGGCACACGGGCGCGCGGGGTCTTACGCACGCCGCCGAACACCCGGGTGTGAACTCGAACCTGCTCGCGGGGGACGGCTCCGAGAACATCGAGCGGCTATCGGGCATGTCGCATCTGTCGGGGATCTTGGTGGATGTGAGGCGGTCCCCGAGCTAGGCCGAGCGCGAAGGAGTCCGCCCCCCGGCGCGGCGCAGGAGCCGCAGCAGCTCCTCGTCCGGCTCGATCCCCGCCTCCACGAAACGAGCGTGTCCCGTCTCGAGCACCGCGCGCGCGGCGGCTCGGTCTCCGAGACGGAAATACACCAGCGCCTGGACTCGATAGGCGGCTTCGCGCAGGTCGTCGATCGCCAGCACGTTGCGCGTCAGGTCGAGGGCCGGCTCGAACTCGCCCTTGCCGAGCAACAAGCTCGCCGCGCGCAGGGCCGCGGCGAGGTAGCGCGAGCGCAGCCGCGTGCGTTCGATCTCGCCCCAGCGAGACTCGCGCGCGTCGATCAGGTAGTCGCCGCGGTAGAGCGCGATGGCTTCGCGTTGGATCACGAGTGACTGGCCGACGTTGCCCTCGCGCTCGAGCTGTTCCGCCCGATCGAGCAGCTCGTCGAAGCGCAGGGCGTCGACGACCAGGGCCTCGTCGCGCCGCAGGGCGAAACGTTCGCCGTCGAGCTCGAAGAAGCACGAGGGCTCGTTGCCCTCGCGCGCCGGCTCGAGGACGCGGAGCAGATGGCTGAGGTTCACGCGGACGTTGTTCGCCGCGGTGCGATCGTCCTTGTCCGGCCAGAGCGCGCTGGCGACTTCGGCGCGTCGCGCGTTCGGGTGGGCGATCAGATAGAGCAGGAGATCGCGGACACGACTTCGCCGGAGCGCGGGATCCTGGACCGGAACCCCGTCGCGATCGAGCACCAGGGGACCCAATACCGAGATCGTCGTGGTGTGGCTCGGACGCGCCGGGACACGGGCGAGGAGATCCTTCACGACCGCCGCGTGGCGCGTGATCGCGTCGCTCGCCGCTTCGTCTTCCGGCAGGCCGATCGTCCGGAGCGTGGGACGCAGTCGGGAGGCGAGCCCGCCGGCGATCGCCTCTGCGTCGCGGTCGCCTTCCGCGCTCGCGGCGACCGCGAGCTCCAGGTTCATCGCCGGCGTGAGATAGATCTGGAAGCGCCCCGCCTGCGACCAGTCGAGATCGGCAGCCGGCGCGAGATTCCCGTGCTCGCGCGCGGCGCACAGCGCGCGCGCAGCGGCGTGGCCGAGTCGGAAGCAGGGGCCCAGCGGCCAGCCGTCGACGTCGGGGCGGATACTGGGCACGAGGACATAGAAGAGCCCGAGGGCGCGAAGGGTGTGACGGTGGACGAGTCCTTCCCGCGGTTGCTCGTTCACGACGTCGAGCAGCTCCCGAGCCGCGTTCTCCTCGTCTCCCGACACGGCCGCGCACGCCGCGCGCGCCGTCGACACCGCCATGGCGGCCCGCGCACCGAAGGACGGATCGAAGAGCGCTTCCGCAAGTCCGAGGTGTTCACGCGCGGCCGGTCCGCGCCCGGTGAGCGCGTTCTGGACCGCGAGGACCGAATGGAAGACGGTCGTGTTGTGGAGATGACCGCCCACGTCCGCAGCGAGCGGACCATCGAACTCCGCCAACGCCGCCGCGTCGAGGTCCCCTTCGAACCAGAGCGCATCGTGTCGGCTATTGGAGAGCGAGGGTTGGCTCAGGCGCGCCGCGTTGGTCGTTCCGAGTCGCACGTGATCGAGCGCGATCGCGGGTCGGCCCGCGTCGAGTGCCGCGATGGCCGCGGTCGAGTGGTCCAGGTTTCCGAGGTCGCGACCTTCTCGCGCGATGGCTTGCGCCTCCTCGAGCGCCTCGTCGGGGCGGCCTTCGAGCAGCGAGAGCGTCGCGGCACCGAGCGCGGTCGCGGTGGGCTGGTCCGGATGATCGACCTTCTCGCCCATCGCCACGATCTGGCGCACGCCCTCGGTCTGAGAGCCGAAGAACGCCAGAAGCGCGAGAACCGTCAACGTCGCGAGCTCGAGCGACGCCTCCCCCGCTTTGCGAAATCCATCGCAGGCCTGTAGGAGAGGGGCGATCGCAGTGGCCGGCTGCGTGTGGACGCGGAGCAGGCCGTCCAGGAAGCGGCCGCTCGGCGTCTCGAGCAGCTCCTCCGGAACCAGCGAGAGAAGAGCCTCGATCTCCGTCGCAGCGAAACGGGACCAATCCCAGATCCCCGTCAAGGAACGAACGACGTCGACGACGCGGTCGCCTCGTCCGAAGTCCTTGCAAAGCTTGAGCGCCTCGCGGTGGTCGTTGGCGTCGAGGAGAACGTGGAGCGCGGTGTCGAACGCTGCGTCGTCCCAGGCCGGATCGACCTGCTGAAGGAAGGGGCGCCACAAGGCGTGGAGTCGGGCCGACCCGTCCGCTCCGTGGCTCACGAGCGGGAGGTCCTGGAGCAGCTCGCCGACCGAGAGTTCCAGACCCGCGACCGAGCGAATCCGCGCGCCGTCGATCCAGTCGAGCGGCGCGAGGCGCGCGAGTCCGCGAATCGACGCGTCCGGAAGTCGTCCGAGGACTTCCTCCCACACGAAGTCGCCGACGCGTTCGGTCCCGGCGGTGGCCGCGAGCTCGAGCAGCGCCGGCCAGCCCCCCCAGTCGTCGGCCACGCCCTCGATGCCGCGCGCCCCCATGAAGCGCACGCGCTCCTCAGAATCGAAGGCCAGCTCGCGTTCGTCGATGACGCAGGCTTCGCCCGATGCGATCAGCCGCGCGATCGGAAAGCCCGGCGCTTCACGGCTGGCGAGGACGAGGTGTCCGTTGGCCGGCAGCGCCTCGAGCAGCGCTTCGAGGAATGCGTTGGAAGAACCTTCGGGGCGAACGTGATGCACGTCGTCGAGGACGAGCGCGACGTCGCGGGGGCTCTCCTTCCATACGGCGTCGACGATCCGGTCGAGCGCCTCTTCGTCGGTCGGTTCGATTCCGAGGGCGGTCCGGAGCCCGTCCGTGAGTTCCCCGACGCGGTCGTCCTCGGCGCTCAGGCCGAGCCAGAGATCGATTCCGACCGCGTCTCCGAGGTTGTGATCGAGGGCGTCGACGAGCAGGGTCGTCTTTCCGAATCCGGCGCCGCCCTGCAGGAACGTGAGGCGCCGCTCGAAGCGCCCGTCGAGCAGGCGAGGGCGGTCGACGAGCTTCGCGATGGGGCGACTCGGCGGGTGGAATCGGTACGGCTTCTTCATCGTCGGCGGATCGGATCCGGAGTGCGCTCCGGTGTCCCGGCAGCTCTCAGTGAGGTCGCTCGACACGCAGGATCGCCCACTCGGGAGTTGCTGCACGTGCCCACCCTGTGAGTGGTCGCGTTTTGGCCCGGGTGCGTTGAACATCGGAAAATCGATTCGATTTCAACGCGTTGCCGGGTCGTTTCCGGCTGGTTAACGCCCTCCGCATAGCCTCGACCTCGAATGCCGACCGGGGAGCACCGGCGGCCCAACCGAGGTGCCCGATGCGAGTCCCGAATCGAACCCGTCCGAGCCTGCCGTCCACGAGTGTCGCCTTCTTCGTGTTGCTGGCAGCTTGCGTCTTCGCTGCCGTGCCCGCCGCGGCGCAGATCCACAGCTACACGATCACCGGCACCGTCGACGGCGCGAACCTCGACACCGGCTCCTACCTGCCGCCCGCAGTCCCGCCCTTCGCTGGCGGTGGGACGTTCACGCTCACGTTCGATCTCGATGACAGCACGCCACTGACATTCGGGGGCGCGACGTTCGCCGACTACAGCGGTGCGATCACGAATCTCGACTTCACGGCAAGCACCGGGGAGTTCATCGACAGCCCGATGACCGGCGTGTTCGAGACGACCGGGGGCGGCGGGGACGCCTGGTTCACGACCAGTGGGGACATCTTCCAACCCGGATTCGCAACGAACATCCCGGACCTCATGCTCGACGACGGGTCGGGGTCGTTCGACACCTTCTTCTTCGAGATCGGCGGACTGGATCTTCTGATGAGCGATTCGCTGGGGATGCTGTACCTGCTCTCGCCCCCTGAGCTGATCGCGCCGGATGCAACGACTACCGACCTGCAGGTGCTCGAGATCAACTGGGGCAGCTTCTTCGAGGACACGGCGACGCTGCCGCTCACGATCCAGACGATCAGCGTGCCGGAACCGTCGGGCGGCACGCTGTTCGCGGTCGGTTGCCTGGCGCTCGTGTCCGCCGCGTCCCGGCGTCGCTAGGCCGGCGGGAGACGAAGGGATGGACACGCGAGCACGAACACGGTCGACTTCGGTCGTTCCCATGACACGCGCGATCGCGCTGGTCTTTGCAGTCGCAGCTTTCGTCGGTACTTCGGTGCCGGCCCGCGCGGCGATCACCGGCGCGAGTCTGACGGGCGGACAGGCGCTCGCGAACGGCGGGGCCATCCTGCAGCTGACGGCCCCGCTTCCGGACATCCTTCCGAACGGCTTCGACGACGACAACGTCCGGATCTTCGACGAGGTCCAGAACCTGACGCTCTCGTCGGTGGTCATCCTCGACACCGCGGACCCGGCGCTCTCGAGCAACGTCCTCGGCGTGGGCTCCGTCGTCTCGAGCCACTATCTCTTCTTCGACACGGCCGCGTCGAACGTGGACGCGATCGGTACCGTCACGTTCGACCAGCCGATCCTCGGCGTGATTCGCTTCAACGAGCAGCACGACTCGTCCGACCCGGTCCTGGGAGAGCCGACGGTCGTGTACGGCGTCGGCAACCCCAGCCTCGAGAGCGCCGACGTCGCCACGTTCACCGGGAACACCTTGAGCTTCGACATCACCGCCGTCAGTCCGGGGGATGCGCTCAGGATCGTGACGGGCGTGAACCCGGTCCCGGGGATCAACGTCTGCGCCGCCGGGACCGAGACCGTGACCGGCACGATCACCGGTGGCGATTCCCTCGCCGAAGGGGGGCAGTTCAAGCAGATCTGTGATCCGATCGGCGACGTAGGGAGCGACAACTTCCAGTCGCCGGATCTCTTCGCGTTCGAGGAGCAGCAGAACGTGTTGCTCGACGCCGACCTCTTCCTGGACGACACGGCGTTCATCGCCGCCGGCGAAACGGTGTCCAGCTACTACGTCGTCTTCGACCCGGGCCCGAACACCAGGGTCGAAGCGACGGTCGATTTCCCCGACGCGATCATCGGGATCATCCGGGACCGGATCGAGCTCCAGGACAGCGCCTTCCTCGGCGACGCCTCGGCGAACTATCTCGCGCCGAACCTGCTCGGCCTCGAGAGCGGGGACACCGCGTCGTTCTCCGGCAACCAGCTCACGATCGACGTCCGCGCCAGCACCCCGGGCGACTCGATCCGCGTGCTGCTCGGATCCGCCTCACCGAGTCTCACCTTCAATCCATGTACGCCGCAGGAGACGACCCTGACGGGCGGCGTCACCGGCGGATCCGCGGCCGGCCTGGGTGGACAGTTCGTGCAGCTCTGCGAGCCGATCGGTCCGGTCGGGAACGACAACTACCAGACCTTCGACCTCTATGCGTTCGAGGAGGCGCAGAACGCGGTACTCGCTGCGCCGCTCGCTGCGGAAGTCGGGCCCTTCCCGACGATCGCCGCAGGGACGGTCGTGTCGAGCTACTACGTCGGCTTCGATCCGCCGAACTCCCAGGACACGATCGGGTCGATCCAGTTTCCGTCGGCGATCCTCGGCGTCATGACCTCGCAGGGGTCGCTGATCGCGAGCGATGTGCTGGGTGCGGCGACGGGCCAGTACCTGAATCCGAACCTGCGTGGGCTCGAGCCCGGCGTCGACTCGGTCTCCGTGAGCGGGGACACGCTGATGGTCGACTTCTCGGCGAACAGTCCCGGAGACTACGTTCGGGTGCTCGTCGCGGGATCGCCGCCCCCGGTGCCGGCCCTCGGTCCGATCGGCCTGGCGACCCTCGCAGCCCTCGTGATGGGCGCGGGGTGGGGCGCCCTGCGAGGCAGGGATCGCCGCGGCGAGCGTTGACCGCAGGCCGCGGGCACGGGCTCCTGCCTCGCGCTACTTCCTCTACCCATGCAGAAACAAAGCGTGTGGATTCTCTGGGTGGGTTCGCTCGTCGCGATGCTCCTCGTCGGGGGCGTCATCGGGACGATTGGCCGCATCGTCTTCTGGTTGCTCGTGGTCGCGCACCTCGTCGAATTCTTCATGAAGCGCGAGGTGTTCGAGAAGGTCGGCGGATCGATGGGGCACCACTTCGTGCAGACCATGATCTACGGTCTCTTCCACTGGAAGCCGCTCGAAGAGGGCCTGGCCGGCGGCGACGACGCCGACTGACGGCGCCCGGCAGAACGAGGAGGGCAGTATGCGACTGCGACAGATCGCACTCGTGGCCGGGGACCTGCGCGCGGTCGAGGCGCCGATCTGTGAGTCGCTCGGCGTAGAGGTCTGCTACCGCGATCCCGGCCTGGAACTCTTCGGCCTGCGGCATGGGCTCTACCCGATCGGGGACCATCTCCTCGAAGTCGTGTCCCCAGCCAAGGACGGGACGACCGCGGGGCGCTATCTCGAGCGCCGCGGCGGCGACGGAGGCTACATGGTCATCGTCCAGGTCGACGACCTCGAAGCCGAGCGCGCGCGGCTCGACGCCAGCGGCATCCGGATCGCCTTCGAAGCGAAGGCGAAGGAGATCGAGGGGCTCCATCTCCACCCGAAGGACGTGGGCGGCGCGATCCTCTCGATCGACCAGGCCTGGCCGCCGGAGTCCTGGGCCTGGGCGGGCAAGGACTGGGCCTATCACCGACGCGAGGACGTCGTGAACGACCTCGTCGGCGTGTCGATCCAGGCGGACGATCCGGCGGAGATGGCGACGAGCTGGAGCCGTGCTCTGGGACGCCCGGTCGAATCGGACGCGGAGTCTCCCACGATCGCGCTGTCCGACGCGACGATCCGCTTCGTCCCCGCCAAGGACGGCCGTGGAGACGGCCTCGCTTCCGCGGCGCTCGTCGCGACCGATCGCGGCCGTGTCGGGGAGACGATCGAGGTCTGCGGCTTCCGATTCGACCTCGTCTGAGCCGGTCTGAGCCGATCAGGACCTCCGTCCGGGCGATCGTCTCACGCTCGCGTGAGAAATCGCGCCTGGCCCGCTAACCCTTTCCACTCGGGCGGCACCCACGTCTCATCCGGCACGGGTGGAAGCGACATGGCGCGCGGCGAACGGCACGAACGGATCGACGAGGGCTTCCGGAACTGGGCGCGCTGGGTCGTCGGGCACAGGGCGGGGGTGATCGTCTGCTGTCTGCTCGCGGCGGCCTGCCTGATGGCCGGCTTGCCGCGAATTCATGCGGACTTCTCGAGCGACAGCTTCCTGCTGAAGGAAGACCAGGCGCGGCAGGCCTACGACGCGTTCCGCGATCGCTACGGGCGCGAGGACCCGATCGTGATCGGGCTGGCGCCGCCCGAGGTCTTCGACCTCGAGTTCCTCGGCCACCTGTGGACCCTGCACGAAGCGATCGAGCGGGACGTTCCCTACGTCCGCGAGGTCACCAGCCTCGTGAACGTGCGCTCGACTCGCGGTGAACAGGACGAGCTGATCGTCGAAGACCTGCTCGAGACCTGGCCCGAAGACGCCGAAGCGTTGGCTGCGATTCGTGAGCGCGCCGCGAAGAATCCCGTGTACGTGAACCACCTGCTCTCCGAGGACCTCCGCTTCACAGCCATCGTGGTCGATCTCGATACGTATTCGTCCCTCGAGGACGACGATTCCCTGGGCTTCGATGAGGCGGAAGAGCGCGCGGAGTACCTGACCGATTGGGAGTCGGACCAGGCGGTCACGGCTCTGCGCACTCTCCTCGACGAGCACGTCCGGGACGACGTGCGCGTCTCGCTCGTCGGCGGACCCGTCGTCGGCGACTACATCGAGGGCGTCGCCGCCGGCGACGCCATGATCTACACGCCGGCTTCGATCATGATGCTCTCGTTGCTACTGGGGCCGCTGTTCCGGCGCGTCTCGGCGGCGATCCTGCCCGTGTTCGTCGTCTTTCTCTCGATGGCCTCGGCCTTCGGCGTGATGGGCTGGCTCGACATGCCCTACAGCGCGCCGACCCAGGTCCTCATCATGTTCATCATGGCCGTCGGGACCTGCGACGCGGTCCACATCCTGGCGATCCTCTACCAGGGGCTCGCGCGCGGGCTCGCGCGGGACGACGCGATCGTCGAAGCCGTCGGCCACTCGGGCTTCGCGGTCGTGCTCACGAGCGTGACGACCGCCGGGGCGCTCTTCTCGTTCATCGTCGCTGAGTTCGCTCCGGTCTCGGACCTCGGGATCACGTCCCCGATCGGCGTTTTGCTCGCGCTCGGCTTCACGCTCACGCTCCTGCCGGCGACCCTCGCCTGCATTCCGCTTCGCGGCGAGGCAGAAGCGGGACGCGCGGTGCCCGGGAGTCTTCCGATCGTCGAGCGCGCCCTCGTGCGTTTCGGGGACGTGTCGATCGGGCACCCGGGAATCGTTCTCGGCGGGACGGCCCTCGGCGTGGTCATCGCCGGGATCGGTGTCGCGCAGGTGCGCCTCTCCGACGATTCGATGGATTGGCTCTTCGAGGACGACCCGCTTCGGATGGCGGTCGAAGAGCTCGACGAAGCGCTCGGGGGCATCCAGTCCCTCGAAGTGATCCTCGATACGGGCGTCGAGAACGGGCTCTATGAGCCGGCCTTCATGACCGCGCTCGAGCGGGCCGCCGAACACGCCGAGTCGAGCGATCTCGGCCCGGTCGAGGTCGGCTCCACGCTGTCGATCCTCGACATCCTGCGCGAGACGCACCGCGCACTCAACGAGAATCGCCCGGAGTTCTACGCGATTCCGACGGAACGGGCGTTGATCGCCCAGGAGCTCCTGCTCTTCGAGAACAGCGGCTCGGAGGACCTCGAGAAGGTCACCGACTCGCGCTTCGAGAGCGCGCGGCTCCGGCTCCGCGTCGGCTGGACCGACGGGCGTAACTACGCCCCGTTCCTCGAGGCCCTGGGCGAAGACCTGCGTGAGATCTTCGACGAGTCCGTCGAGGTGACGCTCACGGGCGGCGCCGCCTTGTCGGGGCGCGCCTCCGATCTGCTCCTCGAGAGCCTGGCCCAGAGCTACACGCTCGCCCTCGCGGTGATCACGCCGCTGATGGTGTTCCTGCTCGGCGGGTTCCGGCGCGGACTCATCGCGATGATCCCGAACCTGATCCCGATCTGGTTCAGCCTCGGACTGGCCGGTTTCCTCGGCCTGCCGCTCAACATGTCGACGATGCTCGTGGGCAGCATGGTGATCGGCGTCGCGGTCGACGACACGATCCACTTCATGCATCAATACGATCGCAACCACTCGATGACGGGCGATTCAGCGCTGGCGATCCGCCGTACGCTCGGCTCGACCGGTACGGCGCTGCTGGTCACGACCGTGGTGCTCGTCGGGAGCTTCCTGCTCTCCTTCATGGGGCACTTCAACGGCATGATCCACTTCGGGATCCTGGCGGGCTTCGCGACGAGCGTGGCCTTCCTGGCGGACGTGCTGGTCGCGCCGGCGCTGGTTCATCTGACGTCGGGGGAGGGGGGCGCCGCGGCGTCCGTCAGGATCGCGGACGCCCACTCGTGAGCTCGCGCCAGGCCTCGAGGTCGCGCTCGCTCGCTTCCCGCCCGACGCGGGTCACGACGTCGACGTCCGGCGACTCCGCCCGGAGCGCTGCGGCGGTGCACTGCTCCTTGGGGCGATGCGCGAAGGGGTCGAATCCGTAGAGCGCCATGGCGTTCTCGTGCGTGATCTTGTTGATCAGGGCCTCGTCCAGACCGCCGAGGGTCTCGACGATCCGCTCCGGCGCGTTCGGCCAGGTCCCGTCCGAGTGCGGGAAGTCGGACTCCCAGCAGATGTGGTCGAGGTTGAACGTGTCGATGTTCGGGATCCAGGTGTCGTCTTCGATGAAGCAGCACAGGATGTTGTTGCGGAAGATCTCGGTCGGGCCACCGGTCTGGCTGAAGTCGTGCTTGGTCCACCCGCTGTGCCGCCGCTTGACGTGCTCCGCGCGCCAGAGGAAGAACGGGATCCAGCCGATGTCGCCTTCGGTGAGCGAGAACTTGAGGTCGGGGAAGCGCGTCCAGAACGTCGCCCACACGAGATCGATCAAGGTGTAGACCGTCGACGCCGGCGAGCAGGTCATCGGCACCCCGGCGGGCGCGTCCGTCGCGTTCATCGGCGACCGGGACGACGAGCCGAGGTGGCAGCACAGAATGGTGTCGTTCTCGACGCACGCGGCGAAGAGCGGATCCCACTCGCCGGAGTGGATCGAGGGCATGTTCAGGGCCTCGGGGTTCTCCGAGAACGTGACCGCGTGGCAGCCCTTGTCGGCGAGCCGTCGGATCTCCTTCGCGGCGAGCTCGACGTCCCAGAGCGGGAGGATGCCGCAGGGGATGAAGCGATCCGGATGGGCCCCGCACCACTCGTCGACGTGCCAATCGTTGTAGGCCTGGATCATGACCATGTTGGTCTTCGGATCCGGGCCCTGGTTGAGGACCTGTCCCGCGAAGCCCGTCCAGTTCGGGAAATTGAGGCCGGCCAGCTGTCCGCCGGCGTTCATGTCGCGCACGCGCTCGTGCACGTCGTAACAGCCCGGGCGCATCTCGTCGTAGCGGCTCGCGTCGACGTTGAACATCTCCGGGGGCTTCCCGGCGACGGCATTCAGGCCGAGGTTGCGGCCCTTGAGATCGCCGTACCACCACTGCTGGATCCCGCGGTCGTCGGTCTCGACCCGCGGCGCGTGCTGCTTGTACTTCTCGGGGACGTGTCGATCGAACATGTCCGCCGGCTCGGCAATGTGGTCGTCCACGCTGATCAGGATGACGTCGTCGGCGTTCACGGCAGGGGTGCTCCTGGTGCGGCGCGCGACGGCACGTCGACGCGCGTACGGAGGCTAGATCCTCTTGCGTGGGGTGGGCAAGCCGCGCCGGCTCTCTCTCTCCCGCATTCGATCGACGCCGGAATCCGGCTATCGCAGGTACAGATCGATGATCTGCACCGCCCACTAACTCGCTGGCCGGTTCGCCAGCTCGGCCTGGATCTCTTCGTAGCGCGCTCGCGTCAGCCGCAGTCGCTGCACCATCACCAGCGCTGCCCCGTAGAAGACGACGAGCCCCGGGCCGGCGACGAGGCCGAGCCATAGGATCGTCTGCTCGGGTACGGCGTCGATCGCCGCCGCGTCGCCGGATGGGAAGCCGATCCACTGGAGGGTCGAGAGGCCGACGAAGTTGCCCAGCCCCGACGTGCACTTGCCGGCGAAGCTGAGCGTCGACATCACGATGCCCTCGTGGCGTTCGCCGGAGAGCAGAGCGACCTCGTCGGTCACGTCCATGATCATCGAGCTCGTGAGGATCACGAGCTGCACGACCACGAACATCAGCACGGACGTATGCGCCACGACGAAAGGGACGATCCAATCGGAGTCGTTCGTCGGCGCGAGGTCCAGGAGGCGAGCGATGACCGCGAGGGGCGCCCAGACGATCAGGGCGATCGCGAGCTGGATGAAGGTCTTGCGCTTGTCCCCGACCAGGATGCTGACGCGACGCGCGGCGACGACCGCCAGCACGACCGGAATCGCCGTGAAGCCCGCGAGCAGCGCCATGCGATCCGAGTCGAAGCCCCAGAACCACGTCGACATGTAGACGCCGAGGACCTCGGCCACGCCGGCCGCGGTCTGGGACAGGATCGCTGCGCCGAGGAGCACCCGGAGCGAGTGGCTTCCCAGCGCGGCCCGCAGGCCTTCGACGAAACGCCGCGCGCTGAAACGCGTCGTCTCGGCGACGCGGCTCAGCTTCGGAATCACGGAGGCGGTTCCGAAGGTCCCGATCAGGATCGACACGGCGACCACGAGGCCGATGAAGACGCCGAAGGCCGGGAAATTGTCGAGATCGAGGCGGCCCTCCGCGATCGTGGCGCGGTCTTCGAAGAAGAAGAGCCAGCCGACGACCTGGAGCGCGATGCCGCCGCCGAGCCCCATCGCCCAACGGATCGACATCAGCGTCGTGCGCTCGTCGTAGTGGTCCGTCATCTCCGGACCGAGCGCATCGGCGGGCACTTTGTAGAGCGTCAAACTGATGCGCGTTGCGACCGAGAATACGAGCAGCCACGCGAAGAGCTGGCTCTCGCTCAGTCCGGCGGGAGGCGCGAAGAGGGCGAAGAAGCACAGGCCCATCGGCACGGCCGCGCAGATCATGAACGGGTGCCGCCGTCCCCACTTCGATCGGAAGTTGTCGGAGATCGACCCGACGAGCGGGTCGCTGACCGCGTCCACGAGCAACGCCAGCAGCAGCGCGAATCCCGACAGCGTCCCCGGCAGGCCCAGGACCGTCACGTAGTAGAGGCCCAGGAACACGTCGAAGCCCGCGTTCTTGCAGCCATCCGCAATCGCGCCGGCGCCGAAGGCGAGGCGGACCGGCGTCGGGATCTGACGGTCGTCGGACGGGGCGCGGCCGGTGCTCAACTCTTGGGTTCCCGTTCAGCTGGGCGTATGGAAGCGTCGATCACAGTCTCGATCTCGGTGCCCGGGACCACGACCAGGTTCCTCCGGGATCCGGAGAGCGGATCGGCCCGCGAGAGAGCGTAGGCCGAACGCGCGTGGAGGACCGCTGCTCATTCGAGTCCCGCGAGACGACGGAAGCTGGCAGAAATCGGGACTCGCAGCACGCGCGCCCGATTGATCGGTATGCTTTGCGCTCGGACGCGCGCGTGGGGGGCGATCGATTCCTCCCTGGGCGGCGACGCAGGAATGGGAGCGCGTGACGTGCCGGCCCGCGAATCGCTCGAGGTGGTTTCCAGGTGACAGCTTCGAATCAGCGCGGCGGCAGGGTGTTGGTCACCGGCGGCGCCGGCTTCCTCGGCACGCATCTCTGCGCTCGACTGCTGGATCGCGGCGACGAGGTCGTCTGCGTCGACAACCTGAGCAGCGGCCGGACCGAGGCCGTCGAGTGGCTGAGCGCGGACGCGCGCTTCGAGTTCGTCCAGCGCGACGTCTGCGACCCGCTCGATTTCGAGGTCGACCGGATCTTCAACCTCGCTTGCCCGGCTTCGCCGGTCCAGTACCAGTGCGACCCGATCCAGACGACGCGCACCGGCGTCCTCGGCGCGATCAGCGCCCTCGATCTGGCGGAGCGGACGGGGGCCCGCATCCTCCAGGCCTCGACGAGCGAGGTGTACGGGGATCCCGACATCAGTCCGCAGGACGAGGGCTATGCCGGAAGCGTGAACCCGATCGGACCCCGGGCCTGCTACGACGAGGGCAAGCGCTGCGCAGAGTCCCTCTTCTTCGACTATCACCGCCAGCGAGGGGTCCGCATCAAGGTCGCCCGGATCTTCAACACGTACGGACCGGGGATGCGTGCGGACGATGGCCGAGTCGTCGCGAACTTCATCACGCAGGCGCTCACGGATCGACCGATCACGATCTTCGGCAAGGGGACCCAGAAGCGGTCGTTCTGCTACGTGGACGACCTGATCGATGGCTTGATCCTGTTGATGGAGTCCTCGGACGAAGTGACCGGACCCGTC
The DNA here is from genome assembly GCA_964488255.1 of uncultured Spirochaetaceae bacterium. Taxonomy (GTDB): domain Bacteria; phylum Myxococcota_A; class UBA9160; order UBA9160; family UBA4427; genus UBA4427. Next base: position 21,962 of record CAZAUR010000007.1, on the reverse strand, counting down.
AACCTCGGACGTCCCGTCGAGACGTCGATGCTCGAGCTGGCTCGACTCGTCCTCGAGGAGACGGGATCGGCCTCGAAGATCGTCCACGAGCCGCTCCCCCATGACGATCCGCAGCAGCGATGTCCCGACATCTCCCGGGCGCGGCGGCTGCTCGGGTGGGAGCCCAAGACGCCCCTCGCGGACGGGATTCGCGCGAGCATCCGCTACTTCGAGCGGGGACTCGAGACGGGCGCAGCGAAAAGCGGTGCATGACGGCTGAGGATCGGGGCCGCGCCGGAAGGATCCTCGGCGTCGGCCTTTCCCGGACCGGCACGAAGTCGCTCAGCCGCGCGCTCGAGACCCTCGGCGTCCGGACGATCCATTACCCCGGGTACGCCTTCGAGGACGGATCGATCGAGATCGATCCCCGCGCCCTCGACGAACACGAGGCGCTGCTCGATACGCCGATCGCGCTGTCCTTCCCGGAGCTCGACGTGCGATACCCCGGCTCGAAATTCATCTACACCGTTCGCGAGACGGACGCATGGCTCGACTCGTGTCGCCGCTTCTTCTTCGAGGGCGCGTTCGAGCGGCCGCGGGTCGTGGAGCTCTGTCGACAGCTCTACGGCTCGGAGGTCTTCGACGAGGAGACCTTTCGAGCGGCGTACGTCCGGCAGGACGCGCGGGTCAGGTCCTACTTCGCGGCGCGTCCCGACGATCTGTTGGTGCTCGACGTCTGCGGCGGACAGGGGTGGGACGAGCTCTGCGCGTTCCTCGAGCGTCCCATGGTCAACGAGCCGTTTCCGCGTTGCTAGGCGCGGGCGCGCGATTCTCGTGCGGAAAGGGCTCGGCCGGCGCGGGACGGATGCCGAGAAAGTCGGCGAGACGCCCCCACGGATTGCGCTCGGTCTCCCAGCAGATCTCCAGAATGTCGTCGGGCCGATCCCGGAAGTAGGCGCGCACGTTCTCGTTGTGTCGCTCGTATCGCTCCAGGAACTTCTCCGGAGGCGGGTAGTAGCCTTCCTCTTCGAGCCACTGCTCGAGGATGCCGAGGCGGCGCCACTGACCGAGCTGGGCCCGCACGAGCGTCTCCGAATCCCGTCGCAGGGTCAGGACGAATCGGGACCCCGGGTACCAGGCGTCGAGCTCCCGATACAGAAAGAGCCAGGGGGCATCGGCGAAGGCGTCGAAGCGCTCCACCTTCGCTCGGATCTCTGGCTCGAAGGGGGCGAACTTCGCGGAGTCGAGGTCGAAGTAGGGCGCCAGTCCGTCGAGCTGCGGCCAGAACCAGTGGTGGGCGCGGAGGCCGAGTCGTTCGAGGGCGACGCCGAGGGTCGTGGTCCCCGTCTTGAACATCCCGACGCCGAAGACCTTCCCGGTCACGGTCACGGTCAGCTGCGAATGAGGACGGGCGGCTCCGTCACGATGCTGACGAGATGGGTGCTGGGAAAGGAGAGCGCGACCCGGCCGTTCTCGAGGGGGATCTCGAAGTAGGTCGGGTCGGGCCGCGGCGGGGGTTGGGCCGCCGCGGCGAGCGCTTCGAAGAGGCGCCGAAGCAGGTCGGAATCCTTTTCGAGCACGACCTCGTGGCGTTGGCCGCCGGTCAAGGCGATTTCCACTCGAATGGCGCCGGGCGGCGGCGGCTCGCGGTCGGTCGGATTCATGGAGGGCATGGAGGGCATGGGGGGCCTCAGAGGCATCGGGGGCCTCGTTTCGGGTTCGTCGCGCGTCAGCGGGGGAGTAGCCGGCGGTGGTCCTGCCTCGCGCGTCGCCGGGTCGAGAATCCCCTCCGGCCACTCGCGCATCCAGGCCGGATTGAGCCTCGGATTGTATCGGTTCCACGAGTAGGGCCCGCTGAACTCTTCCACCATGATCCCGCGATCGAGGGGGATGCAGTCGCTCGGGGCGTGACTTCCGCGCTCGAGCGCCACACCCGGGTCCGGGATCTCGTTCCAGAGGAACTTGAAGCGCTCGGGTCGTCCCGCGTTTCCGCGGTAGCGCTGGATGATGGACGTGTAGGTGCTCGACATCGAACCGATGAAGTCCTCCGACTCCGCGGCGACGAGCTGGGAGAGGAAGGCGAGGGCGATGCTGTCGTGTTGGGGAAGCGCGCGGAAGGCTTCGCCGTATTCGTCGAGCACGAGGGCGTCGAGGAAGAAGGCTTCGCCGAAGTGGGCGAGGATCGGCTCGAAGAACGGGTCGTCCATCTCGTCGGTGGCGATCGCCAGCTTCTGATCCCGTTCGAAATGCTGATCGAGCAGCGCGATCACTTCCTCGGGGCGTCGGTCGCGGGTCGTGGTTCCGATCGTTCGCTTGAAGTCGCCTCGTCGGATGTGAACGCAGTTCATCGGTCCGACATCCGCCGCGATCCGACTCGCCAGGGCGCGGTACGGGGCCTTGGGTGTCATCGCCCGGAGCAATCGATGGACGGCGTGCTTCGTCCGCGTGTCCAGGTAGAAGAAGTACGAATAGAAGCAGAGGTTGCTCAGGCGATTGCCGGCCTCGGCATCGGGCGGGCCGCCGGACATGCGGACGACGGTCGCGCGTCGAACGCGTTCGTCGTCTCGGAGAATCTCCTCGCGACCCCGGGCGAAGGCGCGAAAATCCTCGGTCGCCGTCTCGAGCGACGGCGGATGCACGAAGACGGCGCCCATCTGTCGATCCGACATCAATTCGAGATCGTCGAGTCCGGAGAGGTCGATCCGATTCGATGGAATCCAGGGGACCGGGAAGTCGATCAGGTCGCTGACCCGACTCGGCCGCGCGTTGGAGACGCGCGCGCCGTAGTCGACCACGTTCGCGGGTGGGGAGACGTCGCCGTCGAGCACGAGAACGCGATCCATCAACCACGCGAGCACGACGCCGACCTCGATCGACATGATGCCGTTGCTCAAGCCCGATCGACCGCTGCAGTAGTTGTTGTAGAATAGGAATCGCATGGGGGGTCGCGTGCGCGCGAGTGCCGGGAACGGGCGGCCAGCGCGAGGATCAAGCTTGGCCCAGATCGCATATACCGTCTACAGCACGAGCAACAGCAACTACCAGGCCTGGCAGACGGAGCTCCTCGACGCGACCTTCGAGCGCGTCGGTCAGCCCGGTCGGCTCATTCGACTCTGTTCGGTCGACAGCCAACACTGGTCGCGCCCCTTCCAGACCGAAGCGCGATCGGAAGTCGTGCGGATGCCCTGCTGGATGGTCGACGAGCGAACCGGCGACCGCTGGGGAATCGCGAACAAGCCGGCCTCGATGCGTCGCTGGCTCCAGCGGAGCGAGGATCTCCGCGATGACGATGTCGTGCTCTTTCTCGACCCCGACATGGTCTTCGTCGATCGGGTCGAACTCGACGTCACACCGGGCACCGTCGTCGGCCAGAGATGGGTCGATCACGGGATCGCCGACCACGCCTATTGGCGCGAGTTCGGGGCCGATGTCCTGGATCGCATCCGCCCGGAGTCGATCGTGATGTATCCCTTCGCGGCGACGGCCGGGGACATGCGGCGGATCGTCGGTCGCTTCCTCTCGCTTTCGCATCACATCCGGAACACCCATCGCGATTGCTGGGCGGCGGACATGTGGGCCCTCGTGATCGCGATGCTCGAGGGCGGACTCGAGATCCGGACCCAGGACCACCTCGGCGTGTGCAACAACTGGCTCGATCAACGGGACGAGGTGCCGAAGATCATCCACTACCCGGTGCCGGTCCTCGACCGGGAGGGCGAGAAGGTCTGGTTCAAGCAGGACTACACCGGGGAATGCCTGACACGCCCCTGGCATCGGCCGCCGCCGCCCACCCGCGCGACGAACGTGACGGAAGAGCTCCTCCTCGAGATCCTGCACGAACACGTCGCTTCGCAGGAGGCAGCCGGAGTGCAGGCATGACCGAGGCCGCGGATCGCCGGCGATGGCTGATCTGGATGGGGGCCCGGTTCCTCCTGATCTACGCCGTCGCGACCGCGGCGACCTCGTGGCTCCCGGTCTTCGAATGGGCGGAGCGCGCGAACGTCGCGCTCCTCGACGCGGGGTACGCGGCCATCGGTCCCAACGCGCGTCACCTCTCGATCGAACCCGGCGAGACGGGCCCGACCTATCGCCTGGAGACCGGCGCTGCGTCCGGATCGGAGGTGCTTCGCCAGCCCCATCATCCCCACGCCTACGTCGGGATGCTCTTCGTCGTCGCCGTGTTCGCGACGCCGGGCGTGTCGCGACGAACGCGGGGCCGAGGCATGGTCGTCGGCCTCGTCGCCGTGACCTGCTTCGAGGTGGGGCTGCTCTTCGCGGACGTCGAGGCCTGGGCTGCGCGAGCCGCGGGTGCACCCGCGCCTTCGTGGTGGTCCCTGGCCGGACTGTTCGGCGTCCTCCACCGGTCGGCGGCTTCGGGATTGATCGCGATCTTCGCGTGGCTGCTCTTCGTGCGCGACGAGCTGGCCGGCGAGGTCGGCGCCACCCGGGTGGAAGGCGATGTCGGGGTCGCCGCATCGGATGCGACGACATGAATCCGCGCTGCATCGTCTCGCATCGATTCGGGTTCATCTGCGTGCTCGTCGCGAAGAGCGCCTCGAGCACCCTCGAAGCGGCGCTGCTTCGACCGGAATACCACGCGGAGCGCCTGCTCGCGGACGAGATCGACGAAGCGGTGTGGCGCGAAGCGACCGTCGTGACCTTCCTGCGGGATCCCGTCGAGCGGCTGCTCTCCGCCTATCAAGAGGTCTCGCTGCGTGACGAGATGAAGCGCGAGGGGGACGTCGACTCCTTCTTCGACATGCCGGACGGCTCCGAGCGATTCGAGGCCTTCGTGTCCGCGATCGAGCGAGAGCGCTTCGACGCGCACCTGCTCGCGCAATCGGAGTTCCTGGCCGGGCGGAGGATCGATCGTTACGGCTGCGTCGAGACCCTCGACGAAGATCTCGATGCGTTCCTGCAAGGACTCGGGGCGCCACCGGCCGGTCCCCTGCCGCGCCGGAGATCGCGGGACGAGCGCCGTGATCGCTGGGGCTACGGACGCTTTCGGGTCGCGGAGGACGACCTCTCCCCGTCGCAGCTCGAACGGATCCGCCGGGTCTATGCTGCGGATTTCGCGGCCTATCACGAGCACGTGGTGCTCGAGAAGGCCCGCAACGGCGTGCTTCTGCGTGCCTGGCAGGAGCGGAATCGCGCGCTGCCCCGGTCCGAGTCCTACCGGCTCGGTACCCGCGGCTTCTACGCGGAGCTCACCACCGTCGCGCGCGCGATGATCCACGCGTTCGCTCACGATCGGGGCTTCGCGCTCGATTCGAGGCAATTCTCGTATCGCGGTGCTCGGGGCTTCGCGGACTGGTTCGAGCCCTTCTGCGACGAGATCGAGGACGATGCGGCGCTCTCCGCGGAGGAAGGGATGTCCGTCGTGTGTGACAGCGAGATCCGGGGAGCCGGCACGGTCTTCGACGAAGTGCGTGCTCATCGCGCAGAGCGCTTGAGGCTCGGCCCGATTCCGATCGACGGGTTCATGAACGTGCTGGCCGCCTTCTTCGTCATGATCCATCGCATGCAGCCCGGCGTCGCGCAGGACGTCGAACGCAGGATCGCGCTCGCGAACCCCGGGCTCGCCGAGCGGGGGAGTCGGCACGTCGCGATTCACGTTCGGCGAGGCGACAAGGTTGGCGACGAGGACATCCACTACCCCGCCGCGCTCTATGTCCAGCGGCTCGGGGAGTCGAGCGCGGCGGGCCTGCCGATCTTCGCGATGAGCGACGATCACGCGGCGGTCGAGGAGTTGCGAAGCGAGCTCGCTCGGGCGGGACTCGGCGACGGGGTCTCGAGCCTGACGGCGCCGCAGCATCAGGGATTCGACGTCTTCGCGCTCCGGCGGGAAGACCTGCACGAGAAAGGCAGCACCGACCGTGAGGGGAGCGCCCCGGACTTTCGCAGCTTCATATCGGAGGAGACCCGGCGACTGCTCACGGAGGTCGAGATCGCGATCCGGTCGGAGCTCTTCCTCGGCACCTTCGGGTCGAACGTGGGCAAGGCGATTCGGTTCCTGCATCCGCACCCGGATCGCTGTGTTCTGTTCTCGCCGCACGATCTCGAGCGCTTCGAGGCGGCGCTTTCAGGGGACGCGGTCGCCGTCCCGGAGACCGAGACCGTGGTCGACCTCGACGACGAGATCGCGGCGCTTCGACGACAGCTCGCAGGGTTGGCCGAGGCGATCCGAGAGCTCGATTCGTGAGCGACACCCGATCGCGCGACGTCGGTTTGGCACGGTCTCCACGCCGCGATCGCGGTCGCTGCCTGCTGCTCGGGATCGCGCTCTTCGTCGGCTGCGCGATCCTCGGGTCGTGTCGGCTCGCCATGCCTTCCGAGCCGCGTACGCGGCTCGACCTCGTTCCGATCCGCACCGCCGCCCTCGAGCTGCGTGCGATGCTCGAGGACTACTACGACGGCTCGCGCGTCTTGGAGCGTACGTGGCTTCGGGGAGCGGACGATCTCCACGCCGAGGCGAGGGTCGCGGCCCTGCGCGACAAGTTCGCGCAGAGCCTCGTCTGGGGGGATCCCTTCGTCGTCGGCATGATCGGGAGCTCCGTCCTATCAGGGGCGGCGAACTGTCGGGCCGACGCGTATCCGGACCAGCTCCTGGGTCTCTTCGGGCCGATCCTCTCGGCGGGGGGCGGGCGAATGGAAGTCCGCAACGCGGGGCAAGACGGCCATTGCGGGGACGCCTATCAGAATCAGATCTTCTGTCTCGAGACGTTCCTCGGCGACGACCTCGACGTCGTGCACTATTCATGGACGTATTTCGAGGCGGGACGCGACGACCCGCCGAGCTTTCACGAGACGTTCTATCGCTGGTCGGCGGCGCTCGCGAGCAGGCCGGTCCCGCAGCTCGTCTACACGTCGGATTGTGCACGGCTGGCCGACATGGACCATCGGCTGCTGGACGCGTACGCGCCCCTGGGCGTGAACGCGCTCTGCATGCAACGTGGGTTGCTCGAGGCCGGCTATCCCGGGAAGAAGTGGGGCGCCGTCGGCGACTCGCTCCACGACACGACGCGCGCAGGCGAGGTGCTTCCGCTCGATTCCGGGCGTCGACGGTCGCTGGGGGTCGTGTTCCGGGACTGGCATCCCGGTCCGCTGCTCTTCCAAACGACGTCGGATGCGATCGTCTACGCCTTTTCCGAAGCGCTCCTGCTCGCGATCGACGCCGTGGCCGACGCGCCCGACCCGCGACGGCGCTGGCCGCTCGCGTCGGACGCCACGATGGGGCCCCGACTGCCCGAGCCCATCGCGTGTGACCCGGGGCTCTGCGATCTCGACGAGACGCCACGATGTTGGACCGGCGAGCGTCCTCGCTTCGGGAACGCCGGGATCCGACTGCGCCCGTCCTCCCAGAGAGACCCCGGTTCCCCGGCACCGGGTTGGTCGTCCTGGGAATCCGACCCGGAGGACGACGTGCCGCCACTCGAGCGCGGACGGCCGGAGTGCGCGCGCCGCGCCGCGTGCGCCGGCCTTCGACCGATCGACGCAGGGCAAACCGGCTGGCTCGAGTTCGAGGGCCCGCCGCTCGAGCGCGGGTTCGTGGCGGTCTGCTGCGCTGGAAAACGATGCGGCGAGCGGATCCTCGAGCGACGCGTCGAGTTCCGGATCGACGGTCGTGCAATCGAGGAGACACCGCAGGTCTTGTGGGACGGCAAATGCGTGCAGGTCGCCGACGAATGGCCGGGCGCCGCGCGCATGGCGATCCGCGTCCCGGCACCGTCCCCGGACGACGTCGAGTCCGGTCGCGACGACGCGCGGCGCCGAACGCTACCGGCGATCACCCACGTCTTCGGCTTCTAGTCGCGATCGTCTTCCACGTTGCGGCGGCGGACGCGGGCCACGGCGCCCACGGCGCCCAGCGAAGCGAGCGAGAGCGCAAGGGCCGCAGGCTCCGGGACCGGGAGCAGGATCGGCGTCGGCGCGTCCCCCAGGACCATCGCGTCCAGCGCCGTGACCGACAGGTCCGCGTCGAAGTCGAGGTTCTGTCCCTCGCTCGGCAAGAAGACGCTGTCCATCACGGTCAAGGTCGTCGTGTCAGCCGACATGAAGCCGAAGGACAGGTCGTGGACGCCACCGTTCGCGGCGACGGAGCCCGAGACGCCCACGGTCACGAAGAGCGTGTCCATCTGCGTCTGGCTGCCCATGATGAGGTTGGGCGTGCCGCCTTGCTCGTCGACGTTCCAGTCGTGCGTTCGATCGACCGCGAAGACCATGTCGATCGGGCCGAACTCGAAGAAGCCCGGCGTCGTCTCGACGGTCTCCGCGAAGGGGATTCCGAGGGTCGTATCGAGGATCAGGTCGATGTCGCGGGTCGCCGTCTGCACGTCACCGGTCAGCGCGATGAGCGGGATCGTCAGCCCGATGTCCGAGCGGAGCGCGCCGCCGAGCAGGTCCGCGTTGCGGAAGTACACGCGTCCCGGTCCGCCGGTCATGCTCGGGCCGAAGGCCGCCTGGAAGGTTCCGGCGAGCGCCCCCGTGTCCTGGCGACCGATCACCGACGACTGCACGTTCGCCAGGATGCCGAGCTGGACGTCGGACTCGGTGTCCACGATCAGGTCGCTGTTCGGCGGATCGATCGTGTAGGTGATGTGCGGGAGGAGATCCGCCTGGGCCGTCGACGCGGCCAGCAGGACCGTGATCGCACCAAGGCCGAGCGATCGCAGTCTTCGCGGCGCCGTCTGCGGCCGCGTCCGCGCCCTCTGCCCGTGCGCCTTCGAAGCGCATCCCGGCCGGCGTCGGGCCTCGTCGTGGTCCGTGCAAGGATCCATGTTCCCCCCTATCGGCGTCGCGCGTGGCGCGCTCGAGGCGCGCAGCGAGTCGGGACCCTTTCTCGGAGCCGATTCGGTCCGTTCGGAGTCCCGTGATCCTCGACGTGCCGTCAGTGTGTGGGGGGCCACGCAGGCGCGGCGAGGCACTGCAACGGGCCCATTATGCCAGCGATCTCGCATCGGAGCCAGCGAACGCCGAATCGCGATTGATTGCGCGCGGTCGCGGCTGCATAGTTCACCCGAGCGCGACGCGGTTGGGCGTCGATCGATGCGGATCCCCCTCGAATGGCCTTCTACCAGCTCGCGAATCACGATCGGCGCTTCATCGCGATCTTCAGTCCGAAGTGCGCGTGCAACACGCTGAAGCATTGGTTCGCCGACTCGCTCGGGCTCGAGCTGGGCGAGGGCGAACACGAGCTCGATCCGCATCGGATCTGGCCCCAGGAGATCGCCCGCTTCGCGTCGTACCGGAAGTTCCTTTTCGTCCGGAACCCCTTCGACCGACTCGTCAGTTACTACGTCTCCTTCGTCGTGGGAGCGGACCCGCGTTGGCGATTCGCGGATGATGCAGGGGAGGTCGACCTGTCGGGCGCGAGCTTCATCGAGTGCGTCGAGGCGATCGGCGCCGTGGCCAAGTCCGGGAACCGACTGCAACACCATCTCGAGCCGCAGAGCGCGCGGATCGAAGGCCTCGTGCCGGATCGCGTCCTCGCGACGGAGACCCTCGACCGGAGCCTTCCCGCCCTCGCGCGGGAGCTCGGATTCGAACACGCGCCGCGGCGCCTCAACGCGAACCGCTACGCTGGCGTCGTCACCGGATTCGTCGGCGATCGCCCGGCCTCGTGGCTTCGTGAGCAGGGGAGTCCGGATCCCGGATTCTTCTACGACGAGGCGACGCGCCGCCGCGTCGAGCAGATCTATGCGCGCGACCTCGCGCTCTGCGGAATCGAACAGGGAGAGAACCCGTATCTCCCGATCGCCCGGGCGCAGCGGGCCGCCAAACAAGGAAGAGCAGCATGACGACACGAGACGAGCTCGGGGGATTCGATTGGCGGGACCGACCGGTGCTGGTCACCGGGGGCGCGTCCTTCATCGGGTCGAACCTGGTCGATGCCCTCGTCGAGCGGGGCGCGCGGGTTCGCGTCGTCGACGACCTGTCGAGCGGTCGCCTCGAGAACGTCTCCGCGCACGTCGACGCGGGGCGGGTCGAGTTCGTCCATGGCGACTTGCGTCAGCAGAAGACGACGCTGGCGGCGGTCGAGGGCCAGGCCACGGTCTTCCACCTCGCGGCGGACCACGGCGGGCGGGGTTACGTCGAGCTCCACCAGGCCGCCTGCGCCGGGAACCTGATGCTCGACGGCCTCGTCTTCGACGCCTGCCACCGCGCGAACGTCGAGAAGGTGGTCTTCGCGTCGTCGGGCTGCGTCTACCCGAACCACCTGCAGTCGTCTCCGGAAGAGACGGTCTACCTGAGCGAGGACGTCGTCGGGCCGCCCTTCGATGCCGACAACACGTACGGCTGGGCGAAGCTGATGGGCGAGAAGACCCTGCAGGCCTACGCGGCCGACTACGGCATGAAGTCCGCGAGCTGTCGCTACTTCACGGTCTATGGGCCGCGGGGCTGCGAGAATCACGCGGTGATCGCGATGATCGCGCGCGCCTTCCTCGAGCTCGACCCCTTCGTGGTCTGGGGAACCGGGGAGCAGGTCCGAAACTGGACGCACGTGAGCGACATCGTGCGTGGCACGATCGCCGCGGCCGAGTCGATCGACGACGGCACGGCGATCAACCTCGGCACGATGGAGCGGATCCGCGTGATCGAGGCCGTCGAGATGGTGCTCGAGCACACGGGCTTCTCCCCGAGCATCGAGCTCCAGCCCGACATGCCGACTGGACCGCTCAACCGCGTCGCCGACAACGCGCTCGCGCAGCAGCTGCTCGGCTGGAAGCCGGAGGTCGCCTTCCGCGACGGGCTCCGGGACACGATCGACTGGTACTTCGCGAACAAGGATCGCGAGAAGGTGCGGGCCAGCTTCGCGTCGAAGCTCACGGAACGCTGAAACGGGCGACCCGCAAGTCCCGCGCCGGAGTCAGCGGCCTTGCTGCGGATCCAACGACGGATCCCGCCGAAACGCTTCTTCGATCGTGATGCAGCGCCGCCAGTCGAGGTCGCTCTTGATCGTCACGGGGTCCGGCGGGCGTCCGGTGAAGACGTCCGGATGCGCGACCTTCCGGCGGAGATCGAAGCCCGAGAAGATCTCGAAGTCGCGGAGCGTTCGTTCGTCGCCCAGGCCGTAGCGGCCGAGGGTTCGGTGGGCCTCCGGGTCGTCGGCGTAGATCAATCGGTCCAGCCGATCGAAGGCGACGAGGTTGTGGGCCGCCACGACCTCCTGCCCCTTCTCCCAGTGGCGACGCGGACCGCCGTCGAGGTGGTTCATGTGCCAGACGACGATCTCTTCCGGGGCGAAGAGGTCGTAGCCGTGGGTGAAGGAGCGGACCGAGAGGCTCCACTCTTCGCCCCAGTAGTAGTGCTCCGGGTCTTGCGGGACTTCCTCGTTCCAGCGGCCGAGGGTGAAGACGAAATTGCCGGTGATCATCCGGATCGGCGCCGGCAGGCGCTCGTGCGGCGGTCCCCAGATCGACCACGGAGACCACCCGCTTCCCGCGCCCCAGCTGCTGACGCGGCTGGTCGGGACGCCCTTCGCCAGATCACGATGGAGCGTGCCGTTCGCGTCGTAGTAGAAGACCGGACTGTCGATCGTGAGGAGCGGCTTCGGTGTGTCGAGTCGTTCGACCATGCCGAGGAGTCGCACGTCCCAGTCCGGCTCGAACTTCATGTGCGAATCGATCTGGAGCGTGAAGTCCTCGCCTTCCCAGAGCGATCCCGCGATGCTACGCGCCCAGGTGCCGCCTCTGCTTTCCGCGACCGTGTAGTCGGCGAAGCGAAATCGTGCGTCCTGCCGGAAGGCCTCCAGCTCGACCTTCGCTTCGGGATCGTCCTGCCAGCAGATGCCGAATCGCAGGTCGTCCGGGTGGCGCGCCATCAAGACGCAATCGCGGAGGGTCCGCGGCAGCTCCGGGTCGGCGTAGGAAGCGATGCAGACGAAGATCATCGCTCGGACGCTAGCCGTTCGTGGACGTCGTTTCTCGCCATCAGGGCTTCCCAGAAGCGGGCGCTGATCCGTTCCGCGCTCGCGCGGTCGAGATGGGACCCGTCGGCGGTCGTCAGGTCGTCCATCCTGGGCACGACCGTGGCGACGTCGAGCTCGCGCGCGAGGAACGCGAGGTGTCCGGCGCGCGTGTCGCCGTAAGGGACGATCGTGAGCACCAGCATCGCTCCCCGCGACTCGACCTCCTGCTGGAGCTCGCGAGCGACGGGCAGGAGGCGGCGTTCGTCGCCGTGCGCGGGCGCGAATGCGACCGGGTAGTGGCCGTCCGGCTCCCGCGCGGGCTGCCACCAGCCGGTGCGCGTCGAGAGATAGACGATCCAGCTCGTCCGGAGGCGGCGCTCGAAGAACGAGACCTGGGGCAGCAGGGCGTGGAGCCGACTCCGGAGCGCCCATCCGCCCTGGATCTCGAGCCACGTCTTCATCGCATCGAAGCGCGAGAGCGCCTGCACCGCCCGCGCCGCCTCCGATCGGTCGTCCGGTCGATCGAAGAGGTGGGGGCCGCCGCTCGCGATCACGATCTTGGGTCGCAGGTCGTGCTTTCGGAGGACATCGAGGGGGAACCGCGTGCCCTCCGCGTGTCCGCTGGCGAGAGAGAAGACGCGGAGCCCCGCCGCCTCCGCGCGCGGCACGATGAACTCCTCGCGCAATCCGAGCTGCATGCGCGAGGTGCCGAAGATCAGGATGTCGGCCTCGCGCGCGCGATCGATCATCTGCCCGAGGTCGTGGTAGAGGGCGAGCTTGCCCACCTCGAGGTCGTCGATCCCGCCGTACACCGCGCTCGGATCCGTCGGCCGCTCGAAGGGCGGCACGCGCGCGACCGACGGTGCGCGGCCCGGCAACGCGTGTCGCCAGTCGACCGTCGCGACGAGGACACAGGCGGCCAGGAAGCTGACGAGAAAGGCGATCACGACGCGTCCGGGATGGATGGAACCGGAGCCGGGATCGTCGCTCGGGGATGTCGTGTGCACGCGTTGCTCCATTCGCGCGGTCTCCATCAGAACTGAAAGTAGAGGAAGCTCTGGGCGCGGGTGTAGAACGTGAGAACGAGCGCGAGCATCACGCCCGTTTGGACGGCCCGCCCGAGCGCGCCGGGTACCGTTTCGGGGCGCCGCTCATTCAGGGCCGCGCGCGCGTGCATCGCCCAGACGGGCAGGGTGAGGAGGCATCCCGTCACGACGTCGGCGGCGGCCGGCCCGCTCCACAGCTCGAGGAGGGTGGATGGATGGAGCAGCGCCGCGAGCGCGCTCGCCGCGATCGTCCCGGCTTCGCCGAGGTCGCGGGCGCGGAAGACGGCCATGCTCGCGATCCAGCCTCCCTGGACGATGAAGAACCAGAGGACGCGAAGGGCGCGGCCCCGCTGCGCCACGCCCAGCACGCGTTCGAGCACGATCGCGAGTCCGTGCAACGCGCCCCAGACCACGAAGGTCACGGCCGCCCCGTGCCACAACCCACTCATCACGAGCACCGCGAAGAGGTTCAGGCCGGTGCGCGTCGCGGTTCCCCGGTTGCCGCCCAGCGGCACGTAAAGGTAGTCGCGCATCCAGCTCGAGAGGGTGATGTGCCATCGCCGCCAGAATCCGGAGAAGGTGGTGGCCAGGAAGGGCGCGTCGAAATTCACGGGCAGCCGGAAGCCGAGCGGATAGGCAAGCCCGCGGGCGATGTCGCAATAGCCCGCGAAGTCGCAGAGCAGCTGGCACGAGAAGAAGACCAGCGTCGCCAGGGCGAGTCCCGGTTCCGCTTCGCCGCTCGCGACGCGTCCCCAGCTCTGGTCGACGAGCGGCGCGAGGTTGTCCGCCACGACGAGCTTCAGGAAGAGGCCGCGGACGATCAGGTGCACGCCCGAGAACACGGCGCCCGACCGGAGGCGCCGCCGCCGTTCGAGCTGCCCGAGGAAATCGCCCGCACGCACGATCGGACCGGCGACGAGCTGCGGAAAGAAGGAAACGTACAGGGCGACCCGGAGCAGGCTCGACTCTGCGGGGATCCGACGCCGATAGACGTCGATCGAATAACTCATCGACTGGAACGTGTAGAAGGAGATGCCGATCGGAAGCAGGATCTCGAGCGTCGAGAACTGCGCGATCCCGGGGCCTGCTTCGACGCCGAGACGCTCGAGGAGCGCCGCCACGAGGCGGCCCGCGAAGCCAGCGTACTTGAACGCGGCGAGCAGGCCGAGATCGACCGCGAGCGCGAGGGTCAGGATGCGTCGACGCAGGCGGTCGTCCTGCGATGCGACCGAGTCCATCGAGCGCGCGGCCAGGTAGTCGACCCCGGTGCTCGCGCCGATCAGCAGGAGATAGGCGGGCTCGTGCCACCCGTAGAAGATCAGGCTCGAAGCGAGGAGGCCCGCGAGGTAGGGCGTCTCGCGTGCGTCGCGGCCGACGAGCAGGCGCAGCCCGAGCACCAGCGGATAGAGCAGCAGGAACGCGATCGAAACGAAGCTCATCGATCCCCGTTGCGCGCGCCCTCGGCCCGAAAGCAGAGCGCTCGAGAGAACTCCGAGCAGAGAGCCCTCGGGGTTGGCGACGAGCGGAGTATAGAGCCGCGACCGAGCAGCGCGCTCCGAACCTGCCTACACTTCCGGGCGGCGCGCCGTCGCGGAACGACCCCGCGCGCTACCGGAGGCGCGGGTGGGCTCGGAAGCGAAGGGCGAGATCGACGTTCGTCCGATGGAGATCGTCCGGCTCGGCGAGGAGGCCTACTTCCTCTTCCTGGACCTCTTCGTCCACGCCTCGGGCACGAAGATCACCGCCGTCGCCCCCCACTACGGCGACGATCTCGACTGGTCGGAGCACGGCGTCGACTTCGAAGGGATCGACCTGCACGTCGCCGGCCGGGTGATCCGCGGAAAGTACGTCCCGCATCGGCTCGATTCCTGGGAGCCGGCGATCCTGATCGACTTCGAGGACGCGCTCCTGGCCGAGGACCTCGCTCGCGCGCGCGCGGCGGGAGCGCCGCTCGAGCTGAAGGTGGAAGCCGGGCCGCACGTGGCGGAGTTCTCGCTCTCGTCTGCGCTTCCAGAGCCGCACGAAGTCACGCTGTCCGTGATCATTCGCGACGAGAACCGTTGGATCGGGACCTACCTCGACTACTACCTCCATTGTCTCGGCGCCGATCACGTCTTCGTCTACGACAACGAGACCCGGGACCACGAGGCGCTCCGGGGGATCCTGGCGCCGTACCAGCAGGAGGGCACGGTCACCTACCTGCCCTGGCCGTATCGCTGGCGAAACCGCGTGGACAACAAGCAGATCGGCCAGCCGCCCCAGCAGGCCCACTCCCTCGAGCGCTTCGGGAACTCGACCTGGATGGGCTTCTTCGACGTCGACGAGTTCCTGCGGATTCCGGATCGGGAATTGCGGGAGCTGCTCTCGGAGCACGATCCGGAGGAAGTCGACGGTCTTTCCTTCGGGCTGCGCTGGTTCTTTCATCAGGGCAACCGCGCGTTCGAGGACTTCGAGGATCCGCTCCTCGAGATGCTCCATTGCAAGCGCGACGAGCTCGGCCGCAAGCGCCAGAAGCTCTTCGTGTCCGCGAAGAACGTGCGCTTCCTGCGCTTCCACTGGCTGGAAGAGGGCAAGCGCGAAGTCCCGATCGACGACGACGAGATCTTCTTCCACCACTACTACAACCGCCCGGAGCGTTATGCCGAAGGGTTGGTCGACCCCGCCGCCGAATACGATCCGTACATGCTCCGTTTCGCAGACGAGCTGACCCGTCGCCGGCTCGAGCGCGGATCGACCCGGACGGCGAGGCACCGCTTTCCGGTCGCCCCGAAGGGCGAGAGCGCGGCACCCGTGGAAGAAGTCGCCGCCCCGGCATCGCGTCCCCGCTCTCTCGAGAAATGGATCACGCACGTCGAGCGCGCGGTCGACCAGGCCGAAGCCGGGCGAGGAGGGCCGTCGCCCGCGGCGCACGCGGTCGAGGGCATGTGCGGGCGCAAGAACCGGATCTTCTTGAACACGCTCTGCGGCTTCGACGGCTGTCGCTATCTCGAGGTCGGCAGCCACGCCGGGGCGAGCCTGTCGGCCGCGCTCGACGGGAATCGGATCGATGCGATCGCGATCGACGACTGGTCCCAGTTCGGGGGCCCCCGCGACCGCTTCTACGAGACGCTCTCCCGGTTCCGCGGCGAGTCCCGAGTCGAAGTGATCGAGCAGGACTGCTTCACGGTCGAGCCGAAGGGCCTCGGCCCGGTCGACGTATTCTTCTACGACGGAGCGCATAGCATCCCGAGCCAATACAAGGCGATCGAACACTTTCGTGCGTCGCTCTCGGAGCTCGCCGTCGTGGTCATCGACGACTGGAACTGGCCGCGGGTCCGGAACGCGACGCGACAGGCCCTCGACGATCTCGGGCTGAACGTCGCCTGGCAGAAGGAGATCATCCTTCCCGAGGCCGACGTCGAGGACATGCCGCGCCACCGCGGGGCGCAGGGCTGGTGGAACGGCGTCTGCATCCTCCTGATCGACCAGCGGCCCGGGGTGGAGGTCCGCGATGTCGCGCCCTCCGAGCCGGTCGAGGTCATCGTCTTCAGCAAGGACCGCGCGTGCCAGCTCGAGGCCCTGCTGCGCAGCATGGACGAGCTCTATCTCCGTCCCCACCACCGGACGGTGCTCTACACGACCTCGGAGCCGGAGCTCGAAGCGGGCTACGAAGCGCTCGCCCGCAGCCAACCCGGGACCGAATTCGTGCGCGAGGTCGACTTCCACGCGGACGTGCTCCGCCTCGTCGAGAAGGGCGAAGCGCGATCGCGATTCAGCATGTTCCTGGTGGACGACATCGTGTTCCAGCGCCCCTTCGAGGGCACGTGGCACCTCCAGATGCTGGTCGACGACCCGGAGGTGCTCTCGGTTTCGCTGCGCCTCGGGGAGAACGTGCGTTTCTGTCATCCGCGAGGGGCGGCGACGGTGCCCCCGGACCTCGAGGCCGATCCGCGCTGGGTCTGGCGCGAGGCGCATCCCGGCTACTGGAACTACCCGATGTCCGTCGACGGCAACCTCTTCCGCACGTCGGACCTGGTCGAGAAGCTGTCGTCGCTGTCGTTCCGCAACCCGAACACCTTCGAATCGACGATGGCGGCCAATCCGATCGATCGCCTGTTGATGGCGTCCGAGCGAACGCCGGTGCTCGTGAATCTCGCGCTCAATCGCGTGCAGGACACCTACGCCAATCCGAGTGCGGACGTCGACGTGAACTGGCTGAACGATCGATTCCTGGCCGGCGACCGGATCGACCTCGAGCCCATCCAGCGACTCGAAGCGGACGCCTGCCACGTCGAGGTCGAGCTCGAGTGGCAGGTCGCGCGAGCTCCGCTGGCACATCGGTCTGGCAAAAGCGTCGGGACGCGGATCGATCTGAGCACGATCCCGATTCTCGTTCCGACTTGCCCCGACCATGAGGAGCGCGAAGCGTTCGCGCGCGACACCGCGGCGAAATGCGGACTCGAGCCGACCTTCGTTCGTCAGACGGAGACGGATCCCGCGCACTTCGGCTGGGATCTCGCCTATCTCCGCGTCCTCGACCGTGAGGACCTGGCGCCGCCCTTCCTGATCCTGGACGACCGTTGTCATCCGACCGCGCACTTCGAACGCGAAATCGTCGTTCCGACGGACGCGGAGCTCGCGTACCTCGGGACGAGCCTCTTCGGGCTCGACCGCCCCGGGATCGCGAGCGCGGGCGTGTGGAAGGGCGTGGAGTGGTTCGAGCACGACGACCAATGGGTTCGCGTCTACAACATGCTGTCGAGGCACGCGCTGCTCGTGCTCTCGGTCGACGCGCGCCGCACGCTTCGCCGCGAGGCGTTCGCGATGCTCGCCGACGCGGACGAGATCTGGCCCGGGGACGTCGCGTTCGCGATCGCCCAGGAGTCCCACCGGAGCTACGCGCTTCGCGCGCCGCTCTTCTACGTCAGCGAGCGATGGAGCGCCGATCACGTCGCGACCCGCGCGCCATTGTCGACGCTCGCCGACGCCTGAACTCGCGCGCGGTCCTGTGCGCGGGCCCGCGTCTCAGGCGACGGCGTCCTGGGCGACCGACACCCGGGTCGCCTCGAACCGGCCGCCCTGGGACTGCGCCTGCACGCAGATCGGTTCCCGGACCGCGAGGACCTGATAGTCGGGCTGGAGCTCCGCGTAGCGCACGTCGCCCGGGATCGGGAAGTCGCAGCCGAGCAGGGCGCGCTCGCCGGCGTCGATCGTGGCTGACACGAATTCCGGCGAGACGTAGATGATCGCGTGTCGCCCGACCATGTTGAACACCCGGATGAAGTCGGCGTCGAGGGATTCGGATCGCACGTTGTGCAGCCGGCCCCAGCGGTTGCCCCATTGGTCGGGCTCGTCGCAGAGGCCGAAGGAGGAGTGCCCGAGGTAGAGCGCGTCCGTGTCGTCGGGGACTTCGAAGGAGTAGTGAAAGCGACCCTCGAAGAATTCGCAGTCGTCCTCGAGGACGAGAAAAGGCGGCTCGGGCGCGCGCAGGCGAAGCGCGCGCATGTGGGAGAGCGCGCAGCCGACCGGATTGGGCGCGCAGCGCACGCCCGGCGCGAACTCGCCTTCGAGCCCGAACTTGTCGAGCTGAGCCTGCATGAACGTCCGCCGACGCGCGTCGTCCGGCACGTTCAGGGTCAGGATCGGCATCTCGCGAAGGTCGAGGTTCATCGGCGTCGAGAATCCTACCAACCTGGTGCTGGCTGACAAAGACTCCGGCACACTCCGCCCGGGTGCGTTCGACCGAACCGGGGGGCGAAGATCGGGTGCGAGTTTCACTGTCGCGACTTTCGATCGGCGCCCGCTGCGTCGTATTCGTCCTGCTGGCGATCGGGTCCTCGGTCGTGCTCCTCTCGGACCCTGTCCAGACGAACCTCATGCCCCGCTACCAGGTCGTGTTGGCGGAGCTCGCCGGCGCGATCCTCTCGGGTGTCGGCATCGAGGTGCGCGTCGACGGGATCCTGCTCCACACCGCACACGGGGCCGTCCGGGTGACGAACGCTTGCAGCGGGTTCGATGCCTGGTTGTGTCTCGTGTCGGCGATCGTCGTCTCACCCGCCGCCTGGCGGGATCGCATGCGCGGGATCGCCGTCACCTTCGTCGCACTCGCGGGTCTCAACCTGCTCCGCGTCGTCACCCTCGCCGCGACCGTGGGCGGCCACTCGCGCCTCTTCGACTTCGGCCACTACCACTTCTGGCCCGCCGCGATCGTGGTCGCGTGCGTGCTGCTCCTGGGGGCGTCGATGTTCCCCGGTCGCGCGGGAGACGTTCAGGCGAGCAGGTAGTCGATGAGCACTTCGACTTCGCGCTCGTCGACGATCATGCCGCCTGCGTTCGGCGTCGCGTTCTGGGGCTCGATCGTCCAGTGCTCGAGCTGCGCTGCCTGCGACAGCCCCCAGTAATTGGGGCGCGGCTCCGCTCCGACCCGGAAGAGCGACGCGCGCGGTGTGAACTCCACGACCTGCGTCCCCGGCCGAGCAAAGACCAGGTTCGCGAAGTGCGGGCCGTGCGGGCCGATCAGGACACGCGCCCTCGAAACGGCCTCGAGCCGCGCCGCGAAATCCTCCTCCGACGTCAGACGTCGCAGATGCAGCCCGTGCGCCTCGACGCGCGCTTCGAGTCGCGGGAGCAGGCTCTCGGCATTGCGGACGCCGGCAGGAAATTCCGAGTCGAGGTAGAGCACGACGTCGCGCTCGACGCCGTCGGCGGTTCCGAGGCGCGCCTGCAGGGCGTCGAGGGCGCCGGGCGGGTGGAGGCCGATCCGGCCGGCGGAGGGATACGCGTCGACGTAGTAGGCGCGCTCGGCGCGGTGCACGAATCCAGCGGCGGCGTTCGGCGCCTTCTGGATCACGCGATCGCCGAGGCCGAGCCGGTCGAGGAACCACGTCGCCGCCGGCGCGTGCTCACGGTGCGTCACGATCTGGACGTGGCGGTTCGCGGGCGCCTCGAGCCAGTCGAGGGCCATCGAGAGGCGGGGCAGGGCGTCCGCCGCGAAGTACTCGAACTGGTCCCCGCACCAGGCGCCGAGCGCGAGGGCAGGGCCGATCTCGTGCACCTCGCGGTTGTCCGCGTAGAGGCGCCAGGCATCGTCGTGCCCCCCGAGCCACCACTTCCCGAACGAGAAATAGTGATCGGCATCGAATACGACGCCATCGCCGATGTAGCCGCCGGGGATCTCGAGCAGGAACGCGCGGGTGGGCTCGGGGAGCCGGCTCGCGTCAGCGTCCACCGATCGCAGCGAGCGGGAGGGCCGCCGGGCACCGCCGACGGGCCATTCGAAGCGAAGGCGGGGGTCGACGTCGTCGAGGGACAGGATCGTCTTCTTGGGACGACGCGTAACGATCTCTTCGTGATCGACCGCGCTCGTAGGTTCTGCTGACGGCGCGCCGCCGCTCGTCGCGGCCGTGGTCGGCAGGGCAGCTACGTTCGCGGCCGGGATCGCGCTCGCTGAGGTCAGGGGCGGGCGGACCTGGATCGCGCTCCGGCCTTCCGGCGCTTCCTGGACGGTCTCGAAGAGGGAGCGCGACGGTCGCGCTAGGCGCCGCTGTGCGCGCAGCGCGAGCTCGAAGAACGCGCGCTCGTGATCGGTGCGCGAGGCCTCGTAGAGCGGGCCGATGTCGGTCTCCAGGAAGTCGCGTTCGAAGTAGGCCTGTTTGTGCCACGGCGAGCCGTGGAAAGCACCGTCGACGCCGTCCCGGTCGCGCGGGTCGTGGTAGTAGTGGTAGAAGGTGCCGGGCGAGATCACCTCGTCCTTGTCGACGAGGAAGGGCTTGGCATCGACCAGCTCGTACTCGACGCCGTTCGCCGTCGCCGCGAGCGCGAAGCACGGCATCTCCGAAATCCAGGTGTCCGAGGGCCCGATGATCGCGCCCGCCAGATAGACCATGTGCACGAACCGGAAGCAGTCCTTCGGCAGCTTGAAGTCGTCGCGGCGCAGGACCTCGCCCGTCAGGAAGACCGAGACTCCACCCGGGAGGAAGGGCTGTTCGACGCCGAGGGCGGAGAGCAGGCCGGGCAGGCTCACGCCGCCGGGCCCGTTGCGATGGCTGAAAAAGGGTTCCTTCTCGATCAGCCAGTTGTCGCCCATGGCGTTGCCGCGGGGGAAGATCGCGGTGTCGAGCCCGCCGTAGAGGAAGATGTCGGTGTCCTGGAGGAAGACGAGATCGTCGTCCTCCACGTTTCGCGCCGCGACGCTCAGGGCTTCGATCCGGTTGAGCGGCGCGTAACGATGGGGATCGACGGCGGGGTCCATCCGGTGGTGGGCCGGATGGTCGACGCCGGTGAAGTACCGCACGCCGTAGGTCTCGAAGGCGTGCGTCAGACGCTCGGAGACGGGTTGGTGATCGTTGCAGACGACTACGATCACTTCCCACCCGTTCGGGAGTTGGCCGAGCAGGGACTCGAAGAGGATCGGCAGCTGCCAGTGGAAGTAGGGCTTGTCCTCGATGCCCATCACGATCTTGACCGCGCGGGCGTGCTCGGCCTCGTCCGCGACGACGTCGAGGCAGCCGAGGGGCTGCAGCTCGGCGATCGTGCCGGTCACGTCGACCCAGTGATCGACCGGCGCGCGCGTGAGCTGGCCTTCGAGGGCGAGTGCGATCTCGTGGAGCGTGCGCTCGCCGTCGCATGCATCCCAGACCACGCGCGCGACCGGGTTCAGCACGATGCGCGACTGGTCGTCACCGCGATCGAGGACCGTGTCCGCGCCGAGATCGGTCGCGGCCCAGCCGGGCGACCGACGCGGTCGGGTCGCCGAAGTCGCGCTCGGGCCGGAGTCAGTCATTGGGGGGATCCCGGAACGGGACGTCGCGGCCGGGGCCGCCCGATCTTCGAGCGGCGATCTAGCCACGGCGGCGGGGTTTCAGCTGGGGGAATACGTCCACGTCCGTCGCGGAGACGGTCGGGGAGGGCGTGGCGACCGGGGCCATCACCGGGGAGTTGGTCGGGGACGGCGTCAGGGCCGGTGTGGGCGCGGGGGTGGTCGGCGAGGACGTCGCGACGTTGGGCGTTGGAGCGGGTGTGGTCGGGGATGACGTGGCGACGTTGGGCGT
>CAZAUR010000006.1:0-323012 GCA_964488255.1 uncultured Spirochaetaceae bacterium | reverse complement strand
CCTGGAGATCGGATAGATGGATCTCAACCGAACCGAGGGAGTGCCGTATAACGGAGTGGCCCATAAGCGGCGTGGATCGCCTGCGAAGCCACTTCGAGAAGTTCAAGGTCGTCGCCAGTCTACCACGAGCGGCCTTCTCGCCTTAGGCGAGATGAGGTCGCGGAGATCGCTCCCACCTCGTCAAACGCCATGTCCGCTTCAGGGGCTTGTTATACGGCGGTCACGGAGCTCGCTCAGTCGTCGTTCACGGCGTCGTTTCGCCTCGCTCGGATCTGACGCATAAACCAGAGACTTGCGACGATCCCCAGGATCTCGGCCGTCCCAATCAGAGCATGTGGAGATACCAGCTCCTCGATCTGGAGAGTCTGATACGACTGGGTTTGACGAAAGTAGTGGGATGCTTGCCAGAAGTATCCCACGGAACCCGCGGTCGCGAAGAATGCGAACGCCACGAACAGGAACGTGATCGTGCCTACCTGAGATCGTTCCAGTTCTTCACCGACGAAGTGAGCCGAGACGAGGTACGCCGTCACGATCGAGAGGTAAAAGACCATCGCGCTTACGGCCAAGCCGTGATAGTTCGTGACCGTTTCGAGCAGCTCCGCTTCGCTCAAGACGCGCGCTCCTTCTGGGAGTGACTGCCGCATAACTCATAGTCGACGACACCCCGTGGTCGCCGAGACGCCCAGTATACCCCACACGGTTCACCCCGCGGCGAGCCCATCCGGGTGATACGCATACGAAATCTCGCCTGCTGCACGTTATCCGGCGCACGATATCGAGACGCCTGATAATCAACGTCCGGATAATGTGCGAGCGCGCGACCGCTGGGGTGGCGCTCGTGCGGCGTATTCAGACGATGCCTGTTCACAGCCGGTCGATCGGACTTCGCACGCCCATTGGCCCCCGATCGAGCACGTGCGTGTAGACCATGGTCGTGCGTACGTCTCGGTGTCCGAGCAGGGACTGGACCGTGCGGATGTCCGAGCCGTCCTCGAGCAGATGCGTCGCGAAGGAGTGTCGGAAGACGTGCGGCGAGACGCGCTTGTGGACGCGGGCCTGCACGGCGGCGCGTCGAATGGCACGCTGCACTCCGGACTCGTGGAGATGGTGGCGCCGGACGATTCGGGTGCGGGGGTCGGTGGAGAGGCGAGGAGCGGGGAAGACCCACTGCCATGACCACTCGGACCCGGCACTCGGTAGCTTGCGTTCGATTGCGTGCGGAAGCTCGACGCCGGGTAGGCGCTTGGATCGATCCCGATCGAAGAGGCTGCGCACGCCGGCGAGGTGGCTCGAGAGCGGATCGTGAAGCGCCTCGGGGAAGACCGTCGCGCGATCGTGGTCACCCTTGCCTTCCCGAACGACGATCTGTCGCCGCTTTGGATCGAGATCCTTGATGCGCAGTCGAAGACACTCGAGTAGCCGCAAGCCGGATCCGTAGAGCAGTCCGCCGATCAAGGCGTACTCGCGATCGAGTCCAGCGAGGACGGCGCGCACCTCTTCCCGGGTGAGCACGACCGGCAGGCGTCGCGGTGTCCGGGCGCGGACGGCGCTGTCCAGACCGAGCAGCTCTCTGCCGAGAACTTCGCGGTAGAGGAACACGAGGGCCGACAGCGCCTGGTTCTGCGTCGATGGGGCGACGTTCCGCTCCGCTGCGAGATACGACAGGAACTCGACGACCTCGGTCGAGCCCATCTCGTCCGGATGGCGCTTGCCGTGATAGAGGATGAAGCGGCGGATCCAACCTACGTAGGACTGCTCGGTTCGCAGGCTGCGGTGGCGCCGCCGGAGTGCGAGGCGCACCCGATCCAGCAAGCGGGGCGGGCCCGTCGAGGGGTGCGGAAGCATGCGTTGGCTCCGGCGGGACTCGGTTGCGTCGGCGCCGAAGGATCGCGTTGCACAGAGGCTGGGCCACCCCGTGAACCCGCGGTCTCACCGCCGCGTCGCGGGAGCGAAGATCTCCTTGGCGCCCCTCATCCGCCGGTCGTCGTCGCCGCGGGCGACTCGCCTGCCACACCCGGCTCCGCGCCAGAACGCGTCTCCCGAATCCAGACCTCCGCGACCCCCGAATGGAGAAAGAACGCCAGGGCGAAACAGCACAACGAGAGCCACCGCGCGATCTCCTCGCTCTCGCCCAGCATCAGGAGCGTCGGTACGAAAAAGAGCCGCATGGTCGCGATGCTCGTAGCGATGGCCATCGCCCGGATCATCCACTCGCGATGGGCCGGGTATCGGCGTGCGCGCGCCAACCAGAGACCACGCGCGAGCGAACCGATGAACAGACACGCGAAAGGCCCGACGACGACCATCGCGATCGGACCCGAGTACGGGTACAGCGCGGTCATGACGAGCGCGGTGACGCCGCTCGTGAGGCCCGCGACGACGGCGACGCGACCGAGCGCGCGATGGACGCTCGGCCAGCGCGTCCGCACGCGCGTGGAGAACTGGAGCAACGCGAATCCGAGGTAGAGCGCGCCGAGGGCGACGTGGGAGCCGGTGATCAGCGGGTACTCGACGAAGCCGGCGTTGTGGTGATCGATGTCGGTGAAGTGCTCGGCGGAGAAGAGGATTCCCAGAAGGGCGAGAACCGCGGCGGCGATCGGGATGAATCGTCTCACCTGATTCGTCCTCCTATCTATCGGATCTCTCGGGCACGACGGCCTCGCGAATCAGTGCCGCCGCGTCGTCGGCGGTTACGGTCCCGGTGTCGATTCGCGGCTCGGGCTCTGGGAGATCTTCGTAGAGGAAGACGAGCTGCATGAATCGAGTCCCGTTCGGTCGACGGAGCTCTCGCGGAGTCGGCCTACGAGGGCCCAGCGTCGAGATCAGTCTCCGCGCTCGTCGCGGCCACCGCCGCGAGCGCCGCAACGGCCGCGCCGTGATTTCGAATCGCCTCTTCGGCGAAAGGAAGAAACTTCTTCGAGAGCGCGAGGCGAATCAGCGGCCAGTGTCTCTTCGCGCCCTCGCTCGCGAAGACGTTGGTGTACTCGAGATGCAGGCCGGCCCACGACGAGTGCTCGATCGTCCCCTGGTGGACGTTGTAGAACGCGGACTCCCATCGCCGCACGGCCGACATCAGCAGCATGAGCAGGCGCTGCGAGTCCTCGGCGGAGAGCTCGGCCCCCTCCCACAATCCGGAGAACCAGATCCGACACGTTCCGGGGTCGGTGGCGACGCGGTCCAGGAACTGTGAATGCGAATGGACGACGGCCTCGAGCGAGGCGGCGCGAACCGTCTGCGTGTTCGAGCGGATCTGGACCGCGAGGTAGACGAGGGTGACGATGACGCCGATTCCGCCGATGAAGTCACCGATGTTGCCGAGTTGTTCGAGGGACACGTTCGTCGGGACCTCTGATCCATCGGTTGCAGGGCGCGACCCGTCGCCCCCCTGCGCTCGAAACGCGGGATCGCTCGCCGGGGCGCGGGCCCATCCCGACAAATTCGACGTTATCCCAGGATCGTGAGGGCGATTCGGTTCGTCCGCCCGAGGGCGGCCGAGTGGCGCGCGTCCTTGCACCCGCCCCGCCCCCCGATTAATCTCCGCCGCGCCCGCCCTGCCCCGGAACCCCCCGGAATCGCAGCAGGAATCGCTGCTTCGCGCGCGACGCGGCGGTCCCCTCACCTGCCCGACCCCGAGAGCCACCGTGCCCGACTTCCTCGAAAGAATCGCCGAAGCCGAAGCGCGTTCACGTGATCTCGAGACCCAGCTCTCGGATCCGGACGTCGGCAAACAGCAGGGCGCGATCGAGAAGATCGGGAAGCGCCTGGGTGCGCTGCGTCCGCTGATCGAGACCGGTGAGAAGTACAAGGCGGCGGTCGCGGAGCTCGCGGACGCGAAGGCGATGCTCGACGACGACGATCCCGAGATGCAGGAGCTCGCGCGGGACGACCTCGAGCGACTCGAGGCGCTGGTGCCCGAGCTCGAGGGCGAGCTGCGCGTGCTGCTCACGCCGAAGGATCCGAACGACGAGAAGAACGCGATCTTCGAGATCCGCGCCGGGACCGGCGGCGACGAAGCCGCGCTCTTCGCGGCGGATCTCTTCCGGATGTACACGCGTTATGCGGAGGAGCTCGGCTGGCGGATCGACGTCCTCTCCTCGTCGGAGTCGGCCCAGGGCGGCTTCAAGGAAGTGATCGCCTCGATCTCCGGAACCGACGTATTCAGCCGCTTCAAGTACGAAAAGGGCGTCCACCGCGTCCAGCGCGTACCCGCGACCGAGAGCCAGGGCCGCATCCACACGTCGACCGTGACCGTCGCCGTGATGCCCGAAGCGGAAGAGGTCGACGTCGAGATCAAGAACGAGGACCTCCGAATCGACGTAATGCGCGCCGGGGGCCCGGGCGGCCAGAGCGTCAACACGACCGACTCCGCCGTCCGGATCACGCACCTCCCGACCGGGCTCATCGTGCAGTGCCAGGACGAGAAGTCGCAGCACAAGAACAAGGCGAAGGCGATGACGGTCCTTCGCTCGCGGCTCTACGATGCGGAGCAGGAACGGCTCGCGGCCGAGCGATCGAGCGAACGCCGCTCTCAGGTCGGAACCGGCGAACGCAGCGAGAAGATCCGGACATACAACTTCCCGCAGAGCCGGGTCACCGACCACCGCGCCGGAGTCACGCTCCACAAGCTCGACCAGGTGATGGCGGGCGAGATGGAGGAGCTGCTGAACGCGGTCCATTCGAACATCGCCGCCGCCCAGGAAGGCGAAGTCGCCCCCGGCGGCGGGGCACCGTCGTGAGCGCCCGAAGCTGCTCAGAAGGTCGACCGTCGTGAGCGCCGCGAGCGCGAATCGCGACAAGACCTGGACCGTTCTCGAGCTGCTCACCTGGACCACCGACTACTTCAAGCGGTCGGGGATCGAAGGCGCCCGGCTCGACGCGGAGGTCCTGCTCGCGCACGCCCTCGAGACGGAGCGGCTGCGCCTCTACATCGACTACGAAAAGCCGGTGCTGCAGGAGGAGCGGGACGCCTACCGCGCGCTGGTCCAGCGTCGCGCCCAGGAGCGGGTCCCGGTCTCCCAACTCCTCGGGGAGCGAGAATTCTGGTCCCTCTCCTTAAAGGTCGACTCGGGCGTGCTGACCCCGCGGCCCGAGACCGAGATCCTGGTGGAGTGGGCGCTTTCGAAGACCAGCGGGGGTACGCAACAGTCCACACAAGTTGCTGATTCAGAAGAGAAGATTCGGATTCTGGATATCGGGACGGGTTCGGGGGCGATCACCCTCGCCTTGGCGTCGGAGCTTCCCCACGCCGAGCTCGTGGCGAGTGATCTTTCCCCTGCGGCGCTTCAGATTGCAGCGGAAAATGCCGATGTGTTGCGTGCGGGAGAGAGGATTCGCTTCGTGGAAGGGGACCTCTTCGAGCCGCTGAAATCGGAAGAGAAGAAGGAGAAATTCGACCTGATCGTTTCGAACCCGCCCTACGTGGCGCGCGCGGACGAGGGGTCGCTTCCTCCGGAGCTCTCGCACGAACCCGAGATGGCCCTCTTTGCAGGGACGGACGGGCTCGACGTGATCCGACGGCTGGTGGCAGAAGCGGGCGATCATCTCTCTCCGGGCGGATGGCTCGGAATCGAGCTCTCCCCCGAGCAAGTGGACGAAGTGGAAGCGTTGCTGAAAGAAGCGGGATTCACGGAAGTGGAGCGGCGATTCGACCTGGCGAGCAGGCCAAGGGTTGTGGCAGCCCGATGGCCCGAAGAACGAGGATCGACGAACTAACAGCCGGCGACACACCGGAAGAACATCCAGGCGACCTGCCGAGCGCGGGCGCCGTCGCGATACGGGACGCAAGAAGGAGACTGGGCGAGTCCCGCCGCGACAGGAGGTAGGCATACATGGCCGCCAAAGCGACGAAATTGATGCGCGTCCTGAAGAGCGACGATGCGAAGTTTGCGGACGACTGGTTTTCGATCTGCAATCGACGCGTCGACTCTGTCCTGGACGTGGAAGAAGACGTGGCGAAGATCATCGCCGCCGTCCGCAAGGACGGAGACACGGCCCTCAAGGGCTTCGTGAAGAAATTCGACGGCGCCGCCCTCGACGAGCTCGAGGTGACGCCGGAGGAGTGGGACGAAGGCTGCGAGCAGGTCGACAGCGCGGATCGCGCCGCGATCGGCAAGGCCGCGATGCGCGTCCGCGAGTTCCACCGCAAGCGGATCCCCTCTTCCTGGGAGATGCGTGAGGAAGGCGGCGGCTACATGGGCCAACGCGTACGGCCCCTGGCCCGCGTCGGCCTCTACGTTCCCGGCGGAAAGGCCCTCTACCCGTCTTCCGTGGTGATGAACGCGATCCCGGCCTCGGTCGTCGAGGTGCCCGAGATCGTGATGTGCACGCCGCCTCGTGACGACGGTTCGATCACGCCCGAGGTCCTGATGGCCGCGCGGGTCGCCGGCGTCCACCGCGTCTTCAAGATGGGCGGCGCGCACGCCGTCGCCGCCCTCGCCTACGGAACCGAAGCCGTTCCGCGGGTCGACAAGATCACCGGCCCCGGCAGCGTCTGGGTCGCCACTGCGAAGAAGCAGGTCTTCGGACAGGTCGGCATCGACAGCGAAGCCGGCCCGACGGAGGTCGCGATCATCGCGGACAAGAGCGCGACGCCGGCCTGGCTCGCTGCGGATCTCATTTCGCAGGCCGAGCACGACGAGCTCGCGCAAGCCGTCCTGATCACGCACGTGAAGGGATTGATCACGCGCGTACAGGATCAGCTCACGCGACAGCTGAAGGGTCTCGATCGGGCGGACATCGCGAAGAAGTCGCTCAAGGCGCGCGGCGCGATCGTCCAGACGAAGAACCTCGCGGAGTCGATCCGGCTCGCCGAGGAGTACGCGTCCGAGCACCTCGTCCTCGCGGTCGAGGATCCCGAGAAGATCTCGAAGGAGATCCAGAACGCCGGCGCGATCTTCATGGGGCACTACACGCCGGTCGCCGTCGGCGACTACATGGCGGGTCCGAATCACGTCCTGCCCACCGGTGGCACGGCGCGCTTCTTCTCGCCGCTCTCGGTCGAGGACTTCCTGAAGCGGACCAGCTTCATGAAGTTCGAGCCGCCGAAGCTGCGCGAGCTCGGCGCGGACATCGTCCGCCTCGCCAACGTCGAGGGCCTGACCGCCCACGGCGCCTCGGTCGAGCTCCGGCTGGCCAAGATCCGCCGGGCCCGACGTGAGCGGGAAGCGGCACGGGATCTCGAGCTCTAGCCGGCCACACCTACGACACGTTCTCGAAAGCGGCGGCGCTCCCCAGAGCGCCGCCGTTCTCTTGTGGGCCGCTGACGGCCGTCACTCTGCGAAAATCGGAAAAAGCTTGTAAGATCCCCACGTTCCGGGTCCGCCCCCCACTTGGCGCTGCACCGCAGCCCCCGCCGGACCCCCGAACCGAACCCCCCTGGAGCATCTCCATGTCCTCGACTGCGAAGGACGCGGCCGGCGCGAGCCGGGTCGCGACGATCGCCCGCAAGACGAAAGAGACCGACATCCGGATCCGGATCGATCTGGATGGCAGCGGTCAGTATTCCGTCTCGACCGGGATCCCCTTCTTCGACCACATGCTGGAGAGCTTCGGGCGCCACGGCCTCTTCGATCTCGAGATCGAGGCCAGGGGCGACATCGAGGTCGACCTGCACCACACGGTCGAAGACGTCGGCATCGCCCTCGGCCAGGCCTTCCGCGAAGCCCTCGGTTCCGCGACCGGGATCAAGCGCTTCGGTTCGTGCCTGCTGCCGATGGCCGAAGCGAAGGTCGAGGTTGCGGTCGACGTCTCGAATCGTCCCTACCTCGTCTATCGGGTCGAGCTCGACAACGCGATGATCGGGACCTTCGACGGCACCCTGACCGAAGACTTCATGTACGCCTTCAGCCAGAGCGCCGGTCTCGATCTGCACGTCGAGAAGCGATACGGCAAGAGCCCGCACCACGTCGTCGAGGCGGCGTTCAAGGGTGCGGCGCGCGCGCTGCGTGACGCGGTCGCGATCGATCCGCGCGAGACGGGCCTGCCGACGGTGAAGGGGGCCCTCTAGCTCCCCATGCCCGCTGCCTCTCCTCCCCCCGGCCCCCGCCCCCGAATCGCCCTCGTCGACTACGGCGCGGGAAACATCCGGTCCGTCGCCAAGGCGCTCGAACGATCCGAGCTCGAGCCCGTAGTGACGAACGATCCGGCCGTCGTGCGCGACGCGGACGGCGTCCTGTTGCCCGGCGTCGGTGCGTTCCGCGATGCGGTGACCGCCCTCGAAAGCGCGGGGCTCGCGGAGGCGATCAAGGACGTCACGACCGGCGGTCGTCCGTACCTCGGCATCTGCTTCGGGCTGCAGCTGCTCTTCGAAGAAGGTACCGAGCACGGCATCACCCCGGGCCTAGGTCAGCTCGCGGGTCGCGTGACGCGCTTCCCCGACAAGGACGACGACGGCACGCCGCTGCTCGTGCCGCACATCGGCTGGAACGAAGTGACCTTCGAGGGCGACCACCCGATGGTCGAGGCCCTGCCCGCTCGCGACATCTACTATTTCGTGCACTCGTACCGCCCCGAGCCGACCGACGAATCGATCATCGTCGGCCGCGCCGAGTACGGCGGCTGCTTCGCGGCGGCGGTCGCGAAGGACAACGTGTTCGCGATCCAGTTCCACCCGGAGAAGAGCCAGTCCGCCGGCAAGCGCCTCCTCGACGCCTATCGCGCGTGGCTGGACCAGAGCTGATGGCACGCCCCTTCGAGCTGATTCCCGCGATCGACCTGCTCGGCGGAGAGGCCGTGCGCCTCTCCCAGGGCGACTACGACCAGGCGACCGTCTACGACCCGGATCCCGCGAACGTGGCGAACCGCTTCCGGAAGGCCGGAATCAAGCGCGTGCACGTCGTCGACCTCGAGGGTGCCAAGGCCGGTCGTCCGATGGCGGAAGATCCCGTCAGACGCATCCTCGCGGCGATCGGGGACGTGCCCGTGCAGCTCGGCGGCGGGCTGCGTGACCTCGCAGGAATCGAAGAGGCGCTCTCCTGGGGGCTCGATCGCGTGATCCTCGGAACGATCGCGCTGCGCGATCCCGAGCTCGTCAAGAAGGCCGCGGCCGCGCACCCGAATCAGATCGTGGTCGGGATCGACGCCCGCGATGGCATGGTCGCGGTCGAGGGCTGGCTCGAGTCGAGCGAGACGACCGCGGTCGACCTCGGCAAGCGCTTCGAAGACGCCGGCGTCGCCGCGATCGTCTACACCGACATCGCCCGCGACGGCATGCTCACGGGTCCGAACATCCCGCAGACCGCAGCGCTCGCGCAGGCGCTCACGATTCCGGTGATCGTGTCGGGCGGGGTCGCGACCGTGCAGGACATCGTCGACTCCGCCGCCGAGCGCGCGAAGGGCATCTGCGGCGTGATCGCCGGCCGCGCGATCTACACCGGCGCCGTCGATCTCGACGAGGCGCTCGCGGCGGTCGCCGCGCTCGAAGAGGGAGGCGCCTAGCATCCCATGTCGAACGGACTCAAGAAGCGCATCATCCCGTGCCTCGACGTCGACCAGGGTCGCGTCGTGAAGGGCGTGAAATACGTCGATCACGTCGATGCCGGGGATCCGGTCGAGGTCGCGAAGCGCTACGACGAACAGGAAGCCGACGAGATCACCTTCCTCGACATCACCGCCAGTCACGAAGAGCGGGGCATCCTGCTCGACGTCGTGGCGCGCACGGCGGAGAGCGTGTTCATGCCGCTCTGTGTCGGCGGCGGCGTGCGCTCGCTCCAGGACATCCGCGATCTGCTGAACGCGGGGGCCGACAAGGTCTCGATCATGACGGCGGCGATCAAGAACCCGGACCTCGTGGACGAGGCCGCGGCCAAGATCGGCAGCGCGAACCTGGTCGTCGCGATCGATGCGAAGCAGGTCTCCGCCGACGGCGAGCCGCCGCGCTGGGAAGTGTTCACCCATGGTGGCCGGCACGAGACGGGGATCGACGCCGTCGAGTGGGCGGCCCAGGTGGCCGAGCGCGGCGCCGGCGAGATCCTGCTCACGAGCATGGATCGGGACGGCACCAAGAGTGGCTACGACCTGGCGATGCTCCAGGCGGTCGCGGATCGGATCACGATCCCGGTGATCGCGAGCGGAGGCGGCGGAAGGGCCGCGGACCTCGCGACGGCCCTCGACGACGGACCCGATGGAGGCCACTGCCAGGCCGCTCTCGCGGCCTCGATCTTCCATTTCAAGGAGACGACGGTCGGGGAAGTGAAGGAAGAGCTGTTGGCGGCCGGGATTCCGGTTCGGCCACCCGTGGGGAGAGCGGCGGCCCGTTGAGGCCGGATTTCGTTCGATGAACGGGCAAATTGAGTGCTGGAAACCGCTCTGCTAGGGTCTGCGCCTTTCGCGCCGAGGATCAGCCTTCGGGGTGGGAAGGGCCCAAGGGCAGCCGAGCGCCCGAGGCCACGAGAATTCACGGCTGCAGCGCAGCTGACGAGAAACCGAGAACGACGAGCAGCCGGAGAGCGGCCAGGAGGCAATGAGCACGCGACCGTGACCGGGCGACCCGATTCGCCCGCCACACAGAGAGTGAGACGGATACTCACTTAGGCCGGACGGATGGGTCGGCAGCGCGTGTTGGTTGGTTCCCCGCGACGGCGAGGGAGAGAACATGCCGGTGATCAAGATCAAGGAAAGCGAATCCTTCGAAGGCGCGATGAAGCGCTTCAAGAAGTCCTGCGAGAAGGCGGGCATCTTGACGGAGCTGCGGCGGCGCGAGTACTACGACAAGCCCAGCATCCGAAAGAAGAAGAAGGAAGCAGCCGCGCGCAAGCGCGCGCTCAAGAAGGCGCGGCGCAGCATGAACTAACGGCGCCGAATCGACAGCGAGAGGGCGGATTTGGGCAGGATCCCGGAAACCACGATCCAGGAAATCCTGAGCAGGGCAGACATCGTCGCCCTGGTCTCTCGCTACGTCGAGCTGAAGCAGGCCGGTCGCAACTGGAAGGGTCTGTGCCCCTTCCACGACGAGAAGACGCCTAGCTTCAACGTCAACGAAGATCGCCAGATCTTCCACTGCTTCGGATGCCAGGAGGGTGGCAACGTCTTCGGCTTCCTGATGAAGCACGAAGGCCTGACCTTCCCCGAGGCCGTCCGCTCGATCGCCGCCGACGTCGGCATCGAGGTCGAAGAAGAGCGCGGCGGTCCGGACACCGGGCTCGTCAGTCAGATCTTCAAGTCCAACGAGCTCGCGCAGGCGCTCTACCGCGAGGCGCTGCGCACGCCGGAAGGCAAGATCGCGCGCGCCTATCTCGTGAGTCGCGGCTTCGACGGCAAGGCCGCCGACGAGTACGGGATCGGCTTCGCGCCGGCGCGCTGGGACGCGGTCGCCACGCGACTGCGCGAAGAGCGCATCAAGGGTGACGCCGGGGTCCAGGGCGGACTGCTCTCCGAACGCAAGTCCGGTCAGGGCTACTACGATCGGATTCGAGGCCGACTCACGTTTCCCATCGAAGACGTGCGTGGGCGCGTCGTCGGGTTCGGCGGTCGCGCGCTCGAGGCCGATCAGGAACCCAAGTACTGGAACACGCCCGAGACGCCGGTCTTCCACAAGCGCCAGGCGCTCTACGGCTACCCGGCTGCCCTCGAACCCATCCGCCGCGCGGGCCGCGTGATCCTGTGCGAGGGCTACTTCGATCGCATCGCTTTCGCCCGGGCGGGGATGGGCGAGGCACTCGCGACCTGCGGCACGGCGCTCACCGCCGAGCACGGGAGCCAGATCCGGCGGCGTACGAAGGAAGTCGTGATGGTCTTCGACGGCGACGCGGCGGGCCAGCAGGCGACCGAGAAGGCCCTGGCCGTGCTCCTTCCCCATGGGTTGCGAGTTCGAGCCGCACTCATCCCCGGTGGCGCGGATCCCGACGACTTCCTGAACGCGGAAGGCGCGGACGCGTTGCGGAAGCTGGTGGACGAAGCGCCGGACGCCCTCGAGCTCACGATTCGCAACGCGCTGCGTCAAGGAGTTGCGACTCCTGATCAGAAAGCCGACGTGGTTGCCCATGTGGCACCGCTCGTCGCCCGCGTCTCGGACGCCGTGTCGCGCGACGAGTACGTGAGGCGCCTCGCGATGGCGGTCGATGCCTCGACCTCCGCGGTGGGCGCCATCGTTCGTGACGCAGCGCGTGGTTCGAAGGAAGCCCCGCAGGTCGATCACGAGACGCTAGGTCTGCAACGAGAGCGACGTGACCAGCCCGAGGAACGACAGCTGCGCTCACTCGCACGTCTCTGCTTGCAGCGTCCCGACCTCATCGGCGACGAGACGGCGCTCACGATGCAGGACGTCCTGCCCGTGGGTGCGTGGAAGTCGATCATCCTGCAGATCGTGGAAGCTGCGAGTGACGGATTGCTTCTGACGGGTGAACAGAAGGGCGTAGACGCCGCCGCCATCGAAGCGCGCATGGACGAGGAAGCACAGCGTCGCCTGCGGGAAATCGCGGTCGACGACACGCCATTCGACTCACAGCATAATTCTGACGGCTCGCCAAACACGACGGACAGTGCAGAACGCAGCGTTGAACACGTGTTCGACGACCTGATGCGCTGGTTCGAACGCCGGCGACTCGACGCGCGTCAGCGAGAATTGAATCGCAAAATGCGCGACCCGAACGCGGACCAGGATGCACTCCTAGCTGAGAAGCAGAAGCAGCTTCTGGAGCGACGCGCCCGAATGGGTGTCGGTAGTGCAACCAACGAAGGCCCCGCGCCGCCTACTCACAAAAGTGGCAGCGCGTAGGCAAAGACGAGAAACGTGATCGCGAACTTGCCGGCGGAGGCGGCGGAAGTTCGCAATCGGAAGTAGAATTTTTTGAGCCTACGGAGGACCCCCCCAATGGCCTCGAATGCGCCCAACACGGAGTCGGCTGCGGATCGCGCGCAGACTTCGGAACTCGACGGCGATGCCACGATGGCGTCGCTCGCCGGGGTCGATGCGGTCGAGACTGCTGCTGCGCCGAAGCGCAAGCGGAAGGCCGGGGGTTCGAGTGCGGAGCGGGCACGGAAGTCCACGTCGAAGGCTTCGAAGAAGCCGACGACCAAGCGCAAGACGACCGCCAAGCGAACCGCCGCAAAGGTCGCCGCGTCCGCGAAGTCCTCCGGAGAAGCGAAGTCCCCGACGAACGTCGCGAAGAACAAGGAGCCGCTCGATCGCGAAGCGCTCCTCGAGCTCGACGCCGTGCGTCGCCTGATCGAAGTCGGCGAAGAGAAGGGCGAGGTCAACCGCGAAGACCTGACGACCGCGTTCGACGACAAGGCGCTCGGTCGCGAGGATCTCGACGGCGTCCTCTCGGTTCTGCGTGAACACGACATTCCCCTCGCGCGCACGGCCGCGCCGGAAGCGGAAGACGAAGCCCCCCGGCGACCCGCGCCGGCGAAGACGCGCGCGAGTGACGACGACACGGGCAGCGCCGATCCGGTTCGCGTCTACCTCCGGGAGATGGGCCAGGTCTCGCTCCTCACGCGCGAGGGTGAAGTCGAAATTGCACAGCGCATCGAGCAGGCGGTCGACGCCCACCTCGCCGCGCTCGTCTCCAATCCCTACTGCCTGCGCCGAATGATCGAGCTCGGGCATTCGGTCCAGAGCGGCGAGATCGATCTGAAGAAGGTGGTCGACGGACTCGAAGACGAGAACGCGCCGCCCGTCGACGTCACGCGCAAGAAGTTCCTGCAGTCGATCTCCAAGCTCGAGAAGGTCGAGCACGGCGTCCTCGAGCGTCGCCGCGAGCTCAATCGCAGTGCGATGACCAAGGACGATCGGCTCGCCTGCCAGGCGGAGGTCGCCGGACTCTTCGAAGACGCCGCCAAGCTGCTCCGCACGCACCGCGTGAACAAGGAGCGCTACAACGAGCTCGACCGCTGTTTGCGCGAGATGTACGAGAGCCACCAGCTGCTCGACGAACGCGCGAACCAGATCGCCCAGGACTTCGATCTCGTCGCCGACGAGTTCGAGATCATGGCCGAGCAGTCGAAGAAGCGAAGCGCGGGTGGCAAGCAGGCCCTCGAGCGCCTCGGCGGCGATCGCGAGGTGATCGATGCCGCGGTCGAGCAGCTCGCGAACGTGGGCGTCTTCCGAGGGCGGATCGAGGAGGAGGCGGGGCTGCGCCGCGACGAGCTCGACGCGATCCTGCTCCAGGTCGACGCGACCGCCGCGAGCGCCCAGGAGGCGAAGAGCGAGCTGATCGAGGCCAATCTCCGGCTCGTCGTCTCGATCGCCAAGAAGTACAACAACCGCGGCCTGCAGTTCCTGGACCTGATCCAGGAGGGCAACATCGGCCTGATGAAGGCCGTCGACAAATTCGAGTGGCGCCGCGGCTACAAATTCTCGACCTACGCCACCTGGTGGATCCGGCAGGCGATCACCCGCGCGATCGCGGACCAGGCCCGCACGATCCGGATCCCGGTGCACATGATCGAGACGATCCACAAGCTGGTCCGTGCGACGCGCCAGCTCGTACAGGTGCTCGGTCGCGAGCCGCAGCCCGAGGAGCTCTCCGAGACCCTCGAGCTACCGCTAGAAAAGGTTCGGATGGTGCTCCGGATCGCCAACGACCCGATCAGCCTCGAGACGCCCGTCGGCGAAGAAGACGACAGCCGCCTGTCCGACTTCATCGAGGATCCCAACGCGATCAATCCGCAAGAAGCGGTGATCCAGTCGAGTCTCGCGGAGCACACCCGGGAGCTGCTCGCGACGCTTGCCCCCCGCGAAGCGCGTGTTCTTCGTATGCGTTTCGGCATCGGCGAGCGATCGAACCGCACGCTCGAAGAGGTCGGCCAGGACTTCGACGTGACGAGAGAGCGGATCCGCCAGATCGAGGCGAAGGCGCTCCGCAAGCTGCGCCACCCGAGCCGCAGCCGCTCGCTCAAGGGATACCTGGAGAGCTAGTCCTCCTCACAGGCCCTTGCCCCGCGCACGTGTGAACCACACGCGCGCTACCGTCGTGTTGCCGGCGCGGTTCGCGCGCGCTGCGTTTTCGGCCCTGCTTCTTCAAGCGCCGTTCGTGGCCCTCCGATACGACGCGCGTGAAGCTCGTCGCCTGTCCCGATTGCCACGCCCAATACGACGTCACCGAGATGGCGCTCGGCAGCGCCTTCGACTGTCGTTGCGGGACGTCCCTCGTCGCAACGCCGCCCAAGGGCGTCGACGCGCCCGTACAGCGCTGCACCGCGTGCGGCGCCGTCGCGATCGATGGTGCGGACTTCTGTGCGTACTGCGGGTCGGGCATCGTTCCGGTCGATCACGTCGGAAGCCTCATCTGCCCGGAGTGCATGGCGCGTAACGTCGATGATGCGCGCTTCTGTCTCGCCTGCGGCGTCGCCTTCGCGCCGAGTGCGCGTGAGAGCCAGATTTCCGAGCTTCGCTGTCCATGCTGCGAGACCTGGATGGCCGTTCGCGACGTGGGCGGCCTGCTCGTCCAGGAATGCTCGAAATGTCGAGGCTTGTGGGCGCCAGAGAACGTCTTCGATTCGTTGGTCCAGCGCGCGACGACGGCCGCATTGGAACGGAACGCAGCCGGAGACGGCGGGGCCCCGCGTCTGGACGGCGGTAACCCCTTCGAGGGCCTCGATCCTTTGCGCGCGCAGATCGAGTATCGCCGCTGCCCGGAATGCGACTCGCAGATGGCGCGGCGAAATTTCCAGCGTCGCTCGGGTGTGATCATCGACCAGTGTCGCCACCACGGAACCTGGCTCGACGCCGACGAACTCGAGCGCATCGCCGGGTTCATTCTCTCCGGCCGAGCCGCCGACGCCGCGAAGATCGAGGTCCGCCTCAAGGAAGAAGAGCGCCGCCGGACCGCGCGAAACGCGATGCACGACGCGAGTCGCGCGCGCGTCGCCGAGCCCGGCGCCACGTCGATCTTCGGATCGCGTGATCGCGGCTCGATCGCCGGAGAGTCGATCGTCGACTTCCTCTTCTCGCTCCTCGACTGAACCGAACCCCCTTGCGCCCGATCCCGACGGGTCGCGCACGACAACCGAGAGGTGAACACGACATGGGACTCATGGACAAGCTCCGCGCCGAGCTGATCGACATCGTCGAGTGGATCGACGACTCCGAACACACTCTCGTCTGGCGCTTCCCGCGCTACCGCAACCAGCTCAAGTACGGCGCCCAGCTGATCGTGCGCCCGGGCCAGTCCGCGGTCTTCGTCCATCAGGGGCAGATCGCCGACGTGTTCGGCCCCGGCCACCACAGCCTCGAGACGAAGAACCTTCCCGTGCTCTCCACCCTCATGGGTTGGATGCACGGCTTCGACTCGCCCTTCAAGGCGGAGGTCTACTTCGTCTCGACGCGGCAGCTGACGGATCTCAAGTGGGGCACCTCGAACCCGGTCCCGCTCCGGGACGCGGACTTCGGTCCGGTTCGCGTGCGCGCGTTCGGTACGTACACGCTCCGCGCGATCGATCCGGGCCGTCTCCTCTCGGAGCTCGTCGGCACCGACGGCGTCTACGAGGCCGAGGAGATCTCGGCGCTGCTTCGGTCGATCATCTCGATGGCGTTCGCGGACGTCGTGGCGAGCTCGGGTATCAGCGTGCTCGACCTCGCGCAGAACTACGCCGAGCTGTCGGAGACCCTGCGCAAGGCGGTCGTCGAACGGATCGACGACGAGTACGGCCTCGAGCTCCCGCAGCTCTACATCGTGAACGTCTCGGTCCCCGCCGAGGTCGAACGCGCCCTCGACGCGCGCGCCAGCATGGCGGCGATCGGTAACCTCGGGGCTTTCCAGGCCTATCAGATGGGCAACGCCATGCCGGAAGCGGCCGCCAACCCGGCCGGGGGTCTCGCGGGTGCGGGCGTCGGTCTGGGCATGGGCCTCGCCATGACCAACTCGATGCAGGGCATGATGGGCGGCGCTCCGGCGGGTGCCCCGCCTTCGGCGCCGCCGCCGGTGCCGACCGTCTCGTGGCACGTCGCCGAGAACGGTGAAGCGCTCGGTCCCTTCACGCCGGCGCAGATGGCGCAGGCGATCGCCGGAGGCCGCGTCACGACCGCGTCGCTCGTCTGGTGCGCCGGCATGGACGCGTGGCTGCCTGCGGGTGAAGTCGACGCGCTGTCCGGTCAGTTCGCGCCGCAGCCGCCGCCGGTTCCGGAGGGCTGATCCGGTGATCCGATCGAAGCGCTTCGGCATCGAGCTCTACCCCGGCACCGTCTTCATCTACCGCGGCCCGCGACGCGGCTTCTTCGGCCTCGGCAAGAAGAGCTACGCGATCGGCGAGGTCCTCGCGGTCGACGAGACCCACGGCATCGTGCACGTGCGCACGCTGAAGAGCAACGCGCAGACGGGCCCGAAGGTCGACATCGGCCACATCCCGGTGCTCTTCCGCCAGCTCGCCCGCGACCTCGTCGAGATCGTCGGCAAGGCGTCACCGGACGTCGAGAGCTGGGCGACCGTGAACGAGTTCCGGATGCGCCACGCCCGCGGCGAGGTCGGCGCGTTCGCCGGTCGACTCTGGAAGGCCGAGGCCCTCGCGCGGAAGGCGCTGCCCGCGGAGCAGGAGCGCACGCCGATCCATCACACGTTCGTGAAGCGCATCGACGGCGACGGACCGCTGTCCGTGGTCGAGGTGTCGGTCTAGCGCCGATCCCTCATTCGAACACCCGCGCCCGAACCACCCGCCCGTCGCGGAATTCGACCGTGCGCTCGGCGGTCTTCTTCGAGCCCGTGCCGATCCCGACGCCACCGAAGCCGACCCCCCCGATTCCGATGCCGCCGAGGCTGACGCCCACGCCCGGGCGCGAGCTCGTCCATGCCCAGGTGATGGTTTCGCCATTGGCGTCGATCGACGTCGACTTCTCGTCGGGGTCGCCGAGGGCCACGCGGACCTGCTCCTCGGTCATGCCGAGGTCGATCGCGCCCGCGCGGACCTTCGCCTGGACGTGTTCGGGCCAGGCATCGAAGGCCGCCTGATCGTCGGCGATCCGGGATTCGGGGCTCCCCGCGCATCCGGCGAGGAGTACGGCGATCGCGACGGTCCCGAACGGTGCGAGCGCGGCGCGCGGCATCGCGACTAACAGGGCTCCCCGACCTTCTGCTTCCACGCGGCGTAGTCGGTGAACCCGACCTTCTCGTGCAGCTTCCCGATCCGCTCGAGCAGACCCTGGGCGACGTCCGCCGAAGGCGGATCCGCATCGCCGAGCGCGCTGAGGACGTCACTGACGGTCTCCTCGGCGCCGGTCGCCGTCAGCGCGCCGAGCGCAGCGTCGCGATCGCCTTCGCCCACGCCGAGATAGGCCTCGATCGCAGCCTGGCTCACGGCCGAGGCATGCTTCCGGGAGGCGACGATGTTGCCCTTGCCGGTCACGACGTTTCCGACGGAGAAGACGGTGGGGAAGCCCTCGAGGCGGCCGATGTCCCAGTCCCTGAAGTCGAAGAGCTCGCCGTTCATCTCGATGCCGGGGATCGCTTCGGGAATGGAGCCGATCGAGCTGATGATCGCGGCACCGCGCACCTCGTAGGTCTCGTCCTGCTTCACGACGCGGCCGTTCTCGATCTTCGTGCGGCGGAAGACGATGCCCACGAGCGAACCGTCTTCGACGATCAAGCCGTCCGGTGCGGAAAGCGGCTCGATGTTGAAGAGGTACTTGCTCGTGCTCTTGCCGACCATGCGCACGCGACCCGCCTCGACCTTCTCGAGGCGCGCCTCGTCGGCGCCGGGCGGCGCGCTCATGACGGGCATGTCCTCGATTCTGCGGCGGTAGTAGATGGTCGGCGGCGTGATGCCGAGGTCGTCCCACTCGACGCCGTGCTTCTCGAGGATCTTCGGGATGCCCTTGATCTCGAGCTCCTCGACGTCGGTCTCGATCCCTCGCTCGCGAAGGACTTCGACCGTTCGCTGGAGCGTGTGGATCTTCGCGACGTCGATCGAGGCGAGGCCGCCGCCGAGGATGATCGCGCCGTCGTGGATCTCGTACGTCGCGTCGGGCAGGTCGCCCTTCTCGTCGTGGTTGAACGCGATCACGAAGGGGTTCTGATAGACGAGGCCCTTGCCGACGTATTCGTCGGCGCCGTCGACCGGCACAGGTCGATCCCGCCACGCCCCGTTCGCGAGCACGACCGCGGAGAAGCCCCAGTCCTCGACGAGCTCCTTGAAGTCGACGTCCCTGCCGATCTTAGTGCTCGGCACGAAGGTCACCCCGTCCGTCTTCAGCTTCTCGTCGATGACGCCGTATTCCTTGGTGCGCAGGGCGACGTGCCAGCGCGGGAGACCGTCTTCGATCTTCCCGTAGGGCCGCGTGTTCTGCTCGAAGACGAAGACCTGTACGCCCTTGTCCGCCAGGCGGCTGGCGACTTCGGCGCCGGCGGTCGCGCCACCGATCACCGCTACGAAATGACCTGTTCCATCGGGTGCGTTGGGTGCCATGCGGCCGATATTCGCAGGGTTCCGCCCCCCCGACAATCCCGCCGGCCGTGCGCGCGCACGCGC
The DNA here is from genome assembly GCA_964488255.1 of uncultured Spirochaetaceae bacterium. GTDB lineage: Bacteria > Myxococcota_A > UBA9160 > UBA9160 > UBA4427 > UBA4427. The sequence continues at coordinate 303,611 of CAZAUR010000006.1, read as the reverse complement.
GAATCCGGCCGAATCCGCGACGCGGTAGACTCCCCTTCGAGGGCCTGTAGCTCAGTGGTCAGAGCAACCGGCTCATAACCGGATGGTCCCTGGTTCAAGTCCAGGCAGGCCCACCACCCTCGAGCGTCACACCCGAGTGTCACGCGTCCCCAGCCCCGAAGCGCGCAGCCAACGCCTACCCAAGCAAGGCCGAAACCAACAGCGTCGAGCAGCCCTCGCCGACCACCCCGCCGACCCGCCGCGCCCCCCCGTCGCCAAACGAGCACCCGGACCGCGGTCTGCTCGGCGCCCAAAGCCGCAAAAAAAGGAAAAGGCCCGGTGGCCTAAGACACCGGACCTCTTCACGGACACTCAAGGGAGAATGGGGGCGCTCTGGTTGCGGCCGGAAGCGACCCCGGAACCACTCTAACCTCGGCGATCAGAATCCACAATGATTCCGGGTGAATGTCCCGTAAGTTGCCGACAAGAAATGGGGCTTCCGGCCGATCCCGGCTCAGGGTGACGGCACTCTGCGTGTGGTCTGGCGGAGTGCTTCGAGGGCGTCGGCTTCGCCGGTCGGGCGGAGGTAGACGTTCTCGCTGACGGCGCCGCCGGGTCGGCCGGCGATGTCGAGGGAGCGGCTCGCGGGCTGCGCGCGTTCGGTCAGTCGGACCGAGATCTCGACGTAGGCGGTCTCGCCCGGCGACAGCCGCAGCTGCTGATCGTTCCATCCCCAGGCCACGAAGGCGACGCTCCGCACACCCGCTTCGATCCGGCGCACGCCGGGCGGCACCTCGAGCGTCGCGTACTCGCCGTCGTGGAGCACCCCGAGATCGCGGCCGTTCACGCGGATGCGCACCGGAGAGATGGAGGATCGCGGATCCACCCGGTAGAGATAGAGCCGCGCACGATCGGCGGCCGGTGACATCGCTGCCGAGAAGGGCGGACCGGTGGCCCGGGGCGCGCACCCGGCCAGCACGAACGCGAGCAGAAGGATCGCCGACGCGGCGAGGTCGCACGATCGACGTCGAAGCATGAGCCACCTCCCGTGCGCGGAATCCGCAGATCCGCACCCGCGCCGAGCCTAGCTCGCCGTGACTGGCCCCCGTGGGCGGGTGTGAACGCTCGGTGTCTTCGAATCGGGCGGACATACCGCTACGCTACGCTGCTCTCCGCGGTCGCTTGGGCCGCATTTCGCCCGTTTCCGGCCGGCATCAGGAACCCGCCCGACCCATGCGCAAGGACAAGGACCGTTATTGGGACTGCCTCGACCAGGCCATGGAGGCCTCGCACGGGGGTCGGATCGAGGAGGCGCTCGCCTGGCTCGACGAAGCGCTACGCGTGCATCCGGACGGCGCCGAAGCGCACAACGGGCGCGGTGAGATTCTCTGGGACGATGGCCGGATCGACGAAGCGCTGATCGAGTTCGATCGCGCGACGATCGCCGACGGCAAGTTCACGGCCGCCCACCTGAACCGGATCGAGCTCCTGATCGAAGAGCTCGGCGAGTTCGCGACCGCGGTGCGTCTCGCGGACGAGCTGCTCTCCGGACGCCCCAAGCTGCCTCGACCGGATCGGATCCTGCAGGCCGAGGTCTACTACCTGAAGAGCAAGGCCCTCTTCTACCAGGACGATCTCGAGGGCGCGCTCTTCCTGGTGCGCCGCGCGACCCAGGCCGGCGGGGAGCTGGGCCTCTACTACGCCTTCGAGGGCCAGGTCCTCTTCGAGCTCGGTCAATACGCCGAGTCGCGGCGGGTGCTGGAGCGCGGCGTCGCGATCGATCCCGATGCGGCCCACACCCTCTATCACCTGGGGCTCGTGCTCGAGCGCCTCGAAGACGAAGGCGAAGAGGCGTCGGCGCCGGCGGTGGGCCTGGAAGACGCGAGCCAGGCGTTCTCCCGGGCGAACGCCCTGGAGCCCCAGCAGTTTCCGCTGCCGATCGAGATCGAGACGGAGACCTTCCGGCAGGCGGTGGACGAGGCCTTCGCGAACCTTCCGCGATCGATCCGCGAGCGGATCGAAGGCGTCGCCGTCGTGATCGAAGACTTCCCGACCCTCGAGCTGGTGCGGGACGAGCGGATCTCTCCCCAGACCCTCGGACTCTTCATGGGCATCCCGCGGACCGAGGCGCTGATGACCGATCAGCCCCTCGATCTCGACCGGATCCTGCTGTTCAAGAAGAACCTGGAGAAGATCTGTCGCGACGCCGAGGATCTGATCGACCAGATCCAGATCACCGTCCGGCACGAGGTCGGCCACTACCTGGGTCTCGACGAGGACGACCTCGAGCGGCTCGGGCTGGCCTGATCGACCCGACATGTCCGCCGTCGAGACCCCGCCCCAGTCGTCGCCGCAAGACGTGCGCGAACCCGTCGATCCTCCCCAGGTCGCACCGCGCGACTTCGTCGAGAAGCTGCGTAAGATCGTCGGGCCCGAGAACTGTCTCGCGCGCGAAGGCGAGCTCTTCGCCTACGAATGCGACGGGCTGACCCTCGAGCCGCGGCGTCCGCTCGCGGTCGTGCTCCCGAAGACGACCGGGGAGGTCTCGCGGATCGTCCATGCCTGTCGCGAGGCGGACGTGCACTTCGTCCCGCGCGGCGCCGGGACGGGCTTGTCCGGCGGCGCCCACGCGACCGCGGGCTCGGTCCTGATCGAGTGCTCGCGCATGAACCGGGTGCTCGAGGTCGATGAACCCAATCGCGTCGCGGTCGTGCAGCCGGGTGTCGTGAACGCCGAGCTGTCGACCGCGATCAAGCACCTCGGCCTCTTCTACGCGCCCGACCCTTCGAGTCAGCAGGCCTGCACGATCGGCGGCAACGTCGCCGAGAACTCCGGCGGGCCGCATACGCTGAAATACGGCACGACGACGAACCACGTGCTCGCCCTCGAGATGGTGTTGCCCGACGGGCGGGTCGCGCGCTTCGGCAACCGGACCGGCGAAGGCCCGGGCCCCGATCTCGTCGGCGCGATCGTCGGCAGCGAAGGAACCCTCGGCCTCGTCACCGAGATCACGGTGAACCTCACCCCGATCCCGGAGGCCATCGAGACGCTACTCGCGATCTTCGACGACGTGGTGCCGGCGTGCCGGGCGGTCGGTCGGATCATTCGTTCGGGCGTCGTGCCGGCGGCGATGGAGATCGTCGACAAGCGCACGATCGAGGCGGTCGAGGCGAGCGTCTACGCGGCGGGTCTGCCGACGAGCGCGGGCGCGGTCCTGATCATCGAGCTCGACGGCGCGCCCGTCTGCATGCAGGGCGAGATCGCCGCGATCCGCGAGGCTTGCGAGGCGGAGGGTTGCCAGACGATCCAGGTCGCGCGCGACGAGGAAGAGCGGCTCAAGTTCTGGCGCGCGCGCAAGGGCGCCTTCGGCGCGATGGGTCGACTCGCCCCGGACCTCTACGTCCACGACGCGGTCGTCCCGCGTATCCACCTGCCCGAGATCCTCGCGAAGGTCGGCGAGATCTGTGATCGACATCGGCTGAAGCTCGCGAACGTCTTCCACGCGGGCGACGGCAACCTCCACCCGAACATCTGTTTCGATCGCCGCGACCCCGACGAGCTCGAGCGTGTCGTGCAGGCGGGTGAGGAGATCCTCGAAGCGTGCACCGCCGTCGGGGGCGTGATCACAGGCGAACACGGCGTCGGCGTCGAGAAGCGCGACTACATGCATCTCGTGTTCGGAGAGCGCGACCTCGAGCCGATGTACCGCCTGCGCGAGACCTTCAACCCGGACGGCGTCTGCAACCCCGGCAAGGTGATCCCGACCACGCGGTTCTGCGTCGAATCGAATCCGAAGGCCCGGGGCTACGACGCGGTGCCGGTCTGATGCCCGGGGCGATCGACGACCTCGGCCTCACGACGAGCGCCGAGACGGTGCGCGTGCCGGGCGCGACGGTCGATCGAGTGGCGACACCCGGAAGTGTCGACGACCTCGGCGCGCTCGTTCGCGCCGCCGGCGACGACGGCGCGGGCCTGCTCGTGATGGGCGGCCGCAGTCGTCTCGACTTCGCGAACCCGGCCGGTGCCCTCGCGATCGGGGTGTCGACCGCCGGGCTGTCGGGCGTCGACGAGTTCGAGCCGGATGAAGGCGTGATCCACGCCGGCGCCGGCACGCCGATCCAGACGATCCGGGACACCGTCGCCGCGGAAGGCTGGGAGCTCCCCCTCGACTCGCCCGGTCCGCGTTCGACGGTCGGCGGCACCCTCGCGAGCGCCGTGACGGGCCCGCGCGCGCACGCGTTCGGTGCCGTGAAGGATGCGATCCTCGGGCTCGAGATCGTGGGCGGCGACGGCGCGCCGTCGAAATGCGGTGGGCGGGTCGTGAAGAACGTCACGGGCTACGACCTGGCGAAGCTCTATTGCGGCTCCTTCGGCGCGTTCGGGATCGTGACGGGTGCGTGGCTGCGACTGCGACCGGCAGCGGCGGCTCGCGAGACGCTCCAGGCGTCGTGCGCCTCGGCTGAGTCGTGCGGCGAGCTCTTCGAGGCCGTGCGAAAACGCGCCGAGCGCCCGAGCCTGCGCGCGCTCGTGTGGAAGGCGACGCCCGAGCCCGGCGAGGACGCTCGCGTGCTGATCGAGCTCGGGGGCAGCCCGGAAGGCGTCGCGGCGGATCGCGCGGCGTTCGCGGAGGTGCTCGCGCTGGAGGCGGCACCGAATGACGCGATCGACGTCGAGCGCGAAGCGCGGGCGCGGGATGCGAGTCCCGTGGCGATGCGCGCGCGGGTGCTCGGCACGAACGCGGCGGTCTTCGCGCACGCGGCCCTCGACGCGGGACTCACGGTCTCCCTCGATCCCGGGCTCGGCGTCGTGCATGCCCAGGGCGCGCCGTCTTCGGTGGAAGTGCTGCACGCGCTACGCACGGAGGCGACGCGACTCGGTGGCTTCGCGACCTTCCCCCGTCTCCCGGACGCGTGGCGGAGCGGCTTCGACGTCTTCGGGGATCCGGACGGCGCGGACGCGCTCGTGGCGACCCTCGCCGAGCGCTTCGATCCCCCGGGCGTCCTCAACCCCGGTCGTTTCGTGTCGGACCGGCTCGGCGGTCGGAATCCGTGAGCGCCTCGAAGCACGATACGACCGCTCCCGGCGGCGCCCCGCGCCTCGCGGCGCTGCTCGACGGGTCCGTCTACGGCGACACCCTCGACTGCGTCCATTGCGGGCTCTGCCTCTCGAGCTGTCCGACCTATCGCGCGACGGGACGCGAGACCTCCTCGCCGCGCGGCCGCGTCTACCTGATGCGGGGCCTCGCGGAGGGACGGCTGACCGACCCCGAGCTCCTCGAGGAGGAGGCGTTCCTGTGTCTCGGTTGCCGCGCGTGCGAGACCGCCTGCCCGTCCGGCGTGCGCTACGGCGAGATGCTCGAGCACGCGCGCGACGCGATCCGCACGCGGCAGCTCGGCCCCGAGCACGACGCCGCGGCCGCGAAGCCGGGTCTCGCGGTCCGGCTCGAGCGCTTCGTGCTCCGGCAGCTCGTGCCGAGGCCCGGTCGACTCGGCGCGCTGGTGTCGCTCCTCGCCGTCGTCCAGCGGCTCCGCCTCGACCGGCTCGCCGCGGCGATCCTGCCCGCGCGCCTCGCGGACATGATCGGGCTGATGCCCGCGATTCCTTCGGCTGCGGAGCGCCGCCGCCTGCCCGCGTTCACGCCCGCGGAGGGCGCGCGACGCGGTCGGGTCGCGCTCTTCGAGGGCTGCATCATGCCGGAGTTCTTCGGTCGCGTGAACGATGCCGCCCGGCTCGTGTTGTCGCGGGCCGGCTACGACGTCGTCGTGCCGGAGACCCAGGGATGCTGCGGCGCCCTCCAGGCGCACAGCGGCGACCTCGACTTCGCCCGGGACCTCGCGCGACACAACGTCGGCGTCTTCGGCGGCGGTGACCTGGACGCGATCATCGTCACGAGTGCCGGCTGCAGCGCCTCCATGCGAGAAGCCGAGGGCTGGATCGGCGACGACGGCAAGGGGATCGCCGCGGGCACCCGGGACGTGCTCGAGTTCCTCGACGAGGTCGACGCGGACCTCTCGTTCGCGCCGATGCCGACGCGCCTCTGCTACGACGATCCGTGTCACCTGATTCACGCCCAGGGGATCGCGGCCGCGCCGCGACGCCTCTTCGCGAGGATCCCCGAGCTCGAGCTGGTGCTCCACGCGAATCCCGAAGCGTGCTGCGGTGCGGCGGGGATCTACAACCTGACGCAGCCCGCGATGTCGAAGCGCGTCCTCTCGCCGAAGGTCGAGGCGCTCGTTGCCGCGGCCCCGGAGATCGTCTCGACCGCGAACCCGGGATGCGCGATGCAGATCGCGGCGGGTCTCGCGGAGGCCGGGGTCGAGGTGAAGGTCCTGCACCCGATCGAGTTGATCGAGCAGTCGACGCGCCCGCGTTAGGCCGCCGCGAACTCGCGGTGATGTCGCGGCGGGATCGCGGCGCCTACCGGTAGAGGAAGGCGTCCGGAGTTTCGCGCGGCGGAGTCCAGCGCGGGAACGCGCCGAGGGAGAAGTCGCCGAGGCTGCCCCGGAAGACCAGCTCGAAGGGGAGCAGCGAGTCGCGCCCCCGGACCGCGCCGTAGCGTTCGCGCAGGCTGCGATAAACGAAGGACGACTGGGCGTTGGGTCGGATGTCGGGATCTTCGGTCAGGCCGAGGGCGGCGCGCTCGAGGTACGTATCGCGGTTCGGATCGGACTCGAAGCGCGCGTCCGCGTCGATCAGGCTGTTACGCTGGACCGCGTCCTCGAGGCTCGTCGTGAGCTGACGCAGCCGCGGATCCGAGAGTTCGACGAAGCGCGACGTGAAGGCGTCGTCCTCGTCGCCGCCGTCCGCGACCAGTCTCAGCTCGAGGACCCGCGCGCCCCGGAGCACGATGCCCTCCGGATGCAGCTCTCCGTCCGCCGGGTCATCGTTAAGCAGGAGCGGATTGAGACCGACGCCGTCGCGGCCGGCGACCTCGGGGTTCTCGATCAGGAAGCCCCGGGTGATCCGGATGAATTGCGGGCTGGCATCGTCCCGCTCCGCCCGCGCCTGCATCCCCGCCGCGCGTCCGCCCTCGGAGTCCGGGAACTCCCGGGCCACGTCGCGCAGGATCGAAGCCCGGGCACCGAACTGCTCGACGCGGTCGACGAGCTCCGTGCGTTCCCCGGCAGTATTCTCGACGAGCTCCGCGCGTTCCGACGGGTCGAAGTCGGGAATCCAATCCGCGAGGCGCAACGCCCGACCCCATCGCTCCTGGTCCGACTCATAGTCGTAGAGCCAGTCGAGGACCGCGCGTTGCTCCTCACCGTCCGGATAGCGGACGAGGTAGCGATAGCCCGCGAGGGCCGGCGCGCGCCGGAAGTCGGGGGTGCCCCCGGTAAAGGGCGACAACATCGCCCGCAACGGCGCGAGCACCATCGTCATCGCGATCGTAGGCGTGTCGATCAGATACGCGACCGGGGCAGGCAGGTTCGGGTAGCGCGGCCGCCGCACGAACTCGCCCGCGAGCCGCCAGGCGAGCTCGTCCCGATTGGCCTTGGAACGCAGGCGCTCGAAGGCCCCTTGCGGGTTCTGCCAATCGTCGTCGAGGACCGCCCGCGCGTGTCGCACCATCGAATCGGCCTCGGCATCGCGGTTGGCGGCGCGCGCGAGCCGTTCGCGTCCCCGCGCTTCACGTCCGCCTTCGTGCTCGGCGAGCGCACCCAGGAAGTCGAGCCGCGCCGCCGCGAAGCGTTCGAGCTCGCGTTCTCCGGCAGTCGCCGCGCGATAAGCGGCGACGGGCGCAGCGATCCGCGCCGGCTCGACCCGCCCCGTGAGCAGCACCGCCGCGAGTGCGCGCTCGCTCTCCCGCAGCGCTTCCGGCGTCGCGTTCGCGGTGGTCGCACGCGTACTTGCCGCGCGCGTCGCGTCGAGGGCGCTCCGGGCTTCCTCGATGGCCGCGTCCGCGGCCCGCCGGGTGCGTGCGTTCGCCTCGGGATGGCCCGCGAGAATCTCGAGCGCGGCTTCCGCGTGGTGCAGCGCGAGTCCCGGCGCGTCCCGGTCGAGCGCGTTCCCGCTCGCGCGCAGGCGTCGCTTCGCGAGGGTCTTCTCGAGCTTCGGCTCGTCGCGGCGGACCTTCTCCTCGACCTCTGCGAGGATCGGACTGTCGGGATGCCGGGCCACGAAATCCTGGCGGAGGGCGAGGGCCTGACGATCCGTGAAGGAGAGTGGCTCGCTGTTCGAGAAGCCGGCGACGTAGTGGATCAGGCTGTTCGCGAGCTGATAGGGGGCGAGGACGAAGCCCGTGATCGCCGAGCTGCCGATCGGCTCGGCGACCGCATTGAACGTGCGGGCCCAGAGCCGGTGCCAGGTGTCGAATTGTCGCCGGCCGGCGAGGCGGAGGGGGTCGTCGGCGATCCTTCGGTCGAGGCGCGACTCGAGACGCGGGTCCAGGTCCCAGCGCTTCGAGAGTTCGCGGGCCCCTTCGCGATCCGCGAGGGGATCGTCGAGGGTCGCGTCGCGCAGGTCGATCGCGAGGGGCACGAGGTTCGCGAGCGCCTCCGGGACGTCGCTCGCTTCGAGCGCTTCGAGGGCGGCTTCGACGTCCGGGTCGGCGAGGCCTTCGGCCGTCGGGCGCGTGACGAGGGCTTCGCGGGCGAGGCGCGCGGCGGCGAGGTCCGCGTCCGTCGGCAGCCAGGGGCGCTTCGTTGCGAGAGGCTCGAGCAGCTCGTCGTGGACGATCGCTTGCTTCGAAGCGCAGCCGATCGACGCGACGACGAGGGCGAAGCCGGCGAGCGAGAACGCCCGCTGCCACGGATTCGATCGTCGCCTAACGCGCGACACGGTCTGCATCGATTCCCAGACCGAGGGCGAGGAATGCCTCGAGCTGTCGCGTCGCCTCGAGCTTCTCCAGTCGTCCGTCGTGGCTCGCCACGAGCTCGAGGAGACGGATCGCCGCGTCAGAGATCTCGCTGAAACGCGCGGGGTCGAAGTCGAGGCTCGCCGGCGGGACCGCGGCGACGTACTCCCGGGCGAGCGCGACGTAGAACTCGGCCAGGTCCAGCAGGTGTCGCAGGCGGAGCTTGCTCGCGCCGTGGCGCGTCGCGACGCGCTGCAGCTCCTGGAGTGCGAGCAGCGTCCCGTCCGGCAGCGCCGCACGCATCCGCACGAAGTAGCTGGCCCGCGCGCGGTCCGCGCGCTCGATCTCCTCCTGCGCGATCCAGCGATAATGCGAGCCTTCGAGCTCGCTCTCGAGCAGAGAGAGCTGCGCGACCCGCTCGTCGAGCTCGGCGCGAACCGCGGCGGCATCCGAGGAGAGCGGCCCTGACGATGCCGACAACGGGTCTTCCAGGTCGAGGCCGATTCCGACGGCGGCGTCGAGTCGTTCGCAGATCGCTGCGTTGCGCACGGCTTCGTCACGAAGATCCGGAGAGAGCCGGGCGCTCTCCCGGTAGTGCTGCGCCGCGAGGTCGTAGCCGCGCAGGCGTTCGAGGGCGCGGGCCTTCGCGAAGAGGATCACGGGATCCATGTACCCGCTGCGGAGCGCGTCGGCTTCGACCCGTTCGAGGCTCTCGAGGCGCAACAGCGACGCGCGGTAGACGTTGCGGCCGCTGAAGTCCGTCGCGGGGGGGAAGCGGTAGGTGTCGTCGGCCACGTGCCGTCGCAGGACGGCGACCGTCTCGAGGATGCCTTCGCTCGGACCGTAGATCGACTCCGCCTGCCGGGCGGAGAAGGTCTCACACCCGGTGGCGGAGAGGAGCGCGAGAAGGGCGAGGCACGAGAGGAGGCCGCGCCGGGTCAATCGCACGAGACGGTCCTGCGCCGGGTCAATCGCTCGACCGCCGCTTGGGCGTGCTGCCGCGCCCCGCGCGCGTGGCCTTCGCGCCCTTCGCTCTCCCGGCTCCGCGGCGCGTGACGACCGCGTTCAACATCTTTTCCGTCGCGATGATCGCAGCGGCGAGCTGGTCCGAGTCGACGCCGAGGGTCGAGAAGCTCTCGCCGCGCTTGCGGCGACCACTCGGCGTGGTCGTCTCCTGCACCCAGGTGATCGTCGTCTCGACGAGCGCGCCGGTCCGACCGCCCGGCGGGATCCGAACGCGATAGTCGGCGAGGATCGGCACGTCGATCTCGAGCTGCTTCGCCGACTTCTTGAGCGCGTTCATGAACGCGTCGTAGCCGCCGTCCCCGCTCGCTTCCGACTTCTCGATGCGTCCGCGATAGGCGAGCGCGACCTGCGCCTTCGGCGGCTCGCCCGAGGCGACGTCGACGCGGTAGCTCTCGATCTTGACGAGCTGGTCCTCCGGCGTCTTGAGCACGTCGGCGAGCAGGTAGGGGAGGTCGTCCTTGGTGACGATGTGCTTCTTGTCGCCGAGCTCGATCACGCGCTCGAGAACGAGGTCGCGCTCGCCCTCGGAGAGGTCGATGCCCAGCTCGATCAGGTTCTGGTCGAGGGACGCCTTGCCCGAGAGCTTGCCGAGCGCATAGCGCCGCGCGCCCCCGAAGCGCGTCGGTGCCAGGCGCGTTCCGTAGAGGTCGCCCTTCGCGTCGCCGTCCGCGTGGATGCCCGCGGTCTGGGTGTAGACGTCGCGCCCCACGATCGGGGTATTCGCCGCGAGCTCCTTGCCCGAGAAGGTCTCCACCATGCTCGCCAGGGCGGTCAGCCGATTCTCGCGAATCGAGGTCGTCGAATCCGAGTGGTCGTGGATCGCAGCGACCACCTCGGCGAGAGAGGTGTTGCCCGCGCGTTCGCCCATGCCGTTCACGCTGGTGTGGACACCGCGTGCGCCCGCCTGGATCGCAGCGAGGCAATTCGCCGTCGACAGGCCGTAGTCGTCGTGGCCGTGGTACTCGAAATCGACCGCCGGCCACGTCGCGGTCATGAGACCGACGTAGCGCGCGACGTCATCGGGAGAGAACTGCCCCAGCGTGTCAGCCAGGTACACCCGGGCGACGCGCAGCTCCCGGAGCGTCTCGACCATCGCGAACACGTAGTCGAAGCTGTCCCGGACACCGCTCGACCAGTCCTCGAGGTAGACGTTCACGGTCAGTCTCTTCCGACGGGCGTAGCGAATCGTCTCGGAGATCTTGTCGCGGTGCTGCTCGGGAGCGAGGCCGAGCTGCTCCACGCAATGCTTCTCCGAGCCCTTGGTCAGCAGGTTGAGGACCTTGCCGCCGGCCTCGCAGATCCAGTCGACGCTCTTCTTGCCGTCGGTGTAGCCGAGCATCTCGACGCGCTGGATGAGGCGCGCCTTCCGCGCCCATTTCGTGATCGCGCGCGCGCCTTCCATCTCGCCCGCGGAGACGCGGGTCGAGGCCATTTCGATCCGGTCGACCTCGAGGTCGACGAGGAGCATCCGCGCGAGCTGCAGCTTTTCGGCCGGCGTGTAGGAGACGTTCGGTGTCTGCTCGCCGTCGCGCAGGGTCGTGTCCATCACCGCGACGTGGCGTGCGCCGTCGTCGGTTCGTTCCGTGCGTTTGCGTGCGGAGTTTCGGGAAGCAGGGGACATGGGGATCGGGACGTCTCGGGCCATCCGGGCCGGGCTCAGGAGGTCGGTGGGGGTCACAGGGGGTGACGGAGAGGGCGACGCGGGGGCGCCGCGGGAGGCCGGAGGGTACCCCGCGGCCCACCTCCCTGCGAGCGTACCGGCCGCTCCAGGGCGCTTCCAGCCGCCTCGCTGCTAAGGTCCGCGCGGCGTTGCCGCCTCGTTGCACATCGAAGGCGGCCCCGCCGGCTCGCCACCTCAGGGGAGCCCGAGCGCCCGAGGTGGTGAAATGGCAGACGAGCAGACCGGCGCGTCGGGCGAAGTCGAGACCGGCACGGTCGAGATCGAAGCATCGGACGCGGGCGGCCGACTCGATCGCGCGCTCGCGAACCGACTCGGCGTTTCGCGCGCTCGCGTGCGACACCTGCTCGAGGTGGGGCGCGTGTCCGAAGCGGGGCGGGCGCTCGCGCTCGCCGACAAGAGCCGGTCGGTCGCGGCCGGCGAGATCTACCGGATCGACGGTGCGCTCCAGGCCGAGAGCGAGACGCCGACGCCGCGACCGGACCTGGACCTCGCCGTCGTCGCCGAAGGCGAGGGCTGGCTCTGCGTCGACAAGCCGGCGGGGGTCGGCGTGCATCCGCTGCGACCCGACCAGCAGGACACGGTGCTGAATGCGGTCGTGGCGCGGCATCCCGAGATCGTTGGCGTCGGGGAAGCGGGGCTGCGTTCGGGCGTCGTCCATCGACTCGATGTCGGAACCAGCGGTGCCCTGCTCTTCGCGACCGACGAAGCCAGCTGGAAGCGACTGCGCGGCGCATTCAGCGCCCACCGTCTCGACAAGCGCTACCACTCGATCGTCGCGGGGCGCTTCGAGGAAGCGCGCCGCGTCGACCTGCCCCTCGAGATCACGCGCCATCAACCGGCCCACGTCGAGGTCCGGGAAGGCGGGCGCGCGACCCGGGAGCGGGTGACACCCCTGCGTGTATTCGAAGACTCGACCCTGGTCGAGGTGAAGCTCGAGACCGGCTTCCTCCATCAGATCCGCGCGACGCTCGCGCACCTCGGACATCCGGTCGTCGGCGACACCGACTATGGCGGGCCCGACGGACCGCGGCCCCTGCTCCACGCGAAGCGCCTCGCCTTCGAGGAGATCTTCGTCGACACCGACGCCCCGGCGGATTTCGAGTCGGCGATCGCAGACCGCGCGGGCGACGAGGACTGACCGGATTTCCGCCCGGATCCACCGCGCCGCGCGACGCGGCGTCCCGACGCGACTATCTTCCCGGCGATGCCCGCCACCGCGCGCGTAGACCGCCGCCACCACGAGTTGCTCGAATTCCTGCTCGACGCCCACGAGCGGGTGATCACCGAGCAGGACGGTCCCGCATTCGCGAAGCGGATCGGAGAGATCCGGACGCTGACCGAGCGGCTGCGGGCACGTTATGCGAGCGCCGACGAGAAGAAGCTCCTGCGCAAGCTGCGCGGGATGAACGCGCGGGATCTGCGGGAGGTCGCCCGAGCCTTCACACTGCTCTTCTGGCTCCTGAACCTGGCCGAAGAGCGCTACACGGCGTCGCTTCGCGGCGAGAAGGAAGGCGCCGCCTTCCGCTCGCTCTTCACTCGCGCGCGCAAGGCCGGGTTGCCTCTCGAGCAGCTGACCGAACGAATCGGCGCGCTTCGGGCGACGATCGTCCTCACCGCCCATCCGACCGAGGCGCTTCGCTGGTCCCTGCGCGAGACGCTGGGACGGATCGACGACCTGCTGACGCGCCGCGAGCACGCGTGCGGGGCCGAACGCGAGGACGTCGAGCACGAGATCCTCGGGGAGATCACCGGGCTGTGGCTTTCGACGACCCTGCGTACGCGCAAGCCTACTCCCGTCGACGAGGTCCGTTATGCGATCCACGTCCTGCGTGACGTGCTGGTCCGCGCCGTCCCCCAGACGACCACGCGGATGCTGACGGCTCTGCGCGACGTCTACGGCGAGAGCGACGCGACGACGTCCGCCGAGGTCGCGCACGCCGCCCACCGCAGCATCCAGGTCGGTTCGTGGATGGGCGGCGATCGCGACGGCAATCCCTTCGTGACGGCGGTCGTGACAGCGGATGCGCGCCGGCGCTACCGGGCCGCGATCCTCGAGCACTACCGCGAATCGCTCACGCCGCTGATCGAGCAGCTGACGGTGTCGGATCGACGCAAGCCGGTCTCGGAAGCGCTCGAGAAGTCGATCCGGCGCGATCTGCGCACGCTGCCCGATCTGCGTGCGCGGATCGAGGCGCGGAACACGTCTGAGCGCTACCGGGTGAAGCTGAACGCGATCGCCGTGCGCCTCGAACAGACGTTGGCCGAGGAGCGAGCGCATCAGACGGCGGGGACGTCGGGCGGATATGCGACGGCGGGTGCGATGCAGAACGATCTCGAGCTCGTTCGGCAGAGTCTCGTCGAGAACGGCGCGGGGCGGCTCGCGAGTGGCGCCCTCGCGCGCCTGATCGAAGAGGTCGAAGTGTTCGGCTTCGACTTCGTGTCGCTCGACGTCCGGCAGAATCAGTCGAAGCATCGCCAGGCGCGCTCCGAGCTGATCTGTCCCGTCGACGGTTCGCTCGAAGACCTGTCCCTCGACGAGCAGCAGGCCGTCCTCGAAGACGCGATCCTCGCCCGGAACACCGTGGGCATTCCCGAAGAGGGCCTCTCGGCGGATGCGCAGGAAGTCATCGACACCCTGCGCTTCGTCGCGAGCGTGCCGATCCCGTCCGTGGGGCCGGCGATGCGCGACCTCGTGATCAGCAACACCGAGAACGCCGTCCCGGTGCTCGAGCTCCTCGCGCTCTGCCGACAGATCGGACTGGTGCGACCGAAGGCGCGCGGCCGCCTCGAGAGCGACGTGAACATCGTCCCGCTCTTCGAGTCGATCGACAGCCTGCGCGGCGCCCTGGCTTCGATGGCGCGTCTGTATCGATCTCCCGCCTATCGTCAGCAGCTCGAAGCCCGCGGGATGCACCAACAGGTGATGCTCGGCTACTCGGACTCGATGAAGGACGGCGGATACCTGTCCGCGTGTGCCGCGCTCGAGGTGGCCCAGCGTGAGCTGGCCGCGCAGGCCCGCGACGAAGGCGTGACCCTCGAGTTCTTCCACGGCCGCGGCGGGACGATCGCCCGAGGCGGCGGTCCCTCCCATCGCGCGATCCTGGCGCAGCCGACCGGGACCGTGGACGGCCGCATCAAGCTGACCGAGCAGGGCGAGATCATCGCGTCGAAATACGGCACCGAGGCGGCCGCGACCCACCATCTCGAGCTGCTGGTCGCCGCGACCCTCGAGTCGTCCCTGGGCGAGGCGATGCCGGGTCGCGCGAAGGAGCCGCCGGAGAGCTGGCGGCGATCCCTCGCGGAGCTCGCGCAGGGCTCGCGCGACGCCTATCGCGCCCTGGTCTACGAGACCGAGGGCTTCGTCGACGCGTTCTACGCGATGACGCCGATCGAGCAGATCTCCGCGCTCAATCTGGGCAGCCGGCCGGCGAAGCGGACGGCGACCCGCGAGATCGACAACCTGCGCGCGATTCCCTGGACCTTCTCCTGGAACCAGACGCGGATCCTGCTGCCGAGCTGGTACGGCGCGGGTGCGGGCGTCGAGGCGTTCTGCGCATCCCATCCGAAGGGGCGGGCGAAGGCGCTGTCCCAGCTCCGGACGATGTATCGCCGCTGGCCCTATTTCCAGACCGTCTTCGACAACCTGGAGCAGGTGCTCGCGAAGGCGGATCTCCACATCGGCGCGCGTTATGCGCGACTCGCGAAGGACGTGCCCGGCGCCTCGGACGTCTTCCTGCAGATCGAGAAGGAATTCCAGCGGACCCTGCGCGCCGTGCGCGACGTGACCGGCGAGAGTCGCCTGCTCGCCCGGGATCCGGCGCTCCGCGAAGCCCTCGATCTGCGCACGCCCTACCTCGACATCCTGTCCTACCTGCAGGTCGAGCTGCTCGAACGCAAGCTCACGGGCCGCGGGATCGAGACCGGAACCGACGACGCCGATCGCGTCGAACGCGCGATCCACCTCACGATCAACGGCATCGCCGCGGGGCTCCGGAACACGGGTTAGTCCATCGAGCGCCTGGCCAACGCCTCGAGCGTATGGGGATACATCCCCTTCTTGAGCGCCGTCATCGCCGGATCCGCCTTCGCGGCGTATTGCGCGGCGACCTCGATCGCCTTCGGCAGCACGTCGGCTTCGGGGACCGCGTGGTCGATGATCGACTTCGCGAGCGCCGCCTCCGCGCCGTAGCGCGTACCGGTCACGATCAGCTCGTGGGCGGTCTGACGCGGGACGCGGGCCTCGATGATCGCGGTCATGCCGGGGTGGAGCGGCGACTTCAGGTCGATCTCGGGCATGCACCAATAGCCGCGCTCGGTTCGCATTACCCGGAAGTCGTGCCCGAGGGAGAGCTGGGCGCCCGCGCCGAAGGCGTGGCCATTCAAGGCGGCGACGGTGATCGTCGGGAAGACGAGAACGCGGGCCATCAGGCCGAGCACCGCGGGGACGTACTCGCCGCGCTCCTCTTCCGTCGCTTCGCCCAGCATCCAGTCGAGGTCGAGGCCGTTCGAGTAGAACTTGCCCGTCCCGGTCGTCACGAGGGCCGCGGGGTTGCCGGCGCCTTCGACCTCGTCGAGGGCCGCGTGCCACTCCGCGAGGGTCTCGGGTCGGAACCGGTTCTCGCCGTTGTCGTAGCGGACGACGAAGACGTCCCCTTCGCGGGTCAGATGGATCGTTCCCATCGAAGCTCAGCTCCCCTGCTTCATCTGGCGGCGCACCATAGGAGCTCAGCTCCCCTGCTTCATCTGCAAGCCCATTGCCTTCGCGCGGGCGTCTTCGGCCTCGGGGATCATGCCCTTCTGCATCAGGATCCGCGACAGATTCGTGTGGGACAGCGGGTCATCGGGCTCGAGCTCGATCAGCTTCTCCGCCGCCGAGACGGCGGCCTCGAGGTCCCCTTGTTTGGCGAGCGCCATAGACAGCCCGTTCCAGGCGATCGCGAGCCCTTCGTCCGCCGCGAGCGCATCGCGGTAGCGCGCGATGGCGCCCTCGACGTCCCCCTTCACGAAGAGCGTGAAGCCCTCCTTGTAGATGGACTTGGCCGGGCTGGATTCATCGTTCGACATGGCGCATCGCTCCTCGGGGCGCGAGTATACTCGCTCGAGATGGAGATCCGGACGCTCGCTGCCCAGGAGAGGATGCAGGTCGCCACGCTGCTCGACGGCTGGCGCCTGGCCGAGGGATGGAGCGCCGGGGATCGGTTCCGTCAGCAGGCGGAGTGGGATCCGACCTGGCACGACGAGAACGTCTTCGTCGCCCTCGAGCAGGGCCGCCTCGTGTCGACCCTCTCGGTCGTGCCCCGTCATCTGCGGATCCTCGGCCACGTGGTCCCGGCCGGTGGCGTCGGCAACCTCTACACCGACCCGGCCTACCGAGCGCGCGGCATCGCGTCGGAGCTCCTGGAGCACGCTTGCGAGGCGATGCGCGCGCGGGGGTTCGAGCTCGCGGTCGCGTTCCCCGGCGCGCCGCCCGCCACGCCCGAGTACTTCGTGAAGCGCGGATGGTTCGGTTGGGGCGGGCAGAAGACGATCCTCCGCGCGGATCCCGCGGTGACGATCGCGGGCGAAGGCGAAGAGAGCGAAGAGATCGAGGTGTCGCCGATCGGGCCGGGGGACGAGCGGGCGCTGCAATCGGTGAAGTCGATCCACGCGGCCTACGCCGCGAGTCGGAGCGGGACCGTCGCGCGCGACGACGCCCTCTGGCAGGCCTGCCTGCAGCTCACGCCCGCGCCGCGCGAGGAGTTCCTGATCGCGCGCCGCGGCGGTCTGACCGTCGCCTACGCCCGCGCGTCGATCGTCGATGACGTCCTGACGATCACCGAGCTCGGCCGCTTCGAAGACGGCGCCGGCGCCCTTGCTCGCCTGATCGCGACCCTGCTCACGCCTCGCGACGACGACGCGCTGGCGCCGAGCGGTCGCGGCGACCGCAAGGCGAGCGAGCAGCTCCGCGCCTTCTGCGTCCTGCCGACCTTCGACGACATCGGCCTGACGGTCGCCCTCGAACACCGGGGCATCCGGTCCCATCCGATGGATGAAGCCAAGGCGAGCTTCCGCTGCGTGAACCTGATCGGCTTCGCGTCACGCCTCGACGTGGATCTCCTCGACGACGAGGACGGTGCCGCCTTCCTGCGCCGGATCCTGCCGCCCGATGCGATGGTCTTCTGGCCCGCGGACCGGTTCTGAGGCTGTCCACCGTGTCCACACGAACGAAGCGCGAGCGCGCGATGATGGGACGGATCGAGGTCCGTGAAAGCCCGGTGCACGGCAAAGGGGTCTTCGCTCGCCGGCGGCTGCGCGAAGGGCAGCTCGTCGGACGCTTCGAGGGGGACCCGACGACCGAGAACGGGACCTACGTCCTGTGGCTGATCGACGACGACGGGAGCGAGGCCGGGATTCGCGGGCGGAACGCGCTGCGCTTCCTCAACCACGGGCACCCGCCGAACGCGGAGTTCCGCGATGCGGATCTCTACGCGCTCAGGAACGTGCAGCCCGGAGCGGAGCTGCTGATCGACTACGGCGAAGCATGGGAAGCCGAGCCGGACTGACCTTCACTGAGCTTCGAACTCGACGAGAGGAACGAATGATGATGCGTGAAATGATGCTGATCGGCGTGATGGGGCTGGCCCTCGCGATGGTGGGTTGCGGCGGGAAGATGCCCGACGACCTGGGCCCGCAGGACGGAGCCCTCGGCCCGTGCCCCGATTCTCCGAACTGCGTGTCGAGCTCGGTCGACGCGAGCGACGAGCAGCACTCGATCGCAGCGTTCGCGATCGAGGGCGACACCGAGGCGGCGTGGAACGCGCTGATCGCGGCGGTCGAGGCGATGCCCCGGACCGAGATCGTGACGCGCGGGGGCGACTATCTCTACGCCATCCAGACCTCCAGCCTGATGCGGTACAACGATGACTTCGAGTTCCTGCTCGTCGGTCGCAAGGCGTTGATCCACGTGCGGTCCGCATCGCGCGTGGGCCATGGCGACATGGGCGTCAACCGCGACCGGATCGAGGGCGTGCGTGCGACCCTCGTCGATCGGGGCGTCGTCGAGGCGCCCTGATCGACGATCGCCTGACGCGCTCGGTGCAGCACGAGCGTCTCGCCTAACGCGTCCGTCGGAGCAGCACCAGCGTCGCACCGTGGCCGCCGAGCCGGTCCGGCGCGGGGGCGAAGGCGAGAACGATGCGGCCTGTCGCCCCCGTCGTGAGCCACTCGGGAACGGCGTCCCGGAGGAGCGCCTCGCCGAGGGGTGAGTGCTTTCCGCGGCCGTGGATCACGATCACGCAGCGCAGCCCCTGGGCCCGTGCGCTCTCGATCCGCTTTCGGAGCAGGGGGCCGGCGGCGTCCTTGCGCGTGCCATGCAGGTCGATGTGCTCCTCCGGGTCCGGCTCGCCGCGGCGGAGCGCGAGGAGCTGCTGATCGCTCACGCCGGAGGCCGCGGCGCAGCCGCGTTCGCTCGGGTCGGGCCATCGGAATCGAGGCCGCGAATCGCCGGTCTCCCGCGCCGTCGGCCTGGGCGGCCCCGCGCGCTTTTCGACGCGGGCCGGGCCGCGGTCGATCGGACGCGCCTTGTCCCCGAAGAGGTCGGCGAATCCGGCGTCGTCGCCGTCGCCGTCGCCGTCGCCATCGCCATCGCCCGGGCCGCTCACGCCTTGCGTTTCCGTGCCGCACGCGCGGACTGCTCGTCGGTCTCGCCGAGAAGCGCGAGCGCCTTCCGGGTCGGGCCGGCATGCGCGAGATCGAGCACGCTAGACGGGGCGACCCACCGGTGGGCGACGTAGCCGGTTCGCCGCACGCGTCCGGCCGGCTTCAGTCGCCCCCGGAAAACGTCGAGGGTGAGGCGGCGATGGGTGAAGAGGTGTTCGATGGCCCCGACGCCCTCGGCGCCCAGGATCTCGAGGCCGATCGTTTCGCGCAGCACCCGCGCGAGCTCTTCCTTGGGCTCGTCGCCCGGGCCGATCTCGCCGCCGGGGAGCTCCCACAGGCCGGCCATCAACCCCTCTTCCGGGCGACGGACGACGAGGACCTTCCCGTCGCGCTCGAGCCAGGCCGCGACCGCGCGCATCTTCGTCTGCTTCTTCTTCATCTTCTTGATCGGAAGCGACTCGGCATCACCGGCGGCATGCGCATCGCACGCCTTGCGGACCGGACACGTGAGACAGAGCGGATTGCGGGGCGTGCAGAGGGTCGCGCCGAGCTCCATCAACGCCTGGTTGAGGTCGCCGGGCCGCTCGCCCTTCACGAGCTCCGTCGCTTCCGCCCACATCCGGTCGACGACGGACTTGGCCCCGCTGTCCTCCCGAATGCCGAGGAGGCGCGCGAAGACCCGGATCACGTTGCCGTCGATGAGCGGCGCCTCGCGGTCGAAGGCGATCGACGCGACGGCGCCGGCGGTGTAGCGACCGATGCCCTTGAGCGTCTCGAGGCCGTCGGCGGTGTCGGGGAGCCGTCCGTCGTGTTCGGCGACGATCGTCCCGGCGGCGTGCTTCAGGTTGCGCGCGCGCGAGTAGTAGCCGAGGCCGGTCCAGACCGCGTAGACGTCGTCGAGCTCCGCCGCGGCCAGCGCCTCGACTGTCGGAAAAGTCTCGAGGAAGCGCTCCCAGTAAGGGATCACCGTCTCGACCCGCGTCTGTTGCAGCATCGCTTCGCTGATCCAGATCGCATAGGGATCGCGCGTACGACGCCACGGCAGGTCGCGCTTGTTGCCGTCGTACCAGCGCAGCAAGGGCGCGCGGATCTGGCGGATCGCGCCGTCGTTGCTGGGCGCTGCCTTCTTGCGGCGGGCGGTCATGACCGGTTCATAGCAGGACCGGCAGGACGCGTTCCAATCGGATGCGCGCCCCGGTCACCCGCGCGGAGAGCGCATGGATCTCCACGCCGGCTCGCGCGGCCTCGCGCAGGGTCTCGCCGTAGGCGGGGTCGATGTCGTCCGCGGGGGCGACGCTGTCGGCGTCCGCGCGCTGGACGACGAAGACGAGCGCGGCGCGTTCGCCGGTGGCGTGGCGCGCCATCAGATGCTCGAGATGTCGCCGGCCGCGGTCGGTCACCGCGTCGGGGAAGCGCGCGCGACGATCGCTGCAGAGGGTCACGCTCTTCACCTCGATCCAGCAGGGGGCCACGCCCCGTGCCTCGTCCGAGAGGCGGAAGTCGAAGCGAGAGCCTTCTTCGGTCTTCTGTTCGGGCGCGACGGTCGCGTAGCCAGCGAAGGGCGCGTAGGCGCCGGCTTCGAGCGCACGCTTCGCCACGTCGTTCGCTTTCACGGCGTGGAGTCCGACCCACGCGCGCCCGACCCGGATCATCTCGAGCGTATGCCGCAGCTTCCGTTTCGGGTTGTCCGAGGTGGAGCAGCGCACGGCTGAGCCCGGATCCTGGGTGCCGAGCATGCTGCCGGGATTCGGGCAGTGGACGGTGACCTCGCGACCGTCCTCGAAGACGACGTCCGCCAGGAAGCGCTTGTAGCGCTTCACGAGTCGCCCGCGAAGCGAGGCTTCGATCGGGAGCGAAATCGGCTGGAGCTTCGGTCGCGACATGTCGAGCAGCGATTCTAGGGCGTCGCCTCCGCGATCGCGCTTGACTGTGACCCATGCCGCGGGCAGTCTCCGCGTCGAGGGAGACCCTTTGAGCGACGCCTTGAAGCGCGTGATCCTGGTGCGACACGGGGAGACCGCGGGCCAATCGAGCATCCGCTACTACGGCGTGACCGACGTCCCGCTCTCGGACGAGGGGCGTGCGCAGGTACGCGCGGCCCGGGACCGGATCCGCGGTGAGACCTACAGTGCCGTCTGGGCGAGCACGCTCTGTCGTTCGTGGGAGTCCGCGAAGATCGTCGCCCCGGGTCACGCGGTCCATCTCGAGAGCGACTTCCGCGAGATCGACTTCGGCGACTGGGAGGGTCTCACGGCCGAGGAGATCGCAGTCGTCGATCCGCGGGGCTACGCGCGCTGGCAGGAAGAGGGGCTCGAATTCACCTTCCCGGGTGGCGAGACACGCGCAGCGTTCCGCGAGCGGGTCGCGCGGGGGTTCGAGCGCGTCGGGGCGACGGGCGTCGAGTCGATCCTGGTCGCCGTCCACAAGGGCGTCGTCCGGACGATCCTCGAGCTCGCGTCGGGGTACACGCTCGCGCGGGGCGAGCCCGAACTCGGAGGCGTCGTGCACGCGAGCCGCGGATCGGACGGCTCTTGGTACACCGGGCGCGTCGGGAGCGACGCCACGGTGAGCGAAGCGGGCGCCGGAATCCCGATGGACGAAGTCCGGCGTTAGGCGTTCGCGCGCGACCGTCCCGCGAGCCCCGCGAGTCCGAGCCCGAGAAGCAGCGCCGTTCCCGGCTCGGGCACCGGCGGCGTCTTCGGATCCTGCGGTCGGTCACCGCCCTGCAGCTTGTCGAGGTCGCCCTCGAAGGGGCGGATGTCGACGCGGGCGAGGTCGAAGAGTAGAGAGAGGCGGGTCGTCCCGGCCTGGTCCGGATCCGTCGCGCCGCCGAAGATGCGGTGTTGTCGACCGGGTGCGTCGAACTCCTTGGCGGACAACGTGGTCGGGAGCGGTCCCCTGAACGCGTAGGGAATCGGGCCGCCGGGATCGATGTCGAAGGCGAGCGTCTCGAACCTCATCAGGTCCGGGCTGTCCTCGAGGGCGATGTTGAACGAGACGCGGTCGGTCGCCACGGTGATCTTGTCGCAGCAGCCGTCGCGCCCTCCGAGGGTGTAGGCGTCGTTCTGTCCGAGGCGGACCCACGCCCCGAGGAAGGGGTCGTGATAGCCACTCGCGCCGCCGCGGTCGGTGATGGACGGGGTGTCGGATTCGTAGATCAGGGTGCCCTTGATGGGATCGCCGCCTGCGAGTCCCAGGGAGCGGTAGACGTCCGGCACTTCGGTGAGCGAGCCAGTGAAGGTCAGCTCGACCGGAATCGCCAGGGCCGGGCTCGCGGGCGCGAGCAGCAGTCCCGCGAGGGCGGAAAGGAACGAAGGGGCGCGCATCGTCGTCTCCCGCGCACCCTGGGCCGGGTGCGCATGGCGCCGAGTTCCATTCCTCCCATCGAATCAGTGGGGCCGAAGGCGCGTTTGTGACGAGATCGAGGTTCCGCCGCAGAACCAAAAGCCGGCAGAATCCGGTCACGCGCGGCCTCCGCGTCGATTCCGCCCCGAAAACGACGAATCCCCGACCTGCGCGCGGCGGGTCGGGGATCCAGCGTGATCGGTCGAAGGGGCTGGCTGCGCCTCAGAGCACCCCGTACGCCAGCATCGCGTCGGCGACCTTGATGAAGCCGCCGATGTTCGCGCCGCTCACGTAGTTGACGAAGTCGCCTTCCTTGCCGTGTTCGACGCAGGTGCCGTGGATGTTCTTCATGATGTCGAGGAGCTGCTCGTCGACCTGCTCGCGGGTCCAGGAGAGGCGCATCGCGTTCTGGGTCTGCTCGAGACCGGAGACCGCGACGCCGCCGGCGTTCGCTGCCTTGGCCGGTCCGAAGAGCACCTCGTTGTCGATGAAGTGCCCGACCGCGTCGAGGGTCGACGGCATGTTCGCGCCCTCGGACACGAGCTGGCAGCCGTTCGCGACGAGGGTCTTCGCGTCGTCGACGTCCAGCTCGTTCTGAGTCGCGCACGGAAACGCCAGGTCGCAGGGCACGTCCCACGGTCGCTTGCCTTCGTGGAAGGTTCCACCGAATTTCTCGACGTACTCGCCGATCCGGCCGCGGCGTTCGTTCTTGAGATCCATCACCCAGGCGAGCTTCTCTTCGTCGATGCCGTTGGGGTCGTGGATGAAGCCGCCCGAGTCGGACAGGGTCAGGACCTTGCCACCGAGCTGGTTGATCTTCTCCGCCGTGTACTGCGCGACGTTGCCGGAGCCGGAGACGACGCAGTTCTTGCCCTTCACGTCTTCGCCCCGGGTGCCGAGCATCTCGCGGGCGAAGTAGACGCAGCCGTAGCCCGTCGCTTCCGTTCGGATCAGCGACCCGCCGAAGGCGAGGCCCTTGCCGGTGATGGTGCCCGTGAACTCGTTCTGCAGCCGCTTGTACTGCCCGAAGAGGTAGGACACCTCGCGCGCGCCGACGCCGATGTCGCCCGCCGGGATGTCGGTGCTCGGACCGATGTGGCGGTAGAGCTCGCTCATGAAGGCCTGGCAGAAGCGCATGACTTCGCCGTCGCTCTTGCCGTGCGGGTTGAAGTTCGCGCCGCCCTTGGCGCCGCCCATCGGCAGGGTCGTGAGCGAGTTCTTGAAGACCTGCTCGAATCCCAGGAACTTGAGGATCGAGATGTTCACGCTCTTGTGGAAGCGCAGGCCGCCCTTGTAGGGGCCGATCGCGTTGTTGAACTGCACGCGCATGCCGCGATTCACGCGGACGTTGTTGTCGTCGTCCGTCCAACACACGCGGAACACGATCACCCGATCCGGCTCGGTCATCCGGTCGAGGATGTGGGCGTCCTTGTATTCCTTCTTGTCCTCGAGGAACGGGACGATGTCGCGCGCGACTTCGTGCACCGCCTGCTGGAACTCGGGTTGGCCGCCATTGCGGCGCTTGAGCCCGGCCATGAAGCGTTCGAGGTACGCGTCCGCGTGAGCCTGTTGGGTCTTCGAGAGTGCCATCGGAACCCCTTCTTTCCGGTCGGATCGACTTGATTCTACTACGCTAGTCGAACATCGGCGGTTACCCGGTGCGAATCCACGGGGGATTCACCCGATTCTGTCCGCCGCGCTCGCGGTCAGTCTTCGTCGCTCTCCCGGAGCTTCGCGAGCACGCTGAAGTCCTCGAGCGTGCTGGTGTCGCCTGCGACTTCCTTGCCGGACGCGATGTCCCGGAGCAGCCGTCGCATGATCTTGCCGGAGCGCGTCTTCGGCAGCGCCGTGGTGAAGCGGATCTCCGCCGGGCGGGCGATCGCGCCGATCTCCTTGGAGACGTGCTGCTTCAGTCGAGCGACCAGAGCGTCGTCGGCCTGCGCCGTTCCGACCGGAGAGACGAACGCCACGATCGCGGTGCCCGTGATCTCGTCCGGTCGACCCACGACCGCGGCTTCGGCGACGTCCGGGCTCGAGACGAGGGCGCTCTCGACCTCCATCGTGCCGATCCGGTGGCCGGAGATGTTCATGACGTCATCGACGCGGCCCATGATCCAGTAGTAGCCGCTCTTGTCGCGGTGGGCGCCGTCTCCGGCGAAGTAGGTCTCGTCGTACTTGCCCCAGTACGTCTCCTTGAAACGCTTGGGATCGCCCCAGATCCCGCGAAGCATCCCGGGCCATGGGTGTTTCAAGACGAGCAGGCCGCCGGCTTCGCCCTTCAGCGAGTTGCCCTCTTCGTCGAAGATGTCGGCGTGGACACCGGGGAAGGGTTTCGTGGCGGAGCCGGGCTTCGTGTCGACCGCGCCCGGAACCGACGAAATCATGATTCCGCCGGTCTCCGTCTGCCACCAGGTGTCGACGATCGGGCACTTCTTGTTGCCGATCACGCGGTGGTACCACATCCACGCTTCGGGATTGATCGGCTCGCCGACGCTGCCCAGCAACCGAAGCGACGAGAGGTCGTGCGCCTTCGGATGTTCGTCCCCCAATCGGATGAACGTCCGGATCGCGGTCGGCGCCGTGTAGAAGATCGTGACGCCCCACTTCTCGATCAGGTCCCACCAGCGATCCGGGCCAGGATGGGTCGGCGTGCCTTCGTACATGACGGTCGTCGCGCCGTTCGCGAGGGGGCCGTAGACGACGTAGGAATGGCCGGTGATCCAGCCGATGTCGGCGGTGCACCAGTAGACGTCGTCGTCCTTGATGTCGAAGATCGCCTTGAACGTCGTCGTGACGTGGGTGAGGTAGCCGCCGGTCGTGTGCAGGATGCCCTTCGGACTTCCTGTCGTGCCGCTCGTGTAGAGGATGAAGAGCGGGTTCTCGGCGTCGAGCTTGGCGGGCGGACACTTGGTCTTCGCCTCGGCCATCAGCTCGTGGTACCAGAGGTCGCGGCCGGGAACGATCTCGACGGGCTGCTTCGTGCGCTCGACGACGATCACCTTCTCGACGCAGGGCGTCTGGGCGACGGCCTTGTCGACGGTCGCCTTGAGCGCGAAGGGAGCGCCCTTGCGGTAGCCGCCGTCGCTCGTGATGACGAGCTTCGCTTCGGCGTCGTTGATCCGGTCGCGCAACGCGTCGGCGGAGAAGCCGCCGAACACGATCGAGTGGGCCGCGCCGATCCGCGTGCACGCGAGCATCGCCACCGCGAGCTCCGGGACCATCGGCATGTAGAGGCAGACCCGATCGCCGCGCTTGACGCCCTGGTCCTTCAGGACGTTGGCGAACTGGCAGACCTCGCGGTGGAGCTGGCCGTAGGTGATGACGCGGGTGTCGCCGGGCTCGCCCTCCCAGATGATCGCGGCCTTGTTCTTGCGCGAGACGCCGCCGGGGCTCGTCTTCGGGTCGAGGTGCCGGTCGAGGCAGTTGTAGGAGACGTTCGTCTTGCCGCCGACGAACCACTTGGCGAAGGGCGGCTTCCAGTCGAGGACCTTCTTCCAGGGCGTGAACCAGGAGACGTTCTCCTTCGCCATCTGCGCCCAGAACTTCGTCGGGTTCGACTCGCCGAGCTTCCGGTACTCGTTGGTCGTCTTCTTGTTCCAGTTCGCCTGCTTGGTGAACTCGGGCGCCGGCTTGAAGGTGCGCTTCTCCTTCAGGAGCGTGTCGATGTCAGCCATGTCCGGTGGAGGTCCTCGTCCTGCTAGCCCGTTACCCAGGCTTCGATGTCGTCCGCGGTCTTGGGGATGTCCCGCGTGAGATTGATCAGTCCGTCGTCCGTGATCACCACGTCGTCCTCGATCCGGATGCCGATGCCCTTGAACTGCTCGGGGGCGTTCGGGTCGTCCGGGGACACGTAGAGACCGGGCTCGATGGTATAGGCCATGCCGGCGGCGAGGGGGCGTGGCGAAGGCTTTTCGTCGCCGTTCTTGACGACGTACGCGCCGACGTCGTGCACGTCGAGACCGAGCCAGTGGCTGGTCCCGTGCATGTAGTAGGGGCGGTAGGCCTCGCTCTCGATCAGGCCGTCGACCTCGCCCTTCAGGAAGCCCAGATCGGCGAGTCCCTGGGTGAGCACGCGCACTGACGCGGCGTGGACCTCCGGGAGCGTCTTGCCCGGGCCGCTCGTCTCCAGCGAAGCGAGGTTGGCCGCGAGCACGAGGTCGTAGAGCTCGCGCGCTGCGGGCTCGAAGCGGCCGTCGACCGGATAGCAGCGCGTCACGTCGGAGGCGTAGCCCTCGAGCTCGACGCCGGCGTCGATCAGGACGACGTCTCCCTTGCCCAGGGGCTGATCGTTCGTGATGTAGTGGAGGATCGTCGCGTTCACGCCCGAGCCGACGATCGATCCGTAGGCCGGGCCGGACCCGCCGCGAGCCCGAAACGCGTAGGCGAGCTCCGCTTCGAGCTCGTACTCGTAGCGACCCGTCTCGCAGATGCGCGCGGCGCGGTGGTGCGCCTCGCGGCTGATGTTCGCGGCGCGCTGCATGATGTCGACCTCGGCGGGCGTCTTCACGAGGCGCATCTCGTGCACGAGCAGGCGCGGATCGATCAACTCGTTCGCGGGCAGCACGCCGCCGCGTGACTGTCGCCGGATCTCTTCCTGCAGCGTGACGATCTTCGCGTCGATCGACGTATCGCGACCGAGCACGTGGTAGATGCGTGTCGCGCCGCGCAGGAGCTCCGGGAGCTTCGTCGTGAACTCATCGATCGGAAACGCCGCGTCCGCGTCGTAATCCGATACGGCGCCATCGACGCCGGGTCGGTAGCCGGTCCAGGTCTCGGCATCGCGATCGCGCGGCTGCACGAAGAGGCTGAAGTCCGGCCCTTCGCGGGTGGACAGGACGGCGATCGCGTCCGGGTGGTCGAACCCGGTCAGGTACCAGAAATCGCTGTCCTGGCGGAAGGGGTACTCGGTGTCGGCCGAGCGCACGGCGAGACGTCCGCCCACGAAGATCGCGACGGCATCCGGGCCCATTGCCTCGAGCATCTGCTGGCGCCGGTCGGCGAACACGCGCGCAGTCTATCCCATTGCCCCATTTCGGGGAGCTTGCCGCAGTGAACGCCCGAACCCGGCGCGGAGCGTGCCGATCGGCCTCATCCCTGTGCGGATCGACGAGCGTCGCTTCGCTTCGGATGCCACTTCGGATGGCAGACGCCGAAAGTGGCACAGAAGGTCAAATAATTGGAATAGAAGGGGAAAGGCGATTCGAAGCAACGAATGGCGGCCTCGTGCCGAGTCACCCTGCAGCCTGTGGAGGCATCTGATGATCGGATGGAGACTGGCGCTCGAAGGCACGAGAAGCGCTGCAAAATCAAACACTTGAGCTTTTTCTCGCATTTTTCTGGCAGTTGGCACGCAACGTGCTTTTACAGAGATCAAGAACGATCTGGAATACTGGCTGGCCCGGACGGTTAAACACGGGCGCGTTCGTTCGGGCCGGCCAGTAAATCCGGGGAGTGAGGAGCCAGCCCCATCAGCGATCCATCGGGTGGATCCGGGGCGGGCAAGATCAAGGCGCTTTCCCCCAGACTGCACCCCACTCACCTTACTCCCCGGTTTCCAGATCGATCAGACATTCCGGCCGGGCCGCATCTCCCGACTGGCCAGGAGATTCCCCTCCTGAAACGCGGAACGCCTCGCTCGAATCGAGCGAGGCGTTCCGCGTTTCGGCGTCTGCATTTCGATGCCGGCGTCTGGGATCCGCGCGGATCGATGCGCGACGAGGTGCGACGGATCAGCCGTCGCTCTTCGCTCGCGTCTGCGTGTTGCGGCTCTCGCTCGAGGCGCGGGTCGAGGTCGTCTTCTCGGGGGATCCCTCGCCGCTGTCGGCCTTCTTCCCTGCGCGCCGGGCGCGCTTCTTGCGCGCGGCGCCCGAACGGCCGCGTCCACCGCGGCGGCTCCGCTTCGTCTTCTCGGGCTTCTCGTCGTCTTCCTTCTCCGCCGCCTCGGCGACTTCGACATCGTGCCGCTCGATCACGCCGACGATCTCGTCCGCGAACTCGCGCACGAACCAATCCTTGAGCTCCGGCAGGCCCTTCAGGTCCTTCGCGTTCGTCGGCGCCGCCCACGCGATCGCTTCGAGCGCGGCGTTCGGGCACAGGACGCCGGGGTCGAGCTTGAGCGCTTCCGCCCGCGGCCCGCGCCAGTCCTTGAGGGTGCCGAGTCGCCGCTCGGTCTTGCGATCCATGCGCCGCCGCCCGCTCGTCTCGAGCTTCGGGATCGGACCGTGCGGCTTGCGCAGGCCCTTCTTGACTGCGGAGACGAGATCCTTGCCGAGCCGCTTGAGGATGAGGTCGGTGATGCCCTTGATCTCGCCGAGGGAGTCGAGGTCCGTCGGCTGGTCGTGGCTGATCTCGAGGAGCGTTCGATTCCCGAGCACCTTGAAGGGCGGACGATCGATGTCCCGGGCGCGCAGGTCGCGCAGCAGGAAGAGCTCACGCAGGATCGCGAGCTCGACCGGGTCGAGGGAGCGGGCGCCCTTGATGCGCAGATAGCCCAGCTCGTCGAATTCGCGGTCGGGCCAGCGTCTCCCGCACAGGGTCTCGAACTCGTCCTGCGCCCAGTCGAGGCGCTTCGCCTTGGTCAGCTCCTTCTCGAGCTTCTCGGCGAGCTGTATCAGGTAGAGCACGTCCGAAGCGGCATAGCTCTGCTGCTTCGGGGTCAGCGGTCGCCGCGACCAGTCCGAGCGCTGCTGGTCCTTGGGCAGCGACACACCGAAGTGTTTCTCGACGAGGGCCGCGAGTCCGATCGCCGGATAGCCGAGCAGCTGGGCGCTGACCATCGTATCGAAGAGGTTCGTGAACTCGAAGCCGCAGTCGCGCTTCAGGACGTAGATGTCGTACTCGGCCGCGTGAAAGAGGACGCGCACCTTGTTCGAAGAGAAGACCTTCGCGAGGGCTTCGAGCTTCTCGGGGCCGCCGATCGCGAGCGGATCGACCAGCCAGCAATCCTTGCGGGTGGCTACCTGCACCAGGCAGACCTTGTCGAAGTAGTGATAGAAGCTGTCGGCCTCGGTATCGAAAGCGACGACGTCTTCCTTCATCAACTTCTTGGCGAGGGCTTCCACGCCTTCGACGGTGTCGATGATCTCGAAGATCGTGTCCTTCGGGACGCCGCTCTTCATGGCCGACTTGCCAGGGTCCTTGCCGCCGTCGCCCCGGGTGGACGACGTCTTCTCGCTGCGCCTGCCGCGCCGCTTGTCGCTGGTGCTTCGATCGCTCGATTTGCCTGCGGTCGAAGTCGTTTTCGATTGGTCGGCCAAGGTTCTCTCTATGGCTGGCGCACGGCGGTCTAGCCCGCCCATCGGCGGTCGAAACCTTTCGCAGCCGGCGAACGGAGGACGACCGACTCGGTCGTGCACCGCTCCTCGAATCTCTGGGTGCCGACCCCGACCCACCTGCTCGTTCGCGTTTCGTGCGCCCGAGGTCGCCTCTACGGCGTCGTCCGGGCCCGACTGCGGACGATCGCTGGCGAGTCGGCCAGCACGTCTATCGGCAGGGGGAATGAACCGCCGAGGGCGGCGGCTCGGGCGCGAATCTAGCCGAGCCGGGCCCCCGCCGAAACCGGGAATTCGGGCGACGCGGCCGAGACTTGCGCGCGCGAGGACCCGATCGGGCGCCCGGGCGTCCGTCGCTCGCTCAGGCGGGCGTGGGCGCTGAAATCGAACCGACCCCGGTCTGGCGGGCAGCGGAATGGTGGCGCTCGGGGACGCCGCCGAGGTATCGACTGGGACCATGTTCGCCCTCGCCACCGCCTTCTCGGAAGCACTCCACCCGGACCGGGCGGCGGAGGCGCTGGCCACCGAGATCGAGCGCGCCCTGCCCGGGGGCGTCGCCGGGGCGCTCGTGCTGTCGACCTCCGCGAGCGGATCGGCGGGTCGCGAGGCGGGGGCTCTCCTGAGCGATCGTTGGGCCGACGGCCATCTCGCGGGCACCGCATTCGAAGGTCTGCTGGCCCACGGACGGGTCCACCGCGATCGCCCGGCCATGCTCGCGATCGCGTGGGGCCCGGCCGAACGGGCGCCGCTTCCCTTCCTACTGGAATCCGACGTGTTCGCCGCTCTCGGGGAAGATCGCCTGGAAGAGGCGGCGCATCTCCTCGAGGAGAATCGCGGTGACGAGGGCTTCGGTCCGGACGACCTCGTCCTGCTCTTCCCGGACTCGATCGCTGGCCACGGGCTCGAGTCGGGGCTCGCCTGGCTCGGCCCCCGCCTCGGAAATCCAGCCTTCCTCGGGGCCGCGGCCTCCGGAGCGGCGCACGCCGGCGCACCTGCCTGGGCCGACGACAGTCAGGCGGAAGGGGGCACGGTCGGGCTCGTCGTGCCCGGAGGCGCGGGGCCCGCGCGCGCCCGTCTGGGGTCCGCCGGAGCGACCCGCTTCGCGAGTCCGTGGCTCGAGATCGGGGACTGCCGTTCACGCTGGGTCGACGAGCTCGACGGTGAGCCGGCCCTCGACTGGGTCCGGAGACAGCTCGGTCTGACGGACGGCGATCCGGTCGAGCCGCACCTCGATCGACTGATGGTGCGGCTCCGGACCGCCCCGGAACCCGCCGAGACCGCGGCGGCGAGCCCCGACGAGGACGATCGGGACTACGTCGAACACTACGTCGTCGGTCTGGACGACCGTCGCGGATCGATCTCGATCCCCGGCGCCTTCGGCCGCGGCGAGCAGCTCGCCTTCGCCCTGCCGGACCCGGCCCATGCCCGATCGGCGCTTCGCCTCGCGGTCGACGGCCTGGCGGACGCGCCGCTCCTGCTCCAGTTCGCCTGTCGCGCGCGCGACGCCTCGCTCCACGGGGACGCCGACCTGGAAGGCGCCCTGGTCCAGCAAGCCGCCGGATCCCGTGCCGCAGTCGGCACCGTCGCCCCGTTCCAGATAGGCCCTGACGCCCGCGGCATCGCCCGCCAGCTCGTCCACACGACGGTCCTGGCCGCCCTGGGCTCGAGCTGAGATCGTTTCGGGCGCTCCCACGGCGGAGCCGCGTATTCCAACGGGTTTCATTATATGGATCTTTGATCTATATAATGGACCGAACGTTCGTGAGGCGCGACCCGTCGCGTGTCATGAACTGACGAGCAGGTTTGCGAACGCAGTCGCGTATCGAATCTCTCCGCTCAGGAGGACCTTCCCATGGCCGGAGCCGCCACCGTCGACAAGGCCCTCGACGTGCTCTTCCACCTCCACGAGGCCGGCTCGCCGGTCGGCCTGACGGAGATCGGGCGAGCCCTCGCCGTGCCGAAATCGAGCTGTCACCGCCTGCTCAGCTCGCTGGTCGATCGCGAAGTCGTCGCGCGGGACGCCCGCGGTCGGTATCGCCCGGGCCTCGCGCTCCTCTCCCTCGGCATCGGCGCCCAGCGCGGCGAGCCGGTGATCGCGGCCGCCCGCCCGGTCCTCGAGGACGAAGCCGGCAGCCTCGGCGAGACCGTATTCCTGGTCGGCCTCCGTCACGGGCGCCTGCGCGTCCTCGACCAGGTCGAGGGGCCGGGCTTCCTGCGCGCCGCGCCGGGGGTCGGGGACGTGGTCCCGGCCGAGCCGACCGCGGCGGGGAAGCTCTACGCGGTCTTCGGTTCATCGACATCGGAGGACGGCGCGGCCGCTTTCAAGGAAGGCGAGGCCGAGGCGATCCGGCGCGACGGCTATGCCCTGAACCGGGACGCCTGGATCGAGGGTCTCTCCGTGCTCGGCGTGCCGATCTGGCAGGGCACCGGTGGCGGCAGCCGGGAGCTCGTGGCCGTGATGGCCCTCGCGGCGTCGTCTCCGCGCTTCGACCAGCTCGGCGAAGCCGCGGTCGCGTCGCGGCTGCTCGAGGCGTCGGCGCGCGTGGGCGCGCGGCTCGGCGGCGGCGCGGAGGCGGGACCATGAGCGCGATCGCGTGGGTGGATGGTCGGATCGGGCCCGCGGCCGAAGCGCGCATTCCGATCCTCGATCACGGCTTCCTCTTCGGCGACGGCGTGTTCGAGGGCATCCGGGTGACCGAGCGCGGGATCTTCCGGCTCGACGACCACATGAAGCGCCTCGAGACCGCCGGCCGCGCCGTCGGAATCGGGGCCGAGGCCGTCTTCGATCGGGCGCGCGAAGCCGCCTGCGAGACGACCCGGGCCTTCGGGCGGCAGGAGGGCTATCTGCGGCTGATCGTGACGCGCGGCGTGGGCGCGCTCGGAATCGACCCGGCCACCTGCCCGGAGCCGGCGATCGTCTGCATCGCGGCGGGCGCCCTCGCGCCGGATCCCGAGCGCGACGCGCGCGGGCTCGCGCTCGTCACATCGAGCCTCCGTCGACCCCCGGCGGACGTGCTCGATCCGCGGGTGAAGAGCCTGAACTACCTGAACAATGTGCTGGCCAAGCGTGAGGCCAACGAGCGGGGCGGGGACGATGCCCTGGTGCTCAACGCGCGCGGCCTCGTTGCCGAAGCGAGCGCGACCAACGTCTTCGCGCTGACCGGTGACCGGCTCGAGACGCCGCCGGTGACCGATGGCGCCCTCGAAGGGCTGACGCGGCGGACGGTGATGGAGCTGGCTGCGGAGCTCGGGCTCGACGTGCGCGAGCGGAGCCTCGGGCGCTTCGATCTCTATGCTGCGGAGGCCGTCTTCTTGACGGGCACGCGGGCGGGGATCGTGCCGGTCGGTGCCCTCGACGGGTCGCCGATCTCGCAGGCCTCGCGGCCTCGGGTGCAGGAGATCCAGGCGGCCTTCGCCACTCGCGCGCTCGAGCTCTCCGTCGACGTGCACTGACGCCTCCGGTCGGCCGCCGTTCGTCCCGCCGCGCCGGCCCGAGGACCGGAGGCGCTATGTTCCCGCGGAATCGCACGGGTGCGCGCAGCAGCCGGCGTTGCGCCCCCCGCACGCGCTGATCGGAGCGCTGCGATCCGATCGCTTCGGGTCGCGAGAACGGAGAGGAGAGAGCCGTGCGCTGGTCGAGCGCCTTCATTCCCACCCTGCGAGACGATCCCGCCGACGCGGAGGCGATCTCGCACAAGCTGCTCGTGCGGGGCGGCTTCATGCGCCAGCTGATGGCGGGGCACTATTCGATGACCCCGCTCGGTTTCCGGTCGCTTCGAAAGCTCGAAGGGATCGTGCGCGACGAGATGCAGAAGATCGGGGGGCAGGAGTTCCGGCTCCCGTGCATGCACCCGCGCGAGATCTGGGAGAAGTCCGGGCGCTGGGGCACGATGGGCGACGAGATGTTCCGCCTGCAGGACCGCAAGGAAGCGGACGTCGTCCTCGGCATGACCCACGAGGAGATTTTCGCCTATCACGCCGCAGAGCTGCGCTCGTACAAGTCGCTCCCGCAGATCTGGTACCAGTTCCAGTCGAAGTTCCGTGACGAGGCGCGGCCCAAGTCGGGGCTCCTGCGCGTGCGCGAGTTCACGATGAAGGATTCGTACTCCTTCGATCTGGACGAGGCGGGCCTCGACCAGTCCTTCGACCGACACTTCGACGCGTATCGCGCGATGTTCAAGCGCTTCGGCTTCGAGATCGTCGCCGTCGAGGCATCGTCGGGCGCGATGGGCGGCAACACGTCGATCGAGTTCATGCTGCGGAGCGACGCCGGCGAAGACTGGGTCGCGGGCTGTGGCGGCTGCGGTTATGCGGCGAACGTCGAGAAGGCCGAGAGCGTGATCCCGGAGGTCGAAGACGGCGCCGGGCTCGCGGAACCCGAGAAGTTCCCGACCCCCGGCGTGAAGACGATCGACGATCTCGCGCAGATGGAGGGCGGTGCACCCGGCGAGCGGCAGATCAAGACCCTCGTCCACAAGATCGACGACAAGGACGTGCTGATCCTGTTGCGCGGCGACCATCAGCTCTCGGAGCAGAAGCTGATCGACCAGGTCGAGTCCGAGTCGATGCGCGCGGCCGAGCCCGGCGAGATCAAGAAGCTGCTCGGCGCGCTGCCCGGCAGCCTCGGCGCGGTCGGCCGGGGCGATCTCTTCGTGATCGCCGACCTTGCCCTTCAAGCGCGAAGGGACATGGTGACCGGCGCGAACGAGGACGGGTTCCACCTGCGCGGTGTCGACATCGACCGCGACATCGAGGTGAAGGGCTGGCTCGACCTGCGCGAGGTGCAGGACGGCGAGGGTTGTCCGATGTGCAAGCAGCCCCTCGAGGTGTACAAGACGATCGAGGTCGGGCACATCTTCAAGCTCGGCACGCAGTACAGCGAAGCGATGGGCGCGAGCGTCCAGGACGAGAAAGGCGAGTCCGTCACCCTCGTCATGGGCTCCTACGGCATCGGCCTCGAACGCAACCTCGCGGCGGTCGTCGAAGCGAACCACGACGAGAA
Source organism: uncultured Spirochaetaceae bacterium (assembly GCA_964488255.1). Taxonomy (GTDB): domain Bacteria; phylum Myxococcota_A; class UBA9160; order UBA9160; family UBA4427; genus UBA4427. The sequence continues at coordinate 268,875 of CAZAUR010000006.1, read as the reverse complement.
CGGCATCTGCTGGCCGGTGAACGTGGCGCCCTACGAGGTCTGCGTGACCGTCGTGAAGCCGAAGGACGTCGACTGCCACGAGGCCGGAGAGCGGCTCTACGAAAAGCTCGGAGAGGCCGGGCTCGACGTGATCATCGACGACCGCGACGAGCGCCCGGGCGTGAAGTTCAAGGACGCCGATCTGGTCGGCTTCCCCTACCGCGTGACGATCGGGCCGAAGGGCCTGGCCGACGGGGTGTTCGAGTTCGTTCGTCGGCGTGACGGCCAGAAGCGGGACGTGCCGATCGAGCACGCCGCGGAGACGATCGTCGAAGCGGTGCTCGACGAGCGTTCCTGACGCCGGGGCGGACACAGGGAGACACGTTGACGGCCAGGAAGGCGAGCAAGAAGAAGGCGGCGAAGAAGAAGGCCGCCGCAGGCAAGCGCGCCGGTGGCTCGGCGGGGGGCCCGCTGGTCCATCTCTTCGACGGCCACGTCTACATCTTCCGTGCCTACTACTCACTGCCGCCGATGACCGCCTCGGACGGGACGCCCTGCAACGCGGCCTACGGCTTCGCGAACACCTTGATCCGTTATGCGGCGGAAGAAGACCCCTCCCACGTCGGGGTCTGCTTCGACGCGGCGATGACGAGCTTCCGGAACGAGGTCGAGCCCGAGTACAAGGCCCAGCGTGGCGACCCGCCGGACGACCTCGAGCCGCAATTCGATCTCTGTCACGAGATCTCCGTCGCCCTGGGCTTCGCCACCTACGAAGTCGACGACTACGAGGCGGACGACCTGCTCGGCGCGATCGCCGACGAGGTGCTCCGGCGGAAGGGCAGCGCGCGGGTCCTGACGACCGACAAGGACCTGTGTCAGCTGGTGCGGGAGGACGGCCGCGTGGTGGTCCACGACCTCGCGAAGGAGAAGACCTTCGATGCGGACGCCGTGCGCGAGAAGTTCGGCGTCTCCCCCGATCAGATCCCGGACTATCTCGGGCTCGTGGGCGACACGATCGACAACCTGCCCGGGGTGCCAGGAATCGGCGCGAAATCCGCGGCCGCGGTCCTGCAGGCCTTCGAGACGATCGAGGACGTGCCCGACGACTTCGACGCCTGGGGCGACGTGACCGTCCGCGGGGCGAAGCGCATGGCCGAGAAGATCGCGGAGCACCGCGATCGCGCGCTCAAGACGAAGGACCTCGCGACGGTCCTGCGTCAGGTGCCCGGAGTGAAGCCCGGCCTCTCCGATCTGGCCTATCGCGGGGCCGACCGCGAACGCACGGAGGAGCTCTTCGAACGCCTCGGCTGGAACCGGATCTACGACCGGATCCCCAAGTGGCAGTCCTGAGTTCCGCATGAGCGTGGTCGCCGGTCGTCTCCTCACCTGGTCGAACGCACTCACCACGGCTCGGCTCATCGCCGCGCCCTTCTTCTTCTGCGCTCTCCTCGGCGACGCCGCGCTCCTCGCGCTCGTGCTCTTCTGGGGCGCCGTCGCGAGCGACGTGGCCGACGGGCGGATCGCCCGGGCGCGGGGCGAGTCATCGGCCTTCGGTGGGCTCCTCGACCACGCGACCGACGCGAGCTTCGTCGCCCTCGGGCTCGCGGCGCTGTCGATGGAAGGGACCGTGCCGATCGCCCTGCCGGTCCTCGTGCTCGCCGCCTTCCTTCAATACATGCTCGACTCGAAGAGCCTCGCGGGCCGTGCACTCCGCGCCAGCTTCCTCGGTCGTTGGAACGGCATCCTCTACTTCGTGCCCCTGGGCGTGGTCACCACTCGCGACGGCCTGGGCCTCACCTGGCCAGGAGACGGGCTGGTCCACGCGATCGGCGTCGCCCTCGTGGCCTCGACCCTGATCTCGATGGGCGATCGCGCGTGGACGCTGCTGCAGTCGCGCGCTGACGCGCCGTCCGACGGGGACTGAGGGGTCCGCCCCGGGGATTCTCTCCCCCGATGTTCCGGAAGCGAATCCCGGTCGCGACTTGCCAGCAACTTTCCGCGCGCTGGACGGTTCGCCTCTGGTAGAAACGATCGAGGTGCGCGCGGGGCGAGTGCGCTGGCCGTGGAGAGACGGACGATGCGGAAGTTGTGGACGAAGCAGGGGCGAGCGCAGCGCTGGCTGGGCGGAGTGGTCGTCCCGTTGGCGATGTCTCTCGCGCAGGTGGTCCATGCGGCGCCGCCGGAGTTCCTGGCCTTCGAGAGCGGGCCGGTGCGTCCCCTCGCGATGTCTCCTTCCGGAAATTTCCTCTACGCGGTGAACACCCCGGACGGCCAGCTCGAGGTCTTCGACGTGAACGCCTGGGGGATCATCTTCTCCCACTCCGTCCCGGTCGGGCAGGAGCCGGTGGCCGTCGCGGCGCGTTCGGACAACGAAGTCTGGGTCGTGAACCACCTCTCGGACAGCGTGAGCATCGTCGATCCGATCGCGCGCCGGGTCACGCAGACGCTGATCGTCGGCGACGAGCCCCGGGACATCCTCTTCGCCGGGACCGGTGACGGCCGCGCGTTCATCACGACCGCCCACCGTGGCCAGCACCGCACCGACCCGTCGATCGCCGCAGTCGCCGGCGCCGGCGACCCGCAGCTCACCACCGAGGGCATCGGCCGGGCCGACGTCTGGGTGTTCGACGCGAACAGCCCCGGCACGGCCTTCGGCGGCACGCCGCTCCAGATCCTCACCGTCTTCGGCGACACGCCGCGCGCCCTCGCGCGCTCGACCGATGGCACGAAAGTGTGGGTCGCGATCCATCACTCGGGCAACCGCACGAGCGTCCTGAACCCGGCCTTCGTCTGTGACGGATTCTCGACCGCGCTGCCCGGGTGCAACCCCGTCGCGGGCTCGACCATCACGGCCCCGGGCGGTGTGCTCGGACCTTCGGCGAACCATAACGGCGACCCCGCCCCCGAAGTCGGCATCATCGTCCGTCAGGACAGCGGCAACCTCTGGCGCGACCGCGCCGGTCGCATCTGGAACACCGGCACGGGTCTCAACTCCTACGTCCGCTTCAACCTGCCCGACTTCGACGTGTTCGAGATCGACGCGAACGCGCTCACGCAGACGACCTCCCACGCGAGCGTCGGCACGACCCTCTTCAACATGGTCGTGAATCCGGCGAACGGGAAGCTCTATGTCTCGAACACCGACGCGCAGAACATGACGGCCTTCGAGGGCCCCGGGACGACCGGTGGTGAGACCGTGCAGGGTCACCTCGCCGAGGCGCGCATCACCGTGATCGACGGTGCGACCGTCTCTCCGCGGCACCTGAACAAACACATCGACTACGGCACGCTCGCCGGCGCGCCCGGCTTCGATCCCTTCGCCAAGGACCACAGCCTGGCGACGCCCCTCGAGATGGCCGTGACCGGGGACGGCGCGACCCTCTACGTAGCGGCGTTCGGCTCCGGCAAGGTCGGCGTCTTCCCGACGACGAACCTCGAGGACGACAGCTTCGACCCGACGGCGCTCTCCTCGGGCTACATCGACGTGACCGGCGGCGGTCCGTCCGGTCTGCTCCTCGACGAGGCGAACGACCGGATGTTCGTCTACACGCGCTGGGACAACGGCGTGTCGATGATCCGCCTCTCGACCCAGAGCGAGCTCGCGCACTGGACCTTCGCGAACCAGGAGCCCGCCGCGGTCGTCACCGGGCGACAGTTCCTCTACGACGCGCAGTTCAGCTCGGGCAACGGCGAGGCGTCCTGCGCGTCCTGCCACATCTTCGGCGACATGGACCATCTCGGCTGGGATCTCGGCAATCCGGACGACGACGTGACCAGCAACCCGATGGTGATCAACTTCCCGCCGACCCCGCCGCCGCCGGGTCTGAACGGCTCGGGCATCGTCGACGAGTTCCACCCGATGAAGGGGCCGATGACCACGCAGACCCTGCGCGGCATGCAGCACGGCGGCGCGATGCATTGGCGCGGCGACCGCAGCAACGGCGCGCTCGGCAGCTCACCGGACGACGAAGACCTCGCGTTCCGCAACTTCATCGTCGCCTTCGAGGGGCTGGTCGGACGCGAGACGCCCTTCCCGGCGCCGGAGATGCAGGAGTTCGCGGACTTCGCGCTCTCCCTCGTGCTGCCGCCGAACCCGGTGCGGCCCCTCGACAATCAGCTCGCGCCGAACGTCGCGGCCGCGCGCACCTTCTACATCAACACGGCGACCGATGGCCCGCTCACCTGCGAGCAGTGTCACAGCCTCGACGCCAGCCAGGGCTTCTTCGGGGGCGGGACCTTCGCGACCGGCGAGGGCGGCACCCAGATCGTGAAGGTGCCCCACCTGCGCAGCGCCTATCAGAAGATCGGCATGTTCGGGTTCCTCGCGACCATCGGCGAGGGCGTGGGACATACCGGCAACCAGGTTCGCGGCTTCGGCTTCCTGAAGGACGGCTCGATCGACACGCTCTTTCGATTCGTGAGCGCGCCGGCCTTCGTCTTCCCGTCCGCGGCGGAGCGGCGCGACCAGGAGCAGTTCATGCTCCAGTTCGACAACGACATCGCGCCGATCGTCGGGCAGCAGGTGACCCTGAACGCGACCAACGGGGGCGTCGCGGGCCCGCGAATCGACCTGATGATCGCCCGCGCCGCAGCCTCGTTCACGTCACTCCTCCTGGACGGCGTGACGACCGAGTGCGAGCTCGTCGTGAAGGGCACCATCGCCGGTGCGGCCCACGGCTGGACCCGCCTCGCGAGCGGGATGTTCCAGCGCGACGACGATCCGACCCAGAGCGCCCTGGTCGACGACCCGACCCTGCGCGGCCTCGCGACGACCGAAGGGCCGCTCACCTACACCTGCGTCGCTCCGGGTTCGGGCGTTCGCGCGGGGATCGATCGCGATCTGGACACCGTCCTCGACGCCGACGACAACTGCCCGGGCCACGCCAACCTCGGCCAGAGCGACGGCGACTCCGACGGGATCGGCGACGTCTGCGATCCGGCGCCTTCGACGGTACCGGAGCCGGGATTCGGGCTCGGGCTGGTGCTCGGCGCGATGGTCCTGACGGCTGCGCGGCGCCGCGTGAGGCGTTAGGCCGGGGCGGCTTCGTCGAAGAGTTCCCGGTTCGCGCGGCGCAGGAAGAGCAGCCCGATCGCCGCGTTGAAGAAGATGAAGAAGTTGTGCTGCACGAAGCCGAAGGCGGCCATCTCGCCTTCGTTGCCCGGGAAGAGCACGACCCACAGGGTGATCGCGACGGTTCGCATCGGCCCCGGCGTCGCCGCGCCGAAGAAGATCACCGGCAGGTAGCCGAGCATCTGCCCCATCGAAGCGTCGACCCCGAAGAGGTCGAGGGCGTAGGTGTAGACGACGACCGCCGCGAGCAGCGCCGGAGAGCGCAGGACGACGATCGTCAGGTAGTGGAGCGGGCCGGCTTCGCGGAAGCTCTTGAAGAGTGGTCGATCGCGGAAGTCGCCTTCACCGCTGCTGGCCCGTCGGAAGAAGACGATCCAGCCGGCGAGGAAGATCGCGGCACCTAGGGCGAGCCACGGGATCAGCCCGAAGACCTCCGGAAGCTCGTCGCGACGCATCGACCACCCGATCGTCGCCCAGCCGAGCAGGTAGAAGAACTCGCAGAACATGATGAAGATCATGCTCGAGCCCACTTCCCAGCCCGGCACGCCGTAGCGCCGGAAGAGGTAGAGCCCCATCGCGCCCTTGCCGACCTGCTCGTTCAGGATCGACAAGATGTAGGAGCTGCCGCGGATCGGGAGGATGCCGGTGTACGAGATCGGCGTGTTGAACCACGAGACGACGCGCCACACGACCGCCGAGTCGATCAGGAAGAAGAAGGCCGAGTAGGGGACCATCAGCGCGAGCCAGGTGATCCAATCGACCCGTCCGAAGATTCCGGAGAGATACTCGACGAGGCCGAGCCCGTCGCGCGCCGCCGCGCCCGAGAGTCGCGTGTAGAGATAACCGAAGCATACGAGCGTGATCAGCCAGGGCAGCGCCTGCTGCCACGCGGCCGGCTTCTTCGGTCCCGCGTCGGCTGCCGGTGCGGGGTCTTCGTTCGTCGGTCCGGATTCGCTCATGCTTCCTCGGTCGTCTGCGGCGCGTCTTCGCGCGGCGGACCGACGTGGTCCGCGAGGGTCTGGTCGAGAGGGGTCAGCTCGATGCCGAGGGCCTTGCAGAACGCGTCGGGGTCGACCCGGTCGTCGTGCTGCAGGATGTCGAACATCGCCCGGCTCACCGGCGGGTTCGAGAGCAGACGGTCGAGCAGCGACACCCCGAACCGCGCGAGGCCCAGGGGCAGACTCGAGATCTTCGGTTCGTTGCGATAGAGGCGCGCGGCGCGCAGGACGAGGGTGCGATGGGACAGGCACTCCGGACCCCCGGCGTCGAGGGCGAGGTCGCGTCCGGAGGTGGCTTCGCACGCGGCGAGGATCGCGGTCACGACGTCGCGCGCGTCGATCGGTTGCTGGAGCGTGCGGCCCCCGGCGATCAGGCGGAGGCGATTCGCCTGGGCCTGACGGCGGAGGGAGGCGCTCGCGGGATCGTCGCCCCCGAGCACCATCGGTACCCGGATCACCGTCGTCGCGACCCGGTCGTCGAGGAGCAGGGTCTCCGCGCGGCCCTTCGAGGCGAGGCAGTCGTTGTCGGCGTCGGGCGCGCTGCCGAGGATCGAGAGGTAGACGATTCGGGACACGCCGGCGCGGCTCGCGGCGAGGGCGAGCGCGTGGCAGGTCTGCTCGTGGGCCTCGACATAACGTGTGCCCGGCATCTCCCTGATGATGCCGACGAGGTGGACGACGGCGTCGGCGCCCTCGATCGCCTGCTCCATCTCCTTGGGGCTCGTGTAGTCGACGATCCGGATCTCCGGCGCCGGCGTGATCGCCTCCGCCTCGATGGTGTCGCGGGCGCGATCGGAACGGACGAGCGCGCGGACGCGATCGTTGCCTTGCTCGGCGAGGCGCCGGAGGAGTACACGCCCGAGCTGGCCGTTCGCGCCGGTCACGACGATCGAGAGAGGGGGGGCGACGGAGGGGTCCACGCCGGGACGCTACCGGCTTTTTCGGGGAGCTGCCGGCTATGTGGCGGGCCTTCGTCGTGCAGCGACGGCCGCACCCGTGACCAACAGTCCGAGCCACAGCCCGAGACTCGCCAGCGCCACGGACAACGTCGTGGTGTTCGCGACGTGGCCGGTCAGCCAGGGTACGACGAACCCGCCGAGGGAGCCGAGTCCACCCGCGAGGCCGACCGCCGTGCCCGACGACGAAGGAAGGGCGAGCCCGGCGAGACCGATCATGATCGGGAACACCCCGCCGAGGAAGAAGCCGACGCCGGACATGGCGAGCTCGGGCGTCCCGATCGCGCCGGCGCCGAAGCTGACCATGAGGACCGCGGCGACGAGGGCGAGGCCCGCGGTCGTGCCCGCGCCGATCGGTCGAGGCGAGAGTCCGATCGCGAGGCGCCCGACGAGGAGGCCGCCCCAGAACGCGCTGATCGTGCGCCCGGCGCGTTGCGGCGCGAGTTCGAGCACGCTCGTCGCGTGATCCGCGACGAAGAGACTGATCGCCGACTCGACGCCGACGTAGGCGAAGCACGCGACGCACACCGCCGCGAGCGCAGTGCGATCGTCCGGTCGATCGGCGTCGCCGCTCGCGGCGTCCGCACCGTGCGTCGCCCTCGAGCGCATCGGCACGAAGAGCGCCCCAACGATCAGCAACCCATGCGCGCCGCCCGCGATCCGGAACGTCTCGTACCAGGCGAGAGGCTCGAAGGACCGCGCGAGCTCGAAGAGGAGCGGCGTCGCGCTCGCGGCGGCGGTGGCGGCGGCGTGCACGAACACGAGGCGTCGCGGCGCGCGCAGTCCGAGGTCCTCGACGACGAGGGCGTTCAGGACGGTCTCGTAGAAGCCGGCGCCGAAGCCGATCGCGATCGTGTGGAAGAGGAGCGCGCGGTAACCGGTCTCGGGTCCCAGGGTGGTCGATGCGACCAACACGAGGGCGCAGGCCCCGACGTAGAGCGGACGGCGGGGCAGGCGATCGATCAAGGGGCCAGCGAGGATGATGCCGACGCCGAGACCGAGGGAGAGCATCGAACCCAGCAGCCCGAGGTCGGCGTAGTCGAGCTCGAGCGAGACGATCAGCTCGGTCGAGTTCGCGCCGTAGAGCACGAGCAGCGAGCCGAACGCGAAGAAGCTCGCGACGGCGAGAATCGTACCGCGGCGGGGATGCACCCCTCTACATCATGTTCAGTTCGAGTCGCGCGGCGTCGGACATCATGTCGACGCTCCACGGCGGATCCCAGACGAGATCGAGGGAGACGTCCTTCACGCCCATCACGTTCCGCACCTTGTCCTCGACCTCCGGCGGGAGGGTCTCGGCCACCGGGCACATCGGCGTCGTGAGGGTCATCGTCACGTGCGCCTCGCCGTCGTCGGTCACCTCGATGCCGTAGATCAGTCCCAGCTCGTAGATGTCGACCGGGATCTCCGGGTCGTAGACGGTCTTCAGCACCGCGATGATCCGGTCGCGGATCTGCAGCGCCGGACTCAGGTTCGGGTCGCCCGGGGCGGTCGTGTCGTCCACAGGCGTCGCCGCTGCGGCCGTCGATTCTTCCTGCATGTTTTCTTCTTCGCTCATCGTCTCGTCCTGCGCCTCGGAGTTCCGGCCGAAGCGTGTCTTCAGGCGTTCGAACATCGCCCTGCCCTCATGCCGCATTCGCGGCGCTCACGCGGCGCTCTCATTCCGTCTTCGCCGACCCTTCGCCCTCGAGCGCCGCCTTCAGCGCATGCCAGGCCAACGTCGCGCACTTCACGCGCATCGGGTATTCGCGCACCCCCGCGAAGACCGCGAGCTTGCCGAGGCCGTCGGTCTTCGCCTCCTCGCCGGGAGGCGCCGTCACCAGCTCGTGGAAGCGCGCGAAGTCGTCGTCGACTTCCGCAAGGGACTTGCCCTTGATGTGGTCCGTCATGATCGAGGCCGACGCCTTCGAAATCGCGCAACCCGAGCCCTGGAACGCGACGTCTTCGAGGGTTCCGTCCTCGGCGACCTGCGCGTAGAGCGTGAGTTCGTCGCCGCACAAGGGGTTGTGCCCGTCCGCCTCGTGGCTGGCGTGCTCGATCACGCGGAAATTCCGCGGCTTCTTGTTATGTCCCAGGATCGTGGCCTGGTAGAGCTCTCTCAGGTCTTCCATTACGCGATGAGCCTTCAGCTAGGAAAAGAGTTCCGCCGTCTTCACGAGCGCTTCGACCAATCGGTCGACGTCGTCGCGGGTGTTGTAGAAGGCGAGACTCGCACGTGCCGTCGCTGGCACGCCCATGCGTTGCATCAGCGGTTGCGCGCAGTGATGTCCGGCGCGCACGGCGACGCCCTCGCCGTCGAGGCAGGTCCCGATGTCGTGGGGATGCGCGTCCTCGAGCACGAATGAGATGACCGCCGCCTTCTCCTTGGCACGGCCGATGATGCGCAGACCCGGCACGGTCTCGAGTCGCTCCGTCGCGTACTGGAGGAGCTCGTGTTCGTAGGCCGCGATCGCGTCCATGCCGATCCCGTCGAGGTAGTCGACCGCGGCACCGAAGCCGATCACCGACGCGATGTCCGGTGTCCCGGCCTCGAATTTCTGGGGGACCGGTGCGAAGGTCGTGCCCTCGAAGGAGACGCTCTCGATCATGTCGCCGCCGCCCATGAAAGGCGGCATCGCGTCGAGGAGCGGCATGCGACCGTGCAGCACGCCCGCCCCGCTCGGGCCGAAGACCTTGTGCCCCGAGAAGGCGTAGAAGTCGGCGCCGAGGGCGTCGACGTCGACGGGCTGGTGGGGCACGGCCTGGGCACCATCGACGAGGGTCACGATGCCGCGCTCCTTCGCGAGGGCGACGAGCTCGGCGACCGGGTTGATGGTTCCGAGCGCGTTCGAGACGTGTGCGAAGGCCAGGAGCTTCGTGCGTGGACCGAGCAGGCTCTCGAGGTGGGCCAGGTCGAGCACGCCATCGTCGTCGATCTCGGCGACCCGGATCGTGGCGCCCCTACGCTTCGCCAACATCTGCCAGGGAACGATGTTCGCGTGGTGCTCCATCCAGGTGAGGACGATCTCGTCGCCCTCGACGACGTTCTCCTCGCCCCAGGTTCGCGCCACGAGGTTGATCGCCTCGGTCGCGTTCCGAACGAAGACGATCTCGCGCTCTTCCCGCGCGCCGACGAAGCGCGCGACCTTCCCGCGCACCGCTTCGTAGCTCGCGGTCGCCTCGGCGGAGAGCTGGTAGACCCCGCGATGGATGTTGGCGTAGTGCTGCGAATAGAATGCAGCCATCGCGTCGATCACCGCGCGCGGCTTCTGCGCACTGGCGCCACTGTCGAGATAGGTGAGCGGTCGCCCGCGCATCTCCGTCTCGAGGATGGGGAACTCGCTGCGGACCTTCGTTACGTCGAAGCTCATGGGGATCGCTCCTCGAGGCGAGCGAGCGCGTCGTCGACGCGTTCGCTCACGAGGGCGCGGATTCCGGGTTCGAAGAGGCCGTCGACGATCTTCTGCGCGAAGGCGCGCGTCAGCAGCAGACGCGCGGTTTCCTCGTCGATCCCGCGCGCGCGCAGGAAGAAGAGCGCGTCGTCGTCGAGCTGACCGATCGTCGAGCCGTGGCTCGCCTTCACGTCGTCGGCGTAGATTTCGAGCTGCGGCTTCGTGTCGATCGACGCGCCTTCGGAGAGGAGCAGGTTCGGATTCGACTGACGGGCATCGGTCTTCTGCGCGTCCGGCCGGACGATCACCCGCCCGCGAAACACACCCTCCGCGTCGTCGGTGAGCACGCCGCGGTATTCCTCGTCGCTCGTGCAGTGGGGCGCGGCGTGATCGACGGTGGTGAAGTGGTCGTGATGCGCGTCGCCGCGACCGAGGAAGAACCCGTTCAACCAGGTCGAGCCGCCCTCGGCCTGCATCGTGACCGAGATCTCGCTCCGGACCAGGCCTTCCGAGAGGCTCACGACCGTCGACGCGAAGCTCGCGTCGCGCTCGAGGGCCGCGAAGGTCTGCGACACGTGCACGCGGTCGGCGGCCTCGGTCTGGAGCTCGACCGAGACGATCTTCGCGTCGGTCGCGAGCCGGAACTCCGAGACGAGGCTCGTGAACCCGGGCCCGTCGCCCGCGCTCATGCTCTCGAACGCGACGAGGCCCTGCGATGATTCGCCGGCGACGAAGAGCAGTCGCGAGAAATGCGCGCTCGCGTTGCCCGATGCGCTCGTGACCGAGAGGAGCCGGAGCGGACGAGCCGGGTGTGCCTTCGCGGCTAAGACCACGACGGCGGCATCTTCGAAGAGCGCGTCGCTCAATGCAACGAAGGGGTCGACCTTCGCGTCTGCGAGCCCGCCGAGCTCCGCGGCGACCACGTCGGGGATCTCCGTCGCTGCCTCGGCGAGGGACAGGATCCGGATGCCCTCGGGCAGGTCGGTGCGAGCGGCGCTGGCCTGCACCATCCGGCCATCGACGAAGAGGACATCCGGTTCGAAGGCCGCGACGCGCGGGTCGTTCGCGAGCGCGTTGCCGACATCGTCGCTCACGCCGACCCGCTCGAACGCGAGATCGGCGATCTTCGACACGTTCGTGCCCTTCCACCGCTCGTCCCGCCGCGTCGGGAGTCCCTGCGCCTCGAAGCCGGCGAAGCCGTCGGCGCGCAGCGCTTCGAGTCGGGTCGCGAGGGGTCCCGACGGCACGTCGGGCCTGTGCGCCGCGATCGCCTGCCGCGCGCGATCGATCGATTCGACGAAGGCGCTCACGACGCGGCGCCCTCTTCTTCGATGCCTTCGATCCAGCCGTAGCCCTTCTCTTCGAGCTCGAGGGCGAGGCTCTTGTCGCCGGACTTCACGATTCGCCCGCCGGACAGGACGTGTACGTGGTCGGGGACGATGTAGTCGAGCAGCCGCTGGTAGTGGGTGATCACGAGCATCGCGCGGTCGGACGAGCGCATCTGGTTCACGCCGTTCGCGACGATCCGAAGCGCGTCGATGTCGAGGCCGGAGTCCGTCTCGTCGAGGATGCAGAACGAGGGCTCGAGCAGGAGCATCTGAAGGATCTCGTTGCGCTTCTTCTCGCCGCCGGAGAAGCCCTCGTTGATCGCGCGGGACATCATGTCCTCGGGCATCTCCACGAGCTTCATCTTTTCCTTGAGCAGCGTGAGGAAGTCGATCGCGTCGAGCTCTTCCTCGCCGCGGTGTTCGCGGACGGCATTCACGGCGGTGCGCAGGAAGTAGTTGTTCGCGACGCCGGGGATCTCGACCGGGTACTGGAACGCGAGGAAGACGCCGGCGCGGGCGCGGATCTCGGGGTCCATCTCGGAGAGGTCCTCGCCGCGGAAGCGGATCTCGCCCTGCGTCACCTCGTAACCGGGCTTGCCGACGAGTACGTTCGAGAGCGTGCTCTTGCCCGAGCCGTTAGGGCCCATGATCGCATGGACCTCGCCCGCGCGGAGCTCGAGGTCGATCCCTTGCAGGATCGGCGTGTCGCTGGCGTTGGCGTGGAGGTTCTTTATGGAGACGAGGGGTGCTTCGGACATCGTAAGGGGATCCCTGGGTACGAAAGAACGGGCGGCCTAACCGACCGCGCCTTCGAGAGAGACGGACAGCAGATTCTGGGCTTCGACGGCGAACTCCATGGGCAGCTCGCGGAGGACTTCTTTGCAGAAGCCGTTCACGATCATCGAGATCGCGTCCTCTTCGCTGATGCCGCGCTGGCGGCAGAAGAAGAGCTGGTCGTCGCTGATCTTCGATGTGGTCGCTTCGTGCTCGACCGTCGCCGTCGGGTTGCTTGCTTCGAGGTACGGGAACGTGTGGGCGCCGCACTTGTCGCCCATCAGGAGCGAGTCGCACTGGCTGTAGTTCCGGGCGCCCTGCGCCTTCGGACCCATGCGCACGAGCCCGCGGTAGCTCTGGTCGCCCTGCCCGGCCGAGATGCCCTTCGAGATGATCGTGCTCGAGGTGTTCTTCCCGATGTGGATCATCTTCGTGCCGGTGTCGGCCTGCTGCTTGTGGTTGGTCATCGCGACCGAGTAGAACTCGCCGACGGACTCGTCGCCGATCAACAGGCAGGACGGGTATTTCCAGGTGATCGCCGAGCCGGTCTCGACCTGGGTCCAGGAGATCTTCGACTTGTGCCCGCGGCAGGCGCCGCGCTTCGTCACGAAGTTGTAGATCCCCCCGACGCCGTTCTCGTCGCCGGGGTACCAGTTCTGGACGGTGGAGTACTTGATCTCGGCGCGGTCGAGGGCGACCAGCTCGACGACGGCTGCGTGCAGCTGGTTCTCATCGCGCTGGGGCGCGGTGCAGCCCTCGAGATAGGACACGTAGGCGTCTTCGTCCGCGACGAGGAGCGTGCGCTCGAACTGACCGGTTCCGGCGGCGTTGATCCGGAAGTAGGTGGAGAGCTCCATCGGGCAACGCACGCCCTTCGGGATGTAGGCGAAGGACCCGTCGCTGAAGACCGCCGCGTTCAGGCAGGCGAAGAAGTTGTCGGAATAGGGAACGACGCTGCCCAGGTACTTCTTCACGAGGTCGGGGTGGTTCTCGACGGCTTCCGAGAAGGAGCAGAAGATGATGCCGTGCTTCTCGAGCTCGGCCTTGAAGGTCGTCGCGACCGAGACGCTGTCGAAGACGGCGTCGACGGCGATGCCGTTCAGGCGCTTCTGCTCGAGGAGCGAGATGCCGAGCTTGTCGTAGGTCTCGAGCAGCTCAGGATCGAGCTCGTCGAGGCTCTCGATCTGCTTCACCTGCTTCGGCGCCGAGTAGTAGACGATTTCGTCGTAGTCGATCGTGGGATACGAAACCTTCGCCCACTCCGGGTGGGCCGCCTCGTCTGCGAGCATCTCGCGGAAGCGGCGGAACGCCTTCAGCCGATAGTCGAGGAGCCACTCGGGCTCGTTCTTCTTCGACGAGATCAGCCGGACCACGTCCTCGGTCAGGCCGGGGGCGATCCGGTCTTCCTCGACGTCCGTGACGAAGCCGTACTTGTAGTCCTGCTTCGCGAGCTTCTCGAGATCGGGATTGGCACCTGCCATGATTTCGGATTCCGTCGGGGGTTCGGGGTGGTTCGGGGTGTTGAGGGATCTTGGAAGAGCGTCGACCGGCGCCGGCTAGGACGAAGGCGCTCGATCGATCTGGAGCATCGGGCTCGAGGAGGACAGGCCCGTGCCATGGCCCCGCACGAGGTCCGCGAGGGTCACGCCTTCGAGCGCGCGTTCGACGACGCGGTTGATCTGCTGCCACGGCTCGCGGACCGCGCAGCCACTCTCATGCGAGCAGACGGCGGGACCGACGGCGCAGTCGGTGAGGGCGAGGGGGCCTTCGAGCACGCGAATCATCTCCGCGACCGGCAGCTCTTCGGGATCACGAGCGAGGGAGTAGCCGCCCTTCGATCCGCGCTGGGAGGAGAGGAGCCCTTCCTTCGCGAGGGCCTTCAGGATCTTGCTGACCATCGGGACCGGGAGATCCGAACACGCCGCGAGCTCGCGCGCGTTCTGGGGCACCGGCGACGGCTCACTCGCGAGCTGCGCCATCAGCACGATCCCGTAATCCGTCGTTTTGCTCAGCTTGAACATCGGGTCCGATCGTTCAGGGCTCCGGGACGATGACGCCACCGACCCCTCGGTCGGCCCGTCGAACTCGGTCTCCGAGCGCGCGAACTATATCGGACCAAATCGGTCCCGTAAATATGGGACCGATCACGTCCCATATACAGACAAACCCCTGAATTTACGACGAAAAACGCCCCAAACCCGCTCGCCTCGGGGGCTCCACCCGCCCCCTTCAAGGGCGAGCCCTCAGCGGTCAGGCGCCGACGGCGACTGACAGCGCGCCCCGCGCGCGCCTGTAGCAGGCGCCGACGGCGACTGACAGCGCGCCCCGCGCGCGCCTGTAGCAGGCGCCGACGGCGACTGACAGCGCGTCCCGCGCGCGCCTGTAGCAGGCGCCGACGGCGACTGACAGCGCGCTCCGCGCGCGCCTGTAGAAACCGCGTCTATAGAAAGGCTGGGGCGGAGCGCCGGGGCTGGCCGAGGTGCAGGTCGAGATTGCCTGCCGGCGACACGATCAGCGTCAGGCTGGCCGAGGCCGTGCCGTCCGCCGCGTGCTGGATGCGGCCTCCCTCGACCTCGATGCAGTCTCCGGCGTCCATCCGAACGCGCTGGTCACCCGCATGCAGATCGACCTCGCCGCGCTCGACCAGCAAGATCGCGCGCTGTTGCGGGGCCAGGTCGAGGGTCGGGAGCCGGCGGTCCCGGCTCACGTCCAATTGCCAGACACCGACGTTTCGAGCGGGGAGCGCAGCGGTCCGCCTAACATCTTCGGACAGGACCGAGGGTGACCTCCCGTTGGCCGCTCCGTTCCCAGAACCGAGGGAAGACGTCTTCTCCTGCTCGGAATCGACGTCTTCACCGTCGATCCGATCGCGAATCAACTCCTCGGGCCGGCATCCGAGACCCTTCGCGATCTTCAGGAGCACCGAGACGGTCGGGACCATCTGGCGCGCTTCGACCTTGTGAATGGTGCTCGCTGCGACACCGCTGCGTGTCGCCAGCTGCTGGAGGGTGAGGCCGTCGCTCGAGCGACAAGCACGGATCTGGTTCGCCATATCCGCGAGAGCGCGGCTGGTATCGAACATCTCTGCTGTCTCCTCACCCGGGGCTCGCCCAAGCTGGCCGGGAAGGGGTGTCGGTGTGACCTGTCCGACACCGCCCATCGTAGGCACGAAACACGCAGAGAAGTGGACATTTCGTCAGACGCTCTATTCCATATGGTCTGAATCTGAGTGGCCGTCAGGCAAAATCTTTCATAAGCCGATTCTCCCCTCGCTCGAGAAACGCGCGAGGGGGACGAAGAGCGGCAGGCCGTCGTGGGGCCAATCGACCGGGGGCGTTTGGAGCCGGCCCGCACTTGTAAAGCGGGATACACCGAGGCGGTGCCAGTCGGTCCAGAATGATTCGTCGTGTCGTCGTATCGAGTCACTTGCCGAATGTTTGTAGGCAGCCGCGAAGCCTTCCAGACAAACGTTCGACAAGTGCCCGGAAAACGCCTCTAGAGCGCGATTCAGGGACTCCACGGAATCGACGCGCATCAGGCGAAGGAAGCGACCGAGGGGTGCGGGTCGCGCTCGTGCGTCCGGTTCGAGGACGACGGTGTAGTCGTCACCCTCGAATAACATTCCGTCGTCGTCTCCGAGTCGCATGCGCGCCGACGAACGCTCGTTCGCAATCGCCACCTTCACGTTCGGCCTGAGCTCGCCGCGCGGAAGATCCTCGGAAGTTCGGGCGAGCGCGGCGGCGACTTCCGAGGCGAATCGCCCGGCCGCGGCCGTGTCGATCCCGACCAGGTACACGACCACCGGCGACAAGCAGCCACTCTGGTCCCATCGAGCCACGTCGAGGGCGAGCCCTGCGGCGACCCGCTTCTGGCCGTCGGTGTCGAGGTCGGGGCCGATCACCCCGATCGAAAAGCGATGGCCATAGCCCACGAATCGCTGGATCGGGGAGAGGCGGCCGACGATCGAAGCGAGGGTTTCGTCCGACCCGGTGGCGACGACGCAGGGCGCCGCGAGCGCTGCGGTCATGGCCGCGTCGTCGTCGGACGAGAACGCGAGCGGTTCGAAGGCCCGTGCGAGATCTTCGTCCCGCGCCGCGAGAGAGCGCGCGACCAGGCCTCCGGTCACGGGGTCCTTCGAGGTCTCCCGCAGCAGCACGGGCGACCCCAGCACCAGGGGCAGCAGCGACGAGAGGAGGGTGGGCATCGGGAGGGCGCCGCCGGCGATCACCGTCGTCCAGTCGAAGGGCGCGAGTCGACGCCCCCCGGCCAGACTCGCGCCGATCTCGCGCTCCGCGCAAGCGACGAAGTCCTCGGATCGCCAGGCCCGCAGCGCGCTGTCCAGTCCTTCGCGGAGCGTCGGGCCCGCGAAGGGCGTGGCATCGGTCAGGGCCTGCGCGAGCTCCCGACGCCAGGGCGAGTCCGCGCGAGTCCAGTCCTCGAGCACCTCCGCGACTGAGCGGAGCCGCTCGTCGAAGGAGCGTGCGCGTAGCGCTTCCCCGGCGACGCGCAGCCGGCCCTCGGCGGCTCGCACGCGCTCCGTTGCGGCATCCGGCCAGTCGAAGTCGATCCGCGTCATCGGGCGCCCCGCCGGCGATCGAATTCGACACCCGTCATCGGGCGCCCTCGCTGCGTGACGCCTCGAGCATCACGTCGGTCGCGATCGAACAGCCCCGGGCCTCCGCGCCTTCTTCGCGACCGAGCACGTCGAAGCCGATGCGCCGGTCGTCGGCGTCGACGATCGCGCGGCCGAGGTCGGCGGTCTGGATCGCGGCCACGCTGCCGCTGTTCGCGAGGTCGTGGATCACGATCTGCCCGACCTCGCCGTCGCGCACGTCGTGACCCGTCTCCGGATCGACGAAGCGAACACGCGCCCAGGGCGGCGCGAGCTTGCGGCGGGGACCTTCCGGATCGACGAGGGTCGAGTCGTAGAACTGACTGCCGAGCTCGGTCATGCCGTATTGGTTCACGACCGCGGTCTCGGGGAGGCCGAAACGCGCGGCGATGTCATGGCGGAGGACCTCGCGCGGAACCGTGCGACTGCGCCCCTTGAAGCCGCCGGTCTCCATCACCCGCGACCCGCTCGGGAGCTGCCAGCGTTCGTCCGCCGCTTCGTCGTCGAGGAAGTGTACGAACGCGAAGCTCGTGCCGGCCACCACTAGCGGACGATCGACGCGCCGGGCCCGCGCGATCGCGTCGGCGAGCGCCGTCGCGTCGAGCCGGCCGTCGCGAAGGTCGAACGCCGAGGCCGGATCTCCTTCGGCCCGACGCAACACGTCGAACATGTGTGACAGCGACGAATCCGCGCTCTCCTCGGCGGACGGTGCGAGGAAGCGCATCTCGACGGGGCGACCCGCGAGATCCGGAATGAAGTCGCGCCGCAGGCTCGCGAGCAGCGACGCCTCGTAGAGCGCGAGCGTGTCGAGCTGGAGCTCGCCCCGGCGCTCGACGCTCGTTCCGCTCGTGCGAAACGTCTTGACCGTGTCGGCTTCGGGAAAGCAGCGAAGCGCGAACTCCTTGAACGCGCCCGTCGGAACCGCGGGCACGTCCTCGAGGCGGACCACGTTCTCCGGCGTACGGTCGAGGGAGCGACACAGGCGCGCGTAGGGTGCGCACGCCGCGAACTGGAACGCGAAGAGCGCAAGGGCGAGTCGTTCGAAACGATCAGGATCCTCCGTCGCCGCGGGATCGACCATCCACGCGAGGAGCTCGCCTTCGATCGATCGTCGCGTTTCGGCCGCATCGGCCGCGCCGCTCACGGGCCTTCGCCCTTCGCGTCGCGGAGCACGTCGACGATCGCGTCCCCCGCCAGCAGCAGCGCATCGCGATCGATCACGAGCGGCGGAGTGAGCGACAGCACCCGCCCGCCGTCGCCCGAGGGCAGGAGGACGAAGCCTCGTTCGAGCAGCGCGCCGGTGGCGGCGAGGGAGACCGCGGGCAGGGCGCATTCGATCCCGATCATCAGCCCGCGCCCACGGACCTCGACGACCGAAGCGACGTCTTCGAGACCCGATCGAAGACGCTCGCGAAGCTCGTCGCCGAGCTTCGCCGTGCGGGCGGGGAGGTCGAGTCGCGCCGACACGTCGAGGGAGGCGAGAGCCGCGGCGCAGCTCGCGGGATGTCCGAGGAAGGTCTGCGTATGGAGCGCTTCGCCTTCGGAGCGCGGCCACGCCTCGAAGACCCCTGCTCGTCCCATGCACGCCGAGAGCGGCATGCCCGAGGCGAGCCCCTTTCCGACGCACAGCAGGTCCGGCACGACGGCCTCGTGATCGCATGAGAAGACCGCGCCGGTCCGGCCGAGGCCGGTGTAGATCTCGTCGGCGATGAGGAGCCAGCCCGCTTCGTCGCAGATCGAGCGGAGTCCGCGCAGGAAGCCGTCGCTCGGGACACGCTCGCCGCCGCGGCCCTGCACGGGCTCGACGATGATGGCCCCGATCTCGTCGCGGGCTTCCGCCGCGACACGCGCGACCGCTTCGAGGTCGTCGTAGGGAACGAAGCGGGTGCGATCCGGGAGTCGCGCCGTAAAGGGCTCGCGGAAATCCTGCCGCCAGGTCGCGTCGAGGGCACCGAACGAGAGCCCGTGATAGGCGCCTTCGAAGGCGAGCAGGCCCGCGCGGCCGGTCGCGAGCATCGCGGTCTTGATCGCGGTCTCGACCGCGTCGGAGCCCGAGGACGAGAGCACGGTGCGGACCGCGGGCGGTATCGGAGCCCCACCCTTCGGATAGAGAGTGGCGAGCCGCTCGAGCAACTCGACCTTCACCCGCGGCGGATGCACGTCGCCCATGCCATGCAGCAGCGTGGTCGCCTGGTCCGCGAGGGCGCGCGTCACCTCTGGGTGCGCATGGCCCACGTTCGCGACCCCGAAGGCGGCGGTCAGGTCGACGAAGCGATTGCCGTCGACGTCCCAGAGCTGCGCGCCCCGAGCGCGTTCCCAGAAGATCGGCACCGGGTCGAGGGCGGTCACGTTCCGGCTCTCGACCTGCGCGAGGCGTTCCGCGAGCGCGCGCGACTCGGGGCCGGGCACGGCCGTGCGCAGCGCCGGCGGAAGGGTCGCGGGCAGCGCATCGGGATCGGCCGTAGCGGTCGGGGCGTGCATGGGGTCGGGTGGCCTTGGCGGTTGGGCGTTCGGGGCTCGGGTCCGCCGTGACTGTTGGGGCGTTCATGGGTCGGGAACTCGCGCCAAAGGGGCGGGGCGCGGAGAATAGGGGACGCGGCCTATGCTCGGGAAACGGGGTCCGGAACCGTGGAGGGCGCATGCGAGCAGGCGGAGAGATCGTCTACGTCGCGTTGGGAGCGAACCTCGGGGATCGCGAGGCGACGTTCTCGTCGGTCATCGCGGCCTTCGAGCGCGAGCCGGACCTGCGCCTGCTGGCGGCTTCGCGGGTCTTCGAGACGCCGCCGCTCGGGCCCCCGGGTCAGCGGCCGTACCTGAACGCCGTCGTGGCGCTGCGCGCCTGGCTCGCCCCGATCGAGTTGCTGCGCAGGCTGCAGGGCATCGAGACCGCGCTCGGTCGGGATCGCGGACCGGACGCCGTGCGCTGGGGACCCCGGACGATCGACCTCGACCTCCTCTTCTATGGCGAGCGGTGCATCACGCTGCCGGATCTCGAGGTGCCCCATCCGCGGGCGCACGAGCGGGTCTTCGTGCTCCTGCCCCTCGCGGAGGTCGCCCCGGCGCTGGTGCATCCGACTCTCGGGCGCTCGATCGCGGAGCTTGCGACGGCGCGGTCCGACGCGGATGAAGTCACGCCGCAGCCGCGGCCGGTGGGTTGGCCGGGCGCGACTGCGCCCGCCGAGCGCGGAGCGCTGGCGTAGACTCCGACCATGGCGATCGCATCCGTCAGCATCTCTCCGATGGGCGTCGGCCTGTCGGTCTCCGAATACGTCGCGGCGGCGCTCCGGGTCCTCGAAGGGCAGGACCGCGTGCGCTGGCAGCTCGACTCGATGTTCACGACGCTCGAGGGCGAGCCGGACGACCTCTTCGAAGTGATCCGCGCGATGCAGGAGGCGGTCTTCGAGGCGGGGGCCGAGCGGGTCGGCACGGTGATCAAGATGGACGATCGGCGGGACCGACCGACGTCGATGGAAGACAAGGTCGCCTCGGTCGAGGCGAAGCTCCGGGACGGCTGAGGGCGCGTGGGCCCATTAACTGATCGGGTAGATCGGAAATTTGATCCAGCAAACCGACTGAGGTAATGAAGAATCCGCGCCCGGCTGCCGAATCGGCCGGAATTCCCCCTGTCCGACGTCGCCGGAGACTCCCCATTCCCATGTTGGCGCTCGCCTCGACCGACGCTCTTGCCGAAAAACCCTTCAGAGTCGAGGTCCTGGACGTGGTCGAGCACGACGCGATGGAATCCGCGGGCGCCGAAGATATTCTGACTTGGGCAGTCGATAATTTTCATCCGCGACTCACGATCTCCGCCTCCTTCGGCGCGCCCGAGGGCATGGTCCTGATCGACATGCTCCACCGCCTGGATCCGACCACCCGGGTCTTCGTGCTCGACACGGGACGCCTCCATCCCGCGACCTACGACCTGATCGACCGCGTGCGCGACCGCTACGACAAGCACGTCGAGGTGGTCTTCCCGGACGCCGACGAAGTGCAGGAAATGGTGCGCGAGCAGGGGATGAATCTCTTCTACGAATCGCACGAGAACCGCAAGCGCTGCTGCCGGATCCGGAAGGTCCTGCCCATGCGCCGTCATCTCGCGAACTTCGACGCGTATGTCACGGGGCTGCGTCGGGAGCAGAACGCGAACCGCGCCGACGCGCGGAAGATCGAGGTCGACTCCGCGAACGGGGACCTCGTGAAGATCAACCCGCTCGCCGACTGGACCCACGAGCAGGTGATGGACTACGTGGCGGAACACAACGTCCCGATCAACCGCCTCCACCAGCAGAACTATCCCTCCGTCGGCTGCGAGCCGTGCACCCGCTCGATCGCCCCCGGCGCCGATCCGCGGTCGGGTCGCTGGTGGTGGGAGAGCGACGATCTGAAGGAATGCGGGCTGCACGTGATCGACGCCCCCGACGAGGGCGACGGCTCCGGCATCTGATTCCGGCCCCTGCGCGGGCTCTCCCCCTCGCCCTCGAGTCCCGAGCCGAATCGCCGGTCTGCGGCGACGCTTGCGCATGATCTGCGGCCGGAAGGCTCAAGACCTCGACTCTTCGCGCCGATTCACTCCAGAGGGATGGAGTGGCCGCACGCCGATCAGCGTGGCCGGCTTGCGCTCGGAGGCCGGTGATGGCGGAGTCGAAGTCGCAGCGAATCAAGGGGATCGACGTCCTGGGCTTGCTCTGCGTCGTCGCCACCCTGGTCCTCACTTCGGGCGTGAACGCAGTGCGCGCCGAGGACGGCGAAGAGGCGCTGATGAGCGTCGATCCGGCGCTGGTCGAGGCCCGAGATGCGAGGCGGGCCCAGCCGTCCGCGCCCGCGGCGGTCCCCGAGGAGCCGCAGGTCATCTTCCTCAACACCCGCGGCTACAACTACGGCCCGCCGCCCGGCGAGATCGATCCAGCCGCGATCCGGTACGAGGGCGAAGTCCCTGCGGCCCCGGCCGCTCCCGCGCCGCGCTGACACTGGCATCAGCTCGCCCACGCGCCGCGCTGCCGTGCGGCGCGCCCTGCTAGCATTCTCCCGCTCCTGAGTGGCCGGCGATCCGGTCGTCCCCTGTGGGCGTCCGGCCGTTTGCATGCGGCTCTCGGTCGGGTCCCGTCACCGCGCCGGTCGGGAATGCCGGTCGAAGTCGGCGCAACGCGGCATCCGGTCGGGGCGCGGACTCCGCTCTTCGCGGCGCCCGGCCGAGTTCGCGAGGCCCGATCCGATGGATCCCGATACCCAGAGGCGCACCCGACAGCTGACCGGCACCGCGGCCGCCATGTGGGCCCTGCTCGCGATCGGTCTGTCTGTGTTCGCGCTGATCTCGCCGCGGCCCGGCGCGCATCTCCCCGTGCGCACCTCGATCATCGCCGGCGTCGCGGTCGTGCACGCGATGAGCGACGCCGCCGAGGCCGCGGGCGTGGAAGAGGGCGACCAGCTGCTCTCGGTCGATGGCGCGCCCGCGATCCAGGCCATCTGGGAACCGACCCTCGAGATGAACGTGGTCGATACCTATCGCCTGCTGAAGCCGGACGGCACGATCCTGACCGCCAGCCTCGAGCCAGTGCTCGCGGGGGACGTCGAGAAGACCGGCGACGTCCTGCTGCATCTGGGGTTGCTGCTCGTGAGCTCCCTCTATCTGGTGATCGCGCTGACGGTGTGGTGGACGAGGCAGGCGAGCCCGGAGTCGTGGGCGCTCCTTCTCTACTGCTCGACGATGTCGGTGTTGCTCTCCTCTGCGATTCGCGTCGACATCATCCCATGGGCGCCGACGCGGGTGCTCGCGACGTTGCCCTTCCTGGGGGCCACGACCTTCCACCTCTTCACGACGTATCCGATCGAGCCGGCGTGGATCGTCAAGCGCCCGAGAATCCGGTTCATCCCGTACATCATCGCCTTCGCGATCCTGACGACGGTCGGCACGCAGTCGGCGATGGGGATCCCGCCGAGCTGGGTCGCGACCTCGGCGTTCGTCTTCGGCATCGGGACGAGCGTCGCGTCGATCGCGATCCTCGCGGGTGCGCGCGCGGAAGCGCGTCGCGCCGGCATCGGCGATCGCGCGGACCTCATGCTGCTCGCGGGACTCGTGAGTCTGCTTCCGGCGCTGCTCGCGCTGATCGCCGAGTGGGTCGTGCCGACGGCGCTCCCCTGGTACATCGCGCTCCTCTGGGTCGGCTTCTTCCCGGTTGCGGTCGGCTACGGCATGGTCCGCCGCCAACTCTTCGAGTTCCGCCTCGCCGCGAAGTCGAGCGCGGCCTACGGTGCAGCGTCCCTCGCGATCACTGGCGTCTTCGCGTTCATGATCACCTTCGCCGACGAGGTCGTGGATCGCTACGGCGTCGACACGCGGAGCGTGCAGGTCGTCCTGCTCTTCCTCGCGATCCTCGCTTTCAATCCGTTGCGCGAGCGTATGCAGGGGCTCGTCGACAACTTCTTCGACCGCGACCGGTCTCAGTACCGACAGGCGGTGCGCGAGATCTCCGAGGCGATGGTCTCGATGTTGTCGATGAACGAGATCGGCGATCGCATCCTCGCCGCGTTGACCGACACGATGGGCGTCTCGCGTGCGATGGTGCTCCTCTTCGACGACGGCGACCGTGTGCTGCGGGCGTCCGCCTGGCGCGGGGACTGGGATCAGGATGACATCGAGACCGAGATTCCGTCCGACCATCCGATCTGGAAGCACCTGTGGATGCGCCGGGAGGAGCTCGCGCGACAGGATTTCGACGACGATCCGGATCCCGAGAAGCGCGAGAGCTGCTGGGACATCTACGACACCCTCGAGGTGGAGTTGCTCGTCCCGATCCTCTTCGGAGTCGATCTGCTCGGCGTCATCGCCGTCGGTCGCAAGCTCTCCGGCGAACGTCTCGCCACCGACGATCGACAACTCCTGCGCACCCTCGCGAACCAGAGCTCCATCGCCATCGAGAACGCCAAGGCCTTCGACGAGATCGCGAAACTGAACGAGAGTCTCGAGATGCGCGTCGAGGCGCGCACCCGGGAGCTGCAGGAGACGCAGAACCAACTCATGCAGAGCGAGAAGCTCAAGAGCCTCGGTCAGCTCGTCGCGGGCGTCGCGCACGAGCTGAACAACCCGATCGGCTTCGTGCACGCGAACCTGCAATTGATCGACGAGTTCGTCGACAAGGCGGCGACCGCTCGCGACGCCGGGAAGGGTGACGAAGCCACGCGCCACCGCGAGGCGATCAAGAAGCTGCTCTCGCGCAGCCGTGAGGGAACCGAACGCGTGAAGCAGATCGTGCAGGACCTGCGGACGTTCTCGCGAATGGACCAGGCCGACCTGCAGACCGCGCAGCTCTCCGACGAGATCGACCGCACCCTCGCGCTGATGGAGCCGCAGTTCAAGAACGCGATCGAGGTGGTCAAGGACTACCAGCCGATCCCGGAGGTCCGCTGCTTCCCCGGGCAGCTGAACCAGGTCTTCCTCAACCTCCTGATGAACGCGTGCGACGTCCTCGACGAGGGGGGCACGATCACCATCCGCACGCGCCCGACGCCGGACGGCGTGCGTCTTCGATTCGAAGACTCGGGCCCGGGCATTCCGCCGGAGGTCGCGTCGCGGATCTTCGATCCCTTCTTCACTACGAAGGAGGTCGGCAAGGGCACCGGCCTCGGATTGTCCTTGTCCCACGGCATCATCGAGCGTCACGGGGGCCGCATCCAGATCGTGTCGCGGCCGGGCGAGGGGGCGGTCTTCGAGATCGACCTGCCGCTCGAGGCCCCGGAGCTCGAAGGCGAAGACGCCGAAGACGCCGGAACTGCGAGTACCGCCACGGCAATGTGACGACGGGCGCGTCGGGACGTAGAATCGGGCGCCCGACCCACAGGAGACCCTCCCCATGAAGCTCGGAATCATCGCCGGTTATTCCCCCGCTACCATGAGCGTCCCGATGGACCTGATCAAGGAGGCCGAGTCACTCGGCTACTCCTCGGTCTGGACCGCGGAGGCCTGGGGCTCGGACGCGGCGACGCCCGCGGCCTGGATCCTCGCGCTCACCGAGAAGATCAACGTCGGTACGGCCATCATGCAGATGCCGGGCCGCACGCCGGCGATGACCGCCATGACGGCGATGACCCTCTACGCGATGTCGGGCGGTCGCTTCATCCTGGGCCTCGGCCCGTCGGGTCCGCAGGTCGTCGAGGGCTGGCACGGGACCGCCTACGGTCGCCCGCTCACGCGCACCAAGGAATACATCTCGATCATCCGCACGATCCTCGAGCGGAAGGAGAAGCTCGAGCACGAGGGCTTCCACTACCAGATCCCGTTCAAGGGTGAGGGCGCCTCGGGTCTCGGCAAGCCGCTGAAGAGCATCCTCCACGGTGATCCCGCGCTGCAGATCTTCACCGCCTCGATTTCGCCCGCCGGCATGGAGTGCGCCGGCGAGGTTTCGGACGGCGTCTTCCCGGTCTGGATGAACCCGGAGCGCTACGACATCTTCGAAGAGTCGCTGCAGAAGGGATTCGCCAAAGCCTCGGGACAGGCCGGCGGCGGCAAGTCTCTCGACGACTTCGAGATCGCGCCCTTCTGCACCGTCGTCCTGAACGACGATCTCGAGAAGGCGCGCATGCCGGTCAAGGCGAACCTCGCCCTGTACATCGGCGGCATGGGCGCGCGCGACGCGAACTTCTACAACGACTACGCGAAGCGCCTCGGCTATCCGGATGCCGCGAAGGAGATCCAGGATCTCTTCCTCGACGGCAAGAAGGCGGAAGCGGCGGCCGCGGTCCCGGACGCGCTCGTCGACGACGTCGCGCTGGTCGGACCGGCGGATCGCATCCGCGACCGACTGCAGGCGTGGAAGGCGGCGGGCGAGAAGAAGCACGTCGGCTCGTTGCTCGCGGGGACGGGTCAGCCCGAAGCCTTGCGACTGCTCGCGGAAGAAGTCCTGTAGGGAGCGCTTGCTAGGCGTCCGATTCGCAGTGCTTCTGCACCTGGCGAAGCGTCGCGTCGACGTATTCGATGACGAGCTTCTGCACGTCGAGGCGCGGGACGACCTCGCCGATCACGGCGATGGAGTTCGTCGCGATGACCTTCAGGCCGACGCGCGTGCGTGGTCCCGTCTCGTCGTCTTCGGTGTGGAAGGTCAGCGTCTGATCGAAGTGCATCGATCCGATCGTGATGCGGCTCACGATTCGGTCGTGTCGATCGGCGCGCAGGATCTCGTCCTGCAGGACGAGGGGCACGCCGCCGAGCTTGAAGCGCCAACGCGTCGTGCGGATCGCCGGCTTGCGACCCTGAGCGCGACCACGCGCTTCGGAACGCTTGCCGGTACGCGAGAGCGCAACGGTGCCCAGGATCCGATCGTCCCAGATCTCGCGTTCATTCGGATCCACGAGGGCGCGCCATACGCGGTCGTGAGGCGCACCGATCGTGGCTGAGAGCGCAACCGTGATCAAAGCGTGCGTCGCTCCTCGCGGATAACATGCGCGCTCGTGCACGTCGGCGCAAGAAGAACGCGCCGCAGTCACGTCTGGTGCGGTTTCGAAAGCCGTCCGCGTGGGGTGAATCCCCGGGTCAGACTTCGGACGCGGATCCGACGACCGCGTTTCGACCGCTTTTCTTCGCGCGATAGAGCGCGCGATCCGCTTCTTCGACGACGTCGTGCCAGGACGCGAAGCGTTGAATAGTGTGACGCGTGACCGAGGTGAACCCGACCGAAATCGTCACGACGGGACCGACGCTCGACTCCGGATGCGGAATCGCGCATTCCTCGACGCTCTGCCGGATCCGCTCCGCGACGAGGTCGACGCTGTCGCCGCCCGTTTCGGGCATCACGATCAGGAACTCCTCGCCGCCGTACCGGTAGACCGTGTCCGACGTGCGCACCGATTCCTGCAGGAGCTTGGCGACCTCTCGGATCGCGTCGTCCCCGGCGACGTGTCCGAGCGCGTCGTTGTACGTCTTGAAGTGATCGATGTCGAGGAGTGCGACGGAGTAGGGGTTGCCGTAGCGGCGTGAGACGTCGTGCACGTTCTCGAGCTTGTCGTTCATCGCGCGGCGATTCAGCAGTCCCGTCAGACCATCTCTGATCGAGAGCTCTTCGAGCTTCGCATTCGCCGTCTGCAACTCGGCCGTTCTCGCCATGACCGCGACCTCGAGGTCGCGACCGCGTCGTTCGAGGGCGGCGTTCATGGCTTCCTGTAGTTCTTCGAGATTGACGATCCCAGACAACTCGTCCTGGTCGTCGACGATCGGAACGCGGCGGAAGCGGCGTTCCTTCATGATGCGCATCACTTCGCGCATCGAGGAGGTTTCGCCGAGCGTGTGTACGGGGCTCGTCATGAGCTCGGAAGCGGCGACGTCTTCGAAGGACTGTCCGTCGAAAGCCTGGTCGAGGACGTCGACGGCGTCGCGCTCGGTGATGACGCCGACCGGGCGACGCTCGTCGCACACGATGAGGTAGCTGGAGACGCGCGATCGCATGAGGGACACTACTTCCGAGAGCGGTGCACTGGGATCGCCCGTGAGGACGTCGCGATTCATGAATTTCGAGATCGGATCGTCGATCATGACTTCTCGTCGATTCGTATCGTGGAACCGAAGGTCGCTTCGCCTCTAGGGAACGGTTCCCGTAGGTGACTCCTCGTCGCGGTTCGTGTGACGCTGGAGACGGAAGTCGCTCCTGGGGTATGAGGGCGGACTTGCTCGATGTTAGTCGGGAGGATCGACCCGGGAGAAGACCGGAGATCACTCGGCCGCGGCTCGGGCGTCCGTATCAGGCGCGGATCGAGACGCGTTGGCCGGGTGCCTGCGCAGCCTGGCGCTGATAGGCGTCGAGCGCCGTGCCGCGCGCGGCGGGGACGCTCGATTCGGGCGACGGCGCGCTCGCGTCGATCGGAGGAACGGTCGACGCGGAGACCGCCGAGGTGCCAGGGGGTTCGGTGGCGCCGCTCGAGAGCTCGAGCTTGATTCCGTCGGCCTGGTCCGTTCGCCTTGCCGTCGTCCGTTCGGCCGCTTCTGCCGCGGTCGGACGGCGCGGTGCGCGCGCCGGCTCGACCTCGAGATCGCGCGCGAACGTCAGCAGTCTTTCGACACCGGAGAGCTGCAAGGCTCACCCCTTCATCGGCCGTCCGGAAGTCGGGCGGTCCACGGATTGAATCGCCGGACCGGCGACTCACTTGAGCGCGAGCGGCAGAAACCGGGGCTTTTCCCGGGTCACGATCAGGCTTTCGCCCGGGCGTGCACGCGTGCGGCGAAGGCGCACACCCGTTCGAGCAGCACGTCGGGTCGGTCGACCGCGACGTGGTGTCCAGCGTCCGGTACGACCGCGAGCTCTCCGTCGGGGAGGGCTGCCACGAGCTCCCGGGCGGCTTCGTCGGAGAGGAGCCGGCTCTCCTCGCCGCGCACCAGGAGCACGGGGCACGCCACGTCCTTCGGGTCCGGCCGCGGGCGAGCCGGGAGGCCGAACCAGGCGGGGTCGAATTTGTAGCCGAAGCGACCGTCCGGCTCTTCGCGGACCGAGTGGGTCGCGATCGCGCGGCGCAGGTCGTCTTCGGCGTGGCTCGACTCGGGAAGGAATCGGAACCGGTCGATCGCTTCGTCGCGACTCGCATAGGTCCGGCGGAGCGCGAGGGCGAGTCGCGCGCGTCGACCGGAGCCGCGTTCGCCGCCCCGCGCGAGGTCGATCAATACGGCGCTCCGGGTCGAGAGGAAGTGGCTCGCGTGATCGAAGGCGACCGCCGCGCCGAGGGAGTGCCCGATCAGATGCACGTCTTCGCGCCCGAGCCAGGCGAGCATCGCCTCGAGATCGAGGTTGAAGGCGCCGACCTCGCGCTGCTCGGGGAAGTCGGAGTCGCCGTGTCCACGGAAGTCCAGCGCGTAGCGCAGTCCCGAGCCGGGGAGTCCGTCGATCAAATGGTCCCACCAGTGCGCGTTCGCGCCGCCGCCATGGAGCAGCACGATCGGCGCGTCGTCGCCTTCATGGGAACCGGCGGGGCTCCACTCGAGGCAGTGGAGCCGCACGTCCCCAGGAGCGGGGATCGCGAGGGTTCTGGGTGGTGTCTGCGTCATGAGAGGGTCATCGGCCCGGTCCGCATTCGGTCGGGAGGAGCGCTCTCCGGCCCGAAATCGAGGTTCTCGGATTCGCACGAGGATACGGAATTCCGTTGCAATCCCAAATGGATGCCGCGACTCGCGAGACTTGACTCCATGTTCCTCCGGTGCTGAAGGTGCGAATACAAACAGCGGTTGTCTCGGGGCCCGAAAAATCCCTTCGATTTCGAGCCGCTCGAGCGGTGTCGAGGCCGTTTCCGGGAACGCCCGATTTCGGGCAGGAGAGGCCGAATGGAGGCGTTTTCGATTGACATGATTCGCGAAACGTTTATGATCGCGCCGTTTGACGGGGTTTCCCGGCCGAACGCGTTTTTCTGGGGGGCCAGACGAATCGGTACGACCCGCAGTGGGTTGGCACCAGGGGTTCGCTGGCGGGATGCGAAGCGACACGACGGCTCCGACCCGAGGCGCGCTTCGCGACGACGAGTGAGAGGAAGCCAACATGGCAGCCAAGAAGAAGAAGAAGAAGGCAGCGAAGAAGGGCAAGCCCGCCGAGCTCATCATCTCGAAGGCTCGAGTCAAGAACGCCGTGAAGAAGTGCAACGTGGGCGGTGAGTTCTACGGTGCGCTCGACGCGGCGGTTCGCGACCTGATCAAGGACGCGGAAGGCCGTGCCCAGGGCAACAAGCGCAAGACGCTGAAGGCCGTCGATCTCTGATTTCTTTCGAAGTCACCTTCGATCGCCTGCATGCTTTGCGGGCGATTGAGCTTCCTCGGGAAGCGTGAGCTTTCCGGGTAATTCGACTTCGATGAGACGACGGAGCTCTCGAGCTGCAGTAGGCGCGTTTCATTGCGTGCTGCCCCCCGATGGTTTTCGAACCCCCGGAGACTGCGATTCGGCTCGAGGGATGCCTGACTGCCGATTGATTCATGGGCGGCGTCGACCGCTCGGGGATCTGGCCGAAAGAAAAGGCCCGCTGCATTGCAGCGGGCCTTTTCGTGTCTCGGACCTTCGGTTGGGACCATGCTGGGGCGTCAGTGGATCGTGGCGTCGTCGTCGGGCGCGTCGATCTCGTCTTCGTCCTCTTCGGTCGCGATCGAGGGGGGAAGCGCTGCGTCCCGGTCGAGGTTCGTGCCGATGCGGAAGAGGCGCTCGAGGGGGACGCGCCGGAGTGTCTCTTCGAGGCCGAGGCCGCTCTCCTTGGCGATGTGTTCGAGACCGTCGCTCGAGAAGCGCGTGGCCTTCTCGATCGCCGCGGGCAGGGACTCGGGGTCGCCGAGCTCCATCCGGTCGGCGACGGCGATCCGATTCGAGAGCGCGATCAAGCCGTAGAAGACCGCGCTGCGTTCGTCGGCGGCGAGCTCACGGGTCGCGCGGAAGAGAGCACGTTCGTCGCTCGCGATGCCCGGCAGCTCCGTGATCCACACGGGCAACGCCCAGCTCTCGAGATCGAGCGCGCTCGTGTCCTCGGGCACGTCGACCATCGCCTCCGGTCGCATGAAACCGTAGATGCGCATCGACGAGTCCCAGGAAGGGAAGCCGAGGTCTTCGAGGCGACCGGTCCGCCAACGCAGCGCCCACTCCTCGTTCTCGGGCTGCATTTCTTCATTGACTGCCTGGATCATGCGGAAGTAGAGCCAGTAGTCGCCCTGGAAGAGCGAGTGCAGGAGCCGAAGAAGCGGCGCGATGTCGTCCTTCGGATCCTTCGCGACGAAGTAGAACTGCCCTTCGAGCGTCTGCGAACCGTCGGGCGCTTGCCAATCGGGATCGTCCTGCTCGCTCGGCTTCATCGTCACGTCGACGTGCCGGCGCAGGTAGAGGGCGAGCATCTCGGGGTCGACCGCGCGCGCGGCGCGGAGCAGCGTCTCGTCTTCCGATGAAGCGAGCGCGGCGACCCACGCGTCGAGTCGCACGGGGTCGACAGTCAGCCCGCTCCACGCGTCGAGGTCGAAGCTCGTGACGATCTGCTGGTCCGTCGCCATCGGCAGGAGCCAGCTCGCGTCCTCGAGGCCGATCGAGCGGCAGGTGTAGGTGAACTCCGCTTCGGGGATCAGCGGGATCACTTCCTCTGGATTCGGCAGCAACTCGATCATCTGGCGACGAATCGAGAGCGGCGCCTCGCAGACGACGGTCGCCTGCTGCTCCGGCGGCAACGCCGCGAGTGCCCGCTCGGCTTCGCGGCGGTCGTCGCGGGCGAGCTTGAGGAGGCGGCGCGCCTCGGGGACGAATGCGCGGGGGAGGTCCATGGCGCGCACCGTAGCAGCCCGCTCCGGCGAGGGCGCTACCGTCGAAGCGTGGACATCGATCACGTACGAAGAATGCTGGCGGGGCACACCCCCGAGCTCGTTCCGGCCGAGGCACACGAGAAGGCCGCCGTCGCCGTCGTCCTCCGGGAGGGGCCCCGCTCCGCCGAGGTGCTGCTCATCGAGCGCGCACACCACCCGAACGATCCCTGGTCCGGGCACATGGCCTTCCCCGGCGGCCGCATGGAACAAGGCGACGGCACCACCCGGACGACCGCGGCCCGGGAGACGTTCGAGGAGGTCGGCATCTCCCTCGACGGTGCGGAATACCTGGGCCACGTCGACGAGCTGACGGGCAACCGCCGCGTGACACCGCGACTCGTCGTTTCCGCCCACGCCTTCCACGTGACCGACCACCAGGACTTCGCCCTCGATCCCGCGGAGGTCCAGCAGGCCTTCTGGTTCCCCCTCGCCGGCCTGCACGATCGCGAGCGCCAGGTCGAGCACGTCGTCGAGAGCATGCCGGACGTGCGCTTTCCCGGCGTGGTCGTCGGCCAACCGGGTCGACACATCGTGTGGGGCCTCACCTTCCGGTTCCTGGATCGCATGCTCCACCTGATCGAGCGCCCCTTCGAACGGACCTGGGGCAACCTCGCGACGCATTTCGCGAATCATCCCGAGGAATCGCAGACGCGTTAGGTCGGGGCGCCATCAGGTCATGCCGAATGCAAGACATCGACTTCTGGTTCGACTTCAGCTCCGGCTACGCCTATTTCGCAGCCCTGGCGATCGAAGACGTGGCCGCGCGCCACGGTCGAAGTGTTCGCTGGCGACCCTACATGCTGGGGACGGCCTTCAAGGTCACGGGCGCCACGGGTCTCTCCTCGACTCCCCTCAAGCGCGACTACGCGCAACGCGACTGGGCGCGTCTCGCGCGCCTGCTCGATGTCCCCTTCGCGCCCCCGGCGAATCATCCGATCATCGCGCTCCCCGCGACCCGAGCGTTCTACTGGCTCGGGCAGGAGCGCCCCGAGGTCGCGCCGCGTCTCGCGCGTCGCGTGTTCGACGCCTACTACGGAGACGGGGCCGATCTCTCGGACCCGGGGCGCGTCGCCGGGCTGGCCGTTGCCCTCGAAGTCGACGAGGCGGCCCTTCTCGATGGCCTTCAGTCCGATGCGATCAAGGCGGTCGCGAAGGCGCGGAGCGAAGAAGCGATCACGAAGGGCGTGTTCGGTTCGCCCTTCTTCATCGTCGACGGCGAGCCCTTCTGGGGCTGGGATCGGCTCCCGATGCTCGAGGACCGGCTCTCGCGCGGCGGTTGGTAGTCGAGACTCAGGCCTCGCCCGCCTCGAAGCCGGCGCACTCGCCGACCGGAAGCGGCGGGTACTTCATGAAGGACGCATCGTCGTCCGCGCGGCCGCAGCGATAGAAGACGGCGCCGCGCTTCGTGTCCTGCTTCTTCACGAACCGACAGAGCGAGCAGAGACCGACCCTCGGGTCCAGCAGCCGATCTGCGTGTTCGTTGCTCATCCGGACAGTCTACCCGGAGACGACTACACTCCGCGCCCATGTCGAATCTCCTCGAACGATTCCAGGCGCGCCTCGAGCCCATCCTCGAGCGGCTCGACCGACTCCTCGCCGGCTTCGTCGGCGACGTCCCCGACGTCGAGCACTTCGAGCGACACCTCGCGTTCCGCTGGCGCTGTTCCCGCGGCGTCGGTCGCCTCGAACCGATCGAAGACGTGTCCCGCTTCGATCTCGACGGACTGATCGGCGCGCAGCGCGCCGTCGCCGCGGTCGATCGGAACACGCGACAGCTGATCGGTGGCCTGCCCTACAACGACGTCCTGCTGCACGGCGAGCGCGGGACCGGCAAGTCGTCCGCCGTTCGCGGCCTCCTCACACGCTATGCGGACAAGGGGCTCCGGATCGTCGAGGTCGATCGCGCCGATCTGGCGGAGCTTCCGGAGCTGTTGACGATGCTCCGGGAAGGGACGCGTCGCGCCCCCGACACCTATTCGTTCCTCGTCTTCTGCGACGACCTGTCGTTCGGCGGGGCGGAAGACGGCTTCCGCGAGCTCAAGGCAGCCCTCGAAGGCGGCGTCGAGGCGCGGCCGGCGCGGGTCTGCGTGATCGCGACCAGCAATCGGCGCCACCTCATGCCGGAGACGATGGGCGAGAACCGCGCGGCCTGGGTCGACGCCGAGAACGAGCTCCATCACGGCGAAGCCCTCGAAGAGAAGCTCGCCCTCTCCGATCGCTTCGGCCTGGTCCTCGGCTTCTACGCCTGCGACCAGCCGACCTACCTCGCGATCGTCACCCACTGGCTCG
Source organism: uncultured Spirochaetaceae bacterium (assembly GCA_964488255.1). Lineage (GTDB taxonomy): Bacteria > Myxococcota_A > UBA9160 > UBA9160 > UBA4427 > UBA4427. Next base: position 235,210 of record CAZAUR010000006.1, on the reverse strand, counting down.
CCGAGGCGGGCATCGCCGAGCTCGACGACCTCGGCCGCGAAGCCGCGCTCCGCTACGCCCTCGAGCGCGGCGGACGAAGCGGACGCATCGCCCGGCAGTTCGCGAACGAGTGGATCGGCCGTTCGAGGTTGGGCGAAATGCCGACGACGCCGGGGCCGGGGAAGCCGGTCGGGCGGTAGACGAGAACGTCTTGCACTCGGTATTGATGGAGTGATTGGATGTTAGGCGTACGCTCTGCCATGCGTCCCGATTCAGGATCGGATTCCGCGTGAACGCCAGTTCCGTGCTCGATCGATAGAACCATCGCCCCTATGTTTGTTAGGCGATGGAACTCCCCCAGCAGCTCTCGATCGATCAGTGCTTCGTGCATCGTCGTGCGCCTTCGAAGCGGAGAATGAAGCCCGGGCGGAAGCCGGCGCGGCGCGCGCGGGTTCGGCATCGGGAGCGCGCGATCGTTCGGAAGGAACATCCGATTCACGTGACGCTCCGGATGCGCCGGGATGTTCCGTCGCTTCGGAATCCGCGCTGGCTTCGCGCGTTCCGCGACACGCTCGAGCGGGGATGTGAGCGCGGGGACTTCCGAGTCGCCCACTATTCCGTTCAGCGCGACCACGTGCACATGATCGTGGAGGCGACGGACAAGAAGGCGCTCGCGTCTGGGATGAAGAGCGCCGGCGCTCGTATCGCTCTGGCGGTGAACCGCGTTTTCCGGCGGAAGGGACGCGTTCTGGACGGGCGTTTCCACTCGGTCGTGCTCGCGACCCCGCGCCAGGTGCGAAACGCGCTCCGCTACGTCCTCCTCGACGACCGGAAGCACCGGCGCCAGCGAGGCGAGCCGCTCGACCGGAGCAACGCGCCCGATTCGGCCTCTTCCGGTCGCTTCTTCGAAGGCTGGAAGGAGCGGATCAGATCGATCCCAAAGCTCGAAGTCGCCCGTCCGAGGTCCTGGCTACTCGCCAAAGGCTGGCAGCGAGGCGGTGGCCCGATCTCCCTCTCGGAAATCCCGGGCTAGCTCGGCCCGCGGCACGGCGCACGGCATGCCTAAGCGCCACCCACGAACAATGGCGGAGGGAACCACCTCGCCCATCAAAACCGCCTGCACGTCCGGCGCGTACGCACGGCGAGCCCAACGACCACGAGCTGTCGCGACCCGCGCCCACCCGCTCAGATGATCGACAGCTCCCGCCCCACCTTCGCGATCACGCCGAGGGCCTGATCGAGGTGTTCGCGGGTGTGGGTGGCCATGTAGGAGGTCCGGATCACGCCGTGGCCGGGCGGAACCGCGGGGGTCACGACGGCGTTCACGAAGACGCCCTCTTCCTGGAGGCGGTTGGCCATCGCGTAGGTGACGAGGTCGTCGCCGGTCACGAGCGGAATCACCGGGGACTGCGAGCCGCAGGTCTCGAAGCCGAGGCGCTCGAGCTCGCTCTTCATGTAGTTCGTGTTGTCCCAGAGCTGCTGGCGGCGCTCGGGCTCCGTCTCGACGATCTCGATCGCTGCGCAGACGGCGGCGGCGGCCGCGGGTGGGATCGCGGCGGTGAAGAGCTGGGCGCGCGCGGTGTGCTTGATGTAGTCGAGGATGCTGCCGTCGCTGCAGGCGATGAAGCCGCCGACGGTGGCGAGGGACTTCGAGAACGTGCCCATGATCAGGTCGACGTCGTCCTCGAGGCCGAAGTGTTCGGCGATGCCGCGGCCGTTCTCGCCGAAGACACCGAGGGAATGGGCTTCGTCGACGAAGAGACCAGCTCCGTAGGTGCGTTTGTGCTTCACGATCTCCGGCAGCGGCGCGACGTCGCCTTCCATCGAGAAGACGCCGTCCACCACGATGAGCTTGCCCTTGTCCGGGCCGACGTTCTGGAGCTTCTTCTCGAGATCTTCCGGGTCGTTGTGCTTGAACTTGACGGCCTTGCCGAGGCTCATCTGAACGCCGTCGATGATCGACGCATGATCCATCTTGTCGAGGATCGCGACGTCGTGGCGGGAGAGCAGGGTCGAGAGGACGCCGACGTTCACGCCATAGCCGGTCGAGAAGACCAGGACGTGCTCGCGCTTCATGAAGTTCGCGAGCCGCTCTTCGAGGCGAGTATGGATGTCGAGGTTGCCGTTCAGCAGGCGCGAGCCAGCGCAGCCGGTCCCGTACTTCCGGGTCGCCTCGATCGCGGCTTCCTTGACCTTGGGGTGGCTCGTGAGCCCCAGGTAGTTGTTGGAGCCGAGCATCACGACCTTCTGGCCGTCCATCGTGACCACCGGATCCTGCGGCGATCCGATTTCGCGGTACAGCATGTAGACGCCCGCGTCCCGGGCTTCCTGGGCCCGCGTGTAGTCACGACATTTCTGGAAGACGTCCACGATCGATCCTCCCGGTCGGCCGGGTGGCAGGGCGTGTGGCCCCGCGCGCATCGCCCCGATTCGGGGCCGGCCATTCGGTGGGTGGTTGGATGGATTGCCGATGTTTCAGCGATTCCTGCTAGCCGGCGTCCAGGGCATGGACGGCGAGGCTCGTTTCATAGAAGGGATCCCGGTGAGCGATCCGGAGGTCGACTGCGGGGATCCCGAACCTCGCGCCATCCCGGGCGGTGGCCCTCGGCGGCATCGTGGGGGGTGCGGCTCGACCGGGTCGAGCGGGCGCAAGAATACCCCACCGCTTCTTTGGCTGTCATCGCACGGCGACGCGATTCGGGGCCGAAACCCAACGAGTCGCTGGCCGACCCGCGCCGCACTGGCGTCGGATCCGATGGGTCTCGGGTAGAGTGTGGGAGTCGTCGTTCGGAGCCCGCGGGGTGGCCGCTGCGACGGAGGGGGGTGCATGAAGCGTCGCGGCTGGCGGAGCGAGAAGCGAGGATGCGGCAGGTCGTGGCTCGCCGCCGTCCTGCTCGGCCTCCTTGTCTCGGGCCCTGGAACCGCCCTCGCACAGGACGAGGACGCACCCCCCGCCGCCGACACCTCCGAACCCGCCGAGTTCGAGGAGCCCGACCCGTTCTTCGACGACCTCTTCGACGAGGAGTTCGATGACGCGCCGGTCGGCTACCCCGACCCGCTCGAAGAGACGAACCGCGGGACCTTCGCCTTCAATCGGCAGGTGGACCGCTTCCTCCTCGACCCGGTGACCGAGGCGTACCGCTGGGCGGTGCCCGAGGGCGGCCGCAAGGCGCTCGCGCGCATGTTCACGAACCTGAGCTCGACGAAGACGCTCGTGAACGACCTGCTGCAGCTCGAATGGAAGGACGCGACCGTCACGAGCGGGCGGCTCGTGTTGAACACGACGCTCGGTCTGCTCGGACTCGTCGACGTCGCCGAGACGGTCGGCCTCGAACCTCACGAGTCCGATTTCGGTCAGACCCTGGCGCTCGCCGGCACACCGAGCGGTCCCTACCTCGTGCTGCCGGTCCTCGGCCCAGCGAACCTGCGCGACGGGATTGGCACCGCGATCGATGGCTTCTTCCAGCCCACCTACTACATCCTCGGCCCGTCGAACATCATCTTCGGGCCGACCGATATCCTGCTCTACACCGGCAGCTCGGGCATCAGCACGCGCGACCGCCACTACCTGGAGCTCAAGAGCCTCGAGGACAGCAGCATCGACTTCTACGCGGCGATGCGGAGCGGCTACTACCAGGATCGCACGGCCGAGATCTGGTCCCGGCGCGAGGGGCACCGCACGACGGAGGAACCGCGACTCACCTTCGGCGACGACGGAAAAGACGCGGATCCCTTCGACTGATGTCGCCGCGAGACTTCGGCCTGCCCGAACCGCGAGAAGGACGAAGATGAAGCCGATCGAGCCCGCCGATGTGCCGCTGTTGCAGCGTCGCTTCCTGCTCTTGGCGGTCGCCGTCGTGTCCGGGCTCTTCCTGTGGATGATCGGCGGCTTCCTGATGGCGCTCCTCCTCGGTGCGATCACCGCGGGCATGACGAGGCCGATCCAGCTCCGATTGACGAGTAAGCTGGGCGATCGGCCGGTGTTCGCGAGCATCGTCGTCGTGCTCGGCCTGATCGTGCTCGCGATCGGCCCGCTCTCGGGTCTGCTGGGGCTCGTCCTGGCGCAGACCGTGCAGATCTCGCAGGAGATCGGGCCGTGGATCGAGGCGCGAATGGCCGATCCCGATGCGATCACGCTCTGGATCCAAGGCCTGCCGATCTGGGAGTGGCTGCCCTTCGAGCCTGTGCTGCCCGATCGCGAACGAATCCTGGAGCTCGGTGCGAACGCCGTCCGTAGTGCCGGGACCCTGTTGGTCGATGGCCTGGCGGCGGCGGGTCGCGGAACCGCGTCCTTCGTTCTGCAGGTCTTCATCTACCTGTACGCGGTCTTCTTCTTCCTGCTCTCGGGACGCGAAGCGCTCGAGCGCATGCTCTACCTGAGCCCGCTCGAAGCGGACGACGAGGAGCTGGTGATCGAGCGCTTCGTATCGGTCACGCGCGCGACACTCCGCGGCTCGCTCCTGATCGGCGGTATTCAGGGGCTGCTCACCGGCATCGGCTTCGCGGTCGCCGGAATCTCGGGCGCCGCGTTCTGGGGCACGATCGTCGTCGTGCTCAGCGTGATCCCGGGCGTGGGCGCGCCGATGGTGTGGCTGCCGGCGTCGCTCTGGCTGCTGGCCACCGGTGAGGTCGTTCCGGCGGTCGGGCTGACCGCGTGGTGCGCGATCGTCGTGGGGAGCATCGACAACGTGTTGCGGCCGCGGCTCGTGGGCTCGGACGCGCAGATGTCGGACCTGATGATCCTGATCAGCACCCTCGGCGGCATCTCGCTCTTCGGCGCGCCGGGCTTCGTGATCGGACCGATCGTGGCCGCGGTCTTCGTGACGCTCTGGGACGTCTACGGACGCGTGTTCGCGGACGCGCTGCCGCCGGTGGGCCCGCCGGTGGTGACTCGTGAAGAGGGCGGCGAAGAGGCCTAGCTCTCGCTCTCGCCCTTCTCCTTGAGGTCCTCGATCTTGTTCTCGATCGAGTCGACGAGGGCCGGGAAGCCCTCGCGCTTGAGCGCCGTGGAGTACTCGGAGCGGCGCAGGGCGAGCTCGCTGACCGTACCGTTCAGATAGACGTCGATCACCTTCCACTCGCCTTCGCGTTCGATCACGCGGTAGTTGAGCTGGACGTCGTCGCCGTCGGGCACGACGATCTTCGTGAGCACGTTGCGCGTGCCCCGGGCGGCGTCCTCGACGCCGAGGGTCACGAACTCCTCGCCGGTGAAGCCGGTGAAGCGGCCCGCGTAGTTGGCGTAGGTGAAGCGCGCGAAGGTCTGGGCCCAGCGCTGCTTGTCCTCGTCGGAGAGCTTCTTCCAGTGACGACCGACGGTCTTGCTCGCCATGAAGTCGAGGTCGAAGGTATCGGCCATCAGCGGCGCCAGTCGGTTGATCCGGCCCTGGAAGCCGAGCGTCTTGGCCTCCTTCATGATCTGCAGCAATCCGGCGTGGAAGCTCTCGATCCTCGTGACCGGCGTGCCCGCCTCGGCCTCGATGATGGTCTCGGCCGCCGCCGGTGCCGTCTCCGTCGCGGGATCGATCGCGGCCACGTTCTGCGCGAGCGTCGCCTGGGTCGCGAGCACCATCAGCGTCGCCAGCGCGATCGAGCTCCACCGCTGGGACGCCGCAACAAGTGCGATCGAGCTCCACCGCTGGGACGCCGCAACAAGTGCGATCGAGCTCCAGTTCTTTCTCTCAAGCATCTCGGTCCTGCTCCCTCTCGGCATCCGGTTCAGGTGACTGACGCTCGTCGGTCGCTCCCGGCGCGAAGCTCCTCCTGAGGAGCGCGCGGGGTCCTGATCAACGAATGCTTCGTGTTCTGGAATCGTCATCGGTCGAGGGGTGGGCACCGATGGGTCGGCGGCATCTTAGCAGCCCCTCGGCGGCGTTCGGCGCATCCTTTTATTGTCGAGCGTGTCGATGTGGCCGGTCCCCGCGGCGCGGTACCCGCGGGCGCGACGATCACGATGCTCTCGAATTTGTGCAACAGTCTGGCGCGACGGGCGCCGGGACGACCGTTCGACGCCCCTCTTCGAGCCACCGCGCCATTCCGCGCGCGCATGAGTGGGGTCTCCGTGGTCGTGGGTCACCGTTTTGCAGGGTCGGGTTCCGCGGCGCGCGCGACGCGACGCGGTCTCGGGTGCTGCTCGGGGTCGGCAGCTCCGTGATGCAAGACGGCGGAGCCTCTCTGGAATCGCGGCTAGGCGCTCGGCTCGGCGACTGGGTGATGGCTGCGGCCCGCGGTCGGCGTCGAGTCGCGGTCGGTGCCCTCGCGCTCTTCGCGGCGTCTCTCTTCTATGCCGTGACGACCCTCGGAATCCGTTCCGAGACCGAGGCGCTGTTTCCCGAGGACCTGCCGTTTCGCATCCGGGACGCGCGCTTCCTCGACGCCTTCCCGATGCTCCACGAGAACATCGTGCTCGTCGTCGAGGGACCCTCCGCCGAGGGCACCCGCGAAGCCGCGCTGGGCCTGGCCGAGCGCCTCGCGTCCGAGCCCGAGCTCTTTCCCCGCGTCTACGTTCCGGCCGACCCCTTCTTCGAGCGCAACGGTCTCCTATACATGCAGCTCGACGCGCTCGACGAGCTCGCGGACCGACTCGCACAGCTGCAGCCGTTGCTCGCTGGGCTCGTGGAGGACGCGAGTCTACGCGGGCTGATGGATCAGACCCGCGGCGCCGTCGAGGCGCTGCGACGAGAGCGCATCACGGAGATCGATCTCGCGCCGATCCTCGAACGCCTCGAAGAGACGGTGCGCACGACGCTCGTCATGTCGGAGGGCGGGGACGACGTCCACCTGGACTGGTCCGCGATCATCGATTGGGGTCAGAGCGACGGGAACCCGCGCCGCCGCGTGATCCAGATCCAGCCGGCCGTCGACTACGGATCGATGTCCGCGGCGAGGGAATCGATCCTGCGCCTGCGGGACCTCGTCCGCGCGGAAGGCTTCGCCACGACCGGTGATGCGGACCAGGACGGCTACCGCGTGCGCATGACGGGCGACATCGTCCTCAACTTCGACGAGATGTCGCTGCTCGGGGAGCAGGTCGCCGGCGCCGGCGTCGGCTCCTTCGTGGTGGTCGCGCTCCTGCTCTTCGCAGCGCTCCGTTCCGGTCGCCTCGTGCTCGCGACGGTGACGTCTCTGCTCTTCGGTCTCGTCGTCACCGCCGGCTTCGCCACCCTCGCGATCGGTCACCTGAACATGATCTCCGTCGCGTTCGCCGTCCTCTTCATCGGACTCGGCGTCGACTTCGGCATCCACCTCTGCATGCGGTTCCACGAGCTGCGGGTCGGCGGCGCCGCGACGGAGGAGGCCCTCCACGAGAGCGCGCGCGGCGTCGGCAGCAGCCTGATGTTATGCGCGGTCACGACCGCGGTCGGCTTCTTCGCGTTCGTCCCCACCGAGTTCATCGGCGTCGCCGAACTCGGCGTGATCGCCGGCTTCGGAATGTTCATCGGCGTCGCTTCGAGCTTCACGATCATCCCGGCGATCCTCGCCGGGGCGAGGGACTCGTCGGCGGTCGGGAGCGCGATCCCGACCCTGCGCCTGCCGACCTGGCCGGTGCGCCACGCTCGCGCCGTCGTGGTCGGTTGCTTCGTGCTCGCGGCGGCGGGACTCGCTCTACTGCCGGACCTCTACTTCGACCAGAACCCCCTCAACGTGCGCGATCCCGGCGCGGAGAGCGTCCAGGTCTACGCGGACCTGCTCGCAGACAGTGACCGCTCGCCCTGGACCCTCGAGTACCTGGCGGACAGCGCCGAGGAGGCGGACGCGATCGCGCTGCGCTTCGAGGCGCTGCCCGAAGTGGACACGGCGCGCACGCTCTCCGACTTCCTTCCGACCGGACAGGACGAGAAGCTCGAAGTCATCGAGGAGATGGCGTACTTCGTCGACTGGAGCGCGATCGAGCCGGTGCCTCCGCCGACCCCGATGGAGTCGATCGCGAGCCTCGCGGCCCTGCGCGAAGAACTCGCCCGGGCGAGCGAGAGCGGACTGGACCCCGCGCTGGCGCGCGCGGCCGCGAGCCTCGAAGCGTCCCTGTCCGCCGTGTTGGATCGTGTGTCCGCCGTCGGGCCGGAGGAGCGCGCGCGGAGGATCGCGGATCTCGATGCACGGCTGCTCGGGAACTTCCCGGGCCTGTTGGCGCGGCTCGAGCGGGCGATGCGGGCCGGGCGCGTTGGGGCCGACGACGTGCCCCTCGTGGTCCGGGAGGCGCGGGTGTCGCGCGAGGGTCTGCACCGGGTCGAGATCGTGCCGGCTGCGGATCTCACGCTCCCCGGCGAGCTCGACCGCTTCGTGTCGGCGGGGCGCACGGTGACCGAGGACCTCGCCGGTCCGTCGATCCGGATCCAGTCCTCGGCCGACGCGGTGGTGGGCGCGTTGATCCAGGCGGTCGGGGCCGCGGTCGTCGTGATCCTGTTCGTTCTCTTCGCCTTGTGGCGGCGACCCCGGGACGTCGCGCTCGTGATGCTGCCCCTGCTCTTCGCCGGCGTTTCGACCGGCGCGTCGATGGTGATCCTCGACATCCCGTTCAACTTCGCGGACGTGATCGTGCTGCCGCTCCTGCTGGGGATCGGCGTCGACTCCGGGATCCACATGGTCCATCGCGCGCGCATCCGAAAGGACGCGAGCGAAGCGCTGCTTTCGACGAGCACCGCCCGCGCCGTCGTGTTCAGCGCCACGACCACGATCGCCAGCTTCGGCACCCTCGCGATCGTGCCCCACCAGGGCATGGCCAACCTCGGTCAGCTGTTGGTGATCGGCGTGGGCTGGACGGTCCTCGCGAACCTCGTGCTGCTGCCCGCGCTCCTCGAGCTGCGCGAGCGACGCCTCTCATGACGAGCGCGGCCGACGAGCTCACCATCGCTCTGGTGCTCGTCGCCGCGCTGCTCCACGCGAGCTGGAACGCCCTCGCGAAGGCGAGTGGCGATCCGCTGGTGAACATCGCGATCCAGACCTCGACCGGGGGCCTGATCGCGATCCCCCTGATGCTGTGGCTTCCGTGGCCGGGGCCCGAGACCTGGCGCTGGCTCGCGCTGTCTGCAGTGCTGCACTTCCTCTACGAGCTGAACCTCGCGCGGATGTATCGCCTCGGCGATCTCAGTCAGGTCTATCCGATCGCCCGAGGCCTGGCGCCGCTCGGGGTCGCGCTTCTGGGCGCGCTCTTCGTCGACGAACGCCTCGCCTGGACGCAGGTGGCCGGGCTCATCGTGAGCGGCTGCGCGATCGTCGTCCTGGGTCGATCCGGAGGTGGGACGGCGGCGAGTCGTCGCGCGGTCACGACCGCCCTGGTCGTCGCGCTCCTGATCGGCCTCTACACCTATTCGGATGGTCGCGGCGTTCGATCGGAACACGATCCCTTCGTCTACATCGCGTGGTCGATGTTCGTGGGCTGCGTGCCGCTCGCGGCCTTTACGCTCGTCGTTCGCCGGCAGCGGCTGCGCGAGGCCTTTCGTTCGGATGCGCGGCGCGCCGTCGTCGGCGGCATGATGGCGATGGCGGGATACGGCATCGCGCTCTGGGCGATGGCGCGCACCCCGCTCGCCCTCGTGGCCTCGCTCCGCGAGTCGAGCGTGCTCTTCGCCGCGCTGATCGGCGCGCTCGTGCTGCGCGAATCCTTCGGTCCGCGGCGCATCCTCGCGTCGGCGGCGCTCGTCGCGGGGATCGTGCTGGTGCAGATCGAGTTCGGCTGACCGAGCGCCTATCCTGCGTCCATGACCCGAGCGAACGACGCCGACCTCGCCCCGATCCTCTCCGCGCTCCACGGCGGCTTCGAAGCGCGCGTCGACGAAGCTCGTCACGCTCGCGAAGATCCCGAGCGTCTCCGCCGCGGGCTACCCGCCTGAAGAGGTCGCGCGTTCTGACGAGGCGGTCGCCGCGCTCCTCACTGACTCGGGCTTCGAAGGCGTCGAGATCCTGACCCTCGAAGGCGCGCATCCCTACGTCGTCGGGGAGTGGCTGGGCGTCGGACCCGACGCGGCGACCGCGCTCTCCGGGATTCTGTCGCGACTCTTCGACGCCGATGGCCACGTCGCGATTCCCGGCTTCGACGGCGACGTGCCCGCGCCGTCGGACGCGGCGCGCGCACGGTTCGAAGCCTTGCCGATCGATGACGCCGCCTTCCGAGCGGACACCGGCCTCGTCCCGTCGGCGGAGTTGATCGGCGGCGGCGGCACGAATCTGTACGAGCGCCTCTGGTACCGGCCGGCGGTCTCCCTCGTCGGCCTCGAGGGCATGCCGCTCGCGGAGGCGGCGAACAACCTGCTCGCGGAGGCCGCGGCACGGGTCGGTGTGCGGCTGGCGCCGGGGCAGGATCCAGGGAGGATGCGGAAGAAGGTCGTCGGGATGCTCGAGGCGGATCCGCCGTGGGGTGTCGAAGTCGAGCTCAGCGTCGAGACCGAGGCTTCTGGCTGGTCCGTCGAGCCGGACGGTCCTGCATTCGCCGCCGCGGAGCGCGCTCTCGAGAAAGGTTACGGACGCCCGCCCGTTTACATCGGATGCGGTGGGGGAATTCCCTTCGTCGGGCCCTTTGCAGAGGTGCTCGGTGGCGCGCCGGCGCTCCTGCTCGGTCTCGAGGACCCGATCTGCAACGCACATGGCGAGAACGAGAGCCTGGATCTCGCGGATTTCCTGCGCGCGCTGCGCTCCGCGACGATCCTGCTCGGTGAGTTCCCGGGTGTGGGCGCCAGCACGTCTCGGGACAATGCCGTAGCGCGCGCGTGACACGGCATCGTTGATTCCACCATACAGACCCCCGCCGGTGCGCCGCACCGTGCGCTAAGGTGAGCGCGCCTCGAATCCCGCGCGCACGACGAAATTCACTCTGCGCGCGCCCGCGTTCCTCCGATAGACGGGACGCCTTTCGTCTGGGATCCGACCCGTGGAAGAAGAGGCCCATGAACTGGAGGGAGCCACCATGTCGACCGACTCCGCGATCGCGACCACGCCCACACTCGTGCAGAACACCTACGACAAGATCTTTGCTGCCCTCGAGGTGATCCGTGATCGCCTCGGTCGGCCGCTGACCTACGCCGAGAAGATCCTGCTGGGCCACCTCGACGATCCGAAGGGCCAGGAGCTCAACCCCGGCGACTCGTACCTCCTGCTCCGTCCCGATCGCGTCGCCATGCAGGACGCGACGGCGCAGATGGCGCTGCTCCAGTTCATGCAGGCGGGCCGCGACGAGACCGCCGTCCCCTCGACCGTCCATTGCGACCACCTGATCCAGGCCCATCAAGGCAAGGACGCCGACATGGACGCGGCGCACACGACGAACGCCGAGGTCTACAACTTTCTGCGCAGCTGCTCCGCGCGTTACGGCATCGGCTTCTGGGGCCCCGGCGCCGGCATCATCCACCAGGTAGTGCTCGAGAAGTACGCGTTCCCCGGCGGCATGATGATCGGCACCGACTCGCACACGCCGAACGCCGGTGGCCTCGGCATGTTCGCCTGCGGTGTCGGCGGCGCCGACGCGGTCGACGTGATGGCGGGCTTCCCCTGGGAGGTGCTCTATCCGAAGGTCGTCGGCGTGCACCTGACCGGGCAGCTCTCCGGTTGGTCCTCGCCGAAGGACGTCATCCTGAAGGTCTGCGACATCCTGACGGTGAAGGGCGGGACGAACCGCGTCGTCGAGTACTTCGGTGACGGCGTCGCGTCGCTCTCCTGCACGGGCAAGGGCACGATCACGAACATGGGCGCCGAGCTCGGCGCGACGACGTCGGTCTTTCCCTTCGACGAGCGGATGGCCACCTACCTGAAGGCGACGGAGCGGAGTGAGCTCGCGGATCTCGCGACCGCGAACAAGGAGCTGCTCTCGCCGGATCCCGACGTGCTCGCGAACCCCGACGGCTACTTCGACGAGATCGTCGAGATCGACCTGTCGACCCTCGAGCCCCACATCGTCGGCCCGCACACGCCCGACCTCGCGCGCCCCGTCTCGAAGATGGGCGCGGACGCGAGGGAGAACGACTACCCCCTCGAGCTCAGCTCGGCCCTGATCGGCAGCTGCACGAACTCCTCCTACGAGGACTTCTCGCGCGCGGCGGACGTGGCAACGCAGGCGGCTGCCAAGGGAGCGAAGGTCAAGTCGACGCTCTGGTGCACGCCGGGCTCCGAGCAGGTCGACGAGACGGTGTCCCGCGACGGACAGAAGGACGCGCTCGAGTCGATCGGCGCGGTCGTCCTCGCGAACGCCTGCGGTCCCTGCATCGGACAGTGGAAGCGCGACGACATCGAGCAGGGCCAGTCCAACTCGATCCTCTCCTCGTTCAACCGCAACTTCCCGAAGCGCAACGACGGCAACCCCGCGACGCTGTCGTTCATCGGCAGCCCCGAGATCTGCGTCGCCTACGCCCTCGCCGGCACTCTCGACTTCAACCCGATGACGGACGAGATCGAGACCGCCGACGGCACGCGCTTCAAGCTCGATCCCCCCGGACCCGCGCCGGAGATCCCGGACGACGGCTTCGTGATCAGCTTCGGCGGCTACGCGGATCCGCCGCCGACCGCAAAGCGGGCGAGCGTGGAGGTCGACGTGTCGCCGGACAGCGAGCGCCTTCAGCTCCTCGAGCCCTTCTCGGCCTGGGACGGCAACGACTACGAGAAGCTGCCGCTCCTGCTGAAGGCGAAGGGCAAGTGCACGACCGACCACATCTCGATGGCCGGCCCGTGGCTCAAGTTCCGCGGCCACCTCGACAACATCTCGGACAACTGCTTCATCGGCGCGATCAACGCTTTCACCGAAGACGCGGGCACGGGGAAGAACCTCGAGACCGGTGAGACCGGTCAGGGCTTCCCGGCGATCGCCCGGGACTACAAGTCGAAGGGCCTGCGTTGGGTCGTGGTCGGCGACGAGAACTACGGCGAGGGTTCGAGCCGCGAGCACGCGGCGATGGAGCCGCGTCATCTCGGCTGTGCCGCGGTGATCGTCCGTAGCTTCGCGCGGATCCACCAGGCGAACCTGAAGAAGCAGGGCGTGCTGCCGCTCACCTTCGTCGACCCCAAGGACTACGACAAGATCCAGGAGATGGACCGACTCTCCATTGTCGGACTCGACGGGCTCGCCCCCGACGAGAACCTCGACGTCGTCGTGCACCACGAGGACGGCTCGGAAGATCGCTTCCAGGTGGCCCATACGCTGAACGACGAGCAGATCGAGTGGTTCAAGGCCGGCTCGGCGCTGAACCTGCTTCGACAGCAGAGCGCCTGACGTCTCCTAGTCGCCGGGCGCCTCGTCCGGAGGCCCGACGAACACGTCGCGCAGCCAGGCCCGCCCCTCCGCGAAGGTGAGCGGGATCGCGAGCGCGATCGCGAGCACCGCCACGGGTGCGAGCAGCGTGCCCCAGCTCGCGTCGATCAACGCGTTGCCGAAGTAGGCGAAGACCGCCGCGCGGAGCAGACCGCCCACGAAGGCCGCGATCAGGAAGTTGGGCACCGGGATCGGTGTCCACCCCGCGGCGGCCTGCAGCGGAGAGAGCGGCGAGATCGGGTAGCCGAACGCGAGGGCGAAGGCGACGATGCCGGTGCGCCGACTGGTGAAGTTCATCGCGCGCTGCGCGCCTTCGCCGAGCCGCCGCTCGATCACCTCACGGCCGGCATAGCGTGCGACCGCGAACAGGAAGATGCCTGAGAGCATGAGTCCCGTCCCGCCGACGACCGCGCCGACGAAGGTGCCGAAGCAGAGCCCCGCGGCGATCAGGACGATCTGGGAAGGCAGGCCGAGCAGCGCGCGGCCGGCGACGATGAAGATGAAGAAGAGCGGCGCGGCCGGTCCGAGGGCGAGCACGTAGTCCCGCACGGACTCGGCATCGAATTCGATTCCGAGACGTTCGCGCAGGAGTCCGCCGGCGGCGTATACGGCGAGAACCAGCACGCAGACGACGAGCATGCGGCGTGCGGTCGGCTTCATGGCCGGGAGCATATCGGGTTCGGACCTCGCACGTCTCTACCGCTGTCGCTGCCGTCGTCGGAATGATCCGTGCCACGGACGAGCCCGTGAGTTCGTTACCGTGGCGCCGTGGATGCGGAGACGGTCGTTTGCTTGAACCCCGCCAGCGCCGCCGGCCGTACCGGCCGGCGCGAGCGCGAGATCGTCGCGAGCGTCGAAGCCGCGCTCGGCCGCGTGCGCTGCGAGGTCACCCGCGCGCCCGGGGACGGGGCGCGGATCGCGCGAGAGGCACGGGGCGCCGGAGTCTCGCGCCTGATCGTGGCGGGGGGCGACGGCACGATCAACGAGGTCGCATCGGGCCTGCTCGCCGAAGACCGCACGGGGGGTCCGACCCTTGGCTTGCTGCCGCTCGGTTCGGGCTGGGATTTCGCCCGGAGCCTCGACCTGCCCCGCACCCTCGACGGCGCCCTCGAAGTCATCGCCGCGGGACACACGCGCCCAATCGACGCCGGGCGCGCCGTCGTGCGCGCTGCGGACGGCGCACCACGGGAGCGGGTCTTCGTCAACGAAGCGAGCGCTGGACTCTCCGGCGACACGATCCAGATCGTCGGTCGCCTCGCCAAGCGAGTCGGCGCGCGCCTGGGCTTCGCCCTCGGTGCAGTCGGCGCGATCCTCGGCCACCGCGCGCTCGAGGCCGCGGTCGAGATCGACGGCGTGCGCGTGCACGAGGGATCGGTCTCCCTCGTGGTCGCGGCGAACGGCCGCTGCTTCGGAGCGGGGATGCAGGTGGCGCCGAACGCCCGCGTCGACGATGGACTGCTCGAAGTGGTCCTCGTGCGAGGGCTCTCGGTGCCGTCCTTGCTCGCGAACCTGCCTTCGCTCTTGGCCGGAACCCACGGGACGCACCCCGCTGTGTCCTTTCATGCGGGCCGAATTCTGTCGGTCGAGCCGAAGGGGCGCGCGATGTACGCGGACCTCGACGGCGAAGCGGTCGGAACCCTTCCCCTCCGCGCCGAGGTCTTTCCGGCCGCGCTCGAAGTCTTCGCACCGGAGCGGGCGGGTTGAGCGACGTCTTCGACGTCATTCGGGAACGCTGCGCGGAAGTCGCGCGCCGCGCGCGCTTCGTCCGGATCGACGACGTGGGGCTTGCCCGCTTCGCCGACGTGCTCGCCGCCGAGGTCTGGCCCGAGGACGATCGCGATCCCGCCCATCACTTCGAAGGCGACGACGAAACGATGCTCGCCTTCACGCTCCTGCTCGACGCGATCAACTTCGGCTCCGGTTGGTTCCCGATGCTCGCGAAGCGCGACGGAATGTCGGGATACCGCACCGTCGCGACTGCCTGCAAGGAAGCGTTCGAGCGCGACGGGGCCCCGACCGCGGCGGTGCTCCGCACGACGTCGACCGAGGAAATGGCGCGTCTGCTCGCTCAAGACACTGCGCACCCCGAGGTCGCGGCGCTGATGGCGCTCTTCGCGCAGGCCTGGCGGGATTTCGGAGCCTGGCTCGAGACCGAGCACGATGGATGTTATGCGACGGCGGTCGAATCCGCACAGGGCTCCGCCGCTCGTCTGGTGTCGGCGCTGGCCGAGATGCGGCTCTACCAGGACGTCGCGCGCTACGAGGAGCTGGATGTGCCGCTGTACAAGCGCGCGCAGATCACCGCGGCGGATCTCCATCGCGCGTTTCCGGATCGCGCCTGGGGTCGCTTCGAGGATCTCGACCGCCTGACGCTCTTCGCCGACAACCTGGTGCCGCACGTGCTGCGATGTCGCGGCGTGCTCGACTACGCGCCGGCGCTCCTCGCGCGGATCGAGGACGGCGAGCTGCTCGCGGTGGGGGCGACGGAGGAGGTGGAGATCCGGGCGGTCGCGGTCGAGGCCGTCGAACGCCTGGTGGCGGCGCTCGCGAAGCGCGGTCGGCCGACGACGGCGCATGCCCTCGACGGTCTCTTGTGGAATGCCGGACAGGATCCCGTGATCAAGGCGCATCCGCGCCACCGGACGCGATGCTCCTTCTATTGAGTGCGCCCCCGCTACCCTCCCGGCGATGAAGCTCCTCGACAGCAACTTCTGGCTCATCTTCAGCATCCTGGTCGTGCTCTCGGGCGTCGCCTGGTGGCGCGGCGGGACGCCCTTCCTCGGCGAGGCCCTCGGTGGAGGGATGAAGCTCTTCCTGCGCTTCGGGCTCGTCCTCTTCGTGTCGTTTCTCGTGGCGGGGCTCGCCGAGGCGCTGATGCCGCGCGCGTGGGTCCAGTCGGCGCTCGGACCGGATTCGGGGTGGCGCGGTCTGCTGCTCGCGACCGCCGCCGGCGCGATCACGCCGTCGGGTCCCTTCGTGTCGATGCCCCTCGCGGCGGGGATGCTGCGGGCCGGCGCGGGGGGCGCGGCGGTGATCACGTTCCTCTCCGCGTGGAGCCTGCTCGCGATCCATCGTCTCTTCGCGTGGGAGATCCCGATCATGGGCGCGGGCTTCGCGGTGACCCGCTGGGCGCTCTGTCTGTTGCTGCCGCCGCTCGTGGGCCTGCTCGCGCGTGTCGTCTTGAAGAGCTGAACCGCCCGCGCCTTAGGGGTGCCGGCGTTTCGCTGCATTCCGCGGATCGCGCGACGCAGGTAGGCTCGGGGGGCCTGCGGAGGATGCGATGATCCTGCTCGGTCTCGGCGTGCTGCTCTTCGCGCTCGCGCATCTCGCTCCGGCCCTCGACCTCGGCATTCGAACCCGCTCCATCGAACGATTCGGGTAGGACGGCCATCGCGGCGTGTTCTCTCTCGTGGTGCTCGCCGCGGTCGCGCTGATCGTCGTCGGTTGGCGGGGGACGGAGCCCGCAATCCTGTACGCGCCGCCCGCCTGGGGCCGGATCGCGGCGAACGTCTCGATGGCGCTCGCGTTCTGGCTCTTCGTCGTGAGCGGCGCGCCTTCGAACGTGCGCCGCGCCCTGCGTCATCCGCAGCTGATCTCGGTGGTCATCTGGGCGGGGGCCCATCTGGTCGCCAACGGAGACGGGCGCTCGGTCGTGCTCTTCGGTGGCCTCGGGGTGTGGGCGCTCGTGATGATGCCGCTGCTGAACCGGCGGGACGGTGCGTGGGTGCGCCCGGAGCCGACGCCGCTCGTGACCGACGCCGGGGTGCTCGCGATCGCGGGCGCCGTCTTCCTCGGGGTCCGCTGGGCGCATCCCTGGCTCGCCGGCGTTTCCGCGGCGTTCTGAACGGTCGGGCGCGCTCAGCGCGCCGAGCTGAGCAGTCCGACGAGGCCCGCGTGGATCGCGTCGATGTCGTCGTCGGTGAGCGCGTGGCGATCCAGGGCGCGAGCCACCGCATCGCGCGTCGGCGGTGGATCACCGCTCGCGCGGGCGATCACGACCAGTCGCGCGATCCGGTCGCCCAGCTCGATCAAGGCCGGCCGAATCCGCGCGTTCAGGTCCAGTTCGGCCTGCGCGAAAGTCTCCCGCTCGATCGCCGGATTGGATCCGGGTGGCGCCCAATCACGCTGAATCGCCTTCGCCGCCTCGAGCTGGGCGCGATAGAAGCGGCGGACCGCGGCGGAATCGAGCGCCTCGCGGGAGCGCTGCTTGGCCTCGACATCGATCGCGGCGACGGCGGCGTCGAGCACGCGCGCCTCGCGCGCGACGTCTTCGATCGCCCGCCCCAGCACCTGCTTGGCGCGCGCGACGTTCGACATGAGAGAGAGCCGCTCGTCGATGCTGGCCAGCAGCGCCGCGATGGGCTCGGCGGTGCGCGCCGGCGGGAGTCCGTGCTCCGCGCGCCATCGTGCCAGGCGGCCGTCCCCCTCGGCCTCGAGGAGCCAGCGATCGAAGCGTGTGCGTTCCTCGCTCGCCGCCTTCGGGAACCACGCAGCCTTGTGGTCCCGCGTGAGCGGGCCGATCGCGCGCAGTCCCGGGCGGCGCGCGAGCCAATGGGGAGCCTCGAGGTCGTCGGTCACGACCGCGTCGATTCCCGTCGCATCGAGCTGGGAGAGCACGTCCGCGTTCTTCGCGACGGGTCGGATCGCCGCGTTCGGGAAGAGACGTCGCGCCGTCCGCTCGAGGTGGCCGCCGGCGTTGACCGCGAGTCGGACGTCCGGTCGATCGAGCATCGCGGCGTCGGTGAAGACGCTCGCGGCCGGGACGAGCACGACCGCGCCGCTCACCGTGACCGGGAGACTGAAGCGGCCGGCGATCGAGCGGTCGGCGCGTACGGTCACGCCGGACACCGCCAGGTCGAAGCGACCGCGTGCGAGGTCGGCCTCGAGCTCCGCCCAGCGGAAGGGCACCCACTCGACGCGGCGCCCGGTCTCTCGGGCATAGGCGCGCGCGAGCCCGACCGAAAAGCCCGAGTACCGGTGTTCCCCGTCCCCGTTCCTGACCCCGTCGCCCCAGGAGAAGGGGCGGTAGTCCCCGCTCGTTCCGACCCGCAGGGAAGGCAGATCGGGCGGCAGATCGGGGTCGGCGTGCTCCGCGAGCGAAAGGCAGCCGAGGCCCGGAAGGGCGAGGAGTGCCCCGAGAATCAATGCGAACGCGATCGCAGAAGCGATCTGATTCGTCCGTGTCCCGCCAGGGATCAATGAAACATGCATGAATTCAGCCATTTAGAGATTTTTCGGGCGACTGCGACCGAGCTCCGGGATCGTTGACCCGAAGGGTGCCCTCTCCTACTCTCGGCGCCCGCTGCCCCACCTCGGGGCCTTCCCTCGACGCAGGGCGACGCCTGAGGCTCCGGGCGGACCCTTTCCCGCGGCATCCCCTGATCTTCAGGAACGCATCGTTCTCGGCCCGTCCACGCCCCCCGGCGTCGACGAGCCCAGACGGGCTTCGGTGTCGCGCAGACGGAGGGGGGTCGCAACCAACGATCGTTCGGCACGAGCGGAATTTCGCCGCCCGGGCTGAACCCGGGGACGCGGTCGGACGAGGAAGACGAAGAATTGGTCGGGCAGCGTGCCCGGGTGAACGAAGCGAGCGGTGGACGGTGGCGGTCGATCCGGTGAACCGGGTCCCACGCCGCAGCGAAGCAGGGTCTTCGCGACCGCGTTAGGCGCCGATGGGTGCGCCCGCCGCCCCGACATTCGCGGGGACGCGCGACGAACACGGAAAAGGAGATGCGTCATGCTGACTCTCGACGAGATCGAATCCGGACTCTACGTGACGCACAAGAACACCGGCCTCCGCTACAGCGTCGTCGACGCGGAGGACGACGAGGTGCTCCTCGCGCCCGAGCAGGAGGGGCTGCAGGACTTGACGGTCCCCCTCGACCTGTTCCGAAGCGAGTTCGTAGCGAGTGATCGCTTCCGCGCCCCCGGCGGCGGCCGACGAGGCGGTCGTGGACGCCGCCGCACGCCCCAGGCGGGAACCGGCCCCGTGGCCGCGCCGTCGGGTCCGAAGAGCAAGGGCAAGATCAAGAAGATGGTTCGCGATCGGGGCTTCGGCTTCATCCGCGGTGACGACGGCAAGGAAGTCTTCTTCCATCGCTCGGGACTGAACGCCGGGGACTACGATGGGCTGAGCGAGGGCGACTACGTCGAGTACGTGGTCCAGGAAGGTCCCCGCGGCGCTCGCGCCGAACACGTGCGCCACACGACCGCCGAGGCGTCTTAGGCCCAGGAGGCCCAGGAGGCCCCCGACACGCCCGAGGCCTCTGTTGAGCTTGCCTCGCGTTTCTGGCGGGCCCAACTTATGGGCATGCCCTCCCCCACGCCCGGAATTCTCGCCGATCCCGCCGATCTGACGCCCGCGTGGCTCTCCGCCGCACTCCAGAGCGGAGGCCACGACGTCGTCGTGTCCGCCTGCCGGAGCGAAGCGGTCGGCACCGGGCAGATGGCGCACAACGAGAGGATCTTCCTCGAGTATGAGCGGAACCAGGCCGAGCTGCCGCCGACCCTCGTCGGAAAGTTCCCGTCTCGGAGCGAGGAGAGCCGCGCGTCCGGCGCCCGCGGCGGCTATCGGAGCGAGACGCGCTTCTACACCGATCTCGCCGCCGATCTCGCAATCACTGTCCCCGCCTGCCACTACGGCGCGATCTCCGAGGACGAAGCGACCTTCACGCTGCTGCTCGAAGATCTCGCGCCGAAGCAGCAGGGCGATCAGATCCGCGGCGCCTCGGACGACGAGATCGAGGCGGCGGTGTGCAACCTCGCCGGGCTCCATGCGCCACGTTGGGGTGACGCGACGCTGCATCGACTCGATTGGATGGCCGGTGGCATCTCCGACGAGTACGTGACCTACGTGCAGATGGGGACGCCGGTCTTCATCGAGCGTTATCGCGAACGACTCTCGGACGAAGATGCGGCGACGCTCGCGGCTTTCGCCGACGGCGTGAAGAACTGGGTCGACCGACGGCCGTCGACGCCGACCCTCGTGCACGGCGACTACCGCCTCGACAACCTGATGTTCGAGTCGTCCGCCGAGGGCGTGCTCGTCGCTGCGGTCGACTGGCAGACGCTGTCCGTCGGATGCGGCGGGCAGGATCTCGCCTACCTGCTCGGCAACAGCAGCCCGCCGGAGCAGCGCCGCGCGCACGAGGCGCGGATGCTCGAGGCCTATCGCGAGGCGATGGCCGCGCAGGGCGTCGCGCTCTCCGCCGATCAGGTCCGCGCCGACTACGTCTACGGCACGTTCCAGGGGCCGTCGATCACCATGCTGGGCTCGCTGGCGGTGGGCCAGACCGATCGCGGGGACACGATGTTCATGGCGATGGCCGAACGCAGCTGCGCCCAGATTCGAGACACCAGCGCCCTCGACCTGATCGCGTGACCGACGAAGACCTCGCGAACGAGATCGCGGCGCGAAGGCCCGGCTCGAGGGCCGCGTGACGATCGCGGCGCGACGATTCCCGGTCGATCCGACGCCCGACTACGTGGGGAAGGGCCCGAACGAGCTTCCCTACTGATCGGTGCGCCCCTGCATCGCCTGCGCATGGAGCGCGGGGAGGATGTGCTCCGTCTCGCCGCTCTCCTCGATGTTGTGCAGCACCCAGGTCCGGACGAAGTCTTCTCCGCCTAGCACGTGCCTGATGAGCGGATTGAAGAGCCTGGAGATCGGGCCGGAGAACCCGGCGAGCATCTCGGTGTAGAACGAGCAGCCGTCCTCGGTCGCGGCGTACTCGTGGAGCAGGTGTCCGATCCGGATCGGGCCCGCGGGCATCATGTCGAAGTTGAAGGCCTCGTCGTCGAATTTCGTGATGATCGCCTTCGCGCGGACCTCATCGATTCCGCCGAGGTCCTCCTCGATCGCGATCATGCTGCCGACGGTGAGCCGCCCATCGGCGTCGTGCACACGCCTCGGCCATCGCACGCGGATGTGATCGAAGGGATGCCAGAGGCGGTAGTGCGCAACACGGGGACCGCTGAAGTCGCTGCCGTTCCAGGTCGTGAACTCGTCGATGTGCTCGAACCACCAGCGCATCATGGCCGGCGTCACGCCGCGCATCGTCTGATGCTCGATCTTCGCGAGGAGCTGGCCCGTCGGCAGCGTCTCGACGGACCACGTCGCGGAGTCGAGGCCCTTCATGGGGCCGAAGAAGGAGACCTTGGGACCGCTCATGTTCGAGGGCACTCCGTCGGCGCTCATGCGAGCGTCCAGATTCCGTTGAGGAAGAGCCCGACGAGCGCGATCGCGGAGACGCCGAAGCTCGCGGAGCGCGCTGCCGACCAGCCGGCCCAATAACACAGCATGTGTCCGACCCGGCCGGCGAGATAGGCGAGGCAGAGGCCGTTCGTCCAGGCGGCGTCCGCGGCGATGAGAATGGAGAAGAGCGCGAGCAGCCCGAACGCCGCGATCGATTCGTTGGTGTTGGCGTGAGCGCGCGCTGCGCGGAAGAGGAAGCTTCCGTGATCGGCGTCGATGGGTGTCCCCGGTGCGTGCTTCGCCCGTAGCGCCGCGACGTCGGCGACCAGGAGCTGGGCGACGAGGAGGCCCGCGGCGAGGCCCATCGAGAGGACCGTCGATTCGTATCCATCGAGGGTGATCGAGTTCATGTCGTTCTCCGGTCGGGCGTCAGTCGAGGAGGAGCCTCAGCAGAAAGTCGTAGATCGGCTGCATCGTCAGGATTCCGACCCCGCAGCCGAGCGCGAATCGTGCGCGGGGAAGCGAGCGGGCGGCACGGCGAAGGAGGACGAGCGAGACCGGCAAGAGCAGCACGACGCTCGTGAGGACACCGGGAAAGGGCACCGGTCGCGCGAGCGTCCCGCCGACGTGCACGAAGGCATGGAGGAGCAGGTGCACCGCGAGGGTCGCGAATACCCATTCCGGAAAGCGACGGCGGTCCGTGGCGAACGCCGCGCCGAACAGGAGCGCGAACGATGCGACGTTGACGGCGAGCCACGCCTCGTTCGTGAAATCGACGCCCCCGTAGGTGGTCGCCCATGCGGCCGTGCCGTCCCCGAAGATCCGTTCGTCGAGAAGATGAACGAGGTAGACGAGTGGCAGGATCCACCAGCGGCGGACGATCCGGGTCGCGCTCATTCCTCCGCGACCGGATAGACCCAGTTCGTTCCTGCGATGAAGCGCCCGCGCTCGGCCCAGCCGAGGGCCGCGTCGAGATCCGCCACGTCGACCAGGTAGTAGCCGCCGATCGCCCCCCGGCCCTGTTCCGGATTCGCGGCCCGCAGGGTCGCCCCGTGGGCATCGCGCTCGACGGCGCCTCCGGTTCCCGGCTCGAACCGCTCCGACGAGACGAACGCGCCAGAGGCGCGCAGTTCGGACTCGAAGCGCTCGTGCTCCGCGAAGACGGCCGCCTGCGCTTCACTCGAGAGCGCGTCCCAGCTCGGATCGTCGGACATCAGGATCATGAAGCGCATCGACCGTCCCTCCGATCCCCGCGGCGTGCGCAGGGCCTACCCGGTATAGCGGTGGACGATCGGCAGTCGTCGCCCCCCGCCGAACGCCTTCTCCGACGTGCGCAAGACGAGCGGCGTCTGCCTGCGCTTGTACTCGTT
Organism: uncultured Spirochaetaceae bacterium; assembly: GCA_964488255.1. Classification (GTDB taxonomy): domain Bacteria; phylum Myxococcota_A; class UBA9160; order UBA9160; family UBA4427; genus UBA4427. Next base: position 212,439 of record CAZAUR010000006.1, on the reverse strand, counting down.
GCGGTCGAGTCGCCGCACGATTCCCTGGGCGACCTCTTCGGTCGTGCCGTCGGGCGGCTCGATCGAGGCGAAGCTGCGTCGGCCTTCGATCGCCTGGCTGAGCACGTCGTCGAGGACGTCGTACTCGGGGAGGTCGTCCTGGTCGAGCTGGTCGGCGGCGAGCTCCGCCGAGGGCGGCTTCTCGATCGTGCCGACCGGGATCTTCTCCCCGTCGCGGTTCGCGTAGCGAGCGAGGGCGTAGACGTCCTGCTTGTAGACGTCGCCGAGGACCGCGAGGCCACCGACCGTGTCGCCGTAGAGGGTGCAGTAGCCGACCGAGAGCTCGCTCTTGTTGCCGGTCGCGAGGACGAGCCGGTTCTCCTCGTTGGAGCACGCCATCAGGACCGCACCGCGAATACGGCTCTGGATGTTCTGCTGGGTGAGGCCGTAGTCGTCGCGCTCGCCGAAGAGCTGGCCGAAGACGCCGCGATAGGCGTCGTACATCGGCGCGATGTCCGCGCGACGGACCTCGATCCCGAGCAGCTCGCCCAATCGGAACGCATCGGAGATCGAGTGATCCGAGGAGAAGGGCCCGGGCATCGCGATCCCGAGCACGCGCTCGGCACCGAGCGCCTCGACGGCGAGATAGGCCGTCACCGCCGAGTCGATCCCACCCGAGAGCCCGATCACCGCGCCCGGCGGCAGGTTCTGCTTGAGGAAATAGTCGCGGATCCCGAGGACGAGGCCGCGCTCGAGCTGCGCGACCGCTTCGGGGTCCTCGAAGGCATCGAGCGCCGTGCCCTGTCCCGCCGGCAGCTCGACGACCGAGAGCCCCGACTCGAAGAGCGGCAGCGCCCCGTGGACCTGTCCGTTCGGTGTGATCATGCACGAGCCGCCGTCGAAGATCAGCTCGTCGTTGCCACCGACCTGGTTCACGAACACGATCGGCCGATCGGTGCGGGCCGCGACCTCGCCTAGCATCGACCGTCTCTCCGCCGCCTTGCCGACGTGCCAGGGCGAGGCGGAGGGGTTGAGGATGACGCCGGCGCCGAGGGCCGCGAGCTCCGCCGCCGGGTCGACGGAATAGGGCTGGGTCTGGAACCACGTGTCCTCACAGACCGCGATCCCCAGGGCGGTCTCGAGTCCGGGCGCCGCGATCGGTGACCGCCCCTTCGCCTTCGCGAAATAGCGGGTCTCGTCGAAGACGTCGTAGGTCGGGAGGAGGGTCTTGCTCTGGTGGGCGACGCGCTTGCCGTCGGCGAGGACGACCGCGGCGTTCTCGATCGCCTTCGGTCGGGCATCGTCGGTCCGCACGACCGCGCCGACGACGATCGCGATCTCATGGCTCGACTTCGCGAGCTCGTCGAGCTCGGCGAGCTGATCGTCGACGAAGCGATCCCGCTCGAGCAGGTCCATCGGCGGATAGCCCGTGAGCGCGAGCTCCGGTAGCACGACACAATCGGCGCCCGCGTGCGCCGCCTGCTCCGCGGCTGCTTGCGCGAGCCGGCGGTTGCCGGCGAGGTCACCGACGGTCGGATTGATCTGGGCCAGGGCGATCTTCATGATGGCGCGGAAGATACCCCGGCCGAGGCGCGCCCCACACGGGCCGCGCAGGAACGCACGCCTATACTCGATCGCCCGATCAACCTTCCCGACGCCCCCGGACCCACCAGGACAACGCATGACCGCCCCTTCCGACGGCATCCTCGGCCCGAGCTCGAGCTTCTACGTCTCCCAGCGCCTCAAGCTGCACTTCGTCGACTGGGGAGCCGAGGACAAGCCGCCGCTGCTCCTCGTCCACGGAGGGCGGGATCACGCCCGCAACTGGGACTGGGTCGCCCGCGCGCTTCGCGACGACTACCACGTGATCGCGCCCGACCTGCGGGGCCACGGCGACTCGGCCTGGTCGATCGGTGGGCAGTACACGATGCCCGAGTACGTCCTGGACATCGCGCAGCTGATCGACGTCCTCGACCTCGCGCCGCTACGGATCATGGCCCACTCCCTCGGCGCCGCGGTTTCGCTGCAGTACGCCGGGGTCTATCCGGAGAAGGTCCACAAGCTCGTCGCGATCGAAGGGATGAAGATCCCGGACCCGGTCGAGAAGCTGATGGAGCGCGAGCCCTGGGAGACGATGCGCCACTGGATCGAGAGCGTGAAGAAGAACTCCCGCCGGACGCCGCGTCGCTACGAGACGATCGACGAAGCCGCGGCGCGCATGCAGGAGGAGAACCCGCACCTCTCCGCCGAGCAGGCGCGCCACCTCACGGTTCACGGGGTCGCGCGCAACGAGGACGGCACCTTCACCTGGAAATTCGACAACGACGCGCGGCCGCTCTTTCCGCAGCGGCTCGACCGCGAGGCGCGCGCGACGACCTGGCGGCGCATCACCTGCCCGACGCTCCTCGTGCACGGCAGCGAGTCCTGGCACGGCGACCCGTCCTCGGACGGTCGCGCCGACCACATCGCGAACGCGAGCGTCGTCGGCTTCGACGACGCCGGCCACTGGGTCCACCACGACCAGCTCGAAGGCTTCCTCGCCGCCGCCCGCGACTTCCTTCGCGACTAACGACCCCGGTCTGCGCGATCCAGAAACGTCGCGCGCTCCGGGCGTCGCGGAACGCCTCGACGCAACGAAGGCGTCTCGTCGCCACCCAACCTCACGGATAGTAGACGTAGACGAGCTCGCCCGTGCAGACGGGCCGCTTCGCGCCTTCCACCTCGAAGCGCACGTCGAGGGCGAGCCGCATCGCGCCGCCCGCCATCTCCCGCACGTGCTTCACGGTCGCCCCGAGTCGCAACTTGCTGCCGACGGGAACGGGTTCGCGCATCCGGACCTTGTCGAGGCCGACGTTCACGATCTGCGAGATCTTCGTGACCTCGACGATCTCGGGCAGGAGCGCCGGCGCGAGGGCGAGGGTCAGGTAGCCGTGGGCGATGGTCGCGCCGAAGGGCGATTCCTTCCCGGCGCGCTCGCGATCGACATGGATCCACTGGTGATCCCCGGTCGCTTTCGCGAATGCGTCGATCCGCCCCTGATCGATCTCGTGCCAATCGGTGAATCCGAGGTCGTTTCCCTCGTATTCGGGGAGGGCTGCGACGTCCGGGATGATGAGCGGCGTGGCCATCGTGGGCCTTATACTTGCCCAGCAGGCCCTCGGGCCGCAACGAAGCGTTCGCCATTGGCTGGAGAAGGGCTCTACGAAGCCGAGGCGAAGATCCGATCCGCGTCGCGGATCAACGGAGACGTGCAGGGATGTCGGACGCAGAAGAAGCTGGAACGAAGTCGGGCGGCCTCGCTCGCTGGATCGCGATCGCGGCGGTCGTCTCCCTCGCGATCGGCTGGGCGACGACCGGCGACCTCATCTACCACTCACTGATCGGTCTCGACTCGAGCCACTTCCCGGCCGGCGAGTGGATCCAGACGAATCTGGTCCCGGGCGCGACCAAGGCGATGGGTGGGATCGTGGTCGGCATCGGAATCCTCGCGGTGATGGGTCTCGTGTTCTTCGTGCTGGCGATGCGAACGACGCCGCCGGCGGCCGGAGGTCGTCGCGCGTTCCTGTCCGGCGCCGCCGCCGGAGCGAGCGCCGTCGCGGCGGGTCTCGCGGGCGCTCTGGGTCATACGCTCTTCGGCGTAGGCAAGTCCTCGACCGAGGGATGGATGGGCGTGCAGACGGGCATCCAGTCGAACGACGGCATCGTGAAGACCCATCCGACCTGGGACGACGCCTGGAAGGGCGCGCGCGTCCAGGCCTACCGGCGCTTCGGTCGGACCGACTGGCAGATCTCCGACACCGTGCTCGGCGCGGGCCGCCTCCGCGAAGCGAACTGGAAGCTCGTGACCGAGGCCTTCGATCGCGGCGTGAACTACGTCGACACCGCCCCGGACTACTCGCTCGAGGGCAGCGAGCTCGCGGTCGGCCGCGCGCTCCGGGAGATCCCCCGCGACCAGATCTTCCTCGCCACCAAGTTCTGCACGCCGATCGGTCATCTGCCCGCCGGGACCCCGGTCGAGAAGTACAAGACCGTCGTCGAAGAATCCCTCCAGCGCATGGGCACCGACTACGTCGACCTCGTGCACATCCACTCGTGCGATGAGGTCGACCGCTTGATGGACCCGAACGTCCACGCGGCCTTCGATCAGCTGAAGGCCGAGGGCAAGGCGCGCTTCCTCGGGGTCTCGACGCACACGCCTCGGCTCGAAGCCGTCGCGAGTCAGGCGATCGACTCGGGTCGCTTCGACGTGATGATGCTCGCGTATCACCACGGCATCTGGCCGCGCCTCGGCGAGATCGTCGATCGCGCCGTCGACGAGCAGGACATGGGCATCGTCGCGATGAAGACGCTCAAGGGCGCTCGCCATCGCAACCTCGAAGAGTTTCACGACGCCGACAGCTACGCGCAGGCGGCGCTCAAGTGGGTCCACGCGAACCCGAAGGTGTCCTGCGCGGTCATCTCGTTCTTCGAGCAGCAGCACCTCGACGAGTATTTGTTCGCGTCCGGCAAGACACTCACGAGCGGAGACGTAGCGATCCTCGAGCGCTACGACCACGGGATCATCGGATCGTATTGCGCGCCCCATTGCGGCGACTGCCTGGGCAGCTGCCCAGAGGGCGTGCCGATCGCCGACGTCCTGCGTCATCGCATGTACTTCGAGGACTACCGCGACGAGCGCAACGCGATGGAGCTCTACGCGAAGCTGCCCGTGAACGCGAGCGCCTGCGACGGTTGTTCCGCGCCGTGTCTCGGCTCCTGCCCGGTCGGGATCGACATCCCGGACCGCGTGCAGGGCGCTCACGAGCTGTTGACCTTCGGAGCGTAGACGGCGAAGACGGCGTCAGTCGCTGTCAGTCGGCCACCGCGTTCATCGCAGAGGCGAGCGTCAGGTCCAGCTCGGTGATCCCGCCCGCGTCGTGGGTCGTGAGGTCGACCACGACCGTCGAGTAGACGTTCGACCACTCCGGGTGGTGGTCCATCTTCTCGGCGACGAGCGCGACGCTCGTCATGAAGCCGAAGGCCTCGACGAAGTTCGCGAAGCGGAACTCGCGGTGGAGCTTGCCGCCCTCGAGGGCCCAGCCGGCGAGATTCGCCAGCTGGGCCTCGATCTCGGCCGTTTCGAGAGCTTTCGGCCTCGACACGCGTTCTCCTGTGGCCGCGCGCGCCCTAGCTCTCTTCGCCGTCGTCATGGATCGCGCGGACGAAGGCGTCGTAGAGGGCGCTCTTGATCTGGTTCTTGTCCGCGCGTCCGTAGACCTCGCGGAAGGCCTTCAAGGGAATGATGCCCTTCGCCATGGAGCGGTGACCGCCGCCGACCCCGAGGCCTTCGACGACCGCGCGCACGACTTCGCCGGCGGCGCGGACGTAGCCGACGTTGCGAACCGAGAAGACGAGGTCGCGGCCGACGGTTCCGACCGCGATCGACCACTCGGCGCCTTCGGCCTGCAGCGCCATGTCCGCGACCTGCGGGATCACGTCTTCGCGCACCCGGCCCAGCACGAGGATGTTGATGCCGTCGCGGACGTCGACGCTGGCGAGGGCGCGGCCGAGCGCCTTGAGTCCGTCGTGGGGAAGCGCCGGTCGCTCGATTCGGCGCAAGAGCGCGGGCGAATGCGACGCGTGCAGGTAGGCGAACGAGAGCATGTCGCGGTTGCTCGTCTGGCGGCCGAGGTACTGCGTGTCGCTCTTGATGCCGTAGAGCAGCGCCGTCGCGAGCTTGGCGTTGATCTCGGTGTTGGTCGCGCGCAGGTACTCGGTGAAGATCGACGCGGTCGCGCCGTAGGAGACGCGGATGTCGCGGATGGTCGCGCTGTAGCCCGTGCGCTCCGGATGGTGGTCGATCACGACGTCGGGCTGCTTCAGGCGCTCGGGCGGGTCGTCGCCGAACACGTTCGGTTGGACGTCGACGAGCACGAGGGCGTCGAACTCGGAGAGCTCTTCGGGGGTGATCACCCGGACCTCGATCCCGATCGCATCGCACAGCGCCTGGTTCTCCGGACGCTGGACCTCGCCGAACGAGATCAGCGGCGCCGTCGTCCGCTTGCGGCCGAGCAGGTACCGGAGCGCATAGGCGCTCGCGATCCCGTCGGGATCCGGATCCGGCTGGAGCAGGATGCCCACCTTCTCGCGTTCGCCGAGCAGCTCGCGGATCTTCACCACGCGCTGGAGGTTCGCGAGGTGGTCGAACTCCTCGTTGATGTCGTCGCGGATCAGCGTCTTCCAGCCGGTCCGGCGGAGCGACGCGTGATCGGGCAGATCGTCCTCGGTCAGGCTGTCCGACAGGACGAGGATCGAGGCGTCCTCGTCGACCTTCTGGATCTCGCGGACGGCGAGGCGGGTCCAGGGGCCGTCGTCGCTGACCACCGCGAACTCGTCGTCAGGCGCGGGGTCGAGCTTGGCGATCGCGTCCTCGTCGAGCCCGCCCTGCAGGATCTTGAAGCCGGACGGACGCGCGCGTGCCTCGTCCTCGCGCGGAACCCAGGTGAGTTCCTCGGACTCGTCGGGACCGATGCGACTCCACAAGCGAGCGCTCTCGGCTCCATCACAGATGATGATTCGACGTCCCAAACGGCTCACCCCACGCCGCGGCGCTGACTCGCCTGCGGGTCCGGCTCTTCTCCTTGGCCGGACCGGCGTCTGATCGGGGCCCGCGACCTCCACGGGTGGGCCCACCGGACATTTCGGTGTGCCGGGTCGGGGGGCGGACCTCGGTCGCTTCGAAGGCGGGAAGTTACCGCAAGCCTGCCGGCCGGCGACGGGTGGAATGCCGGAGACCTGCGAGTGAACGATCGTTCTCGGGCCCGAGGGGAAGGCGGGACGGGAGACGGCCTCGGCGGCCTGCGATCGCGCAGAGGCGCGTTAGGATGGGCCCGCCGCGGGTACCCGTGCGGCAGCTCCAAGGAGATCTCTATGCGGTTGGTGAATCTCGAAGGCCGGGCCGGGCTCGACGTGGCCGGGCGCTTCGTGGATCTGGCGCTCCACAGCGGCGATCGATTCTCGTCCGATCCGATGGCCGTCTTCGGGCAGTGGGACGAGATCCGCGCCTGGGCCGCGGAGCAGACCACCGGCGACGCCGGGCCGATCGTCGAGTCCGCGAAGCTCGGCGCGCCTGTGCCGAATCCGACGCAGGTCTTCGCGATCGGGCTCAACTACAAGGACCACGCGGAAGAGGCGAGCCTGCCGATCCCGGACGTCCCGATGGTCTTCACGAAGTTTCCGAGCTGCATCGTCGGTCCCGACGCCGAGGTGCCGCTGACCGGCGAACGCGTCGACTGGGAGGTCGAGCAGGTCGTCGTGATCGGCAAGGAAACGAAGGGCGTCCCGGCGGACCGCGCCTGGGACCACGTCGCCGGCATGACGCTCGGGCAGGACGTCTCCGACCGCCGCCTGCAATTCGCGTCGAAGCCGCCGCAGTTCAGCCTCGGGAAGTCCGCCACGAACTTCGGGCCGACCGGCCCGGCGCTCGTGAGCCTCGACGAGTTCCCCGACCCGGACGCCGTGGGGCTGCGCTGCTGGGTGGCCGGCGAGCAGATGCAGGAATCCAACACGAGCAATCTGATCTTCACCGTGCCACAGCTGATCGAATACATCTCGAGCTACTGCATCCTCTACCCCGGTGATCTGATCTTCACCGGCACCCCGGGTGGCGTCGGCAGCGTTCGCGATCCCCGGCGCTACCTGGCCGAGGGCGAGCTGATCGAGAGCGAGATGGACGGAATCGGTCGCCTCTCGAATCGCTGCGTCGCCCGCGGATAGGACACCCAGGCCCCTCATGCAGCGGATCTTCGTGGGCGACGTCCAGGGCTGCGCGGACGAGCTCGACGCGCTGCTCGATCGGGCCGCGGTCTCGTTCGGGGACGCGTTCGCGCTCTGGGTGGCCGGGGACCTCGTCAACCGCGGCCCGGACAATCGGCGCCCGCTCGAGCGGGTGCGCGCGCTCGTCGAGGCCGGCAGGGCGGAGTACGTCCTCGGCAACCACGAGATCCACCTCATCTCGGCCCATCTCGGCCTGCGCGACCTCTCCGAGAACGACTCGATCGGGGACGTCCTGGGCGCGCCGGACGCGGACGAGTGGGTCACCTGGCTGCGCGGGCGGCCTCTGGTCGTGCCCGGGGAGATCGCCGGGCAATCCTTCGCGATGGTCCACGCGAGCTGCGGTGCCACCTGGGAGCTCGACGAGCTCGTCTCCCGAGGCGCCGCGGCCGCCGCGCGACTCGCCGGAGACGAAGACGCGGCGCGGGCCTTCCTGCAGACGGATCCGACCCGGGACCCCGAGCGGGACGATCTCGCACGACTCACCCGGGGCCGGTCCGGCGAGGCGAGCGGCGCCTGGTCGAGCCGCGAGCCCGATGCACCGGACGGAGCCTGGCACCGCGCGTGGTCCGAGGCGCGCCACGACTACGGCCTGGTCTACGGTCATTGGGCGCGGCAGGGCCTGCACGTGGCGGAGGGTCTGCGCGGGCTCGACACCGGCTGCGTGCACCACGGTCGCGGACGCGACGGGTTCCTCACCGCCTGGCTGCCCGAGTCGCGTCCCCGTGAGCACGGCCGGCCCTTCGACGTTCCCGACGATCGCTTCTGGCAGATTCCCGCGAATCGTCGCTACTACTATCCGTCCCAGGATCGAGGCTGAGATCGCCCGATCCTCCCTTCCCAGGATCGAGGCTGAGATCGCCCGATCCTCCCTTCGCAGGATCGAGGCTGAGATCGCCCGATCCGACCCAGGAGAATCGACATGGCCAAGGTCCTGATTCCGACCGTCTTCCAGGGACCTACCCGCGGGGAATCCGAGGCGCTCGCCGACGGTGAGACGATCACCGCCTGCTTCGACCTGATCGAGGAGAAGTTTCCGGGCCTGCGCGAGCTCGTGATCGACCCGGCGACGGGTGAGATCCACAAGTTCGTGAAGGTGACCCTGAACGGCGAGCTGCTCGATCGCGACGCCGCCACCCTCGCGCAGTCCGTCGGCGCCGACGACGAGATCGAGGTGATCGCCGCGATCGCAGGCGGCTGACCTCCGTTTTCCGCGGGCCGCGCGAAAACCCGGCGTGCCTCCCGAGCGCGTTGCGGTGGGCCGCGCGCTGTTTCAACTTCCCCGTTCCCGTCGCTCCGGCGGCGGTGCGAATACACCCTCTCTTCTTCTTACCGAGGTAAACGAAACATGGCCGGACCCGAGGGAGACCGACTCCTCCACGTCAACATGACGGACCAGACGACGTCCTTCGAGGACTTTCCCGCGGAGTGGAAGCTGCTCGGCGGTCGCGGTCTCTCCGCGAAGATCATGAACCGCGACTGCGATGCGGCCTGCGACCCGCTCGGTCCGGACAACGTCCTCGTGATGGCGCCCGGCGTCCTCTCGGGCACGACCGCGCCGACCTCCGGCCGCATCTCGATCGGCTGCAAGAGCCCGCTCACCGGCGGCATCAAGGAAGCGAACGCCGGCGGCAACCCCGGTCAGCACCTGATGAAGCTCGGCATCCGCGCGATCGTCGTGAAGGGGCAGCCCGCTGACCCGGACAAGCGCTATGGCCTGCGGATCGACGAGGGCGAGATCTCGATCGTCTCCGCCGACGACTACAAGGGCATGTGGAACTACGCCTCGTGCGAGAAGCTCTTCGAAGGCGAGAACAAGAACGCCAGCGCGATCTCGATCGGCCCGGCCGGTGAGCTCCAGCTCGCCGGCGCCTCGGTCGCCTGCACCGACCAGGACCAGGAGCGCCGCCCGGCGCGACACGCTGCACGCGGTGGCGTCGGCGCCGTGATGGGCAGCAAGGGTCTCAAGTGGGTGCTGATCGATCCCGGCAAGGCGAAGACCCGCCAGCCCGCCAGCAAGGAATTCAACAAGGTCAACAAGAGCTACTCGCAGGAGTACCTCGACGGGCCGCAGATGTTCAAGCACGGCACGTCGTCGGTCGTCCCGATGGCGAACATGCTGAACACCTTCGTCTACAAGAACCGCACCGAAGGCCAGAGCCCCGACGTCGAGACCCTCGACGGCGCGCGGATCGTGGAGAGCTTCGACGAGCGCGGCGGCGGCATGCACAACTGCATGACGGGCTGCATCGTGAAGTGCTCGAACATCGTCCACGACGCCGACGGCAAGTACAAGACGAGCGCCCTCGAGTTCGAGACGCTCACGTTGCTCGGCGCGTCCTGCGCGATCAAGACCTTCGACGAGGTGGCCGAGCTCGACCGTCTGTGTGACGAGGTCGGCCTCGACACGATCGAGACCGGTGGCGCGATCGCGATTCTGATGGACTCGGGTGGCATGGACTGGGGCGACTCGAAGGCGGCCATCGAGCTGCTCAAGGACATCGCCGAGGGCACGGACCGCGGCAAAATGATCGGCAACGGCGCCGTCGCGACCGGCAAGGGCACGGGCCACAAGCGCGTACCCCACGGCCGCGGTCAGGCGATCCCGGCGTGGGACCCGCGACCGCTCAAGGCCACCGGCGTGACCTACGCCGCGGGCCCGATGGGCGCGGATCACACCGCCGGCCTGGTCGTGAATCCGGGTCTCGGCCCCGACGAGTACGCCCAGGCGAGCCAGGAGTGCCAGATCGTCAACATGGTCTGCGACTCCTCCGGCTTCTGTCAGTTCATCTCGCCGACCCTCACGCTCATGGCCAACTACTACTCGCTGCTCTACGGCGAGGACGTCACGCCCGAGCAGCTCGGTGACCAGGGCTGGGAGTGCCTCGAGGACGAGTGGAAGTTCAACGCGGCCGCCGGCTGGAAGGACGAGGACAACGGCCTCTCCGAATGCCTGGTGGAAGAGGGCATCGGCCCGGACAACGCGATGAAGTTCGACGTCTCCCAGGAGATCATCAACTCGTCGAAGGTGCGGTTCGACCCGCGGCCGGAGCTCTACGCCGCGCGCGCGAGCGGCTGATCTGCGCGCCCTTCGAGGCGACGATTCGACGGGCAGGGGGGCAGCTCCCTGCCCGTCTTCCGTTTTCAGGCCGGTTCCGAGGAAGATCGAGTGAAGCACGACGTTCGAATGCGCGGGTTCGCGGAGCGGGTCGACGTGGAGATCGTCGACGCGTTCCTGGCGGAGCACGCGCGCGCGCTGCCCGGCGAATCCGTGCCGCTGCTCGACTGCGTCGGTCGGGTGCTCGCCGAGGACGTGACTTCGGAGGTCGACGTCCCGGGGTTCCCGCGCTCCGCGATGGATGGTTATGCGATCCGGGGGGAGGAGAGCTTCGGCGCCTCGGCCTACGACGCGATCCGGCTCGACGTCGTCGGGCTGTCGCTGCCGGGGAACCCGTACGCGGAGACGATGCAGTCGGGACAGGCCGTCCGGATCATGACCGGCGCGCCGATCCCGGATGGCGCCGACGCGGTCGTGAAAGCGGAAGTCTGCGAAGAAGAGGACGGCGTCGTCTCGATCTCGGACGCGGTCGCGCCGCGCAAGAACGTGGGCGCGATCGGTGAGGACATCTCGAAGGGCGACGCGGTCCTCGCCGCGGGCCGCCGGCTGCGCCCCCAGGACGCGGGGCTCCTGTCTTCGATCGGTCGTGATGCGCTCACATGCGTGCGCCGGCCGCGCGTGCGGCTCGTGGTGACCGGCGACGAGCTCCTGCCCGCCGGCTCGGTTCCGGCGGGATCGCAGATCGTCGACAGCAACTCGGTCGTGCTGCGCGGCTTGATCGCGCGTGACGGCGGGGCGTCGCTGCCCTTCGAGATCCTGCCCGACGTGCCCGAGACGATTCGGGAGGCGATGGCGAGCGAGGACGCGGACGTCGTGCTCGTGTCCGGGGGCACCTCCGTCGGTCAGGAAGACCACGCGCCGCGCCTGCTCTCCGCGATCGGCGAGCTCGCCTACCACGGCATCTCGATGCGCCCGTCGAGTCCGACCGGCGTCGGTCGCATCGGGGACCGCTTCGTGTTCCTGCTGCCGGGCAACCCGGTCAGCTGCCTGGCCGCCTACGAGTTCTTCGCCGGCCCGACGATTCGCGCGCTGGGCGGGCGCACACGCGCCTGGCCCCATCGCCGCGCGACCCTGCCCCTCGCCCGCAAGATCGTGTCGGAGGTCGGTCGCACCGACTACGTCCGCGTCGCGATCGAAGCGGGCAAGGCGCTGCCGCTCGCGACCGCCGGGGCATCGATCCTTTCGTCGACGGTGCGCGCCGCCGGGGCGGTGGTCGTGCCCAGGGAGCTCGAAGGCATGCGCGAAGGCGCCACCGTCGAAGTCCTGCTCTACGACGAGGACGAGGCGTCGGTATGAGTCGTCCGCAGCAACAGTTCCTCGAGGTGCTCGACCGCGACGAGGCGGAGGCGCGCTGGCGCGAGGTGGTCGTCGGCGCGGCCCTGTCCGCCGAAGAGATCGCGCTCGAGGACGCGCTCGGTCGCGTGCTCGCGCAAGACGTGCGCGCGGACGTCGACGTGCCCGGCTTCGACCGCTCGAACATGGACGGCTTCGCGGTGCGCGCCGCGGACACCTTCGGCGTCGCCGAGGAGGAGCCCGTCCGGCTGAAGCTGAACGACGAGATCCTGGCGACGGGCATCGAACCGAAGATCGAAGTCGCCGAGGGCACCGCGACGACGATCGCGACCGGCGGGATGCTGCCGCGCGGTGCCGACGCCGTCGCGCCGATCGAAGTCACCGACGTCGACCCCGACGATCCGACGACCGTCCTCGTGCGCGCGCCGCGGGTGCCGGGCGCCGCCGTCAGCTTCGCGGGCACCGACATGGGGCGCGGCGAGACGGTGCTCTTCGCAGGGACGAGACTGTCGTCCCGGGAAACCGGCGTGCTCGCGGCGATCGGCTGCGACCGGCTGTCGGTCGTGAAGCGCCCGAAGGTCGCCATCCTCTCGACCGGTGACGAGATCGTGCAACCCGGTGAGACGATGCGACCCGGGCTGGTCTACGACAGCAACGGTCGGATCCTGGCCGACGCGGTGCGCGAGCTCGGCGGAGATCCGGTCTTTTGCGGTGCCTTCCGCGACGACGTCGACGCGCTGCGCGATGCGCTGCACGCGGCGCTCGCCGACGCGGACATGCTGCTCCTCTCGGGAGGGACGTCGAAGGGCGAAGGGGACCTGAACGCGATCGTCGTCGGCGAGCTCGAGCCCGGCATTCTCGTTCACGGCGTCGCGCTCAAGCCGGGCAAGCCGATCTGTCTCGCCGCTCAGGGCGACAAGCCCGTGGTGATCCTGCCGGGCTTCCCGACGAGCGCGATCTTCACCTTCCACGAGTTCGTGGCGCCGCTGATCCGCGACCTCGCGGGTCAACCCTCCGAAGATCGCGAGACGCGCTCGGCACGCCTCGCGATCAAGACCCAGAGCGAGCGCGGCCGCCTCGAATACCTGCTCGTCGGGCTCGTGGCCGACGACGCGGGCCGGCTCTCTGCGTACCCGATGGGCAAGGGCAGCGGCAGCGTCACGAGCTTCAGCCGCGCCGACGGTTTCGTGCGCATCGGTCGCAACATGGAGCTCGTCGATGCCGATACGAAGGTCGAAGTCACGTTGATCGGACGCGACGTCGCGGTCGCCGACCTCGTCGTGATCGGCAGCCACTGCGCCGGCCTCGACCTGATCGCGAGCGAGCTCGCGCGTCACGGCTTCGGCGTGAAGCTGCTCGCCGTCGGATCCCACGGCGGACTCGCGGCGGCCGGCCGTGGCGAGTGCGACCTCGCGCCGATCCATCTCCTCGATCCCGAGACCGACTGCTACAACGCGCCCTTCCTTAAGCCGGGGATGAAGCTGCTGCGGGGGTATCGGCGCATGCAGGGGATCGCCACGAGAGCGGACGAGACGCGCGAAATAGAAGCGCTGCTCGAGGACCCGTCGGTTCGCATGGTGAATCGCAATCGGGGTGCAGGGACGCGCGTGCTGATCGATCGACTGCTCGACGGACGTCAGCCGCCCGGCTTTCCGTACGAGCCTCGTTCGCACTACGCGGTCGCCGCAGCGATCGCACAGGGGCGCGCGGACTGGGGCCTCACGATCGAGTCCGTCGCGCGCGACGCGGGGTTGCGCTTCCAACCTCTCCAGGCGGAGGAGTACGACTTCGTCGTGCCCGAAGCGCGCTGGGACCGACCGGCGATCCGCGTGCTGCGCGAAATCCTCGCCGACCCCGAGGCCGCGCTACGGACCGACCTCGCCGCGCAGGGGTTCGCGGTCGGCGACTGAAAACGATTCGCAAATGTTGGGTCGTTGACGTTTCGATCCCGTCCCGTCGCATTTTTGCGGCCTTCTACCGAGGGCTCCGACCCGCGAACGCCCGATCGGATCTGCTAGTCGACGTGCCGATAGGGTGAGGCGTGAGGGCGCCGTTTCGAGCCCTCGGGGACCCTGGCAGCATGAAGCGCTCGAGCGATGCGAACGGCGAGACGACCGACGTCCATGACGTCGAGATCGAGGACGTCCTGAAGGACGCGCTCGCACGTTCGCGCGCGTTCGCGCCGACGGACCCCGTCGATGCGCGTCAGGTCTTCGCAGACCTGGCCTGTGATTGGGCCTTCGTCGTCCGACTGGACGCGGACGGGACCTGGGAGCGGGAGTGGATCGGCGGGAGCGTTCCGTCGCGTCCCGAGGTCGCCCTCGGCGAACTCGATCCCGAATCGTGGGAGTCGTACATCGTCGACGAGGACCAGCCGACCGCGGTCGCGCACTTCGTGCGCGCCCTCGATCGGGGTCGGGATCGCGTCCAGTATCGGCTCGACCTGCCTGGGATCGGCGAGCGATGGGTCGAGAGCTCCCTGCGCGTCATCGCGGAGCCCGGGGAGGACGGCGAGGGCGGTGTGGTGCGCGTCTACGGCGCGATGTCCGACTTCACCGTTCGTCGCGCGACGGAAGAAGCGCTCCGCAAGAGCGAGAGCCAGTACCGCGCGCTCGTCGAGCAGGCCTCCGATGGCATCCTCGTCTTCGACGAGCAAGGACGGATCCAGACCTGCAATGGCGCTGCACTCGAGCTCTTCGGACTCTCGCGCGCAGCCCTGCAGGCGAAGCGCGTCGTCGAGCTCTTCCACCCAGACGACGTCGACGACGACCCGCTCGTGCTCCAGAACCTGGCGGGGGGGATGACCCTGCGCAGCGTCCGGCGACTCAAGCGCCAGGGGCGCAACGGCTGGATCTGGGCCGAGCTGTCCGCCCGCCGCCTCGCCGACGGTCGCGTCCAGGCGACCGCACGAGACATCACGGCGCGCATGGAGGCGGAGCAGCGCATCCGCCACCTCGCCTACTTCGACTCCCTCACTTCGCTGCCGAACCGCGAGCTCTTCCGCGAGCAGATGGAGTCGGCCCTCGACCGGGCGCGCCGGGGCGAACGCGTGCTCGCGCTCCTCTTTCTCGACGTCGACCGATTCAAGCAGGTGAACGACTCCCTCGGGCATTCGATGGGCGACGATCTGCTGATTCAAGTGTCGGACCGACTGCGTTCCGCGGTCCGCGGCAGCGACTCGGTGGGTCGCGCGCGCCGCGAGCGCGTGGAGTTCGAAGCCCGCGGCACGCCGATCTCGCGACTGGGCGGCGACGAGTTCACGATCCTGTTGCAGGACCTCGAACACGCCCAGGACGCGGCGCGGGTCGCACGCCGGGTGCTCCACCTGCTCTCGAGGCCCTTCCAGGTGCAGGGGCGGGAAATCTTCGCCGGCGCGAGCATTGGGATTGCGGTCTGGCCCGAGGACGGCGAGGACGCGGAGGCGTTGCTGCGATCCGCGGACGTGGCGATGTACCACGCGAAGGGACGCGGCGGGAACACCTACGAGTTCTTCTCGCCCGAGATGAACGCCGCCTCGACGCGGCGCCTCGATCTCGAAACCGGATTGCGGCACGCGATCGAACGCGACGAGCTGGTGCTCCACTACCAGCCGATTCGCGACACCCGAACCGGTCGGGTCTCCGCGGTCGAGGCGCTCGTCCGTTGGGTGAACGAAGAGGGCGAGATCGTGCGGCCGGACGAGTTCATTCCCGTGGCCGAGGAGTCGGGCATGATCGTCCCGATCGGCGAGTGGGTCCTCCGCACCGCCTGCCAGCAGGCTGCCGCCTGGCGCGAGGCGGGCTTCGAGGGCGTGCGCATGTCCGTGAACCTGTCGGTCGAACAGCTCCGCGATCTCGGCATCGCGAATTCCGTCGAGCAGGTGCTCTTCGATACCGGCCTCGCCGCCGGCGACCTCGAGCTCGAGATCACGGAGTCGTCGATCCTCGACGAGAGTCCGAACATCGTCGCTGGAATGGGGGCGTTGTCGGCCCTCGGGATCGGCTTCGCCCTCGATGACTTCGGCACCGGCTACTCGTCCCTCTCGGCCCTCCAGCGCTTTCCGATCGAGCGGCTCAAGATCGACCGCTCCTTCGTGTCCGGCATCGGTGACAGCGAGAGCGACGAGGCGCTGGCCTCCGCGGTCGTGGCCCTCACCAAGCGCCTCGGGCTCGAGGTGGTCGCCGAGGGCGTGGAGACCGAGACGCAAGCGCGGGTGCTGACGGAGCTCGGCTGCCACGAGCTGCAGGGCTACCTCTTCAGCAAGCCCCTGCCGGCGGAAGAGTGCGAGAAATTCCTCCGCATGGACGCCAAGGTGGCGGAGGAAGCCGGCGAGGAGTGACGCCGCGCCCGAGAGGGGTCCGCGCGACGACCGAGTTGCTCGGCCCGAAAGCCCGGGGTAGCCTTTTTTCAATCAATGGACCCCGCCTTCCCAAGTCCGGATTCGGACGACCCCCCTCCTCGTAACGACCTTCGACAGGGTCGCGACGCTCGGCGCCTGCGCCCCCGCAGCCCGCGTCGGTCGGTCCCGCTCTGCGTGAATCGTAGGGTTGGCCCCACTGTAGCTGCGCGTCAGTTGCACCGATGGGAGGAGTGTTGATGTCCATCCTCGGCGCCGTCCTCATCATCGTCGGTTGTCTCGCCGCCTCCGCCTTCTTCTCCGGGAGCGAGACCGCACTCTTCCGCCTGCGGTCCCACGACCTCGATGGCGAGAACAAGGACACGGTCGGTCCGGCGGACGTCGCGGTCCGTGACCTGACCTCTTCCTCGTCGCGGCTCCTCGTGACGATTCTGCTCGGCAACAACGTCGTGAACATCCTCGGCGCGTCGGTCGCATCGGGCCTCGCGATCCACCTGCTCGGCACCGAGCTCGGCATTCCGGTCGCGACCATCGTGATGACGATGTTGGTGTTGGTGCTCTGCGAGATCCTGCCCAAGGCGGTCGCGGCGCGGCACCCGCGCGGTGTGTCGCGGGTCGTCGGCCTGCCCCTGTATCTCTTCCACCAGATGCTGCGCCCGATCCACGGCCTCTTCGATCGCGGGATCGAGCCGCTCGTGCGCCGGGTGACCGGCGGCATGGGCAGCGCCGAGTCCCTCGGCTCCGAAGAGGTGCTGCGCCTCGCGCGTGAAGCGCTCGACGACGTCGACGACGCGGGCTCTCCTCTCGCGATCATCGGCGCGACCTCGAACGCCGCCGAGATGGACGTATCCGAGATCATGGTTCCGCGAACCGAGATCGAGGCCTACCCGACCGACACGCCGGTGTCGGAGTTGATCGAGAAGCTGCTCGAGGGCCGCTACACGCGTGTCCCGATCTACGAAGAATCGATCGACCACGTGCTCGGCGTGATCCATCTCAAGGACTTGATGAAGCTCCACCGCGCCGACGGCAAGGAGCTCTTCGGCATCCTCAAGCCGGTCCTGCGCGTGCCGGAGCGCAAGCCCATCCTGCGACTCCTGACCGAGATGCAGCGCGCCTTCTGTCACGTCGCGCTCGTGAAGGACGAGTTCGGGGTGACCCAGGGGCTCGTCACGCAGGAGGACATCCTCGAGGAGATCGTCGGTGAGATTCGCGACGAGTTCGACTCGGAGGAGCTCCTCACGATTCGCAAGCTGCGCGACGGGAGCCACGAGGTGCTCGGTCGGGTGAAGGTGCTCGACTTCAACCGGGAGACCGGGTGGCAGGTGCCGGCCGAGAAGGGCGACACGATCGGCGGCCTCTGCTTCAACACCCTCGAGCGCGCGCCGCGCAAGGGCGAGCAAGTGAGCGTGCCCGGCTACGTCCTCGAGTGCATCGACGCCTCCGGCAGTCGCATCACGCGCGTCAAGATCACCGAAGAGCCCAACGGCCTCACCGACGTCGACTGATCCGCGCATGCCCCCCGAATCGACGGACGATGCCGTGATGCTAGGCGTCGTCGAAATCACCGCCTTCGCGGCGGAAGGCGACGGCATCGGCCGCCTCGACGACGGTCGGGTCGTGTTCGTCGCGGGCGCCGTTCCCGGAGACCGGGTCGAGCTCGCGGACGTGCAGCCGAAGAAGCGATTCGTCCGGGCGCGCATCGGTCGCCTGGTCGAGGAGAGTTCGGCGCGCACGACCCCACGCTGCCGCCATTTCGGCGAGTGCGGGGGCTGCCTCTGGCAACACGTCGCGTACGACACACAGCTCGAGGCGAAACGGAAGCGCGTCGCCGACGCCCTGGAGCGGATCGGGGGGCTCGCCCTCGACGCGAAGATCGACCTCGTCGCGTCGCCCTCGCCCTACGCCTACCGCGGTCGTGCGCGCCTCGTCGAATGCGAAGGCGGGGTCGGCTATCGCGCGCGGGGAGGGCCGGGCGCGCTCGCGGTCGACGTCTGCCCGGTCTTGGTGCCCGACGCGGAAGCGCGGCTCGCGGAGCGCGGAGGAGCGGTCCGGGCCACGCCGGCGACGCCGGCGAAGGAAGCGCCCCGCAAGAGTCGCCGAACGCGCGACTGGATCGTGACGACCGGCGCAGGCGGCGACGCGATCGTCACGCCGTCCGGCGCGCGAATGGGCAAGCGCCGGGACCCGGCCGCTCCACGCGCCGTCACGATCACGGTCGCCGGCGAGTCGCTCCGCGTGAGCGGCGAGAGCTTCGTGCAGGGCAACGTGCTGCTCTGGGACGCGCTCGTGACCGCCGTCCGGGACGCCTGCTTGGGCGGCGACGACAAGGACACCCGCCCGGCGCGTTTCACCGAGCTCTACGCCGGGACCGGCTTCTTCACGCTGCCCCTCGCGCGCGCGGGTCTCCGCGGCGCGGCCCTCGAGAGCGACCGCTCGGCCCTCGCGGACCTCGACCACAACCTGCGCCAAGCCAGACTGGCCGACGCCGTCGAGATCCTGGCGGGCCCCGTCGAGTCCCGCGGCGACCTGACGGCGCGACTTCGTCACGCCGACGTCGCCCTCGTCGACCCGCCACGTACGGGCCTCGATGCGCCCGTTCGCGACGCCCTGGCCGCCGCCGGCCCGCGTCGCCTGGTCTACCTCTCCTGCGACCCGGGCACCCTCGCCCGAGACCTCGCCACCCTGACCGCCGCCGGCTACGCCCTACGCAAAGTCACCGCCTTCGACCTCTTCCCCCAGACCCCCCACGTAGAAGCCCTGGTCGTCCTCGAACGCGAAGAACGATCGCGTTAGGCGGACCCCAGGCGCGCCGCGAGCGCAAGACGCGGCCCCCAAAAGGCCGCGTCGAGAGGCGCGCAGCGCCGCCCAATAAAGAGACGCGCAGCGCCGACTAATGAATCAAGGCTCGATCAGCCCGTGCCGAAGCGCGTAGCGCACGAGCTCCGTCGCCTTCCGCACGTTCAGCTTGCGCATCAGGCTGGTGCGGTGGGCCTCGACGGTCTTGGTCGAGATCGAGAGCTCCGTCGCGACTTCCTTGGCGGAGAGCCCTTCGGCGATCAGGTGGAGGACTTCGCGCTCCCGGGCCGACAGGAGCGTGAAGGGATCCGGCGACTCGCTCTTGGGCGAGCGCACCTGCTCGACGATCTCGCGGGCGACCGCGGGCGAGAAGTAGCTGCCGCCCTTCATGACCTCGCGGATCGCGGTCACGATCTCCGATGCGCGACCGTTCTTGAGGACGTAGCCGTCGGCACGCAATCCGATCGCGCTCTGGATGAAGGGCGGATCGTTGTGGACCGAGAGCAGGATCACCTTCGTGTCCTTGTGGTCCGTCCGCAGTCGTTCGAGGGTCTCGAGTCCGCCCATGCGCGGCATCGTGATGTCGAGCACGACGATGTCGGGGCGGCTGCGTTCGACCTCGGTCAGGACTTCGCGGCCGTCTTCGGCTTCGCCGCAGACTTTCAGGTCCGCCTCGGCTTCGAGGAGTCGACGAAGCCCCTCACGCACGATGCCATGGTCATCGGCGACGACGATCGAGATCATGGGGCCAGAATACCGATGGTATCCACCTGGTTCAATCACTCATATGGGTGCATTCGAAAGTGTCACGACAGTATTAGGCGTGTCGTCGGATTCCCGAGAGGATCACCGCGGATGACACGAGACGTCCGGCGATCTACGTTGCGGTCCACGGGGATCCGGATCCCTCGAGGATCCCCCGGGAAGGAACCAGGCCCAGCCGTGCTCCGGAGTCGGCGCGATCGCAAGGTCAAGTCGGCCGCCTCGCGACGAGGCGGGAGCCGGCGCGAGGACGCGGATTCGCGAGACGAGTCCGGAGGTTCCGACGAATCCGGGGACGCGCCGCGTTCTCGCGATCGAAACGGCCGCGGCGCGCGCCGATCAGCGGCGGACGGCTTCGTTCTCTATGTCGAAGGCGCGCGGGATCGTGAGCTGCTCGAAACCTGGGCACGGCGCGTCGAGCCGGCGGTCGCGCGCTGCATCGAGGACCGCACGGTCATTCTCGGCGGACGGCAACCGGCGCGCGCGCTGGTCGACTTCAGGAAACGTGGCGGGACGGAGCAGGGCTGGCGCGGCCTGGTCGTGCTCGATCGCGACCACCACGACGATGCCGCGGAGCCGGGCGACTCGGCTGCCACGGATCTCGCTGCGGAGCCGGGCCTCGAGCTCTTCGTCTGGGGCCTGCGCCACATCGAGAGCTACCTGCTCGTGCCGAGCGCGATCCGCCGCATGCTGGCGGGGGCGGTCGCGGACGACCGCCTCGAGCAGGTGCTCGCCCTCGAGCTCGCCGCGAACCGCGGGACGAACGGATTCGTGGCACGCGCAGCGGAAGCCCACGAGTCGCTGCATGCGAAACGGCTGCTCGGCGCCGGTGGCTCGCTTTCCGAGGCGCTCGGGCAGGACCTGCGCGCGGGGGAGATCGCGCGCGCGATGCGCCCGAACGAGCTGCACGAGGACGTGCGCGTGCTGCTCGCGCGCATCGGATCGCTCTCCGGGGTCGCCACGCCTGGCCCCGAGGTCGTGATCCGTAGGAGCTAGGGGTCGAGCTCGTCGAGACCTAGGGGTCGAGCGCGTCGAGACCTAGGGGTCGAGCGCGTCGAGACCTAGGGGTCGAGCGCGTCCCGCAGGATCGGCGCGCGCACGGACTCGACGTGGCCCCGCGTCTTTCGCAGGTCGGCGAGCAGCGTCATGGCCCGGTTCAGGAACAGCACGCCGATCAACACGTGCATCACGAGGAAGATCACGTTCGTCCAGAGTGCGAACGCGTAGAGCGACGCCTCGTCCCCGTAGCCGTGGAACATGTTCGCCCACACGATCTCGCGTGGACCGAAGTTTCCGAACGACGGGACCATGATCCAGAAGTAGAGGACGGGGACGCCCGCGAAGAGGGCCGTCCAGGCGATGTCGTTCCCGAAGGCGCGGCTCGCCATGCCCTGGAACAACACGTCGGCGACGGCGAAGGTCGCGAAGACCCAGAGATAGGGCAGGAGATCGCGCAGGTTCACGCGTCCCTCGAGGACGTCGAGGCGCAGCAATGCCCAGAGCCGATCGGTGACGCCGAGGGCGCGGGCGACGACGAAGGCCGTGACGAGTACCCAGCCGAACACGACGACGCCGACGATGACACCGAATTGCACCTGCTCGCGCGCGACGAAGAAGACCGCGACCGTGCCCTGGAGCAGCAGCACCAGAAAATGCGCGATGAAGGGCAGGGTCGACACAGCGACGACCGACTGGAGCGGCGCACGACAGAGCTGCCAGACGCCGAGGAAGAACGTCGCGTCCGAAACCGAGTAGTTCAGCGCGCGGACCAGCTCGGCACCGCCCTTCACGGCGATGATCTGCCGCCGCGGTACGGGCGCCAGGAATCGCCGCACCATCGACGCCTGCACGAGCGTCCACACGAGGAAGAAGACGATCTTGTCGGCGATCGTGATCGCGACGAAGAGCGGCATGTTCGCGCGGTCTGTCGCCTCGGGGATCGCCTGCCAGTCGATCGCGTAGCCGAAGACGTAGATCAGGGCCGCCCCGGAGATGACCAGGGGCAGGACGTGGCGTGTGAGGACGGCCTTCGCGCGGGACACGCGCGGCAGCATAGCTGCTCGGGGCTCCGCGATCGCCGCTTCCGCGCGGGTTCGGGCACTCCGACGCTCGGCGCAGCGGGCCGGCCTGCTACGCTCCGTTCCATGGATCTCGGTTTTCGCATGCATGCGGAACGGACTCCCAACCCCGACAGCATCAAGTGGGTTCTCGGCCAGAAAGTGGCCGATGGGGTCTCCTCCGCTTCGTTCTCCGGCGACGTGGCTACGGACGTCTCGCCCCTCGCTTCGGCGATCCTGGCGATCGACGACGTCGAGGGGGTCTTCCTCGGGCCGACCTTCGTCACCGTGACGAAGGCGGATACCGCGGAGTGGACCGAGCTCGCGGCGCCGATCGTCGCCGAGATCAAGGCCTGGGCCGCGAGCGGCGAGGCCGCCCTCGGGCCGGGCTTCGAGCCGCCCGAGGCCGAGGACGACGACGAGGTCGTGGCCAAGATCCGCGAGATCCTCGAGCGCGACGTGCGCCCCTACGTCGAGTCCGATGGCGGCGAAGTCAGCTTTGCCGGCTTTCAGGACGGCGTCGTCCAGGTCGTCCTGCAGGGCGCCTGCGCCGGCTGTCCGAGCTCGTCGATCACCCTGAAGATGGGGATCGAGGCCCGGCTGAAGGACGAGATCCCCGAAGTCGAGTCCGTCGTTGCGGTCTGACCGGACGCGGTCGACCTCCCGGCGTGGTCGCGGCCTGCGCGGCGAGGGTCTCTCACGTGCGCGCGGACGTCGCTTGCTCTACCGCCGCGGCAATCGGCGTCGCGGCGGCGGACGATTGACCGGCGCCGGTCGCCTGGCTGCCCTGCTCGTCGTCGCGATCGTGCTCGGGCTCGGCTGGGCCGCCCACGCGGGGTTGCGCGCCTGGCGGAGCACCGAACCGGAGTTCCTTCCTGCGGTCTCCGCGCCGCCGCCCGGTCGGACCCTGACCGCGGATCGGCTCATCGACCTGCCACGGACCCGGGAGCGCTTCGAGTTCGCGCGCGCCCGGGCCGCCGAGTTCGATCCGCAGGCCGCACCGCGCCTCGTCGAGTGGATGGGCGCATCGGTGGGCCCCCCGACCGCGACCGAAGGGCCGCCGCCCGACGGTGCCCTGCGGGTGGAGTACAGCCTGGACGAGCGGCTCTCGGCGGAAGTCTTCGAGATTCTGCGGAAGGGCCGCGTTGATCGCGGCCACGCGATCGTGATCGACCCGCGATCGGGGCGGCTGCTGAGCTACGTGTCGACCGACGCCGAGCGCTTTCCCGCCGGTCACGCCTATCCCGCTGCATCGATCGTGAAGGTGCTCGCCGCGGCCGCGCTGCTCGAAGAGGAGGCGAACGGGAAGGACACCTCCTGTGTCTACCGAGGCAACAAATATCGGCTGAATCGCCGGCGCCTCGACCGTCCGCAGTTCGGACGATCCTCGGGTCTCGAGGACGCCCTCGCGACCTCGAACAACCAGTGCTTCTCGCAGTGGGCGGTGCACACCCTCGGCGAGCACCGACTGCGCGAGACCTTCGAGCGATTCGGTTGGCTCTCGCCACCGGCGCCGGGCCACGACCCGGGTCGCCTGGACGCGATCGAGTCGCGCCTGGACCTCGGCCGCCTCGGCAGCGGTCTCGACGGACTGCGCGTCACGCCGCTTCACGTCGCGGCGTTGACGACGATTCTCACGGACGGCGCCCTGCGCGAACCCTGGTGGGTGGATCGCGTCGTGGATCCCGCGGGTCGCTCGGTGCCGATCGCGCCGCGTGCGGCGCCGCGTCGGGTGCTGCCCGCGGCGAGAGCGGCGGAGCTCCGCGACATGCTCGTCGCGACGACGACGCGGGGGACGGCGAAGAGCGCGTTCCGGAGTCGACGAGGACGTCCGCTGCTCGGCGACGTCCGGGTCGCGGGCAAGACCGGCAACCTCACCGGGCGCGATCCCTTCGGGCGCTACGAGTGGTTCGTCGGTCTGGCACCGGCGGACGAGCCGACGATCGGCGTCGTCGTACTCCAGCTCCAGAGCAACCTCTGGTGGAAGAAGTCGAGCGAGCTCGCCGCCAGCATCCTGCGGGAAGTGTTCTGCGAACGTCGAACCTGCGATGCGAAGCACGCGGCGCGATACACCGGGGATCTCGGCCCGGAAGCGCGGCCGCGGCGGATCTCGGAGCTCGACGTGCCGCTTCGTGTGGCGGGGGTCGCGCGTGAAGGCGTGGATACGTCGTCCACGCAATAACGCGACCTGCGCGCACCAACGATCGCGCCTCCGATCGCGCGTCCGATCGACGAGGTCCTGAATCGGCTCCCGCGTCGACCCGCGATCGACGAGGTTCCGAACCCGCTCCCGCGTCGGCCCGCTATACTCGCGAATCTGCGCTGGTTCGGACCGGACGTGCGCCCAGTCGGGCGGGCGAGCGGGTAGCGGGTGTGCGCTTCCGGGGGGCGAGCGATGAACGAATCCGATCGAACGAACGTGGACGAACCGAACGTTCGAGGCATGGATCCGGCCGAACGCCCCGGCGCCTCCGGACACCGCTTCGGTCCCGACCTCGCTTGCTCCGAATGCGGCATCCATTGGGATGCGCACCAGCGGGAGCCGGCGCCCTGCGCGAAGGATGCCCCCGGCGAGATCTTCCTGCGCCGGCCCGCGCTCGAGGGTTAGGCAGGGTTAGGCGACCGCGACCGCGCGCGTTCGACGCCCGCTTGCCTTCGCTGATCGCTGCACGTCGCCTGCGTACGTCTTGCCGGCAGTGTTCCGTTCAGACTGCGAAGCAGTGACGGATTTCGTCCCCGAGGCTGCCCGTAGGCGTCACTTTTCGGCACGAGCGACGTGTTTCGGCATGGCGGAAAACCATCGCCCGGCTTCCGTTTCGAAATAGTTCAGCTTCGAATCCGGGAAGCCGATCGGGTCTCTGCATGCGGACTTGCGGGTCGCATGGTGGATCCGACCAGGATTTTTCCGGAGCTGGCACATCGCTTGCTCTTAGGACTCTCCGGCGGAACCAGCCCCCCTCCTGGACGGGAACTCGGGGAGACCGCAGCCAACACCTGCACAGGGCAGGAACTCGATCACTCGAGTGACCTAACAGTCTGATTCTTTAGGAGAGACACCACAATGAGCAAGCTCATTCGCAAGTCCAAGAAGGGCTTCACCCTCATCGAGCTCATGATCGTGGTCGCCATCATCGGTATTCTGGCCGCGATCGCGATCCCCAACTTCCTTCGCTTCCAGCTCAAGAGCAAGAGCTCCGAGGGCAAGGTCAACATCGCCGCGATCCGCACGGCCGAGGAGTCCTACCTCGCCGAGTTCGGTTCGTACGTCGCGGTCGCGACGGCCAACCCGGCCTCGATCCCCGGCTCGTCGAAGATCGCCTTCGTCGCCGGCGGTGGCTTCGACACCCTCGGCTGGTCCCCGGAAGGCAACGTGTTCTTCCAGTACGCCGTGAACAACACCTCGGCGAACTCGAACGCGTACACGATCTCCGCGGCTGCGGACATCGACGCGGACGCCGCGCCGCAGGCGTGGGGCTACGTCAAGCCCGACGGCGCGGGTAACACCATCGCCGGCATCACCGCCACGGGTCACAGCCTCTGTGTCGCGGCTGGCGTCGGCTCGGCTCAGAACCAGCAGAGCACGGTCGGCCCCTGCGTCGGTACGCACGGCCAGTCGGTCTTCTAGGCTGACTCGGACGCGAGTCCGAAAATGAGAACGGGGTCGGGCGTCATGCCCGGCCCCGTTTTTTTTGTTCGCTTCGCGTCGCAGGCCTCGCCTGCGCTGCGGTCGATCCCGAATCAGCTGATGATCCGGCCGCCGCCTCCCGGCATTCCGCCCGGACCGCCCATTCCGCCCGGTCCCTGCCCGGGCACGACGATCCGGTTCGCCTCCTGGCGCTGCATCTCCCGGGCCTCTTCCATCAGCCGCTCCACGGCATCCTGGACGGCCTGCGGGAACGCGGCGAACGCGTCGGTCAGGGTCTCCGCCTCGATCGGGCAGTTGATCGGGAGCGGGCCGCGTGCGGACATCAGCGTCGTCTCGCCGATGAAGAGCGTCGGTCGGCTCGCGTCGTCGAGGCCCTCCGCGGTGACGGGGGTCAGGCGACGGATCGAGGCCACCTTCAGGTCGCTGAAGGTCTCCTCGCGGTAGAGGTTCTCGGTGTCGACGGCGATGTCGCCGAGCGGGTTCGCTTCTTCGCTCACAGGGGTCTCCTAGGTTGACCCCATGTTCGCAAAAGCCCGAGCCGAACGCCCGGATCCGCGACCTCGAGAGCGCAGCTATGCCGGTCGGGTCTGCACGATCTCCGACAGGATGGCGCCGAGGCCTGCGGCCTCGCCGTCTTCGAGGGACTCCACGTCGGGTAAGCAGGCGACCATCTTCTCGAGCGCTTCTTTCGCCTCTTCGGCCAGGCCGTCGAAGACCATGCCGAAGCCACCGGCGCCATCGTCCCGGACGATCTCGGCGTCGACGACGATCGGCTCGCCGAGGGTCGGCGCGTGGAGCGCGACGGTGAAGTGATCGCCGACGTGCAGGTCCGGGTGTCGCTCGATGGCCATGCCGCCTGCGGAGAGATCGCGACCGATCAACACGAAGGGTCCCTCGGCGCCCTCGGCGACGATGGAGGTGTCGAAGTGACCCCGCGTGTGAACACGTCGGTCGCGGGGATCCTCCTCGGTGGGTGCGGTGGAGCCGGAACCCGCTCCGAGCTCCACGGCGATCTCGGAGCTCGCGAGGATCGGCGGATCCGTCTCGTCGTCGAGGGTGAGGTCGGGGAGCGAGGGCAGCTGTGTCGCGGGGATGGCCGGCGCGCCGGCGACGACCGCGGCATCGAGGGCCTGAGGGCCCGAGGCCCAGTGGTTGATCAGCGCGGTGAGTCGCGTGCGGTCCTGCTCCGGCATCTCGGCATCGAAGAGCACCGCGAGCATCGAACGATCGTCGCCGGATTCGCGCACCAGCCGACGCACGGTCCCGTGAAGGGTGAGCGGTCCCTGACCGCACCACACGCGATCGTTCTCCGGGATCGTGAACTCGATCGGGTCACCGACCGTGAGGTTCGCGGTGGTCTGGAGCCGGCAGCCGCGATTGGAGAGGTCGACGAGCACGGTCGCGCGCTGGGCGCGTTCGAGCTCGACGAGCGAGCCGACCGCGACGCGGGGGTCGTTGCGTCGTTCGCTGCCCTTGTAGAGGGCGCGGGCGACGAGCAGACGCCAGATCTCGGTGTCTGCGGGCAGGCGGATCAAGAGGTGCAGTCCGTTCCGGCGCAGGCGCCGTCGCATCGCGGGGGAATCCTCTGCGACCGCGATGATGCGCAAGGGCCGGCCCGGCGCGGCGTCGGACGGGCTGCCCCGGCGGACGCGCTCCACCCGCCGCGGCGTCACGATCAGCAGGTCCCGCGGCGGCGCGACCTCGTTCGGGATCTGGCCGCCGCGCAATCGCGTGTACGGCGTGCCCTGTTCGTCGAGGACGCGCGCGACCTCGTCGAGCTCGCCGTCGTCGACGAGAAGGATGCCCGGGCTCTTCGGCGCGATGCTCATACGGACTCCGCTGCGGCGCGCGACGGCAGCGTCGGCGCACTTCACGGCTTGTTCAATCGTCCTCTCGAGCGCGCGCCTGAAGGCTCGCCGTGCGACCCCGGGTGTCGCCCGACTCGCGACGGGTCCGATCCCGGCAGGTCAAGCGGAGCTGCGCATCGATTGCACGAGCGCTGCGATCGCGCTGCCGGCGACGAGTGTCGCGACGACGGAGAGGCCGTCGCCGTAGCCGACCGACGTCGTCGACAGCCCCGCGACGGCCGCGTTGTTCGCCACGTGGGCGGCGATCGCGAGGGGCAGGCCGAAGGCCGCACGGATCGCACCGAGCTGCACCCCGAGCAGGGTCGCGACCCCCGCCTGGAGCGGCCCGCCGTGCACGGCGCCGAAGAGCAGGGCAGGACCCACGACCGCCGCGCCCGTTCCCCAGCGCGGCTGCAGCCAGCCGAAGAGGACGCCTCGGAAGACGATCTCCTCGATCACCGCCTGCCCGAGGGCGAAACCGAGCGCCAGCGCGCCCGGGAACGTCGCTGCGCTGGCCTCGATCCCGCCGCCGATCCAGCGCGTGAGGATGTGGTTCGCGGCGAGCAGTCCGAGGATCTGCAGGAGCGATTCGGCGGGGCGCGGACGGCGGGTGAGGCACGGGGACACGGCTCGCGCAGGGTATCGCGCGCGCTGTGGCGGTTGGCCGTTCCGACGAATGGATCGGCGCAGGGCCCGGCTGCTACGCTTCTCGCGTGTCTCGAAGCGAGCTCTGTTCGTCGTTGCTGGTGGCGATGCCACAGCTCTCCGATCCCAATTTCCGGCGCGCGGTCGTTCTCGTGGTCCATCACGATGCCGAGTCGACCTTCGGGTTGGTGCTGAACCGAGAGGTCGAGCTGACGGTGGACGAGCTCTGCGAGAGCCTCGAGTTTCCGTGGAACGGGGAGCGCGACGCCGAGGTGGCGTGGGGCGGACCGGTGGAGTCGAATACCGGCTGGCTGCTCTTCCAGGACAGCGTCGAGATGGAAGTCGACGACGAGCACGTGTCGCGGCTCGAGGGCTCGCTCTGCTTCGCGGGCTCGATGGACGTGTTCCGGCAGCTCGCCGGGCAGCCGCCCGCGGACCTGCGGATCTTCCTCGGCTACGCCGGTTGGGGTGGGGGTCAGCTCGAGATGGAGCTCGCCCAGGGCGCCTGGGTCGTGGCCCCGCTCTCGTCGGACGTCGTGTTCGACGTGCCCCGGGAAGCCATGTGGGATCACGTGCTGCGCGCGATGGACATCGATCCGGCGACGCTGATCTCGACGGCGGGGGTGCATTAGGCATGCGGATCGCCTCGCGCGGAAAGTCGTCGCCCTACGAAGTGCGCTGTCCGCGCTGCGACGTGAGCTTTCCGGTCGAGACGCGGACCTGCATCCACTGCGGCGGGCCGACGGCCGAGGCCGGGGCCTTCTTCGCGATGGACGATCCGGCGGAGCTGGTCGCACCCCTCGAAAGCAGCGGCGCGTCGACGCGCCCTTCGTCCATCGAGCCCGAGACCGGTGCGGACTCGCCCTTCGGTGGGATCGGGGAGAGCATCTTCGGCGAGAGCACGGCGACCCACGACGACGCCTACCACCACCATGACGCCCACGAGGCCGACCACGCCCATGTGGCACACGGCGAGTACGGCGACGATCGCTCGTACGAGGGCGAGCACGGGCCGCCGAGCTTCGTCCAGAGCCTGATGCGTTCGATGGGCAGCCTGATCTGGATCGTGATCCTGATCGCGTTCTCCCTCTCCAGGAGCTGTGGAAACTGATGGGTGACACGAGCAAGCCTTCCAAGGGTCGACTCCACGGCGTGAGCCTCTCGCCCTTCGTGCGGAAGGTGCGCGCGGTCCTCGCGATCAAGGGGATCGACTACGAGCTGGTGAACGTGATGCCCGGGGCGATGGACCCTGCCTTCCTCGCGATTTCGCCCCTCTCGAAGGTCCCGGTCTGGGAAGAGGAGGGCTTCAGCGTGCCGGACTCCTCGGTGATCGCGGCCTATCTCGAGCGGATCGTGCCCGAGCCCGCGCTCTTGCCAGAGGATCCGCGTCGTCTGGCGCGGGATCTCTTCTGGGAGGAGTACGCCGATACCCGCCTGGTCGAAGCCGGGACCCCGGCCTTCTTCCAGCGCGTGGTGCGGGCGAAGATCTTCAAGGAGGAGCCGGACGAGGAGCTCGTGCAGCGGCATCTCGAAGATCTGCTGCCGCCGGTCTTCGACCAGCTCGAGGCGACCTTCCTGCCGGAGGTCGATGCGGATCGCATCACACTGGGCGCGATCTCCGTCTGGTCGCCGATGGTGAATCTCGAGCACGCAGACGCCGCGCTCGACGCCGCCGAGTGGCCGGGGCTCGCCGCGTTCGTCGATCGCCTGAACGCGCAACCGCAGCTCGCCGCGATCGTCGCAGAAGAGCGCGCGATGCTGGGGAACGCCTGACTCGACCGCGACCAGGGAGCTGGGCGTGTTCGTGGCGAACGCCTGACTGCGCTGATTCGCTGGCGCCCCTGGCGACTGCCTCCTTATACTCGCGCGTCTCGAATCACCGCGCGCGAATAACACTGTGCGCTCATCGGAGGGGAATGGAATGAAGGTCGAAGCCGCGATCGCCGTGGAGGCAGGGAAGCCGCTCGAGATCGACGAAATCGAGCTCGAGGGGCCCAAGGAAGGGGAATGCCTGATCCGGTTGGCCGCGACCGGCGTCTGCCATACCGATGCGTTCACCCTCTCCGGAGACGATCCCGAGGGCCTCTTTCCCGCCGTCCTCGGACACGAGGGCGCTGGCGTGGTCGAAGAGGTCGGTCCTGGCGTTACGTCCCTCGCCGTCGGGGACCACGTGATCCCGCTCTACACCCCCGAGTGTCGACAGTGCAAGTTCTGCCTCTCGGGCAAGACGAACCTGTGTGGCGCGATCCGCGAGACCCAGGGCCAGGGCCTGATGCCCGACGGCACGAGCCGGATCACCTGGAAGGGCAACAAGATCCACCACTACATGGGGACTTCGACCTTTGCGCGCGCGACCGTCGTGCCCGAGATCGCCCTCGCCAAGGTCCGCAAGGACGCGCCGCTCGACAAGGTCTGCCTGCTCGGCTGCGGCGTGACGACCGGGATCGGCGCCGTCCTCAACACGGCGAAGGTCGAGCCGGGCTCGACCGTCGCGATCATCGGCCTCGGCGGAATCGGCCTCGCGTGCGTGCAGGGCGCGGTGATGGCCGGCTGCGACCGCATCATCGCGATCGACACGAATCCGAAGAAGTTCGAGCTCGCGATGCAGTTCGGTGCGACCGAATGCGTCAATCCCAAGGACGTGGGCGACGTCGAGGCGCACATCATCGACGCGACCGACGGCGGTGTCGACTACTCCTTCGAGTGCATCGGCAACGTCGAGACGATGGGCACCGCGCTCCGCATCTGTCACAAGGGCTGGGGCGAGAGCGTGATCATCGGGGTCGCGGGCGCCGGTCAGGAGATCCACGCACGCCCGTTCCTGCTCGTGACGGGCCGCGTCTGGCGCGGCACCGCATTCGGCGGCACGAAGGGCCGCACGCAGGTCCCGGGCCTGGTAGACCGCTACATGAACGGTCGCGTGAAGCTCGACGAGATGGTCAGCCGGACGATGCCCCTCGAGAAGATCAACGAGGCCTTCGACCTCATGCACGAGGGCGAGGTCATCCGCAGCGTCATCACGTTGTGAGGAGCGGTGCGAGGCCGGACCACACGAGGCGGAGCGCGACCAGGGTCAGTGTCGCCTTGTAGAGCTGCGTGAAGCGGGCGTCGTCGAGGCGGTGCAGGACGCGGGTGCCGAGGGCGGTGCCCGCGATCACGCAGACCGCCATCGCGGCCATCAGGGCGCCGTATTCGAGGAAGCCGAAGCCGGCGATCCCGAACAGGATCATCTTCGCGACGTGGGTGCCCGCCTGACAGGCGGCCTTCGTGCCGATCAACTCGGTGCGCGTCAGGCCGATGCCCAGGAAGAAGGGCGCGATGAAGGGGCCGGTCGCTCCGAGGATCGGGCCGAGCGCCCCCGCGCCGCCGCCCACCAGCGCGAAGCGCGCCCGCTCGCCCACGCGCTCGGGGTCGAAGCCGAGCAGCAGCCACTCCTTCTTCCAGGTCGCGACGATCGTGAACGCGCCGATCGCGAGGCGGAGCGTGTCCGCGGGGGCGATCTCGACGAGTGGCAAGGTGAGCCAGCCGGCGGGCAGCAAGAGCAGGGCGAAGGGATAGAGGAGGTCGCGTCGGACCTCCTTGCGGTGGATCACCGCGCGGCTCGAGTTCGAGGTGAGCTGCACCAGGGCATGGATCGGGATCGCGATCGCCGGCTCCAAAAAGAGGAGCATGACCGCGAGCAGCATGATCCCGCCGGCCATGCCGAGGACTGCGGACACGCCGGCCGTCGCGAGAGCGGCGGCACACAGAATCGCGAAGGCGGTGGGCTCCACTGCGGTCCGGGTCCTTTCTGGCCGATTCGTGCGGATCTCGGCGCGATCGCAGCTTGACAAGGCTCGCGACATTGATCAAGTTGAGTGGGACAATCAATGATGCACGCCTCGATCGACTCGATCGTAGTCGAGTGTCTGGATTCACCTTCCTCCATCCATCTCTCCCCGGATGGCGAGGCCGCGATGGAAGAACCCGACGCTTTTCCGACCGACCAGCCCAACGTCGCCGGCCATTTCCCGCGCGAGAGCGAGAGCGAGTTCCTGAGTGCCCGGGAAGCCGCGGCGATGCTCGGCGTGAAGCTCCCCACCGTCTACGCGTACACGAGCCGCGGCCTGATCCAGAGCGTTCCCGGCGGCAAGGGCCGCTCCCGGCGCTATCGACGGCGCGACCTCGAGCGGCTCTGCGCGCGCCGCGACGCCCGCGCCGGTCACGGTCCCGTCGCCGCGGCGGCCCTCCGTCAGGGCGAGCCGGTGATGGACAGCTCGATCACCCTGATCTCGATCGAGCAGGGGCCGATCTATCGCGGCCGCGCGGCCATGGATCTCGCCCGCGAAGGCCGCAGCTTCGAATGGGTGGCCGAGGGGCTCTGGTCGGGGGACTGGACCGATCGGCCGCTGCCCGACAGCTGGCAGCCGAGCGGCCTCGGGGTCGATCTCGACGCGCTGATCCGGATCCTGCCGCCGAAGGCGGGGCCCCTCCCCGTCCTGAGCGTCGTGATCCCGCTGCTCGCGTCCCACGACCCCGGTCGCTTCAGCTGGCATCCCGACGCGGTCCTCGCCCGGGCCCGCTTCCTGCTCCACCGGACCGCCGCGCTCCTGGCCCTCGGCCGCGAGGGAGAGGATCCGCGCCCGGCGGTCGAGGCCGCCCTCGCCGCGCCGAACATCGCCTGCGCGGTCGGCGCGGCCTTCTCGCTCGAGCTCGCGAGCGAGGAGATCGACCTGCTCGACCAGGCCCTCGTGCTCGCCGCCGACCACGAGCTGAACGCGTCGACCTTCGCCGCTCGCGTTGCCGCCTCGACCGGGACCGACATTTATGGCTGCATTTCTGCGGCGATGGCGGCGCTCTCCGGGCCGCGTCACGGCGGCGCGGCGGATCGCGTCGACGCGTTGCTCACCGAGGCGGGTCCCCCCGAGCGCGTCGAGGAGGTGGTCCACGACCGCCAGCGACGAGGCGAGGTGATCGAGGGCTTCGCGCACCCGATCTATGCGCCCCAGGCAGATCCCCGCGGCGCGCGCCTGCTGGCGCTCGCGCGCGAGCTGCGCGGGGAGCGGGCCGAGGTCCAGTCGGTGATCGCGCTCTCGCACGCGATGCAGCAGGGGGGCTTCGGGGGTCCCTCGATCGACGTCGGTCTCGTCGCGGTCGCCCGGGCGCTCGGGTTCCCGGCCGGGACGGCGACGGCGCTCTTCGCCCTTGCCCGCACCGTCGGCTGGGTCGCCCACGCGCTCGAACAATACGACGCGGGATTCCTCGTTCGCCCGCGTGCCCGCTACCGGCAGGATCCCGCGGCGACTTCGCTGGAAGACGGGTAGTCTCCCCGCGCTCGCGCCGGGCGGCTTCCCTCGCGCCCGGCCGGAGAGGGTCGATTGAGCGATTCGAACAGTGACGCCGGCGCCGCTGGCGCGTCCACCTTTGCGGGGCCCGTCGGCTGGCTGCTGCTCGCGGCCGCGGGGATCGCCGCCACCCTCTATTACCCGCTCTTCTTTCCGGAGACCCACTACACGGTCGCGGCGCAGAGCGAGGAGTTCTTCTTCGAAGCGAACGAGTCCGCCGGCCTGCCGGTGCTCGTGCTGGCGGCCTGGCTCTTCTACCGGCGCAGTCACTATCTGGACGTCTTCCGCTCGGGCGGCGAGCCGCTGCTGGCGGGTGCGATCCTGGCGCCGACGGCGGCCCTCTTCGCCTGGGGGCACTTCACCGGCGCGACCGATCAGCAGCTCGCCACGGTGATCCCGCTCGGATTCGGCCTCGTGATCGCGCTCGGCGGACGTCCGGCCGCCAAGAGGTTCTGGGTACCAATCGTCTTTCTCGGCTTCGCCCTGCCCCTGCCGCCGGTTCCGCTCGCCGCGTTCATCTTCCCGGTCCAGCTCCTGACCGCCGACTACGCTGGCATGATCCTCAACTTCTTCGGCGTGAAGTCGCTGGTGCAGGGCGATCAGATCCTGCGCCCGCAGAACACCTTCATCGTGATCGAGACGTGCAGCGGCGTCCGGACGATCGTCACCCTGTCCATGCTCTCGGTGCTGATGATCGACCTCTTCGAGCGGCGCGGGCGCCACGCCCTGCTCCTGATGCTGCTCGCGCCGGTCGTCGCATTTCTCGTGAACGGCCTCCGCGTCGTGACCCTCGTGCTGAATCCGCACTCGTCGATCCACGAGATCCACAACCTGCAGGGCATCCTGATGCTGCTGGTCGGCCTGACCATGATCTACGGCCTCGACCTCGGCCTCGAGCGGGTGTTCGCGGGGCGGGAGTCGGAGGAGGCGCCCGCCGACTACGGCTCCGTCGCGGTCGGCAGGCGGCGGGGCGGCGTCGGCGGCGCGGCCGTCGTGCTCGCGAGTGTCCTCGCGATGCTCGCCGCGGGCCGAGCGATCACGCCCTACGCGCCGCAGGGCGGGATCGACGAGATGCCGAAGGCGCTGCTCGAGCGGGTCTACGCCGACTCACCCGGTCGCGAGATCAAGCCGGACTTCGATTTCCGCGGGAGCATCCGGTACCTGGTCCACCACGACCGCGAGCTGCGCTTCGAGGGCGAGCCGCTCGGGGTCTTTCTCGGGGTGGCGAACGAACGCATCCGGACCCACACCGTGCTGAGCCCGCGCCTCGCCTGGCATCGCAGCGGCTGGGTGCCGGTCGAGGACGAGCGAGTCGATCTGGCCGACGACGCAAAGGGCGTTCGTCGGGTGCTCCTCGAGCGCGGCGGCAAGCGCGTGATCACCTACTCCTGGTACCTCCGCGCAGGAAGCCTGGCGGGGGAGTGGTGGAGGCAGGCCCTGGCGCTCGACCGCTCGCCCTTCGAGCGCGAGGAGCACATCCTGGCCGTTCGATTCTCGGCGCCCATCTCCCGGGGCGAGACCGGCCTGCGCGAGGCCGAGGACCGGATCCGCCGGGCGTGGAAGCAGCTCGTGCCCGAGCTCGAGGGCTATGCGCCCATGGTCGCTGGGTCCTGATCGAGGCCTCGAGGGAACACGATTACCTTTCAGCGGTAATCTTTTTCCTGAGAGTTTCGCATGTGCTCATCGGACACCTGTAAAATCAAGCACTTAGGTGCTCAACGGCGCTGGCATGTCGATTGCTTTGCACTCTCGATGAGTCTCCCGAGTGGGCGGCTCCCATCATCACGTCGTATGCTCAATCAAGGAAGCCCATTCACGATTCTGGACCAAGCCTTCACTCGATCTGCATCGAATGCTCACTCGATTCAGCTAGAATTCCCGAGGGGATTCGAGTAGGGTTTGGACACAGGGAAGATTCCCCTCAGATATCGAGAATTTTTCCTTGACCTTTTCGGCGCCTGATGGCCAAATGGTTTTTACTGGCTCGTACTCTCAAAGGAGAACCCTACCCATGAAGCTCAAGCTCATTATGCTTGTTGGCCTTTTTGCTCTCGGCCTTGCGTTCAACGCGAACGCGGGTGCCGTCGTCGATCTCGACGGCGATCTCGTGCCGGACGTCTACGACAACTGCAGTGACCCGACGACCGGCGCCAATGGCCCGAACGAGGCGTCCAACCAGGTCGATTCCGACCAGGACGGCTACGGCAACCACTGCGACGCGGACTACGACAACGACGGTCTGCTGCTCGTCAACCTGCCCGATTTCTCGATCTTCCTCGCGGCGTTCACGGGTGCGACCCCGGACCCCTCGACGGATCACAACGGTGACGGATTCACGACGGTCGCCGACTTCGGCACGTTCCTCGCGGCGTTCCAGTCGGGTCCGCCCCAGGTCGGCCCCTCGGGTCTCGCGTGCGCGGGCACGATTCCCTGCCTGCCCTGATTTGATTTGCAGCGGTCGGCCGGGAATGGTCCCGGCCGGCCGCGGCAACCCCTTGTGTCCTTCATTCTCGTCAGATCTGAATCTGCCTCGGATTTAGATCGCCACCAAGACGAATCGAAGGTCACTACCTAGCGAGCTGCTGTAGAACCTATGCGGATGCTCAGAGCTCATTTTAAGGAGAATGGATAAGATGCGGCTGTTTATTTCTTTGATCGCGGTTGCGATCTTCTTTGCGGCTTCGGCTGCGAGCGCGGCGGTTAGCTGGGCCGTCAGTGGGTCGTCCTCGGGCGACATCAACAACGCCCAGGCTGGCGACGTGATCACGATCGACATCACGCTCAGCAGCGATGGAACCCCGACCTTCGGCGTCGGTGGCTCGGTCTACGGTCCGGACGTCGGCGCGGTCTCCCTCGTTGGCGGTACGACCTCCTCGGCTGCCCTCGTGCAGTTCGGGACGGGTCCCGGCACTGGCTTCGGTGGCCTCGACAGCACCCAGGCGGTCGCGCTCGACCCGGCCGGTGGTACGGCGGGCATTCAGTTCTTCAACGGCGTTTCCATCACGGGTACCCCCGCGACGGGCGCTGGTGACATCAGCCCGGTGACCGGTCTCCCCGGTGGCCCCCAGTTCCAGGTCCAGGTTTCGGTCAACGCTGGCCTCGCCCCCGGTACGTACACGCTGGACGTTGGTGCTGGTCATCCGACGGACGGCGTGATCGGCACCGGCGGTGCGGCCCTCGCGTCCACGGACGGCTCGGTGTCCTTCACGGTCGTTCCGGAGCCGGGCACGGCCCTGCTCATGGGCCTCGGCCTCGCGGGTCTCGCTGGCGCGGGTCGCCGCAAGTAGGGATTTCGGCCATCCGATCGCTCGGGTAGCGAGTTCGCTCACTGCTCGGTTCGATCGAGGTTGATCCAGACAATGAAACGCCTCGATCTCTTCGGAGATCGGGGCGTTTTGTTTTTTTTTGGGGGGGGTGGGTGACGGATGGGGCAGGACGGCCGGGGCTCCGAGGTGGACCGATAATTTGACCCGAGGCGCCCGTGTGCGATCGACTTGGCCACCCCGCACGCCAAACACCGCTACCTCGCGAAGACCGCGCGATGCTCCACGCAGTGCTCGATCGCTCGCGTCGGAATCCGGCCGAAGTAACAGCTCGCGAGCCAGCCTGACAGCTTCGCGTCGTCCGGGAAGATCCGCCTCGAGAGGATCTGCGGGATCGTGAGCGCTCGCTTCAGCAGCCCCAGCGCCTTCGCCGGGGGACCCATCCGCCGATTCTCCGATCGGTCCTTCACGTAGTTCCGCCACACGGTCCAGATCGCCGCCCGGTAGAGGATGGACTGTCGCCGCTTCGAGAACGCGATCGTTTCCCGCTTGTGATTTGCGCTCGAGTGACGCAGCAGCATGTCACTCAGATTCACCCGGAAGAGCGGATTGCTCTTCGTGCGCGGCTCCTTCGAGTTCGTCTGCCCGTGTCGGAACGTGCGATCGCGCAAGCGCTCGATCGCCCTCGGATACGACAGGTGTTCGTCGGACCGAAGCTCTACCGCCCCGCCTGGCGGCACGACGCGTGCGAGCAGATCGTGTACCTGCTTCCGCGTCGACTGCGGATCAGGACGTCCGTACTTCTTCTCCAGGATCCGTCGCTTCACCGCCTGTGCGGGCCGCATCGCCCCACTCCGCCGGAGCTCCGCGTCGTTGAACCCGTAGACGAACAGCGATGTCCCGACGACCAGGTTCAGATCCATCGGCCAGTACTGGCTGTTCTCGAACGTGCGAAACCCGTCGAGGACCAGCGGCTCCGTCGGGCAGGCCTTCGGCCTCATTCGCTCGTGGAAGAGCAGGCAGTGCCGGCCGAGGCGATCACTCAAGTGCCGAATGGTCGAGTGCGAGACACCGAACTCGCGGGCGATCTGACGGAACCCGGAGCACGACACCAGCCGGTGGAACGTGGCCTCGAGCAGGTCGGGTCGTTTCAGCCAGTAGGTGGTCGAGAAAGTCTGTGAACTGAAGCTACGTCCGCAATGAGTACAGCGGTACTTCTGGATCCGCTTCGGGTGGCGGTCGCGGAGGTAGAAGCCCTTCTTGATGAAGCGCCAAGTCCCCGAGTTCGTGTGCGATTCGCAGGACGGATTCGGGCAGTGCGGCGGACGGCGGAGACGGCTGACGATCGGCATGCCCACGCCATCGCAGGTCTCGTGCCAGGAGAAATTTCCTGTCCACCTCCGATGACACAGAAAAAGAAAGGGGCCGACGCCAAGCGTCGACCCCATCCAA
Source organism: uncultured Spirochaetaceae bacterium (assembly GCA_964488255.1). GTDB lineage: Bacteria > Myxococcota_A > UBA9160 > UBA9160 > UBA4427 > UBA4427. The sequence goes on along the minus strand of CAZAUR010000006.1, from coordinate 174,106 downwards.
AAAACCAGAACTCAGTCAGCAGCCCCCAACAGGACCACCCACCCAACTCAGCTCTTACGTCGCCTCAACCCAACGACACCCAGAACCGCACCCATCGCGGCAAGGCTCGAGGCGATCGTGGTCGGCTCCGGAACCGTGAACACGACGGAACCGTCGGTCGAACCGAGCGGCGCGCCACCGTTCCCGATCGCGCCATCCGTCGGGTGATTCGCACCGACGTTCAGCGTGTAGGTTCCGTCGGCGACACCGCTCGCGACCTCGACGATCACCTGGAACTGCTGGTCCCCGGCGTTCATGGTGACCGGGCTGATGTCGCCGGTGCCGTCCAGGGCCGTACCCGTAATGGAGACGCCATTGAAGAACTGGATGCCCGCGTCACCACCGGCCGGGTCGAGGGCGACCGCCTGGGTGCTGTCGAGGCCACCGAATCCCGTGCCAGGCCCGGTCGCAAACGCCACCAGCGCCGCCGAAGAAGTCGTGCCACTGACCAACGTGACGACGCCATTCCCGATGTCCGCTCCGTAGATCGATCCACCGACACCGAAGGTCAGGGTGGTGTCCGATCGCAGCGTGACGTCGATCGTGATCTGGTCGCCCACCTGGGCGGCGTTGAGATCACCCGTCGACGACGCGACGACGGTCCAAGTAATGGCCGAGGAAGCGGTGCCCGCAGAGAAGGCCGCGATGGCGGCCGCGGCGAACACACCGCCGCGCAAGATCTTCTTGATCATCATTCGGAGAAACCTCTCGAATCGAATCCGGTCGCGATCGAACCCAGGGCGTAGCTTCGCCCGGGGTGCTCTTCGCGACGCGGTGTTAGTTACAGGAGAGCAGGATCGCGTAGTCGGCCATGGAGACGGTTCCGTCTCCGTTCAGGTCGGCCGCAGCGATGTAGCCTTCGTCGCCCTCTCCGGTGCCCATCGCGGACTGCATCACGGCGACGTCATCGGCGTCGGTCACGCCGTTGCCGTCGAAGTCCGTCGCGCAAGAGTCCTGCGCTTGTGCCGTACCGGCAGCGATCAGGAAGGCTGCCGCAACGATGGCCTTCCCCCATCCAAATCTCGTCATCGAATAAGACTCCCTCATGAGGGCACGTTCTCCCTATGGATCGCGCCAGTCCGGAGTCTACACCCTGTCTCATCCGGGTACACGGCTGCAGCTCGATTAAGGTCATCTGAAACGACCACAGAAGAATCGATCGTCCGACGAACCTCTTCACTCGCGTGATTCGCTTCGAGCTGTGACGTTCTCGCGAATCGATGCTCCATCAGATTCGCGATCGCGGGTATATTCGAGGGTGAATTCACCCCACGCGATCGCGGTTCCCGACACCCTCCACGGAGCGCGAAGGTCGGGGCGCCCATCGAGGACCCAACGATGACTCCCCCTTCGCGTTGCTACGACGAGCGACCCCGCACGGGCCGACCGGGGGCGCGCCCCGCGGCCGAACGCGACTCGCGTGAATGCAGCAGCCGAGGGCGAGCTAGCCAGGCAGTCCCTACGATCGTGATCGTCGTCCTACTCCTGGCCCTGCCCCTGTGCGGTGTCGCCGGCGCTCAGGATGTCGATCGCCCCTCGGGGCTCATCATCAAGTACCGCTCCGAGGGCCCCCACGCACTGACGGAATGTGCCGCCCGACTGAGCGCCCGGGGCGACCGGTTCGCCACCCACCTCGCCGATCGATCGGAGGCGCTCGACACGCTCCAGGCGCGCTACGGGCGCCTTCGGCACCGTCCGGTCTTCCGCTCCGCCCCGTCAGGCAGCTTCGCTGCCGAGGCCCGTGCGCTCCGCCAGCGTCTCCGAGCGGCCCGGAGCCGCCGGGGCCGCGGCGCTCGCAAGCGGATGCGGGACGACCGAGCCCTGCCGGAGCTGGCTCACGTGTATCGCGCCCTGGTCCCGCGGGGCACGGAAGCACAGGACCTCCTCGACGCCCTCCGCGCGCTGCCTCACGTCGAGTACGCCCACCCCGACTACGCGATGACGATCGAGCAGGCGACGCCCTTCTTCGACGACCCGTTCCTGGCGAGCGAAGGCAGTTGGGGGCAGCCCTACGCGGATCTGTGGGGGCTCGAGCGGATCGGCGCGCCGGAGGCCTGGGCCGGCGGGATCGGCGAGGGCGTCGTGGTCGCCGTCGTCGATACCGGGATCGACACCGAGCACCCGGATCTGCGCGCGAACGTGTGGGTCAACGCCGGGGAGGATCTCGACGGGGACGGGGTCGCCGAGGCCAGTGACCGGAATGGCTTCGACGACGACGGCAATGGATTCGTCGACGACCTGGTCGGTTTCGACTTCGGCGATTCGTTCGACGCCAACGAAGACGGCGACTACGACGATCCGGGCGACGTCTCTGACGCCGACCCCTTCGACGAGTTCGGGCACGGCACCCACGTCGCGGGCACGATCGCCGCGGTCGCGAACAACGGCGAGGGGATCGTCGGGGTGGCGCCGGGCGTTCGCGTGATGGCGGTCAAGGGCTTCACGTCCGAGGGCACGGGCCGCGACTCGGTGCTCTGGCGCGCGGTGCTCTACGCCGCGGAGAACGGCGCCGACGTGATCAACAACAGCTGGTCCTGCAGCGGCGCGTGTCCGAACAATCAACTCGCGACCGACGTGCTCGCCCACGTCGAAGCCCTCGGCACCGTCGTCGTCACGAGCGCCGGCAACAGCGCGACCGACGTGGCCTCGCTCAGCCCCGAGAACACGGACCAGGTCGTCACCGTGGGCTCCCTCGGCTTCGACGATCTGCTCTCGAGCTTCAGCAACCGCGGCTGGGGCGTCGACGTCGTCGCGCCGGGCGGCGGCCCGTCCACCACCCCCGGCGTGCAGGTCCCTCGCCGCAACATCCTCTCGTTGCTCACGAGCGCACCGCTCGAGAACGAAGAGGCCTTCGTGGTCGACGATCGCTACCGCCGGCTTTCGGGCACCTCGATGGCATCGCCTCACGTCGCGGGGGCGGTCGCGCTCGCTCGCGCGCGCCGGCCGGCTCTCGACCCCGCCGCGCTACGCGAGTGGTTGCGGCTCGGTTCGCGGGACGTCTCCGCCGAAGGGCACGACTGGCTCTACGGCGCGGGCGTGCTCCACCTGCCGACGCTCTTCGCCGACGCGCCGCCGGAGCTCACGCTCGAAATCGATGCGCCGGCCTCCGGGAGCATCGTCGATCCGGGGGCAGGGCCCGTTCGTCTCGAAGTCGTCGCGAACGGCGCAGACGTCGACAGCGTGGACCTCGCGATCGCCGAAGGCAGGAGCGGGCGCGTCTTCGTCGCGCTCGACGCGCTGCCGGAATTCGCGCGGGTCGCGGTGTCTCGACCCGCGGATGCCGGGATCGCCTACGCGTGGGATCCGACCGACGTCGAACCCGGCGCGCGGGTGTTCCGGGTTCGAGTCGTGCTGCGGGACGGACGCGAGGTCGTGCGGTTCCGGGTATTCGGCCTCGAGCGGGTGCACCCGACCGATCACACCCTCGGCGAGCGCGACGTCGGCGGCCCGGCCACGGACGGTCGGCGTGTCGCGTGGCCGATGGAGATCGAAGGAGAAGAGGGCGGCACCCGGGGCGTCGCGGTCGATCGGCTCCGCGCCCCGTCGCTCCCCGAGCCGACCCCCTTCGACGTCGAAGGTCTGGCAACGGTGGTCGACGTCGACCGTCGCCTCCTGGCCTGGCGTCTCGGCGACGTCTCGGCCTTCTCGATCGGAGGCTGCGTGCTCGAGCCCGCGCGGTCGAAGGAGAAGTCGAGCAAGAAGAAGGGCGCAGGGCGAGCTTCCGAGCGAGCGGCGCGGGGCAGCGGGCCGGAATGCGTCCCCTTCTCGATCGATCGACCGGGCGAAGTCGTGTCGCGGCCCTGGGTCGCGAACGGGTGGCTCGTCTGGCAGGCCGGAACGGGTCCGGGCTCGATCGAGGGCTGCCGCCCGACGCGGGAGGATCCGCGCTGCAAACCCTTCGAGCTGGTCGCGTTCGACGACGGGGATCCGCCCTGGCGACTCCAGTCCTTCGATGGTCGGACCCTGCTGCTGCAAGCAGGAGCGCGGGTGGCGCGCTGTACGCCCCGTGCTGACCGGCAGCTCTGCGAGCTCGAGGAGATCGCGTTCGCGCCCGGGACGCCGATGCCGGACACGCCGCTCCACGACGGCGACCTGCTCTTCTTCGGGGACGTGGGGATCGCAGTTCTCCCGCCCGAAGGGTGTCTCCTCGGAGAGCTCCTGCCGGAATGCGTCCCCCAGTTGACCATCACGACGCGGCTGCACGCGTGTGCGCTGACCGAGAGCGAGGTCTCGGCGGAACCGACCTGCACGCCAACCGCGTTCACGCAGCCGCTTCGCTTCGATTCGGTCGTCGGTCGCTCGATTTCGGGCCGGCGTCTGGCGTGGTCGACCGCGGATGCGCTCGAAGCGCCGTCGATCCGGCTCTGCGAGTTCGACCCGCGATCCGGCGAGTGTCCGGTCCAGCGCGTGACCGGCGCGTTGTCCGAACAGGTCGCCCCCGACCTGGGTCGACGCACGCTCGTTTGGCGCGGCGCGCGCGACGCCGGCGAATCGATCTGGTCCCTCGCGCTGCCGGAGCTGCGTGGCCCCAGCCGGACCCAGAAGGTGCGGCCGGGGCCGTTCCGGGTGCCGTTGCGCGCCTGGGCGGGCGCCGGCGGAGATCTCGACTTCAGGGTCGAGGTGCTCGCCGCCGATCCCGGGCTCGCTCTCGCGCCCGAGCTGGAAATCGTCGACCCTGGCCGGCCCGGCGGGCGCATCTGGCTGCGCGGCCGCACCGGGAAGTCGGTGGAAGGCACCGCGCGCGTGCGGATCGTCGCCTCGGATGGCACGGGGCTCGAGAGCCGGTGGGACATCGACCTCGAGGTGGCGCCGCGAAAGCGCCCGTGGTCCCGAGCGCCGCATTTCCAGATCAAGGAGAGCGACCTGTACTGACGCTGGCGTCGCGGTCGCGCGGGCGCCTAACGTCTGGGCTCGAAGCCGTCGGTGCGATCGTCCCGGGCCTGGACGACGACGTCGTGAGCGGGGGAGAGCGCGCAGGCCGGGTCGGTCAGGCTCGCGTCCCCCAGCAGCCGGAAGGCCTGGCAGCGGCATCCCCCGAAGTCGTTCTCGCGCTCGGGGCAGCTGCGACAGGGCTCGGACATCCAGTCGGTGCCGCGATAGGCGAGCATTCCCGGGGCCTCGTTCCAGCACGCGCGAACCGACCGCTCCTGCGCGTTCCAGAACTCGAGCCCCGGGATCTCGCTCGCCTCGTGGCAGGGCAGCACGCGGCCGGTCGGATCGACGACGATCGCGAGCTGCCCCCAGCCGCCCATGCACGGCTTCGGCCGCTCCGAGAAGTAGTCGGGTAGCACGAAGAGCATCGCGGTCCCGCCCCCCGCCGCATCCTGACGCGCCTGTGCCTCGCGAACGACGGCGCTCGCCTCGGCCAGCTGCGCAGCCGTCGGCATCAGCGCCGACCGATTGCGCAGGGCCCAGCCGTGGTACTGCGTGTTCGCGAGCTCGAGGCGATCCGCCCCGAGGCGTTCGGCGAGGGCGATCACATCGCCGATCGCGTCGAGGTTCTCGCGATGCAGGACGCAGTTGATCGTGAGCGCGAGGTCGAGGTCCTTCGTGCGTTCGCAGAGGGCGAGCTTGGCGTCGAAGCTCCGGGTGCCGGCGATGCGGTCGGACTCGCTGCCATTCGCGGCCTGGACGCTGACCTGTACGCTCCGCAGCCCGCGGTCGGCGAGGTCGGACAGACCGTCCGGGGTGAGCGGGAGGCCGGCGGTCACGAGATGCGGGTAAAGGTCGGCGGCGATGGCGCGGTCGACGATCTCGGGCAGGTCGGCGCGCGCGCTGGGTTCGCCACCGGTGAGGCCGAGGTGAACGACGCCGAGCTCGGCCGCTTCCTCGAAGACGCGTCCCCAGTCCTCGGCGGAGAGCGCTTCGCGTCGACTCCGGAAGTCGATGGGATTCGAGCAGTAGGGGCACTGGAGCGGGCAGCGATAGGTGAGCTCCGCGATCAGGTTGAGGGGGGCCGTCATGCGCGGGCCTCGCCGCGCGGTCCTTCACCGTCGTCGAAGGCGAGTCCGCCGAGCCCGCTCATCTCCGTGAGGAACCGCTCGACCTCCTCCGCCAGGCCCGCCGTCCCGGGGTAGCGCTCGCCGAGCACCTCCACGATCTCGTCGCGGGTCCGGGTGCCGTCGCAGAGCGCGAGGATCTCGCCACCGCTTCCGGAGAGGCGGATCGCGCGTTCCGGGAGTACGAGCACGTCACCCTGGGTGCGATGCTTCAAGTCGGCGTGGCGGGAGAGGGCGTAGCGCGCGTCACTCATCGCTAGACCTCGACCTCGAGCCCGTCTTCGGCGACTTCGACGCCGGCGTCGAGGATCCGTTGCAGCTCCTTGGCGTGGCGAGCGGCGATCGGATTGCTCGCGGCGAGGTGGACGTAGATCGAGCGTCCACTCATGCCGGCGAGCACCGCGAGCGATCCCTTCGCGCCGTCGATCGGCGCGTGCCCGAGCTCGACCGAGCTGCGGGCACCCGGTCGAAGTCGGCGCGCCTCGTCCGCCGCATAACACGTCCCGTCCACGAACCGGACGTCCGCCTCCCGCAGCTCCGCGAGGGTGGCCGAGTCGAGGCGTTCGACGCGGGGGGCCCAGACGAGGCGCTGCCCGCTTCGGCGATCGGTGATGCGCACGCCACTGCGCGCTCGCCCGGCGGCCGTCGAGCGGTCACGAAGATGATCCGGGACGGGGCCGGGCAGGGGAAAGAGGCGGGCCTCGAGGTGCCCGTCGCGGTCGAGAGGAAAGGGACGATCCCATCCGACGCCCGTCCACAGGGGCTCGAGCGTCACGAACGCCGCGTCGTGATCGAGTAGCTCGCCGCGCAGGTCCGCCGACGAAGTGATCCGCGTCGCGAGTCCCGAGCGCAGCGCGAGGGCACCCGCGCAGGCGTCGAGGTCGCCGCTCGTCAGCACGAGAGAATCGATCGGCACCGCCTGGCTGCCCGGCGCAGGCGCGAAGCGAGGCTCGGAGGCGAGCATCGAAGCGAGGGGAAAGGGCGCTTCGACGAGGGAGAAGCGGAGGCCGTCTGCGCTCACCGCCAGGCACGCCGGTCGTCGCCGCGGATGCTCCGGATCCCGTGCGCGAGCGCCGCGCGCGACCTCCGAGCCGTCGTTCCAGGCGGGCACCCCTGTCGAGACGCCGGACCCGAGCAGCCACGCCCTCAAGGCGTGAGCTCCGCGTCGATCACGTGGTGCGCGATGTCGCTCGAGAAGCCGCGACGGGCCAGGAAGCCGAGGTGCCGCTGGCGTTCGGCGATGCGCTTGTCGGGGTCGGGGCAGTAGGGGCCGAGTCGCTTCTTGCGCGCGATCCGGAAGGCGGCCTCGACCTCGTCGGCGTGGGCGTGGCCGCCGCCCTGGTCGGTCGCGTCGCCGGTGGCTTCTGCGCTGCGCGACCGCTGGACCTCGCGCAGGGTCTCCTCGTCGATGCCCTTGGCGCGCAGCTGGTTCTCGATCCAGGCGCGGGAGCGTCCGGCCTTGCGGCCCTTCTCGAAGAGGTGCGTCGCGAGGCGCCTGTCGTCGACGTAGCCGCGCTCGACGAGGCGCTCGACGATCTCGGGGATCCGGTCGCGCAGGACCTCGCCGTCCTCGCCGGTCCGCTCGCAGCGCGCATCGAGCTTGCGCCCGACGGTTTGGATGAGCCTGCGTCGGGAATGGTCGGACCGCGCCAGAGCGTTCTTCGCTTCGTCCTCGAGCCACCCCGCGTCGAGGGGGCGGGCGTCGCGATTCCGGGAGCGCGGCGGCCGGTGCGGTTCCATGACCCGCACGCTACCAAATCGGCGATTCGCCGTGGGCCTGCTCGGTGATCGATGGAGTCCTCCACAGGGGCCCTGCGCCACAACCATCCGCGGGTCCGAGGAACGTTGCTGGCGATGCCCGAGCTCCCCGAAGTCGAGACGACCCGCCGCCGGATCGCGCCGCTGCTCGTGGGCAAGCGCGTCGAGCGCGTCGTCACGACCGCCCCGAGCTACTTCTTCATCACGCCGCCGGACGCCCTCCGTGCGTCGCTCACCGGCCGCACGGTCGAGTCCCTCGATCGCGTGGGCAAGTACCTGGTCGCGGGTCTCGATCGCGGGGACCGCGTGCTTCTCCACCTGGGCATGACCGGGCAGCTCTTCTCGAGCGAGGCGACCAGCGTGCGTCTGCTCTCCGCGACCGCCCGGGCGTCCCTCGACCCGGGCGAACAGCGCGGCTTCGAGCCCGACGAGCACACGCATCTCCGGCTCACGATGGCGGGTGGAGGGCCCGAGGTCTTCTTCCGGGACGTGCGCAAATTCGGGAAGGTGCAGTGGCTCCCGGTCGGTGAGGCGAACGACCGCCTCGACCGGCTCGGGATCGATGCGCTCGAGGTGACCGGCGAGCTGCTCTTCCGGGCGAACCGCGGCCGGCGGGTCGCGATCAAGGCGATGCTCCTCGACCAGTCCGTCGCGGCTGGCGTGGGCAACATCTACGCCGACGAAGCGCTCTTCCTGGCGAGGGTCCGGCCGGGTCGGGCCGCGAAGCGGGTCACGCGGCGGGAATGCGACGCGATCGCGGAAGGCCTGCGCAAGGTGCTCCGCCGCTCGATCGAGACCGGGGGTTCGAGCATCAGCGACTACGTCGCCCCGGACGGCAGCGACGGCGGCTATCAGGACGAGCGGCGCGTCTACGGACGCAAGGGCGAGCCGTGTCTCACGTGTGGCGAGGAGATCAAGCGGCGTGTGATCGCCCAGCGCTCCAGTCACTATTGCGCACGATGCCAGTCGTAGCCGGCGCTACGCTCGCGGCATGCTGAGTCTCGTCGAGCTCGAACGCGTGGCCGAGGCGCTCCAGTCGGCGTTCGCCGGGGGACGGATCGAGCGCTGGGTCGAGCCCGACCGCGGCCGGCTCGCGTTCACGATCTACCGCCGCGACGAAGACGGCAAGCGCAAGCTGACCCTCGGGATCGATGCGCGACCCGAGCTGGCCCGGATCGGTCTGCTGGGTCGCATGCCGAAGGCACCGGAGAGTCTTCCCGCGTTCAGCGCCTATCTCCGCGCGCACCTGTCCCGCGCGCGTCTCGAGCGGGTGACGCTCCGCGGCGGCGACCGACAGCTGGCGCTTCGTTTCTCGGCGAAGGAAGGGGAGTACACGCTGCTGCTCTCGATCTTCGGGCGCCGCAGCAACCTCTACCTGCTCGACGGGGAGGACCGGCTGATCCAGGCGCTGCGTCCTCTGGCGGATACGCGCGCGGAGCTCGCCGTCGGCGAGCCCTGGGTCGACCCGGGCGGGGACGCGCCGACCCGCGGCAAGGACCGCTTCGAAGACGAAGAGGGGCTCGACCTGCTCGAGGCGATCGAAGCCTGTTATGCGGAGGAGATCGGTGAGCGGAGCACGGACGAAGGTCGGCGCCGGCTGAAGGCCGCTCTCAAGAAGGAGCGCAAGACCGCCCAGCGACGCCTCGAGCGGATCGAAGCGGAGCTCGCCGAAGCGGACGAAGCGTCGACCCTCCAACAGCACGGCGAGCTCCTCAAGGCGAACCTCGGTCGGATCGAGGCCGGCGCGAGCGAGGTCACGGTCGACGACTTCACGACCGGGGCCCCCGTCGTCATCGCCCTCGACCCGAAGAAGTCGCCCAAGGAGAACCTCGAGGCGATCTTCAAGCGCTACCAGAAGCTGCTGCGCCGCCTCACGAAGGCGGGGGGGCAGGTCGACGGCGCTCAGCAGTCCGTCGATGCGATCGCGGCGCTCGAGACGGAGCTCGCGGAGAGCGAGAACCTCGACGCGTTGCTCGCCCGGGACGATGTCCAGAAGATCCTCGCGCGCCACGCCACGAAGAGCGGGCGTGCGAGCGTGACGCGCGCGCCGGAGAAGCCGGCGTTGCCCTCCGCCTATCGGAATCTGCCGAAGAAGCTCCACCCTCGTCGCTACCGATCAGCGGAGGAGCTCGAGATCTGGGTCGGACGGAGCGACGAGGCGAACGACACGCTGACGATGCGCCTCGCCCGGGGCAAGGACCTCTTCTTCCACCTCGACGGCGCGCCCGGGAGCCACGTGATCCTGCGGACGGAGGGCCGGGACGATCCGCCGTCCGAGGCGGTGCTCGACGCCTGCGAGCTCGCGGTCCACTTCTCGAAGCAGAAGAACGCAGGGCGCGCCGACGTGCACGTCGTGCCGATCAAGAACGTGAAGAAGCCGAAGGGCGCGAAGCGCGGACTCGTCTACGTGGCCGGGGGCAAGTCGGTCCACCTGCGCCGGGAGCCGGATCGCCTCGCGCGGCTCCTCGAGTCGAAGATGGACGACTAACGTCGATGACGCGGGACGCGTAGCGCGAGCAGCGCCGGCAGGACGACGAGGTTGCTCACTACGGTGAGCACCATGCCCATCGCGAGGACGACGCCGAGGCTCGAGACCCCGCGGTGGGACGAGAGCGCGAGGGTGCCGAAGCTGACCGTGGTCGTCAGCGCGCTGTAGAAGACGGCGCGCGCGGTCGTGCTCGCGAGGAGCTCGCCGCCGCTCGGGGTCCGAGCGAGGGCTTCCGCGCGGTGGACCAGATGGATCCCCGAGTCGACGCCGATTCCGAGCAGGAGCGGCACGACGACGACGTTCACGAAGTTGAACGCGATCCCCGAGACGCTCATGAGGCCGATCGTCAGCAGGTTCGAGAGCAGGAGCGGAGCGAGGACGAGGCCGACGGGCGTGACCCGCCGCCAGAGGAGGGCCAGCAGGAGGGTGATCAACACGATCGCCGCGACGAGCGCCTCCTGGAAGCTGTTCCGGGTCGCTTCCGCGAAGGCGACCATGTTCATCGGGAGACCGGTCGCCCCCGGCACGACGGCCTGGACCTCGCGGGCGAAGCGCGTGAACGCGACCTCTTCGGTCAGGCGCTCGGCGGGGAAGATCTGGACCCGCGCGCGACCGTCGATGGTCAGCATCCGGTTGCGGAGCTGGTCCGGGAGGTCGTCGAGGGTGACCCCCTCGATCAGCGTCGCATCCCGCAGGCGCGCGAGCTGGTCGGTCAGTCCGCCGAGGAGGACTTCTTCGAGGCGGGCGAGGGCTGCGTCGACGTCTTCGTCGGCGTCGGCCCGCGCGAGGAACTCGTCGAGGTTGGCGCGCAGGCTGCGCATGCTCCGCCCCAGGACGCTGGCGTCGTCGTCGATCGACGGGTCGCGCAGGAAGTCCCGCAAGGCACGCAGGGCGTCGACCTGCTCCGCGGTCGACGGATTCTCCTGATACACGGCGACGCCCCGCGGCGCGTCGAGGATCATCCCCACGTCCTCGAGCACGTAGAGCTTCTCTTCCTGGTCGGTCGGGATGTAGTCCGCCAGGCAGATGGCGAGCTCGACGACCTCGAGCCCTTCGACTTCGCTGGCGATCCGCGTCGCGTCTTCCAGGTCGTCGGCGATCACGTCCATCGGCCAGGGCGAGCGCTGGCCCGCCTCCTCGAGCATCTCGTTGAAGGTCTGGACGCTCTCGGTCTCCGGGTCGCGCATCCGCACGACGTTCGCGTCGAACTCCACCTGGACCGCCTGCCACGCGCCGAAGACCAGGAGCGCGAGGGCGATGCCGGCGATGGTGCGCGGCCAGTTCGCGAGGGCACTCCACCAGGTGCGGCGGAAGGTCATCGCGCGGGGCGCGCCCCGCGCGGGGTCGAGGCGGCAGCCGCGCGCGAGGAGCGCGGGCAGGAGCGTCGTCGTCAGGAAGAGGTTCACGATCATGCCCGTGCCGGCGATCATGCCGAGCTCCGCGACCCCGACGTTGTCGGTCGGTATGAAGACGTAGAAGCCGATCGCGGTCGTGACCGTGCAGATCACGAAGGAGCTGCCGACCTGTTCGAAGCCGTGCTCGAGGGCGGCGACGTGCACGTCCGCGACGCCGTCGTCGATTGCGCGGCGCAGGCCGTCGACGTAGGCCATGCCGAGGTGGATCGCGAAGTCGACGCCGAGACCGATGAAGAGGATCGCGAAGGCGACCGAGATCAGGTTCAGCGCCCCGACCGTCGCGGCGGCGAAGGCGCCGGTCCAGACGAGGCCGGCGAGGAGCGTGGCGACCGATGCGATCACGAGGCGGACCGAGCGCAGCGCGCGGAAGAGCACCACCACCACGAAGCAGAAGGTGATCACGCCCCCGAGGCCGATGTCCCAGAGGAGCCCTGCCATCTCTTCGTAGTTGAGGACGGGGTTGCCCGTCAGGCGGATCGTGACACCGTGGTCGGCGTCGAGCGCGTTCTCGCCGGCGATGCGCCGGATCTCTGCCATCGGGGCGGCCGCGGCGAAGATGCTCCCGAAGTCGAGGACGGGGTCGACGACAATCACCCACCGCTTGACGGTCTCGACCGACGAGCCGCGCAGCAGGATCTCCTCCCAGGAGATCGCGAGCGGAAACTCCTGGTAGGCCTCGACGGTCGCGTCGCCGATCCGGTCGAGCAGCGGCGCGAGGTCGTCGAGCTCGAAGGCCGAGTCGTCGCGCTGTTCGAGGCCGCTCTGGATCAGCGAGGCGAGGTTGGCGACGGTCGGCTCGCGTTCCAGGGCGGTCAGGATCGGCTGCACGCGCGCGATCTGGACCGAGAATTCGTCGAGATCGTCGAGGTCGCGGTAGAGCAGGCCGTACTTCTCGAAGAAGGGGCCCGAGCCCGGGATGTAGACCTCGTGGAAGAGGTCCGGGCGCGCGGCGAGGGCGTCGCGCAGGGTGTGCGTCGCTTCGCGCGCGACCTCCGGCGTCTCGCCGTCGACGACGACCAGCATCACGTTCTCGATGTTCGGGAAGCTGCGCGCGAACTCGAGATAGTTCTGGCGCGCGGGGAGGTCCTCGGAGACGAGCTGGACGTTGTCGGAGTTGATCCCGAGGTTCAGCGCGGCATGGACGAAGAGCGCGAGGGTGACGACGCCGATCGCAGCGAGGGTCGTGCCGGCGCGAGCGTGTACGCCCAGTGCCCACCGGACGAGCGCGCGGGACAGCAGGGTCTCGAGCCGGTCCATCGATGCTCCTGGTGCCTGGCGGATCAGGGGTCGGGTCGTTCGCGCGAGGCCGCCCATCGGCCCGCGAGACAGGCACGAGATAGCGAATGGGGTCGCGCGCTACGAATGGGCCGTGGCGTGGGCGGTCGGTTCGGTTGCTACGGCCGCGGCCGAGGGGCGCGACAGACCGCGAACAGGTCGAGGCTGCGGTCGTGGGCCGCCTCGATCGGAAAATCGTCGAGGTCGACCCGGGGCAGGCTGGCTTCCGCGCCGATCCCGCGACGCACGAGGACCGCCAGACGCGCGAACAGGAAGCCGACGAGGGCGCGAGGGAGTCGGCGGCGTAGACCGAGCGGATCGATCCGGACGATGCGTCGGATACGGGCGAGTCGCGCCTCGTGGTAGGCGAGGGCTTCGCCGCGGGCCGAGACGCCGAGCATCTCGACCTCGTCGAAGCGCCGACGCAACAGCGCCTCGAGCTCGCCCGCTTCGTACTCCTTCACGTGGAAGGGGTTCTCGCGGTCCGAGAAGCGCGCGTTCGGCGTCGTGACGAGGGCCTGGCCGCGTGGGGCGAGGTGGTCCGCGAGGGCGTCGAGCCAGGACGTCGGATCTTCGAGGTGTTCGACGACCTGGAAGCTCAGGGCGAGATCGAAACGCGCGCCGCCGAGCGGCGGGTCATCGAGGTCGCCGCGCAGGAAGCGAGCGGGGCTCCGGCGGGCCGGGGGGAGGGGTGCGACGCGGTCGAGTCCGACGACCCGCGCCGCTTCGCCCGACGTCTCGGCAAGCGCAGTGGCCACTTCCGCGGTTCCGTAGCCCGTGCCCGACCCGAGCTCGAGGACCCGCGTCGCGCCGGTCGTGCGCGCGCGGCGAATGGCCTCGCGATAGGCGGCGTGATGGCGCAGCAGGTCGATCCCGAAGCGCGCGTCGTCGGCGTGGAGTCGCTCACCGGTGAAGGTGAGCGCGTCCTCGGACGCAGACGGCTCAGGCATCGCCTTCCCCGGCGCGCGCGGCTTCGAGCGCTTCGCGGGTGAACTCGGGCGCGAAGACCAGCCCGAGGAGCGCGCGGCTGGCGAGGATCGAGGCCGACAGCACGATCGACATGGCGAGCAGCTCGGGATCGCGCGCGAGGCCTTCGAAGACGGTCACGAACACGACCTGGCCGGTGCCGATCCCGGCCACGGCGAGTGGGAGTGCCGAGACGACGAGCATGACGCCGACGCCGAAGATCAGCTGCACGAGGGACACGTCGACCTCGAACGCCTGGAAGAGGCCGCCCACCAGGGCCGCGAAGCAGGCGACCATGGCGCTGCGGAGTGCACCCACTTCGAGCAGGACCGGGATCGGAGCGTGCCGGGGCGCGCGAAAGACCGGGAGCTCGCGCAGGCGTTCGAGGGTGCCGAGGTCGAAGGGCGCGCGAAGGAACACGAAGCCCAGGACGATGAGGCCGATCAGCGCGGTGACGACGCCGAGCCGCAGCTCTGCGCTCTCGAACTGGAGCAGACCACCGCCGATCGCGACGCAAGCGAGCACGCTGCCGATGTCGAGCAGCGCGATCAGGAACACGATCCCTGCGGCCGCGGCGATCGAGGCGCCGGTCCTCCGCCGAACGAGCAGCGAGAGCGCCGCGGCGCCGAGGAGGTGGTTGAGGAGACCGAGCAGGTAGCAGGCGGACTTGATGCGCGCGGCGACGATCCTCGATAGCGGCGCGGCATCTCCGGGGTTCGCGGCGACGACGCGGTGGAGGCAATGCGCTTCGATCACGACGGTCACGCCCGAAAAGAGCAGGAGCGGAGCCAGGAAGCGTGAGAACACGTCCGCGGTCACGTGGTCGAGGGCGAGTCGGATGTCGATCCGATCGAAGACGTAGACGAGCAGCCCGATGCTGACGACGAAGGGCACGAGCGCGCGGGCCATCCGCTCGAGTCTGGCGAAGAAGTGCGGCGTCGGGTCGTCGTCGCCCGTTTCGTTCGGTCGATTCGCGTCGCCGCTCATTCTCGCTCCCTCGCGGCCGCCGCGGCGATCGCGTGTTCCATGTCGTCCGCAGCGCGGTCCCAGTCGAAATGGCCGGCCCACTCGAGACAGCGCGTGCGCACCGCGAGGGTCGCCTCGTCCTCGTCCATCAGGGAAGCGATCGCGCGCGTCCACGCATCGATGTCGTCGTCGCCCTCGCTTCCGACGAGGAGTCCCGTCTCCTCGTGGCGAACGGAGTCTCGCAGGCCCGGCGCGTCGCGCGCGACGACGGGCGTGCCGAGGGCGTTGGCCTCGATCACCGTCAGACCCCAGCCCTCCTTCTCGGAGGGGAAGACGCAGACCCGCGTCCCCGCCAACAGCGCATCGCGTTCCCGATCCTCGACGAAACCGGTGAAGCGCGTACGACCCTCGAGCCCGAGATCCCGAGCGAGATCCTCGAGGTTCCCCCGCTCGGTCCCCTTGCCGATCACGAGCAGCTCCAGGTCGGGAACCGCCTCGACGAGGCGCGCGCCCGCGCGCAGCAGGACGTCGACGCGCTTGTAGCGCTCGAGTCGCCCGACGTAGGTCACGCGCGGTGGCCGGGTGGCGGCGGGGTCCACGTCGTAGGCGCCCGGGTCGATCCCGGGAGGAGACACGGAAATGTGTCGGCGAGGAATGCCCCTCGCTTCGAGATCAACGGCCGTGCTGTCGGAGATCGCGAGGAAGGGCACGCGACGATAGGCGCGAGGGATACCGGCTTCCGCGATGACGACCGCGGTGGCGAGCGGCCAGGCCACCTGATCGAAGGCGACGCCGCCGAAGAGATGGTGGCAGAGCGAGAGGACCGGCGCGTCCACCCAGAGCGGAGCGTAGAAGGGCAGCTTGTTGAGACACTCGACGATCACGTCGACCTCGCCGCGGGCGACCCTGCGCCGAACGCCCAGGGGGAGCGTCGCGTAATAGAAGGGGAGGGGGCCGCGTCGCTGGACGTCGATGCCCGAAATCTCCGTTCGTTTCTCCGCGGCGAGGAAGCCGGTCGAGAGCCAGTGGACTTCGTGTCCGCGTGCTGCCAGGCGGGAGAAGATCCGTTCGACGTGGATCTCCGCACCGCCGGCGCGGGGATGCTCCGGATCACGCTCGTTCAGGACGAGGATGCGCAGCGGCCGAATCGTCGGGCTCGGCACGCCGGATGCGGTCGCGGACGCCATGTGCGGTGGAGTGGTTTGCAACGAGAGCGGGGGTTCCTGCTCGGGGTGAGGTCAGAGCCGTCCGAGGACGCGCGCGAGTCGCAGCCACCAGACGATCCAGAGCGCCTCGACGCCGATCTGGAGCGAGAGCTTCGACTCGCCGCGGGTGCGGTCGAGGAAGAAGAACGGAATCTCCTTGATCCGCGCGCCCGCGTGCACGAAGCGGAAGTTCATCTCGATCTGGAACGCATAGCCGTCGGCGCGGATGCGTTCGAATCCCATGCGCTCCAGCATTTCGCGTCGCACGCAGCGGAACCCGCCGGTCATGTCGCTGATCGGGAGCCCGGTCGCGAGGCGTGCATACTGGTTGCCGAAATACGAGATCAGGATCCGCTCGATCGGCCAGTTGACGACCGTGATGCCGTCGAGATAGCGCGAGCCGAGCACGACGTCGTGCTGCTCGATCTCTCGGAGCAGGGTCGGGATCTGGTCCGGCGGATGCGAGAAGTCCGCGTCCATCTGGATGACGACTTCGGCCCCGAGCTCGAGCGCGCGGGCGATCCCGGCGCGATAGGCGGCCCCCAGCCCCTGCTTCCGCGAGCGATGCAGGACTTGCACGCGCGGATCGTCCGCCGCGAGCTCGTCGGCCAGCTTGCCCGTGCCATCCGGGCTGTCGTCGTCGACGACCAGGACGGACACCTCCTCCGACTGGGCGAGGATCTCCGGCACGATCAGCGGGAGATTCTCCGCCTCGTCGTAGGTCGGCAGGACTACGATCGTCCGGGTCATGCTCGACTCCCGAGAGCTCCGGGCCCCGGTTCGGAGGGTATGCCCTCCACGGGTCCCGTGAAACGTAGGCGCCCGATCCGTTGCCGCCGCGAAACGTTCGCGAGGGTGGCTCGGGTAGAATGGCGCCATGATCGACGACGCCTTTCGTGCGCAGTTGCCGCGTTTTTCCGGCCCCCTGCTGGCGCTCTACACACGAATGGGTTGGTCCCCGAACCACGTGACGGCGCTCGGGCTGGGAATCGCCCTCCTCGCCGCTTCTGCGGTCGCAATGGGATACGAGTGGGTGGCCCTCGGGCTCTGGTGGGTGTCACGCCTCGCGGACGGGACCGACGGCATCTACGCGAGGGCCAGTGGCCAGGAGAGCGACTTCGGAGCCTATCTCGACATCGTGCTCGACATGGCCGCCTACGGGGCGATGGTGATCGGATTCGCCGTCGCCTGGCCCGCCTTCCAGCTCCAGTGGACGGCGATGCTCTTCCTCTACGTCCTGTGCATCGCGAGCGCCCTCGCCCTTGGCACGCAGGAGGCGAAGCGGGCGCTGCCGCCGCGGGACGACCGCGGCTTGCGCCTCGGCGCCGGCCTCGCCGAGGGAGGAGAGACCGGCATCGCCTACAGCGCGTTCCTCCTCTTCCCGGGTCTCCTCCCGGTCACGACCTGGATCTGGGTCACGATCCTGGCGATCACCGTCGTCGCCCGAACGGTCCTCGCGCGCCGCCTCCTGCGCTGATCCGTGGGGAACACACGTCAGCGCCGCCGCGATTCGCGCGGAGTGTGACATCGATCATCAAGGGATCGCCCGCGCTCGGCCGATAGATCACGGAGTTTCGCATGCAGCGAGGCCGCAGGCTCCGGACTCGAGTGCCGCGAGCCGACGCCAGGGGGCGATCCGTGACGGGCGACAAGCATTTCTGGGCAGCCGCGCTGCTGGCGCTGGCGATCCTCGCGTTTCCTGGCGCGAGTGCGGCCGACTGGGAGGTCTACGTCTCCGGTGGGCTCGGCATCTCGACCGCGACGGGCAATGCCGTCGGTCAGCAGAGCCTGACGCCGAACGTCTTCGGCGGCTCGGAGTCGGACTCGTCCCCGATGGTCGACGGTGCCGTCGGTCTCGAGGTGCCGATGGACGAGCTGGTGCCGCGCGAGCTGCTCGTCGACGTGCGCCTGCCCGACTGGCCCGTTCGAATGGAGCTCGAGGCCGCGGGGTTCCGCGAGTACGAGCTCCGGACCTACGTGGTGCCTGCGACGCTCTTCTTCTCGCAGATCGAGACCACGACGGTCTTCTTCAACACCTGGCTCGAGATCCCGCTCACGACCGCGTACAAGCCGGCCCAGTACGTGTTCGGGCTGGGTCGACAGCCGCGGGTCCGGCAGTTCCTCACGCCGGCGCATCTCTATTTCGGCGTGGGCATCGGCTACGCGCACACGGATCTCCGGGGCGTCGGCGGCGTCTTCGCCGCGTCGGACGAGTTCGACGAGTTCGCGTGGAACGCCGGCGTCGGCATCGACTACGCCCTCACCGACTTCGTCGACCTCTCGGCAGGCTACCGCTTCGTGTGTCTCGCCGGCGAACAGTGCATGGCCCACGACGACGGCTTCGAGCTGACGACGACCGGCGGCGCCGTCGGTGCGAACGACTACCTCGAGTACGACGTCCGCGCGCACGAGTTCCGGGTCCAGGTCCGGGTCGAGGTCTTCGAGTTCCTGTCGCCCTGGCGATAGCGCCTTCGTCGTTCGCCAAAGGGACGATCCGAAGGGCGATCATTCCCGCGAGTTAGCCGCGGGGGCAACCCTCGGATAGCCTCCCGGCGTGAAGCGATCTCCGCGCCGTCTGCTCACGCGACCGAGCCGGATCGCGACGATGATCCTGCTCGTGATCTTCGCCGCGGCGCCGCTCGTCGCCTTCGAGGCGTCGGCGCAGCAGGGCGTGCGCGCACGAAGCGCCGCCCGTCCCGCCGAGATCAACCTGAACCAGAAGCGGATGCGGATCGAGCAGCTCGTCCGCAAGGTCGGCGAGGCCGCCGGGCGCACGATCCTGCTCCCGGACGACGTGCGCGGCACCGTCTCGATCGTCGCGAAGCGCCCGATGTCGATCGACGAGGCGTGGAACGTCCTGGAGTCGTCGCTCTCGCTCCTCGGCCACTCGCTCCTGCCCGCGCCGGAGGGGCTGTGGCGGGTCACGAAGGTCGCGGACTCCGTCGGCGAAGCGCCCTTCACGCCGCGTCGCGAGGGCACCAGTGAATCCTTCGTCACGACGTTGATCCCGCTTCGCGAGGCGGACGTCGAGGATGTGATGCCCGTGCTCGAGCCGCTGTCCGGCTCGCGCGTGACCCTCGTGCCCTATCCCGAGACAAACAGCGTCATCGCCAGCGGCTCCGAGGTCGCGATCGCGCGCCTCACGACCCTCGCCGACGAGCTCGATCGCGTCGAGCAGGCCGCGCTCCGGATTCGCGTCCTGCGCTATCGCGGAGTGGGTGACGTCGAGCCAATGGTCGAGAGCTACCTCGAGGCCGGTGACTTCCGGGTGCAACGCGTCCAGGTCTGGAGCGACGAGCGGACCAACAGCCTCGCGGTTCGCGGCGAGCCCGAGGGCGTCGACCAGGTAGTCGCGTTCATCGACGACGTCGACCAGCCGCCGGAGGGCGGCGGCGCGATTCGGATCCTGCGCGTCCTGAACCGGGACCCCGAGGAGGTCGCCGAGCTGATCCGGAGCCTGTCCGACGGGACGAACGCCGCGAGATCCGAGGCGCGGGAGGTGGCCGGGCCCCTCGATGGCGCGGACTACGCGATCGCCGTCGACGGTCCGACGCGTTCCCTCGTGGTGCGCGCCGCGCCGGAGACGCAGGTCGCGATCCGACGCGTGCTCGAGATCCTCGACGCGTCGCCGCAGCTGATCGCGGTCGACATCACGGTGTCCGAGCTGCGACTGCCGAAGGCGTGGGCGTTGGCGACCGGCTTTCAGCTCCCCTTCGCGACGGGCTCGAACGACGGAAACGACCTCGTCGGATTCGTGAAGAACGACGTCCCGTCGACGGACCAGACGATTCCGGTCGGCGTGATCGGCGCGATCTCGCGCGACACCGGCGTCGCAGTCCAGCAGAACGTGAACGGGGTTCCGGTGTCGATCCCGATCCTGCAGTCCGGAACGATCGTCGGCGTCGACTTCGAGGCGGTGAACGAAGTCCTGATCCAGCCGAGCCTGGTCATCACCGCCGGTGACGAGCACGAGATCTTCGTCGGCAACAACGTGCCGATCCCCGTGACCGACTCCGGGGGGATCGACGAGAACGCCACGATTGCCGGCGCCAACGTCCCGCAGATCTCGCGCACGACGAACTTCGATCGACAGGACATCGGCACGCGCGTCGCCCTCCAGGCCACGGCCGGCGAGGAAGGAAAGATCCAGCTCGACCTCGAGATCGAGCTCTCGAACATCGACTTCACGCGCGCGGGGCTCGCCGGCAACCCCGCCGACGTCGGTCCCGCCTACGTGCAGCAGAACCTGGTCGCGAAGGCCCGTCTCGACCACGGCGAGACCGCGATCCTCGCGATCAACAGCAAGGAGAAGGAGGTGCGGCGGAACTCGGGCGTGCCCTTCCTGCGCGACATCCCCGTCCTCGGCCGCTTCTTCCGGAGCGACGGCAGCCAGGTCGACCAGATCCGCCTCGTGATTGCCGTGCGTGCCCGCCGCGTCTCGAATCCCTCGGAGCTGGTGGCCGACACCATCCGGCGACGCCTCGCCTTCGAGCGTCGCGCCGCCCGTGAGTCGAATCTGCCGCAGGTCGACGGTCCGCCCTACGGCGTGCGGGTGACGACGCGACGGATCGAAGAAGACGCGCGCTCGATCGCCGATGCGCTCGCCTATGACGGACACGCGACCCGCGTGCAGGGCTGGCATTCCGACGCCGACGACTACTGGGACGTGTACGTGACCGGCCTCGCGTCGATGGTCGACGCCGGCGGGGTCGCTCGCGAGCTCGCCGAGGACGGTTGGGAGACGGACCTGGTCGTCTTCTCCAGGCGACGCTGATCAGCGCGTCGCGTCAGAGCCGCCCGATGGCGCGCGTCTTCTCGCGGGCCGCGACGCTCCGAGGCGCCTCGCTGACCAGCTCGGTCTCGCCGAAGAGCCGACCCGACTGGGTGATGCCGAGATGCGGCAGGCCGACGTCCGCGAGGAAGGACTCGGCGCCTGCCTCTTCGTGCAGCATCGCGATCGTCGACGTCACGCCCGCGACGAGGCAGTGGTCGGCGCGGACCGAGACGCACGCGGGTCCGCCCCGGAAGCTCCATCCGGTTCGCGGGTCGAGGATGTGCGAATAGCGGACGTCGTCGACGACCATGCAGCGCTCGTAGTCCCCGCTGGTCGCGAGCCCGCCGTCGTGGAGCGCGATCCGCGCGATCGCCTCTTCGGGGGCGCGCGGGTTGCGGACGCCTACGAGCCAGGGCGATCCGTCGGGCTGCGGTCCGACGACCGCCATGTCCCCGCCGAGGTCGACCAGGCCGTGGGCGAGGCCTTCGCCGCGCAGGAGCTCCGCGACCCGGTCCGTCGCGTACTCCTTCACGAAGCCGCCGAAGTCGAGCTGCATCCCGACGACCGGAAGCGTCAGGTGCGGCTTCTCCCAGCGGACCTTCGACCAACCGACGAGGCGAAGCGTTTCGTCGACCTCGTCGCGCGTCGGCAGGCAGCCCGAGCGGAAGTCCCAGACACGACGCAGCACGCCCGAGGTCGGATCGAAGCGACCGTCGCTCTCTGCATGCGCGGTCGCTGCGAAGTCGAGGAGCGCGGCCGTCTCGTCGTCGACGACGATCCCGCAGGCGCTCCCGGCGCTGCGGTTGATGCGCGACGCGAGGCTGTCCTCGCGGTAGCGGGAGTACTTCGTTTCGAGTCGCGCGATTTCGCGGCAGGCCGCATCGGCGGCGCGCTCGATCGCGGTCGTGTCCGGGCCGTAGAGCTCGAGCTTGCAGGGGCTGCCCATCGCGCGGAAGCGGAAACGCCGGTGGTGCGCGCCCCCGCTCCCCACGTCAGAAGCTGCCGGTGATCGTGAAGGCCCCGACGTGGAAGCTCACCAGGCCGGGGCTCTGCTCGAACTCTCCGACGGTGGTGAGACCGAGGTGGCCGTCGGAGAAGTAGCGCTCGTAGGAGAGGCCGAGGATCAGGTCGAGGCCTTCGCTGAAGCCGTAGTCTCCGAGCGTGCCGTCCACTTCGTAGGCGAGACAATCTTCGAGGTCGACCTCGAGCTTGAGGCGGGCGGCAAGAGCGCCGTAGGGCGAGAGGCGGAAGTCGCTGCTTCGCTCGATCGGCGTACTCCCACCGGTCAGGGCCGCGGCGACCATGGGCTCGTAGAAATCGGCCTGGCTCTGACTGTAGTAGCGGAAGCTCGGGGCGATCCGAACGATGTCGGCGAAGGTCTGCGACCAGCCGAGTTCGGCGGTGTGCGACGTGACGCCCCACGAATCGAAGTAGAAGCGGTAGTCGAGCTGGAGCGTGCCTTCGACGTCCTCGAAGTGATGGCGGTAGCGCGCCATCACGCTCACCTGATCCTTGTCGTGCGGCCGCGCGTCGGGAAGGTTCGCCGCGGCGCCGCCGATGTAGGCGATCTGCTTGTAGGGATCGTCGAGGAAGCCGTCGGAGTGCTTGTAGTTGACGGTCACCTGCGCGACGGAGGCGCGCGAGACGATCTGCGTGAGACCCGCGAAGAGATCGACAGACCACTTGTGATCGCTCTTCACACGATTGAAGCCGCCCGCGGCGCCACCATCGGTCGGTTCGATCTCGTCGAAGGACCAGGACCACGCGACGTTCATCGTCGTGTTCTTGTCGTTGAACTGCCGCTCGTTGGCCATCCCGAAGTGCCAGGACTCGTAGTCCTTCTCCACCGAGAAGCCGGCGGAGACGGTGTCCTTACCGGAGTCCATGTAGTAGTCGAGGTCGATGTTCAGGTCGTGACGCTGATCCTCGATCGTCGCGCCGCTCATGAACTGGACGAAGCGACCGCCTTCCTGCTGGACGAACCAGGGTGAGGCGCCGCTCATGTCCTCGAAGAGGTAGTCGATTCCGACGTCGGTTCGTTCGCTGGTGGGGAAGTCGATTCGAAGCTGCTTCGTGAACACCTCGTATCGCTCGGCCGTGCTGGTCGAGAAGAGGCGCTTGTTCTCGACGTCGTCTTCGCGGTAGTAGCTGAAGCTCGTCGACGCGCTCGCGCGCTCGATCGGTGCGTCCGCACGTGCGGAGCCGGCGATCCCCGGGAGCGCGAGGGCGCTGGTCGTCAGCGCCGTGAGCGTCTTGCCGGGGCGCGGCATCGCGAACGTCGGACGATCTTCGTCGCCCTCGCTCACCGTCGCTCGCCCTGCTTCGTGCCGCCGGTCCATCGTCCCCGTCCTTCGAACCAAGGAGCCGTGCTCCGAGCGCGGATCAGTTGCAGCCGCAGCCGCCACCACCACCGCTGCCGCCCGGCATGGAGGCTTCCTTGCTGAAATAGATGTGCGCTTCGCGCTTCGCTTCGAGGCCGTCGGGTTCGAAGGCCATGTCGCGGCGGGCGAGCAGGTCGCGCTCCCAGGGCTTCACGGCGACGCAGCCAGTCGTCGCGAGGAAACCCGCGACGAGCAGCAGCGAGACCAGAACGCGTAGACGACGACGCATCTACTTCTTTCCCAGCTTCTGCTGCTTCAGCAGCATGCGGATCTCTTCGCGGATGCGGGAGCCGTCCCCGCGCGAGAAGCCTTCGTGCACGTACCGGATCACGCCGTCGCGATCGATCAGGTACGAGGTCGGCATCGTCTCGAGTCCGAACTGCGCGGGCAGCTTGCCCTTCGGGTCGGCGGCGCTCGGATAGCCGATGGGATTCTTCTCGAGAAAGCGCAGCGCCTTCTTCGCCTTCTGGTCGAGATTCACCGCGACGACCTGGAAGTCGTCGGCGGGGAACTCGCCGCGCATCTCCTCGATCTCCGGGATCGCCTTGAGGCACGGTCCGCACCACGAGGCCCAGAAGTCGAGATAGACGACCTTGCCGCGATACTGGCTGAGGTCGACGTTGCCGCCGCCGAGCAGCGACGGAATCGAGAAGGCAGGCGCGCGTTCTCCCTCGTCGAGGGCGGCCGCCCCCATCGGGAGCGCGCAGGCGACCAGCATAACGAGCGGTGCGAGAAGAGGGCGGATCATCGACGGAGCTCCCAGGCGCGCGCAGGCGGACCATCGCCTGCCCCGTGCGGGTTGCATCGTCCCGTCGGCGCGTGGTGCTGAGGAAAATGTGATGCCCGTCTCATACCCGCGCGGACGGGACGGGGTCAGATCGAGCGCCTCGGCGTCGCGGCGTCGATGGCCGCGAGGACCTCGCTCGCGCTGAGCAGCTCCGAGAGCACGCGCGGCGCATCGGGCCGGTCGGGCGAGTAGACGAGGTAGAGCGGGACGCCCGCGCGCCCGTATTCGGCGAGCTCGAGGCGGATCGTTTCGTCGCGCTGGGTCCAGTCCGCTTCGAAGAGCGCGTAGTCCGCTGCCCGGAAGGCGTCGATCACGCTCGCGCGATCGAGGACCGTCGCCTCGTTCATCTTGCACGTGAGGCACCAGTCGGCAGTGAAGACGACGAAGGCCGGCCGGCCCTCGGCGAGCACCGCCGCGACGGCGGCCTCGGACCACGGGCTCCAGGCGGCGTCCTCCGCCGTCACGGCGCCCTCGTCTGGCGCGTCGTTCCGGACGCGGTCGTAGCCGATCAGGTTGAACCCGGTGAACGCGACCGCCGCGATCGCCACGGCAGCGAAGCGACCGAGCCAGACGCTGCGCACGGGTTGCAGGCGCCCGAAGGTCCAGAGCAGGAACGCCAGCAAAAGGAGCATGCCGGCCGTCGCCACGACCGCGGGGACGCCGCCGCTCTGGCCGAGGACCCACAGCAGCCACACGCAGGTGGCGAGCAGCGAGAAGCCGAGACCGGCCCGAAGCGTGTTCATCCACGGTCCGGAGCGCGGGATGAAGCGCGCCGCGCTCGGCCGGAAGCTCACGAGGAGGAAGGGCGAGGCGAGTCCGAGACCGATCGCGAGGAAGATCGCGAGGATGCCGGCTCCGTGGCTCGCGAAGGCGAAGCCGACGGCGGTCCCGAGGAACGGCGCCGTGCACGGCGTGGCGAGCACGACGGCGAGCAGTCCTTCGAAGAAGGAGCGACGCCAGCCTTCGGCGTCCTGTCCGACGGTCGCGAGGCGACCCTGTCCGAACTCGATCTCGAACGCGCCGAAGAGGTTCATCGCGAACGTGACGAGCACCGCGGCGATCGCCGCCACGAAGAGCGGCTCCTGGAACTGGAAGCCCCAACCGACCGAGTGTCCCGCGGCCCGCAGCGCGATCACCACCGCCGCGAGCGCGGCCATCGAGCCGAGCACGCCCGCGCCGTAGGCGACGCCGTGGCGTCGGACTTCGCGCGGAGCCTTCTCCGCGAGGTCCGCGACGGCCACGACCTTGATCGCGAGGACGGGCAGCACGCAGGGCATGCCGTTCAGGATCAGTCCGCCTAGCAATGCGAGGAAGAGTACCTGCAGCCAACGGCCGAGGGACGCGCCGCCCGTGGACGGCGGGCCCGCGCTCGGCGGGTTCGCCGCCGCGAGGGCGACGGCTGCCGCGGCTTCGTCGGGCTCCGGGGCCGGGGTGGGCTGCGCCGTTGCTGTGTCGGACGTGGTGTCGGACGTAGTGTTGGACGTGTCGGTCCCGTCGAGTGCGACGTCGATCGCGACGTGAAGGAGCTCGCCTGCGGCCGAGCGCATCGGCACGAGACCCCGCAATCGCTCACCGGCAGCGGGTGCGGCCTCGAGGCGGGTGAGCGCGACGTCGACGACGGTCGCGCTCGCGTTCTCGCTCGATGTTCGCAGTGTGGCCTTCGACCACTCGAAGCGCTCGCCGTCGCGCGGGACGAAGAGCGCGCCGCCGCCTTCCGTGGCGAGCCGCAAGCAGTCGGGTGCATCGTTCGTGCAAGGCTCGACGGTGACCGCGAGCGTGCCCTCGTCGTCCAGGCCGGGCGGAGCGTCGCGCCAACGCGCCGAGACCGACACGCCCGTGTGGGCGGGCGCGACCGGGGTGCGTGAAAGGGCCAGTGCGAAGCGATCGTCCACGCGCGCCTGCTCGCCCGGGGGCAGGGCGGGATCGACGGGAGACGCGAGGGCGAAGGAGGCCGGAACGCATTGCGTGCGGCACACGAGGACGTCGATGTCGGCCTGGATCATGCCGGACGATCCGGTCGTGGGTCGAAGCGGCGCCGAGAGAAGGACGGAGCCTTCGTAGCCCCAGGTCGTGAAGAGGCCGTCCGCCTCGACGAAGGTCTGCGGTGCGGGCCAGTCGACCTCGCCGACTTCGTGGCCGGGGACCGAGAGACCGAGGTCCGGGGCGATGCCGGTGCCGCCGGCGTTTCGCCAATAGAGGTGCCACCCGGGAGCGAGATCGAAGAGCACGCCAGCGCGTAGCGTGCGTTCGTGGCGACCGACGAGGAGCCGCGCCGCGAGCTGCGGGACGTCGTCCTCGACGACGCCCGAGCCGATCGCCGTTTCGGGCAGTGACGGAAGCGCGACGGTCGGCGCCGCGGTCAGGGATTCGAGCGGACGCGCGGCGGTCGCCGCCGTGCTCGCCAGACCGGCGATGCAGAGCGTGAGAAGGAGTAGAAGACGGTGCGTCGGCAGCGAGCGCGGTCGCCTGACGTCGGGGCGCATCGGTCGGGGGCTCCTCGAAGGGGCTAGTCGGGTGCGCGCGCACCGAAGCCCCGGGCATTGCCCGATATCGGTCGGCGTGCCCGCCGAACCTTTGGGCTTTCGCACGAACGGGTCGCGTCGCGCGTGACGCATGACCAGAACGCCGAGCGCCCGCAGCGATGCGCATTCCGCTGGCAAGCCCCACGCAAATCGCCGACAAGGGTGAATGCCCGAGGCAATTTCACCACCCGATCGGAGACATGCGTCGAATTGACCACAAATTAGTGAGCCAGATCACCGAGAAGACCTGCCACTGGCCGAATGGGGGATGAGCCCCGTCCCTCTTTCTGTTGCTGCGTTCGGTTGGGGACCGGGAAGGCGCAGGAGGGAGCGCGGCCAGGTCGAGGTCCAGCTCCAATGATCGATCACGCCTCAATCAAGACGACGACGCGCTCCGCCTCCCCGGCGGCGCGTGCACGCGTCGTCCACCTACTCATCGCCCTCGCGATCGCGCTCGTGGGTCTCGCCCCCGAAGCGCTCGCGCAGATGGACGACACGGATCGCGCGCGCCGGATGCACGATCGCCTCGCGGGCGTGCCGCCGTCGGACGTCGTGCTCGCGCAGATGACGACGCACATCGCCAACGGGGACGCGGATCTCGCCGCGGACCTCGCGATGCAGAACCCCAACTTCTACAACGTCGTCCTCAAGAACTGGGTCACGCCCTGGACGAACGAGGACATGACCGTCTTCGCGCCGCTGAACGACTTCACGGCGACGGTGATCGGCATGGTCCGCGACGACGTGCCCTTCAACACGGTCCTGTCCGAAGACATCATCTATACGGGCGCGAACGGACTCGTCACTCCGAACTACGAACAGACGAGCAACGACCATTACATCGCGCTCGAGGATCAGGGGATCGACCTCTCGAACCCCGCGAACCTCGTGCGCCGTACGCAGTCGGGCCTGCCCGGCTCGCAGCTCGCTCCCGGCGACGCCGCGGGCGTGACGACGACGCGCGCCGCCGCCGAAGCGTTCTTCCCGGCCGGCACGAACCGCGCGATGTGGCGGTACACGTCGCTCAACTTCCTCTGCCGCGACATGGAGCAGCTGAACGACATCACCCGTCCGGGCGACCGCATCCGGCAGGACGTGACGCGCAGCCCCGGCGGCGACTCCGAGATCTTCCTGAACACCTGTTATGGCTGCCACAGCGGCATGGACGGGCTCGCGGGCGCCTACGCCTATCTCGACTGGGACGACGTCAACGAGCGGATGGTCCACACGCCGGGCGACGTGCAGGACAAGTACCTGATCAACGGCAACACCTTCCCGGCCGGCTACATCACGACCGACAACAGCTGGATCAACTACTGGCGCGAGGGACCGAACTCGCTGCTGGACTGGCGCGGCGCGTCCGATCGCGGCTTCGGCCCGAAGAGCCTCGGCGCGGAGGTCGCCTCGACCCGCGCGTTCTCGGTCTGCCAGGTCGAGAAGGTCTTCGAGCAGGTCTGTTTCCGTCCGCCGAAGGACCAGGACGATCGCGACGCGATCGAGCTGGCAGCCGACAACTTCGAGCAGGGTGGCATCTACAGCCTGCGCGGCGTCTTCGCAGAAGCCGCCGAACACTGCATGGACGAGTGAGGAGACGGCGATGACCGGTACTTCGATCCGCTCGGTCCAGCCGAGCACTACGCCGCACGCAGGCGATTCATTCCGCGAGGGGGCGGGAGTCCACGACATGAACCAGCAGCTCCCCAGCCCGAGGACGCGACGCCCCTTCGTCGCCTTGCTCGTCGCACTCGTCGCGGCGATGACCGTCGCTTGCGGCGACTATGGCGCGCCCTCGACCGATCCCGGCTCGGCGGCGTCGACCAACCTCGGTGGCAGCCTGCCCCAGGGTCTCTCGGTCGCCGAACAGGTCACGAGCTTCGAGACGACCGTCTACCCGGTGCTGCGCACGAACTGCGCGGCCTGCCACGACGCCGCCGGTCCCGGCGCGCCGCGAATCGCGCACGTCGATTCGGCGACCGCCTGGTCCGCCGTCGTCGACAACCAGAAGGTCAACTTCTCGGATATCCCGCAGTCGCGGCTCGTGCGACGGCTCGGCTCGGACTTCCACTTCTGTTGGTCCGACTGCGCGACCGACGCGAACACGATGATGACCGAGATCCAGAACTGGCAGAACGCGATCGAGGCCGCGGGTGGCTCCACCGCTTCGGTCGACGTCTCGAACCTCGCGAGCAACACCCGGACCAGCCTCGACGGCTACGAAGAGGTCGGCTCCGAGCGCATGGACGACGGCATCATCGCGCGTTGGGACTTCAAGGAGTTGACCGGTACGACGGCGCTCGACACGAGCGGTGTCGCGCCCGCGATCGACCTCACCCTCGAGGACGACGTGACCTTGATGTCGAACTACGGCATCGACGTCGCCGACGGTCGCGCGATCGGCACGGATGTCGCGAGCCGCAAGCTCTACGACCGAATCGCGGACGGCACGACCGGCTCCCAGCAGTACACCCTCGAGATGTGGATCGCGAACGCGAACATCACGCAGGATGGCCCGGCGCGGATCTTCACCTACTCCCGCGGCACGGGTCAGCGCAACTTCATGCTCGGCCAGGTCGCCTATCAGTACGTCGTCCGCAACCGCTCGTTCAGCACGGCGACGAACGGAAACGGCAACCCGGAGCTCGAGACCTACGACGTCGACCAGGACGCGCAGGCCACGCTCCAGCACGTCGTGGTGACCTACGACCAGGCGAACGGCCGCCGCATCTACGTGGATGGTCGCTGGACCGACGACGTGGACGAAACGCCGACGAGCCCGCTCTGGAACTGGCTCACGAATCAACGGGTCGTCATCGGCAACGAGGTGACGGACGACCGTCAGTGGATCGGCCAGGTGCGCTTCGCCGCGGTCTACGACACCGCAATCAATCCCGAAGCGGTCCAGATGAACTACGAGGCGGGCATCGGCAAGCGCATCACCCTCGAGTTCGACGTCTCTGCCTGGACCGGCGGCACCTCGACGATCGAGTTCCAGCTGACCGAGCTCGACGCCTACTCCTACCTCTTCTGCACGCCCACCTTCGTGACCGACGTCGGCGCGCCGATCCGGGTGCAGAACATGCGGATCTCACTGAACGGCGTCGTGCCGGTGAGCGGCCAGGGCTTCACGACGATGGACGCCCTCGTGACGACCCCGCGCCAGCTGCTCTCGCGCCAGTGCTCGGTCGTCGGCGGGCTCGTCGACCCGAATACGGACACGTTCCAGCTCTCCTTCGAGCAGCTCGGCATCTTCCAGGAGCCAGTCACCCCGCCGACGCCGCCGCCCCCGGGCGCGGAGGACTTCGGCGATCCGGTGCCGCTGGTCGGCGTGCGTGACTTCGCGCGGGTGAACGCGTCCATGTCCTCCGTCACGAGCGTCGATCCCCAGACGGCCGCGGTCGACGCGACCTATGACGCGCTGGTGACGCAGCTGCCGTCGACGACGGATCTCCGCACCTTCGTGGCCGCCAACCAGGTCGGCGTGGCGAAGCTCGGCATCGAGTACTGCGACGCCGTCGTCGAGGACGCCGCGCCCGGCGGAATGCGCGAAACCTTCTTCGACACCGCGGCGACGTTCGGTTGGACCGATCTTCCGGCGACCGCCTTCGCGGATCCCGTGGACGTCGACATGATCACGGATCCGATCCTCGACAAGATCATCGGCGCCGGTCTGCGCGGTGACGTGTTGGGCATGCCCGCGCGGGACCAGGCCGAGCAGGATCTCGACGATCTCGTCACGGCGCTCCTCGGAAGCTGCGGAGGCCCCGGCCCGCCGCCCGAGCCGGTCTGCGACGAGGTCTACACCCGAGCGATGGTGAAGGGCCTGTGTACCGCCGCCGTCGCGAGTGGCGCCGTCCACATCCACTGAGCCCGAAGTGCTTCCGCGCGATCCGCCCGTCGCGGAAGCGCGAAGACTCCCCACTCCCTCGCGGAGGACCCGACATGAAACCCCTCAAGCGACTCAAGAAGTGCCCCACGTTCGAAGGGCGCGGCAAGGAGAGCGACGCGCCGATGCTCCATCCGGATCATCCGCGTCCGGTCAGCCGCCGCGAATTTCTCGGCCAGGGCTTCATCGCGGGCACGGCCACCGTCGCCGCGCCGTCGATCCTCTCGCTCCTCGGCGCGGGCGACGCGTCCGCGCAGATGTCGTGTGCGTTGAACGGCACCGGCGCGGGGATGGTGCCTTTCATCGCGATCGACCTCGGCGGTGGCGCCAACATCGCCGCCTCGAACGTGAGCGTCGGCGGCCCCGGCGGGCAGGAGGATCCTCTCGACGAGAACGGTTACGAGCGTCTCGGACTGCCCCTCGACATGACGCCCCTCAACGCTGCGATCGACTCCTACGACCGGACGATGAACCTGCGCTTCCACTTCGACTCGGCGCTCATGCGCGGCATCCGCGATCGGGCCGACCCGATCACGACCTTGCCTAACGTCGAGGGCGTGGTCGTCCCGTCGCGGTCGTCGAACGACACCCAGAACAACCCGCTGAACCCGATCTACGGGATCGGCTCCGCGGGTGCCGACGGCGGTCTGCTTCGCCTGATCGGCTCGGACAACACGGTGTCCGGCGGCCGCAGCGTCGCGCCCATGTCGATGATCATCCCGGAGTGGCAACCGACGAAGATCGATCGTCCCGACGACGTCACCGGCCTCGTCGACACGGGCAAGCTCCCGCAGCTGCTCGGCGCCACGGGCGCGGGCCAGGTGGCCGACGCGATCCAGGCCCTGTCCGCCCTCAAGGTCGAGCAGATCAACGAGAACGCCGCGGTCAAGGACATCGTCAACTGCGCCTATCAGCAGAGCAACGACCTGATCACGCTCTTCGGGTCGCCGGATGCGCTCGATCCGCGCCTCGACACGATCATCTACGACCCCGATCCGCTGAATCCCTCCGGCGCGATCTTTGCCGGAGACGACTTCGACGAGAGCGAGTTCCGCAAGACCGCTTCGGTCATGAAGCTCGTCTGCGAGGGACACGCGGGCGCCGGCACGATCGAGTTCGGTGGCTACGACTACCACGGCGGTACGCGGTCGCGGGGCGAGCTCAAGGACTTCACGGCCGGCCAGTGTATCGGCGCGATCCTCGAGTACGCCCAGCGCAACCCATTGGTCGGCGACGTCATGATCTACCTGTTCAGCGACGGTTCCCTCAGCAGCGATGGGCAGATCGACAACTCCACCGACGGTCGCGGCAAGGGCGCCTGGCAGTCGGACAACTCGAACACCGCCGCCGGTGTGCTCCTGGTTCACCGCGCCGCCTCGAAGCCGGATCTCACGCCGGCCTTCGCGATGACGCGCCAGATCGGGCACTTCCGCGCGAGC
Organism: uncultured Spirochaetaceae bacterium; assembly: GCA_964488255.1. Taxonomy (GTDB): domain Bacteria; phylum Myxococcota_A; class UBA9160; order UBA9160; family UBA4427; genus UBA4427. The sequence continues at coordinate 142,209 of CAZAUR010000006.1, read as the reverse complement.
GGCTCGGTCGAGACCGGCGCCAACTCCGTCGCGAACAACCCCGAGGCCCTCGCCCAGCTGGCGATCCTCAACTTCATGGCGCTCCACGGCTTGGACGCCAACGACTTCAACACGCTCTTCCCGGGCAATGCCCTCGGAGCGGAGGCCGCAAATCTGATCGCGTTCACGCAGATCAGATAACGCTCGACACTCTGCGGGCCGATGCCCGCTGGTGCACGTCGTGCACCGATTTGGAGGGGACGATGCAGCAGACGGACGGCGCCGCGCCGGCCTGGCTCTTCTCGTTCGTCGATCTGGCATTCCTGATGCTGATCGCGATGACCCAGCTCGCGCCCGATCCGGGCGCGCGAATCCCGAACCTCGGCGAGATGATCGTCCCGAAGGTCGGCGCCGCCGCGTCGACCGAGATGGGCGACAGCGCCGCCGAGGTCTGGCAGCTCCGCGTGCACCCGCCGGAAGAGGAAGCGACGAGTCCTTTCGAGCTCGTGCGCGTCATCGGCGGCGAAGCCCAGCAGGACGGCGAGCGCATCGAGCCGGACGCGCTCCGTCTGCAGCTCGTCGACCTCGAAGCCGGTGGGCTCGGCAAGCCGATGCTCGCGCCGCACGAGGACTCGCGCAGTCAGGACATGCTCGAAGCAGCGGCCATGATCGAGGAGCTCTGGCCGGGTCGTCGGCGCGCCGCCGTCAGTCGGGTCTTCGACCGCGGATGAGCACCTGGCGCGTCCATCGCCACTATGGCTTCGGCGCCGGGCACGTGCCCCTGCGCGCGGAGCCCTTGCGTACGCAGCCCGGCGGCTATCGCGAGGGCCTGGCGACGATGTTCGGCGAATTCTTCGCCGGCAGTCCGCTCGTCGTCGCGCGCCGGATCGTGGCGCACACGCCGGCGGTCGCCCTCGGCTTCCTCCTGCTCGCGACCTTCGTCGTGACACTCACCCGCGACCACTCCGATCCGTCGACGATCGAGGTGGTGATGCTCGAGACGCCGCCGCTCGTGCCGGTCGCGCCGGACGAGCCGCCGCCGATCGAAGTCGCGGAGCTCGAACCCCCTCCGGCCCCGCCGCCGGTCGAACCCGAGTCCGTCGTCCCGGAGCCGCCGCCGCAGCTCGTCGAGAAGCCCCCGCCGCCGCCTCCGCCGGTCGCGAAGCCGAAACCGAAGCCGCGCCCGAAGCCCGTGGTCCCGCAGATCGCGCGCGTCGAACCGCCGCCTCCGCCGCCGGTGCAGCGCGCGGAGCGCCCCGTTCGCGAACGGCCGAGGCACGCGCCGAAGCCGCGGGTCGCGCTCGATCGCATGAAGCCCGCGCCGCTGGCCCCGGCGCCGCCGCCCGAGCGGATCGCCCGCGCGGACAAGCCGGCGCCGCGCATGCCCAGGAACACCCCGGCGCTCTCCGCACCGGCCGCGCCCGCGTTCGACGCCCCGCCGCCGCCCGAGAAGACCTTCCGGGTCGCGACGGCGCGGCCGCCGCCGGGCGAGCGCCCGCGCCCGATGCCCGGTCTCGCGCCGGCGGCGCCGCGCCGTGCGAAGGTCACGCCTCCGCCGCCGGGTCCGCGCCCGGAGCGCACCCGTGCGCCCGCGCCACGAGAGGCCCGTCGACCCCGCGCACCGGCTCCGGCCATGAGCGCGGCCGTGGTGCCCGAGGCCCCGCGACCCAGGCTGCCGGCTCCTGAGCGCGCCGAACGCGCTCGGCCGACGGCCCAGCCCGCTCGCCGTGCGCCGCGTCCGGCCGCCGCGCCGGCCCGTGCGCCGCAGATGCCCGCTCCGGCCCCGCCGCAGCTCGCCTCGCGGGCCGGACGGACCGCCCCGAGCGCGCCTCCGAGCAGCTCGGGTCAACGCCCGGGTGTGGCCGGAGTCCCCCTCGGCGATCTCGCGGCCTGCCTGAGCGACCGGGAGGAGGATGGCCTCAAGCAGGCGGTCGTCGCGGCCGTAAAGACGCAGAAGGAGTGTGTAAGTCGCAAGGGCACCTACCGATTCGTCGAGACCAGGAACCTGAACGCGTTCCTGATGTGGATCGATCGGGGGCCGAGCGCTTCCGCGGGTGATCGCTGCGACGAGCTCCGCAACGCACTCGAGTGTCTCCAGAGCGCCAGCCGTCGTGCGGCGCGTTAGGAAGAAGAGGGAATCGTGATGAGACGACACACGGTACGCGGAGCGATCCTCGCCCTGGCGTTGGTCCTGTTGGCGGGGGTGGCGAACGCGAACGTCGGCGCAGCGTCCTGGGACGACTATCTCGACTTCGCCTACGTGTTCAGCTCGTCGGACGCCGACCAGCTGCAGGATCGACTCGACGGTTATGCGGCCGAGATCGGTCTGCCCCTCGACGCGTACGTGAAGCGCACGATCGAGGATCGCGAGGCGAAGGGCGGCGAGGACTCGTCGGTCACGCGTCGCCGCGCGATCGCGCAGCTGCTCCAGTACCTGTCGACCCGCGAGCCCGAGCACCTCGACGAGAGCGTCGACACGGTCGAGGTCTTCGCCGACGAGAACAGCCGGCACGAAGACCGCTACTGGTACCACTATATCCACGCCCATCGCGCCCTCGAGCGCGGCAGCGACACCGACTTCGTGCAGCACGTGCTCGCGCTCTGGATGGACGTCGTCGTCCCCCTCGAGTCGCCCTTCGAGACCCTGCAGGCGCTGTCGCTCTCACAGTCCGCGAACTCGGGCTTCGTTTCGGCCTTGCCCTACGTCTTCGAGAACGTGGCGCGCCTCGTCCTCCTGCGCAGTCAGGAGATGGGCATGGGCTACGGCCTCGACCCGCTCGCTTCGGTCGTGCGTCTTCTCGCCGACCAGCGCGTCGGCGCGCACCCCGACGTGATCCCGGTCGAAGCCTCCGTCCGTGACTACCTCGAGCGCATCATCCACCGCCTCGAGGGCCCGGAGTCCGACGGCGGCAGCCTCACCTTCACGCTGGTGCTCTTCGAAGCCTCCAAGGCCCACGACGCGAGCCGCGGCCTGCTCGCGACCGAGGGCCTCTCGGACAAGACGATCGCTTCGATCCGCGCGGCCTCTTCGTCGTACGGCCGCGCGATCGATCTCGCGGAGACGCCCTCCGGCCAGTCCGCGGTGTACACGCGGGTGCTGCGCCAGATGGGCGAGGTCTTCGCCGCGAAGCAGCGCCTCGGCGTCGACCCCGACATCGAGGTGCCCTTCACGATCGAAGGCGCGCTGCAGGTCTACGGCATGCTCCACGACGCGCGCGACGGCAGCTGGGCGAAGCTCGGCTTCCGCACGAGCGGCTACGAGAGCTACCTCGAGTCGATGCGCGGCCTGTGGGAGGAGATCCAGGAGGCGACCCTCAACAGCGCCGACTACTACCTCTCCCGCGCCCTCGAAGATCCCGCGCGGAGCGCGGAGATGACCCGGAACGCCGCGCGTCTCTACTCCCGCTATCTGGCGCACTTCGAAACCTATGCTTCGGCGGATGCGACGGACTACGTGCCCGACTCCGCCTACTTCGCCGCCTACGAAGCGGCGCGCGGATACGGGGACGCCTTCGTCGCCTACGGCGTCGCGAACCCGGGACCGGCGGAGATCCAGCTCGCGGTCGAGCGCTATCAGCTCGCCCTGCGCGCGTTTCCCTTCGACCGCACGCTCTGGCCCGCGCTCACGACGGCCCTCGAACGCCGCGGTCGCGCGAACGACTTCCTGGCCCTGGCGCGGCCGATCGCGGAGACCGTCGCCGGTTCCCGGCATGCGGCTTCGTGGGTCGCGCAGGACGGCGCGGGATCGAAGACGATCGCGAGGTTCCGCCGTGGTCTCGGCGACGAGCTCGTCCTGATGTACATGGGCTTCGCGGATGCCTCGGGTCTCGCCGAGCTCGAAAAGAGCCTCGACGATCTCCGCGGGCGTCGCGGAACCCTGCGCCGAAAGCTCGAGCAGCTCGCGGCGCGTCGTGACGCGAACAAGCGCGGCAATCCGGGCCCGGCGGCGATGGGCGCCGGCGGAAGTGGCGGCGACGAAGCCGTTCGCTTCGGCACGGCCGAGTCCCGCCGCATCGCACGCGAGCTCGAGGATGGCGGCCGCCAGCTCTCGAAGCTCGAGAAGCAGATTTCTGCCCGCGCTCGCGCACTGCCGCTCTTCCGAGCGGTCGTCGAGAGCGGTGATCTCGCACCGGACCTGCGCAGCCAGCGCCAGCACCCGGTCCATACCCTGCTGCGCCGTCTCTACCACGAAGGCTAGGCGAGGAGGAATCGAACGATGACGACCTTCCGAACGATTTCCCGGATCTTCGCCGCTCTGGCGATCGTCCCCTTCGTCGCGTGCGCCGGCGGTGGCGATCCCGACTTCGACGCGATGGAAGCCGAGGCGGCAGTCGAAGAGGCACCGCTCGGCGGTGAGGCGCTCGCCCAGCGGCGCATGGACCTCGATCGCGCGTGGCGCGACCTGCTTCACTTCGAAGCGACGATGGAGAGCATGGTCGACCGCCGCGACAGTCGGTCGGTCGCGCTCCTCGACGGCTTCCTCGACGAGTACATGGGCACGCATCTCGGCGGCCTGCTGCGACCGCAGTGGCAGAGCTCTCATCCCGAGGTGATGGCCCTCGACGCCAACCTGCGCTTCCTGCAGGCCGAGCTGCTCGCGCAGATGCGGTACACGCGGAAGGTCCAGGAGTCGATCGAGGACATCGAGACTCGCTTCATGGGTCGAGAGAACATGCTCGTCGAGTACCCGCCCGGGGAGCAGCGCCCCTTAGGCGAAGCGCTCGAAATGCTCCGCGACCGCAAGTGGTCCAGCTAGTCCGCCCATCCCAAGGGCTCGAGAGGACTCCCAATGCTCGGTGACGAAACGATGACCTTCCTGGTGACGGGCGTAGCGCTCGCCGCCGTCTGCGTGCCCTTCTTCCAGGGCATCCGCACCGTCCTGTCCGGCTGGGCGGCGACCCGCCGCGCTTCGATGGACGAGCTCAAGCAGGGCCGGGCCGCGAACCAGGGACGGACGGAGCCCCTCGCGTGCCTGATGATCCGCGTGCTGCAGAAGTCGCTGCGCGACGGCGAGCGCGAGGGGCAGCCCGCCGATTTCGTATTCGACGCGACCCGCCAGTACGTCGTGAACGAGTACGAGCACAACTATGCGCGGCTGATCACGATGTACGCGAGCCTGCTCCCGCCGATCGGCTTCATCGGAACGACCGGCGGCATGTTGATCCTCTTCCTGTCGATGCACCTCGCCGACGACTCCCTCGAGCTCGGTGCGCTCGCGATCGCGCTGACCTCGAGCGTCTTCGCCCTCGTCGCGTACGCCGCCCTCGAAGGGCTGAAGATCCGGATCTACTCGCGCCTCCTGGAGTCGCTCCGCGACGTGGAGGCGCTGTATCAGAAGGCTGATGCGCGCCGTGAGCAGGCTTCGGCCGATCGCTCGGCGATGCCGAAGGGAGCGCCCGCTTCCGCCTAGACGTGACGCATCGCCCTCGGGCGATGCCGCGGTCCGAGTGTGAGGCGTTAGGTGCCTTCGTCCGCGAGCGAACGGCGCGCGTCGGTCTCTCTGGTCCTGCCGGGGCGCGGGCGCCCCTGCGGATCGGAAAACGCGCCTGCGCTCGCCTGGAACTCCCCCGCAGGCGCGAAAATCCGCATCATGAACGCGTCTTCATGATAGGCTGACCAGCGAACTCCCAGGAGATCGCTCATGTCGCCTCGTCGGATCCTCTCGCTCTTCGTCGCCACCCTCTCGTTCATCGTGTTGGTTTCCACGACCGCTCACGCCGACGTGACGTGGGTCGTCAGCGCGAGTGCGACCGGCGACCTGGGGAGCATCACACCCGGCGACACCATCACCCTCGACATCACGTTGATCTCCGACGGGACCCAGACCTTCGGGATCGGCGGATCGATCTACGGGCCGGACGTCCAGAACTTCGACCTGGTCGGTGGGACGACGTCCTCCGCGGCACTCGTGCAGTTCGCGACGGGACCTGGGGTGGGTTTCGGGGGTCTCGACAGCAGTCAGCCGGTCGCGCTCGATCCGGCGGGTGGCGACGCGGGGATCCAGTTCTTCAACGGCGTCTCCATCACGGGCACTACGACAACGGGCGCGCTCGACATCAGCCCGATCACCGGCGCGACCGGGGGACCGCAGTTCCAGGTCCAGCTCTTCGTGCCGTTCGGACTCATTTCTGGCGTCCACACGTTGAACATCGGCGCCAATCATCCGACCGATGGCGCGGTGGGAGCCGGCGGCTCGCCGCTCGTCTCCAACGATGCACAGATTCAGATCACCTACGTGCCCGAGCCTGGCACCGCGCTTCTGATGGGTCTCGGTCTCGTTGGACTCGCCGGAACCCGCCCGCGCCTCTGATCCTTGCCATCCGCCCGCCGCCTGCCAAACTCCCGGCCCACGGAGGAGCGCAGAACGATGGGCGGGCCGGATTTCGACCCCTATTTCTCGCACTGGGCCGACATTGCCGCGCGCAAGGTCGTCGCGGCGCATCCGCGTGAAGCGGGGGACGAGCGCCCGATCGTCGTCGCCGCCGGGATCACGCCCTCCGGTGTCGTCCACATCGGCAACTTCCGCGAGGTGATGACCGTCGACCTGGTCGCGCGCGCGCTGCGCGATCAGGGGATCGCGGTTCGCTTCATCTATTCCTGGGACGACTTCGACGTCTTCCGGAGGGTGCCGAAGGACGCGCCGCAGCAGGAGATGCTCGCGGAGAACCTGCGGCGCAGCGTCGCGGACGTGCCGGATCCGTTCGCGGACGAGAAAGACGAAGCGGCGGATTCCTACGCGAGCCATCACATCGGGAGCTTCGAGTCGAGCCTCTCGCCGTTAGGGATCGCGCCGGAGTTCATCCGCCAATCGAAGGCCTATCGCGCGGGCACGTACGCCGAGGGCATCCGCAAGGCGCTCGACGACAAGGACGTGATCCGCGGCGTGCTCGACGAGTTCCGCAAGGAGCCCCTCGCCGACGACTGGCTGCCGCTCGCGGGGTTCTGTGGCACGTGCGGTCGAGACGAGATCGACTTCGCGTGGGACGGGGACTGGATCGTCGACATGGCGTGTCGCGATTGCTCTGCCTCCACGCGCGTCGATCTGCGCGAGGGTGGGGACGTGAAGCTGCCGTGGCGGATCGACTGGCCGATGCGCTGGGCGTACGAAGGCGTCTGCTTCGAGCCCGGCGGCAAGGACCACAGCTCCGCCGGCGGGAGCTACGACACGGCGAAGAAGATCGTGGGCCCGGTCTACGACGGTTGGGCGCCGGAATACGTCCCCTACGACTTCGTCCGGATCAAGGGACGCGGCGGCAAGATCTCGAGCTCCGCGGGCGAGGCGGTGACCGTCGCCGATTGTCTGCAGATCTTCGAGCCGGAGATGCTGCGCTGGATCTTCGCGAGCCAGCGGCCCAACTCCGAGTTCCAGATCAGCTTCGACCTCGACGTGATCAAGCTCTACGAGGACTACGACCGCGCGATCGCGACGGCCTTCACCCCGGACGACGGGAGCAAGAAAGACAAGAAGCGACAGATCGTGCGCCGCACGATCGAGCTGTCCTCCACGTCCGCTCGGCGCATCTCGCCGGGCGACGCGCCGGTGCGCGTACCGTCGTTCCGCCCGCTGTCGATGATCCTGCAGGTCTACGACGGTGACGTCGATCGCGCGCTCGCGTGGTACGAGGCGAGCGGCGACGTGGCGAACGACGCGGAACGTGACCGCTTCCGCGTGCGCGCCGAGCGCGTCTGGAACTGGGTCGAGGAGTTCGCGCCGGAAGACTTCCGCTACCGGATCCGCGAGACGCCGGACGCCGGCGCCCTCGAAGGCGAGCCGCGCACGATCCTCGAGCGGCTGGTCGGCGTGCTCGAGGCGACGCCGGACATCGCGGAGGACGCGCTGATCGAGCACCTGAAGACCCTCTGCGAAGGCACGGAGCTCGGTCCGAAGGAGTTCTACCCCTACGCCTATCATCTCCTGATCGCGCGCGAGAAGGGCCCCAAACTGTCGACGCTGCTGACTGCGATGGGGAGCGCCCGGGCACTGCCGCTACTGCGGGCCGGACTCGGCTGACGCCCCCTCGAAATCGCGCTCAGGCCGCCCCGAGCGGGCCGATCGGAAAGATCGACATTTCGACTCGCGCCTCCCCACGTTCTCCTACGGGGACCGATCATCGGCCCCCACGGAGAATGCGAGGGAGACGAGAATGGCGAAGAAGCTCGGTTCGATCGGTGGCGTGCTAGTCGCAGGCACGCTTCTTCTCATGGCCTCGAGCGCGAATGCGGCACTCTTCTACACGATCGACGCGACGCGAACGGACGGGAGTCCGATCGGCGTTCTCCAGTCCGGTGACGAGATCCAGATCGACGTCACGATCCGCTCCGACGGCGAGCAGATCTTCGGCTGCGGAGTCTCGGTCTATGGCTTCGACCCGGCTGCCGCGTCCCTCGTGAGTGGAATCACCTCGTCAGCCGCTCTGGTCGCGTTCGCGACGGGACCGGGCACGGGATTCGGCGGTGTCGACAGCTCGCAGGTCGTGGCCCTCGATCCTGCGGGCGGCGACGCCGGAATCCAGGTCTTCAACGGTGTCAGTATTACCGGCACGACGCAGACGGGCGCACTCGACATCTCACCGGTCACCGGTCTCGCGGGCGGTCCCCAGGTTCGCGTCGTGCTGGCGATTCACGAATCGGTCACGCTCAACGTGGGCGCCGGGCACCCCACGGACGGCGCGATCGGCGTCGGCGGCATCTCGCTCGAGACGAGCGACGTGGCGCTCGCGCTGACGGTCGTTCCCGAGCCCGGGACTGCGCTTCTCATCGGACTCGGGCTGATCGGACTCGCCCGCGCCGGTCGCCGCTAGCGTTCCGACCTGGGTCGCCCCGAGCACGCGCACGACGCGCAGCGAAGCTACCCTCGGGCGATGCCCGCTTCGCCGGACCGACTCGCGCTCCTTCGTTGTCCCGCGTGTGGATCGACACTGACCGAAGCGGAAGAGACGCTCGACTGTGCAGCGTGCGAGGCGCGCTTTCCCACCACTGGGGGCGTGCCCTGGCTCTACCGTGATGTCGCCGGCTCGCGCGCGCAGTGGGCCGCGAAGCTCCAGCGCTTCCGCGCAGAGCTCCTCGCGGATCTCGACGCCCTCGACGCGAGCGCCGACCGCGACGACCTCGTCCCCTCGACCCGAGAACGGCTCTCGCGCCAGCGCGCGGGGCTCGAGCGTTTCGGCGAGCAGGTGATGGCGCTGCTCGCGCCCTTCGCCCTCGGCCACGCGGAGGCCGGCGCGGTCGTCCCGACGGACCGGATCCCGAGCGGACAGCACGTGACGAGCTACCTCGACACGGCCTATCGCGACTGGAGCTGGGGACAGGCCGAGATCGACGAGACGATGCAGCTCGTCGCACCCCTCGCGAGCAATGCGTTCGCGCGCGCACTCGTCCTCGGCGGTGGCGCGGGTCGCATTTCCTGGGAGCTCGCCGCCACGCGACCCGAAGCGACGGTCGTCCAGCTCGACCTGAATCCCCTCCTCACCCGAATCGGGGCCCTCGTCGCCGACGGCGAGCCGACGACGCTGACCGAGCTGCCTCGCTTCCCGCTCTCGGTCGAGGACGCCGTCGTCGACCACCGGCTCGAAGCGCCTCACGAGTCCTCGAAGGCGCCGCTCTTCCTGCTCGGCGACGCCTTCGCGCCGCCCTTTGCCGAAGAGACCTTCGATCTCCTGCTCACGCCCTGGTTCGTCGACATCGTGCCCGAGGCCTTCCCGCGCCTGGCCCGGCGACTCGCCCGCCTGCTCGCCCCGGGCGGCCGCTGGGTCAGCTTCGGTCCGCTCTCCTTCGAGCGACAAGACCCTGCCGACCGCCTGACGCCTGAAGAGGTCACAGACGTGCTCGAGATCGAAGGCTTCGAGGTCCTCCAGGCCGGAACGGAGACGGTCACGTATCTCCACTCGCCGCACGCCATGCCGCGCCGGAACGAAGAGATCTTCGCGTTCGAGGCGCGGCGTCCCGAGACGCTCGCCGACGTCGATGACTTCGTCTTCTATCCAGCGTGGCTGACCGACGGGCGAACGGCGATTCCTGCCGATCCAGGGTTCGAGACCCTGCGCGCGGAGAGGACCTTCGACGTCGAGATCCTGAAGCTGATCGACGGGCGCGCATCGATCGAGGATCTCGTCGTGATCCTGTCCAGCCGCTACGGACTCGCCGAGGACCGCGCCCGGGCGACGATCGACCGCTTCTTCGCGCGCTGGTTCGAGGGCGAGGGCGGCTCTTCGGGTTAGGCGCGTTAGGCGTGCACCGAACAAGCAACGCCCGCCACGATCGACCCCAGCGGTCGAATCGGGCGGGCGGGCTGTTGGCGGCTGGAACGCGCTGCCTCATGGGCAGCGAGAGGGCCGGGCGCAGCGGCAGAGTCCGGAGAGACGAGGAGACCCCGTGCCGCGCTGGGTCGTGGATCAGGCCGACTGCGCGACGTTGTCGAGCACGACCGAGAGCTCGGGGACGTTGTCGGCGAGGACCGCGCGGCTGCGGCGAAGGCTCACCTTCACGGCCTCGTTCGACTTGCCGACCTTCTCGGCGATGGCCTTGATCGAGTGACTCTCGCCGTAGCGCAGGTGGAAGATCTCCTGGTGCGCCGCGCGGCGGTTCTCGGAGAGGATCTCGTCGCAGCGGTCGAGGACGCGGCCGGCGTCGACGCGGCGCTCGATCGTGGACTCGACCGGCTTGTCGTCGAGCTCGCGCGCGTCCTTCGGGCCGACCATCCAGCGGGAGCAGTGGCGGAAGAAGCGGGAGCAGACGTTGTGCGCGATGCCGAAGGTCCAGGTCAGGAGGCTCGAGCGGCCCTCGAAGGAGGGGAGCGAGCGGTAGAGCTGGACGAAGGTCTCCTGGGTCAGGTCTTCGGCCTCCGCCGGGTCGCCGACGCGCTTGAGCGTGAAGGCGTACACCCGCGGGAAATAGGCGTCGTAGATCTCCGAGAAGGCGGCCTGGTCGCCCGCGATGACGCGTTCGACGAGCTGACGATCGCGCTCACGATCGCTCTCGGTGGCTTGGGTGTTGATCTGGAAGGTTTGCTGGGGCTGCATGGGACTCACTCCTGGTGGAGCCGGCGTCTCGCCCTGCCGGCTCGGGCCTCGTTCTGTGAATGCATCCCTAGAGTGGTTTGGATCACACTTCCCAACTGTGAAGAGGTTCACACAAGCATCAGTTTTTCCAGTGTCTCGTGCGATTGAGGGCCCCCAGAGCGGGAAAACGACGGATTCTCGACAGGGTGGTGCCCGCTCGACCGGGTCGGGGACCGATCGAAACGGCGTCCTGAGAGCGGCTGAAACGGAAATGAGCGGGGTTTCAGCGGGGTGCCGCGCTGGCTGAAACGCGTCTGAGCGGCGTTTCAGCGGTGGCGGCGCGTCGGGCCCGAAAATCGGGCCGGATCATGCCGGATCAGGCCGGAGGCGCGGGCAGTCCGGTCGTCTCGCCGAGACCGAGCATCAGGTTCAGCGACTGGATCGCCACGCCCGAGGCTCCTTTGCCCAGATTATCGAGGATCCCGACCAGCAGCAGGTGGCCCGCCGGGTTCGGCAACACCTGGAGCCGCAATCCGTTCGTGTCGTTCATCGCCTGCGGATCGAGGGCGAAGTCGTCGACGGGTTCGAGACCGGTGTAGGCGGCCATGCGGACGAAGGGCTCGCCGGCGTAGCGATCGGCGAGGATCTGCCAGACCTGCTCGCCGGTCGTGCCGGCCGGCAGCAGCGTCTTGTGGATCGGGACCTCGACGCGCATGCCGCACTTGAACGGGCCGACCGCGGGCACGAACTGCGGCGGATGCTCGAGCAGCGCGTAGGCCTGCATCTCGGGCAGGTGCTTGTGGATCCGATCGAGGGAATAGGGCGCCTCGTAGGGCAGGCCGACGCGTCCTTCGTCCGGCGACTCCCACCTCTCGATCAGCGTCTTCCCCCCGCCCGAATAGCCGGAGAGGCCGTGAATCGCGAGGCCCGCGCTCTTCGGCACGAGCCCTTCGTCGACCAGGGGTCGGATCAGCGGGACGAAGATCGACGGGTAGCAGCCGGGGTTCGACACGAACTGCGCGCCGGCGATCACGTCCCGGTGGCCCGGGGCGAGCTCGGGAAGGCCGTAGACCCAGCCGTCGGCGACGCGGTGGCTCGAGCTCGCGTCGACGATCCGACCGCCGTTCTCTTTCGCCCACCCTGCCGCTTCGATCGCGGCGTCGTCCGGCAGGCAGAGCACGGACACGTCCGCCTCCGCGATCGCCTTCTTCCGCGCCTCTTCGGATTTCCGTTCCGACTCGGGCAGCGTCCAGATCTCGCAATCGTCCCGTCCCGCGAGCCAGTCGCGGATGCGGAGGCCGGTCGTGCCGACGTGGCCATCGATGAAGATCCTGGGGGTGGACATGGCGGCGGACCTTAGCAGATGGGCCCGCAGGGCCCGATTCCGGCGTTCTCGCGGGGAATCGAGGGTCGGACCAGGAGGCCCGGCGCGTCTGCCGAAGGGCGATGCCCGGGCGCCCGGTTCTGCGTACCGTCGGGCCCGCCGCGCGTGCGCCGCGCGGCATCCACGAGCAGGAGCAGACAGCCATGAGCCAGCAAGAGAATGGCATGAGCGAAGAACAGACGAGTCTCGAGCGCGTGATGACGGGCAAGACCTGGGAGGAGTTCTGCGACACGCTGAAGGTGGCCGGGAACGTGATCCTCGCGGAGGGTTCGCCGGAGGATCCGCTCGATCGTTCCGAGGGCTTCCGGTACCTGAGCCGCCTCACCCGCGCGGCCCTCGAGCAGTTCATCGAGCACGCGGACCCGCGCGCGCCCGTGCTCCATCGCCCGGTCCACGAGACCGCCAAGATCGGCGCCGACAATCCGGACAACTACTACCAGTCCTCTGCGATCTCCGGGCAGTACGACTACCGGATCCGCGGCCAGCGCAACACGATCCACTACCTCGACTTCGGGACCCAGTCCGACGGCGTCGCCTCGAGCGGCGAGTCGACCCAGGGTGGCCACCTCGACGCGAACGATCTCGAGATCGACGCGGATGGCCGATTCGAGATCCTGCTCTCCTGTGAGCCGAAGGAAGGCAACTGGCTGCCGATGCAGCCGGACACGTCGATGCTGATCGTCCGGCAGACCTTTGCGGATCGGGAGACCGAGACGCCGGCGGATCTCGTGATCGAACGCCTGGGTGGCGACGGCAAGCCGACACCCCTCACGCCGGACGAGCTGGACGGTGGGCTCGAGCAGGCGTCGGGCCTCGTGCTCGCGTGTTCTTCCCTCTTCTCGAACTGGGCGCAGGGCTTTCGCGCGAACCACAACAATCAGCTGCCGAAATTCGACGACTCGGTGTCGATGGGTGCCGGCGGCGACCCGAACATCTGTTACTACCACTCGTACTGGGAGCTCGCGCCGGACGAGGTGCTCGTGATCGAAGCCGACGTCCCGGAGTGCGACGCCTGGAACTTCCAGCTCGACAACCACTGGATGGAGAGCCTCGACTACCGCCACTTCCGCATCCACGTGAACCAACACACGGCCGAGTACGAGGCCGACGGCTCGGTTCGGATCGTCGTGGCCCACGAAGATCCCGGCGTGCCGAATTGGATCAACACCGTGGGGCACGCGCGGGGCACGATGTGCTTCCGCTGGATCCGCGCGAAGGAGCACCCGCAGCCGAGCACGCGGGTCGCCAAGTTGTCGGAGATCGCGGGTTGAGCACGGCTTCGTCGCAGCTCTTCCAGGTTCCGCCCTTTCCCTTGCCGATGCGCGCCGCGCTCGGCGCCTGGAAGGCGGCCGCGCGCCTCGGGATCGGCGTCCCCGACTTCGACGAGTCGAAGATGATCGCGGAGGCGCGTCGCAAGACGGGCCTGCATCATTTCGGGTCGGACGACTTCCGCGTCCCGATGCGCCGCCTCCTGCGCGCGTTCGACGACGAGGCGGATCTGCATCTTCTCGGTCGCGCCGTCCTGCGCGGCGCCGCGGTCCGCGCTCTCGAGTGTCGGCTTCGTCTGGAACACCTGTCCGACCTGAACCCGGCCCTCGCGACCCTTCCCGTCGAGCGACCCGTCTTCATCACGGGCATGCAGCGTACGGGGACGACCAAGCTCCACCGCCTGCTCTCGTGCGCGACCGAGCTGAGGCACCTGTCGGCGGTCGAGGCGCTCCGGCCCGCGCCGATCGGCCGTCCGATCGCGAACGAGCCCGGTGACCTCGAGAAGCGGGCGCGAGAGGCCAAGCTCGCGGAGTGGGGCATGCGGTACTTGTCGCCGGACCTCTTCGCGATCCACCCGATCGAGGCCGATTCGCCGGAAGAGGACGTGTTCCTCTTCGACGTGACCTTCATCAGCCCGGCCGTCGACGCGTCGCTCTCGGTGCCGACCTATACGCGCTGGATCCGTGAGATCGACCAACGGCCGCCCTACGAATACGTGCGCCGCCTGATCCAGCTGCTGCTCTGGCAGCGCGGCGGTCGCTACCTCGGCAAGACGCCCCACCACCAGGAGAACCTCGACGTCCTCTTCGACGTGTTCCCGGACGCGAAGGTCATCCACACCCACCGAGAGCCGCGCGAAGTCGTGCCGTCCTTCGCGAGCATGATGGCGCACACCGGCGCGCTCCTGACCGACGACGTCGACTCGAGTGCCGTCGGTCGTCGCGTCGCCGATCAGATGGCGAACAGTGTGGAGCGCGCGATCGTCGCGCGACGCAGCGTCGGCGAAGGGCGCGTGCTCGACGTGCAGTACCAGGAGCTGGTCGGCGACACCCTCGGTACGATGCGGCGCATCTACGACTTCCTCGAGCTCGAATGGTCCGATGAATCGGTGGGTCGCATGCAGCACTGGATCGGCGCGAACCCCCAGCACAAATACGGCCGCCACCGCTACACCCTCGAGGACTTCGGCCTCGACGGCTTCGAACTCGACGAACGTTTCAAGGCCTACCGCGAACGCTTCGGCGTCGAGCGGGCACGGGGCTAGGGGTGGCGCGCCGACCGCTCGACACGGACATGACGGGTCGCGTGTGCCTGGTATCCGGCGCGACGGATGGACACGGTCGCGCGGTCGCGAAGCTGCTCGCGGCGCGGGGTGCCGACGTCGTCGTGCACGCGCGGAACGAGGAGAAGGCGCGCCGGGTCTGTGACGAGATCGCGCGCGAGACCGGAAAGAAGGCGCCGGAGATGCTGCTCGCTGACCTCGCGCGCGCCGAAGACGTCGATGCGGCTATCGAGCGCTATCGCGCCAGCGGCCGCCCGCTCCACCTGCTCGTGAACAACGCCGGGCTGGTCGGCCTCGACCGGCGCACGAACGACGCGGGGTACGAACTCACCTTCGCGGTGAACTACCTCGCGCTCTTCCGCCTCACCCTCGGCCTGCTCCCGGTCCTCGAGTCGTGCACGCCCGCGCGCATCGTGAACGTCTCGTCGGACACCTACCGGATCGCGAAGCTCGACCTCGACGATCTCATGCTCGAGCGCGACTACGGAATCATGAAGGCCTACGGGCAGTCGAAGCTCGCGATTCTGTATTTCACGCTCGAGCTGGCGCGGCGGATCGAGGGGCGTGAGGTGACCGTGAACGCGGTCGATCCGGGACCGGTCGCCTCGAACATCGGTGCCGACAATCCGGGACTCGCCTATCGGCTGGTGAGCCCGCTGATGCGCGGCTTCTTTCCGAATGCAGAACGCGCGGCACGGACGGCGCTCTGGATCGCGACGGACCCGGCGCTCGAAGGCGAGAGCGGGGGGTACTACCGCTCGCTGAAGCGACGGGAGAAGCCCCTCGACTTCGATGCCGAGTTGAGCGCCGGTCTCTGGGCGGAGAGCCTTCGCCTGAACGCGCTCGAGGACCCGCTCTCTTCCTGACCGATCGCTCGCGCGGCGACGTCAGTCCGCAAGGTCGACGAGCAGCGCGGCGTGGTCGCTGAGCGCGCCGCGTGCACCTCGCCCCCAGCGATAGGCCACGCGCTCGACGTGCGACTGGAGACGTGGGTTCACCATCGCCTGGTCCAGGCGAAATCCGTTGCCCCCGTTCGGCGAGTACCACGTGTAGGCCCGCGCGCGACCGCGAACCTGCCGGAACGCGTCCGTCCACCCGAGCTCCTCGAAGCCATCGAAGAAGCGCTCCTCGCCCGCCCCGAAGCAGGCGACCTCCTCGTCGATGCCCGCGCGCCCGGAGTTCGTGTCGCCGACGACGAGCGCGGGGCGCCGACGCCAACGTGACACGACCGAGAGCGCTTCGTGCTGGAAGGCGTATTTCCGACCGGTCGCTTTGTTGGGGACGTGCAGAGCGCCGATCTGGATCGGCGTGGGCGTGGCGACCGTGACGGCGAGCCAGCGGTGGGCGTCCGACGAGGCGCCCACGTGGGAGAGGCGGCGGAGTGGCCAACGCGATGCGACCAGCAATGCGTTTCGTGCAGGATCTACGGCGCTGGCCGTCGTTCGTTGGTGATGGAGTCCGTAGTTTCCGACGAAGTCCGCGAGCCACCGACTCGGCGGGGTCGCCCGAAACTCGGAGAGAACGACGATGTCGGGGCGCCAGACCGCAAGCTGCGCAGCGATCCGTTCGATCCGCTTGCCGCCGCCCGCCCGGATGTTCCACGAAACGAGACGCACGTCGACACCTAACGCGGATCAGATTCCCGCATCCGCCGCCACCCCACGAACGCCACTCCCGGCGCCACCACCCCGAGCGCGTTCAACACGACCCCACCCCACCGCGCCCACGGCGAAGGCCAGAGCGACGGGTCCGCCACGAACGCGTTCTGGATCGTCAGCAGCGCGGGGACCGCGATCAGCGACGCGATCGCGACGTACGGGCCGGGGAACCTGCGGACCATCGCATAGAGCGCTCCGGTCGACGCGACGGCGAAAATCGCGACGTTGCCCGACGCGGTCGGCCCGAGCGCCGGTCGATCCGACGCGAGCAGCCAGAGCCCTACGATCTGCCAGAGCGCAACGAGCACGCCATAGGTGACCTGGAGGCGAACCGCGAGGCGCAGGGTCGACGGGATCAAGTCACTTCTTCCCGAGGCTCGCGTTCTCCGCGTAGTCGATCGGGCACTCGATCACGTTCACGCCGCCGTCGGACAGGCACTTCGCGAGAATCGCGAGCAGGTCGTCGGTCTTCTCGACGCGATAGCCGCTTGCGCCGTAGCTCTCGGCATAGCGGACGAAGTCGGGGTTGCCGAACTCGAGTCCCCAGTCCGGGAAGTTCGCGTCGTCCTGCTTCCACCGGATCATGCCGTAGGAATCGTCGCGCAGGACGAGGGTCGTGACGTTGCGCTTCATGCGCACGGCGGTCTCGAGCTCCTGGGAGTTCATCATGAAGCCGCCGTCGCCGCAGATCGCGAGGACTTTCCGGTCGGGGTAGACGAAGCTCGCGCCGATCGCCGAGGGCAGGCCCGCGCCCATCGTCGCGAGGGCGTTGTCGAGCAGGATCGTGTTCGGCTCGTAGGCGCGGTAGTTCCGCGCGAACCAGATCTTGTACATGCCGTTGTCGAGGCAGATGATACCGTCGTCGGGCATGGCCTTACGCACGTCGGCGACGAGGCGTTGGGGACAGAGCGGAAACCCCGGGTCGTCGGACTTCTCGCTCGTGTGCTCGTCGACCTTCGTCTTCACGTCGCTGAAGGTGTCGAAGTTCCAGTGGTCCGCGTTCTCGATCGACTCGTTGATCTGCCAGACGGCGTTCGCGATGTCGCCGACGACTTCGAGCTGGGGGAAGTAGATCGCGTCGACCTCCGCCGAGGCGAAGCTGATGTGGAGCACCTCGAAGCCGCCCTCGCTCATGAAGAAGGGGGGCTTCTCGATCACGTCGTGGCCGACGTTGATGATGAGGTCCGCCGAAGCGACGGCGTCGTGGACCGAGTCGTTGTCCGAGAGCGCGGCCGTTCCGAGATACTTCTCGTGACGTTCCGAGATCACGCCCTTGCCCATCTGGGTGCAGATGAAGGGAATCCCTGTCTGGTCGACGAAGCGTGTGAGCTGCTTGCTAGTGCGCTTGCGGTTGGCGCCGGCGCCGACGAGCAGCAGCGGGCGTTGGGCCTGCTCGATCATCGCGACCGCGCGCGCGACCGCCTTCGCCTCGGCCGCGGGCCGTCGCGCCGCCTCCGCCTTGAAGAAGAAGGGCTCGTCGACCATCTCCTCGGCAATGTCTTCGGGCAGCTCGAGACAGACCGCGCCGGGGCGCTCCTCCTCGGCGAGCCGAACCGCTTCGCGGACCGCGGAGGGCACGTTTGCGCCGTGCACGATCTGACGCGAGTGCTTCGTCACGGGCTGCATCATCTCGACGACATCGACGATCTGGAAGCGCGCCTGCTTGCTCTTCTTGATCGGCTTTTGCCCCGTGATCATCATCATGGGCATCGCGCCGAGCTGCGCGTACGCGGCCGCCGTGACGAAATTCGTGGCGCCCGGTCCGAGGGTCGAGAGGCAGACGCCGAGACTGCCCGTGAGGCGTCCGATCGTCGCGGCCATGAAGCCAGCACCCTGTTCGTGTCGCGTGAGCACGAGCTGGATCTTCGAGTGTCGCAGGCTCTCGAGGATGTCGAGATTCTCCTCGCCCGGGATGCCGAAGATGTACTCGACGCCCTCGCGTTCGAGCGCTTCGATCATCAGGTCCGAAGCCTTGGCCGGCTCGCCGGGGGAACGATCCGATATCGCGCTCATCGAGGCACCTCCTGCACCGCTCGCTCGCGATGCAGGGCGGATGCTACCCCAGCGGAGGTGCGTCGGCGCTCACCCGATCGCGCTAGGCGACGCCATTCGAAAGGGACGCCTCCGCGTCGCCCGTCGCTTGGGACGGTCCGTGCTTCGTGGCATCCGGAAGACGCGCGTTCGTCTCGATCGGGTCCGGACTCGGCAGCGATGCATCCTGGGCGACCCCGAGCTCGGCCATGCGTCTCGCCGAGACGTGGACTCGCGATTCCAGGCTGCCGATCGCTGCGTTGTAGGCCTCGACCGCGCCGTCGAGCTTGCGTCCGAGGTTCGAGAAGCGGTCGTTCAGCGACACGATCCGCTCGTAGAGCTCGCGGCCGAGCTTCGACACGACGACCGCGTTCTCCGCCATCGCCTCCTGCTGCCAGCCGTAGGCGATCGCGCGCAGGAGCGCGATCAGGGTCGTCGGGCCGGCGAGGAGCACGCGTTTGTCGACGCCACGCTCGATCAGCTCGGGGTCGCTCGCGAGGGCCGACGAGAAGAAGGGTTCGCCGGGCAGAAAGAGCACGACGAACTCCGGGGAGCCTTCGAGGCGGGACCAGTAGGCGCGGCCGCCGAGGTCGTCCACGTGGCGTCGCACGTGCCGGGCGTGCTCGGTGAAGAGCCGCTCGCGCTCGGCCTCGTCCGCACACTCGCTCGCCGCGAGGTAGGCCTGGAGCGGCGCCTTCGCGTCGATCACGACCGAGCGCCCGCCGGGCAAGCGGACGATCAGGTCGGGTCGCGAGCGCCGGTCCGGATCGTCGATGGTGACCTGTTCCTGGAAGTCGCAGTGTTCGAGCATGCCGGCGAGCTCGACGACGCGTCGCAGCTGGAGCTCCCCCCAACGCCCGCGCACGTTCGGCGTGCCGAGGGCCTGGCGCAGGCCCTGGGTCTCGCTCGCCAGGCTGCTGTGGCTCTTGGCGACGAGCTCGAGGTGGCTCGTGAGCGAGCGGTAGTGCCCCTCGCGCTCCGTCTCGACGCGGTGGAGCTTCTCGTCGACGCGAGCGAGGGATTCGCGGAGGGGACGGACGAGCGCCTCGACCGCGGCCTCGCGTCGCGCGAGCGCCTGATCGCCGGAGTCGTTGAGGGCGCCGAGGCGCTCGCCGGCCAGAGTGAGCAAACGGTCGCTGCTTCGGTCGAGGGCCTCGCTCGAGAGCGCGGCGAAGCGGTCGCCGAGCCGCGCGTGGGTGCGGCCGAAGGCGAGGGCGGCGAGGCCGGCGCCGAGCAGCGCACCGAAGCCGAGGCCGATCGCGAGGCCGAGGCCGGCGCCCGCGACGACGACGGCGGCCGCGTCGGCATCGAGTCCCGGGAGCAGGGGAGCCATGATGTCGGCGAGGCGTTCGGGGAGGGCAAGCAGGCGCATGTCGGGCGGGACCTCTCAGCAGGCGGGGGTCCTCGAACCTTAGGCACCCGGTGTGTCGGAACCGGTCACACACGGATCTCGCCCGGCAGCGAGGCGGCAGGCCCGCGGCAGCCGCCCTAGGATTCGTCCTCGCGCCTGCAGGCCGGGGCCCACAGGGATGGGTCGCCGCGCGGCGCACGAGGAGAGAGCGATGTTCACGATGCGCTTCGACATGCGGGCGCCTGATTTCGGGGCGGCGCGGGCGGATCTCTACAACGCGGCGATCGAGATGTCCGAGTGGGCGGAGAGCCGCGGCTGCGTTTCGATCCAGGTCTGCGAGCACCACCGCTCGAAGGACGGCTACCTGCCGGCCCCGATGATCCTCGCGAGCGCGATCTCGGCGCGGACGAAGACGACGCCGATCCAGATCGCCGCGCTGATCGTGCCGCTCCACGATCCCGTCGAGCTCGCGGAACAGATGGCGGTCCTCGACATCGTGTCGGGCGGGCGCGTGACCTTCGTTTGCGCGATCGGCTACGTGCCGGCGGAGTACGCGATGTTCGGCCGCGACATGAAGGGCCGCGGCGCGCGACTCGAGGAGTCGATCCGGGTGATGCAGCGCCTCTGGAACGGCGAGGAGGTCGAGTACCAGGGCCGCGCGGCGAAGGTGACGCCGCTCCCGCACACACCGGGCGGGCCGCCGCTCTTGATGGGCGGCGGTGTCGCCGCGACCGCGCGCCGGGCCGCGCGCCTCGGCGTCGGGATGCTCGCGATGGGCACCGATCCGAACCTCGAGACGATCTACCGCGAGGCCTGTGAAGCCGAGGGCATCGAACCGGGCATGTGCCTCAACCCGACCGACGGCGCGCCCTTGTCGGTGTTCGTCGCCAAGGACCCCGATGAGGCCTGGGCCAAATGGGGACCGCACCTGTTGTACGACGCGCAGGCCTACGCCGAGTGGATGGGCGACGACATCGACTCTGCGACCAAGAGCATTGCCGGCTCCGTCGAGGAGCTTCGCGCCGAGAACGGTAACTACCAGATTCTCTCGGTCGACGCAGCCATCGCGGCGATCCGCGCGCGCGGCATGCTCATGACCCAGCCGCTCTGCGGCGGCCTGCCGATCGACTACGCCTGGGAATCCCTGGAGACCCTGGTGAACGACGTGCTGCCGAAGGTCGCTGCGGGATGACGTGGCGGCGGATCGTGCTAGGCGCACAGCTCGTAGGCGCACTCGCGTTCAGCTCGATCGCGTTGGGCGCGCTCACGTCGCGCGAGGCCGCGGAGACGCGGGCGTTCTCGTTCGAGTACGAGGTCGTCGTCCCGGCCGAGGTCGGGGATGCGGAGACCCTCACGCTCTTCCTGCCGATCGCGCAGGACACGACGGGTCAAAAGATCCGCGGCGTCGACGTCGAGACGAGCGAAGGCTTGCGCGGGCGCTTCGGGCGCGAAAACCGTCACGGCAATCGCTTCTGGGTCGCCGAGCTCCCGGCGCGGCGCCCCTCGCCGACCCGCATCGTCGTGAAGTACGACGTCGCGCGCGACGTGGTGCGCGCCGGCGACGACGCCGGAGACGCAGCGAGCGCCCGCGCGTTCCTCGGCGCCGATGCGCGCGTGCCCGTCGACCATCCGATCCTCGAGCCGATCCTCGCGGAGGTCCGCGCCGCGTCGCCGGACGCGAGCCCCGCGGCCCGAGCCCGAGCGATCTACGACTGGGTCGTCGACAACGTCGAGTACAAGAAGACGGGGACCGGCTGGGGCAACGGGGACACGTTCTGGGCGTGCAACGAGCGCTACGGCAACTGCACCGACTTCCACTCGCTCTTCATCTCCCTCGCGCGGACCGAGGGCATCCCCGCGCGCTTCGAGATGGGTTTCCCGGTGCCGCTCGACCGGACGGGCGGCACGATCGCGGGCTACCACTGCTGGGTCGAGTTCTGGCTGCCGAACGGGGGCTGGGTCCCGATCGACGCGAGCGAAGCCTCGAAGCACCCGGCCAAGCGGGAGCTCTTCTACGGCACCCACCCGGCGGATCGCCTCCAGCTGACGCGAGGCCGCGACCTGCGCCTGGGCGAGACCCATCGCGATCGGCCGCTCAACTACTTCGTCTACCCCTACCTCGAGGCGGACGGGCGAAAGCGGGACGTCGCCGTCGAAACGCGCTTTCGGTACGCGGAAGCGCGTCCGGATCAGAAGATCGCGATCGCCAGATAGAGCAGGTAGGTCGCGATCAACACGGAGCCCTGCGCTCGCCGGATTCCGCCGGGCCGAGCGACGAGCACCAGCCCGGCCATGCTGGTGGCGATCAGGATGACCCCGTCCATCGGATCGACGTCCGAGGCCGAGAGCGGGCGGATCGACGCCGTCACACCGAGCACCCCGAGCAGGTTGAAGACGCTCGAACCGATCGCGTTGCCGACTGCGAGGTCGCCGTGGCCCTTCTGCGCGGCGATGATCGACGTGCCGATCTCGGGCACGCTCGTGCCGAGGGCGACGACCGTGATGCCGATCGCCGCTTCGGAGAGCTGGTAGGGGGCGAGGGTCTGCAGCGAGCCGTCGACCAGCCACTTCGCGCCGAGTCCCAGGAAGAGGATGCCGAGGAAGGCGCGCCCGAGCGGCAGGAACCAATGGGCGTTGTCGTCGCCGAGCGCCTCCGCGACTTCCTCGCCGAGCAGCTCGCTCATTTCGTCGTCATCGGCGGCCCGACGAAGGTTCCAGACGACGTAGGCGAGCAGGCCGAGCGCGAGGAACACGCCCTCGACGCGCGAGATGAGCCCGTCGTGCACCATGAAAGTGAAGAGTGCGGAGACGGCGATCAGGATCGGGAAGTCGACCCGGTACACCTCGGGGGACGCGTGCAATGGACGGATGAGCGCGCAGATTCCGAGCACGAGGATGATGTTGCAGACGTTCGATCCCACGACGTTGCCCACCGAGATGTCGGAGAGTCCCTTCAGCGCCGCATCGAGACTGACCGAGAACTCCGGCGCGCTGGTGCCGATCGCAACGACGGTCGCGCCGATCGCGATCGGGCTCATGCCGATGCGGTCTGCGATGAACGTCGAGGCCGACACGAGCATGTCGCCGCCGACGTAGAGGAGCGCGCATCCGGCGAGGATCAACACGAGCGACACAACCAGGTCGGGCACGGGCGCGGCGGTCTCCAGACGACGGGGAAGGCTTCGATCGGCGAGCGCGAAGCGGATGCCCTCGCCGAGGCCGGCCGAGTTTAGCTCCGCTCCTCCGAGTTACGAGCGTGCGACGGCGCTCGAAACGCACCGGCGGGAGGCTGGACCCGTGGGGCGCGGGTTCGGCCGGCGTCGGGTAGCCACGGAGGAATCCTGACGATCAGTCGGCCGTCGCGCCGCTGGACGAACGGATCGAATCCCGTCACGCTAGACGGCGGGGAGGCAGTTCATGAGCGGATCCGGACACTGGCGACGCTGCAGCGCGTGCAAGAACGACATTGCACTCGGCGCGATCCACTGGGTCTGCAGCGTTTCGACCTGCAATCGCAAGCGAACCGGTCTGGTCTTCTGTTCGGTCGACTGCTGGGAGATCCATCTGCCGACCGAGCGCCACCGGGAGGCCTGGGCGGTCGAGGCGCGCGCCCCGGCGACGGCCGAGCCCGCCGAGCCCGCGAAACGAACGCCTCGGGCGAAGGGACCCGGCGCCTCGCGCGGCGAGTCGGGGTCGTCCGGGAGCACGAAGTCGGCTCCCGCGACGCCTCGCGCGTCGCGCGGCGACACCGAGATCCTGGTCGTGGCGAGTCGCCTCAAGGCCTACGTGAAATCCGTTTCCGGCTTCAACACGTCGGACGGCGTGCTGCCGGTCCTGTCGGACGCGCTCCGCGCGATCTGCGACGAGGCGATCGAGAATGCCCGCCGCGCGGAGCAGCTGACGGTGATGGCCCGTGACGTGCCGCGACCCGAGCGCACGACCGGCCCGACGGGCCGGCCGGCGCTCATCCGTCGCCGCGGCGAACGTTAGGCCCCGGTCGGGAGCGACCGGAGCTCCGCCACGCGCACGAGCGCGCGCTCGAGCGCCGCGAACGCGTCGTCGAGCTCGGCGTCGGTCACGTTGAGGGGCGGCAGCATGCGGATCTTCGTCGGCGCGCCGCCGGCGGTCTGCAGCAGCACCCCTTCCTCGAGCGCCACCTCGACGATCTCCCCCGTCGTGTCGGCCTCGCCGGACCAGGGCACGAACGCCTGCATCGCGCCGCCCCCCGACCGCCGCGTCACGACGCTCGGAAGTCGCGCAGTGAGGCGCGTGAACGCCTCGTCGAGGCGCCCTTCGAGTCGATCGATCCGACCGCCGGTCCCTGCATAACCCTCGCTCTCGAGGCGCTCGAGGACGCGTGCGCCGAGGGCCATGCCGACCGTCGAGCCGGCCCAGGTCCCGGCGATCAGCTTCGGTCGCGGACCGTGGTCGGCGGTGAAGAGGGTCGCGCTGCCGTGGAGGATCTTGCCGACGGTCACGACGTCGACGTAGGCGTCGAGGCCGAGGGTGCGAAACGCGAAGAGCTCCCGCGTCCGCGCGAAAGTCTGGATCTCGTCGATCCAGACGCTGACGTCATGTGCCCGACAGACCTCCATCAGCGCGACGAAGAATTCCGCGGGCGCATCGTGGAAGCCGCCTTCGCCCTGGATCAGCTCGAAGCACATCGCCGCGTGCCGGCCCGGGTGCGCTGCGAGGACGGCCTCGAGTGCGGAAACACTCTTCTGTGTCGACGCCGGATCATCCGGGTCGTAGAAGGGCACGCGATCGACGAAGTCCCGGGTCGGGAGGCCTTCCCGGTACTCGGGCCGATCGGTCAGCTCGGCCATCGCGAGGGTCCGTCCGTGGAACGCCCGCTCGAATGCGATGACGCGATCCGCCGGCGCTCGCCGCTGGAAGATCATCTTGAGCGCGTTCTCGTTCGTCATCGAGCCTGACATCGATAGCCACGCGTGCACGAGCCGTGGCCCGGCGAGGGCGACCAGGCGCTCGGTCAGCGCCGCGTATTGCGGACCCGGCAACACGTGGCTCTGGAACGCCACGTCGTTCGTCGCGGCGATCGCGGCCGTCTCGAGCAGGTCGGGATCGGCGTGGCCGAACGCGTAGGGACCGAGCCCGGCGACGAGGTCGATCACCTCGCGCCCGTCCGCCAGCCGAACCCGGGCGCCGTGGCCATGGCCGGTAGCGAGGAGCGGGAGCGCCGGCGCATGGGCGCGGGCCGCGCCGAGGGCAGTCAGCGCCTCGGCGTAGGTGTCGGGGGAGAGGGCCGGCGCCCCCTCCGCCTCGCGGACGCGGGTGGTCACGAGGTGGGCCGCCGCCTCGGCGGTCGAATGGCTGCGAGCGTGAAGGGATGCGGGATCGATCTCGGACATGTCGGAACCTCGCGGCGGGCGCGCGCCCGAACGGGCGGGGACCCCGCCGAAATGGGATCGGTCGGGCCGGCGAAGTGCGCTCGATGGACGGAACGCGGGGGCCGGATCGGTTTCAAAGAAGGGGCGGGCTCGCGGGGGCGGCGCCGGACACAGCGAATTCCCACGGGGAAATCCAGTCCAGCGCGCTCAGGACCCGAGCGGGTCCCGGGCCGCGAGCCTAGGGACGGCGCAGACGGAGTCGTCGACCGATGTCCGCTCCCCCGAGCACACGACGGCCCGGCCCGGAGAGGGCGGGCGCGGACGCGCAGCAATCGAGGAGGAAGGCGGACATGGGAACTCCGGAGGGGCCGTTCGAGGCGGCCCGGCGCTGGCTCACCCGGCGTTCGGGCGAATCGGCCGCCGCATCTTACACTCCCGCTGCGCGACCCACACGTCCCGCGGATTCCGTCCTATCGAGGCGGCGCCCGGGACCGGCCGACGGCGCCATCCCGCGCTCCCCGGCGCGCCTGGTCAGCGAGGAATCCGTGACAGCGAAGCGAAAGAAGGGCGCCCGCCGGCCCGCGAGCCGGAAGACCGGCGAGTCGCCGCGTGATTCGGCGAGTCGGTCGAGAGTGCAGGACCTGCGCGATCGCGCCGGCCGGGCCGCGTCGCAGGAGCTGCGGGACCGCGCCAGCCGGGCCGGAGATCGCGCCTCGGAGGCGACTGCGGCCGCGCGGACCTTCGCGCGGCGCGCCCGGGACCAGTCCGTCGAGCAGCTGAAGGCGTTCGGGAGCCAGGCCCGATCGTCGGTGAACCAGGCCCGGGCTTCGGCCACCAAGGCCCGGGAGCAGGTCGCGAACGCGCGAGAAGAGGTCCGGAAGCTGCCCCTCGACCCGCATTTGTGCTTGGTCATGGGCCCCAGACGGCCGATACCGCCTGTGATCATGTCCGACTCCGTGCGGGTAGCCACGTACAACGTCCATCGTTGGCAGGGTGCGAACGGGCGAGCCAAGCCCGACGTCGCGAGGGCGGGGTACGTCATCTCGGAGATGGGCGCGGACGTGGTCGCCCTCCAGGAGGTGCTCCGGCCCTTCGACGAGGCGGGCCCGACCGCCGACGACGAGCTCGGGCAGCTCTGCGAAGAGCTCGACCTCTACCTGGTGTTCGCCGCGACCCGCCGCCACCGCCGAGGACAGCTCGGCAACGCGATCCTCTCCCGGTTCCCGATCACCGGCGTCTCCGTTCTCGACATCTCCTACTCGCGGATCGAGCGCCGCGGCGCCCTCTTCGCACAGGTCGGCTGCGCCGGGGCGAACCTCGGCATCGTCGCGACCCACCTCTCCCTGGTGGACGGCACGCGCCACCGGCAGGTGCAGTCGCTGATGGAGCACCCGGCGCTGAACTCGGGGCCTGCGGTGCTGATGGGCGACATGAACGCCTGGCGCAACTGCAAGGGATCGCAGGTGCTCGAGGAGACGCTCGGTCTGCACCACAACCACGACTGGCCGGCGAGCTTCCCCTCCGGTCGTCCGATCCTCTCCCTCGACCGGATCTACACGCGCAAGACGGAGGTCCTCGCCGTCTCGGAGCACGACACGCCGGCGGCGCGCAAGGCATCGGACCACCTGCCCGTCGTCGCGGACCTGGGCTTCAAGAACGGGACCGGGGCGTGACGACGGTCGAGCGCGCAACGGGGGACCTCGCGTGAACACGCAGTCGGTGTACGAGCGGCTGCCGTGGCCGCTCCAGGACCTCGCCTGCACCTGGGCCGGTCGCCAGCGCTACCGCGCACGCTTCACGCCGCACTTCGAGCGCACCCTTGCGCAGCTCGAGTCCCACGAGGACGCCTCGCTCGCGACGCTCCACGCCTATCAACAGGGCCGGCTGGTCGAGCTCGCGAACCGCGCGCGTCTCCACGTTCCGCACTACCGCGCGCAGGAGCTGCCGGTCTTCGAGGCCGGCGACGATCCCGCGAAGGGTCTGCGCGAGATCCTCGACGCGTTCCCCGTGCTCGAGAAGCAGGCCTATCGCGATGCCCCCGAGTCCTTCCTCGCGGAGGACGTCCCCGCCGACCGACGCCTATCAGGCAAGACGAGCGGGACGACCGGCAGCGCGCTCCCGCTCTGGTACACGAGCGAGTCCCTCGCCGAGGAGTACGCCGTCGTTTGGCGCCTGCGAAGACGCCAGGGCGTTCGACTGCGCAACCCGCACTTCACCTTCGGCGGTCAGCTGATCGTGCCGCTCGGGCAGAAGACGCCACCCTTCTGGCGCACGAACCACTGGAGCCACCAGACCCTCTTCTCCCTCTATCACATGACGGAGGAGAACTTGTCGGCTTACGTCGATGCGATGCATGACCTGCCCGTCACCTACGTCGAGGGGTATCCGTCGTCGATCCATCTCCTGTCGCGCGCGATGATCGAAGCGGATCGCCGGCTGCCGGCGGGCCGTGTGAAGGCGATCTTCCCCTCCTCCGAGTCACTACTTGCGTTCCATCGCCGCGACATCGAGGACGCGTTCTCGACGCGCATCTACGATCGCTACGGCACGAGCGAGTTCGCCGTGTCGATGACCGGCTGCAGCGAGGGCAACCTCCACCTCGACATGGAGTTCGGGCTCGTCGAAGTCGAGGCGACCGAGGAGACCGACGACTGGGTGCGGGGCGCGCTCCTGGTGACGGGCTTCGCGAACGATGCGACGCCGTTCATCCGCTACCGGATCGGCGACGTCGGCACGCGTTCGAAGCACCCATGTCCCTGCGGCCGGGCCGGAGAGGTCTTCCTCGACGTGGACGGTCGCGTCGAGGACTACGTCGTGACCCCCGACGGCCGCTGGATCGGGCGGATGGACCACGTCTTCAAGGAGCAGCTCGAAATCGCCGAAGCACAGATCCTGCAGGACGATGCATCGGCGATCGAGGTGCGGATCGTGCCGCGCGCCGGCTTCGACGCCGCGGCGGAAGCTTCCGTGCTGAACGAGATCCGAATGAGGCTCGGCGACGAGATCCGCGTCGACCTCCGGCGCGTGCGCGAGATTCCGCGTGAGGCGAATGGTAAGTTCCGGGCCGTGAAGTCCCGGGTCGGCGGACGACCGGATAACGGGACCGCCGAGACGGATCGTGGGGGAGAGGGATGATTCGTGTCGGGTTGGCGCGCTGCCAGCCGAGCTATGCCGGAATCGCGGCGCCTTGGGGTCCTGGGAAGGACTATCCCGAGATCACGAGACTGCTCGGCGAAGGGGCCGCAACCGGTCCGCCGAACGAGGTGTACGCGGCGGTGCGCGCCTCGCTGCTCGGCCTCGGCCTCGACGCGGACCGCTTCGGGACCGCGGACTGGAATCCGATCGGCGACCTCGTCGCAAGCGGCAAGCGCATCATCCTCAAGCCGAACCTGATCCGACACTGGAACCCCGCGGACGACGGCCGCGGCGGGACGGTCGACAGCGTGATCACCCACGGCGCGGTGATCCGTGCCGTCGCCGACTACGCGATGATCGCCGCCGGTCCCGAGGGCAGCGTCGCGATCGCCGAAGCGCCCCAGATGGACTGCGACTTCGATCGCATCCGCGAGATCGTCGGTCTCGACGACATCGTGCGCGTCTACGACGACGCGATCGGCCGCGTGCTCGAGGTGATCGACCTGCGTCGCGAAGCCGTGATCTTCCGGGACGGGATCATCGACGAGCGTCGCACGCTCCCGGGCGACCCCGCCGGCTACCGCGCCGTCGACCTGGGCGACCGCAGCTTCTTCACCGGCTCGGGACTCGACCCGAACCGGTTCCGCGGCGCCGACTACGACCCGGGGCCGACCTCCGAACACCACAGCGGCGGCCGCAACGCCTACCTGCTGTCCGAGACCGTGCTCTCCGCGGACCTCGTGGTCAACCTGCCGAAGCTCAAGACGCACAAGAAGACGGGCGTCACCCTGGCGCTCAAGAACCTCGTCGGGATCAACGGCGACAAGAACTGGCTGCCGCACCACAGCCTCGGCGGGGTCGACGAAGGCGGCGACGAGTTCCCGCAGAACAGCCTGATCGATCGCCTGCGGAGTCGCGCCACCGAGATCGCCCGCCCGCTCCTCGCGAAGGGCCGCGGCCGGGGGTTCTTCCAGATGGCGCGCCGCGTGGAGACGGCGACCCGCGGCGACCAGTTCATCCGCGCGGGCAACTGGTATGGCAACCGCACGACCTGGCGCATGTGCTGCGACCTCAATCGTTGCCTCTATTACAGTGACAAGGACGGGCTCCACCTCGATCACGACGGACCGGTCCGGACGGTGCTCACGATCATCGACGGCGTGCTCGCCGGCGAAGGGGAGGGGCCGCTCGCACCCGCGGACGTGCCCCTCGGCAGCGTGATCGCCGGTGCGGATCCCGTCGCCGTCGACCTGGTCGCGGTTCGCCTGATGGGCTTCGACGAGACGAAGCTGTCGAAGCTGCGCGGACCGATGCAGGACGAGGGGCCGCGCATCACAGCGGTTCGCTCCGCGGCGGACGTCGAGGTCGGCGAGGTCGCCGAGGGGGCGGGCAACGCCGACACGCGAACGCTCGACGAGATCACGACGACGACCGCGTTCG
The DNA here is from genome assembly GCA_964488255.1 of uncultured Spirochaetaceae bacterium. GTDB lineage: Bacteria > Myxococcota_A > UBA9160 > UBA9160 > UBA4427 > UBA4427. Next base: position 112,335 of record CAZAUR010000006.1, on the reverse strand, counting down.
AAGCCCACGCCGGCTGGATCGGCCACGTCGAGCACGCCGGAGTCACCGCGACCGGGCGCGCTGCGGGGAAGAACGCAGGCGCCGACCGATGAAGCAGATCCTCCAGAACGCGAAGTCCGGCTCCCTCGAGCTCGTGGACGTGCCGGCGCCCGCCGTCGGTCGCGGGCAGGTCCTCGTGAAGACGGCCTACTCCGTCATGTCCCCGGGCACCGAGAAGATGGCGATGGACTTCGCGCGGAAGTCGCTGCTCGGGAAGGCGCGCAGCCGCCCGGATCTCGTGAAGCAGGTGCTCCGCAAGCTCCAGCAGGAAGGGCCGCTGCCCACCTATCGCACGGTGATGAATCGGCTCGATGCGCCGCAGCCGCTCGGGTACGCCTGCGCGGGCGTCGTCGAAGAGGTCGGCGCCGGCGTGACGACGCTCTCGGTCGGCGATCGTGTGGCCTGCGCGGGCGCGGGCTATGCGAACCACGCGGAGTTCGTCGTCGTCCCCGAGAACCTGACCGCGCACGTCCCGGAGGACGTGTCCCTCGATCGCGCCGCCTTCTCGACCCTGGGCGCGATCGCGATGCAGGGCCTGCGCGTCGGCGAGCCGTCATTAGGCGAAGTGGTCGTGGTGATCGGGCTCGGGCTGATCGGCCAGCTCACGGTCCAGCTGCTGCTCGCGAACGGCTGCCAGGTCTACGGAGTCGACGTCGATCCCAAGCGGATCGAGCAGGCGAAGGCGCAGGGCATGCAGCACGGTGCCGCCCCGGGCGACGACCACGATCCCTTCTTCGCACGCGCGACCGGCGGACACGGCGCGGATCTCGCGGTCGTGACTGCCGCCTCGGACAGCTCCGCCCCGATCGCCCTCGCCGCCGAACTCTGCCGCCATCGAGGCCGGATCGTCGCCGTCGGCGCGACCGCGATGGACCTCGATCGACGCGTCTTCTACGAGAAGGAGCTCGAGCTCCGGATGAGCATGTCCTACGGGCCCGGTCGCTACGACCGGCGCTACGAGGAAGAGGGGCTCGACTACCCGATCGCCTACGTCCGCTGGACGGAGCAGCGCAACCTGCAGGCCTTCCTGGACCTGGCCGCACGCGGCGTGATCGACCCGCGCAAGATGGACGTCGAGACGGTGCCCTTTGGTGAAGCGACGGGGACCTACGAGGCCCTGGCCGGGGGCGAGCGGAAGTCGCTCGCGGCGGTCTTCGAATACGACGCGGACGTCACGCGGGAGCGCATTCGAAGACTCGGCGGAACGGCGAAGCGCGCGAGCGCGCGCGGCGACCGGGTCGGCGTCGGCTTCGTGGGCGCGGGCAACTACGCGAAGGCCGTCTTGCTTCCGGCGTTGCAGGGCCTCTCGGGTGTCGACCTGACGTCGGTGGTGACGGCGACCGGGCCCTCCGCGATGCGGACCGGCGAGCGTTATGGCTTCGCCGATTGCGGGACGGATCCGGCGCAGGTCTTCGAAAACGACACGGTCGATCTCGTCTTCGTGACGACCCAGCATGATTCACACGCGGACCTCGCGGAGGCTGCATTGCGTGCGGGCAAGCACGTCTGGCTCGAGAAGCCGGTGGGCCTTCGCGAAGAGGAAGTCCAGCGCGTGCTGCGCGCCGCGTCCGACTCGGCCGGCCTCCTGATGGTCGGGCACAACCGGCGCTTCTCTTCCCACGCCATCGGCATCCGCGACGTCTTCGCGAATCGCGAGGGTCCCATGGCGCTGCAATACGTGGTGGCCGCGGGCGCCACGCCGGGCGGGACGTGGCTCACGGACCCGGACGTTGGCGGCGGCCGGATCGTGGGCGAGGCCAGCCATTTCGTCGATCTCGCGAACTTCGTGATCGCGAGTCCGCTCGCGACGTCGGAGATCCGCCCCCTCGGCCGCGATCCGGAGAGCGATGACTCGACGCTGCTGGTGCTCGGCTACGCCGACGGCTCCCAGGCGACGATCGCCTACCTCGCGAACACGGGCCCCGACCTCCCCAAGGAGCGTTGGGAGGCGCACGCCGACGGGAAGAGCGCGTTCTGCGAGAACTACCGGACGTCGCAGCTCCCGAACGGCAAGAAGATCCGCGGCCTGAACCAGGACAAGGGGCAGGCGGCGGCGCTGGCGGCGATCGTGTCCGCGATCCGCGAGGGCGGGGCGTCGCCCATGCGCCTCGACGAGATCGAGAGCGCGGCCTTGGCGACCCTGCCGACGACGTCGGGGAGCGACTCGAGCGAGGGGTGAGCGCCCCATCTTCGCCCGCGGTTGCGATGCTTGGACGGAACCGGACTTGCTGGCATGCTTCGCGCGACTTCGTAGGGAAGAGGCCATGTCGCGCTTCGGGAAAAGCGCTCAAAGGAAGGACGGCGGCAGTCGATGAGCAAGGGTGCGGAGGGATCGACGTCGATCGCCGATCCGCTCCCCCACGTTCCGATTCCGCCCGGAGTTGATGCATGACAGATTGGCTTGGCGGCACCCCGCGCAGGATCCTGTGGCGCTTCGGACGAAAGCTCTACCGAGCAGCTCGCGGTGAGACCGACAATCGCATGGCGACGAACGGAGAGGCCTTCGTCCAGCGATGCGTCGCGGCGGGCACCGGGAAGGACGTGCCCGGCCCGATCACGGTCCTTGACATCGGCGCGAACGTCGGCATCTGGACGACCGGCCTCTTCCCGCATTTGAGCGCCGCGCAGCGCGAGTCCATTCGCTCGTACGCGTTCGAGCCGATCCCCGAGACCTTTGATCGGTTGCAGCAGAACCTGGCCGCCCTCGACGGCGCGGCTCCCCGCCCGATGCAGATCGCGTTCTCCGACGAGATCGGGGAAGCCGAGATGGTCGTCATGCAGAAGCTCGGCGGGACCAACTCCCTCGAGTTCGACGCGAGCATGGCTTCGGCCGCGGAAGAGATCGTGCGCGTTCGCAAGACGACCCTCGCCACGTTCTGCGACGAGGAGAAGATCGACCGGATCCATCTCGTCAAGATCGACACCGAGGGTCACGACAGCTTCGTGCTGAAGGGGGCCATCGACCTCTTCCGCGAAGGTCGGATCGACGTCGCGCAATTCGAGTACAACCATCGCTGGGTCTACTCGCGATCCTTTCTGAAGGACGTGTTCGACCTGCTCGAAGGGCTGCCCTATTCCGTCGCGCGCATTCGCGGCGACCGACTCGAAGTGCTGGACGAATGGCATCCCGAGATGGAGCGATACTTCGAAGCCAACTACGCGATCGTCCGCGATTCGGCCCTTGGCTGGTTCCCGGCGCTCCACGGGCGTTTCGATGAATCGAATACCTATGCCTGAGCCTGAGACCTCGAAGACGCCGCGTTTCGGGAGGTCCCGAAGGTGAGCCTGCCGCACGTCTCGCTCGCGAATCTCGGCGAGCGGCTCCGCTACTGGGCGACCGTCGCCATCAGTTGCGTTCCGCCGAATCGGTATCGATCCATCTTCGTGTTGGGCTATCCGCGGACGGGAACCAATTGGTTGTGCACGATGTTGACACACTACTTCGGTATTCCGATCAGCGAGCCCTGGCTCCGGAAGACGCCCGCCTTCCATCCGGTGATCCTCCACCTCCATCGCTTTGCGATCGTGCCGGACCGCACGATCTATATGATTCGCGATCCTCGAGACATCGTCGTCTCGCATTATCACAAGATCCTGGCAGAGCCGAACTCGCCGGCCGGAGAGATCGCTTCGCGGTTTTGCGAGGCACCGCTCGCTCACGAGAACCTTCAACGCAATTTGCCAGGCTATCTCCGGTTTCTGTTCGATCCGAGTCAGCCGGCTTCGATTCCGATGGATCGTCATCTCCGGAAGGCGCAGGCGCTCGGCCTCTACACGGCTCGCTACGAAGACATGCTGGCGAGCGGCGAGGACACGCTTGCGGGGATCGTCGAGCACCTCGCTTGCGAGAAAGCGGACCCCGACCGCGTGCGCGAGACGCTGGAGCTCACGAGCTTCGAACGTCATACCGGCCGCAGGCGCGGTGAGGAGGACGTGAACGCGGTGGTCGGCCGAAAAGGCGTCGCCGGCGATTGGGTCAACCATTTTACGCCCGCTGCTGCGCGCGCGTTCGACGAAGTGGCCGGCGACCTGCTCGTAGAATACGGATACGAGTCGGACCGTGGCTGGGTCGATCGCTTGTGCGACGACGGTGAGGGAAGCTGACCGACGTGGTGCACGATGGCTCCAGATCCGACTACACGAGCTACCGCGGTTGGAAGGGGTGGCGTCCGGACGCGTTCGGCGCGATTACAGCTGAGGACCGGGCATACTTCGAAGGCGAATTCCGTCGCTGTGGCGCGGGCGACCTGTCGGACGCTGATGTGCTCGAGATCGGTTTCGGGAACGGTAGCTTCGCTGCGTGGTGTTCGGAGCAGGGCGCGCGCTATCGCGGAACGGAGCAGATCGTGGAGCTGCTTGAGATCGCTAGGGCCCGGGGATTCGACGCTCTCGACGCTTCAATGCCACTTGAGTCTTTCGTCGATACGGGCTCAGTCGATCTCGTCGTTGCCTTGGACGTGTTCGAGCACCTCGAACTCGGGGATCTCCGCGAGCTCGTCCGCTCCCTTGCGGGACTGTTGAAGCCGTCGGGCCTACTCGTTGCCCGTGTTCCGTCCGGCGACAGCCCCTTCTCCCGTTCGGTTCAGTACGGTGATCTAACCCACCGGACGATTCTCGGGTCGTCGTCGATCCAGCAGCTGGCCGATGAGGTCGACCTCGAAGTCGTCCAGACGCGCGAGCCCGCGTTTCCGCTGCGGGGATTGGGAATCATGGCCTGCATCCGCCGATCAGCGGTCTTCCTGGTCCGCAGCCTCGTCTATCCGCTCACGACACACGCTCTGATGGGCGGGGGGCATCCGATTTTGACGCCGAATCTGGTCTTCGTGCTGCGGCGACCCGACCGCGACGCAGCTCGCCCGGGGGCCAGCTAGTGGCGCGGCCCGGGACGATCCAGGTCGCCCATTTCCAGCGAAGGCCTGGCCCTGGCTCGTTCAGCGTCGAGCGACTCTTCGAGGACGTTCGCGCCGAGATGCCGTCCGACGTTCGAGTTCGGCTGCGGATCAATCGCTTCATGAGCCGCGGTGTGGTCGGTCGCGTTTGCGACGCGATCGCGGCATGGTCGAATCGAAGCGAAGTGAACCACGTGCTCGGCGACGTCCACTACATGGCCTGGTTCCTACCGAGAAAGAGAACGGTCCTGACGGTCCTCGACTGCGTGACGCTCGAACGGCTGACGGGCTGGCGGCGTCGAATCTTCTGGCTCCTCTGGTACTGGTGGCCGCTCAGACGGTGCGATCACGTAACGGTGATCTCGACCTATAGCGGGGAGTCGCTCCGGCGCTGGGTGTCGGTCCGGCCAGAGCGAATTCACGTGATTCCACCGCCGCTCTCGAGCGAATTCAAGCCCGCTCCGCCGGGACCGCGCGTTGGGAAGACGCGATTGCTTCAGGTCGGCACGGCGCCCAACAAGAATCTCCCGCGCGTGCTAGAGGCGATCCAGGGGCTACCAGTGCTGCTCGTGATCGTTGGGGAGCCCGACGCCGCGATTCTCGCTCGAATCGACGAGCTTGGAGTCGAGTCTGAGATTCACGGCGCGCTCAGCCGCGAGGACTTGTTGGAGCAGTACCGCCTGTCCGACTTCATCATCTTTGCGAGTACCTACGAGGGATTTGGGTTGCCCATCATTGAGGCGCAGGCAGTTGGACGACCGGTGATTGCAGGCGACGTCTGCGCGATGCCTGAAGCTGCGGGCGGCGCGGCGTGCATGGTCGACCCCTTCAGAGTCGAGGCCATTCGCGCTGGAATCGTTCGCCTGCTCGAGGACTCGGATTACGCAGATACGCTCGTGAAGCGCGGCTTCGAGAACGCGCGGCGGTACGCGCCTGAACGGATTGCCGGTGAGTATGCGGAGGTCTATCGCCTCGCGGCGGGCTGCGAAACGGGCAAGGCCGATGACCGATTCACCGCCTGAGGCAGGGGAATCTTCGCGCTCCACACCCTATCCGTCCGGACCCGGTCGGTGGGTGCCGAAAGGGTCCCTCTCGAGCTTCCTTGTGACCGGAACCGCCTGGGCATTCGGTGCGCGACTGCTCGCGCTCTTCGCGGGGATCGCTTCGCAGGCGATCCTGGCTCGCCTGATTCCGCCTGAATCACTCGGGGCGTACTTTCTGATTCAAAGCTTCGTGATCATCGCCGCGAATGTCGGCGAATTCGGACTCAATCGTCCGATCGCGCGCATGATATCGACGGATCTCGGACAGGAGCGTCCGGGTGCGGCGCTTCGCGCGCTCTGGTCGGCACTCGAAATCTCGGCGATGTCTGCTTTCGTCGTCGTAGTGTTCATCACGGCGGGTCCAGGTAAGTGGTTGTCGATCCACGTCTTCGACTCGCAGACGATGGCAGACTCCGTTGCGCTGATCGGTCTCTGGATCATCGGTCGGATCGTGCTCGACATCGGATCCGCCGCGTTGCAGGGCCTACACCGGGTCGGGATCTCCTCTTTCCTGAGCAGCGCCCTCTCGCCGACCCTGATCGCAGTAGCATTCGGATCACTTCTGCTGGTCAACGCGTCGGTCGACTTCGAAACGGCCATGCGTATCGCGGCCGGCGCCACGATCTCGAGCGCGCTGCTCTGTGTACTGATCGTCGCGCGTCCATTTTCCAGCGTGCGCGCCTCCGGCCCCTCGCGCCGGCGAGAACTGTTCGCGAGCACTCTTCCCGTCTTCGGGGCCGGGATTCTCCAGGTCGCCTCAGCCCAAGCGGACATCTGGATCGTCGGCGCTCAGCTGAATCCCGAAGAAGTCGCGTTTTACGGCGCCGCGAAACGACTCACGACGCTGGTCGGCTTTCCGGTCCTCGTGCTTGCTGCGGTGGTTCCGCCGATGATGGCCGACCTTTATGCGCGGGACGAGCGATCGCGACTCGAGGGGCTCTTGCGAATGGCGACGACCGCGGTGAGCATTCCGATGCTCTGTGGTCTCTCGATTTTTCTCCTCTTCGGGTCCGAGATCCTGAGCTTGGCCTACGGTGATGCCTATGCCCCCGCCGCTCCGCTCCTCCACATCCTCTGCGTCGAGCGCTTCGTCTACACGATTCTGGGAACGGGATCTCTGCTGCTCGTGATGACCGGCCACGAACGTGCGGTTCTACGGATCACGCTCGTCTCCGCGCTCCTGTCGTTCGTTGCACTCTACGTGGGCGGGCGCGTCGGCGGGACGGTCGGTGTCGCCGTCGGTTTCTCGGTCTCATCGATCGGGACTACGATCTGGTATTTCCTCGAAGCGCGTCGCCGAACCGGGATTTGGGTCCACGTGAACCCCATGGCGACGGGGCAGATGGTGGAGTTCCTCAAACGGATGGCACGGGTGAAGTCGTGAGCACCACACCGACCGCAGATCTGTCCAACCGAAACGCGTCGTTCGACCTCCTGGCGGTCGTTACGACCGGTCTCGGAATCGTCTCCGCTTGCATTCTCGTTATGATGATCGGGCTCGCTTCCGGCGTGAGTGGCGAAGACGTACCGCTCCTGCTGTGGGCGCTCGTCATGGTGATCGTCGGGTTCCTGCCGCTTGCGATCGACGTTGGGCGACCGATGGAAGAGCGGCACACCTTCCTCTCGATGCTCGCGATCGTGTACACGGTCGGCTTCGTCATGCCGATCTTCGTGCACTACATTCCGGCCGTCGGCCCGGTGGATCCGCCGGCGCTCAACGACACGAACCTCTGGCCATCAGATATTGCGACAGGCCAGTGGATCGCCATCATCGGATTGATCGCCTTCTACGTAGGATACGGGCTGCCGATCCGGCAGGTGGTCAAGCCCGTCCTGCCGGCGGTCGGGTACGAGTGGACCCACCGCGCATCGATCATGGCGACGGTGGCCATCGTGATGTTCGGATGGTTCGTGTTTCTCGGTCGCAGCTTTGGAATCATCCCGGCCGCGCTTGGCTCCGGGGTGCTAGGCGCGATCGCGAACGCGACGGTCTTCAGCTCGTCGCTGTTGATGGCGACCTACCTCAAGTACCGGTCGCGCATCGCGCTCGCCTTGCTCGTCACTTTGGTTCCCATGACGATGCTGATCAACTTCATGACCGGATCGAAGAAGGCGGTGCTGATGCCTGCCGCTATGGTCGTGCTGACGTGGGTCGTCCTCGAACGCCGTATCCGGCTTCGCTGGATGGTCGGGGGCGTCCTGGCGCTCGTCCTTCTCTATCCCGTCGCCCAGTTCTGGCGCCACGACATCCTCCAGGCGAATACGCTTACGATTGCGGACGTGCTCACGAATCCGGGACCCGCGATCGCACGGACCGGTAGGTTCGTTGCGAGCGGTCGCGCTGGAGACTATTTCGTCGACGGATTCGAGGCCGCCAGCCGCCGTCTGGACGCGATCGGCGTCGTCTCGGTGATCGTGCGGGACACACCCAGTGTCTCGCCCTTTCAGAACGGTCGTACGATTGCGCTGATTCCGGTCGCGTACGTTCCGCGAGTTCTCTGGCCGGACAAGCCCGTGATCACGATTGGGCAGTGGGTGACGGAAGCCTATGTACCGGGCGGCCATCTGATCGATTCGAGTCTCGGGACGACCTGGGTCGGCGAGTTCTATCTGAACTGGGGCGTGACGGCAGTCTTCTTCGGGATGCTCGTCCTGGGGACGATGCTGCGCTTCGCGCACGAATCCCTCATGCGACCGGCCGCGACACTTCCGCTGGTCGTGGCGGCGACCATCGTCGTAAGCCAATCGTGTTTAGCGCTCCAAGGCGGAGTCGTGGTCGCGGTCAACGGCCCGATCTTCACCATGATCCCGCTCGTAGGCGTTCATCTCGCGGTCCGGTTCTTCGGCGGCGTTCGACGCGTGTCGTTCTCGGAGTCTGAACCCGAGTCGAAGGACGAACCAACGGCGACCGTGTGAGACCCCGATGATCGTCCACGCAGCCACATTAGCGACGTTCATCCCAATCTTCGCGCTCGTGGCGTTGACCGCTTCCGTGGGAGGCACGCAGGAGGTCGCCACGCCAGCGCGACCCGAAACCTACGACGGGTTCGTGGACGCGTCGAGACATCGAAGCCTGGCGCGCGCGATCGCGAACGCGAGCCAGGTCTACGTACGCCCTGGCAACCATGTCGTCGAGAATCCGATCGTGATCGATCGTGATGGACCGCTCTTCCTGCACGGTGCGGATCGGATGGGTACATCGATCGTCGGGAAGAACCAGGGTAAGCCCCTCTTCTTGATCCGGAGGGCCACGGCAGTCGGATTCGCGGGTCTCCGCCTGATCGCAAACCAGGACCCCAATGGAGTCGACCAGGTCGCCGTTCGAATGGAGAACGCGGCTCCTCTCTGGTTGGAGATCTTCGACGGAGTGATCGAGGACTCACGTCTCGAGGTCGGTGGTCCCGGAGACGTTCGTATCCAGGCCGTCAGCTTCATGCCACACGGGCGCGTCTCGTCTTCGGTCCTGGTCGACCACCCGGACGCGCGCGTGACCATCGTCGGCGGGAACGTCAGCAACAACCAGGAGCGAGCGCGCTTCGACGTGAGCGAGGCGGCGCACTTGTGGCAGAAGCGCGGGCGACTCCGCGTCTTCGGGACCGGAATGCAGTCGACGCTTGGGCCCTCGGACATCCGGATCGAGACTCCGTCCAACACGGGTCTTCACGCCCTGGTTGGTGTTCGTAGCGAGGGTGCGAACGGATCGAATCGCGGTGTCCATCCCTGCCGACTGCTCGTGGTCCCGAAGACGCCGCTCGCGGTCGACGTTCTCGTCGAAGCGAACAGCATCGTGTGCGGTCCGCTCGGGCGAAGCGATGGCGCCTTCGTCGACTACAACGCTCGTGGCAGCCTCTGGCTGATCGGAAACAACGCGCTGCCGGGCGCGGCCTCTCTCGTCGTCGGCGATACGTCGGCGAGCCGGATCATCGCCGTCGGCAATCTACTGCAACACGCAAAGGCGCTCGTGCCGACGACGACGGCGGTCGTGAAGGTTGGCGCCAACCTGGCGAAGCCGTCGCGCCTGTCGCGAAGTCCCGGGATCCGCTTCGCTCCTCCGCAGCCTGCGCTCGCGAAGGGGACGTTCGCGCCACCGAAGATTCGGATCCCGGACCCGCTCACGCGTCCGCGGATGTCCGCGGCGTTGCCGGGGATGCTCGACGCGTGGGATTTTGGCGCGAAGGGCGACGGGGTCCATGACGACACGCGGGCGCTCCAACGCGCGCTCGACGTGTCGTGTGGCGAGAAGCCGAAGCTCCTCTTCTTGCGAGCCGGTACCTATCGGACGACCGAGACGCTGAGATTCAATCACGAGCGCTCCCGGTGTCGGAAGCACGTGGCCGGAGGCTGGATCGCCGGTGCCGGCGCGGATCGGACCACCATCCGCCGCGATCCCCTCGGCCGGCGTGGAGGCGTCTTCGCTACTCAGGGCATGGCCTATGCGACGATCCAAGGTCTCCGCTTCGAGACACGCGCATACGATCCCGCGCGCGAACGCTCGGCGATCGAGCCTGCGTTTGCTCTCGAGTACGAACGCGCGATCGGGCCGGCGAGCCAGGGCGTCAGCTTCTACGACATCGTCTTCGACGGAGGGTCGAGTGCGATCGCCATCGGCGTCGAGAGCCCCGAGCAGTGCTCCGAGAACGTTTTCGTCGATGCTTCCTTCAGGAACGGTCGTTTCGGCCTGGCCGTCGGGGCGTACAATGCCCTCGCGAACATCGTTTATCGCGGAAGCTTCGAGAACAACGACGTCAGCATGGGGCATCCCGACGACGCGCTGTCGGGCGGGACCTGGATGGTCCTCGGCGCGCGGATCAGGGGCACGCGCGACCGTGATCTCAGCCTTCGAAACTCGGCGACAAGTGCGTGGTATATGAACGGGATCGACTCGGACACGCCGCGACTAGTCGCGGTCGGTGGAACCGGCGCTGCGTTTCCAATCATACTCGAAGATTCGACGTTCCGACCGCGCGAGACGTCGCCGGAGCCTCGCTTCATCCTCTTCGGCGGCGGCGGCGGCGTGATCTTCCTACACAGCAGCGTGTCCAGGCTGCGCCCCAGCCTCCTCGGCGGCGGACTCGCCTCGAGCTACTTCGTTGGTCTCGACAGTGACCTACCAGATTTGTCCGGGGTAACGCTCGGGCCGAACGCGATCGCTACGCGCGGGGCTGTCGCGACGGCGGGTGCCAGCGGCGCAGGTGGAGGAGACGTCCGAATCGACCCTCCCGTTGCGCCCCTCGCTCCGGTTGCGCCGGCGCGTTGACCCCTGGTTTTCGACCCAGATTGTGACTCGGGGCCGGACGCGGCTACTGGACGCTTGCCACGCTCGCGAGCTCAGGGAAGCTCAGCTGGGGAATCCGGTCCACGGTCGGCTCGGGCTGCATCTTCGAGGCGTGCTCTACGATCCCGAGCACCCGCTGAGCGTAGCTGTAGCCGCCGAGCACGCAGCGGCGGTGACCGCGCTCCGCGATCTGCTGGCGATCCGACTCCTGCTCGAGGTAGTGGCGACATTTCTCGATCAGCTCATCGATGTCACCGAAGTACTCGGCCTCGATGCCCTCGCGAAAGAGGCGCTCGTGCTCGTCGGTTCGTTCTGCCAGCATGAAGCCTCGGCACGCCGGGATCTCGATGCTGCGGGTCGTCTGCAGGTCGCGATTGACCTTGCGCAGGAAGCCCAGGTTGATCTTGGTTGACGCGATCGACCGCGGATAGCGGTAGTCGTCCATGTAGGCGTCGATGACGCGCAGGTTCGGGTGCGAGCCCTTCATCATGCGGCTCCAGCCGGGGCCACGAATCGTCACGGGGAGCCCGGCCTCCGCCAGGCGCAGCATCATCTGCGCGCGGTCCTCTTCGTACATGCCGACGAAACCGATCTCGGCGCCGAGATCGGCTTGCTCTTCCGGAGTCGTCTCGACCGGGCGATGGATCTGCGGGTCGTACGAATTGTCGAGGAAGAGCACCTCGCGTGCCCCGAGTTCCTCGAGCTCGGCCACGTTGTAGCTCTTCGTCGAGACATGGAGGTCGAAGAGCGGGAGCGAGTCCAGATAGCGCCGCGACTGGTTGTGCGGGTTCATCATGTCGTCGCCGCTGTACTGCACGAAGCGCGCATTCGGCTGGAGCGCGCGCAGGCGGCGGAGCGTCCGCGGTCGGAGCCACAGCCCCTTGTCGATCCAGACGATGTCGAACTCCGATCGCCGGGCTCGCTTCAGCAGTCGCGAGTTGGCGAAGTAGAGGTCGGGATGGTGCTTGATCTTGTGCGCGACGCGGAGGAGCTGGTAGGTGGGGTCTTCGCAGGTCGGGATTCCGGAGCGAACGTGGGTGACTTCGGCACCGAGCGAGCGAAGGTGTTCGGCGCGCTGGAGACTGGTTCCGTCGAGGGGCCCAGAGTACAGGATCCGCACGCCATCGATCGGGAGCCCACCGGCGACGGGCTCTTCCGCGAGCCGCCCATGGGCTTCGACGATCGGCCGTCGACCAGGGGCTCGGGGAATGCGATCTCGCTCGACATCGTGGACTCCTCTTCCGCGTACAGGAAGTGGGGCGGATTCGGGCGATATCGCGGAATTTTTCGAGCGTCGGGTCGATTTCTCACCGCTCGATGCCGCGTTTTCGTCCCGCGGGGCAAAAATCCGGGGAATTCACGATCGATCGACTGCAGATAGGGTCAATAGCCTCCGATGGCATGGGGGACGGCGACCCGTTAGCCTGCGGCGCCTGATTTCCGCCCCCCCCCAAAAGGCGTTCATACTTTGGCGTCTGCACGCGGTTCTCGACGATGAAGATCCTCTATGTGGGGACGCTCGCCCCCTTCGGAACCTGCTTCTCGCGATTCACTTCCCTGCGGGAACTCGAAGCCGACGTCAACGGCTTCGATACCGACCGCTTCCTCGACTGGGGGAAGGTCGGACGCCTCGCGCGAGCCTTCGAGACCTACACCCTCCGCGGGTCCCGTGTCCGGCGCGCGAACGCCGAACTCCTGGCGGAGTGCGAGCGTCTCGATCCGGACCTCGTGTGGATCGACTCGGGGGACTGGGTCTGGCCGTCGACCGTGCGCGCGCTCAAGGCTCGCGGCTGCTTCATGGTCCACCACTACACAGACGCGCTGGCCGCACGCCGTCGCTCGGTGCAATTCAAGCGCCGGCTGCTCCATGAGACCGCGCCGCTCTACGACGTGTTCTTCACCACGAACGTCGACGATCAGGCGCGTATGCCCGCCGCCCTGCTGACGGATCTCGGCTACGACCATCGCCGGTTCCACCCTGAGCCGCTCTCCGCCGAGCACGCCAAGGCCTGGGACAACCCGCTCGTATTCATCGGGCACTACGAGCCCGAGACCGAAGCGGGGATTCTCGCCCTGATCGACGCCGGTCTTCCCGTGACCGTTTACGGGCACGAGCCGTGGTTCAAATCGAAGCATCGCGCGAAGCTCGGCGACCACCTCCAGGCCTCGCTCGGGGTCGAAGACTACGAACGAGCCCTCAAGGGTTCGCGCATCGGGCTCTGTTTCGTCTCGGTGCTGAACTACAACCAGACGGCATCGCGGAGCTTCGAGATCCCGGGCTCCGGCACCTTCCTCCTGGCGATTCGCACGGATCAGCACCTCGAGTGCTACGAGGAAGGCAAGGAAGCCGAATTCTTCACGGGCCACGAAGAGCTCGTTCGCAAGGTCAAGTACTACCTGGAGCACGAAGACGAGCGCGTGGCGATCGCGGCACGCGGTCACGCGCGCTGCGTCGAGTCCGGGTACTCCTGGGACGCGATCATGGCCCGGGACTGGCCGAAGGTGCGCGAACGCTTCGAGAGCCGGAACCCCTCGAACGGGGCCGGAGTGGACACGAAATGATTCGCGAAGCGGATACGACCTACTTCATCACGGGCGGCGCGGGCTTCATCGGGAGCAACCTCGCCGACCGGCTGCTCGCCGAGGGCCATCAGGTCGTCGTGTACGACGACATGTCGACGGGCCAGCGCGAGTTCATCGCGGACGCGCAGCAGCAGGCCGGCTTCCGGCTGGTCGAGGGCGACGTCCTCGATCTGGACGGCATGACGGAAGCGATGCGCGGTGCGGATTTCGTGTTCCACCTGGCCGCGAACGCCGACATCCGATTCGGGCTGCAGCACCCGCGTCGTGACCTCGAGCAGAACACGATCGCGACGTTCAACGTGCTCGAGGCGATGCGCGCGAACGACATCAAGGGGATCGCGTTCGCGTCGAGCGCCGCGGCGCTCGGCGAGCCGACGGTCTTTCCAACGCCGGAAGACTGCGCGGTGCCGATCCAGACTTCGCTCTACGGCGCCTCGAAGATGGCCTGCGAGGGCCTCGTCTCGTCGTATTGCGAGGGGTTCGGCTTCGAGGGCTACGTCTTCCGCTTCGTGTCTCTGTTGGGACCGCGCTACCCCCACGGCCACGTGATCGACTTCTTTCGCTCGCTCCGCGACGACCCGGCGACGCTCCGGGTCCTCGGCGACGGCACGCAGCAGAAGTCGTACCTCCACGTGTCGGACTGCCTCGACGGCATGCTCGGCGTGATCGGACAGAAGACCGCCGTCAATGCGAAGCATCGATTCCAGGTCTACAACCTGGGCTTCCCGGAGTACATCCAGGTCAAGCAATCCGTGCAGTGGATCTGCGAGCACCTCGGCCTCGAACCGACCCTCGACTACACCGGCGGCGAGCGCGGCTGGGTGGGCGACAACCCCTTCGTCTTCCTCGACGTGTCGAAGATGCAGCAGACGGGCTGGCAGCCGAAGTTCACGATCCAGCAGTCGATCCAGGCGACGGTCGACTGGCTGGCCGCGAATCCATGGCTGCTCGACCGGCGGTGAAGCAGCTCATCATCCTCGCGGGCGGGAAGGGCACCCGCCTCGCCAGCAAGATCGGACAGGCGCTCCCGAAGCCGATGGCTCCGGTCGCCGGCCGTCCGCTGCTCGAGCATCAGGTCGAGCTCGCCCGGACCCACGGCTTCGAAGACCTGCGACTGCTGACGAGCCACCGCTCCGAGGTCATCGAGGACCATTTCGGCGACGGCAGTCGCTTCGGCATCTCGATCGGGTACCACCTCGACAGCGTCCCGCGAGGCACCGCGGGCGCAGTCCTCGCCGCGCTTCCCGAGCTCGCCGATCGCTTCGCGCTCCTCTACGGCGACACCCTGCTCGATGTCGATCTCGATCGCTTCTGGCGTCGTCACGAAGAGGTCGGAGCGGACGCGAGCCTCTTCGTCCACCCGAACGACCATCCCCACGACTCGGATCTGGTCGCGGTCGACGACGAGAGCTGGATCCAGGCCTTCCACGCCCATCCCCATCCGGAAGGCGAATATTTCCGGAACCTCGTAAACGCCGCGCTCTACATCATCGACAAGCGCGCCCTCGCGCAATGGGCCGACTCGGAAGAGAAGCTCGACTTCGCCCACGACCTCTTCCCGCGGATGCTCGAAGAGGGCAAGCGTCTGTACGCCTATCACAGCCGCGAGTACATCAAGGACATGGGCACGCCGGATCGCCTCGCTCGCGTCGCGGGCGATCTGGCCTCAGGGAAGGTCGAGCGGTTGGCGATGCGGAACGCATGCCCGGCCGTGTTCCTCGATCGCGACGGCACGCTCAACATCGAGGTGAATCGCGTGAGCGCGGTCGAGCAGCTCGAGATGATCGAGGGTGTCGGGGAAGCCGTTCGTCGCATCAACCGATCGGGGATGCTCTCGGTCGTCGTCACGAACCAGCCCGTGATCGCACGGGGAGACTGCGACGAGACCGAGCTGCGTGCCATCCACGACAAGCTCGAGACGTTGCTGGGTCGAGAGGGTGCGTACGTCGACGCGATCTACCACTGCCCGCATCATCCCGATGGCGGATTCGAGGGCGAGCGCCCCGAGCTGAAGATCGCATGCGACTGTCGCAAGCCGGCGACGGGGATGATCGAACGGGCGACCGCCGATCTCTTCGTCGACCGCGCGGGCTCGTGGATGATCGGTGACACGACCACCGATCTGCAGACGGCGAAAGCGGCCGGCCTCCGATCCGTTCTGCTTCGAACCGGTCACGCCGGTCGCGACCGACGCCATCCCGTCCTGCCGGACTACGAGTTCCACGACCTGATGGACGCGGTCGAGTTCGTGACGAACGAACACGCGAAGCTCGTCGCGGAGGCGCGCACGACGCTGCCCACGTGCGCCCCTGGGAGTCTCGTGGCGATCGGTGGCCTCGCGCGATCGGGCAAGAGCATCCATGCCTCGGTCTTCCGTGAAGTGCTGGCGGAGCGCGGTCAGCGCGCGGTGATCGTGCCGCTCGACGCATGGCTTCGACCGAAGGACGAGCGCGAGCCAGGCCACGTCCTCGGTCGCTTCGACATCGCCGGCGTCGAGGAACTGGTACGAAGCCTCGTCGGAAGAACGAGCGCAACCACGGTGCATCTCCGTCGATACGACAGGGATACGCAGAAATGCGACGAAGACGGTGCCCTCCTTGAGATCGAGCCGGACGACGTCGTGCTCTTCGAGGGCGTTCCGGCCCTCTTGATCGAAACGCTTGTGGCAGCGGCCGGCGTGAGCCTCTACGTTCGCTGCCCCGAAAACGTCCGGAAGGCGCGTTTCGAGCGGGAATACCGATCGCGAGGATCCTCCGACGAAGAGGCCCTCGCGCTCTACCGCGAGCGCGAAGTCGACGAGCATCCATTCGTCAAGGCGTCGGCAGACCTGGCCGATGTTCGAATCGGGAGCGAGACATGATCATCAGCAACACGCCCATGCGCGGGAGCGCGACATGATCATCAGCAAGACGCCGATGCGAATGAGCTTCGTCGGCGGCGGAAGTGACCTCGCCTCGTTCTACCGCGAGTACGGCGGCGCCGTCCTGTCGACGGCGATCGACAAGTACATGTACATCACGGTCAACCGGAAATTCGATTCCGGAATTCGTGCGAGCTACTCGCAGACCGAAGAGGTCGAGGCCGCCCACCAGATCAAGCACCCGCTGATCCGCGCAGGTCTCAACCTGGTCGGCATCGAGGGCGGAATCGAGACCGCATCGATGGCCGACATCCCGTCGAAGGGAACCGGTCTCGGCTCCTCGAGCTCGTTCACGGTCGGTCTCCTCCACGCGCTCCACTGCTTCAAGCAGCAATACGTGTCCGCGGAGCAGCTCGCGGCCGAAGCCTGTCACATCGAGATCGAGATCTGCGGGGACCCGATCGGCAAGCAGGACCAGTACGCGGCGGCCTACGGCGGCCTGAACTTCATCCGCTTCCACCAGGACGACTCGGTGTCGGTCGATCCGGTGATCTGTCGCACGGACACGCTGCAACAGCTCGAGGATCACATCCTGGTCTTCTACACGGGCCGGGTTCGCGAAGCCGGTTCCCTGCTCGCCGAGCAGACCAAGAAGACGAAGGAAGACAAGAAGGTGCAGGAGACCCTCGTCAAGATGGTCGACCTGGCCCACGACCTGAAGCGCGAGCTCGAGCGCAACAATCTCGACGCGTTCGGCGAGATCCTCCACGAGAACTGGGAGCTCAAGAAGACCCTGGTCGGTGGGATCAGCGACGGGGAGCTCGACGACTGGTACGAGACCGCCCGGAACGCCGGCGCCCTCGGCGGCAAGCTGCTCGGCGCGGGCCGCGGCGGCTTCATGATGTTCTTCGCTCCCCCGGAACGGCGCGCCGCGATCGCGCACGCGCTGCCCGGCCTGCGAGAGACGAAGTTCCGCTTCGACAACAACGGAAGTCAGATCATCTTCTACCGGCCCTAGCGATCGGCCGCTCCAGCTCCCTCAGACTCCCCAGAAGGCACACCCATGGATTTCTCCGTTTCCTCCTACTTCGGCCACCTCTCGAAGATGATGGGCGACCTCGACCACGGTTCGGTCGAGAACGCCATCGGCCTCGTCAAGCAGAGCTGGCTCGACGGCAAGAAGATCATCGTCTGCGGCAACGGCGGCAGCGCGCTGACCGCGTCGCACTACATCAACGACTGGAACAAGATGGCGTTCCTGTCGACGGGCCGGCCGTTCCGGGGCACCAGCCTGTCCGACAACATGGGCCTGATGACCGCCTACGCGAACGACATCTCCTACGACGACGTCTACAGCGAGCAGGTCAAGAACCTGATGGACGAGGGCGACCTCGTGATCGCGGTCAGCGGGAGCGGCAACTCCCCGAACGTCGTCAAGGCGATCGAGACCGCCAACGATCGCGGCGGCGTGACCCTGGCGATCTGCGGCTACGACGGCGGCAAGGTGAAGCAGCTCGCCCAGCACGCGCTGCACATCGAGAGCTTCGACATGCAGATCTGCGAAGACCTGCACTTCATCTTCGGCCACATGGTGATGAAGTCGCTCTGTGACGATCACATCCGGGACTGAGGTCCCGGACGAACTCCGACGACCTCGCGCCTAGCGGCTGTGCGGCGTCGACGCGTCGCCCGCGGCGACGACGCTGCCGTCGGCCTGGCGCTTCGTGAGGATCTCGAGGTCGGTGTCGACCATCATCGTCACGAGTTGCCGGAAGTCGACCTCCGGCGTCCAGTCGAGGACTTCGCGCGCCTTCTTCGGGTCCGAGAGCAGCTGGTGGACCTCGGCGGGGCGGACGAAGCGCTCGTCGACGACGACGTGGTCGCGGAAGTCGAGTCCGACGTGCTCGAACGCGATCTGGCAGAATTCCTCGACGGAGTGGGTCTCGCCCGTTCCGATCACGAAGTCCTGCGGCGTGTCCTGCTGGAGCATCAGCCACATGGCGCGGACGTAGTCCCCGGCGAAGCCCCAGTCGCGCTCCGCGTCGAGGTTGCCGAGGCGCAGCTCGCTCTCGAGTCCGAGCTTGATGCGGGCGACGCCGTCCGTGATCTTGCGCGTCACGAACTCGTGGCCGCGTCGAGGCGACTCGTGGTTGAACAGGATGCCGCTCACCGCGTAGAGGTCGTAGGACTCGCGGTAGTTGATCGTGATCCAGTGGCCGTAGACCTTCGCGACGCCGTAGGGTGAGCGCGGATAGAAGGGCGTCTCCTCGGTCTGCGGGACCTCGCGCACCTGGCCGAACATCTCGGACGAGCTTGCCTGGTAGAGGCGGATCCGCTCGTCGCTCGCGCGGACGGCTTCGAGCATGCGCGTGACCGCCAGGCCGGTGAATTCGCCCGTGAGGATCGGCTGGTTCCAGCTCGTCGGTACGAAGGACTGCGCGGCGAGATTGTAGACCTCGGTCGGCTGCGACTGCTTCAGGGCGGAGACGAGGGAGTGGTAGTCGAGCAGGTCGCCCTGGATCAGCTCGACCTGACCGCGGAGGTGGTCGATCCGCTCGCTGTTCTCGCTGGAGCTGCGGCGGACGAGTCCGAAGACCTCGTAGCCCTTCTCGAGGAGGAACTCGGCGAGGTAGCTGCCGTCCTGACCGGTGATGCCGGTGATGAGAGCTCGTCGGGGCTGGGACACGTGCGTCGCTCCTGTAGCGGGGCCTGGGGGTCTGAGGCGCGGAACGATACCACGCGCTCGTGAGGGCTCTAGCCCACAGCTCGGGAAATCGCGGCCTGCGGACGGTACATCGGCCGCTCGCTGGGGCGCCATTAGACCCGCTGTCGAGCCTGCAAGGTCATCGAGACGGTTGGTGGCGTCGGTGTGCTCGGTTCGCGAGGCTCGCCGCGCAACGATCGACTGGCCCTGATCGGGTGCGCGCGGTGCGATCGTCGTGCACCGCGGAGCGCAACGATTCGTCGAACGTCTGCAACGAATTCGAGGAGTCGATCCGAAGGATGTTAGGCCTCCCGATTCTCATCGGTCGAAACAGAGGGCGAACCCAGCGCCGCGACCTTTTCGCGATGCGGGCAAGCGTGGAATCGGGCGTCGGCCGGAGGTCATTCGCTACCTTCCCGCCTCGCTGGTACTCGTCTCGGGAACGAGCATCCTGTGGCCATGTCGACGAGCGAATGAGGAAGCGAGCGCCCAGTGAGCGACGATGATCGAGCTGGCGATGGGCCGTCGACTAACGAGCCGAACCCCGAGGAGGCGTTTCCCCGCCGCGTCCTCGTGAACGCACTGTCGGCCACGATCGGGGGCGGAATCACGGTCGCGACGCGCCTCACGCGACAGATGGCCGAGGATCATTCTCAACTTTCGCTCGTCCTCCTGTGCTCCCACGACCAAGTCGCTGACTACGGTTATCCCGCGAACGTCGAGGTGATGCAGCGCCCGGATCTCCTGCCGCGACTCGCGCGATGGAAATGGGAGCAGCGTGGCCAGCCGAAGCTGATCGATGAACACGGCTTCGACGTGATTCTCCAGCTTGGGGGATACCTCTGTTTCCGGACCGAGGTCCCGCAGGTGGCGGTCTGGCAGAACTCGAACGTATTCACGCCACCGGGGATCCCGCGGCCTTTCTCGGAGAGTCTATTCGTGCTCGCACAGCGATTTGTGCAGGGCCGCTCGATGGTGCGCGCGGCGCAGAACGTCTTTCTCACGCGGAATTCCGTCGAACTGTGCGAACGCTATTGGGACATGTCCCGACTTCGCCATTGCGTCATCCATAGCGGCGTCGAACTCGCGCGGGACGACCCGGAAACGAGCCCGCCGCTGTCCGCGCGCCGACCGCTCGCTCTCTCGGTCGGTAGCGCGTACGTCCACAAGAACTGTGAAGCGATGATCGACGCGATGGCAATCCACGTCGCAGAGCACGATGACGACCTCTGCCTGGAGATCGTCGGCGGCGCGCCGCTTCCGGACTACTTCGCGAGTCTCGAGGCCCGAATCGAGCGGCTGGGCCTCGGCGACCGGGTGCGCATGATCGGTGCGCTGTCGCCGGCCCAGGTACACGCACGGATGGCCGAAGCCCGTGTGTATGTCGTGACCTCACTGCTCGAGACGTTCGGATTGACGCTCCTCGAGGCGATGGGAAACGGCCTACCCGTCGTCGCCTCCGACGCGACGTGCCATCGAGAAGTGGCTGGGGAGGCTGCGATCTATTGCGATCCGCACGACCCGAGCGACGTCGCGAAGCAGCTGGCACGAATGGCCAGCGACGACGAGCTCGCCGAGCAATGCCGCGTGGTGGGATTCGCGCGGGTGCGTGACTTCTCGTGGCGGAACTCGGCGACGCGCTATGTCGGCGAGCTCGATGCGGCGGTGGCGCAGCGCTGATCGCCGAAGCACGTGCGAGCGACGTCGGAAACGCATTCGCTCGTCGGCTACGCTCGTCTCCTCGGTCGCGCGATGCCCGACGATCTCGTAGCGTGCCCAACCAGGAGAACCCGCCTTGGACGATGGCGCAGCGCTACGCAATCTGATCCGCACGATCCCGGACCACCCCAAGCCGGGGATCCAGTTTCGTGACATCACGACCTTGATCCTGGACGGAAACGGGTTGAAGGCGTCCGTGGAGCAGCTCGCGCGACCCTACGACGGGGGCGAGCCTAAGCCCGCGATCGTCGCCGGGATCGAGGCGCGTGGATTCATCTTCGGGGCCGCCCTCGCGATCCGTCTCGGGGTGGGGTTCGTGCCCTTGCGCAAGCCGGGCAAGCTCCCGAGCCGGACGGTCGGCCGCGACTTCGAGCTCGAGTACGGCCAGGACCGCATCGAGATGCACGTCGATGCGATCGAGTCCGGCGCGACGGTGCTCCTCGTCGACGATCTCGTGGCGACCGGCGGGACCGCCGAGGCCGCGGTCGAGCTGATCCGCGACCAGGGCGGGATCATCTCGGAGTGCGCGTTCGTCGTGTCCCTCCCGGACCTCGGTGGCGCCGCGCTGCTCGAGAAGCAGGGTTGTCGCGTGCGGACGCTCTGCGAGTTCGCGGGCGAGTGACGACCGGGCGCGTCGCGGGATGTTGATCGACGGTGTTCACTACCGCTCGATCTGGCGCGAGCCCGGCGACCGCCCGATCGAGATCATCGACCAGACCCGCCTGCCCCATGACTTCGTGGTGCGCGCGCTGTCGGATCTGGACGCGGTCTGCGAAGCCATCGCCGTGATGCGCGTGCGCGGCGCGCCGTTGATCGGCGCGATGGCCGCACACGGACTCGCGCTCGCGCTCGAGAGCGACCCGACCGACGCGGGTCTCGCGCACGCCGGGGAACGGCTCGCGGCGACACGGCCGACGGCGGTGAATCTGCGCTGGGCGATCGAGCGCGTGACCGCGGCAGTGCGTCCGGTCGCTTTCGACGCGCGGGCCGCCCGGGCACGCGAAGAAGCGGAGCGGATCTGCGACGAGGACGTCGCGGCCTGCGAGGCGATCGGCGTGCATGGCCTCGAACGCCTCCGCGAGATCGCGGCGCGCAAGCCGGGCGAGCGCGTGCAGCTGCTCACGCACTGCAACGCCGGCTGGCTCGCGACGGTGGACTGGGGCACGGCCCTCGCCCCCGTCTACAAGGCGCACGCGGAGGGGCTGCCGATCCACGTTTGGGTCGACGAGACGCGCCCGCGCAACCAGGGGGCCAGCCTGACCGCCTTCGAGCTGCGCGAGATGGGCATCCCGCACACCGTCGTCGTCGACAACGCCGGCGGTCACCTCATGCAGCGCGGGCAGGTCGACGCCGTCCTCGTCGGCAGCGACCGGACGACCGCGAGCGGCGACGTGTGCAACAAGATCGGGACCTACCTGAAGGCCCTCGCCGCCCACGATACGGGCGTCCCCTTCTACGTGGCGCTGCCCTTCTCGACGATCGACTGGGAGATCCACGACGGCGTGGCAGACATCCCGATCGAGGAGCGCGATGGCGAAGAGGTGCGGACGATCTCCGGTCACGCGGCCGGGGACGTGCTCACCGTCGAGATCTTCGATCGCGCGAGCCCCGCGGCGAACCCCGCCTTCGACGTGACCCCGGCGCGCTACGTGACGGCGCTGGTCACCGAGCGCGGCGTGTGTGCGGCGAATCGCGCCGCCCTCGCGAAGTTGCGCGACGCCTAGCAAAGCCCGCGGACGGCCGGTTCAGGCGCCGTACTCAGACGCGGTAGTAGTCGCGGTACCACGCGACGAACTTCGCCATGCCTTCTTCGATCGCCACCCGTGGCCGGTAGCCGACCGCCGCAGCGAGAGCGGAAACGTCCGCACACGTCGCCTTCACGTCCCCGGGCTGCATCGGCAGCATGTTCCTGATCGCCTCGCGACCGGTGCACTCCTCGATCACCTCGATGTATCGCAGGAGCTCGACCGGCTGCGCGCATCCGATGTTGTAGATCCGCCAGGGGGCAGCGCTACGGGACGCATCCGGACGCGACGGGTCGTAGTCCGGGTCGGGCGCCGCCGGTTGATCGTGGGTGCGGAGGACGCCTTCGACGACATCGTCGATGTACGTGAAATCGCGCTGGTGATCGCCGTGGTTGAAGACGTCGATCGGCTCGCCGGCGAGGACCTTCTTCACGAAGAGGAAGGGCGCCATGTCGGGCCGGCCCCAGGGCCCGTAGACCGTGAAGAAGCGCAGCCCGGTCGCCGGGAGTCCGTACAGGTGGGAATAGGTATGCGCCATCGACTCGTTCGCGCGCTTGGTGGCCGCGTAGAGGCTGACCGGGTGATCGACCGCGTCGCGTTCCGAGAACGGTGTCCGGGTGTTTCCGCCGTAGACCGAGCTGCTCGAGGCGTAGGTGAGGTGCTCGGCTTCGACGGCGCGGCAGCCCTCGAGGACGTTCAGGAACGCGACGAGGTTCGCCTGGGCGTAGGCCTCGGGGTGATCGATCGAGTATCGGACGCCGGCCTGCGCAGCGAGATGGATCACGCGCTGGGGGCGCTCGGCGGCGAAGAGCGCACGGGTGCGGTCGGCGTCGGCCAGGTCGAACGCGTGTCCGGCGTAACTGCTCTCGCCCTCGATCCGCGCAAGCCGCGCGCGCTTCAGGCTCGGGTCGTAGTAGTCGTTCAGCGAGTCGACGCCGACGACCTCGTCGCCGCGAGCCAGCAGGCGCGCGGCGACCGCGGCGCCGATGAATCCGGCCGTGCCCGTGACCAGGACCTTCATTGGATCGAACGTACCCCCCGATGCGTCGCCGCGATGATACACGCGGCGACGCATCGGGGGTCGGGATCAGATCCGGATTCGCTGCCAGGCGCCCGAGCGGAAGCGGAAGAAGAGCAGCGCGGCGAGGAGCGCCATCGAGACCAGGCCGCCGAGCCACGCCCCGGTCAGACCGCCGTCGAATCGGAACGCGAAGAGCCAGGCCAGGGGCAGCAGCATCCCCCACGCGAGCGCGCTCCGGGCGAAGAAGGGCCACTTCGTGTCGCCCGCGCCACGCAGCGCACCATCCGTCACGATCGCCATCGCGTCGCAGTACTGGTAGAGCGCGCCGACTGCGAGGAGCGGCGCGGCGTAGGCGAGGACCGCCGGATCGTCGGCGAAGAGCCCGACGAGTCGCTCGGGGATCGCGAGGAAGAGCGCGCCGACGCCGACGGTGAGCAGCGTGCCGAGCAGCACCGAGGACCGAAAGCTCCTGCGCACCAGATCGAGCTGCTGCGCGCCGATGTAGCGCCCGACCAGGGTCGACGCCGCCATCGAGATTCCCTCCGCCTGCATGAACGACAGCGAGAGGATCTGCACGAACGCGTGGCTGGCCGCCATCGCCGCGTCGCCCATGCGCGCCACGAAGGTCGTGAAGAGCGCGAGGGCCGCCATCTCCGTGACCCACTGCCCGGCGATCGGGAGGCCGACGCGCCACAGCCGCACGACCGGGTCGAGGTCGGGCCGCGTCCATCCGGTTCGGAACGCGCGACGAATCGGCGCGCGGAAGAACGCGATCGCCATGATCCCCGCATAACACCATTCGGAGGTCGAAGTCGCGATTCCGGCGCCGACCACCCCGAGCTTAGGGAAGCCGTACCAGCCGTAGACGAGGCCGAGGTCCAGGAAGAGGTTGACCAGGTTGGCGATCGCCGTCGCTACGAAGGGCGTACGTGCATCCCCGATCCCCCGGAAGAAGGACGAGAGCGAGACCGCGAACACGAGGCCGACCACGCCGAGGGCCCGGCCTCGCATGTAGCCGCGCGCCAGCGGCGCGACGGTCTCGCTCGGCGCGATCATTTCGAGCATCGCGTTCGCGCCGAGGAAGAGGAGCAACGACGCGGTCGCGGCGATCGGGACGACCGAGGCCATCCCCTGCCAGCACCAGCCGCCCGCTTCTTCCGGCGATCCGGCGCCATGGACCTGGGCCACGAAGGTCTGGATCGCCGTCGCCGCGCCGACGAAGAACGCGGAGAGCGCCCAGACCCACATGCCGGCGAGCCCTACCGCGGCGAGCTCACTCGCGCCGAGGCGACCGACGATCGCGGCGTCCGCGACGCCCATCGCGGTGATCAGCATCTGGCTGAGGACGAGGGGGCCGGCGGGGCGCGCGACTTCGCCCAGCCCTCCGGACGTGCCGTCGATCCGGATCTCCTCGCTTCGTTCGAATCCCATGTTCCGACTCCATACGGAGAGGGCGGTCGATCACCCATCCGTGTCTGGAAAGCCGAGGGGCCGCAGTCGCTCTCGCGTCTGCGGCCCCTCGGTTCGATCGGCGCCACCTGCGTGGGCCGTCGGCTTCGGACTCGTCTCATAGAGATTCAAGTCACGGACAGACGCGATTCCTCCAGTCGGAAATCCAACGCTTCGAGCCGTCGCGAACGGGCACGCCGAGCGACGGGGAAGCGGGATGAATCCGCTCCAGTCGCTTTCGTTGGGCGTGGCCGGTCGAGCGGCTCGGTGTTGGATGGACGAGTTTCATCGGATCTGCCAGTTCCGCTTGGGTACCATGGAGTCCATCCGGGGGCAATCGGGACGCGCCGAAGCGCGCGAGGAGGGCCGGCGATGCAGCGGCTCGGTCGACACCGGAAAGTGACGCAAGACAGACGCGCTGGGACGCGGGTCGTTTCCGCCGTCGCTCTCGCGTGGACGCTGGTCTTCAGCGTCGCCTGCGAGACCGCGCCGGTCCGCGCGTGGCAGGCCGGGCGCCTCTACGTGGACGGAACCGCGGCCCTCGATCGCGGTGAGCATGCGCGGGCGATCGTCGCCCTCGAGGAGGCCGCTCGACTCGTGCCGGAAGCGAGCGCGGTGCGGAACCATCTCGGTCTCGCCTATCAGGGGGCCGGCCAGCCCGATCGGGCCCGCGCCGCGTTCGAAGCCGCGCTCGAGCTCGACTGCGACAACGAGGCCGCCCGAGCGAACCTCGCTCACCTCGACTCACGCACGAACCAGAGCGGAGGCTCGCGCGATGGCGGATGACGAACGCAAGCTCACCTACTCGGAGCGCGACCGCATGCGGCGCGAGGGGGGTCGTCCCGCGAAGGGACGGGCCGCCCGCGACGAAGCGCAGGCATCGAAGGCGGCGCTCGCTGCGGCCGACGCGCTTTTCACCGACGAAGCGGGTGGCGAGGAGGGCAAGGCGTTCGCGGACGCGGTGCGTGAAGCCCATGGCACGCCCGAGCTTCCGGCGGCCTGTCGCGCCTACGTCGAGGCGATCGGCGTGCCCACGAGCCCGGAGCTCGCGTCGATCTTCCTCGATGCCGGGGACAAGGCGCTCTCGATCGAGGTGCTCGATGCGCTGCTGCGGTCGAAGGACGAAGAAGCACTCGTGCTCGAAGGCGGGCTCAAGCGCCAGATCCGGCTGCTCTCCGAGGATTTCGACGATGACCTCGCTTCACGCGCAGAGGACCTGCTCGAGTAGGCCGTGTCGATTCATGCGCGATCGGGAACCTCGTCGGGCGGCGTGATACCCTCCCGCGATGGCCCACGAAGCCGAGTTCCAGGCGCTCGCGACCTACCTCGAGAAGAACCACCTCAAGCAGACGCGTCAGCGTGAGGTGATCCTCATGACGTTTCTCGAGGCGAAGCGCCACGTGACGAGCGAGGACCTCTATCAGGCGGTTCGCAAGGCGCACTCGAACATCGGCTACACGACGGTGTACCGGACGATGAAGCTGCTCGTGGAGGCCGGGCTCGCGACCGAGCGCCACTTCGACGACGGCATCACCCGCTACGAGATCGAACACGAACACCACGATCACCTGGTCTGCATCAAGTGCGGAAAGATCCAGGAGTTCGAGTGCGACGAGATCGAGGAGCGGCAGAACGAGATCGCGACGAGCCACGGCTTCGAGATCCTGCGCCATCGGCACGAGCTCTACGGGCACTGTCAGTCGTGTAGGGGGGCGGAGTAGGCGCCTTCGGGGCAGCGTTGCTGCTCAGCGACTTCTTGTCAGGCGGCGTGGCGTGCGCGCGGAGTCGTCACGACGACGTGGTCCGCGACGCCGACTCGTCCGGAGTCGTCACGACGAGGCGGTCCGCGACGCCGAGTCGTCCGGACGGCGCGACGCTGCAGTCGATCAGGCGGTGAGGGCGGTGAGGGCGGCGGCGTCTTCGTCGTCGGCGAGCTGGATGCGGCCGGAACGGAGCATGTAGGTCACGGTGGCGAGGACTTCCTGCTCGGTCTCGCTCACTTCGCTGACCGCGTCGACCAGCTCCATGAGGGTGAGCGGCGCGAGGGCTTCGTCGGGAGAGGGCTCGATCTCGTGCACGGCGAGCTGGTGCTCGACTGGGACGAGTCGGCTCCCGGGTCGGGCGTCCCGGTAGTTCTGAGAAGAGTCCATGTCGCGTCCTCCGCGTCCGGGCTCCGCTGCCCGGTGATTCATTCATCGGCAGGGGTGCCGATCGTGTGAACGGCAACTCACCGGTCGTTCGGTGAAGTCGCGCTCCGGGCGCCCTCACGGGCCCGTGAGGCTGCCCTCGCGGGGTGGATGCACGTCGCGTGCCGGCGAATTGCCGGTCCTGGGCGACGAGATTTCGCCTGAGCGATCGCCGCCCCGGTCTCGCTCGGTGCCGACTGGCCGACTGCCAGGAATTCGACGCAGGCGTCCGGAATTCGTCGGATCTGCCGGGGAAGCGCGCGTGTCCTCACGGCGACGGGGTCCGCAGCTGGAGTGCTTCGGCGATCGCGCTGCGGGGTGTCCTCGTCGCGCCCGCGAGGTCCGCGATCGTTCGCGCCACCCGAAGCAGTCGGCGGGCGCCCCGGGCCGAGAGACCGAGGTGCTCGACCGCGTTGCCGAGCAGATCGAGGGCCGACGTCTCCGCATCGACCCGCGCATCGAGCACCCGGTCCTCGATCTCGGCATTGCACCGGACGCCGCGCTCCCGCTGTCGCGCGCGCGCCGCGAGGACGCGTTCGCGCACCGTCGCGCTGGTCTCTTCCCCGCTGGCCGCCCGAAGCGCCTCCCATCGCACCTCCCCGACCCGCACGTCGAGGTCGATCCGATCGAGCAGCGGCCCCGAGAGCCTCCGCCGATAGCGGGCGAGCGCAGCGTCGTCGCAACGGCAGTCGCGATCCGGCGTGCCGTGGAAGCCACAGGGGCAGGGGTTCGCGGCCGCAACGAGCTGGAAGCGCGCGGGCAGCTCGCAGCGCACCGTCGCCCGAGCGACGCGCACGACCCCCTGTTCGATGACCTCGCGGAGGGATTCGAGGCAGCGGCGATCGAACTCCGGAAGCTCGTCGAGGAAGAGCACGCCGTGATGGGCGAGGGAGACTTCTCCGGCGCGGATCGGACTCCCGCCGCCGAGCAGCCCCGCCGCGCTCGCCCCGTGATGCGGTGCCCGAAAGGGTGGATGCGCGGCGATGCGCGCGGACTCGGGTGCCAGCCCCGAGGCGTCGAGGATGCAGAACGCTTCGAGTCGCTCCGGCTCGTCGAGGGGCGGGAGGAGGCCCGGGAGGCGGCGGGCCAGCAGGGTCTTGCCGCTGCCCGGCGGGCCGGTGAGCAGGAGCCCGTGTCCGCCGGCGGCCGCGATCTCGAGGGCGCGCCGGGCCGTCTTTTGACCGCGGACGTCCGAGAGGCAGGGCGCCGAGGCGTCGGGTGCGTCGTCCGTCCGATCCGGCTCGGCGGGTGGCAGGATCTCCGTTCCGCTCAGATGGTCGAGAACGGCCGCGAGGTGGCGCGCGCCGATCACACGGATCCCGGGCGCCTCGGCGGCGCGAGCGGCTCGGTCCTCGGGCACGATCACCTCGTCGAGGCCGAGATCGCGGAGCGCCAGGACCGCGGCGAGGATCCCGCGCGTGCCGCGCAGACGCCCGTCGAGGGCGAGCTCTCCGACGAATCCGCGGCCGGCCAGATGGGCGGGCTCGAGGGCGTCCGCGGTCGCGGCGAGGACCGCGATCGCGATGGGCAGATCGAGCCCGGCGCCCTGCTTGCGGAGCTCGGCCGGTGCCAGGTTCACGGTCACCCGGCGATCCGGGAAGGACGTCCCGGTGGAGGCGATCGCGCCGCGGATGCGCGACGTGCTCTCGCGAACGGCGGCCTCGGGCAGGCCGACGACGTCGACCCGCGGCAGCTGGGAGGAGAGGCGGACCTCGACCTCGACGGGCACGCCCTCGAGTCCGTCGAGGGTCGCGCTCCAGACGCGCGGCATGGCTGGGGGCTCCGCCTGGGACCGGCGAGGACGGCGATCATGCCTTCGTCTCGCGGAGCCACAAGCCCCGGCCCCCCGAATTGGTTAGAAATCGGAGAGGTGCGCGCGGCAGCTCGAAAGGGGCCGCGCGCGGCCGGAGCGAAAATCCGGGGCCCCAGCGACCGAGGCCCCAACGAAAGGGAGGCAGAGCTCTCAGGGTAGAGCTCTGCCTCCGACTTTCGAAAAGCCCCGCGAGGAGCGGGCCTACGTCAGGGAAGTGTCCCTGAGTGCTCGGATGTGTCAATCATTCTGCATGCGAAACGCGGATATCCGGGACGAATCAGGGTCGGGGAGCACGTTCGCGTGAATCCGCGAACACGATCGCAAACCCCGATTCACCGAGGTTCCGGGCGCTTGTGCCGCCTGGTTGCCGGTCTGTTGCTGGTCGGGCTCGCGGGGTGTTCGAACCTTCCGCCGCCCCCGGAAATCGACGCTTCGGCCGACCGATTCTCCGCCGAGCGTGTGCGAGCGCACTACGCGGCCCTGGCTCGAATCGGTCCACGACCCCCTGGGAGCGCGGCGACCGACCGCGCGCGAGCCTACCTCGAACGCGAGCTCCGCTGGGCGGGCGCCGAGCTCGACGACACCGGGAACGAAGACGCGGACGGTTCGCTGCTGGCGCGCCTGCCCGGCCCGTCCTCGGATCGCGTCCTCGTGGTCGCGCCGTGGGTCCCGGTCGGTGTACGGACCAGCGTGGACGATGCAGGGGTCGCGATCCTGCTCGAGCTCGCGCGGGCGCTCTCCCGGAATCCGCGCTCGTATACGGTCGTCCTGGTCGCCGCCGGGGTGGTGCCACCGGCGCGGCCCGCTCCGGACCCGCGTCGAGCGAGCGAGGCCCTGCGGGAGGCCGGTGCCGCTCTGATCCGCCGGATCGAAGCCGAGGACGGCTTGCGGGGTCTGCGGGCCGTCCTCGTTCTCGAGCCCCGCGCGGTCGAGGGCACGCAGATCGCCCGGGATCTGCGCTCTCACCCGGTCTTTCGGGATCTCTTCTGGCGGACGGCGGCGCGACTCGGGCACGCCGACGCCTTCCCCTCGGACGCGCCCTGGGCCACGCCAGAGGGGATCCAGGGCGCCTTCCTGTCGGCGGGATACGGCCAGGTGCTCTCCCTCGTGGAGGTCGGTGAGGACCGCGCCGCGGGCCCAGACGGCGGGCGCCCTGCGGGGCCGGGGCCCGGCGCGTTCGAGCCCGTCGGTGCGGTCGCCTACGAAGGCCTCGTCCAGCTGATGCATCGGTTCGAGCGGATCGACGCGTTCTCGAAATAAATCGCGCCTCCTCTCCGGAGGGGGTGTCTCGGGAATGGACCGCGGACCGGCAATCGGTGGGACGGCCGATGGCAATGCTCATGAGGAATCGGTCGGAATTCCCATATCTAGCTGATTTTCCTACGAATTTTAGTTGCACGCCTGATGGATCACTGCTAGGCTGCCCGGTCCTTGGATTCGGGGAGTCCCGCCGCGAATCCGTTCTCTCGGATCGTGACGCTGCCGTCACACCGCCTGCCCTGCGCCGCCCCCGCTTCGCGCGCTCCTCCCCGATCCGGCCCGGAAGGTCGTGCCCGGGGTGTGCCCGCGAAGCCGAACCGGCTCCGGGGTCTGCGGACGACAGGCCACAGCGCACGCGTGAAGCGCGGACCCACCGCTGCGAACGAAGGAGCCGGCACCCGACATGTGCACGCTGATCGTTCTCCACCGCTGCGTCGCGGATCGACCTCTGGTCGTGGCCGCGAATCGGGACGAGTTCCTGGCGCGGCCGGCGGAGGATTTCGCGATCCGGCAGTCGGCGACCGGCCCCATCCTCTCGCCCCTCGACCTCGAAGCCGGCGGCACGTGGGTGGGACTCAGTCAGCGCGGCGTCTTCGCCGGCCTGACGAACCTTGGACCTTTGCTTTCGACGCCTCGCGGCGTCGATGACACGTCGGGCGACGCGAGCGACGGGGGACCGCGTCGCGAGCTTTCGAGTCGTGGTGACGTCGTGATGATGGCGCTCGAGGCGGAGAGCGCCGCCGCCGCCGTGCAGGCGATCGAAGGACTGGAAGAGGCGGCCTACAACCCCTTCCAGCTGCTCGTGGCCGACGGACGCGACGCCTTCCTCGTCGTCTACCGGGATCGGCCGCGCGTCGTCGCGCTCGAACCCGGACCGCACATAGTCGGCAACGTCGAAGACGAACGAATCGCCGCAGCGCTCGGAACGACCGCGCTGCTCGAACACGCAGAAGAGCGCGATCGCGAAGGCGTTCGCATGAGCGAGGCCTACCCGGGCTTCGAGGGACTCGAGGACGTCGTGGACTCTCGTGGGCTGACGGCACCCCAAGAGCCCCGCGCGCTCAAGCTGACGCGCATTCGCGCGCGCGTCGAGAAGATGATCACGGAGTCGACCTTCGACCTGTTCGAAGGCCTGGCCCGGATCTGCCGTGAGCACGTCGGCAGCGAGGGGATCGACAGCCCCTTCGAAGCCACGTGCGTCCACATTTCCGACGGAAAGGCCGACCGATACGGGACCCGGAGCTCGCTCATGTTGGAGCTCTCCGAGGACGAGGGATCGAGTCGGTTGTGGACGACCGATGGGCCGCCGTGTGAGCGGCCCTTCGTGAATCGATCGGTGCTGCTGAAGGACCTGGGCGTTAGGCTCGGGGGCTAGGCAGGGCCCGTAACCATGCGAGGAAGAACCGTTGCGAAGAATCGGTAGCAATATCCGCAAGAAGAGTTCCGAAGAGCGATCCCATCGCCTCACGAAGAACATCATCCAGTACTCGGATTCGGACGCCCCGAAGAACGACTATCCGCGCAAGATCGTCTCGCCGACCCGCCCGTCGAGCTGCTGCACGGACGAGAACAAGATCGACGTGGGCTCCGTCCGCGAGGTCGAGGGCTTCAAGTTCTGTTATCGCGTGTGCCAGGAGTGCGGCCACGCCGTGAAGTACTTCTACCCCTCGGTCGAGTCGACGAGCTCCGCGCTCAAGGCCTACCGCGAGCGCCAGAAGTACATGCTCCAGTAGTCGTCGCTGCGCCTTCGTGGCGCCACGACGATCGGAGTCTTCGAGCTCTGGAAGAGGCGGTCAGTTTGCTGGCCGCCTCTTCGTTTGTCGCGCCCCCCACGGCGCCCCGAATCCCATGAATCCGACCCCCCCGGACGATCGCCCGCTCCCGCTCGAGACCGTCGAGGACGCCGCCGCGTATCTCGAGGGGCTGATCAATCGCGAGCGCGCGACGAACTACGCCTATCGCCGGCTCGACCTGCGACCGATCGAGGCGCTGATGGAGGCGCTCGGTCGTCCTGAATCGACGCTGTCGATCATCCACGTCGCTGGCTCGAAGGGGAAGGGTTCGACCTGCCTCTTCGCGGAGTCGCTGCTCCTCGCGCTCGGCGAGCGCGTCGGGACCTTCACCTCGCCCCATCTCGTGAGCTGGGTCGAGCGCTTCCGGGTCGATGGCCGCGCGATCGACGGCGCGACCCTGGTCGCTGCGGTCGAGCGCATCAGGCCGATCGTCGACGCTCTGCGCGGGGGGCCGGAGGAGACACGGCCGAGCTTCTTCGACGCGACGACCGCGGTCGCGCTCCTGGTCTTCGCGGAGGCCGGCGTCGATCGCGTCCTCCTCGAAGTCGGTCTCGGGGGTCGACTCGACTCGACCAACGTCGTCACCCCCGACGTCACGTGCATCACCAGCATCGAGCTCGAGCACACGGACAAGCTCGGCGAGACCGAGGCGCTGATCGCCGGGGAGAAGGCGGGTATCCTGAAGCCGGGCGTTCCCGGGGTCGTCGGCCCGCTGCGCGACGAGGCGATGAGCGTCGTGCTCACGCGGGCGGCGCAGGTCGGGACGACGCTTCGCACTTTCGAGGGCGACTATCGGATCGCGAGCGGGGCCAGCTCCGACGAGGTCCTGGTGGTCGACTCGCCGGACGGCTTCCGCGCGGCCTGCGGGCTCGCGACGCCCGGAGACGCCGCGCGAACGAACGCCGCTCTCGCGATCGCCTGCGTGCGCGCGCTCGGCGTGTATCGGGACGCCGACATCGCGCGCGCCTGCCGCGCCGGCCTGGCCGGATGCTCGCTGCCGGGCCGTATCGAGCGACTGGCGGCGGATCCGCTCGTGATCGTCGACAGCTCGCATACCGCGAGGTCGATCGCCGGTCTGGTGGACGCGCTCGAGACGCTCGCCCCCGGCGGTTTCGACCTCGTGCTCTCGGTCTCGGCGGACAAGGCCCTCGACGACGTGCTCGCTCCGCTGATCGACGCAGAGGGTCGCGGTCGGATCGTGACGACCCGCGCCGAGCCGGCCCGATCGATGCCCGCGGACATGCTCGCGAAACGGATCGATGAGCTCGCCGAGCGTCGCGGTCTGGGATTCAGTGCCCTCGACGTCCAGGCGATCGGGGATCCGGAGGAGGCGATGCGCGTCGCGCGTGCGGCGCTCGAGCCGGGGCGCATGTTATGCGCGACCGGTTCGGTCTACCTGGCCGGTGTGGCACGGCGAGTGCTAGGGGGCGTTTCGCTGCGATGAGCGGGATCGAGGTCGGTCTCGCGCGACCGGACGAAGCCGAGCGCTGTCCCGAGATCGAGGCGCGCGCCTCCGTGCTCTTCCCAGAGGAGGACGTGCCGAAGGCGTCGGACGACTCGGCGAACGACGTCGAGACCTTTGCCGAGGCGGTCGAAGAAGAGTGCCTGCTCGTGGCGCGGGTAGGCGGCGAGGTCGTGGGCTTCGCCCTCGTCGAGCTCGACGATCCCGAGCCCCACCTCGAGGAGCTCGACGTGTTGCCGGAGTTCGGGCAGCGCGGCATCGGGCGCGCTCTGGTGGACGCCACCTGCGAGCGCGCCGCTGCCGCCGGCTTCGCGTCGATCACGCTCTCGACGTTCCGACACCTCGCCTGGAACGCGCCCTTCTACGCGCGCGCGGGTTTCGTCGTGGTGCCGCCCGAGGACTGGACGCCGGCCCTGGCGCGACGCGCCGAGGAGGAGGCGCAGGCCGGCCTCGATCCCGAGAAGCGGGTGATGATGCGGCGCGCGCTCGGGGGCTGACGGCGCGCAGCGACGCGGGATCGGGCGCCAAATAAAAGAGCGCCCGAACCGGCTCCTCGCACGAATTGTGCGAAGGGAGGGGTAGCCGGCCCGGGCGCGGGAATGGGGGCCCGCTCCTCAGAAGCGCCCCATGATTTACGACCCTCCAGAGAGCAAGGCGTGTGCCAATCCGGGGGTGTAAACCCCACATCGCTCTCAGGCCCACGAGAAATCGAGGGGACTTCCCTTCGAGGAATCCGAGCCGCGCGCGGTCGGCGCCGCACGCGCAGCGCGCGAGGGCGGGTGACGCATTTCGGGGCGGAGCGGTGCCGAAGATCGGCACTCGGGGGCGGGCGACTAGTCGCGGAGCCGCCGAGCGAGGGATGCGACGTGGTCGGGGGTCGTCCCGCAACAGCCGCCCACGATCCGGAGCGACGGCAGGGCGAGCCATGGTTCGAGCTGCGCGACGAAGTCCTCGCCGTCACAGGACTCGCTCCGCGTGAATCCGGTCTCGTCGTTCGGCTCGCCCAGGTTCGGCGATACGAGCAGCGGCAGCCCGGTCTCGGCCAGGCAGTCGAGCGACGCGGCGAGGCTCGACGGCGGCACGCAATTCACGCCGACCGCCCGGGCGCCGTGGTCGACGGCGCGCCGCGCCGCTCCCGTGAGGTCGTCGCCGGACAGCAGGCGGCCGGGACGCCAGGAGACGAAGCTCACGACGAAGGGCAGGCCGCTGGCGGCGGCCGCGTCGACCGCGCTCGCGGCTTCGCGCGCCGTGTTCATCGTCTCGATCAGCACCAGGTCGACGCCGGCCTCGCCTAACACCTCGACCTGCAGCCGGTGCTCCCGGTCGAGCGCCTTCGGATCGGGGACGCGATCGGGCGCATAGCAGTCTTCGAGGGGCGGCATTGATCCCGCGACCCACGGGCCCGCGTCCGTGCTGGACGGTTCCGCCCCTTCGCTCGCGATGGCCTCCCTGGCCAGGTCGACCGCGCGTCGCGTGAGGACGCGGTCCTCGCTCGCGGGGAGACCGGCGCGCTCGAGGATGCGTGCCTGGGTGCGGAACGTGTTGGCGGTGACGATCTCCGCGCCGGCGCGAACGTAGGCGGCGTGGACGTCCCGCACGGCGTCCGGTGCGTCGATCAGCGCGTGTGTCGACCAGAGCGGAAGGCCCGTGTGCACCCCTGCGCGCTCGAGCTCGGTGCCGGTGGCCCCGTCGAGCAGGAGCGGTCCGGCGTCTCCTCCGAGCCGCGATTCCAGGCTGCCGCGCTCGGCCCGGCCCCGACTCGCAACGGACGTCGTAGATGACTGGATCGACTCGCGTCCCATGCCCCGATCCCGATCTCACGCAGCGCGGGCGGCCGTCGCGTTCCCGTGGGAACCGCGCCGAACCTCGGATCGCGTTCCCGCTCGCGCGAGGATGCGCTACCCACCCAGCCGGCGCGAGGGCGTCGAAGAGGCGCGAAAACACGCGACCTCGGCGCCGCGCGTCCGCACGACGGCGCTCTCGGCGCTGCGGCGCTCCTCCCTGTCCATTCCAGGTGAGATCTTGACCCAGCACACACGAACGATTCCCGCGGATCGCCCGCTCGCGATCTTCTGCGACTTCGACGGCACCTTCTCCGTCCAGGACGTGGGATCGACCCTCGCTCAGCAGCTGCTGCCGGAGCGGCGCGCCAAGTTGTGGGAGCGCTTCGCCGAAGGCGAGTTCACGGCGTGGACCTACGCCATGGCGCTCCTCGACGGACTCGAGCTGTCCGAGAAGCAGCTCTACTCGTTTCTCGAGACGATCGATCTCGATCCCGGCGCCGAGGACATGCTCGACTGGTGTCAGGCCGAGGGCGTGCCCTTCCAGATCCTGTCCGACGGCTTCGACTGGAACCTGGAGCGGCTGCAGGAGATCAACGGCGTCTCCTTCACGTTCGACGCGAACCACCTCCGCTACGAAGGCGACACCTGGCGACTTTCCGCCGGGCGTCCGAACGAGGCCTGTGGTTGCGGGACCGGCAGCTGCAAGCGCGGCTTGATCGGCACCTATCGCGCGGCCCACCCGGACGCGTTCTGTGTCCACATCGGAAACGGCCGCGTGTCCGATCTCTGTGGCGCTCTCGAGGCGGACCTCGCCTTCGCGAAGGACACGCTGGCGCCGGCCCTCGACGAGGCCGGTCACGACTACGTTCCCTTCGACACGCTGCACGACGTCCTCGAGGTCTTGCGGGCGGGTCGCGCGGCGTGAGCCACGACGAGACGACGGACGCGGCGACCGCCGACGACACGCCCGGCGCGCGTCGGATCGCGGTCATCGGTGCGGGCTTCGCTGGCCTGCGCGCGGCGACGATGCTCGCCAGTGCCGGCCATCGCGTCGAAGTCTTCGAGGCGCGCACCGCCGTCGGCGGCCGCGCCCGCGGCGAGTGGTGCGCCGGGCATTGGATGGACGCGAGCTGGCCGGTGCTCGGCGGTCGCGACCTCGCGCTCGCCCGCTTCGCGCGCGATCTGTCGGAGCGGGGCGTCGGCGATCTGCTCTCGCCGCTCCGACCAGTGCAGACGGCGCTCCTCCGCGGCGGCGAGACGTATCCCGTCGACGGACTACAGCTCCGGACCGCCGTGCGCATCCCGGGTCCTTCGCTCCGGGAGCGAGCGAAGCTGCTGCGTTGGGGTCGCTTGATGGCGCGTTATGCGCCGCTGCTCGATGCGACGTGTCCCGAACGCGCGGCGGATCTCGACTACCGCAGCCTCGCAGATCACGTCTCTCTCTACTTCGGTCGCGGTCACCTCGAGTTCTGGCTCGCGCCCGAGGTGCAGGGTCTGTACGGCGACGCGGTCGACGAGCTGTCCCGCGTGGCGCTGCTCCAGCACGCGCACGCCCAGGGGCTCGGCGACGCTCGTCCGTCTCCGCCGGGCTTGCCGCGCCGTCCGCTCCTCAAGCTCGCGCAGGCGGCCGCCGAGAGCCTCGACATCCATCGCGCGACTCAGGTCCAGCGGATCGACGAGCTGGCCGCCGGCGGATATCGACTCGAGCTCCTGGACGCCGACGGGCCGAGAGCGGAATCGACCTACGACGCGATCGTGATCGCGGTCGCGCCCTCGGAAGCCGCCAGGCTGGCGCGCTCTCTGCTCACCCCTGCGGAGCGCGACTTCTTCGCGGGCGTCCTGGAGCGGCCGATCGTGACCCTGTCCGTCGCGCTCGAGGGGCTGCACACGGGACTGCCCCAGGAGATCCGCTTGCCACGTCGCGAGGACTCGGCGATCGCGTCGATCGTCGTCGAGCCGGGCCAGAACGGCGGACGTGTGCCGGAAGGCAAGAGCCAGCTCGTGATCCGCGCCCGCGATGCGTTCGCGGCGCGTTGGGGCGAGATGGCGAGCGACGTCGTCGCGAAGAACCTGCTGAGCTCCCTCGAGCTCGCGATGCCGGGCATCGGCGATCGCGTGTTGACGACGCACCTCGGACGGGGCCCGCAGGCGTTCTTCGGCGTCGGGCACTACCGGGCGCTCGCGAACTTCCAGAAGGTGCAGGCCGATCGACGTGCGCTCGGTCGTCGCGTCTATTGGGCGGGCGACTACCTGACCGGCCCGTCCTTCGAGTCCGCGACGCGGTCCGGGAGTCGCGCGGCGAGCGAGCTGATCGCGGATCTCCGGGAAGAGGGCGACGAAGGCGACGTCGCGCTCGGTTAGCCAAGCGCGATCCCCGTCCAGACCGCGACGCCGGCCAGGACGACTGAGGCGGCCCAGACCATCCCGATCAGCAGGGCCAGGTTCCGGTAGCCGGCTTCCTTGCGCGCACGCAGGCTGATGTCGACGGTCATCCCCGCGATCAACACCAGCGCCGCCGCGGCGAAGGGGTTGCGATCGACGGCAGTCAGCACGAGCAGCGCGGCGCCGAACGCGCCCCCGCTCCCGAGCACCACGACGACCACCGGGAGCAGCGCCGTCTCTTCGAAGAACGTGCCGATCAGGTCGTCGAGGGACGGGAACTCGTCGTCGTCCTCCGGCCGTTCGTCGTCTTCCTCATCGCTCATCGCTGCTAGTCCTTGCGCAGCCCATCGCTGCTAGTCCCTGCGCAGCCCATGGCTGCTAGTCCTTGCTCAGGATCGCTCGCGTCGCGCCGGCCCCGCCCTCTTCGCGCGCGGCCTCGACGGTCTCGACCACGTAGTGGGATCGCGGAAGATGCTCGCGCACCGCGCGTCGTAGCGCCCCGGTCCCGATCCCGTGGATCACCCGGATCTCGTCGCGTCCCTCGGCCGCGGCCAGATCGAGCACTACGTCGAGGCGCTCGATCGCTTCCTCTGCGCGCAGGCCGCGGAGATCCGCTTCGACGAGCCCGCCGATCCGAGCGGGCGGCAGTGGCTGGGCATCCCGCTCACGCGGCCGCGAAGGCGCCTGATCAGCCGGTGGTCCGGCGAGGCTCGTCAGCTGGTCACGACCGAGGACGACCTTGCGTCCGGACACCTGGACCGAGACGCGGCCCTTGCGATCCGGCAGCGAGAGCAGCGTTCCCTCGCCGCCCCCCGGCGTTCGCACGGCGTCGCCGACGCGCGCCTTCGGCCAGTCGATCGGCGCGGCCTCGGGGGCCTCAGGGGCATCGGGGGCGTCCTCGGCGGGCGTCGGCACGAAGCCGCGCTCCTCCTGGACGCGCTCGGTCTCGTCGCGCAGCGACTCGAGCTTCGTCTTCGCGTCCGCGGCGCGGCGCGAGGACGGCGCGCGCTGCAGCTCGGCGATGATGCGCGAGACCTCGCCATGCGCTTCGCGGAACGAAGCATCGAGCTCGCCCCGCATCTCGCCGAAGAGCTTGTCCCGGCGCTCCTGCAGCCGCGCCAGCTTGCCGCGGTACTCCTCGCGGACCTGTTCGCTCTCGGCGCGCAGGCTCGCGGCGGCGGCCTTCTCGGATTCGAGGAGGGCGCGGCTCGCCGCGAGCTCGGAGAGCATCTGGTCGAGTCGCCGATCCTCGCGATCGAGCAGCGCCGATGCGCGGTCGAGGACGCCCTGCGGCATGCCCATGCGCGCCGCGACGGTCGTCGCCGACGACGCGCCCGGGGCACCGATCCGCACGCG
This sequence comes from uncultured Spirochaetaceae bacterium, assembly GCA_964488255.1. Taxonomy (GTDB): domain Bacteria; phylum Myxococcota_A; class UBA9160; order UBA9160; family UBA4427; genus UBA4427. Next base: position 72,972 of record CAZAUR010000006.1, on the reverse strand, counting down.
ATAGGTCGGCGCGAGGGTCACTGGATCGAACTCCACGCTCGCGTTCTCGAAGCGAGCGTCGACCTCCGCCATCTCCTTCAACAGGTTGTAGTGCGTGGTCGTGATCACGCGAGCGCCGTCGTCGGCGAGGGCTTCGAGGGTCGACTGCGCGATCGCAGCACCCTCGGAGGGGTCCGTTCCGACGCCGACTTCGTCGAGACACACGAGCGTGTCGGGTCCCGCGGCGCGCAGGATCGCAGCCAGGTTGGCCATCGCGGCGGAGAACGTCGAGAGGCTCTCGTTGATGTCCTGGTGGTCGCCGATGTCGGCGAGGACCCGGTCGACCAGGTCGACCCGCGCGCCCGGGTTCGCGGGCACGTGCATGCCCGCGCGCACGAGGAGCGCCGCGAGCGCGATCGACTTGAGCGCGACGGTCTTGCCCCCCGCGTTCGGCCCCGACAGGATCAGCACCCGGAAGTCGGCGCCCACGCGCAGGTCGTTCGAGACGCACTCGTCGACCGGGATCAGCGGATGCCGCAGGCCGCCCAGCTCGAACACGCCCGCTCGCCCGATCTCGGGAAGGACCGCGTCCATGTCTCGGGAGAGCGTTCCGCGCGCGAAGGCCAGGTCGAGTCGGCCGATCCGGTCGAGGCTGCTGCGGATCGAGTCGGCTTCCCGCGCGACCGCGGCGGACAGCTCGCGCATCACGCGCAGGATCTCGCGTTCGACCGTGAGCTCCGCCTGGCGGTGTTTGTTGTTGAGGTCGACCATCCCGTCGGGTTCGACGAAGAGGGTGGTGCCCGAGCGCGACGCGTCATGCACGATCCCGCGGACGTGCCCCTTCGCGTCGGCCTTCACGGGCAACACGAAGCGCCCGTTGCGCACGGTGTAGTAGGCGTCGGAGAGGTGGGGCTTCACGTCGGCGTGTTGAAGCGCGCGTTCGATCCGGGTCTGGAGCTCGCCGCCGAGGCGATGCGTGTCGCGGCGCGCCCGCGCGAGCGCCGGACTCGCGCTGTCGCGCACCTCGCCGTTCGCGTCCAGGCAGCGCCCGATCTGGGCCTCGAGCCCCGGGGCTTCCTCGATGTACACGGCGATCTCGAAGAGTTCGGGGGAGTCCTCCCGCCGTCGATCGAAGAAGCGCAGGGTCGCGTGCATCGCCTCGAGGGTGCGGCGCACCTCCGAGAGCTCGGCCGCTTCGAGGACGCCTCCCTTCTCGGCGCGCGCGAGCGCATCGCGCACGTCGGCGCAGCCTCCGACCGGCGGGGGCTCGTCGTGGTCGAGGAGCGTCCGCGCCTCGCTCGTCTCGGCCAGGCGCGCGCGGACACCCTCTTCGGTCGCTTCGAAGAGACCGGTCGCGGAAGATTCCGCGAGCATCAGAGCCCCGATCGGCGTGCGGCAGGCGAGGCGCAGCGCGGAGGAGATCCGCGACCACTCGAGGCTCTCGAGCGTCGATTCCGCGACTTCGAAGGGCATGCCGAGGAGTCTACGGTCCCGCGGACCTCGTCGCTCGGAAGCGCGTGTTCAGTTCACGCGCAGAAGGCGATGCGCGCAGGCTTCCTCGTCGACCGACGATCGCGAAGCCGCCTTCAGTTCGTTGCCAGGAAGCCGAAACGAAGATCGATGGCCGACCGACGACCGACCGAGGCTGCACTCGACCGCTCTCTCGCTCTCGACGAGATGCAGACCCTCGACATGCTCCAGCTGATCCACGCCGAGGACGGTGTCGCCCACGCGGCCGTTGCGGCGGTGCTTCCGCGGATCGCCGAGGCGACCGAGGTGCTCGCGACGGCGCTCGGCGGCGGCGGTCGTTGGTTCAACGTCGGCGCCGGCACGAGCGGTCGCATCGGCGTGCTCGACGCCTCGGAGATCCCGCCCACCTACGGTCTCGCGCCGCGGACCGTCCAGGGCATCGTCGCCGGCGGTGATCGCGCGCTGAAGCACGCCGTCGAAGGTGCCGAGGACGATCCCGACGCGGGCGCCCTCGAGCTCGAGGAGCGCGGCGTCACGCTGGGCGACGTCGTCGTCGGTCTCTCCGCGAGCGGCACCACTCCCTTCGTGTTGGGCGCGATCGAGGCCGCCGGCAAGCTCGGCGCGCGGACCGTCGCGATCACCTGTGACGCGGACTCGCCGCTCGCGGAGTCGGTCGAGATCGCCATCACGCCGCAGGTCGGTCCGGAGGTCGTGACCGGCTCGACGCGCATGAAGGGCGGGCTGGCCCAGAAGATGGTGGTGACGGCGCTCTCGACGGCGGTCATGGTTCGGCTGGGTCGCGTGCGGGGCCATCACATGACCCACGTGACCCCCGTCTCGAGCAAGCTGCGCGGTCGCGCTGTCCGGATGGTGATGGAGATCGGTGAGGTCGACCGCGATCGCGCCCGCGACCTCCTGCGCACGACCGAGGGCTCGGTCGAGGCGGCGCTGCAGATGCTCGAGACCGAGCGCCAGGTCGCGTCCGAGAGCTGACCGGATCCTCTCGCGCTCGCACCCGCGCGCCGCATGTGCTTCGCTGGGTCGGGACCGGCCGCGTTCGTGCCGGCCATCGCGGAGGATCACCGTGCCCACTCGTCAGGAAGAGATCGAACGACTCGCGGCGCTCGCGCTCGCGCCCCTCGTCGAGGTGGCCTGGGCGGACGGCGCCGTGACCGAAGGCGAGCGCCAGGGCGTGATCGAAGCCGCTCGCGCGATGGGGATCGAACGCAACAGCGAGTTCGTGCGCACGACGCTGCTCCGATGGCTGCACGAGAGTCCGCCGACCGAGGCGCTCGAGGCCTGGCGTCGCCTGCTCGCGCCGACCCTCGCGGACACGAGCTCTCGCGCCGCGCGCGAGAGCGAGAGCAAGCTGCTCGAGGAAGCGCGGCGGATCGCGAAGATGGACGAGCGGCCCATGGACATCGGCGCGTCGATCGACCCCAGCGCGGGGATCACGGCGGACGAACAGCGCGTCCTCGACGAGCTCGCCGCAGCGCTCGCGACTCTCCCGGGCTCCGAATAGCAGCGCCGATCGATCCGCCGGCGCCGCGACGACCAGCAGCCGCGATGGCTCAGGTCGCGCTGAGCTTCCCGAAATGCTTCAGGTTCGTCGCTTCCGCCGCGAGTACGACCTCTTCCGCGATGTTGGTCGCGTGGTCGCCGATTCGCTCGAGGTGCTGTGCGATGAAGATGAGGTCGATCTGCTGCGGGGTCGTCTCGGGCGCGGCCGCGAGTCGGTCGATCGAGTCGCGGATCAGCTGATCCTCCTTCTCGTCGATCGAGTCGTCTGCGCGCAGGACTTCGCGGGCGAGGTCCGCGTCGAGGTCTGCGAAGGCCTGGATCGAGTTGCGGAGTGCGGCGCGGCTGTCGTCGGCGAGGCTGTGGAACTCGGGCGGCAGGCCGATCTCACGCTCTTTCGTGAGACGGCGCGCGCAGCCGGCGATGTTGCGCGCGATGTCCCCCACGCGCTCGAGGTCCGTCGCGATCGCCTTGATCGCGACGACCAGGCGGAGGTCGCTGGCGACCGGCGCATCGAGGGCCAGGACCCGGAGCACGGCGTCGTCGATCGCCACGTCGAGACGGTCGATCTCGAGGTCGTCGGCCTTGACCTCGTGCGAAAGGCGGTCGTCGCGCTCCCAGACCGCCTGGAGGCTCTTGTCGAGGATCGCCTCCGAGAGTCGCGCCATCCGCAGGATGGTGTCCCGGAGCGTGCCCATGTCTCGGTCCACCTTCAAATTGGGGCGCTGTGCCATGGGTCCTCTGGGATCGACGAAAGGGGGGTGTGAAGGCGTTCAGGCGTCTCCGATGGCGTCGAGCATAGAGTTTCCAGACCGATTTCAGCAACTTGCGCGGTCGTTCATCGTCACGAAACTGTCACCGGACCTTCAAGGTCCGAACACAACGGCGGCGTAGATTTGGCGGCGATCGAGGCGAGGCCCTCGATCCAACCTCCCCTTGGAAGGAACCGACCGATGACGATTAAGCGCATCGCCCTCACGGCCATGCTCGGCCTCTCTCTGGCCCTCGCGTTCACCCAGGGCGCCGCCGCCCGCGACCAGATCCACATCGTGGGCTCGTCGACCGTCTTCCCGTTCTCGACCACCGTCGCGGAACGCTTCGGAAAGCGGACCGCCTTCAAGACGCCGGTCGTCGAGAGCACCGGCTCCGGCGGTGGACTCAAGCTCTTCTGTCAGGGCACGGGCGACCGGACGCCGGACATCACGAACGCCTCCCGACGCATCAAGTCCTCGGAGGTCGATCTCTGCGCGACCAACGGGGTCGCCGAGATCGTCGAGGTCCAGATCGGCTACGACGGGATCGTCCTCGCGAACTCGAAGAAGTCGGCGCGCGTGCAGCTGTCGCTCGAGCAGATCTTCCGCGCCCTCGCGAAGGAAGTGCCGGTCGACGGAAAGCTCGTCGCGAACCCGTACCGGAACTGGAGCGACGTCGATCCGTCGCTTCCGAACCGCCGCATCGAGGTCCTCGGCCCGCCGCCGACCTCCGGCACCCGCGACGCCTTCGTCGAGGTCGCCATGGAGGGCGGCGCCAAGCGCATCCCGATGCTCGCGGCCCTCAAGAAGGAGAACAAGAAGGAGTTCAAGCGGATCGCGCACTCGATCCGCGAGGACGGCGCCTACATCGAGGCCGGCGAGAACGACAACCTGATCATCCAGAAGCTCGAGGCGAACCCGAGCGCGATCGGCATCTTCGGCTTCTCGTTCCTCGACCAGAACGAGGACAAGATCCAGGGCACGATCGTCGACGGCGCCGAGCCGACCTTCGAGAACATCGCCGAAGGCCAGTACGCGATCTCCCGCTCGCTCTACTTCTACCTGAAGAAGGCGCACGTCGGGCGCGTTCCCGGTCTCGAGGAGTTCGTGAGCGAGTTCACGAGCGAAGGCGCCTCGGGCGACGAGGGCTACCTCGCGGACAAGGGACTCATCCCGCTGCCCGACGACGATCGGTCGGACGTGCAGCAGAGCGCCGCCGCGCTCGCGCCGCTCGAGCTCTAGCCGCTCGCGGCAGCCGCGCGCGTTGCGCGCTCTGAAACCAAGAAGGCCCGAGTCGCGGTTGCGACTCGGGCCTCTTGGCTCGCGGCTCCGGAGGAATCACTTCCTTCGACGAAGCCGGAGTGGCGAGAAGGCGCGGCAGGCGTCGCGGAGGGGACGATGTCCGCCCGCTGGGTAGAGGGTCGGACTCGCCGTGCGACGCGCAGGCCCGCTGGGATCAGGCCGCCTGCGCCTTCTCGAGGGTCCGCAGCTTCTTGTTGAGCTGGGCGATCTTGCGCTCGAGCTTCTTCACCTCGTCGAGGCGAGCGAGCTTGAGGCCTTCGTAGACGCGGCCGACGCCGGCATCGATGTTCTTCTCGACGCGCTCGGAGAGCTCCTCGCGGATCTCTTCGGCGCGCTTGATCGCAGGAACCTTGCGCAGCTCCTTCTGGACGCGCTTCACGTTCTTCTCGATCCGCTTCTGGCTCTCGGCGCGGAACTCGTCGCTGCGGGACTGGATCTCGTCGGTCCACTTCTCGAGCTCGGCGCTGATGCGCTCGAGGCCCTCGTTCGCCCACTCGGGGCGGAAGTCTTCCCACGTCCATTCGGACGCGGCGCGGGTCCTGGTGGACTTCTTCGTGGTCTTCTTGGCGGTGGTGCGGGTCGTCTTGGCCATGGCGTGTGCCTCTTTCTGGGTTCCCTGCCTGCCCGGGAGTGCGGGCTCCGGTCCGCGAGCGGGGCCGGGGAGCGACGGGGATCGGGGTTGTGGGGGTGGGGCTGGGGGGCAGCCCCTCTGCCTGACGGATGGGGTGACGCGATGCGTCGTCCCCTGCGACGCGGCGGATCCTAGACACGCTGCGTCATCAGGTCAACGATTTTTCTCGGCGAAACCGAAAAAAACTTGTGTGGCGGGTGGATAGCCGCGACGCAGAGCAGCAATTCGCTGCGGGTCAGCGGCCCTCGGTGGGACATGACGCGCCGAGTCGTAAAGCACGTCGGTGCTGAAACTGCCCTCAGGCGCGTTTCAGCCCCAGCGGACGACCGCGGATGCCCAGGTGAACCCGGATCCGAAGGCGGTCAGGGACACGAGCTGTCCGGGCTGGAGGGTCCCGTCCCGGGACGCTTCGGCGAGCAGGATCGGCAGCGCCGCCGCGGAGCAGTTGCCGAGGCGTTGGATGTTGTTCCGGACCTTCTCCTTGGGGATCTCGAGGCGTCCTGCGACGGCTTCGTTGATCCGGAGGTTGGCCTGGTGGAAGAGGAAGAGGTCCACGTCGTCGAGCTTGAGGCTGGCGGCGTCCAGGGTCTCGAGCAGCACCTCGGGCATCCGGGTCACCGCGTGCTTGAACACGAAGCGGCCCTCCATGATCGGGAAGTGCAGCCCCTGCTCGACGGCCTCGGCGTCGATCCGCGGGAAGCGCGCCGAGCTCGGCGCCTCGGTCCACAGCCGACGCGCGTGCTTGCCCTGCGCGTGGCAGCGCACTTCGAGCACGCCCGGTCCGTCCGTCTCGCTCTCCACCCCCTCGAGCACGACCACCCCGGCGCCGTCGCCGAAGATCACCGTCACGTCGCGACCCTCGGTGCTCACGTCGAGCCCGGTCGAGTGGACTTCGGCGCCGACGACGAGCACCCGGTGGTGGGCGCCGGTCTGGACGAGGGCATCGCCCATCTGAAGGGCGAAGAGGAAGCCGCTGCACTGGGCGCGGAGGTCGATGCAGGGGATGTCGCCGGCGTCGATCGCCTCGTGCAGGAAGAACGCCGTGCCGGGGAAGTCGTGTTCGCCCGAAAGAGTGGCGAGCAGGATGCAGTCGATGTCCGAGACCTCGAGGCCGGCCTGCTCGAGGGCCTGCTGCGTCGCTTCGGCCGCGAGGGTCGACGGACGCTGGGTCTCGTCGATCCAGCGGCGCTCCTTGATCCCGGTGCGTTGCTCGATCCACTCCTCGGTCGTGTCCATCCACTGCGTCATGTCGGCGTTCGTGACGACGCGGTTGCCCACGCTCATTCCGGTGCCCGCGATACGGGAGCGAAGCGACATAACGGAATTCCTCCAGAGGGTCGGCGCTCACGCGCCGGGCTGATCGTGGCGGGGGACTAACGTCCCGTCGCCGCGAGATCGACGAATCGGTCCTCTTCTCCGGGAACGCGTTCCGAGTCGTCCCAGAGGATCTCCTCGGCCTGTTCGAGGAGCTCGCGGAGTCCCTGGCCCTCGAGGGCCGAGATCGGGATCGCCTGATAGCGCTTGGCGATGGCCTTCGCCTCGTCCTCGTCCAGGCGATCGATCTGGTTGAAGACGAGCAGCTCCGGTTTCTGGTCGAAGCCGAGCTCCCCGAGCACGTCCCGGACCGCGCGGATGCGCCGGTCGATGTCCGGGCTCGCGGCGTCGACGACATGCAGCAGCAGGCTCGCGTCGCGCAGCTCTTCGAGGGTGGCGTGGAAGGCGGCCACGAGGTCTTCGGGCAGATCGCGAATGAAGCCGACGGTGTCGGTGATGATCACCTCGCGCTCGCGGGGGAAGCGAAGGCGACGCGAGACCGGATCGAGGGTCGCGAACATCTTGTCTTCGACGTGGACGTCGCTCTGGGTGAGCGAGCGCAGGAGCGTGCTCTTGCCGGCGTTCGTGTACCCCACGATCGAGAGCACCGGCACGCCGCGGCGCCCGCGCTTCCGACGGCGTCCCTCACGCTGCTTCGTGAGGCGCTTCGCTTCGCGCTCGAGGCGCGTGATCCGGTCGCGTACGCGGCGGCGATCGCTCTCGAGCTTGGTCTCGCCGGGTCCGCGGCCGCCGATGCCGCCGGCGAGCCGCGAGAGCGAGAGGTCGGCGCGCTGGGCGAGGCGCGGCATGCGGTAGCGGAGCTGGGCGAGCTCGACCTGCAGCTTGCCGTCTCCCGTCGAGGCACGCTGGGCGAAGATGTCGAGGATCAGCTGCGTGCGGTCGATGACGCGCAGCTCCATCCGCTCCGACAGGTTGCGTGCCTGCCCCGGTGTCATGTCCTGGTCGAAGATGACCAGGTCGATGTCGCTCTGGAAGCAGCGGATCACGAGGTCCGAGAGCTTTCCGGCGCCGATCACGGTGCGCGGGTCGACCTTGGGCCGGGACTGGGTCACGACGTCGACGACGTGCACGCCCGCGGCCCGGGCGAGTTCGCGCAGCTCGTCGAGGTGCATCTCGAGGGTCTCGCGGTCGCGGCCCGCGGTCACCGAGACGAGGATCGCGCGCTCGCCTTCGGCGACCTCCTGGCTTTCGGTCGCCCGGGCGAGCTCGTTCTCGAGGTCGCGGATCCAGGCGCCGAATTCGAAGTCGTACTCGGCCGGATGACACGGGTCGAGCTTCTCGACCGAGCGGCCATCGTCGTTCGCCGGGGCGAGCGAGGCGGCGTGGGCCGTCCCGGGCAGACCGTCTTCGCGCACGGCGATCGAGACGACGGCGTCCAGGCGGAGCAGCGCGAGGTCGGTCTCGTCATCTCGCGTGAGGCCTTCCCCGGCGAGGTGGGTATGGATCAGGCGCAGACCGCGGAGCCGACCGCGTCCGGCGCGCAGGCGTCCCCAATCGGGCAGCTCGATGCCGGAGCCGCTGCCGATCATCACGTGTTGGACGGAGCCGGCGCGGTCGAGCAGCACGCCGACCTGTCGTCGCACGTCGTGCGACAGCTCCGTCAGCTCGCGCGCGAGCTCGTTCGTGACGATCAGGTCGTCGGAGAGCCGGCGGCGTCCGAGGCGTTCGAGGGCCTTGACCTGGCTGGCCTTGAGGCCGGTCGTGTTTCCGTGGACCTGGATGGGTGGGCTCCTGCGACGCGGGTCGATGGGATGGGTCGCTGGCGGTGGACGGCGCCGGGCCGTCTTCGGCACCCGGATTCGGACTCGGGGCGGGCTCGCGTCCGATCGTCCGCGAGCCTCGCGTCCGATCGTCCGCGGGCGCGGCGGATCGCACACGCCGGAGGGTAGGGGAGCGCCGCGGGACGGAACAGAGTCGAGGGGAGGATCGTCGGAATGATGCGGAGCGGCGGGACGTGCCCCGAAGGGAATCCGCCGCCCGGAGCGCGGCTCGGCGTGGGGAGTCGGCGACGTTCCGCGCCCCTCGATCCGCCATACCTTCTCAGGCCTCCCGGTTGCCCCCGGCGACCGGGGATGCACGGGGGCTGCACACGCGATTCCCCAATGTTCCGGGCGACTTGCGTGGTTGAGTCCCAGGCGCGAAACGCCGATTGAGACGACGTCGATTCTCCGCCTCCTTATCGGGCGGGAAGGACACTCACCCGGTCGAGCCGGTGGTGCGCCGCGCACGCCGGAACACGAGGAACGAAGGTTGACCGAGGACCTGATCGATTGGGAGAGCCTGCGTTGAGCGAAACCTCGGTCATCGTGCTGGCTGCGGGGCAGGGCACCCGCATGAAGTCGCGGCGCGCCAAGGTGCTCCACGAGCTGTGTGGCGTGCCGATGCTCGGCCACGTGCTGCGCAACGCGCAGCGCCTCGCTCCCACGCGGCTGATCGTCGTCGTGGGCCGCGACGCCGACGAGGTGAAGGAGCGCTTCGCCGGCGATGCGGAGTTCGTCCTCCAGGCGGAGCAGAACGGGACCGGACATGCGGTGTTGGTCGCGATGCCCGCCCTCGGTGACGTCGGCGGGGACGTGCTGGTCCTCTACGGCGACACGCCGCTGTTGTCGCCCGAGACCCTCGAGCACATGGCGAAGGTGAAGCGTGAGCGCGGCGCCGACCTCGCCGTGCTGACCGCGCGCACGCGCAACATCCCCGGCCGCGTCGCGCGCGATGCCAGCGGGCGCGTGGCGCGCATCATCGAAGCGCAGGACGCGACCCCCGAAGAGCTCGAACTCGAAGAGCGCAACACCGGCGTCTACCTCTTCAGCGCAGACCTCCTCCGCGACGGCCTCGCCTCGCTGCGCCCGAACAACGCCCAGGGCGAGCTCTACATCACCGACATCGTCGGTTATGCGGTCGAGCGCGGCCTGCGCGTCGAAGCCGTCGAGACCGCCGACCCCGACGAGTGCATGGGCATCAACAACCGCGCCGAGCTCGCGGACGCGACCGCCTACCTGCGCCGACGGATCGCGCGCCACCACATGACCGAGGGCGTGAGCTTCGTCGACCCGGAATCCGTCTACATCGACGCTGACGTCACGATCGGCCGCGACACGATCATCGAGCCCGGCGTCGTGATCACCGGGGACTCGCGTCTCGGCGAGGGCGTGCACGTGAAGGCCGGTTGCGTCATCGAAGACAGCCAGGTCGACGACGACGTGATCATGGGCCCCTCCGCGCATCTCCGCCCCGGCAGTCGCCTGGGACGCGGCGTCAAGATCGGGAACTACGTCGAGGTCAAGAACTCGACCCTTGGCGCCGGCACCAAGGCCAACCACCTCGGCTACATCGGCGACGCCGACGTCGGCGAGGGCGTGAACTTCAGCTGCGGTGCGATCGTCGTGAACTACGACGGCTACAAGAAGACCCGGAGCACGATCGGTGATGGCGCGTTCGTCGGCTGCAACGCCAACCTCGTCTCCCCGGTCAACATCGAGCCCCACGCCTTCGTCGCCGCCGGCTCGACCATCACGAAGGACGTCCCTGAGGACGCCCTCGCCGTCGCCCGCGACAAGCAGCGCAACATCGAGGGCTGGGTCGCCCGCAAGGAAGGCCGCGCCCCGGCCCGCCCGGCGAAGTCGAAGCCCGCCGGAACTGACGCTGTCTCAGCGGCGTCTGCCTCCAAGCCCGCGAGGAAGAAGCGCCCGGCCAAGAAGAAGAAGGCGGCACCCAAGAAACGCGCGAGCAAGAAGAAGGCCACGACGAAGGCGACCCGGAAGAAGGCCGCCAGGAAGGCCACGAAGAAACGCGCCGCCAAGAAGAAGGCGGCGAAAAAGAAGAAGGGCGCGAAGCGCCGATAGAAGAAACCGGAGGCTGAAACGCAGGCTGCGATTTTCGGCGCCAATCAAGGCGGAAAGCGGAGGCGTGCTCCCGCACGTCGAGCATTCCCAACGCAGAGTGGCGCCAGAGGGCGCGGCCGGGAACTAGCAAATATGTGTGGAATCGTTGGATATGTCGGCCGCGAACACAAAGCGGTGGATGTTCTCGTGGATGGCCTGCGTCGGTTGGAATACCGCGGCTACGACTCCGCGGGCGTCGCCATCCTCGAGGGTGGCGCGATCGAGGTACGTCGCGCGAAGGGGAAGCTCGTGAACCTGGAGGGCACGCTTCGCGAGAAGCCGCTCCAGGGCCACTGCGGGATCGGTCACACGCGCTGGGCCACCCACGGCAAGCCGTCCGAACGCAACGCCCATCCGCATCGCGCCGGCGGATGCGTGATCGTGCACAACGGGATCATCGAGAACTACCGCGAGCTGCGCGCCGCGCTCGAGGCGCGTGGCGCCGAGATCCAGTCCGACACGGACACGGAGCTGATCGCGCACCTGATCGATGAGCGCGTCCGCGACGGCAAGGACCTGCTGACGGCGGTCCGCGAATCGTGCACCGAGCTCGAGGGCTCCTACGCGCTCGCCGCGGTGTCCGACGCCGCGCGGGACACGGTCGTGACCGCCAAGAACGGCGGCAGCCCGATCATCGTCGGCCAGGCCGACAAACAAGCCTTCCTCGCGAGCGACATCCCCGCGGTGCTGCCCTACACGCGGGACATCCTGTCGCTCCACGACGGCGACTTCGCCGTGCTGACCGAGGACGGCATCCAGGTCTGCGACATCGAAGGTCGTCCGATCGATCGCGAATTCATGGTCGTGCAGTGGGATCCGGTGTCCGCCGAGAAGGGCGGGTACGACCACTTCATGCAGAAGGAGATCTTCGAGCAGCCCCGCGCGATCACCGACACGATCGGAACGCGCGTGAACGAGGCAGAGCAGGGCGTCGACCTCGACGGGATCGAGTTCGACAAGGCGTGGCTCGACGAGTGTCAAGGCGTGACCCTCGTCGCCTGCGGCACGTCGTATTATGCGTCCCTGCTCGGCAAGTACATGATCGAGCAGCTCGCCGGGATCCCCTGCGAGGTCGATCTCGCCAGCGAGTTCCGGTATCGCAAGCCGATCGTCGGCCCGCGACGCCTCGTGATTCCCGTTTCGCAGTCGGGCGAGACCGCCGACACCCTCGCGGCCCTCGAAGAAGCCAAGGGGCAGGGCGCCCGGATCCTCGCGATCTGCAACGTGCGCGAGTCGACGATCGCGCGCGCGAGCGACGACGTGCTCTACACCCAGGCCGGTCCGGAGATCGGCGTCGCCTCGACGAAGGCGTTCGTGACCCAGGCGGTCGCGCTCTACCTGATCGCGCTCAAGCTCGGCATCGTCCGCGAACTGCTGTCCAAGGACGAGATCCGCGGGCGACTCCACGACGCGATGCGCCTGCCGCGCATGGTCGAGGGCGTGCTCGAGCTCGACCAGACGATCCTCGGGGTCGCCCGCAAATACTTCAAGGCTCAGGACTTCCTCTTCCTCGGTCGCGGGATCATGTTCCCGATCGCCATGGAAGGCGCGCTCAAGCTCAAGGAGATCAGCTACATCCACGCCGAGGGCTACGCCGCCGGCGAGATGAAGCACGGCCCGATCGCGCTGATCGACGAGAACATGCCCGTGGTCTGCATCGCCACCAGGGGCGAGCTCCACGACAAGCTCGTCTCGAACCTCGAGCAGGTGCGCGCGCGGGACGGGCAGGTGATCGCCCTCGCCTCGACCGGTGACGACGAGATCGCGGAGAAGGCGAACGAGGTCCTCTACGTCGACGACCTCGGCGACTACCTCACCTCGGTCCTCGCGGTCGTTCCGCTCCAGCTGCTCGCGTACCACATCGCGACGCTCAAGGGCACGGACGTCGACCAGCCCCGCAACCTCGCGAAGAGCGTGACCGTCGAATAGCCCCTCCGGTCGCGAGGAGCGTCACCGTCGAATAGCCCGTCCGGTCGCGAGGAGCGTCACCGTCGAATAACCCCTCTGGTCGCGAAGAGCGTCACGGTCGAATAGTCTCTTCCCCGCACGCGGGATCGCACCGCGCGCCGAGGAGGGGATCGATGCGCGGAGCCCTCGGGCTTCTGTGGACGATGGCGATCGCGAGCGCGCTCGCGTGTGCCGGCGGATCGGATCCGGCGCCCGCGCCGGCCGAGCCCGCGGAAGTCTTCGCCCTCACCTGCGCACACTGTCACACGAGCGGCCTGCCGAGCGTGCCCCGCGCCGGGGTTCCCGAGGACTGGAACGCGCGCGACACGAAGGACTTCGACGTCCTCGTCGCCCGCGCGATCTCGGGCCACCGACACATGCCGCCCCTCGGAAGCTGCAGCTGGTGCAGCGAGGCGCAGATCCGCGGCGTGATCGCGCTGATGGTGACCGGGTCGGAGATCGTGGTGCCGGACCCGGCCGAGGACGTGGCCGAATGATCGCCCGCACGCGCCGCGAACTGCTGCGAGACGGCCTGGCCGCGATGGCGCTCGCGAGCCTGCCGGGATGCGGGGCGTCGGGCGCCGCGCCGGTGCCGACTGCCGCGCGTCTGCCGTGGCGGAACTGGGCAGGCGACTACGCGTGTCGCCCGGAGGCGCGGCTCGCGCCGATCGACGAAGAAGGCGTCCGCGCGATCCTGCGAAGCGCCCGTGGGCCGATCCGTCCGGTCGGTGCTGGACACTCCTTCACGCCGATCGTCCCGACCGATGGGACGCTGATCTCTCTCGACCGGATGCAGGGCGTGATCTCGGTGGACGCGGCTTCTCTCACGGCGGAGGTCCATGCCGGCACACGGCTGCACGCGCTCGGGACCGCGCTCGCTCAGCACGACCAGATGCTCACGATCCAACCGGACATCGACGATCAGGCGCTGGCCGGAGCGCTCGCGACCTCCACGCACGGAACGGGGCCGCGCTATGGCTCGATGTCGTCGTACGTCGAAGGGTTGACGATCGTGACGTCGTCCGGCGACGTGATCTCGTGTGATCGGGAACGCGACGCGGAGGTGTTCCATGCCGCGCGCTGTTCGGTCGGGTCCCTCGGTGTCCTGACACGCGCGCGTCTCGCGAACACGCGACCCGAGAGACTGGAAGAGCGCACGACGATCGCTGCGACCGACGTGGCGCTCGCCGACATCGAACGTCTGCGCGACGCGCACCAACACATGGAGGTGCTCGTCCTGCCGCGCAGCGGCGTCACGCTCGTGGTCACGACGGACCCGACCGACCGCGACGCCGTCTCCCTCGACGAGGACCCGACGAGCGTCGAGCAGCTGCGCACCGCCTGGGCCGCCGTCGGCGGCGATCCCGAGATCTACGCGCAGGTGGTCGCCGAGGCGCTCGGGGGAATCGGGGCGACGGCCCTTCGAAGCGGCCCCGGACATCTGGTGCGGGCGCACGCGCGTTATTCGCGCTTCCGCGAGATGGAGTACACGGTCCCCGCGGAGCGCGGCCCCGACTGCCTGGGCGAGATCCTGGAGGCGATCGAACGCGCCGACCTGCCCTTCGTCTATCCGATCGAGTACCGCTACGTGAAGGCCGACGACATCTGGCTCAGCATGTTCGAAGGGCGAGACGGCTGCACGATCTCGATCCATCAATACGCCGACGAGGACCAGCGCCCGCCCTTCGAGCTGATCGAGCCGATCTTCTGGCGGCACGAAGGCCGGCCGCACTGGGGAAAGATGCACACCCTGACGGCGAGGGAGCTGAGCGCGCTCTATCCGCGATGGGACTCGTTCGCAGATGTGCGTGCGCGCCTCGATCCCGAGGGCCGGATGCTGAACCCCTGGCTTCGGCGGACCCTCGTCGACGAGACGGAGCGTTAGGCGTGCCCCCCGCCGAGCATCCCGGCCAGCTCCTCTTCGTAGGCTTCCCCGGCTACGACGTGCCCGGCGACCTCGCCCAGCTCGTGCGCGAAGGCCGCATCGGTGGCGTGATCCTCTTCAAGCGCAACGTGCGCGATCCCGAGCAGGTGCGCGCGGTCGTCGCCGAGCTGCACGCGCTCGCGCCCGAAGGCGCCCCCCTCGTGGTCGCCCTCGATCAGGAGGGGGGCCGCGTCCAGCGCCTGCGCGCGCCCTGGACCGAGTGGCCGCCGATGCGCGCCCTCGGCCGCGGCACACCCGAGGACACCGCGCGCTTCGCCCGCGCCCTCGCCGTCGAGCTGCGCGACTGCGGATTCGACCTCGACTTCGCGCCGGTCGTCGACGTCGACAGCAATCCCGACAATCCCGTGATCGGCGATCGCAGCTTCGGCGGATCGCCGGGCGTGGTCGCCGACCACGCGACCGCGTTCATCGAGGCCATGCAGGACGAGGGCGTCGCCGCCTGCGCCAAACACTTCCCGGGCCACGGCGACACCGATCTCGACAGCCACCTCGCGCTCCCGAAGCTCGACCTCGATCTCGCTCGGATGCACGAAATCGAGCTCCCGCCCTTCCGAGCCGCGGTCGAGGCCGGGGTCGCGAGCGTGATGACCGCGCACGTGCTCTTCCCGCAACTCGACCGCAAACGCCCGGCGACGCTCTCCCCGGATGTGATGGGCCTCCTGCGCGGCGACCTCGGCTTCGAAGGCCTCGTCTTCAGCGACGACATCGAGATGCGCGCGATGGCCGACCATTGGTCGTCGCACGCGTGCTCGATCGGCGTGCTCGAAGCGGGCGTCGACTCGATCCTGGTGTGCTCGAAGGCGGACCTGCGGGACGAGGTGTTGCGGCATCTCGAGCAGGCGAGCGACCCGCTCCTCGAGGGGCCGATGACGCGGATGTGGGCGTTCAAGGAGCGCTTCGCGGGCGGGAGGCGTGCGCTGCCCGAGCCGATCCCGCCCTACGAGGAGCACCTCGAGCTGGCGGCCGACCTGCGCCGGCAGGGCGACGCAGCCCTCGGCCTGGATCCGACCGAGCGCGCCTGACGGGTGTTCGCTCGCGACGGCCTTCCCCGTCGAGTACGTTCCCTCGACCCGTCCGCGCGATCGCGTTCCCCCCGTCGTCGATCGCCGCCCCCTGGACCTCACGTGAACAGCGACTTCGACGCCGACCTCGACGAACTCTTCGACGGCCCCGCCACGCCCGAGCCGGCACTCGCTCCTGTCTCGGCCGCGGCGCCGACGGATCTGACCGAGGCGATCTTCTCGGGGCTGAACCCCGAGCAGAAGAAGGCGGTCGAGACGACCGAGGGGCCTCTTCTCGTCCTGGCCGGCGCGGGCTCGGGCAAGACGCGGGTGCTCACGAGTCGAATCGCCTACTTGATCGGCGTCTGCGGCATCCCGGCGGATCAGATCCTCGCGGTCACGTTCACGAACAAGGCCGCCGGCGAGATGAAGGAGCGGGTCGAGAAGCTCCTCGGCCCGGCGATGGGCGACATCTCGATCGGGACCTTCCACTCGATCGGTGTACGCATCCTTCGCAGGGACATCGGCCACCTCGCCCGCAGCCGCGGCTTCGTGATCTACGACGACGCGGACACCCTCGGCGTGATCAAGGAAGTGCTCAAGGCGGACAACCTCGACCCGAAGGTCCACGACCCGCGGCGCATCCGTTGGCAGATCGACCAGTGGAAGAACGCCGGTCTGCTCCCGCCCGCGGCAGCGAATCAGGCGAAGGATCTCGACGAGGAGATGATCGCCGGGCTCTACACGAAGTATCAGCGGCGTCTCGCCGACGCCGAGGCCCTCGACTTCGGTGATCTGCTCCTGCTGACCGCGGAGCTCTTCCGAAATCACCCGCGCGTCCTCGATCACTACCGCAAGAAGTACAGCTACATCCTGGTCGACGAGTACCAGGACACGAACGGCGTGCAGTACGGCTTGATCGGGCAGCTCGCCGCGGAGCACAAGAACCTCTGCGTCGTCGGCGACCCGGATCAGTCGATCTACGCCTGGAGAGGCGCCGACATCCGGAACATCCTCGACTTCGAACAGGACTACGCCGACGCGACGGTGATCAAGCTCGAGCAGAACTATCGCTCTACCCAGCCGATCCTGTCCGGCGCCTCCGCGGTCATCCAGAACAACTACGACCGCAAGGACAAGGATCTCTTCACCGAGCAGGAGGGTGGCTCGCCGATCCGCTTCTACGAAGCGGAGGACGATCGCGAAGAGTCGCAGTTCGTGATCAAGAACATCCTCGCCGCGAACCGGAGCGAGGACGTCCCCTTCGGACACATCGCGGTCCTCTACCGCACGAACGCCCAGTCCCGGTCGTTCGAAGAAGAGCTCCTCAAGTACGACATCCCGTACACGATCGTCGGCGGTCAGCGCTTCTACGACCGCGCCGAGATCAAGGACATCCTTTCGTATCTGCGACTGCTCGTGAATCCGAAGGACGACCAGGCGCTGCGGCGGATCGTGAACAAGCCGGCACGTGGGATCGGCAAGGCGAGCTGGGAGAAGGTCGAGTCGCTCGCGGTCCAGCGCGGGTTGCCGCTCCTCGAAGCCATGCGCGAGGCGGTCGACACGCAGCTCGCGGGTCGCACGACCGGAAAGATGGCCGCGTTCCTCGAGATGATGGACAACTTCAGGTCATCGCCCGACGGCGGACTCGCGATCGGCGGCACCCTCGACGGACTCCCGCTCGAGGACATGATCGCTCGGGTGATGGATGGTACGGGTTACATCCGCTCTCTCGAGAAGGAAGACACGCCTGAGGCGGAAGCGCGCCTCGACAACCTCCGCGAGCTCCTGTCCTCCGCGCGGGACTTCCACGTCGTGAACGAGGACGAGCTAGCCGACGAGGAGCGCAGCGAGCTCGAACTCTACCTCGACCAGGTGGCGCTGATCTCGGACCTCGACTCGTACGAGGATCGCGAGGACCGCGTATCCTTGATGACGGTCCACTCGGCGAAGGGGCTCGAGTTTCCGATCGTGTTCCTGGTCGGCATGGAGGAGCGGATCTTCCCCCACGCGTCCTCGAGTCGCGACGAGGCCGGTCTCGAGGAGGAGCGCCGGCTCTGTTATGTCGCGATGACCCGGGCGATGGACCATCTCTTCCTGACCTGCGCGGCCGAGCGCTTCCGGTACGGCGATCGGTCCTACCAGTCTCCGAGCCGGTTCCTCCAGGAGATCCCGGCGGAGCTGATCGAGACGCTCGGGACCGCGAGTCGCGGCGCGCGTTCGCGCTACACCGATTCGAGCGCGCGCACGAGCGGCGGTCGCTTCGACTACTCCTACGCGCAGGACGAGCCCGGCGACGGCGAGGGCGTCGCGATCGGGACGATGGTGCGCCATCCGGTCTTCGGGCGCGGCGAGGTGCTGGCGGTGCTCGGCAGCGACCTGAACCAGAAGCTACGCATCAAGTTCGAGCGCGCCGGCGTCAAGACCGTGATGGTCAAGTACGCGAATCTGGAGCTCGCCTGACGTACGCGTCGCGGGTTCGGCTCCCCCATCGAGGTTTTCCATGAAGATGAAGGTCTTGACCCACGTCGAAGACGAGGTCTTCATCGTCACGATCGCCCGTTCGGCGGTCCGCAACTGCGTCGATCGCGAGACCGCGAGCGGACTGGCGGAGGCCTTCCGCCGCTTCGACGAGGACGATGCGCTCCGCGTCGCGATCCTGCAGGGCGAGGAGGGCTGCTTCTGCGCCGGCGCCGACCTGAAGGAAGCCAGTGGCGGCGGGAGCAACGCCAACAAGGTCGTACTCGAGGGCGACGGTCCGATGGGGCCGACGCGCATGCTGCTGGGCAAGCCGGTGATCGCGGCGGTCGAGGGCTTCGCGGTCGCGGGTGGGCTCGAGCTGGCGGTGTGGTGCGACCTCCGGGTGGCTGCGCGGGACGCGGTGTTCGGCGTGTACTGCCGCCGTTGGGGCGTGCCCCTCGTCGACGGGGGAACGATCCGCCTGCCCCGACTGATCGGGCAGAGTCACGCGATGGACATGATCCTGACCGGGCGGGGCGTCTCTGGAGAGGAGGCGGTCGCGATGGGGCTCGTCAATCGACTCGTCGAGCCCGGACAGGCGCTCGACGCAGCGCGGGAGCTCGCGCGGGAGATCGCGGAGTTCCCCCAGCGCTGCATGCGAAACGATCGTTTGTCGGCGATCGCGCAGTGGAGCCTCGGCCTCGACGATGCGCTCGTCGAGGAGACACGCCTCGGGCTCGAGGTGATCCATTCCGGTGAGACGCGACAAGGTGCAACGCGCTTCGCGAAGGGCGCCGGGCGACACGGCGCGTTCGGCAAATAGCGAGGCATTCTCTCGATGGATCGCGACCCGGAGAAGGGGGACGTCGTGAGCGAATCGGTCGCGCAACAGAAAGTCGGTGGCGCGCTCGTGACCGGTGCGACTGGACTGGTCGGCGGACGCGTGCTGCCCGCCCTGCGTGATCGCTTCGCCTGGGTGCGCACTCTCTCGCGATCGGGTCGTGCGGCGACATCGGCTCTGGACGCGCGCACCTGGGACGGTCTCGACCCTGGCCCCACTGCCCTCGACGGTGTCGACACCGTGGTGCACCTCGCGGGCGAGCCGATCTTCGGCGGCCTGCCGAGCGGAGCACGCCTCGCGCGGATCCGCGCGAGTCGAATCGAGTCGACGCGACGCCTGGTGGAGCGGATCTCCGAACGGGCGCCCGAAGATCGGCCGGCGACGATCGTATGCGCGTCTGCGGTCGGCTACTACGCCGACGCCGGTGATCGCGAACTCGACGAAGACGCGCCGGCCGGGGCGGCTTTCCTCTCGCAGGTCTGCCACGACTGGGAAGAGGCGGCCGCAAACGCCAGCGACCTCGGCGTCAGGGTCGTCCGCGTTCGCATCGGCGTCGTACTCGCCCGGGAAGGCGGCGCGTTGGCCCTGATGCGCATCCCCTTCTCGCTCGGAGTCGGTGGCCGTCTCGGCTCGGGCCGCCAGTATTTCCCCTGGATCCACGTCGACGACCTCGTCCGCGTCGTGCTCCACTGCATCGACGAGCCGATCGAAGGCGCCGTCAACGCCGTCGCGCCCGAGGCGGTCACGAACGCCGAGCTCACCCACGCCCTTGGCGACGTCCTCGGGCGGCCGACGGTCCTTCCCGTTCCGGCCTTTGCAATCCGGTTCGCGATGGGAGAGGTCGCGAGCGAGCTGCTCGACAGTAAGAGGGTGGTGCCGGCGCGGTTGCTGGATGGTGGGTTCGAGTTCGGGTATCCGACACTGGCTGGGGCGCTGGGGGCGGAGGTGGGTTAGGGGCGGGCGCTCTGCATTCGGTTTTGATGGGACGGGTAGATGTTAGGCGGTCGCTCTGCCTTGGGGCCCGGTCGGGGATCAGATTCGGCGTGAACGCGAGTTCCATGGTCGATTCGTTGGACCATCGCCCCTATCCTTGTTAGGTGATGACGGACCCCCAACAGCTCTCGATCGATCAGTGCTTCGTGCATCGCCGTGCGTCTTCGCAGCGGAAGAAGAAGCCCGGGCGGAAGCCTGCTCCGCGCGCGCGGGTTCGACATCGAGAGCGCGTGTCGGTCCGAAAGGAGCATCCCGTCCATGTGACGCTGCGGATGCGCCGCGATGTCCCGTCACTTCGGAACGGGCGCTGGCTTCGCGCGTTCCGCGAAACGCTCGCGCGCGGATGCGAGCGCGGGGACTTCCGTGTGGCTCACTACTCGGTCCAGCGAGATCACGTGCACATGATCGTGGAGGCGACGGACAAGCAGGCGCTTGCGTCCGGAATGAAGAGCATCGGCTCTCGCATCGCCCTGGCAGTGAACCGCGTGTTCCGCCGAAAGGGGCCCGTCCTGGACGGACGTTTCCACTCGGTGGTGCTCGCGTCGCCGCGCCAGGTCCGGAACGCGCTGCGCTACGTGCTCCTCAACGATCGGAAGCACCGTCGCCAGCGAGGCTTACGACTTGAGCGGAGCAGCGCGCCGGATTCCCACTCTTCCGGTCGCTTCTTCGAAGGCTGGAAGGAGCGGATCAAAGCGATCCCGAAGATCGAAGTCGCACGACCGAGATCCTGGCTACTCGCCAAAGGCTGGCAAAGAGGCGGCGGCCCGATCTCCCTCTCGGATGTCCCGGGCTAGCCCGGCCCCACGGCACGGCAGACGCCCGACCGAAGCGCCGCCCACAAGCGAGGGCGCGGGAACCACCTCCCCCATCAAAACCGAGTGCACGGCGCTCAAATCCTGCTCACCCCACCGCCGTCCGCCGCCGCTCCAGATACTCCGCCGAAAACTCCGCCCGAATCTCTTCAGGTAGCGGCACCGCCTCGCCCAGCACACGCGCCCCCTGGATGATCCGGGCCGCTCGCTCGACGAGCCTGGTCAGCTGGAGCGCTTCCGCGGCGTTCGCGCCGACCACGACGAGTCCGTGGTTCGCGAGCAGGACCGCGGCGCGGTCGGTGAGGCGATCGGCCGCTGCGTCGCCGAGGGCGGCGGTGCCGGTCCGGTGGTAGGGGGCGACGAGGACGTCGCCGCCGACGTAGTACTCGAACTCCTCGAGCACACACGGAATCGGGTGGCCGGCGATCGCGAACATCGAGGCGTGGACGGCGTGGCTGTGCACGACGGCGCGGATGTCGGCGTGGCGGCGGAGGCAGGCGAGGTGGAGATCGATCTCGGTCGTCGGTGCGCGGTTGCCGTCGAGGCGTTTTCCGTCGAGATCGGTCACGACCAGGTCGGCCTCGGTCATTCCGGCGTAGGGTAGGGCGGTCGGAGACAGGACGACGCGACCGTCGCTCGTTCGAGCGGAGACGTTGCCGGCGGTGCCCTCGGTCAGGCCCGAGCGGTCCATCTCCTGGAGGGTCGCGAGCACGTCGCGGCGGACGGCGTCGAGCTCCGAATCACCCATCCTGGTCCCCGTCCGGTGGTCCCTTCAGCTCGACGACGTTCCCGTCCGGGTCCGTTAGGTAGAGGGAGGGTCCGAAGCCGCCGGCCCCGTAGCGCCGACCTGTGTCGCCGGCTTCCACGTCGTGCGCCGAGAGATGCGCGCGGATCGCTGCGTCGTCGAAGGCGGCGAGCTCGAGTGCGAAGTGATCGACGTTACGCCCCATCTCGGCGACGGCACCCCCGCCCGCCCGCCCGAGGGGCGAGTCGACGGGGACCAGGTCGATCAGGGCCGATCCCGCGCGCAGCTGCACGAGGCCGAGCTCGTCGATCCGGCGCTCGACCTCGCATCCGAGGACCTCGCCGTAGAAGGCGATCGAACGCTCGACGTCCGCGACCCGGAGGACGACGTGGTCGAGCCCGCGGATCGGGATCGCGGCGGCCGCGTCCGGCATCGTTAGTTGGAGCCCTCGCTCAACGAGAGCGGCGGGCGGGTCTCGAGCTTGGAGCGTCGATCGTGGCGCTCGAGGGCGAGCTCGATCAGCCGGTCGAGGAGTCGCGAATAGGGCAGGCCGGTCGCCTCCCAGAGCTTCGGGTACATCGAGACGTTCGTAAAACCCGGAAGGCTGTTCAGCTCGTTCACGTAGATGCGATGGGTCTCGCGGTCGACGAGGAAGTCGACCCGGGCCATGCCCTCGGCGTCGAGCGCCTGATAGGCGAGGACCGCGGTCTCGCGGATCGATTCGGAAAGATCGGGCTCGAGATCGGCGGGGATCACGAGCTCCGTCGCGTCGTCGCGGTATTTCGAGTCGTAGTCGTAGAAGGCCTGGGCCGAGCGGATCTCGCCGACGACCGAGGCTTCCGGGTGGTCGTTGCCGAGAACCGCGACTTCGACCTCGCGGGCGTCGATGCTGGATTCCACGACGACTTTCCGGTCGTAGCGACGCGCGAGGTCGATCGCGGCCACGAGACTTGCGGTGTCGTCCGCGCGAGAGATGCCGATCGACGAGCCCGAGTTCGCCGGCTTCACATAGACGGGCAGGCCGAGCTCGGTCTCGACGCGCTCCGCGGCCGCCGGCAGCCCTCGGTCTTCGAGCTCCGCCGGCGAGAACGTGATCCAGGGCGTCACCGGAATCCCGGCATGCGCGAGCAGCCGCTTCGCCACGTCCTTGTCCATCTGCGCGGCCGAGCTCAGCACGCCGGAACCGACGTAGGGAAGGTCGGCGGACTCGAGCAGGCCCTGCAGCGCACCGTCCTCGCCGCCGCGGCCATGAATGATCGGGAAGACGACGTCGAGTCGACCGGCGGGGCCCGGCGCCGGGCCGGCGTCGGCGGCGGCGCGCAGCTCGCTGGCTCCCGCGGTCGCCGGCAGGAAGACGTCGGGCTGGGCGAGTGCGTCGCCGAGGCTCGCCTCCGGGAGGGCATCGAGGGCATCGGCGTCGATCAGATGCCATCCGCCGTCGGCATCGACCCCGATCAGCGACACGTCGTAGCGGTCGCGATCGAAGGCGCCGAGGATGGAGGTCGCCGACACGATCGAAACGTCGTGCTCGACCGATCGTCCTCCGAAGAGGAGACCCACCCTGAGCTTCTCCATGATCCCCCCGTCCATGTCTCCGTCCACGTCCCTCGGGCACCGCCGGGGGCCCGGGAGTTCGATGGCCCGATGATACGATGCCGCCGCCTGGGACGCCCGGAGCGGCAGCGAGACGCTCCGGAGTTGCGTGTGTTGAAATGCCGCAGCCCCCCTCGTAAGCTGCCCGCGTGACCACCCCCACCGCCGTAAGCCCCGCGCCCGAATTGCGCGCGAAAGAGGACGCGCTCCTCGCGCGATTGCGAGAGGCCGGCCGCGTGATGGTCGCGTTCTCCGGCGGCGTCGACTCGAGCTACCTCGCCTGGGCGGCGCATCGAGCGCTCGGCGACGACGCGCTCGCCGTGACCGCCGTGTCGCCCTCCTATCCCGCGAGCCATCGGGACATGGCGGAGGAGATCGTCGAGCGCTTCGACCTGCCCCACCGCTTCATCGAGACGAACGAGATGGCGCGCGACGCCTATCGCGCGAACGCTTCCGACCGCTGCTATCACTGCAAGTCCGAGCTCTTCGAGACGATGGACCGGCTCGTCGACGAGCTCGGCTTCGACCATGTCTCATATGGCGTGAACACCGACGACACCGGGGACTTTCGACCTGGCCATCGGGCGGCGGACGAACATGCGGTCCTGTCCCCCTTCCTCGACGTCTCGCTCTCGAAGCAGGAGATTCGCGACCTGTCCCGGGCGGCCGGTCTGCCGACCGCGGACCTGCCCGCCTCCGCGTGCCTCTCGTCGCGCCTGCCCTACGGCACAGAAGTGACGGTAGAGCGACTGGGGCAGGTGGAGCAGGGCGAAGAAGCGCTTCGCGGACTCGGCTTCGAGCAGGTCCGGCTCCGACACCATGGCGAGCTCGCCCGGGTCGAGATCGACCCCGTCGAGCTTCCGCGCGCCCTCGATCCCGACATGACGGCCCGGATCGTCGCGGTCATCAAGCCGCTCGGCTTTCGTTATGTCTCCCTCGATCTCGAGGGCTACCGCACGGGATCGTTGAACGAAGTCCTGCAGATCGCGCGTGATCCCATTCGCTGAGACGCCGCGCGTCTCGCGGTCGCTCCAGCTTCGACTCGCCTGACACCCCGAACACCCCGAACACCCCGACGACCCGGACGATTCCGGACGGAACCCCCCTGAACATGCTGACGACGCTCGACTGCCCGGGTCATCCCCGCGACATGGGCCTGGCCCAGGGGACGGCTGCACGCGCCGCGATTCGCGCCGAGTCCGCGCGTCTCGGCTTGTCGACACGTCGATCGCGCCTGCCCCATCTGCGCCCTCTCGCGGTCGGTGCCGTTCGCGGCGAGGGTGCAGGGCGGGAGCTCTTCCGCCACTTCGCGCATCTCGCTGAGCGGATCGAGGGCGTCGCCAAGGCGTCGGATCTGCCGCTCGATTCTGTCGTCGAGATGCATCTGCGAGTGCGCGCCGGCGGCGAGTCGGGGGGGCTGCTCGCGCGTCGTGCGACCGTCTCCGCGCGGACCCTCGAGGCGAGCTCCGCGGAGAAGCGCTGGACGCTCGAGCGCAGCCTGCCGGGCGCGCTCGAAGGCGAGGCGGATTGGATCGTCCGCTCGAGTCGGCCGGCGGTGGGCTTCGCCTCCGTCGAGATCGGCCTGCCCTGGCTGGTGTCTTCGGTCGCGGGCGTGAACGAGGCGGGCCTCGCGGTCGTCGGCGGACCGTTGCTCTGGAGCAGCGGTGGACGCGACGGGGACCCGACGTCACTCCTCCTGGTCCAGGAATGTCTGCAGCGCTTCCCGGATCTCGACGGTGCGCTCGACTGGTGCTCGAAGCGGCCGGTCGCGGGCGAGCAGTCCCTCGTGCTCTCGGATGCCGCGGGTCATCTCGCGACGGTGCTCGTGAGCGGCGGCGAGCGACGGATCCAGTACGGAGAGAGCGAGCTCCAGCTCGAGGCGGGAGAGCCCGACAGCGGGGGCGCGACCCGCTCCGCTGGAATCGTGTCGATCGATCCCGTCGGTCGCCGGCTCTCGCTACGACGAGGCGATGCCGCCCTCGACCTCACGCCCGGCCAGCCGGACTGAACGTCTCGCGCCTCGAGCGCGGGCGCGTCGCTGGCTCAGAAGCGGAACGTCGTCTGCAGGATGCTGCGCGTGCGCTTGGACGTAGTCGGCTTCTTGCCGCCGTCGAAGTAGGCGAACTTCCAGAGGAAGCCGACGTGGTCGTTCAGCTTCCAGGTCGCGAGCACGTCGTACTCCTGCCCGAGGTCGTCGCCTCCCTGGTCGTCCCAGAACTGGTGGAACGCGAAGGAGAGCTTCACGCCGTCGATCGGAATCGCGGGGGCGATTCTGGCGTAGAGGTCGCGTAGACCGCGCGTGCCACCGTTGGTGAGGAACGCGTCCGCGAAGCCGTTGAACTTGTGCGCCGTGGAGAAGGGCGTGACGATTCGCGCGTCGGTGTCCGAGCCGAGGTGCTCGTAGCCGACGAAGAACTTCACGCAGTCCTTCAGAGCGAGGCCCGTCTCCGCGAGCGCGTAGTGCGCGTCGTAGGAGACCTGGTTGTTGCCCCAGTCCTCCTGAAACGCGTAGGACGCCTGGTAGGGCATCGAGACGGCGTCGCTCAGGGCGATGGAGCCCGTGAAGCGTGCTCCGTAGGTGGCCGAGCCGAAGGCGCGGAAATTCGCCTGATTGGGATCGACCAGATACGCGAAGAAGACGGCCTTCATGGCCGGGCCGGCGTCGTACGCGACGTTCACGAAGTGCGCGCGCGGTCCGAAGTCCCGGGTACCGGCGGGACCCTGGTCTCCGAAGATGCGATTGACCTGCCAGACGTAGACGTACTGCAGGCGTAGATCCGGCATGCCGAGATTCGTCGTGGCCCGCACGGAGTCGAAGGTCTGCTCGTTCTGTCGCCAGCCGACGTTGCCGATCCAGCGATCGTCGTCGAGCTTGATGCGCTGGCGACCGGCCTTGATCTCGAGCCCGCCGAGATCGGCGTTTCGATACGCGAGCCAGACCCGGTTGACGTCGGTGCGCTCCGGATCCGCCACGATCGTCTGCGGACCGTCGTTCGTCTCGACGCCGTCGAAGTAGGCGCTCGGCTTCGGCGAGGCGGTGTTCACGCCCTCGATCAATCCGGAGAAACCGAAGGCGCTTCCGCTCTTCACGCCGAATCGCGTTCGCGCCGTCGCACCATGGGAGTGCTGGAAGGCGTCGATCTTGCCGTACTCCCAACGGAGATTGACGTCTAGGATCGGCTTGCTCTCCTTCAGAGCGCCGAGGATTTCACCGGCAACGCCCGAGTCGCGCGCGCCCTCGTCCTCGTGCCCGGCCGCGCCGGCGACCGCCACGAACGCACAGGTCGAGAGGGTGACCAGAATACCGAGCCCGAAGTGGCGCCAGGTGAGCGAATTCGTTCGGGGTCGCGTTTGAAAGGTGCGCATGGAGTGTCCATTCGAAGCGGTTCGGTCGCCTGCGGCGATCAGGGGATAAACGCCGACGATCGGATTGCAGACCGGTCGACTTGATTTTCGAGTCGGCGGTCGACTCGAAATCCGATCAACCCCGGATCGGGTCTGCGGTGATCGCCCCCGCGCCGGGCCATGCTTCACAGGATGCGCCTGGTCGGATCGTATGTGCATCGCACCCTGGGATTCCCGGATCAAGCCTGCTCGACGTATTGACGACCCGCGTGCGAAGACAATGGAGATTCGTGCATGACGGGGATGTCGATCGGAATTCGCACGCGGATCGGTTTGACCGTAATCGTGATCATCGCAGCGACGAGTCTCTGGACTTCGCAGCGGCTGGTGACGTCGGCCTACGAGCACACGATCGATCAGGCCGTCGCGAACGCCACGGGACAGATCGGACAGTTCAAGGCGCTGCGCGGCTACTACACGAAGAACGTCGTGGCCCCGCTCAAGCGAGCCGACCTCGGTGTGAAGATCCACTTCACGCACGAGAAGCAGGACGATGTCATCCCGCTTCCGGCCACGATGATCCACGACTTGAGCGGTCTCTTCGCGAAGAACGACGGCGGGAGCCGGCTGCGTCTCTACAGCGGCGATCCGTTCCCGAATCGGGCGACCCGGCAGCTCGATGCCTTCGCGAACGACGCGATCGCGCACTTCGGTCGAACGAACTCGGACGAGCCCTTCGTTCGGATCGAGGAACTCGATTCGATGGACATGGTGCGCGTCGCGATTCCGGATCGACTCGTCGCGGAGGGCTGCGTCTCGTGCCACAATGGTCATCCGGATACGCCTCGCAGCGATTGGAAGCTCGGCGACATGCGCGGCGTGCTCGAGGTCTCTCTCCCGATCGACCAGGCGCTCGCGGGGAACGCGGCGCTCGCGGCGGATGTGCGGAGCTATCTCGCGGTCGGCGGCGTCCTGATCGGCGCAGTGCTGTTCATCATGCTGAGTCGCATGCGGTCGCGCCTGCTGAAGGCTGGGAACGCGGCGGACCGGGTGGCGGCGGGCGATCTCACGGCGGAGCTCGACGCGGGGAGCTCGGACGAACTCGGCACCCTCGGCCGTTCGATCAACGCCGCCGTGAATCGCATGTCCACGGCGACCGGTCGCGACCATGTGGACTGGGACGGATTCGAGCGTCTGCTAGCGGATGTGCGCGAGACGGCGAACGTGATCTCCGCGAACAGCGATCAGACGCTGACTGCGAGCAAGGGTTTCGTTGATTCGACGTCTTCGGTCACGGCCTCTGTCGAAGAGGCGACTGCCGCCCTGGAGGAACTCGCGGCGCAGACCAAGATCAACTCCGACGCCGCCCTGGAAGCCACGACTGAGTCGTCGTCGGTCGAGAGACTGGCGTCGCAGGGGAATGAGCAGGTCAATGATCTTCTGGACGCGATGACCGCGATCTCGACCTCGAGCGAGAGCATCGAGCGAACCATCAAGGTCATCGACGAGATCGCCTTCCAGACCAACCTGCTCGCGCTCAATGCCGCCGTCGAAGCCGCGCGAGCGGGGTCCCAAGGCAAGGGCTTCGCGGTCGTCGCCGAGGAAGTGCGAGGCCTCGCCGAGCGCAGCTCCACCGCCGCGCGTGAGACCTCGGGGCTGATCGACGAGTCGAGGCAGGCGGTCGAGCGCGGGCGAAGCGCCTCCACGGTGACCGCCGAATCCCTGCGGTCGATCGCCGCCGCGATTTCGAAAGCGAACGCGCGGAGCGCCGAGATTTCGAGCGCTTCCCAGGAACAGGTGATCGGGATCGAGCAGGCGAATGCGGCGCTCGGACACATCGAGACGCTCGCGGTCGACAACACTGCTCGTGCCGACGAACTCGACAAGGCCTCGAATCATCTCGCGGAGAGCGCGCGTGCGCTCGACGGAAGCCTTCGGACCTTCGGCGAGGTCTGACTTCCGCGGAGAGCTCAGTCGAGGCGAGCGGAGAGGATCGACAGTCTTCCGCAGCCGAAGGCCTCGATCTCGACTTCGACGTCGATCCGTTCGCACGGATCCTCGATCAGGGTCTTGTCGCCCTCGGAGAGCCCGGCGACATCGGTCTCGAGCTCGGTCCAGCGCACGTGGGGTGCGTCGTCGGCGCAGAGCAGGGACGCGAGGATGTTCGCGATCTCCGAGTAGGCGTCCGTCAGGTCCTCGTCGAGGGTCCCGTCCGTGATCGCGTGCTCGGCGTCGTCGGCCGTCATCATTGCGAGCGCCGCGCCCAGGTGCGCAGCCAGGCGCAGGTCCGCCCTGATCAAGGCCGCCAGCCGATCGTCGCGGGTGATGTACCGCGCCGTGCAACAGGCGTCGTCGAACGAGTTCGGCCTCGCGGACTCCGAGATGCGAGTCGGCTGACCGACCAGCGGGGTGAGCTTCTCACCGAGCTCGCTGATCGCGGGCATGTGGATCTTGGCCATCGGCGTCTGTGTTTGCGCCGCGCAGAGCGGGCGAGCGACGGGGTCGGCGCTAGCCGAGCACCTTCTTGAACGCCTCTTCCATCGTCTCCGCCGTGAACGGCTTCGTGAGGAACGCGATCGCGCCGGCCTCGTTCGCCATGTCCTTCATCTCGGTCGTGCACTCCGAGGTGATGAACGCGAAGGGCACGCCGAGATCCTTCTCGTTGATCGCCTGCGCGAGCTCGATGCCGGTCATCTCGGGCATGTTCCAGTCGGTGAGGACGAGGTCGGGCTTGTCGGCGTCGATTCGCGCCAATGCGTCGACGCCGTTCTCCGCCTCCTCGATGTCGTGTCCACCGAAGCCTGCCTGTCGGAGCGTACGGGTCACGATCTTGCGCATGATGCTGCTGTCATCGACGACGAGAATCTTCATGTTGTCTCCCTCCGCTTCTGCGCGAGGTGCCCGCCGTCCCCATGGACGAGGGGTCACCGACCCGAAGCGGTGATTCAAGTAGAGCTGTCATCGGTCCATTGACATGGAAGCTGGAGCGCGATCTCCATCCGGTCGAGTCCGCAGGAATTGCTCGATGGTTTTCCCCGTTCCCGTCGCGCGCAGTGCAGCGGGCCGGCAGAAGGACGCGCCCAGGCGAACTCCCCGGAATCGGGACCTAAAGACACGGTTCGCCCCCGACGATGCGTGCGAAGTCAGGGTTCCGTTCCGGACGGAAAATTCACCGGGTCGCCGAACTCGAGCTGGAAGCTCGGTTGTCCGGTGATTCGACGGGAGAACGCCCCCCATGTCCGATCTCGACGAAGAGCTCGTTCTCGAGTTCAAGATCGAATCGAACGAACATCTCGCCGCGGTCGAGCCCGCGCTGCTCGAGATCGAGACCGCCGACGCCGAGCGCCGGTCGGAGCTCTACCACTCGATCTTCCGAGCCGTCCACAGCGTGAAGGGCGCGTCCGGATTCTTCGGACTCGACACCATCCCAGGCGCTCTCCCACACGATGGAGACGCTCCTCATGCGAGTGAGGGACGGAGAGATCGAGTTCCGACCCGAGATGACCGACGCCCTGCTGTCGTCGCTGGATACCTTGGGGCAGTTGCTCGAGGCGCTGCCGGAAGTGACCGAGACCGACATCTCGCATCACATCCAGGAGCTGACGGAACTCACGACCGCCGCGCCGCCTGCAGTAAGCGATGCACCCGGCGAAGACGGCGCTGCCGTGGCCCCCGTCGAGGATGATGCCGCTCCGTCGGCCGAGCTCGAGTTTCGCGCGCCCGTTCTCGACCACGCGCGACGCCACGGCCGAAACGTGTTCCGGATCGACGTCCCGGCCGACAAGGCACAGGGTGAAGCCGGGGAGGCCCTCGTCGCCTCCCTCGGCGGAATCGCGGACATCCACTTCGACGGAGTCGAAGGCGACACCCGCGTGATCGGCGTGTCGTCGCCGCTCGATGCCGGCATCCTCGCCGCCGAGCTAGGCGTCCCGGCCGACCACGTGAAGCCGGT
Organism: uncultured Spirochaetaceae bacterium; assembly: GCA_964488255.1. Lineage (GTDB taxonomy): Bacteria > Myxococcota_A > UBA9160 > UBA9160 > UBA4427 > UBA4427. The sequence continues at coordinate 42,470 of CAZAUR010000006.1, read as the reverse complement.
CGACCTCCCGGATCGCTCCGGGAACGCGACCGCGGATGCGACACCCGAAGCGCCCGCGGCGGCGCCGGAAGCGAAAGACGCGGCGCCGGAAGCGAGAGACGCGGCGCCGGAAGCGAATGCCGCGCCCGGTGGCGATTCGCCCGGTGGCGCAGAGGCGAAGCCGGCGGCCAAGGAGTCGACGACGGTCCGGCGCAGCGACCCCGCGGCGGAGACCGTGCGCGTTCCGGTCCACCTCCTCGACCGGCTGATGGACCAGGCCGGCGAGCTCGTCCTCTCGCGGAACCAGCTGCTTCGCGCGTTCTCGCAGACCACCGACTCGGGGGTCAAGTCGATCCTCCAGGACCTCGACCTCATCACGAGCGAGATCCAGGGCGACATCATGAACACCCGCATGCAGCCGGTCGGCGTGGTCTTCACGAAGTTCAATCGGATCGTGCGCGACCTCTCCCGGAGCCTCGACAAGGAGGTTCGCCTCGACATCGAGGGATCGGACGTCGAGCTCGACAAGTCGATCATCGAGCTGCTCTCGGATCCGCTCACGCACTTGATCCGGAACTCGCTCGATCACGGGATCGAAGGGCCGTCGGATCGCCTCGCAGCGGACAAGGATCGCAAGGGCACGGTCAACCTCCGCGCCTTCCACGAGGGCGGTCAGGTCCACATCGAGATCGAAGACGACGGCGCGGGCATCGACCCGGCCAGGATGCGCGAGGTCGCGATCTCCAAGGGCGTGATCACGCGGGAAGAAGCGTTCGCGATGCCCGATGCGGACGCTCGAATGCTGATCTTCGCGCCGGGCTTCTCGACGGCGGGTTCGGTCTCGAACGTCTCGGGCCGCGGCGTCGGCATGGACGTCGTGAAGACGAACATCGGCAAGCTCGGTGGCAAGATCGACGTCGAGAGTCAGATCGGCGCGGGGACCAAGATCACCATCGCTCTGCCCCTCACCCTCGCGATCATCCCGTCGCTGATCGTCGAGGCTGCGAACGAACGGCTCGCGATCCCGCAGGTGAACCTCGTCGAGCTCGTGCGGGTGAAGGCGGCCGATCTCGATCGGATCGTCTCGAAGGTGAACGGCGCGCCGGTCCTGCGCTTGCGCGGAAATCTCCTGCCCCTCGTTCCGCTCCGTGAGGTGTTGGGCGTGCAGGACGACGAGCTGCCCGATTGCGTGACCGACGCGGACGATCACGAGCCGAGCGATGCCTCCGGCAGGGTCGCGATGAACGTCGTGGTTCTCCAGGTCGGCGGGACGCATTTCGGGCTGACGGTGGATTCGATCCTCGACAGCGAGGAGATCGTGGTCAAGCCATTGTCGCATCTCCTCGACGGCAGCGAGATCTACTCCGGCGCGACGATCATGGGCGACGGGCAGGTGGCGATGATCCTCGACGCGGCCGGGATCGCGAACCACGCGACGCTCCGGCTCGAGGAGAAGAAGGTCGCCTCTCGCGCCGACGACGAAGACGCGACGGCCGGTCGCATCGCGCGCCGGCGGCTGGTGCTCTTCACGAACGCGTCCGACGAGCAGTTCGGCATCGACCTGGAGCGGCTCGTCCGACTCGAGCGGATCTCGGTCTCCGAGATCGAAGAGGTCGGCGATCAGCTCTGCATCCAGTATCTGGGTCAGGGGCTGCCGCTCGTCCGACTGCACGAAGAGCTCCCGGTCCGTCCGATCGTCGACGACTCCGAGGAGTATTTCGTGCTCATCCCCAAGGTCGAAGGACGACCGCGCGGCATCCTCGCGGGCGGCATCGTCGACGCGGTCGAAGCGGAGTTCGAGCTCGACGACGACTCCGCGCAGCACAGCGCGATCGAAGGCCGCGCCGCGATCAACGGGCAGCTCACCCTGCTGATCGATCCGGAGCATCTCGGTACCGGAAACTCTGAGGTGGCAGCGTGAGTCTCGACACCGGCGTCACTCGCCTGGCCCAGGAGGGGCTCGTCACGTTCATGATCGCGGAGCGGCCCTTCGCGATTCCGATCGGGCTGGTGCGCGAGATCAATCGCCATCTCGACCTGACGAAGGTTCACAAGGCGCCGCGCTGCGTCCGCGGTCTCGTGAACCTTCGCGGCCAGATAGTGACCGTCGTCGATCTCTCCGAGCGGATCGGCCTCGGCATGAGCGACGTGAACGAAGAGAGCCGACTCGTCGTGCTCAAGGAGAACGCGGACCTGAAGGGCGAACAGGTCCCGGGCGTCGCCGCCGCCGACGATCCCGTCGGCTTCCTCGTCGACAGCATCTCCGACGTCCTCTCACCAGATCGCGAGGACCTCGAGTCTCCGCCGCCGAACCTCGACCAGTCCGAGGGGCGCCACCTGATCGCCGTCTGCAAGACGGAAGCGATGACGGTCGGCGTGCTCAATCCGGCCTCGCTCATCAAGTCCGTGACGGGTGGCGTCGACGCCCCCGAAGCCATTTCCAACTCGATCGAATCAACCGTCGGAATCTGACTCCGTCGGATTCGAACACAGGATCACCGCATGTCCCGTATCAAGGATTTCTTCAGTAGCCATCTGATCGGCCCGTTCCTGATCGCCGGTACCGCACCGATGATCTTGATGGCGGTCGTACTCACCTCGCTCAGCTCGAGCGAGCTCGCTTCCCAGGGTGGCGTCGCGACGTCGGCCCTCAAGAGCGAGGTCGAGAAGACCCTCGTCGCGCACAACGTCGCGAAGCGCGACCAGATCGACGCCTACTTCGGCACGATCGAGAACCAGATCCTGACCTTCAGCGAGATGCCGATGATCGTCGACGCGATGAACGAATTTCGCGTCGCGGCCGCACGCTACCAGGGCGAGGCCTCGATCAGCAGCGAGGCGATCGACCGCATGCGGCCGGAGCTGCGCTCGTACTACATGAACGAGTTCGATCGTGTCTACCGCGATTCGAACGGACGGCCCTCCGACGCGCCCTCGTTCTTCGCGCAGCTGGACGATCGCGCCGTGCTCATGCAGTACGAGTACATCCAGGCGAACGTGCATCCGCTCGGGTCGAAGGACGCGCTGGACCGCGCGGATCGAAAGACGACGTACAACGAGCTCCACGCGAAGTACCACCCGAGTATTCGAAGCTTCCTCCAGAAGTTCGGGTACTACGACATCTTCCTGATCGATCACGAGTCGGGCGAGATCGTCTACTCCGTCTTCAAGGAGCTGGACTACATGACGTCCCTCGTGGACGGCCCCTACGCGGGCACGAACTTCGCCGACGCGTTCCGTCGCGCGGCCCGGTCCGGCGACCGGGACGCGGCTCTCTTCGAGGACTACGCGCTCTACGAGCCCTCCTACGCGGCCCCCGCCGGCTTCATCGCCTCGCCGATCTTCGATGGCTCGAAGAAGGTGGGCGTGGCGATCTTCCAGCTGCCCCTCGACCGGATCAGCGAGGTCATGAAGCCCACCGGCGGCCTCGGCGCGAACGGCGACGCCTATCTCGTCGGCGCGGACAATCTGATGCGCTCCAACTCCTATCTCGACGAGGAGTTCCGCACCGTCCAGGCCTCGATCAAGAACCCGGCGACGGGCACCGTCGAGACCGAGGCGGTGAGACTCGCCCTCGCAGGCAAGGAGGGCACCGTCACGGCGCCCGGCTTCCACGAGCGCGAGGCGCTGTCGGCGTACGCGCCGCTCACGGTCGGAGGCAACACCTGGGCGGTCGTGTCCGAGGTCGATCCGGAGGAGGCGTTCGCGCTCGTCCACGAGCTCGAAGAACGAACCGCGACCGCACGCACGATGCTCGTGTTCGCCAGCGTCGGGCTTCTCGCACTTGCGATCGGCGTCTGCGTCGTGTTCGTGCGCCGCATCCTGAAGCCGGTCAAGGACGTCCTCGAGTCGATCCAGGTCGCCGCGGCGGGGGATCTCACCCAGCCTCCGGACGTCGACCGCGCGGACGAGATCGGTCAGATGGCGAAGTCGTTCGCGACCTTCCTGTCGTCGCTGCGTGAGAGCATCCGTTCGATCCGCGACCAGGGAGAAGAGCTGAACACGTCCTCCGACGAGCTGGCGCGGACCGCCGGCGCGATCTCCCAGGAGATCACGGAGATCAACAACCAGTCGAACTCGGTCGCCGCCACGACCGAGGAGATGACCGGCAACATTTCGACGGTCGCCGCCGCGATCGAGGAGTCGTCGACGAACGTGCAGAACGTCGCCGCAGCGGTCGAGGAGATGTCGACGAACCTGTCGAGCGTCACCACGAACGTCGAAGGCATGGCGGGCAACGTGAACACGGTCGCCAGTGCGGTCGAAGGCATGAGCGCCTCCCTCGGCGAGGTCGCCGAGAGCTCGAGTCAGGCCTCGGAGATCGCCACCCGCGCGGCGGACTCCGCCAAGCACACCAACGACACGGTCAGTCGCCTCGGCGAATCCGCCCAGGAGATCGGCAAGGTGGTCGGGGTGATCAACGACATCGCCGAGCAGACGAACCTCCTCGCGCTGAACGCGACGATCGAAGCCGCTTCGGCGGGCGAGGCGGGTCGCGGCTTCGCGGTCGTGGCGAACGAGGTCAAGGAGCTCGCGAAGCAGACCGCGTCCGCGACGGACGAGATCCGCGAGCGGATCTCCGACATGCAGGACACCACGCGATCGTCGGTCAGCGCGATTCAGGAGATCGTCGGCATCATCGACGAGATCAACTCGATCTCGGGCGAGATCGCCGCCTCCGTGGCCGACCAGCGCAGCAGCGCCGCGTCGATCGCCGAAGAGGTCTCGGCCGCCGCGCAGTCCGCGATGGTCGTGACGACGAGCGTCCGGGAATGCTCGGACGGTGCCTCGGAGATCGCGAAGAACGCCGAGGAGCTGTCGAGCGGTGCGAACGAGATTTCGCGTAGCGCGGCGGAGGCCTCCAACGGTGCGACCCAGACCTCCGGCAGCATCCAGCAGGTGACCGAGAGCGTTCGCGGCTGCGCTCAGGGCGCGACCAACGCCGACGATGCGGCCCGACGCATGTCAGAGCTGGCGGAGAAGCTGCAGGAGCGCGTGTCCGCCTTCCAGGTCTGATCGAGTCGAAAACGCGGAAACGAGAAGGCGGGGCGTAGATAGCCGGTGGACGAGAGACTTCGAGTAGTACTGGCCGGACGGGATCCGGACGTCGTGGAGCAGACGAATCGATTCGTCGAGTCGAGCGCCCAGGCGCGCGTCGTGGGTGAGACGGGCTGCGCGGCGGACGTCGTCGAGCTCGCCGCTTCCAGCGATGCGGAGCTCGTGTTCCTCGACATGGACTTCGACGCGCCGAGCGGCACGACGATCCTGAAGGCGCTTCGCGATCGCCTCCCCGAGACGACGGTGATCGTGATGTCGGCGCTCTCATCGGCCCGCGCGACGATGGAGGCGCTGTCCCTGGGAGCCCTCGAATACGTGTGCACGGAGCCGGGCAAGCTGCAGTCGACGCCGCTCGCGCCGCAGATCGAGCGCGCCGTCCACAACGCGTGGGTCGTGAACCGGAAGCCGACGGCCAAGCGGAAGTCGAAGGCGGCGCCTGCGAGCGACCTGCCCGAGAGTCTTCGCCGGTCCTATGACATGGTCCTGATCGGCATCTCGACCGGTGGTCCGGCGGCGCTCGAGGTCGTCGTCGAGCAGCTCGCCGGCGCGGATCTCCCGCCGGTGCTGATCGTTCAGCACATGGGCCGCTTCTTCACGGCGCAGCTCGCCGAGACCCTGACGCGCGCCGCGGGGCGCCCCGTCAAGGAAGGGCGCGAGGGAATGATGCTCGAGCCCGGAAGCATCGTGGTCGCGCCGGGCGGCATGCACTGCGAGATCGGAATGGTGGCGCCGCAAGAGGATTTCCATCGACTGCGCATTCGCGACTCCGCGCCGGTCAATGGCTGTCGCCCGTCGGTCGACGTGACCTGGCGCTCCTTCGCGCGCTTCTTCGGCGGCGACGTGCTCTCGATCCTGATGACCGGGATGGGTGAGGACGGCGCGGAAGGGCTCGCCGTGCTCAAGGGCAAGGGCGCCGTCTGTGTTGCCCAGGACGAGGCGTCGAGCGTCGTCTGGGGCATGCCGGGCGCTGCGGTCGCCGCCGGTACGCCGCACGAAGTCCTCTCCCTCGAGCAAATCGCAGAGCTGCTCGCGACGGGGGTCGAACGAAAGTGAGCGAGACGCCTACGCTCTCTCCGGAGACCTTCGAAAAGTTGCGCGAAGTCGTCGAAGCCAAGACCGGTATCGCCGTCCGCCCGACGAAGTCGTACTTGATCGAGTCCCGCTTCGGGCGCGTCCTCGAGGCGCGTTCGATCCCGACCTTCGAGGCGCTCTACGACGAGCTCGCGCAGGCCCTGCCGCCCAAGGACCTCCTCCAGGACGCCGTCGACGCGATCACCACGAACGAGACACTCTGGTTCAGGGACGACGGCCCTTGGGAGATCCTGCGCAAGCAGTTGATCCCGGCGTGGGTCGATGAGCTGCGCGCGGGAAGTCGCAGCCGCGTTCGCATCTGGAGCGCGGCCTGCTCGACGGGTCAGGAGCCCTACAGCGTCTCCATGATGATCCACGAGCATCTCGAGGACGACGGCGTCGTGGACGTGAAGCCCGAAGCTTTCGAGATCGTCGCCACGGACATCTCGCCGGCCGCGGTCGAGACCGCGAAGTCGGCCGCCTACGACCAGTTGGCCGCATCGCGTGGTCTGCCGCCGCAGTATCTCGATCGCTTCTTCGAGGACGCGGAGAACGGCATCCGGGTCTCGGAGGGCGTCCGCTCGCGCGTTCGAATCGACGAATTCAACCTGCAGGCCAGCTTCGCGAATCTCGGTCGCTTCGACCTCGTGCTCTGCCGGAACGTCCTCATCTACTTCTCGAACGCGCTCAAGCTCGAGATCTTCGAAAAGCTCCAGCGGACGATTGCGCCGGGGGGCGCGCTCGTCCTCGGCGGCAGCGAGTCGGCGAACGGAGCCATGAAGCTCTTCGACATGAAGCGGTGCGGGAAGCACCTGTACTACGTACCCAAAGAGAAGGGCTGAGATGAAGATCTTGACCGTCGATGACTCCAAACTGATTCGTCGCCTCGTGAAGTCGATCGCGGATTCGCTGGATTGCGAATGCCTCGAGGCGGAGAACGGGCAGGAAGCGCTCGAAGTGCTCGAGAAGGAAGCCGCTTCGGTCGACCTGGTCCTCCTCGACTGGAACATGCCGGTGATGGATGGGATGTCCTGTCTGAAGGCGATCAAGGCAGACGATCGCTTCAGCGAGATCCCCGTGATGATGGTCTCCACGGAGAGCCAGGCGGGACGCATGGTCCAGGCCGTTCGCGAGGGCGCGGCGAGCTACGTGACGAAGCCGTTCACGCGAGAAGACCTGGCCCAGAAGATCATCGAGGCGCTCGGCCTCGCCTGAGAGGGCCGGGCCGAACGAAGCAGAGGAAGAAGATTCGATGTCATTTGCCGGAGATCTCTGGAAGGCCAGCGCAATAGAGGCGATGCGAGACGTATTCGATCGACTCGTCTTCCGGGACTACGAAGAAGTCGCCGCAGGGTGGACCGAGAGCGACGCTTCGAAAGCCTCGGTCGTGAGGATGCAGCTCCGGGTCGACCCGGTCGTGACGCTGGTCTTCGCGATCGGCGACGAGCTCGCCCGCGACCTCAGCGCGGCGATTCTCGGCATGGACGATTCCGAAGTCCAGCCCGAGGATCTGCAGGACACCGCGAGCGAGCTGCTCAACATGATCGGTGGAGAGATGAAGACGGCGCTCTTCGAGAAGGGGATCGAATTCGATCTCGGCATTCCCGACATGCTCGGAGTGTGGCCGTTTGCCGCAGGGGACGGCGAATCGAGCCAGGACGTCGTCGATGGGCAGGTTCGGATTTCCGGCCGACTAGGGGAAGAACCGGTCGAGCTGAGGATCCTGGTCGCCTAGTCTAGGCGCGTCACGAACCGCAAGATCCCCTACGGAGATTCGGGAAGGGCAGTCGATTGATCGGCGTGTACCTCGTCCATGCAGGATTGATCACGCGGGACCAGTTCTTCGAAGTCTTCTGCGAGCAGGATCGCAGGACGCCTTCGATCGGCGAGGTCGCGACGCGCGAACGTGCGCTCTCGGTCTCGGAAGTCATGAACGTGCTCGCGGAGCAGGCGGGTCGCGATGAACGCTTCGGCGAGATCGCGATCCGCCTGGGCTACCTGTCGAAGCACGGCATCAACGACCTGCTGAGCGCGCAGGCCGCCGCACGGCCGCACTTCGCGGACATCGCCCTCGAACTCGGCTTCATCGATCAGCCGGCCCTCGACGATGCGCTTCAGGCGTACCGCGAGGCCCGGCGCTAGGCCGGCCCGACGCGTTCCGAGAAGTTTGCGCGCCGCCCGCCGGGATCAGGCCTGCGGGCTGGTCGGCGCGGCCGCGAGCAAGCGGTCGATGTCGAGGATCTGGACGACGCGCGGGTCATTCGGGGTCTTGACGACCTCTCGCACCAGCTCACAGCCGTCGGGCGTGACCAGGGTGCCGAGCGGCGCGGCTTCGACCTGCTCCGGGGAGAAGGTCACGACCGAGTGCACTCGATCCACCTGGATCGAAGAGCTTCCGTCGTCGATCGTCACGACGATGACCATCGGGCGGGTGCCTTCCTCGAGCTGTCGCTTCAGCTCGTCGATCTGAGCACTGAAAGCCCGCTGGGGTCCGGTCCGAATCGCCTGCAGGCGTTCCGAGACGTCGTCCTGGGTCGGATCGACGTTTCCGAGGTCTTCATGGACGGCCGTGTGGAAGGCGTCGTGCGCCGCACGCATCCGCTCGGAGAGCTGACGCAGCCGCGGGATCTCGTCGAAGACCCGATGATCCCCGAGCATCTCGCCGCAGGCATCCTTGTCGGTGGTCGTCGAGATCGAGCGGCCGCGCGCGAGGTCGTGCTCGCATTTGCGCATCCAGTCGGCGTGCCATTCCTCGATCCGGGAGAGCGACTCCGTGAGGTCGGCGCGCTCGGCGGCGAAGGTCGGCATCCCCAGCCGCATACGCAGGTCGACGACCGGCAGGATCTCCTCGCGGATCCGGATCACTCCGGCCACCCACTCGGGAGCACCCGCGATCTCGTCGAGATGGCCGAGCGACGTCATCTCTCGCACGCGATCGACCTCGATGCCGAAGCGACCGGACCCGACGCCGAACACGACGATCTGACGGGCGTCCTGGGCCTCTTCGGGGAGATGCTCTTTCGCGGAATCGTCGTACATCCGGTTCTCCGTCCTGCGACGCGGACGCCGCTCGTTCGTCGGGTGCATCGACGCCACGATCGGGTCACTCCATAGGGAGATGGCCCGAGCAAGTTCGGGGGGTCTTCTCCGGAACGCCGGATCAGGCCTAACAACCGAGCGTCGGGGTTCCGTTCACACAGTTTTTTGTCAAGCGTATTGGATCGGAATCCGAACAGCGGAGGAACGCTCATTCGATCGATTCGTGAGGCCCCCTACATGAGTGATTCCTGGGACGACAACGAAGAGCTCTGCGGCGAGTTCTGCTCGGAGAGCCGCGACATGCTCGCGGAGGTCGAGCCCGTCCTCGTCGAGCTCGAGTCGAGCGCAGAGGCCGCCGGCGAGGTCGACCCGGCCGAGATCGACAGCATCTTCCGCGCCTTCCATTCGATGAAGGGGAGCGCCGGATTCCTCGGACTCGACACGATCGTGTCGGTCACGCACTACGCGGAGTCCCTGCTCGATCTCTTCCGGCAGGACCCGAGTCTGCTCCGTCCGCAGCACGTCACCGTGCTGTGTCGAACGATGGACTTCGTGAACCTCCTGCTCGACCAGGTCGAGTCGGATTATCACGATCGCGGTCACGAAGAGCCCGCGACCGAGATCGAAGGCCAGCTCACGGGGCTGATCGAAACCACGCGCGCCGGTGAGGAGCCTTCTGCGGCGAGCGCGAGCACGGACGCAGCCGAGGCGACGACGGAGCCCGTAGCCGAGGTCGTCGACGCGGCGGAAGAGACCGACGAGCCGACGGTCGAAGCGACCCCGGACCCGACCCCCTCGGCGACCGACGAGCCAGGACCGTCGTCGGACGCGACTGCGAGCGCCGAAGACACGCCGCCGTCGGGAGGCCGCGAGGGCAAGGCGGCCGGCGGAGCAGCAGCCGCCAAGAGCAGCAAGGGAACCGTGCGCGTCGACCTCGAGCGCCTCGACACCCTGATGGACCTGGTCGGCGAGCTGATCCTGGCCGAGACGATGGTCACGCACAATCCGGACGTCGCGGAGCTGAGCCTGCCGCGCTTCGACAAGGCGGCCGTCCATCTCAATCGCATCACCCGGAGTCTCCAGGACGTCGCGATGTCGACGCGGATGATTCCGATCGGAGCGACGTTCCGGAAGATGCTGCGGGTCGTTCGAGACCTCGCGCGTAAGCAGTCCAAGGAAGTCGAGCTCGAGCTCGTCGGCGAGGACACCGAGATCGACAAGACGGTCGTCGAGGCGATCGGCGACCCGCTCGTCCACATCGTCCGGAACTCCGTCGACCACGGCATCGAGGCGCCCCGCGATCGCCGCGAGGCCGGCAAGGCCCCGACGGGCCATGTTCGCCTCGAGGCGCGTCACCAGGGTGGCGAGATCTGGATCCTGATCGAGGACGATGGCAAGGGACTCGATCGCGAAGTGATCCTCGAGAAGGCGATCTCCCGCGGATTGATCGACCCGGAAATGGCGGGCGAGCTGCGGGACTCGGAGATCTTCCGCTGCATTTTCGAAGCGGGCTTCTCGACCGCCGAGCAAGTCACCGACGTCTCGGGTCGCGGGGTCGGAATGGACGTCGTTCGACGGAACATCGAGAGCCTCGGTGGTCGCGTCGAGATCCAGAGCCAGCTCGGTCGAGGCACCTCGATCACGATCCGCCTCCCACTCACCCTCGCGATCATCGAGGGCATGCTCGTCCGGGTGGGCAACCTGACCTACACGCTCCCGCTCCTCTCCATTCGGGAGTCGATCCCGATCAAGGAAGGCGACGTCACGACCGTGACCGACGGCGGAGAGATGGTGCGGGTTCGCGGTGGGTTGATCCCGATGGTGCGCTTGCACGAGTACCACGACATCGAGCCGGGCGCGCGCAACCTCGAAGACGGGATCGCAGTCGTCGTCGAAGACGTCGAACGCTTCTGTCTCTTCGTGGACGAGGTGATCGGTCAGCGACAGACCGTGATCAAGGGGCTCCCCGAGTTCCTCGGAAGCGTCAAGGGAGTCTCGGGCTGCTCGATTCTCTCCGACGGCGACATCAGCCTGATTCTGGACGTGAGCAGCATCGAGAGTGATCGCTTCACGCGCGGCGCGCGGGTGGCCTCCGATGAAAAGGGACCGAGCGCATGAGCGACACGGATTCGACCGGCGAAGAACTGAACCACGACGAGACGGGCTCGGACGCGACCGCAGCGACCGCGGAGATCTCCGGCGAGCGGCATCTCACCTTCGAGCTGGCCGAGCAGGTCTACGGGATCGAGCTCGCTCGGGTCCAGGAGATCGTTCGCGTCCAGCCGCCGACGCCCGTTCCGGACCTGCCGGACTACGTGCGAGGCGTGATCAACCTCCGCGGCACGGTGGTGCCGGTAGTCGACGTTCGGACGCGCCTCGGGCTCGAACAGCGCGACCAGGACGAGCGTACGTGCGTCGTCGTCTGCTCGTTTCGCGGCGAGGGGATCGGCCTGATCGTCGACACGGTGTGTGACGTCGTCGAGATCCAGGAATCGAAGGTCGTCGCGACGAACGCCGGGCACACCGAGTCCAACGACCAGATGTTGCGCGGTCTCCATCGATCCGACGAGATCGTCACGATCCTGATCTGCCTCGACCGGATGCTCGCGGACGACCGCGACGCCGATGCCGTCGCCGCCGCGTGAAGCGTCTCCCAGACCCGCGCTCGCACCACCTCACGACTCATTCCGAGGACAGCGAATGACGACTCGACTCTGGAACAACAGCCTCAATCGCCGAATCATCCTCCTCATCGCAGCGGTGGCGATGGTGGGGTCCGGCGTCAATACCTGGCATGGGAGCGAGGCGCTCTCCTCGGTGATCGAGGATCAGGCCCGCGCGGAGCTTCTGGCTTCCGCCTCCGGCGACGCACAGAGCCTGTCCGTGCTGCTCGGAGACGCGATCACCGATCTGGAGCTGGTCGCCGAAGTGCCTGCGGTGCACGCGAGCGTGGTCACCGGGGACGACGGCGCGAGAGACGAGGCTTCGAACCTCCTCGTCGGTGTGATGTCGGCGAAGAAGATCCACTCGGCCATCGGTGTCCTCGACGCCCGCGGCCGCGCCGCGGCGGGCGCCGAGCGCGAGGGAAGCGTCGCGCGAGCGATCGGCGCCGATCGACTCGACGGTTGGCGTCCGGCTTCCGGCATTTCCGGCGCGGCCGGGAACGCCACGATCGTCGACGGCTCGAGCGGACGCCGCCTCGTTCTACAGGTGCCGATCCGGAGTGGGGGCCTCGCGGCGTCCGTCGTCGGGAACGTCTCCCTCGATGCCGTCAGTTCGGCCATCACGAGCGACTCGAACTCCGCGGTGGGTTTCGTCGTGGACACGACCGGCCGTTGGGTGATCCCGCCCGCCGGCGCCGATTCGTCCTTCGACACTCAGATGCTCGACCGCCTGCGCTCGAGTGTCGCGGTCGCCGCGGCCAGCGGAGGGCGCGGGTTCGTGAACGAAGAAGGCTGGGTCGCTGCGTACGCGACCGTCGTCCCGCATGGCGGCGCGTCGAACGTGCGCTGGGTCGTCGCCGATGTTGAGTCGGAGGACGTGATGTTCGCTCCGGCTGCCGACTATCGGGCCGGGGCGGTGGCATGGATGGTCATGCTCGTCGTCGTGATGAGCGTTGGCGCGACCTGGTGCCTGCGTCGCATCGTCGTCGTGCCCTTCGAACGTCTCATCGCGAGCATCGACCGCATCGGACGTGGCGATCTCACCAAGGTCGCGACGGCGCACGTGGACGTCGACTCGGGCGACGAGTTCGCGCGGCTCTCGGGTGGCGTCTCACGATTGGTGGATCATTTCTCGTCGGTGCTGGGCGGCGTGTCGAGCACGTCCTCGGAAGTCGCGAGCGGCTCCGCCGACGTCGCGCGTTCGAGTCGGGACCTGTCGGACAACGCGAGTCAGTCCGCGGCTTCCATCGAGCAGATGAGCGCCACGATGGAAGAGATGGCGAACAAGACGCGCCAGAACGCGGCGAACGCACGCGAGGCGATGGAGCTCGGACGCCAGGCGCGAGACAACGCCGAGGCGGGCGACGAGCAGATGAAGTCGATGGTCGAGTCCATGCGCGACATCGACGAGTCCGCGCGCAACATCTCGCGCATCATCAAGGTGATCGACGAGATCGCGTTCCAGACGAACCTGCTCGCGCTCAACGCCGCCGTCGAAGCGGCTCGCGCCGGAGCACACGGAAAGGGTTTCGCGGTCGTCGCGGAAGAGGTCCGGAATCTCGCCGAGCGGAGCGCCGAGGCCGCGCGCGAGACCACCGAGTTGATCGAGGGGTCGACCGCGCGGGTGGACCTCGGTCGTCGGACCGCGGAGCAGATGGCCGATTCGCTGACCGCGATCGTCGAGTCGATCTCTCGTTCGGCAGATCTCGTCGCGGAGATCACCGTCGCGAGCGAGGAGCAGGCCGAGGGCATCTCGCAGGTGAATGCGGGCCTCACGCAGGTCGATCGCGTCACCCAGGAGAACACCAGCGCGGCCGACCAGATGTCGCGCGCGGCTGCGGACCTCGAAGGACTCGCCGACAACGTCCGCCAATCCCTTTCGGGATTCGTGCTCGAAGGAGGGTCGCGGGACGCCGAAGACTGGGCGCCGACCCCTGAGCCGGCTCCGTTGCGCAAGCCCGAGGCGTCGACGCCCCCGATGCCTCTCCCAGAAGAATCTTCGGAGTTCGACAGCCAGGGCAACTTCGACGGCTGGGGAGCGCGACCCGCCGGCGTCGACACGCCGAGTCTGGACGATCTGCTCGGATCCGATGGAGAGAGCGTCGACGCGACCGACGGCTGGGGTCATGAGCCGGCGGTCGTCGACTCTCCCGACGCACCGGTTTGGGACGATCGCCCTTCGGATGTGGACACGCCGGATGTGTCGGGCTGGGGCGACCGGCCGACGGACGTGGACACGCCCGACCTGTCGGGTTGGGGCGAGGACGCTGGCGACGCCGCCGACGCGGGCGGCTGGAGCGCTCCGGAGGAGGCGGCGGCCGATGGCCGGGCCCGGAACGATGCGACCGCATCTTCGCTCGATGACGAGGAGTTCGGCCGCTACTAGGCGGGCGTACGCGGAGCGAACGGAACCGACGATGTCAGAACGCGACCTCGCACGTATTCGCGACTTCATCCGATCCGAGCTGGGTATCAGCCTCGGCGAGGAGAAGGCCGCGTTGTTGCGAGCTCGTCTTCGCGACATATTCGCGAAGCGCGGGTTCTCTTCGATGGGCGAGTACGCGGATTGGCTCATCGACGTCCGCGAGCGGGCGGGACTGAGCGAGCTCGCGGACGCGATCTCCACGAACCACACCTTCTTCTACCGGGAGTCCGAGCATTTCGAACATCTCGAGAACGTCTCGCTGCCCGAGTGGATCGAGCGCCAGCGCGTGAAGAACGACTTCGACCTGCGCGTCTGGTGTGCGGCGGCCTCCACGGGTGAGGAGCCGTACACGCTCGGCATGATCCTCGAGGAGCTCGTCGGCGATGCGGTCGCACCGTGGAAGGCCGGGGTACTCGGGACCGACGTCTGCCAGGACGTGCTCGAGCGGGCGCGGCGGGGTGTCTACGCCGAAGAAGCGGTCCAGAAGCTGCCGCAGCGCTGGGTCACGCGATTCTTCGAGAAGGGCGACCCCTGCGAGCTCGTCGTGCGACCGGATCTGCGGCGCGCGATGACGTTCCGTCGACTGAACCTGCTCCGCCATCCATTTCCGTTCCGCACGAAGTTCCACGTCGTCTTCTGCCGGAACGTCATGATCTATTTCGATTCCGACCTTCGTCATCGCATCGCCGATCGGATCTACGACTCGATGGAACACGGCGGATACCTCTACCTGGGTCTCTCGGAGACCCTCAATCGCGGCGAGAGCCGATTCGAATTCGTCGCACCGGGCATCTTCCGCAAGCCCGAGACCGATTCAGTGAAAGGCACCTGAAGCATGGGCTCCCCCATCCGCGTACTCGTCGTGGACGATTCGAACTTCGTACGGAAGCGTCTGGCCCGAGGGCTGAGCGCCGATCCGGACATCGAGGTCGTCGGTCTCGCCGAGGACGCGTTCGCTGCGCGTCGCCTTCTCGAAGAGGTCGAGGTCGACGTGATGACCCTCGACGTCGAGATGCCGAAGCTGAACGGACTCGACTTCCTGCGTCAGTTGATGCCGGTTCGTCCCATGCCGGTCGTGATGGTCAGCTCGCTCACGCGAGAAGGTGCGAGCGTGACACTCGCCTCGCTCGCCGCCGGCGCGGTCGACTTCGTCGGCAAGCCCACGGACGCGAGCGACGACGAAGCCGGCTTCATGGCCGTGCTCTGCGACAAGGTGAAGTGCGCCTCACGGGCGAACCTGAAGGGCAGCCGCGATCTGGCGCCCCAGAAGGCGACCGCGCGACAGAGCGCGTCCGGGCAGGTGATCCTGATCGGCGCTTCGACCGGGGGGCCGGATGCGCTCACCCACGTGATGGAGGCGATGCCCGCGGACGGACCGCCGGTCCTGATCGTGCAGCACATGCCCGCGCGCTACACGCCGCGCCTCGCAGAGCAGCTCGACCGCGCTTCGGACATGAACGTCGTCCACGCGACGGACGGCGATCCGCTCGAGCCGGGCAAGGCCCTCCTCGCACCGGGCGGCATGCACATGACGCTTCGTTCGGTCGCTGGCGGTCTGTGCATCGGCTGCCGCGTGTCCGACAAGGTGAACGGCCACATTCCGAGCGTCGACGTGCTCTTCCACAGCGCCGTCGAGGTCCTCGGGCGCAAGGCGATCGGGGTGGTGCTCACGGGGATGGGGGACGACGGCGCACGTGGGCTGCTGGCGCTGCGCGAAGCAGGCGCCCGGACCCTCGCTCAGGACGAAGCGACGAGCATCGTCTTCGGCATGCCCAAGGCCGCGGAAGCGCTGGGCGCCGCGGAACGCATGGTCCCGCTCGATGGCGTCGCACGCGCGATCTTCGAGCTGGTGGAATAGAGGCGGGGATGGAGACAACCGTCATCGGAGTCGGCGAATTCGGCACGGTCGGGAATCCGGGCGACGTCATCAAGACGTTCGCGCTCGGCTCCTGCGTCGCCGTCGTCGTGATGGACAAGCGCACTCGCGTCGTCGGGTTGCTGCACGTCGCGCTCCCGAGCTCGAAGACGAATCCCGAACGCGCGAAGTCCGACCCGGGCTATTTCGCGGACACGGGGATCCCCGAGCTGCTCGAGCAAATGGTCGCGGCGGGGACGCGGCGGGGTGATACGGACTTGATCGTGAAGTTGGCGGGAGGCGCGAAAGTGCTCGACGTAGGAAACGCCTTCGACGTAGGCAAGAAGAACCAATTGGCCGTGAAGAAGACGCTCTGGGCGCACGGCCTGGCCCCCCGCGCCGAGGATCTCGGCGGCGCAATCAGTCGAACCGTCGAAGTCGACGTCGACCGCGGACGCATGGCGGTCACCACGACCAACCGTGATCCGTGGGAAATCTAGGAGGAGCGAACGTGAACACGATACTCGTCGTCGACGACTCGGCCGTCGCTCGCAAGATCGCCATCAAGTGCCTCGGAAGCATCGGGGTCGGCGAGAAGATCGTGCAGGCCGCGGATGGTCAGCAGGCTCTCGACGTGATCAAGACCGATCCGCCGGACCTCATCCTGGCGGACCTCAACATGCCCGTCATGGACGGCGTGTCGATGCTGCGACGCATCAAGGCCAACCCGAAGCTGGCGACGATCCCCGTGATCGTGATCAGCAGCATCCTGAACGACGAGCGCCGGCAGGAGCTGATCGACCGCGGCGTGGAACATCTGGTCGAGAAGCCCGTGTCGCCCCCGCTGCTGGCGGACGCGATCGAGCAGATTCGCATGAAGCAGGAGGAGCTCGGATGAGCCCGGCGATCGACGACGTATTCGAAGAGGTGCTCGTGGAGACGTTCGAAGGCATGGCCTTCGCGAGCGTTTGCGAGAGCGAGGACCAGGACTGGGACGATGCCCTCCAGGACGCGTTCTGGTCCACGATCGAGCTGGTCAAGCCCGGTCCGGCGCGTGTGACCTTCGTCGTGTCGTCCGACACCGCGATCAGCGTCGCCGAGGCGGTGGGTGGCGACGACGATCCGACACCGATGGAGGTCTCAGAGATCTTCGGCGAGATCGCGAACACGATCGGTGGCCGCTGGCTCACGCTGCTCGACGACGGGTCGGGAACCGAGCTCGGGTTGCCGAAGGTCGGGCGCGGGACACCCTCGCTCTCCGGGGGCGCCGAGTCCCGCACCTACGACCTCGACGACGGTCGCTTGCTCGTTCTTCTGGAGCGGGGAGACGGACGGGAAGCGTAATGGCGAATCGGGAACGAGCGATCAAGCGCGCGATCGAGACCCTGCCGCCGATGTCGACGGCAGCGGCGACCGTGCTCTCCATGGTGGGAGAGCCGAGCTTCGCACTCGCGGATCTCCGTCCCTACATCGAGGTCGATGCCACGCTGACGCTGCGCCTCCTCAAAGTCGCCAACAGCCCGCTCGTCGGCGCGCGCGAGAAGATCGAGTCGGTGGAGCACGCGGTCGCGATTCTCGGCGAGCAGCAGGTCGTCGCGACGGCACTGGCGGCCGGCGCGAGCGACCTCCTCTCGACCGACCTCGCCGGCTACGACATCGACAGCGAGCAGCTCCTGGCCTCGAGCGTATGCGGTGGCGTCGCAGCCCGCGTCGTCGCCGCCCGCGTCGCCGACGAGAACGCGACACCGACGGCGGCGTTCACCGCGGCTCTGCTCCGCGACATCGGAAAGGTCGCGATCTCCCACGCGCTCGAGCCCGGGGAGAAGGTGGTGGAGACGACCGGAGACGACGGCGATTCCGGCGCCGAGGACTTCCTCGTCCGCGAGCGCGAGCTCTTCGGGCTCGACCATTGCCAGGTCGGGGCGATGGTCGCCGAGCACTACGGCCTCTCGGAGGCCCAGGCGGCCGCTGTCCGCTTCCACCACACGCCCTCCGACGGACCGGAGGAGCATCGAACGCTCCTCGACGTCGTGCACATGGCAGACACGGTCTCGCTCATGATCGGCGGCTCACAGGGCGCGGGCGGCTTGACCTATCGCATGGACGAGGACGCGGCGAAGCGGCTCGGGTTGTCGGGCGGAGATCTGCAGGAAGTGATGCTCGAATGTCTGGTCGAGGCGGAAGACGCCATTGGCATGCTGGTGGACCAGTCAGAGTAGGACGTGTCTCAGAGCCTCTCAGGGATACACACTAGAGTGTAAAACATGAGACACCCGTCTAAATACAACCGGGTGATCTCCGATACGAACCAGCACCGGGGCGTTGAGTCACCCCACAGACAAAGAATCGAGGACGGTCGCAATCATGAATAGATTCTCCGACATGGGAATTCGGGGTCGCCTGCTCGCAGCGATCATCGCGGTCGGCACGATCCCGGCCGTTGCGGTCAGCATGATTGCCTGGCGGCAGGCAGAGCAGTCGCTGGTCTCCGCCGAGAGCACCGCTGACGAGGCACTCCGCGGCCAGGTCCAGTCCGGCCTGGAAGCGACGGTGTTCTCGAAGGCGAGCGAGGTCGAGCGCTACTTCACGACCATCAACGACCAGATCCTCACGTTCTCCGAGAACAAGATGATCGTCGACGCGATGCGCGACCTCCCGGCCGCCCAGCGCGCGTTCCGCCGCGAGGCCGCCGGCTCGCTGCCTCCGGTCCCGGAGATGCGCGACTCCCTGCGTCGCTACTACGAGAGCGAGTTCGGTGCCGAGTACGAGTCCCAGAACGGCTCGCGCGCGGACACCGGTTCGATGCTCGCGCCCCTGGACGACGACTCGATCGCGCTCCAGTACAGCTACATCTCGAACAACCCGCATCCGCTGGGCAGCAAGGACACCCTCGACACCGCGGCGGAGGACACGTCCTACAACCAGCTGCACGAGAAGCTCCACCCGGTCGTTCGCAGCTACCTCAAGAAGTTCGGCTACTACGACATCTTCCTGGTCGACCCCGCGACCGGCGACATCGTCTACTCCGTCTTCAAGGAGCTCGACTACACGACCTCCCTCACGAACGGTCCCTACGCGGGCACGAACTTCGGAGAGGCCTTCCGCGGCGCCGCCCGGGCCTCGAGCCGGGACGACGTCATCCTCGTCGACTTCGAGCAGTACCTGCCCTCGTACGAGGCGCCGGCGAGCTTCATCTCGAGCCCGATCTTCGACGGCAACGAGCTGATCGGCGTCGCCATCTTCCAGATGCCGCTCGACCGGATCACCCAGATCATGAGTGGTCGCGCTGGCCTCGGCGATACGGGCGAGACCTATCTGGTCGGCCCCGAAGGCCTGATGCGGTCGGACTCCTACCTGGACCCCGAGAACCACAGCGTAGTGACTTCGTTCCGCCATCCGGAGATCGCACGCGTCAAGTCCGAGTCGCTCTCCCGTGCTCTCCGCGGTGAGACCGGCTCGATGCTCGGACAGAACTACGCCGGCACCGACGTCGTCAGCGCGTTTGCGCCGGTGGACCTCGGTCCCTTCTCGTGGGCGGCGGTCGCGGAAATCTCGAGCGAAGAGGCGTTCTCGGCGCTCGAAAAGCTGCGCGACGACTCGGTGTCCGCGCAGCAGGCGCTGATCACGAGCATTGTCGCGCTCGTCATCGTCGCGATGGTGATCGTCGGCTGTCTGGCCTTCGTCCTCGCACGACAGATCGCCGGTCCGATCATCGAGACGGTCCACGCCCTCGACCTGGTTGCGGACGGCGACCTCCGGCCGCGCCTCGATCCCGACGGGATGGGCGAGATCGGCCAGATGGCGAAGGCGATGAACAAGATGGTGGAGCGCCTCGCGTCGGTCCTGTCCAACGTGCGGTCCTCCGCGCAGGAGGTCTCCGGCAGCAGCGAGCAGTTCGCGAGCGCGAGCCGCGACCTCTCGCAGAACGCGGAGCGCTCTTCGAGCTCGGTCCAGAGCATCTCCTCCTCGATGGAAGAGATCTCGAGCCAGACCCGCCGCAACGCGGACCACGCGGCAGAGGCCGTGCGACTCGCGAGCGAGGCGCGGGACCTGGGCGAGACCGGTGATGGCCAGATGAAGGAGATGGTCGTCGCGATGCGTGACATCGACGACGCATCGAAGAACATCTCGAACATCATTCGCGTGATCGACGAGATCGCCTTCCAGACGAACCTGCTGGCCCTGAACGCGGCGGTCGAGGCGGCGCGAGCGGGCGTCCACGGCAAGGGCTTCGCGGTCGTCGCCGAGGAGGTCCGCAGCCTGGCCGAGCGCAGCGCCGAGGCCGCGCGAGAAACGACGGAGCTGATCGAAGGCTCGAGCCGAAAGGTCGAGCACGGCAAGACGATCGCCGAGACGACCGCGGACTCGCTGTCCCAGATCGTCGTGTCGATCTCCCAGGCGAACGATCTCGTCTCGCAGATCGCCGCGGCCAGCGGCGAGCAGGCCGACGCGATCTCGCAGGTGAACGAGAGCCTGACCCGGGTCGATGACGCCACGCGCGGCAACGCTTCGGCGTCGACCGAGATGGCGACTTCGGCGAACCAGCTCTCGCAGCAGTCGGTGCAGCTCGAAGGGTCGCTCCGACAGTTCACGATGCCCGATCGCTCCAGCTGATCGACATCCTGTACGGGCGGCAGCCCGTACAGGCCGGAACGATCCACTCGTGCGGAGGCCCTTCGGGTCTCCGCACGAGTGCGTTCTGGG
Source organism: uncultured Spirochaetaceae bacterium (assembly GCA_964488255.1). Lineage (GTDB taxonomy): Bacteria > Myxococcota_A > UBA9160 > UBA9160 > UBA4427 > UBA4427. The sequence goes on along the minus strand of CAZAUR010000006.1, from coordinate 21,676 downwards.
GTGAACCTCCGAGTGTCAGGCGTTTCGAGGGAGGGTCTCCCTGCCGGCAGTCGGTGCGCACTTCCGTCGCAAGTCGAATGTCCGCCACGCCGATGAGACCGAGGTGATTCCATTCCCGGAATCCACCTCGGAGGGACCATGTCCACCATCGTGACCTTCGCCTCGGGCAAGGGCGGCGTCGGCAAGAGCGTCGTGCTCTCCAACGCGGGCCTCGCTCTCGCGAATCGCGGCCGACGCGTCGTCCTCGCGGACCTGGACGTCGGTGGCAGCAACCTCGCGACGCTCTTCGGCGCCTTCGAGGACGGCCCGACCCTCGACGACTTCTTCCGGCGCGACGTCGAGACCCTCGATGAAGCGGCGCGTCCGCTGCGCCGGGACCTTCGACTCGTCGTGGGGGCCGGTGAGTCCCTTGCGACCGCGAATCCGACCTGGGCGATGAAGCAGCGACTGCTGCGCCACCTGCGCCGGGTCGACGCGGACGTCGTGTTGGTCGACATCGGCGCAGGCGCCGGGACCCACGCCCTCGACTTCTTCAACGCCGGGGACCTCCGGGTGATCGTGACGCTCCCCGAGCCGACCGCTTCGGTCGACGCCTATCGCTTCCTCAAGCTCGCGGCGATCCGCGACGCGGCGACGCGCGTGTCGAGCCGCAACCCGAATCGCCGCTCCCTCGAACGGAGCGAATTCAGCCGAGCCTCGGACGTCTGGAACACCGTCGCGCTCTCCCAGGGCGAAGTGGCGCGAGACGACTCGTCGCCGCCGATGGTGATCGTCAATCAATCGAGCGAAGCGCGTCGACACTTCCACCGCCTGCAGACCGTCGCCCGCCGATTCCTCGAGAACGATCTCGAGCTGCTCGGCGACGTGCCCCGGGACGGAGCCATCACCGAGTCCGTCTCGCGCTACCTGCCGGTCGTCGAGGCCGACCGGGGAAGCGCCGCCGCTGCAGCGCTCGAGGCCATCGCGGATCGCCTGGTCGAGCGAATCGACGAAGCGGCGGCCGCGCGCATCCAGCGCGATCGGGTCGCCGCCCGCTCGGGAGCCCGCGATCAGCTGCCGGACGTCGGACAGCTCGACGCATCGGACGCTCGCTTCACGACGCGCTGAGACGGGCCCTCGAGAGCCCGCCCGCGTCCGCTAGGCGACCGAGTGGAGGCGCGATTCGCGCTTCTCGACCCGCGCGCCCTCGAGGAGCGAGTCCAGCTCGAGGAGCGACGCGCCGTCCGGGAACTTCGACAGCCAGCCGGCGAGGTCGCGTCGGCGTCCGTCGTCAGCGAGGCACGGCGCCATCGCCTCGGCGATCCGTGAGAGCATCCACATCTGGTAGGGCACGACCATTCGGCGACTCTCGACGCCGCCGATCTCGAACGCGTGGGTGAGCGCTCCCTCCCCGGTCTGGAGCTCGAAGAAGCCCGGGGTCGCCGTGAACGTCTTGCCCGGGAGCTCCTGTCCGAGCTCGTGCTCGGCGCTCGCTACGAACGTGCGGAGCGTGTCGGTCGCGCTCCGCAACACGGGCCACATCTCGCGGAAGAACACGTCGACGAGGGCATCGAGGGTGTCCGGGATCGCGTCGCCTTCGAGCCAGTCTCCGTCGTCCGAGGTGGCGGGCCTGCCTACGAGCTCGCCTCGCTCGTCGAGGGAGTAGAGCTGGCTGCCGAAGACGCGCGCGTTCACCGCGCCTTCCCCGTTTGCGCGTTCGACCCATTCGGTCACGAGCGGAAAGAAGGTCCGCAGGGCGAAGCCGGGCACGGCGTCGCGATAGAGATGGGCGTAGAGCGGACCGAGCAGACCGAAGTCACCGAGGCTCGGCCGACCGCCGAGCGCGTAGTCGTGCGCACCGAAGTGATTCTCGAGGGCCGCGAGTACAAAGTGCTGACTCGCCTGCCACGCGCGCTCGGTCCGCTCGTCGCACCCGAGATGCACGAGCCCGGCGTAGACGCCCTGGGGATCCTTCCGGGAGTGCGAGATGCCGAAGGCGGCCTCGAAGAATCCGGCGCCCGCCTGGCGCCGCTCGGGTCCGGTTCCGCCGGCCGCGAGGACCGCCCCCCATTGCTGTTCGTTGAACGCGCGGTGGTTGGGTTCCCGGCCGTCCTCGCTGAAGAACCAGCGCTGCCAGAACGCGGGCACGACGATCCATTCGTCCGCGAGGAGCTCGATCAGGTAGCTCGCGAGGCGCTGCTTGGGTCGATCGGGACCGGGGACGACCGCAGCTTCCGGGTGAGTGCGCTCGCAGAAATCGATGATCTCGCTGGTGTCCTGGACCCAGGTCCCGTCGGGCGCCTGCATCTGCGGAACGGCGCCGCTCCCCGAGCGGGGAGTCAGCAGCCCAGCGATCAGCTCGGGCGTCGCGAGGACGTCCTCGAAGCCGGGGCCGAGGGCGCCCATCCGCTCCTTGAAGCGGAGGTAGGCGCGGGCCTTCCCAGAGAAGTAGCTGTGCTCCCAGGAGAAGAGTCGGTACACGGCGTGGGCTCGTCCGGATTCGACCTGCGCGGGCCGACCTAACGTCGGCGGCGCTCGCCGCCGCGGGAGCCCCCACCACCACTGCCGCCCCCGCCACCGTTGCCACCGCGCCGTCCACGCCCGCGTCCGCTGCGCGAGCGTCGCCCGCCATCGCCGCCGCCATCGCCGCGCTCGGCGTCTTCGCGCGCGCGCTCGGTCTCGCGATCCTCGACGGCCGGCACGTCGTCATCGTCGTCCGCCGCCTCGACCGGCTCGGGCTCTGCCTTCGCCGGCCGCGCGACCAGGTAGGCGGCCGCGAAGCGAGCGAGCTCCGTCCGACCCTCTTCGTTCGCGGCGAGCTGCTCGACGAAGCCCTTCATTCGTCCGATCCGCGCTTCCGCATCCTCACTGGGGAGCGCCGCGAGATCCTCGTCCGCGCGTTCCCGCAGCGTGTCGAGCTCGGCCTCCTGCTCCTTGCGCTCGTTCTCGGCGGCGTCTTCCTTTTGCCGCTTCTCCGCGCGGCGGGCGACGGCGCGCTCGGTCGGGACCTTCTTCTCCTTGATCGCGATCCCGTTCACGGTCTGCATGAACTTGAAGTTGCCGATGTCGAGGCCGGAGATGAGGGAGATCGCGACGCCGCTCTTGCCCGCGCGGCCGGTTCGGCCGGTGCGGTGGACGTAGACCTCCGGCGAATCGGAGGTCGTGTAGTTGACGACGTAGGCGAGGTCGCTGATGTCGATGCCACGGGCCGCGACGTCGGTCGCGGCGAGGAAGCGGAGCTTGCCCTTCTTGATCTTCGCGATCGCTTTCTCGCGGGCCGACTGCGGAAGGTCACCGGAGATCTGGTCGATGTTGAACCCGCGCTTCTGGAGGTAGGCGGTGATGAAGCGGACGTCGGCCTTGGTGTTGCAGAAGATGATCGCGCTGTCGGGATCCTCGTACTGCAGGATCCGTGTCAGCGTGGCTTCCTTTTCGGAGGCCGCGCACATGTAGTAGTAGTGCTCGATCTTCTGGGGCGAGCCGCCGTCGACCTCGATCGTCACGTCTTCCGGTTCGTTCAGGAAGAACCGCGAGAGCGAGCGCACCTTCTCGGGCATCGTCGCCGAGAAGAGATGCGACTGACGCTTGCGCGGCAGGAAGCTCGCGATCTCCTTCATGTCGGGCCAGAATCCGAGGGAGAGCATCTCGTCGGCCTCGTCGAGGACGAAGACCTTCGTCTTCGAGAGATCCATGCGATCGTTCTTCAGGTGATCGAGGATCCGCCCCGGCGTGCCCACGATGATGTGGGCACCCTTCTCGAGACCGTCGAGCTGGGGGCCATACGCGACACCCCCGTAGATCGGGAGCGTCCGCACGCCCCGGTACTGACCGAGCTGGTCGAGCTCGACGGCGACCTGGTTCGCCAACTCGCGGGTCGGCAGCAGGACGATCGCCTGGGTGTCGGTGCTCTCGGTGTCGATCGCCTCGACGAGCGGGATTCCGAAGGCGCCGGTCTTGCCCGAGCCGGTCATGGCCTGGACGATCAGGTCGCCTCCGTCTCTCATCTTGGGGATGGCGGCAGCCTGGACCGGTGTCGGGGTGTGCCAGCCGAGATCGATGATGGAGCGTTGGATGTCCTCGGCGACATCGGCGAAGAGGGCGGAAAGTTCTTGTGTTTCAGTCATATGCGGGCCGCACCGTACCCCTCGCCGGGGGGCGGCGCAATCCGGAGGGCCCCGGGGTCCCCGCAGGCCGTGCTAACGTCGGCTGGATGTCGACCATCGGCCCCGAAGATGTCGCCCACGTTGCCACCCTGGCCCGTCTCGCCCTGGAAAAGGACGAGGTGGACGCCATGGCGCGAGATCTCGAGCAGATCCTGGGCCACGTTCGCTCCCTCGACGCCCTCGACACCGAGGGAGTGGAGCCGACGGCCCACGGTTTCGAGCTGGCGACGCCTCTGAGGCCAGATCACCCCGTCGAGCCCCTCGACCCGGAGCTGGTCGTCTCGAACGCCCCCGCGGCCCAGGGCACTGCCTTCCTCGTCCCGAAGGTTCTCGAGGAGGAGGGCTAGGCAGATGGGCCGGGCAGAGGATCTCCTGGCGACGGGCCTCGCGGACCAGCGCGCAGGCCTCGATCGCGGCGACGTCGTGTCGACCGAGCTGGTCGAGGCGAGCCTCGCGCGGATCGAGGCCTTCGCCGATCTGTCGGCGGTCGTTTCGACCCGTGCCGACGGCGCGCGCGCGGAGGCGGAGGCCGCCGCGGAGCGGATCGCCGCCGGTCAGGCGCGCTCCGCCCTCGACGGCGTCCCGATCCTCCTGAAGGACAACATCGTGCAGCGCGGCGAGCCGGCGACCTGCGCGTCCCGCATCCTCGAGAACTTCGTCTCGCCCTACGACGCGACCGTGACCGAGAAGCTCCGGGCGGCGGGCGCGATCGTCGTCGGGCGGACCAACATGGACGAGTTCGCGATGGGCTCGTCGACCGAGCATTCGGTCTACGGCGCGGCGCGGAATCCCTGGGATCGCGATCGCATCTGCGGGGGAAGCTCCGGCGGATCCGCCGCCGCGGTCGCGGCCGGTCTCGTGTCCGTGGCGCTCGGCTCGGACACCGGTGGATCGATCCGGCAGCCCGCGAGCCACTGCGGTGTCGTCGGCTTGAAGCCGACCTACGGACGCGTGTCGCGTTGGGGGCTCGTCGCGTTCGCGTCGTCCCTCGATCAGATCGGCCCCTTCGGCCGCAGCGTCGCGGATTGCGCGGCGATGCTCGAAGTGATCGCGGGGCACGACGCGCGGGATTCGACCTCGATCCCGGAAGAGGTGCCGCGCTGGACCGAAGCGCTCGACGGTGACATCGGGGGCCTCACGATCGGACTCCCCGAGGAGTATTTCGTGGAGGAGGGCGTCGAGCCCGGCGTGCTCGCGCGGGTGCGCGAGGCGATCGGCGAGATCGAGAGCGCCGGCGCGAAGACGGTCCCGGTCTCGCTCCCGCATACCGAGCACGCGATCGCCACCTACTACCTGATCGCGACCGCCGAGGCTTCGAGCAACCTCGCTCGCTTCGACGGCGTCCGGTACGGCCATCGCGCCGATCGCCCCGACGACCTGCAGGATCTCTACACGCGGTCGCGCTCCGAGGGCTTTGGCGCCGAGGTGAAGCGACGCATCCTGCTCGGGACCTACGTGCTCTCCGCGGGCTACTACGACGCCTACTACGGAAAGGCCCAGCGCGTACGCACGCTGATCCGGCGCGACTTCGAGCGCGCTTTCGAGGCGTGCGACCTGATCGTGACCCCGACGGCACCGGAGACGGCCTTCGCGCGGGGTGCGAAGAGCGACGACCCGCTCTCGATGTACTTGTCCGACATCTATACGACGTCGGTGAACCTGGCGGGGCTGCCCGGGCTGTCGATGCCCTGTGGCCTCTCGGAGGGCCTCTCGGAGGGCATGCCCGTCGGTCTCCAGCTGATCGGAAAGCCCCTCGACGAAGCCACGATCCTGCGCGTCGGCGACGCGTTCGAGCGCCGCACCGACCATCATTCCCTGCGCCCGCCGGAGGCAGGCTGATGTCCGTTCTCCCCGACGGTTACGAAATGGTGATCGGCCTCGAGGTCCACACCCACCTCAAGACCGACTCGAAGCTCTTCAGCCCGGCGCCCGTGCGCTACGGCGAAGAGCCGAACCACTCGGTCCATCCGATCGACCTGGCGCTGCCCGGCGTCCTGCCGGTCCTGAACGAGCGCGTCGTGGAGCTCGCGATCCGGCTCGGACTCGCGATTCATGCGACGGTGAACACCACCTCGATCTTCGCGCGCAAGAACTACTTCTATCCCGACCTGCCGAAGGGCTACCAGATCTCCCAGTTCGAGGAGCCGGTCGTCTCCGAGGGCTGGCTCGACATCGAGGTCGAGCCCGAGAACGGCGCCGTCGCGTCAGGTAAAGGAAAGAAGAAAAAGAAGAAGGGCGCGGCCCCCGAGCTCGAACGCAAGCGGATCGGCATCACCCGCGCGCATATCGAAGAGGACGCGGGCAAATCGATCCACGACGCCGCGATTGCCGGCTCGGATGACTCGTGCATCGACCTGAACCGTGCCGGCGTGCCGCTCCTCGAGATCGTCTCCGAGCCGGACCTCCGTTCGGCCCAGGAAGCGACCGCCTATCTCCGGTCCCTGCGCTCCATTCTCCGATACATCGGGGTCTCCGATGCGGACATGGAGAAGGGGCAGTTCCGCTGCGATGCCAACGTTTCGATTCGCGAGACGGGCGCCGAGTTCGGGACGCGGACCGAGATCAAGAACCTGAACTCCTTCACCCACGTCGAGGACGCGATCGAAGTCGAGGCCGTGCGTCAACTCGATCTGATCGAAGACGGCGGCGATGTCGTGCAGGCGACGATGGGCTACGACCCGGAGCGCCGCAGGACGAGCGTGCAGCGTCTGAAGGAGAATTCCGACGACTACCGCTACTTCCCCGACCCGGACCTGATTCCGTTGCGGATCGACCCGGCGACGATCGAGGCGGTGCGTGAAGCCCTCCCGGAGCTGCCGGAGGAGAAGCGCACGCGCTTCGAGTCCGAGTACGCGCTCTCCGCCTACGACGCCGGCGTCCTCACCGCGAGCCGGGCGACCGCGGACTTCTTCGAGGAGACCGCGCGGATCTGCGGGGCACCGAAGTCTGCCGCGAACTGGATCACCCGGGACGTGCTGCGGGAGCTCAAGGAGCGCGAGTGCGAGCTCGAGGAGCTCGCACTGACGCCGGAGGCGCTGGGCGGCATGATCTCGCTGATCGAGGAAGGGCGTCTGACGGCCAACAGCGCGGCGCAGATCTTTCCGGACCTCGTGAGCGACGGCGGCGACCCCGAAGCCATGATGGTCGAGCGCGGGCTCGAAGCGGTTTCCGACGCAGGCGCGATCGACGTCTTCGTCGACGAGGTGATCGCGGCGAACCCCGACGTCGTCCAGCAGGTGCGCGACGGCGACAACAAGCCGCTCAACTTTCTGATGGGGCAGGTCATGAAGGCCAGCCAGGGCAAGGCGGAACCCGGACAGGTGCGGAAGGCACTGGCCGAGAAGATCCGCGGCTAGAGCGCCGCTTCCTCTTTCGTACTTCGTCCTCGGCCGAACCGGCCCGCCCCTCCTCGTGTCGAACGGTCGCGCGTTCGGTTCGGAGGTGCGGTGATCAGACTGATTCCCAAGATCCTGACGGCGATGGTCGCGGTCGTGCTCCTCGTCGTGGGCGGCCTCTCGGTCGCGCTGCCGCGGCTGGTGAACAGCGACGAGTTTCGCGCCGAGCTCCAATCGAACGCCGCCACCGCCCTCGGGACCCCGGTCGCGTGGTCGCGAGTCGAGGTCGGGCTCGTTCCGCTCCGCCTCACGATCGAGGCGCCGATCCTCGAAGCGCCGATCGCCGATCCGGAAGACGCGCGCGTGACGGCGCGATCGATCGACCTGCGACTCTCTGCGACGGCTCTCCTCGAGCGCAGGATCGAGGTCGAGTCCCTGGTCTTCCGCGGTCTCGAGCTCGTGTTGACGCGGACGCCGGAGGGGCTGGTGCTGCCGGTGCCGACGCGGGAGCCGGTGCCCGAAGCGTCGCCTGCGCCAGATGCGCCGCCCTCGTCGGGCTCGCCTAACACGCCGCCGCCTCCGCGGGACCCCGTCGAAGAGCTCGAGCTTGCGTTGCACCGCCTGGTGATCGAAGACGGACGTCTCGTCGTGCGCGACCGCACGCTCCCGCGGCCGGTCGACTGGACCTTCGACGCGTTCGAGCTCGAAGCGACCGGGGATGATCTCGAGCGACCCCTCGCCCTCGAGGTCGCGGCGCGGGTCTCCGCGAACGGTCGGGAAGCGGGCGCGATCGGGTTGTCGGGCGAGGCGTCCCTGGCTGGTCTCTACGACCTCGAGCTGAGTCTCGACGCGCTGCGACTCGACGAACTCCAGCCCTACCTGGCCGATGCGGTGGTCGCGGGGGTCGCGAGCGGTAGCGTGTCGCTCGCCGGGGGCACGGGTGTCGTCGCGCGCTCCGCGACCGACCTCCGAATCGAGGAGATGCGCGTCTCGACCTTCGGCCTCGACCTCGATGGACGCGTCGAGCTCGTCTCGTCGCAGGAGCGCGACGAGTCCGCCGAATTCGACGCAAAGCTCGACCTCGGACCCGATGGCCGCGCGCATTTCCAGGGGAAGCTCGGTCTGGGCGGCGCGATCGACGCCGTGATCGCGCTCGATGCCCTCGATCTCGTGCCCTTTGCGGCGCTCGCCGGTCCCGAGATCGGTGTCGAGGGCCACGCGACCGGGCAGGTCGAGATCGCCACGACCGAAAACGGGGAGGTCGAGCGGCTCGAGACCGACCTCCGGATTCCCGATGCACGTTATGCGGACGCAGCGGTCGACCTGCGCGGACGCCTCGACCTCGGCCTCGCTTTCCAGGGCTTCGGGCCTACGGATCCCTTCCGATTCGACGTTGGACTCGCGCTCGACGACGAAGCGGGCCACATCGACGCCGAGGGCACGGCGAACCTCGCCGGTGCCGTCGACGCGAAGCTCGTCCTCGGCAACGTCGATCTCGCGCCGATTGCGCCCTGGGTGCCGTCGGGGACGATGATCGAGGGTCGCCTGACCGGCGACGCGGACCTGGGGATCACCGCAGACCGCAGCATCGAACGGATCAGCGTGAAGCTCGCGCTGGCGGAGGCCCGCGTCGCGCGCGACCCGATCGACGTCGCGGGTCGCTTCGATCTGACCGCGGCCCTCGCCGGAGAGGGGCCGATCGACCTCGACGCGGCCCTCGTCCTCGAAGACGGCTCCGCGCTGCGGGTCGAAGGCACGTCGACGACGGAGGGGAGCGTCGACGTCCGTGCGCGCCTCGAGTCCTTCGACCTCGCGAACGCGCGCCCCTTCGTCGCGAATCCCGAGATGCGCCTCGAGGGGCTCGCGACCGGCAAGGCACGCCTCGTGGGAGACGTGGCCGCCCCCGAGTTCGTGTCCTTCGAGCTCGGCGTCGATCGCGGCGTCCTCGTCTCGCAGGAGGCCTCCCTCGAGGGCCCCTTCCTGGCCGGCCTCAAGATCAAGGAGCCCTTCACGCGTCCGCGCGGCAAGGCCGACCTCGACCTCACGGCCGCGCGACTCCGCTACGGCGAGTCCTTCGCGAAGCCGGCGGGGGTGCGCGCCGAGGCGAACGCGCGCTTCGTGCCGGAGGAGAGCGGCGAGGTCGTGTTCGAGAGCCAGCTGGCTCTGCGCGACATCGACACGATCCTCGTTCAAGGCGCGATTGGCGAGACCACGAGCGTCGCCATCACGACGACGGACTTCGACCTCGCAGGCTGGGACGAGATCCTCCCCGTCCTCGCGCCCTACTCGGTGCGCGGGATCGTCTCCCTCGACGGGATCGGCGTCGAGCTGGCGGAAGGGGAGCCGCAGCGTTTCGGGGGCCGGCTCGCGTTGCGCGGGGTGGCGCTGACGTTGCCGGACGCCGGACGCGTGCAGCTCCGTGGCACGATCCTCGGAGAGGAGAGCCGCATCCGGACGAAGGGATTGAAGGCGAAGCTCGGTCCCGCCGTCGTCGCGATCCGCGGCGCGATCGAGGATCCCGCCGGTGTGGGCAGCTTCGACCTCGCGATCGAGACCGACGGGCCGGTCGAGGCGAACGACGTGCTCTCGAACCTCACTTCGGTGCGGGACCGAATCTACGGACCGCTGCTCTTCGACGGTCGCGTCGCAGGCCGGCTCGACGACCCGAACGGCGTGACGTCGACCCTCGCGGGAAAGGTGCGCTTCACGATCGGTGAAGACGGGGGTGGCCGGCTGCGCGGGGTGTCGCTCCTGCGAACGATCCTCGACCAGATCCCCCTCGTCGGTCAAGCGGCGAGCGTGTCACGCGCGATTCGCGGGGGTCGCTCCGTCGACGACTACTTCGCGGAACGCTTCGATGTCATCGAAGGCGACTTCGTGATCGGCGACGGCCGCGTCGACGCCGAGACTCTGCGCCTCGCGTACCCCGGCTACGAAGCGTGGCTCACGGGTCCCGTGCGTCTCCAGGATCTCGCGATCGACATGAGCGGGTACGTGCTGCTCAAGGACGATCTCGTCGGCGCGATCAGTGGACTCGCCGGCGCCGACGTGCCGGATCGCGAGCCGATCCGGATCGAGCTCGCGAAGGTGACGAACACGATGACCGAGCCGAAGGTCGAGATGACGGCGGAGACGTTGGCGGCGGTGCCGAAGCTCCTCATCCAGGGAACGGGCCTCGACACGATCACGCTCGGGATCGGCAAGGGGGTCGGTCGCGCGCTCGACCGCGCCCTCGGCGGGAAATAGCGGCGGGGCGCGATCGGCAATGCCAGCGCAACGACCGCGCAGGCACGTGTCGCGTGCCGCCTCAGCGCGCGTGCTCCGCGCGCGGCACCCCGTGACAGGAATCACGAGTCGCTTCGCGCGCTTCAAGACGGCGCACGCGCACTCATTTGCTGAGCGGAAATGCCGATAGGACAGGGAGGAGATCCCCCCATGTCCGCCACCGTTCTGTGTATCCACGAGGATCGTGCGGTCGCGCGCGTCCACGCCGAGACCCTCGAAGCCGAGGGCTACGAAGTGGTCTGTGCGTTCGACGGGCGCCAGAGCCTCGAGATCCTACGCAGTCGGACCCCGGACTTCACGGTCATCGACGCGTATCTCCCGCGTCAGGATGGGTTCGAGATCCTCGCGGAGATGCGGTCCCTCGAATCCTGTCGAGCCACGCCCGTGTTGATCCTCTCGGAAGGGGACGTGACCGCGGACGTGACCGCGCGCGCGGACGCGCTCGGCGCGATCGGCGTCGAGCCCGCGCCGGTCGCCGGGGCGCGCCTCGTCGCCCGGGTCGCGGAGTACCTCAAGCCCTCGCCGGCGCCGCGCCCCGAGGTTCCACTCGTTGCAGAGAAGGGCTGCCTTCGGGAGGTCCCGATCCCCGAGCTGATCCATGGTCTGCGTAAGGATCGCCACGACGGCGTGCTCCTTCTGGAGCACGGCAAGAAGAAGAAGGCGGTCGAGTTCAAGGACGGCTGGCCGGTCTCGGTCAAGTCGAACCTCCTGTCCGAGTGTTTCGGCAACCATCTCGTGCGCGAGGGCATCGTCGACGAGATCCTGCACGACGAATCGGTGAAGCGGATGCGTGCGGGCGAAGGACTTCAGGGCGAGATCCTCGTTGCGATGGACGTGCTCGACGAGGACGCCCTCGTCGAAGCGCTCCGCTCGCACGCCCTCGAGAAGTTCTTCGAGCTCTTCACCTGGCGCGACGGTCGCTATGCGGTGCGCCCGCGCGCCCACGTCCAGCGCGGATCCAGCCTCGGCATCGAGGGGCACCCGGCGCATCTCGTCGTCGAAGGCGTCCGCCGCGCCTTCCCGCTCAAACAGATCGATCGATTCATCGCCGCGCACCAGAACGCCTACCTCGTTCCGCTCGAGGGCGGCGAAGCGGGCGTCGAGGATGCGCACCCGACGCCGCAGGAGCGTGAGTGGATCGCCAGCCTCGAGGCATCGACGATCCTCGGCTCCCTGGCGGATGCGCCCGAGTGGCTGAGACGCTTCGTGTTCGGTCTGGTCTCGATCGAGGTGCTGGGCCTCGACGAGCACGAGGGAGACGCTTCGGACGCGCGGATCTTCGCGGAGCGCGCGGCGCGGGTCGAGACGAGCGCGCCGTCCCAGGCGGACGAAGAGGCGCGGGGCGAGCTCGCGCGTCTCGCGAATCGAATGCGCGGCAAGGACCACTACGGCGTGCTCGACGTGCCCTCGACCGCCGACGACGAAGAGATCCGCATCGCATTCGCGAGTCTCTCCCGCAAGACGCATCCCGACCGCTACCACGGCGCCAGCAGCAGCGTGCGGCAGCTCGCCGCGCAGGTCTTCGACCGCGTCGTCGAGGCCCACGAAGGGGTCGCGACCGCGGAGTCCCGCGCACGCTACGCCGAAGAGCTGTCCCGGGGCGCGCGCGAGGAGGCCGTGGAGGACGAGGGGCGCCGCGCGTTGCAGGCGGAGACCGAGTTCCAGAAAGGCGAAGCGCTGCTGGCCGATCGCGACTACGAAGGGGCGCTGCTCTGCTTCGGGCGCGCGATGCAGAACTTCCCGAGCGAGGGGGAGTACCGCTCACACTACGGTTGGACGCTCTACCTCTGTCACCCGGACAACGACGTGATGCTCGGCGAAGCCCTGGAGCACTGCCGCGAAGGGGTGAAGCTGGCGAAGGATCGGGAGAAGCCCTACCTCTTGCTCGGCCGGCTCTACAGGGCCATGGGCAAGGTCGGCGCTGCAAAGAAGATGTTCTCTCGCGCCGTGCAGATCAAACCGCAGTGTGTCGAAGCGATGCGCGAGCTGCGGATCATGAACATGCGTCGCGGCAAGGACGCCGTCCTCGGCACGGGCGTGCTCAAGAAGCTCTTCCGACGCTGAAGCGTCGGACGCGCGGGAGCCCGGGGCGCGTCGAGTCCGCGACTTCGAATCAATACGCGACTTCCGCGAGGATGTCGCGGCGAGAGGGGTAGGCTGCGATGGCGAAGAACGCAGCGGCAGGCGTGACCGGCAAGGAGATCTGGCTCGACGGCGAGTGGGTCGCCTGGGACGAAGCGAACGTCCACATCCTGACCCACACGCTCCACTACGGGCTGGGCGTCTTCGAGGGGATTCGGTGTTATGCCGGGGCGGACGGACGTTCGTCCGTCTTCCGACTCCCGGAACACGTCAAGCGGCTCTTCGACTCCGCGAAGATCAACCTGATGGAGATTCCTTTCTCCCCGGCCGAGCTCGAATCCATCACCCTCGACTCGCTTCGCCGGAACGACCTCGCCGAAGGCTACATCCGCCCGATCGCGTTCATCGGCGACGGCGCGATGGGCCTGCATCCCGGCGACAACCCGGTTCGCGTCGCGGTGATCGCCTGGGAGTGGGGTAAGTACCTGGGCGACGACGGCGTCGTGAACGGCATCCGCGCCAAAGTGTCGACCTTTTCCCGCCATCACGTGAATGCGAAGATGACGAACGGCAAGACGTGTGGGGATTACGTGAACTCGATCCTCGCGAAGCGCGAGGCGCTCCTCGACGGCTTCGACGAAGCGATCATGCTCGACACCCAGGGCCTCGTCTCCGAGTGCACCGGCGAGAACATCTTCCTCGTGCGGAACGGAAAGATCCGCACGCCCCCGCTCTACAGCGTGCTCGACGGGATCACCCGCGATTCGATGATCGAGGTCGCGAAGCGCTGTGGCTACACCGTCGAGGAGTCGCCTATCACCCGCGACGACCTCTACGTCGCCGACGAGATCTTCCTGACGGGAACCGCCGCCGAGGTCACGCCGATCCGCGAGATCGACCACCGAACGATCGGCGAGGGCAAACGCGGCCCGATCACCGAAGAGCTGCAGACCGCCTTCTTCGACATCGTTACGGGCAAGGACGCCCGCTACGACCACTGGCGGTCGTTCCTCTAGGCGAGTTCGCGACGGACCCGCCGGCTACAGCCGGTTCATCCCGTCGAGCGCAGCGATCCGGTAGCACTCGGACAGCGTCGGGTAGTTGAAGACCGCGCTCAGGATCTGGTCCACCGTCGTGCCGGTGTGAACGAGCATCATGCCGATGTGGATCAGCTCGCTCGCCGCGACGCCGATCATGTGCACGCCGAGGACGACCCGGGTGTCGCGTCGGAAGATCAGCTTGAGCATGCCCTCGTCTCGGACGATCTGGCCTCGCGGCGTCTCCTTCGTTCGCGCGATGCCGACCTCATAGGGGAGCCCCTGCTCGCGGCACTGATCTTCCGTCAGTCCGACCGAAGAGATCTCCGGGATCGTGAAGATCGCCATCGGCAGCTCCGCCGTCGGCGGAAGTGGCTGTCCCGCCGCGTGCAGCACGGAGAGTCGTCCCTGGTGCATGCTCGTCGAAGCGAGCGCGGGGAAGCCGATCACGTCACCGACCGCGTACACCTTCTCGCAGGTCGTCTGGTAAGAATCGGCGACCTTGATCAGGCCGCCCGGATCGACCTGGATACCGACCTTCTCGAGATCGAGCGCCTCGGTGTTCGTCTCGCGTCCCGCGGCGACGAGCACGCGCTCGGCGCGAACCGTGCGGCCGCTCTCGAGGTAGACCACACCCTCGTGCTCGTGCTTCTGGGTCTCGACACGTACGCCGCTGATCTGCTCGGAGTGCATCAGCGAGATCCCGCTGCTGCGCATCGCGTGGCAGAGGGTGTCGAGGATGTCCGTGTCGAGGAAGCGGAGGATCTTCTCGCGTCGATCGATGACGGTGACCTTGGTGCCGAGGGCCGCGAAGATCGTCGCGTACTCGCAGCCGATCACGCCGCTGCCGAGGACCGCGAGGCTCTTCGGGATCCGGTCGAGCTCGAGGAGCGAATCGCTGTCCACGATCACGTGGTCGTCGATCGGAATCGAATCCGGGCGTCGCGGCCGGCTGCCCGTCGCGATGATCACCGTGCTCGCCTCGATGATCTCCTCGCCGTGGCGGTCGGCGACGCGCACGCGATCCGGTGCCACGAACGAGGCCGAGCCGGTGAACACGCGGATCTTGTTGCGCTCGAAGAAGGAGCGGATCGTCTGCTGGTGATTGGCGACGAGATGGTCGCGCGGCCCGCGCAGATCCTGGATCGCGAGCGGCCGGAGGTGCGTCGCGTGCACGCCGAGGGTGGCGGCGCGGCGACTGTTCACGAGCTCGAGGACCGTGTGCCGGAGCGCCTTCGAAGGCAGCGTGCCCGTTCGCACGCAGGCTCCCCCCAGCATGAGGCCCTTCTCGACGACGCCGACGGTCAGGCCGAGCTTCGAACCCTGGAGGGCAGCTGACCAACCGGCGGGTCCCGCTCCGATGACGAGCAGGTCGTAACGCATCCACATTCTCCCGAACAGACGGCGGCCCGGGGCCGCGATTCGAACCTTCCGCCTTTATCGGAACGATTCGGGTGGGGCTTGACGCACTCGGGAGAGATAGGGGAATCGACCTGAAACGACGGGGGCGCGGACCCTAGTTGAGACTCCGGTCCGTGCCGTAGCAACCGTCTCGGAAGTGGTCGAAGAAGTGCTCGAGCATCGGATGGGAGACCGGACCCGGCTCGGCTTCGAGCTCCAGATGCCGCTCGGCGACGTACGTCGAGTGCTCGGCGCCGTCGACCAGCACGTGGTACCAGGGCTTGTCCCGGCGGGGTCGCGAACGGGCGACCTGCTCATACCATTCGTCGCTGCCCGAGAAGATCGGGTCGACGTCGACGATCACACCGCGGTAGTCGAAGCGGTTGTGCCGCACGACCTGGCCCGGTCCGAACTGCGCTTCGAAGTCGTGATCGGGCATTTGACTCCCCTCGGGAAGCGCTCTCGCGCAAGATAGCTGGGTTTCACGGTGCCAGAAAAGATTGGCACTGGACGATGAATCACGATGGATCACGTTGTGATCCATGTCGAACGACACCGACGACCGACGAGACGAAAACGAGAGCCGCCGCCGCAGCCGATCCGACTGCGGTTCGAGCGGCCGCCGAAACCGGGACGGACGCCGCCGCCGGAGAAAGCGCCACGACGGCGAGCGCAGCCGCGAAGACCGCCACGCCCGCAAGGAGAAGGTGCTCCACACCCGCATCTCCGAGCAACTCGCCGAGGACATCCGGAAGTTCGCGGACGACGTGCGCGTCCCCGCCTCGAACCTCGTCCGCAACGTCCTCGAGGAAGTCTTCACCGTCGTCGACTCCGTCTCCGACGACGTCGGCGACATCATGGACGACCTCGCCTCGGAAGCCGAGGGCGTCCGCGACCGCGTCTGGCGCCAGGCCCGAGGCCGATCCCGCCGTCGCTACGCCCAGGATTCCGACGCAGACGTCGAAGCGGAGTTCCGCCGGGATGAAGACGCCGAAGCCACGACCGACGAGCCGGCCGAAGAGGCCGCCTCGAGCGAGCCGCCGCGTCCGCCTGCCTCGGAGCTGTTTCCCGACGTGCTCGGCTGGCAGCCGCTCGTGCTGAACCGCGACATGCAATGCGGGCGCTGCGAGTTGACGCTGAGCGCGGGGGAGAGCGCGTTCCTCGGGATGGGGGGCGGAGGGTTGACCGAGACGGCGTTGTGCGGGCCGTGTGCTTCGGGGTCGGCGGGGCGCGGGCGTTAGGCGCGGGCGTCTTGCCATCGGTATTGATGGGGGTGGGTGGGTGTTAGGCGGACGCTCTGCCTTGGGGCCGGTCTAGGATCAGATATCGCGTGAACGCGAGTTCCGTGCTCGATTCGGTGGACCATCGCCCTAATCTTTGTTAGGCGATGGCAGATCCTCAGCAACTCTCGCTTGACCAGCGCTTCGTGCATCGCCGTGCGCCGTCCCGCCGGAGGAAGAAGAAGCCCGGGCGGAAGCCTGCTCCGAGAGCACGGGTTCTTCATCGTGAGCGCGTGGCGGTCCGGAAGGAACATCCCGTTCACGCGACGCTTCGCATGAGACGGGACGTTCCGTCGCTTCGGAATCGGAAGTGGATTCGCGCGTTTCGAGAGACGCTGGAGCGAGGATGCGAGCGGGGCGACTTCCGAGTGGCCCACTATTCGGTTCAGCGCGATCACGTGCACATGATCGTGGAGGCGACGAAAAAGAAGGCGCTCGCGTCCGGGATGAAGAACATCGGCGCTCGTATCGCTCTGGCGTTGAACCGCGTGTTCCGGCGGAGGGGACGCGTTCTGGACGGGCGTTTTCATTCGGTCGTGCTCGGGACGCCTCGCCAGGCCCGCAACGCGCTCCGCTACGTGCTGCTCAACGACCGGAAGCATCGCCGTCAGCGCGGCGAACGTCTCGCGCGGAGCAGCGCGCCGGATTCCCACTCTTCCGGCCGCTTCTTCGAAAGCTGCAACGAGCGAATGAAAGCAATCCCGAGGATCGAGGTCGCAAGACCGCGGTCCTGGCTCCTAGCCAAAGGCTGGCAACGAGGCGGAGGCCCGATTTCCCTCTCGGAAGTCCCGGGCTAACCCGGCCCCACGGCACGGCCCCCGATCACCCGAAGCGCCACCCACGAGCGAAGGCCAAGGGAATGACCTCCCCCATCAAAACCGAGTGCACGGCGCGCGATCACCTGAAGCGCAACTAACGAGCGGAAGCGCCCGAACAGCCCGCCCCATCAGAACCCCCGCCTAGCCCAACACGAACCCACAGACCGCCCGCTCGAACCCTTCCGGATTGTCGGTCGCGACCGAGTGCGCCGCCTGCGGCACCACCTCGAGATGTCCGTTCTGGAGCACCTCGTCGACCATCTTGTCCGCGGTATCCGGGGCGAGGATGTCCGAAGCCGCTCCGCGCACCACGAGCGTGGGGCACGGGAGCTTCGCGAGCGCGTCCCACTGCTGCTGCTTGAACGCTTCTTCCGCCTGCTTCGCGGTCTCGTCGTCGGGCCGATCCCCGCGGAGCTTCGGGTCCATCTTCAGCTCGAAGAGGGCGTCGTCGCGCTGCTTCAGCGCGTATTTCGCCATGCGCTGGAGTGCGGCGGGCTGGCCGGCGGGATAGTTGAGCGAGAGCATGCGCGCGTATTCTTCGATGCTCGCGAAGACCGGCGCGCGCTGTTCGGACATCTCCTGGCCGATCCGCGATGTGCCGCGGGCGTCGAGCTCGGGGGCGATGTCGACGAGGACGAGACCAGCGAGGCGTTCCGGGTGCCGACCGGCGAAGACCATCGAGACGCGGCCGCCCATCGAGAATCCGATCAGGACGAAGCGGTCGATCTCGAAGTGCTCGAGAATGCGCTCGAGATCGTCGGCCATGTCTTCCGGGTGGTAGCGGCCTTCGGCGTCCCAGTCGGAGTCGCCGTGGCCGCGCTGGTCGACGGCGACCACGCGGTAGTGGTCCGCGACTGCTGGCACGAAGTCGTCCCAGAGATGGGCTTCGTTGCCGTGACCATGGAGGAGGACCATGGGCACGCCCTCGCTGCTCCATTCGAGCACGTGGAGGGCATTGTCGTGGCTTCCGGTGACGCGATGGGAGGTCGGCTCCATCCGATCAGCCTACCACGCCGAGCGCCGCGGACTAGCCGGTCGAGGGGACCCTGGTGGCGCCGCCCGGGGTCCGGAGACGGAGCTAGAACCGCGCGCGTAGGCCGAAGCGCACGTTCCGGCCGGGCAGGAACACCTCGCTCTTGTTGAACGCGACGTGGTTGCGACCGCGTACGTCGGTCAGGTTGCGGCCGCTGACCGAGATTTCGAGGGGCAGGTCCTCGTCGATCTCCCAGACGTAGGAGAGCGACGCATTCAGGCGGGTGAAGTTCTTGGTGTTCGTCTCGAAGTCACCGATCTGATCCTGTCCTTCCGTCCGGATGAATCCGATGCGCGCGTTCGCCGCCTCTCCCGCGAAGAAGAGTCCGCCACCCCAGCGGATCGGCGTGATGCGGGGCGCGTTGTTGCTGCCGCCGCCTCCGTTCCCCAGGAGGCGTGCGCGCACGTAGTCGAAGCGGCCGTCGACGCCGAAGCTGCCGCAGTCCATCACGAAGAGGTCGAACTCGCCTGCGATCTCGAAGCCGTAGAAGAGCGCGTCGCGGTCCGTGTAACGAAGCTCGGCGAGCGCATCCGGATCGGTCGGGAGCACGACCGCCCCCATCTCGTCGCGAAACACGCCGGTCCGCGCACCGAACACGTAGTTCTCGTAGCGCGTGACGAAGCTCGCCCATTCGATTCGACCGCGATCGTGGGTCGCTTCGATCCGGAAGTCTCCGGTGAACGAGGTCTCGACCTCGAGGTTCTCGTCGCCGACCTCGAAGGTCTGGGTCGCCTCGTGCGGTCCGCGAGCGAAGAGCTCCACGATTGCGGGGGCGCGCTGGCTGACGGAGCCGTTGATCCCGATCGTCAGCCAGTCGTGCGGGGTGTGCACGAGGCCGACCGATCCGGAGAACGCCATGAAGTCGAGCTCTCGATTCGTGTCGGCGGATCCGAGCCCCTGCACGAGGGTGTGTTCCACGCGGGCGCCGATCTCGGCGTCGAGCGCGTCGACGACCTCACGCTCTTCGAAGAGGTAGAGCGCGAGCGCGCGACGCTCGGCGACCGGCAGGAACTCCGCTGCTGCGCCGCGGCCCCGGAATTCGCGATGTTGCCCGTGGAAGCCGAGCGCGCCGTGAAAACCGGCGACTTCCTCGTGGACGACTTCGACCCGGCCGTCGAATTCCTCGTTCTGGTAGGTCTGCCCGACCGCGCCATCGGCGATCTCGTCGTGTTCGTAGTCGGTGTACACGCCGCGGACGCGCACTTCCTTCACGCCATCGATCGGTTCGAAGAGATCGCCCTCGAATCGGAAGCGATCGGCATGCATGTCGATCTCGACCGACTCGGCGTCCTCGGGAACACCGTACTCGTTCTGGATGCGCGTGTACGACGCGCCCAGCCGGCCCTTCTCGCCGACCCACGCGCCGCCACCGGAGACCATCCAGGCTTCTGAATGCGTACCCGACTGGAGGCGCGGTCGATCGTCGTTGGGGAACGCGTAGTCGTTCGCCGTCCGGTACACACCATCGAGGTGGAACGCGAAATCACCGTGACTTCCGTCGAGGTTGCCCGCGACGTCCCGTTGGTTCGCGAGCAACCCGAGGCCGCCGAAGATCTCCCCGTCGATGCCGTCCGCGCCGACGCGGTCGGGGACGCGATCAGTGATGACGTTCACGACGCCGGCGCTCGCGCTGCCGCCGTAGCGGAGCGTGGCCGGCCCACGGACGATCTCGACGCGCTTCGCGACGAGCGGATTGACCGGCACGGCGTGGTCAGGGCTCTCCCGGGAGACGTCCTGGGTTCGCAGGCCGTCTTCGAGCACCTCGGTCCGGAACGCGGCCTGGCCGCGGATGACCGGACGGCTCGCACCGGCGGCGAAGCCGGTCGTCGCGATGCCGGGGATGTGGTCGAGGGTGTCGCCGAGGGTCGAGCCGAGATTCAGCAGCAGCTCGTCGCGCTCGACGCGATCGACGGGCACCGAGAGCTCGTCGCGGTCGTGTACGAGCGGTGAGGCGGTGACCACGATCGTCTCGGTCACGCCGTGGTCCTCGTGTTGGTGTTCGTGGGCGTGGCCGTCTTCTTCCTCGGCGGCGCCGGCGGCGTCGGCGGCGACCGGGAGGATGAGCAGGCCTGAGAGGACGAGGCAGAGTCGGCAGTGCCGATTGGATCGATGGGACATGATTCCCTCCAGAGTGGCGCCGATGCACGGCGCCTGGACGCCGACACCGTGCGGTGTCGCTCGCCACGAGTGCGAGCAGGACGACGTGGACCCGAGGGCCGACGACGTCGACGATGCGATCAGCCGAGGAGGGCGATCGGCGGTGCTCGCGTGGTGGTAAGGCCGGTGAAGGGCGCGCGGGCGACGGGATCCGTGCGTTGGTGCAGCGCCGGGTCGCGTGTGTCGGCAAGGGTGACGTGCGTGCCCGAGGTCGCAGCGACGGGGTCGTCGCCGTGGGATCGGCACGTGAAGCAGGGCGCGCTCTCGAGCGTCGCGTGCGGGGAGTGCTCGTGGTGGGCCGAGTCGTCGGAGACGACGGGACCGTTCGCGTCGCCGGACCTGGCGTGCGCGGCATCGTGGCTCGGATGAACGTGACCGAGCAGGAGCACCAGCGCGAAGAGGCCGAGCAGAGCCGCGACCCTTTGACAGGGCGACGAGATCGCGCAGGCGTGGTTCGGCCGGGAGTTGCCCATGGCGGCGAGGTGGTAGCAGATGCGTCTCGCGGCCGGCCAGCGGGCGGGTCAGCCCTTCGAGGGCAGCTCGACCTTCGGCGTCTCCGGATGCGGCCGGTAGAGCACCACCGTGTGCCCGACGACGCCGCAGAGCGCCGCCCGACCGCGCTCGGCGAGCTCGTTCGCCGCCGCCTTCTTGTCAGGCGGCTGGCGCAGCCGAACCTTGACGAGCTCGTGCTGCTCGAGCGCCTCGTCGAGGGCGCTCACGACGGCATCGGACAGGCCGCCTTCCCCGACGAACACGATCGGCTTGAGCGGATGGGCGAGCCCGCGCAGGTGGCGTCGCTGTGCGCCGGTCAATGTGAGGGGTGTCTGGGGGGCGGACACGGCTGGCTCCTGTGGCGCGGGCCGCGTCGGGCGGACTCCGGGGCTGCGCAGAGCGAGCACGGTAGCTTAATCCCGCGGGGGGAGCGGCCGAAAGGCCGCGAGTGGCGCCGCAGGCGCCGAGCGGCCGATCCCCCCCGAACCCTGCCCCCCCGAACCCTGCCCCCCGAGCCCGCCCGCCAGGCCGCAGGCCGCGAGCCCGCCCGACACGCCCCGGGTACCCCCCCCCCCCCCCCCCCCCCCCCCCCCCCCCCCCCCCCCCCCCCCCCC
>CAZAUR010000005.1:113738-354151 GCA_964488255.1 uncultured Spirochaetaceae bacterium | reverse complement strand
CTTCGACCAAATCTTCAACCTTCGGGGTTGACGGAACTGCCTACATGGAAGGCGGCCGAGCGGAAGGCTGAGCATGGCCGACTTCGAGAAGCGCCGAATCGTCAACGACCGCATCCTCGAACTGTACCGGGGCGATCCGTTCGAAGAGATCACCCGCGAAGCCGAGATCCATCGAGCGTCGCATGGTGCCGGCTGCGGTCTGTTTCCCGCGGGCCCGCACGTGATGCGCTTCGTTGCGACGGTCGCGCGTGGAGCGCAACCAAGGCGGGTCCTAGATTTGGGCACGGGGTTCGGTTACAGCGCGATCTGGATCGCAAGTACCTGCGACGAAGAGTGCGTCGTGGAAGCCATCGATCTCTTCTCGGAACACGTGGCCCAGGCCGAGCGCTTCGCGAGCCACTTTGGCCTCGCCGATAGGATCAAGTTCATCGTTGGAGAGGTCTCGAAAGTCCTTGAGAGACTCGAGGGGCCCTACGATCTGATCCACGATGATGCGTGGTTCGCGGCCGAGCCGCCGTACTTCGACCGGCTGATCGAGCTCCTCCGGCCAGGTGGAACGCTGACGATGCCCAACTGGTTTCTCCTTGAAGACGCGATCACCGGTGAAGCGCGACGTGACTGGGCGGAGTTCGCGGGTCCGAATTGGGCGGCCTCTACCTTGACGTATGCCGAGCGATTGGCTGCTGACTCGCGCCTGTCCGTAGCCTGGAGCGTCTCTCCACCGCTCGCAGTTGCGGTGAAGCTCGCGGAGTCGGCCGCCTAACAAGGCGCTGCAGCTGACGTGGCACAGCGCACTCCAATCGGCCTTTGGTAGAGTCTGGCATTGAACTTGGGTGCCTCGGCGGCCGTCGGCGGCCTGTGCCGCGCAGCTGAGCGCCCAGTCCGTTATGCGGCAGGCGACGAACGCATGCGCCAGATAGCAGTTGCCTCTGTATCGATCGCCGTTGCTCTATTCGGGTGCCTCCTAGGTTCGCCGAGCGAGATCTGCTACGACGCGATGGCCGCCCGTCTCAGCTATCAAGGGTTCTCGTTCAAGCGACCCCCGAATCGAAATTGGTTCATCCGACGAAGCGAAGAGAACTTTACGGACGTCACACTTCGAAGAGAGCTTTCCGATCCCGGTACCGCGCACAGTTTCTACGCGAGCGTCTCTCTGGGCGATATCAGCAAGGATCCTGAGAGCCACGAGGAGTTTGCGGAACTGGCTCGCTTGACAGCCCAGGAAGCCTCGCACGAAGCTCGTCGCGTTTCGTACACGCAATCTCTCGCGACTCGGCAGAACCAATGGTGCATACGACTCGAATCCGTCGATGTCGAGGGCGGCGTGCCGGGCGCAGCAGATGAGGATCTGACAGTGCTCGTACGGGGATATCGCTGCCTCCATCCAACTTGGCCGAAGGTTACACTCGACTGCTTCTATAGTGAGCGGGGTCTATCCCGAGAGCTCGATCAGAATCTCTCGGACGAGGGCGAGGCGTTCCTGGAGGGTGTTCAAATCGACGTGGCTCCGGGGACGCCCGCTGCGTATTTCGGCCGATCGTGAACACCCGTTTCGCTCGAACGTGAACACTCATTTCGGTCGATCGTGAACACCGATTTCGGGATCGTGAACACCCGTTTCGGCCGATCGTGAACACCGATTTCGGTGATCGTGAACGCTGGGCTATCCCCTCAGGCTCGCACGAGCACGGGGGTGGGCCAGGGAGCCCCGTCGACGCTGGACAGTTCGCTCGCCATCGCCTCCACGAGGAGACGAGATGGCGGGTCGGAGACTGTCGATGCGACGATTGCGAGAGATCCTGAGGCAGAAGTGGGCGCTCGGGCGGAGCCACCGCGAGGTGGCGGGGAGCCTGGGCGTGAGCGTGGGCGCGGTCTCGGCCGCACTGTCCCGAGCCCGGGCTGCGGGGCTCGGGTCCTGGGAGGCCGTGCTGCCGCTCGGCGAGGTCGAGCTCGAGCATCGGCTCTACCGCCAGGCCCGGGGCCGCTCCCCGGTCCGACCCCTGCCCGACTGGTCCGAGGTCCATACGGAGCTCGGCAAGAAGGGCGTCACGCTCCAGCTCCTCCACCACGAGTACCGGGAGCATTACCCCGACGGCTACGCCTATACCCAGTTCTGCGACTACTACCGCCGCTGGCTGGGCCAGCAGAAGCGCTCCATGCGCCAACGTCATCGGGCGGGAGAAAAACTCTTCGTCGACTACTCGGGCAAGAAGCCCTCCGTCGTCGACCCGACCAGCGGTGAGGTGCGCGAGGTCGAACTCTTCGTCGCGACCCTCGGCGCCTCGAACTACACCTACGCCGAGGCCACCGAGAGCCAGAAGTCAGCCGACTTCATCGCTTCGCACGTGCGCGCCTTCGAGTACTTCGGTGGCATAGCGGAACTCCTCGTCCCCGATCAGCTGAAGAGCGCCGTGACCCGCGCCTGCCGCTACGAGCCCGGCTTGCAGCGCACCTACGAGGAGATGGCCGAGCACTACGGCACGACGGCGATGCCGGCCCGACCCCGCAAGCCGAAGGACAAGGCCAAGGTCGAAGTCGCCGTCCAGATCGTCCAGCGCTGGATCCTGGCACGGATCCGCCACGAGACGTTCTTCTCGCTGGCCGTGCTCAACACGCGGATCCGCGAGCGACTCGATGAGCTCAACGCCCGGCCCATGCGGAGCTACCGCGCCAGCCGTCGTGAGCTGTTCGAGAAGCTCGACCAACCCGCCCTGCGCCCGCTTCCGCCCACACGCTTCGTCTTCGCGGAGTGGAAGCACGCGAAGGTAAACATCGACTACCACGTCGAGCTGGAGGGCCACTACTACTCAGTTCCCCACGCCCTGGTGGGAGAGGCCGTGGAGCTGCGGTTCACGGCCAGTACGCTCGAGATCTACTTCCGGGGCGAACGCGTGGCGTCGCATACCCGTCACGGTCCCGAGCATCGGATCCCGGGCCGTCACTCGACCAAGCCTTCGCACATGCCGAAGGCGCACCAGAAGCATCTCGAGTGGACGCCGACGCGGCTCATCCACTGGGGCGAGAGCGTGGGCGAAGCGACGGGGGCGCTGGTCGCGGCCATCCTGGCCGACCGCCCTCATCCCGAGCAGGGCTACCGATCCTGCATGGGGATCCTGCGCCTCGCCAAGCAGTACGGCAACGCGCGGTTGGAAGGGGCCTGCGCGCGGGCCCATCGCGTCGGCGCCCGATCGTATCGGCACGTCGACTCGATCCTGAAGCACGGACTCGATCGCGTGATCGAGACCGACGCGACGCCCACGACGACGTCGCAACCCCGTCTTCCGCTGCACACGAACGTGCGCGGGAGCGACTACTACGACTCTCATGAACCAAGCCAAGGAGAACAGACCGATGCTCAATGAACCGACGATGGAGAAGCTGCGTGCGATGCGGCTAGGGACGCTGGCCGACATGTGGCTCGAACAACAGAAGGACGCCGACGTGCAGTCGCTCGGGTTCGACGAGCGGATGGCGCTGCTAGTCGACGCCGAGTGGCTGGATCGGGAGAACAAGAAGCTGACGAGGAACCTGAAGCAGGCGAAGCTCCGGCTGAGTCAAGCGACGGTCGAAGATCTCGACTACTCGGGGCGGCGCAAGCTCGAGAAGTCGGTGATCCGGCAGCTGGCCACATGCCAGTGGATCGACGCACATCAGAACGTCGTCGTCACGGGGGCCACCGGCGTGGGGAAGACCTACGTCGCTTGCGCCCTCGCGCAGCAGGCGCTGCGGCGGGGCTACAAGGCGCTCTATCGCCGTGTGCCGCGGCTCTTCGACGAGCTCGCGCTCGCGCACGCCGACGGCACGTATCCGCGCTTGCTGGCGAAGCTTGCCAAGATCGACGTGCTGGTGCTCGACGACTGGGGTCTCGTGCCGCTGGGCCAGAGCGAGCGGCGTGACCTGCTCGAGATCATCGAGGATCGCTACGGCGCCCGCTCGACGATCCTCACGAGCCAGCTCCCGATCGAGGCCTGGCACGACCACGTCGGCGAGGCCACGATCGCCGACGCCATCTGCGACCGGCTGCTCCACAATGCCCACCGGATCGCCCTCGAGGGCGAGTCTCGACGGAAGGCGACGAAGACGCGAAGCTAAACCCCGTTCAGTGTCGACACGCTCTGTTCACGATCGCCGAAACGGCTGTTCACGATGGAGCGAAATGACCGTTCACGATCGCCGGAATGCGCATCCATACTGGGTTCAGAGCCTTTGGGCGCTCAATCTCGCGATTTTCATCGTTCTCTTTTGGTGGTTCACGTTCACCGATTTCGCCGGGATCGAGTCCTTCCATCCCTTTGCCTATTTGTTCGTCCTCCTCTTCGCATTCTCGCTTTACCTGCCTACTCGGGTCTTGTTTCCAGAGCCTGGCCAGGCAGTCGATCTGCGGTCCTACTTCTTTGAAACTCGCCGTGTGTTCTTCCGTCTGATGCTCGTCGTTGCAGCTACGGACGTGCTGGATACCTACATCAAGCACGGCATTGGCTATGCGGCTCCAGAAGCGGAGTGGTTCGAAGCCGTTCAGGGCTCCTATGCATTCTGGGTCCTCTGCCTCGTCGTAGGTCACGGGTACGCGTCGCGCTCGGAGAGTGGGCTGTTCCACGCGGGTTGGGCACTGCTCTATCTCTCGTGGGTCATCTTCTGGCTCACCACCCTCACACCCTTGGGCAACGCGTAGCTATCCGCCGCCCAACATCGAACTTCGCAAAGACCTGATCGACTACGCGATCGTGCATCGCGGCAGCGGCGTGAACGCGCCCCTGATCAAGGCATAGGCGAAGCGTCTCGAGCCCGTCCAGCCCCGGAGCCACGATGGAAGAACCGAAAACACTGGCCGCGACGTGTCTGTGTGGGCAGATCCGCATCGAAATCCGCGACGAATTCCTGGTCGCTGGGTACTGCCATTGCTCCGAGTGCCAGAAGTTCTCCGGTTCCGCTTCTTCCGCGTGGGCGCGGATCGAGCGAAGCAAGGTTCGGTTCGTCGAGGGCGAAGACCTGATTCGGCTCTATCACAAGAACGAGACCGGTCGCGTCGGCTTCTGCGGGAACTGCGGCTCGAGTCTATTCAACGGACAGCAGGATGGCCCCTTCATCAACATCCGGCTCGGCGTGCTCGACGACGAGCCCAGCGTTCGACCCTCGATTCACGTCTTCTGTGAATCGCGCGCGTCATGGGCCGACATAGAAGGACCGCTTCCCCAGTTCGACACGGTTCCGTGAGTAGCGTCGTGTCGGTCACCCTGGCCGCTCCTGAAGACCGAGTGATTCTCGTTTCGCTCCTCGAATCCTACCTGGAGAAGCTGTCTGCCTTCCGCCAGCGCGGATTCGGGCGGCGCGCGGTTGCAGAGCTTTGGCATCGCTTTCCGGGACCACGGGAGCTTCAGATCCACGGGCGGAACGGGAGGGCGATCGACTTCTGGTCTTCGATGATGCGGGATCACGCGACGAGTCCGCTGCGCCAGGCCGAGATCGACTCTCGCGACGGAGAAATACTTCAGTACGACTTCGAGGTGCGCGTGCCATGACGATCCGCTTCACCTGACCGGAAACTCTTCGAACTCTGAACGCCTCCACGGCTTCCTGGGGCTACTCGAGGTACCTGACGCACACCGTGGTTCCTCGATCTACCGCCGCCGGCGAACACCGCGGGTGATCGGACGATCCGTTGAGCGGCATGTACCGGTGAGACGTGGACCAGAGCGACTTTCAAAGAGCCTACGACTTCGAGTGGGCGCGGCGTGATCAGATCGCCGCATCACTCGGAATGCCTGTCGCAGTCATTTCGCTGCTCGTGGGCGTCTTCGTCTTCGTTCTTCGAACGTATCCGTACGACGATCAACCACTCGACACTCTCTTCTATCTGTTGGTTTTCGGCGTGTCGGTTTCGCTCGCTCGCGCGATCCACTTCGCTCTCCGATCATTCACGGGGTACGAATACGAGAAGACTCCGTACGTCGAAGAGCTTCGAGCGTACTTTGACGAACTGTTGGCGTACCACGCCGAATACCCGGAGGCGGACGGGGACGCGGACGCCGACTTCCGTGCCTACTTGAACGTCCGTCTCGGCGAGGCTGCAGACAAGAACGCGCGCAACAACATCCGAAAGGCGGCCGCCCTTGCAAGTTCCTCTACGGCCTTGGTGTCCGCGATCGTGTTTCTTGCGGCGAGCTCAGGTCCCTATCTGCTCCGAACGATCCCGCAATCGCCGTGTTTCCAGCGTTCAGCTACCCTTGCCGTCACGCCCGAAAGGATCTTCGATGGTCGACAAGCCGAAATTTCCGCCGAAGCCCCCGGTCGCGAAGACTCCGCCCCCTAAGCCCCAGGGACCGAAAAACGTCCAGGTGCGCGACGGCGGGCAGACATCGCGATAGCCACGTCGCATAACAAGCGCCTGCGGCTGAAAGGATCCACAGCGGGGTGGTCGAAGCCGGTGATTCTCGTGGCCTCGGAGTCAGCGCTCTAGAGAACCAACGCCGCCATCCGCCCGTAGACCTCACCACGATCCGCAACCAGCAGCACCACGGCGATCCCGACCGCCACGGCGAGTCCGGCGTCGAAGAGCGCGTGGCTGATCGGCCCCCCGAATCCCGCGCGGCGCGTCCGCACCGGCTCTGCGAGCGCGGGCGCGAGCTGCCAGACCGCGCGGATCAGCGCCGCGTGTCCACCGCGGGGCATCGCGAGCAGGTCGACCTTCCTGCGCTCCGGGTCCCACGTGAAGAACTCGCCGAGCGCATGCTTACCGTCCTGATCGACGAGCAGTTGGAGGAAGCCCCGATGGCCGTCCGGACGTTCGATTGCCGGGTCGAGCGTGAAACAGAGCACCTCGTACACCGAGTGGCGTCGGCCACGCCGGATGTGGCGTAGCTCGTAGGCGAAGCCCGTCACGGCGTCCCAGGGCACCTGGTGTTCGGAAGCACCGCGCGCGCCGCCGAGGCACACGTCTCCGGCGAAGAACGTGAGTCCTTCCCGCGACACGTCCAGCACGCGCTTCTGTCGCGAGGTGATCGCGAGGACGCCGATTCCGAGACAGAGCGCGCCGAACCCGGCGAACACCACCCACATTGCGGCGTCCGTCGAGCGCATCAACGTCGCGAGTCCCACGAACGCGAGGCCGAGCGTCCAGATCCCGCGCCACGGGCTCCGGCTGTCTTCGTACAAGCGGACTTCGTCGTCATTCGACTGAGCCATGGCTTCCGTAGCGGCCTGTCGCGCTTCGGACTGAAGTCCGGGAACGCCGTCGCGGTCGGGTATAGTCGTACGAGCGGCCGTCGTCGGCGTTCGGTCGTCGATGGTTCTTCCGCCCATACGGAGGTCGAAGATGGAACGAAGATCCATCCTGTTGATCGCCTTCCACGGCGTGCTCCTGATCGCGATCGGCATGCTCGTCGGCATTCCGTTCACCAACGCGGTCACGGGCGACGCGGGCGCCGATCTCCAACGTGCCAGGCGCGTCTCGCACACGTCGTTGTTGTCGGCGGGCACGCTCTACGTCGCGATCGCAGCGGTCGGCCAACATCCGGTGCTCTCGAGCGCCGCGGCCAGCTTCGTGACGCGCACCTTCGTCGTCGCCGCATGGGCGTTGTCCGTCGCGTTCGTTGTCGGACCGATCATCGGCGCGCGCGGACTGGAACCGACCGGGCCTCCCCTCCACATCCTGATCTTCGTCCTCTTCACCTCGGGCCTGCTCGCGCTCTTCGCCTCGCTCGTCCTCGTCCTGCGCGGACTCTTTTTCGCGTATCGGGAGGACGGATCGTAGTGGCGGAGATTGCGCATCTGGTTCGGATTCGCGGCACGCCCAAGGACGTCTTCGAGCGCGTCGCGACGACGGTCGGAATCGGGGCGTGGTTTACCGAAGCTCTTTCGCCGGACTACTCCGCCGGCGGAACCCTCGAGCTTCGTTTCGGCGACGAGTCCGTCTCGTTCGAAGTCGTCGAGATGAACGAGCCCGAGAGAATCGTCTGGCACTGCACGACGGAAGGGAACGATTGGTTCCAGACCGACATCGTGTTCGAGTTCGAAGCCGAAGGCGACCGCTCGCTGGTTCGTTTCGATCACAGCGGTTGGCCGGCGATCACCGATCAGTTTCGTGACTGCAGCATGAGCTGGGCCTACTTCCTCGAGAGTCTGCGAATGCTGATCGAAGAGGGGCACGGCACGCCAGAATCCATGGCGCCGCCCTGCGAGGCCTCGGACGGGGGAGCGGGGTGACCGATTCAGCGGAGAGCGAACGAAGGGCCTTCATCGTCAGGCCCGGCTGCGGACGTGCGTACGAGATGGGCCGAATGCGCGCGGTCTTCTTCATGGACGGGGACGAAGCCGACGAGCGGTACTCGATCTCGGAATGGTCGCTCGACGCGAACACCGAAGGTCCCGGGGCGCACGCTCATCCAGACGACCACATCTTCTACGTCCTCGAGGGCACGGTCAGCCTCCACATCGAAGGCAAGCGCGAAGACACCCCCCACGGAAGCTATGCCGTCATCCCGGGAGGCGTGTCTCACGACTTCAGCAACCACGGGGCGGAGGCGTGCCGATTCATCAGCATCAACGCGCCCGCAGGCTTCGAAGCCATGATGCCCCAGCTCGTGAAGTGGTTCGCCGACAACCCACTCGGCGATGCTGCGCCTCGATGAGTTGTCGCGGCCGCCGACCGTACGGGCAGGACGCTGCCTGAACCTGGACGCCAGATGACCGAATTCACGGAGCACGCGGGCGAAATCGACTCCGACGCGATCGACGCGCTCTCGCTTCTCGTGCAGCGGTGCTTCGATCCGGAGCCGTCGATCGACTTCGAAGAATCGGTCCGCGCCAAGCATCGCCCGGCCGCGATCATCGCCTGGGACGATCGACGCCCCATCGGCTTCAAGCTGGGCTACGAGCACAGGCCGGAGACGTTCTATAGCTGGCTCGGCGGGGTCGACGAAGACTTCAAGCGTCGCGGGAGACGACCTGGACAAGCTCCTGTCCCTCTTCACCGACGATGGATCGCTGGAGACGACGTTCCCACCGGGCTCAGGACAGGACCACTCCGCGACGCGCGGAATCGACGCGCTCCGCGAGACCTACCAGGGCACGGGCGGGATGCAGCTCAACCCTGCGTGCACAACCACGTCGTTGAAGTCGACGGCGATCGCGCGCGCGGATTCTGCTCCGTCGAAATCCGCCTCGTCCAGGACGGTGCCGCCTACACCGACGCGGGTCACTACGAAGACACGTTTAGACGCGAGGCCGACGGATGGAAATTCGAGCTGCGCAAGCTCGTGCTCTACCACTGGGTTCCACATACCGAAGGCTGGGGCGCCTGAGGCGCTACGGTCCCTTCGACCACGGAGGTATCCCATGGGCATCCAGATCAGCGCTCTGCACGTCCGACGCAGCGGACTCATCCAGGCCACGCCCGAGCGGGTGTGGGAAGAGTTCACGTCCTTCGACCGGCTCGCCGCCTGGTTCGGGCGCGGACACCAGCTCGAGGTCTACGAGCCCGGGCCTGGTGGGCGCGTGATTCTCAGCGTCGAGGTCGGCGGTGCGAAGCGTTCGTTCGGCGGACCGACCCTGATCTTCGAGCCAGGACGGGAGCTCACGTTCTCGAACAACTGGGAGTCGGACGGGTGGATCGTCCCCACTCTCATCACGTTGCGCCTGACGCCGCTCCACGACACCTGCCACGTCGAGCTCTTCCACCACGGCTTCGAGCGCCTCGGCCCCGACGCCGGCGCGGAGCTGCAAGGGTACGAATCCGGTTGGCAATCCCAGCACCTCGACGCGCTGAAGGCGATCGTCGAAGGTCAATGACCCGGGAGAGTCGCGAATGCAGCTCGAAGGATCCTGCCATTGCGGCGCCGTGCGTTTCCGCCTGGCCTGCTCACATCCCTACCCTTTCAACGTCTGCTACTGCGGAATCTGTCGGAAGACGACCGGCGGCGGGGGGTTCGCCATCAATCTCGGGGGCGAGCGCGACTCCATGGTGATCGAGGGAGAAGAACACCTGCGTGTGTATCAGGCGATGATTCAGCGCGAGGGCGACGTCGCGCCGGAGCAGAGTCCCGCAAAGCGCCACTTCTGTCGGGAATGCGGAAGCCATCTCTGGCTGTGGGATCCGCGATGGCCCGAGCTGATCCATCCGCTGGCCTCGGCGATCGACACGCCGCTCCCGGTACCACCGGAGCGCACGCACCTGATGGTCGCGTCGAAGCCGGAGTGGGTCGTCGTCGCGCGCGGCGATCGCGATCGGGTACACGAGGAATATCCCGAGGAGTCGATCGCGGCCTGGCATGCGAGACTCGGGCTCGACTGATCCACGCCGGAGGAGAGGCACGCGATGGCGAAGATGACCGACGAAGAACGCGACGAGTTCCTGACCAAGCCGCGGTTGGGGATGTTGAGTCTCTTGCGAACCGACGGCTCGCCGGTCAGCGTCCCGGTCTGGTTCGAATGGAGAGGAGACGTCGTGCGGATGTTCACGAGCGTGGTGTCGCCGAAGATCGAGCGGTTGAAGAACGATCCGCGTGCCACGCTCCTGGTCGCGAACGATCTCGACGAACACGAGACGTGGGTCGCCTTTGACGGCGAGATAGAGATCCAGGACGAAGGCGGGCTCGAACTCGCCGAGCAGCTCGCGCCCGTCTACTGGGATCTTTCCGACGCCAAACGCCAGAAGACCCTCGACTTCTGGCGGGAGGCTGCGGCGGCGCTCCGTATTCTCGAGCTGCGTCCGTCGAAGATCCGTACGTACCACGACTGAAGCGAAGAAGGGTCGACTTGCCGAGCGCCTTCGCCCACGCCGGCGTCGGTGCCACGCTCGCGACGGCGCTCCCGCCCGCCGT
Organism: uncultured Spirochaetaceae bacterium; assembly: GCA_964488255.1. Lineage (GTDB taxonomy): Bacteria > Myxococcota_A > UBA9160 > UBA9160 > UBA4427 > UBA4427. The sequence goes on along the minus strand of CAZAUR010000005.1, from coordinate 343,334 downwards.
ACGACCGAAGGCGTTCGTCCTCGCGCTCGCGTTCTTCGCTGCAGCGCCGGACCTCGACGTCGGGCTGCATCATCTCGGTGTGCCCTATCACCACCCGCTGGGCCATCGCGGCTTCACGCACTCGATCCTTTTCGCCTGCGTCGCCGCGCTCGCGTTCGTTCCGGTGTGGCGGCGATCCGGCGCGAGCCGACCCGGACTAGCAGCCAACCTGACCGGTGCGGCGATCCTGTCCCACGGCCTCCTCGACCTGTTCACCGACGCCGGCCTCGGTATCGGCCTCTTCATCCCCTTCGAGAACAGCCGCTATTTCGCTCCTCTTCGCCCACTCATGACCTCCCCACTCTCGGTCGCGGCCTTCTTTCAGGGCCGCGGCCTCGCGATCCTGGCGAACGAAACGCTCTGGATCGGCCCACCAACGCTGGCGCTCGCGGCGATCGCTACGCTCATTCGGAATCGTCTCTCGAGCTAGGACCCCGTGCACGCCGACTTCCTCTACATCGTCGCCGAGATCGCGGCCGCCTTCGCCGGCTTCTCGAGCCTCGTCGCAGCGATCTCGCGTCGAAGCGAAGACGCGCCCGAACCGATCTCGCCTCGAAGCGAAGACGCGCCCGAACAGCTCGAGATGGATTTCCGCACGCTCCGCAACGTCCTCCTCTTGAGCCTTCAAGCGGTTCTCTACGCGTTGCTCCCGAACCTGCTGGAGCGCCAGGGACTCACTCCCGAGGTCGCATTCCGCATCGCCGGCGCGTTCCTCTTCATGGCGGGCGGCGCCTACGTGTTGTTCACGATCCGCCAGCTGCCGAACGCCTATCACCAGCTCGGGCGTACGGTGCCCTCGAGCTTCAAGCTGAACGCGGGGTTGATTCTGGCCGGCTGCGCGATGCAAGCGGCGAGCGCGCTCGGCCTCGTTCCGATTCACACGTACCTGGTGTCACTGTCGTTCTTCGTCTACTGCGCCGGCTTCGGCTTCGTGCGGCTCTTCGTGTCGCTTCGCCCGGTCTGACGCGCGATGCCTCCCCTTTCGTAAACCCGCCGGAGAACTCAGTATGGCTTCGACCCTCATCTGGCTGAACGCAGGCGTCTTCGTGGTCTACGGGCTCGCGTGCGTCATCGCCCCGGAAACGGTCGCGACCTTCTTCACCGATGGATCGCCCTCGACCTCGAGCGCGATGATCGACTTCCGTGCGACCTACGGCGGCGTGTCCATCGCCGTCGGTCTGCTCCTGGCGTCGCTCGCCCGGGATCAATCGACCCACACCGCCGGACTCCGCGCCCTGGCCCCGGTCATGCTCTGCATGGCGGCGGGGCGAACCGTCGGGATCGTGGCCGACGGGGACCCGAATGCCTGGATGTTCGTGTTCCTGGCCGTCGAGCTCGGCGTCGCCGCCTGGGCGTTCGCGCTGCTCAGGAGCCGTCCTGGAGTCGCCGTATGAAGTCCTGGAGACGAGTGGTGGGACGCATCGTACTCGCGGCGTTCGTGTTCGCGGCGCCGACGCCGGGGTTCGGAGCCGATCAGGTGCAGGGCGGCTACGCCGTCGAGCCGCTCGCGGATCCGATCTTCACTTCCGAGCAGGTCGCGACCGAAGTCGCGCGCATGAACAACTGGCTGATCGAGAACCACGCCGGACTCGAGCCCCAGCGAAGACAGGCCTTCCTCGAAGGTCTCTACGTCCTGCTCTCGTCCTGGGTCGCGCACAGCCATGCCGAGACAGGACGCGTCCTCCCCGCCGGCGAGGACCTGCTCCTCCGATCACTCCTGTCTTGGGCCGAACCCCTTGGCGCCTACGGCGGACACCTCGTCTACAACGAGATGCTTGGGCGAGAGGGCCTGCCGGGCGTCGAGCCCATGCCCGCGCTGCTCCCCGTGCCACGTGAGTTCGCGCTCACGCTCGAAGGCGACATGCTCCGTCTGAGCTCCGCCCGTGGTGGGTGGTCGGTCGACGTGCCGTACTACTTCATGATCTTCGGCCTCTCGGAGTTCGACACGAAGAACGGCCCGCGAACACAGCTCGCGATCGTCTCGACGGGCGCCGCGAAGCACGAGGGCATCCCCGGCCAGTCTCAGGGCAGCCTACGTCTCTTCGCGGGCCCCGGTCAGAGCGGCGGCGACTTCGCGCGCTACTGGCAGCTCACCCTGGGCTTCGACTCCGGCTCGAAGCGCCAAGCACTCGGAGTCGCCGACCTGAAGTCCCTGAAGCGCTTCGATGAAGAGGCCAAGATCCACACGGAAATCGTTTCGTGGCAGGGAGCGAACGGTCCCCTCGTCGTCTACTACGCCGGCGTCCAGGGCGTCTACGAAGCGAACCGTGCCCATTTCCTGGACTTCGTGCGTTCACTGCGGGGCGAGCTCTAGCCGTCGATCATCCCCCCGCTGCACGCTGGATGCCGCCACGATCGGTTTCATCGGCCGCCCGGCGAAGTCGTGCGATCCTGAAGGGCATCGACGCGAGGCCGATTCATGAAGCCGCTCGAAATTCTTCGATCGATCGTCGGGACGATCGGCGAACAGATCATCTACTTCATGCTGTTCGTGTTCGGCGATCGGATCCGGGAGGCCGACGTGGCCTGGCTCGCCGGTCCGCTCCGGGTCGTCACCGTCGTCTACGCGAGCGCGCTGTTGCCACTCGTGATGATCCCGCTGCTCGTCTCGCGCGGCCGTCTTCCGGGCTGGGTCCTACGCGCATACGTCGCGACTTTCCTCGGCTGCGCGCTCGGCTGGGAGCTCTGGTTCACCTACGGCTGGTTCGCCGGGGATCCGGTCGACGCCCGACGTGCGGCGGACCTGAACGCTGCGATCCCGATCCACGCCAACTGGCTTCTCAACTCGCTCGCGGACGCCGGGGCGATCGCATGCTTCGGTCTCTGGCTCATGTGGCGCGCTCGGGGTCGCGACGGCCGCGTGCTCCGCGAACGGGACTGGCTCGCGTTCGCCATCGTGATGCTCTGGCTCGTCGGACAGAACGTCTGGGTCGAGATGTTCCTCTATCACGATCAGCTCGCCGTGGGGAAGCCGCTCTCGTGGGCACCGCTCGCGCCGACCGGGCCGTGGTGGAACCCGACCTTGTTCACGTTTCGCGATCGCACGATCATGCTCCGGGGCCAGGTGCCATGGCTGCTGATGGGGCCGCTGCTCTACGCCGGGGTGACGCGGTTGCTAGGCCGGAATACCGAATGACCCGACCCGTGCGCTTCTTTCTGTACGCGCTCGGCGCCTACCTCCTGCTCGTGATCTCGTTCGAGACCTTCATCGGCTTCGTGCAGTTCGAGGCACAGCGTCCCCTGGAGATCATCACCGTCGGCGGCGATGGCCACGAACGCCCGCGAATGCTCGGTCGCTTCGAGGACGCGGATCGGGTCTACGCGAGCGCGCACCATTGGCCGCGACGCTGGTATCGCGATGCCGTCGCGCAGGGAGAGGTCGATGCGGTGATCGATGGCGTCCGATCGCGTTATCGGGTCGTCGCGATCGAGGATCCCGAGGAGCACGCGCGCCTCGATGGGGTGTTTCCGCTCCCGGTTCCGTTCCGGTTCGTCACGGGGTTTCCGCCCCGGGCGTTCCTGCGGTTGGATCCCGTCGGCGCGGCGCGCTGACGACGGACCGCTGGCAGGGCCCACGCGAACGCGCGAGCCTCTCGCCACGCGCACAACCCCGGAGAGGAATCCGCCATGCCCAAGCCCGCGAAGATCGTCCTCGGCATCCTGATCGGCTACATCGGCCTCGTCGTCGCCTTCGAGTCGATGATCGGCATCATCCAGCCGGAGCAGGGCACCGTCCTGACCATCACGACGACCGGCGACGACGGCGTCGCGAACGATCGGGTGCTCGCGATGCTCGACGACGGCGGCACGATCTACGTGAGTGCGAACCACTGGCCGCGGGCCTGGTACGGAGAAGCGATCGCGAACCCGGACGTGCGCGCCTCGATCGAGGGCGTGGCCGGGGAGTACACCGCCGTCCCGATCGACGATGGCGCCGAATGGGATCGGCTCGACACGAAGTTCGCGCACCCCTTCCTGTTCAAGTTCATTACCGGCTTCCCGCCGCGGCTCTTCCTGCGCCTCGATCCGAAGGCGCCGGCGTAGCAAGCGATCCGGGTGCCGCGACGAAGCATGCCGACCGTTTCGGCGACTCAACGAACCCGGAGAGCCGCTCTGACTCGACGAGGGCTTCGATGACCCCGTCGAGTCCGCCCGATCTCGACCGAGAACGGAAACGCCTGTTTTGTATTGATATGTATTGACATCTCGATCCCCATCTCTACACTTCCGGGATGGGCGAGAATGCCAAGACTTCGCAGCTCCAGATCCGGGTCTCTGCCGCGCAAAAGGCCGAGATCCAGGCGCGGGCTCGGCGCGCCGGAATCTCGATGTCGGAATGGGTCCTCTCGCGCCTGCTGCCGTCGTCGAGGAGGCAGCTCGAAGCCCTGCTCTCTGCGATTCGATCCGACGAGCGAGACCGATCCCTCTCGTATGCAGAGCTGATCGACTGGATCGATGCCGCGACACCGACCGACGTCTCACAGGCGATCGCCGAGCCCTGCGAATTCCCGAATGATCCGTACTGGGCAAACTATCTCGCAGCGACCTTCGAGCAGGCAGCCGTGCGGAAGGGATTTCGCCGGCCGGAATGGCTCATGAAGATTCCCCCGCTGGAGGCTCCAGCATTCGGCTCCTCGCTCGGAAGCCTGCGCTTGCACCTCTTGATCTGCTCGCCACCCCCTTTTGCTGCACGAAACCTCTTCGTCGATACGACGCTCGGCGGTCGGGTCTGACGTCGTGCCGAAGCTCGAGCGCGCGAAGATCCTCGCCCTGTTGCACGCGTTGAACGACGAACTCGGGGCGCGTGGCGTGCGCGGGCAGGTGCAAATCGCTGGCGGCGCGGTCATGTGCCTGGCCTTCGGAGCGCGCGACGCGACGCAGGGCGTCGACGCCGTATTCGAGCCGTCGAGCCTCGTGCTCGACGCAGCGCTCGCCGTCGCGGCCCATCACGACGTCCCGGACAACTGGCTCAACAACGCAGTCAAAGGGTACTTGAGCGACCGGGGAACGTTCGACTCTTTTCTCGACCTCGACCACCTCCGCGTCTTCGTCGCCGACTCGCGCTACATGCTCGCGATGAAGACGCTGGCTCTGCGCACCGGCGAGGGCTACCACGACGAAGAGGACCTACGGTACCTGCTCCGCCATCTCGACGTCGTCGAATGGACCGAGGCGGAGACCATTCTGGCCGCCTACTACCCGCTCGACGGCTATCCGCCTCACAACCTTGCCGCCTTGCGCGAACTGATCGAGCGGGCGCTCTAGAAGACCGATCGACTCTGCGGTGAGAGCCGTCCATAGTTTTCGTGGGTCTCGCCCCGGGGCTGCGAGAAGAGCAGGCTCTCCACCCAGCCGTATTTCTCGGCGAAAGCCTCGTCGATCACGATGCGCCCTGCTTCGTCTTCGATGAATTCCACGTCGAACGCGTGATCCGCGCCGTCGTGCCGCACGCGGATCGTCGGCTGGCGCTGGAGATTCGCCCACCAGCGGCTGTCGTTCGTGCGAAACACCGCGACGCCATTCGACATCGCGAGCCAGATTCGCGTGACCCGGTCGCTTCCGTCCTCGTCGACGGTCACCACGAGCGTCGACCAGCTCGCGCCGGCGTCGTTCCAGTCGATCGGAGACTCGGCCGGCGGAACTGACGCGCAACCGAGCGCGATCACGACCACGAGCGCCGCCAAGAGCCTGCGTGCATGGACCTCCGTCATTCACCCGCTCCTTCGCCGAAGAGCTCCGCCGCGACGTTGAGCGCCTGGACCGCGGCCGGGATCCCGGCGTACTGCGAAGTCTGCATCAGCACCTCGGTCAGCTCCTCGACGGACCACCCCACGTTCCGCGCGCCCTGCAGGTGGAGCTTCAGCTCGTCGAGCCGGCCGAGCGCGGCGAGCTGCGAGACCGTCGCGAGGCTCCGCGACTTGATGTCGAGCCCCTCTCGCGACCAGAAGCCTCCGAAGCAGGCGGTGCTTGCCAGGTCGAAGAACTCCGGCGCGAATGCACGCGCCGGCATGGTGTCGCCCTTCACCCCGCCGCCGAACAGATTGCCCATCAGCTCGAGCGCCTTGGCGCGCTGCTCTCCTTCGTTCGACATGTCCCCGGTCCTCCCGTCGAGTGGATTGCTTCGAGCATCGCAGGTTCCGGCGTGGGCCGCCGACCCCGCGCCTAGCGTCCTGCGGATGGTCGACGCCCGTTCTCGTAGGCGACGACGGAATCGAGGGCGATTTCTCGCGACGCTCCCGTGAATCGGTTCGTCACAAACCGAGCGCCGGAACCACTTCTCCCCGACTCGCCTCCCCCTCGACGATCCCGGGAGGCGCCTTCTGCCCCGGGAGATCCAAAAATGGAACGACGACGATCGACATGCGCTCTGGCGCTCTTTCTCTGTGTCGCACTCAGCCCGTCCATCGCTTCCGCCTTCGGCGTGACGTTGACGCCGATCGGCGGCTCCACGACCGGTGTGGTCGGCGACACGATCTCGATCGGAATCGATCTCGTGATCGGCGACGACGAGTTCCTGACGATCGCCGACCCGGCCATCACCTGGGACCTCGAGGGCGGCAACGTCCTGGACGCCGTCGGGGCGAGCCAACCCTCCGTCGTCTGGCTCGGCAGCATCCCGCTCTCCCCCCTCGCCGCGGAACGCTGGAACTTCTTCGACCCCACGATCCCCGGAGACGTCGGTCCCGGAGTCTTCGGCAACGGCCCCTTCGACGATCCCTACGACGGCCCGACCGCGTTCTGGGGATTCGAGATGACCTCCATCCTGATCTCCGACGGACAGCTCCTCGACTACTGGTCCGACGGCACCTTCGTGCCGGGGACCTACCGGATCGGGACGCTCGACTTCCTGCTGGCGTCCGTCGGGACCACGACCATCGGCTTCGCGGGTCCGGCCCTCTCGCACGAACGACCCTTCGGGAGTCTCTTCACCGGCCGTGGCGTCGAGCGCATCTCCCTGGACGAGATCGACTTCATCGATCTCGACATCACGTCCGGCGCGTTCGCGAGCCTCGCCATCACCGTAGTCCCCGAGCCGGGAACCGCGCTGCTCCTCGGACTGGGGTTGGCCGGATTGTCGAGCGCCGGACGGCGTCGTTAGGCCGCCATCAGCCCGCGCACCTCGTCGGCAACCCCGACGGCGTCGGCATCCGCACCTCGGTGAGTTCTTCGACGGTCCACCCGACGTCGCGCGACTCCGCGACTCAGCGCTGATATTTCTCATCCGCCATATGCGGCGCGGTCCCGTCGAGTCGGTCGCTCCAAGAGTCGCAACATCCGACAGCACAAGCCTTGCGGGTGCTGCGCGCTCGGCGTCGTCTGTCCATCGTCCATTCGGACCATCTCGATTCCGTTGCAGGCGCGACGGGCCGCGGCACAATGTTGCGAGGAGAATGGAATGCGCTGGGAATCCGTGCTCACGCCCGCGATCGAGGTCGCCATCGCCATGGTCGGCTACTCGGGCCTCAGCCTCCGCGGCGAGGGTGAGTGGAGTGACCTGCCGGGGTGCCAATCGCCGTTTCTTTTTCGCTTGACACTCGTGCGCACCGAAAGTGAGAACGAAGAAATGGAGCGATTCGCATGAATTGGGAAGCGCTCGGCGCGATCGGCGAGGTGATCGGCGCGGTCGGAGTCGTCGTCACGCTGGCCTTTCTCACGTTGCAAATCCGCCAGAACTCGCGCGAGATCGTCCACTCACGGACCCAGCGGATTTTCGAGCTGATGATCGAGACGCGCGCAGAGCTCGCATCCGGGCCGATGGCCGCGATCATCTCGAAGGTGAACAACGCGAAGCCGCTCACAGAAGAGGAGGCGATCCGCTACCAGGCCGACCGGGCGCGAGCCATGAACATCTGGGATCTCTATGTGATGGGCGCCCGGCAGGGCGCGATTCGCCGGGACCTCGACGAAGTCATGTCGGGACGCCTACTCACGACACTCGGCGGCGACGGCCCGGCCGCAATTCTCAACCGCAATCTGTGGGAAGCGACGAAGCATCTATACACGGAGCCTTTCCAGAAATACGTCGACGATCTGATTGCGCAGGATCGATCGCGATGAGTTCACCCGCGGATCTCGCCGACTATCTCTATACGCTCGCCGAGGTCGCGGTCGTGCGCTTCGCGGCAATCCAGCTCGCGCACGCGACGAGGATCGGTCTCGCCACGAGCGCGGGATGGTATTCGCTCGGCGTGATCTGGGTCTTCGTTCTCGGCAGACGCGACCTACGCGCGCACGCGATTCTCACACTGATCGCGATCGCACCCGCGTCCCCCGCGTTTTTCATGCTTGGCTTCGGCACGGGTACGTAGGAGCTGTGCCATGTCCACTCTCGACACCCTCCATACCGTCGCGGAGGTCGGGATAACGGTCACCGGATTCAGCGGCGTCGTGCTCGCCCTGCGACCCTCGATCCCCATCGACGCGCGCCCGTTCGACCGTCGACGCATCATCCTCCTGCTCGCTCAGTCGCTCGGTACCGTGTGCTTGGCCTTTCTTCCTGCGCTCCTGTCGGCTGCACGTTTCGGAGACCCCGCGGTCTGGCGCGCCTCCAACGGCGTCTTCGCGGTCGTCGAGGCATTCCTCATCGTCTGGATCTGGCAGGGACGCCGGGAATCTCTGCGTGACCACAACCCCCTCAACTCGGTGCTCTATCTGCTCCTCACGACCGGAGTCGTGCTGGCTGCGGCGTGTGGCGCGAACGCGCTGGGGGCGTGGACGACGTTCGGGCCGGCCCTCTACCTGGCAGGCGTGCTCTTCATGCTCGCGATGTCGATGCTGAACTTCGTGATGCTCGCCTTGCCCGCCGTGATGGAAGGCCGGAACGCGGCGGACGGCGGCGAACGCCCGTCCGCGGATGGAGGTGCGTGATCGATGTCCCCCTTCGAATTCATCTCGGTCATGGGATCGATCGTCGTCGCCCTCGGTATCACGTGCCTGCTCGGGGGCGTCGCGGACTTGATCCGCTGGTGGCGCGACACCGAATCACGTGTGTTCTTTCTCTTCCTTCAGCTCACGTTGCTGTCGCACCTGATCGGCTGGTGGTTCGGGCTCTGGGCCCGTCACGCGCAGACGAACGAATTCACGCTCGGCACCTACCTTCTCGTCCTTCAGATCCCGGCGACGCTCTTCGTCGCTGCGCGTCTCCTGGTCCCGGAGCGGGGTCGGGACTCGGCGCCGGATTGGGTGACCCACTTCGCGTCCGTGCGCGTACCGTTCTTCCTGCTCCTCGCATCGACGGTCACGACGCAGCTCCATCACCTGTGGGCGGGCACCCAGGGATTCCTCGAATACTGGCCGATCTACGCCTGGTGTGGCGCGTACGCGGTCGGCGCACTCACGGCCGATCGCCGCGTTCATTGGCTGATCGTGTCGGCGGCGGGCGCTCTGCTCTGGGGATTCTTCCTCTCGATGCGCCCCGCGGTCGGCATCTGACCAGGGAGGCTCGGGATGACGGAGATCGACGCACTCTCGACGCTCGCCGAAGTCGCGATCGGTCTCGCGGGCTTCTCGGGCATCGTCCTGGCGCTCTCCCGCCGCGGTAACGCGCTCGATCCGTGGGACGCTGTCCGCATGGCCGCGCTCCTCGGGACCAGCCTGATCCCGGCATTCGTCGCGCTCGTGCCTGCAGGAGCGATCGCGTCGGGACTCGCCCCGTCGATGGGCTTTCGCCTGGCGAGCGGGCTCGCAGTCCCTGTGATCGTCGCGTTCCTCGCCGTCGTCGCGCGGATGGGCCGCAGAATCGATCCGGCGAGCGTCGCGCCCTACACGACGGCGATCCGCCTCGTCGGCAACGGAGCCGGCCTCGTGAACATCGTCCTCCAATCCCTCAACGCGCTCTGGCTCGGCACGTTCTGGCCGCTCTATCTCGGCCTGATGCTGCTGCTAGGCTACTCGTGCGTGCAGTTCGCGCTGATCCTCTGTACGCCCGCACGTCGACGGCGGGGAGGCTTGAAGCCGTGGACTCGCGCGTCGAGGACTTTCACGCCGTACTGCCGGCGGACATTCGCCTTACCTGGTGGACGCGACTCGCCTGGTGGCCACCGAACGGACCCCTCGCGTGGCGCTTGGGACTCTACTTTCTCATCCCGCTCGCCTCCTGGGCGGCCGGAATCGGAATTGAAATCCTTGTCGAACGGCTCGGATGACGATCGCCAAGACGACGCGAGACGTGTCGCTGATCCCATGAACAACACCCCCTTCGAAACCCTCACAGAGATCTCGATCGAGGTCGACAGCGATGCGGAGGACACGACGTGACGCTCGAAGACCTCGCGAACCTCGGCGAACTCGTCGGCGGACTCGCGGTAATCGTGTCGCTCCTCTATCTCGCGGCGCAAATCCGACAGGGCTCACGCGTCGCGAGCAGCGCGGCGACGGCAGCGATCCTCGGATCGTCAGTGAACATGAACATGCTGACAGTGGGAGACATCTCCCCGGTGCTCACGAAATCCCGACGCGGGGAGACGCTCGATCCTGAGGAGGAGTACCGCTACTTCACGTTTCAGATGGCGCTGCTGTCCCAGGCCTGGCAGGTATGGCACCAGCACGCGGCGGGCCTGACCGACGAAGGCGTGTTCGTCGCATACGAGAGACGAATGCAGGACATCCTTCCGTGGCCGCTGGCGCGGGCGGTCTGGCAGGAGAACCGCTTCCGCTTCGCGGAGGATTTCCAGGAGTGGATCGACGAGATCGTCGAGAAGACCGAGGTCAGACCGCTCGATTCATGACGAGCCCACGCTCCGCATCCGCTCGTAGAGCCCAGCGCCCGTCGCCTCATCTGGAGGCCGCTCGCCCACGGCCGAAAGAGCCTCACGCGCGAAGTCGGCGAAGAGCGCATCCTTCGCGAAGATCTCGATCCGACCTCGCAGAGTCGGATGTGACGCGAAGACCGCCGAGATCGATCGGATCTGTTCGATGTAGCCTTCGTCCCCGACGCTCTTCGCGCCTTCGAAGCCCCGCCACAAGCCGAAGATGAGCTCGTTGGCCAGATGGACGAAGCGCTCCGCCTCGGATGTCGAGAGGTCCTCGCCCTTGCAGCCGCGAATCCACAGCTGCGCGATCGCATCGTCTCGGATCAGCATCTCACGCCAGCGGGCGAGATCCTGATAATTCCGATCGAGAACGGACACACGCGACTGCAGGCTGTTCTCGTCCAGCGCACGCGTGTTTTGACGCATCTGGACGACGAGGAAGGCAAGCGTCGCGACGACGGCGGCCGCACCGACCAACTCGGCGAGGGCTCCAATGGCGTCCCAACTCACGGCGTCCCTCCTCGAGTTCGTGGGCGATTCGATTCACCAAAGCAGATCCCTCTGGGCCATGCCACACCCATTTGGGTGTAGGCGAACCCCGAATGCCTGCGGTTAACATCGGTAGGACCCATCCGCGCCGAGCCCACCGGTCGTCTGATCCGTCTCTACTCCGTCGTCGGCGGCGGCGGCGCGCAGATCGCGAAGGATTCGTCGACCTCCACGGAGTCGGATGAATGACACTCGAAGATCTCGGCAATCTCGGCGAAGCGATCGGCTCGATCGGGGTGCTCGTGACCCTGGCGTTTCTCGTGCTGCAGATCCGCCGGAGCAATCGCGAGACGATCGCGACCCGCGCGCAGGCGGTGACGGACAACTACAACACGGTGCTTCTCTCGATGACCTCGTCGGGACCGCAGGCGAGCATCTTCCGGCGCGGCTTCGAGGACCCGGATTCACTCGACGCCGACGAGACGTTGATCTTCCACACGCATCTCACCGCGCTCCTCGGTCAGACGGACAACATGGTGGCGCACCAGCAGCGCGGCTTGCTCGACGACTCGACCGAGCCCGGTCTCGTGATCATGGCGCAATACCTGAGCACGCCGGGCGGGAGGGCATGGTGGGAGACGGTCCGCGATCTTCCCAGCGAGACGGTCCGGACTCGCCTCGAGGGGATGATGCCGGAGTCGGACGAAGAGTGGCACCGTGCAGGCATTGCGCAAGATGATCGCGGAGCACGAGGAGAGGGCGAACATGTCGGCTGAAGGCGGGAGCTCGAGCTGGCGAGCCTACTTCGAATTCGCCGGTGTCCTCGCCGTCATCGCGGGGCTCGTCCTCGTCGCCTACGAACTGCAGCTCGCGCGAAATCTGTCCGTCGCAGAGAGACTCGTCGCCGGAATCGCCAACGAAGTCGAGTTCTCGTCTGCGGTCGCAGATCACGCGGACGTGTGGACTCGCGGCTGCCTCGGCGAGGAACTCGACGCGGCGGAGGCGACGACATTCGCCAGCCTCATTCGTGCACACCACTACAACTACTTCATGAAGTGGCGTTTGTCGGAAACGAACGTTTCGAACGCCGGCGACCGCAGGATCTTCGCGCTCGTGATCGCGCGCAACGTCCACCGCTTCCCGGGCTACGCGAGCGTCTACGGCATCATCCCGAAGGAAACGCTGGCGCCCGGATGGACGGAATCCATCGACGCGGAGATCGAGCGACTGCGATCGGAGGATCCGGCGCCGGACGCCCCCGCGATGGCGTGCGGAATGTAGGCGACTGGGCGCTGCGGAAGGACACAAGGACATGACCGACGAACGAAACGACGGAGGCTGGCGATCGCACTTCGAGGCGTTGGGATTCATCGCACTCGTGGTCGGTCTCGCGCTCGTCGTCTACGAACTCCAGCTCGCGCGAAGCCTCTCCATCTCCGAACGACTCTCGAGCGGGGCGGCAAACGAGATCGAAGTCAAGGCGGCGGTCGCGGAACACGCCGATGTCTGGCTCCGCGGGTGCCGTGGCGACGAGCTCCTTCTCGAAGAGCAAGTCGTGTTCACTCAGCTCGTTCGCGCTTACAGTTTCAACAACTTCATGAAATGGCGTATCGCCGGGCATGGGGTCAGCGACGCGGCGAACGAGTCGATCTTTCCAGACTCGGTCGCGCGCAACATCCACAGGTTCGAGGGCTTCGCGCGCTCCTACTCGACTCTCCCGCTTCTCGACCCCGACTGGGAGGACGTGGTCGCCGAGCGAGTCGCCCACCTCCGCGTCGCGGAGCCGAATCCGAACGCGCCGCTCGCTACTTGCGGGACGTAGCGCTGCTCATGCCGGCGGACGACCTCGCGCGATGGGAGTCGAACCATGAACTGGGATGAAATCGACGCGATCGCGGAGGCCATCGGAGCGGGAGCAGCCGCGCGATGACCGACGCCGAGCTCGACACACTTTCTCTGATCGTCGAGGTCGCGGTCGCGATCGCGGGCTTCTCCGGCGTGATGATCGCGCTCATGGGCGGTGTGCCCGAACGGGACACGGTTTCCTTCGTCCGCCTGTGGCGATTGCTCGAAGCCAGCCTGGCCTCGGCATTCTTCGGAATGCTTCCGATCGCCCTCGCTCGGATCGTCGACGTTGACCGCGACCCGTTCCTGACCGCGGCGATCGTTTTCGGTCTCTACATCACCGTGCCGTTCTCGACCTTCGTCCGGCGCTGGCTCCCGCTACTTCGGGGCCTGGATCGAGGCGCGCAAATGTTCAACGGGCTGTTCCTATCCGCCCATGGCCTGCTGATCCCGATGCTGCTGGCGGCGAGCGCGGGACTCGGACCACTCGGGTCGACGTCAGCCTACTTCCTCGCGCTCATCTTCTACGTCTCGTTCGCGGGGGTGATGTTCCTTCGCTTCGTGCTGGGTGATCCCGAATGACCCTCTTCGAGTACCTCGCGATCGCGTTCTCGCTCGTCTTCTCGTTCTCCGCGACGCGACTGCTCGGTGGTCTGCCCCACGTGGTCGCGACGGGCAGGCGCTACGGGCCTCATCTCGTGTTCGTGACGGCCACGCTGCTGGTCACGGCGGTCGGCTTCTGGAACCTGTGGAACTTCCGCGAGGCCGCTTGGACGCTGCCGCGTTTCCTTCTCGTACTCACGATTCCTGGTGCGATCCACTACTGCGCCTGCGTCCTCGTCCCCCAGCAGGCGGAGATGGTCGCGTCCTGGGAGGCGTACTACTACGACGTGCGTCCCCGCTACTTCGCTGGCCTGGTCGTCGTCGGGGTGGTGATCTCGGTCAACCTGTACACGATGCTCGGCGTCCCGATCCTCGATCCGATTCGGCTTCCGCAGGCGAGCGTCATCTGCGTGGGAGCGGTCGGCCTTCTCTCCGACGATCGAAGGGTCCACGCGGCGCTCGCCCTCGTCCAGCTCGTCGGCCTCGTGCTCGCGATGCTGGCGCTCTTCATCCAGCCCGACTTCCTGCTGCAGCGAGCCGCGGGCTGAGACCCTCGAATGGGCGGAGCGAGCCCTGAGCGACGACCAAACAGAGCGAAATGCGTCCAAGAGCCAGACAGGAGTGAACCAATGACCCGACCGAACCTTCAGGACGCCGCGTCGATCGCGGAGATCATCTCGAGCGTCGCCGTGCTGGCGACGCTGATCTCTCTGGTCGTCGAGATCCGCGAGAACACGTCGGCGGTTCGCGCTTCCTCCTATCAGGATCTCGTCGACGGTCGTATCGAGCGCTACTACGCGATGCTGGAGCACGACGGGCTCGCGAAGACCTTCGCCCGCGTCCTCGAGCCAGGCGGTCTCTCGGAGGATGACTTTTCGGCCATGGACGAGACGACACGGGCGCAGATGCGAATCTCGTCTCTGACGTACTGGCTAGAGATGGAGAACGCGTTCATTCAGTATCGCCACGGCACGCTTTCCGACGAAGACTGGGGCCATTACGTCGAACGCATGTGCCGCAATATCGGGCGCCGGCAGGCCGAGCCCGATCGCGACCTGCTCGACCGCTTCCTGAGCAGGTCGTTCCTCACCCATCGAGCGCGCGCGTGCGAAGGCGCGGGTCGCGAATAGACGACTGTCAGCCCGCTATAGCAGCCCCCGCACCACGACCGCGAGACCCGACAGCGCCGCGAACCCGAGCATGCACGGCCGCAGCCATCCCCCCTCGAGCCGGCCGTGGAAATAGCGACTCGCGAAGAGCCCGAGCAGGACGGCCGGCATCATCGCGATGCCGAAGCCCCAGTGTTCCGCGCGCACCTCGCCCGCGGCGATCAGCGCGAGCAGCGACAGCCCTGTCCCGACGAGGAACGTGGCGCCGAGGGTCGAGCGCATGACCGGCCCGGACTCGTGCTGGTAGAGGAGCGCCATCGGCGGTCCCCCGATCGAGCTCGAGGTGCCCATCAGGCCCCCTAGCAGACCCGCGCCAGCCTGCGACGCGCGGGTGATCTCGATCCGCGGTGCCGCGACGCTCATCGCGCTGGCGAACACCACCGTCGCGCCGATCACGAGGGCCAGCTGATCCGGCGCGAGCACCACCACGAGCCAGGCGCCGCCCGCGATCCCGGGCAGCCGACCCAGCGTCGTCCAGAGGATCGCCTCGCGATCGACGTGGCTCCACTCGCGAGCCGCGCTTCCGAGGGTCATCGGCAGCGCGAGGATGATCGATGCCGCGGGGAGGACTTCGGGGCGGGCCGCCGCGATCGCCGGGACGACGATCAGGTTGAGGCCGAACCCGATTGAGCCCTGCACCAGGGCGCCGAGGAACACGATGCTCCAGACGAAGGCCAACGCGGCGCCCGTGAGCTCGAGTTCTGCGAGCAGCGCTTCCATCGGACCTACGCTCGCCTAGGAGTTCATCGACTCCAGGAAATCCTCGTTGCTGTCCGTCTTCTCGATCTTCCCCATCAGGAACTCCATCGAGTCGACCGGCGAGAGCGGCGCGAGGACCTTGCGAAGGATGTACATGCGGTTGAGCGAGTTGTCGCTCATCAGCAGCTCTTCGCGGCGGGTGGCCGAGCGGTTGATGTCCATGGCGGGGTACGTGCGCCGGTCCGCGAGCTTGCGATCGAGCACGATCTCGCAGTTGCCCGTGCCCTTGAACTCCTCGAAGATGACTTCGTCCATCCGGGAGCCGGTGTCGATCAGAGCGGTCCCGATGATGGTCAGGCTGCCGCCCTCTTCCACGTTCCGCGCCGCACCGAAGAAGCGCTTCGGCTTGTGCAGCGCGTTCGAGTCGACACCACCCGACAGGATCTTGCCCGAGTGGGGCACGACCGTGTTATGCGCGCGTGCGAGGCGGGTGATCGAGTCGAGCAGGATCACGACGTCGCGGCCGTGCTCGACGAGCCGCTTCGCCTTCGCGATCACCATGTCGGCGACCTGCACGTGACGCGTCGCGGGCTCGTCGAAGGTCGAGGAGATCACCTCGGCCTTCACGGTCCGCTGCATGTCGGTCACTTCTTCGGGGCGCTCGTCGATCAGCAGGACGATCAGGTACGCCTCGGGATTGCCCTCGGAGATCGCATTGGCGATGTCCTTGAGCAGCATCGTCTTGCCCGCCTTCGGCGGTGACGTGATCAGCGCGCGCTGGCCCTTCCCGATCGGCGCGATCAAGTCGATGATCCGCGTCGTCATCCCGCCGGTCTCGGTCTCCAGGGTGAACTTTTCCTGGGGATAGAGCGGCGTCAGGTTGTCGAAGAGGATCTTCTGCTTCGCGGCCTTCGGGTCGTCGAAGTTGATCGACGAGACCTTGAGCAGCGCGAAATAACGCTCGCCTTCCTTGGGCGGACGCACGTGGCCTTCGACCGAGTCGCCGGTCCGCAGGTTGAAGCGGCGGATCTGAGAGGGCGAGACGTAGATGTCGTCGGGGCCCGCGAGATAGTTCTGGTCCGGCGCGCGCAGGAAGCCGAAGCCGTCCTGCAGGATCTCGAGCACGCCCTCGGCGAAGATCTTCCCGCGCTTCTCGGTCTGCGACTTCAGGATCGCGAAGATCAGATCCTGCTTGCGCATGCCCCCGGCGTTCTCGACCTCCATCTCCTGGGCCATCGAGAGCAGCTCGGGCATCGCCTTCGCCTTGAGCTCGCGAACGACGATCGTTTCCGCGTCGTCGTCGAGCTGCGCATCGAGGGAGGCTTCCTCCTCCGCGAGCTCGGCATCGCTCGGCAGGTAGTCCCGCTTCGGCTCGCCGCCGCCACCGCGATTGCCCCGATTGCCTCCGCTTCGCGAGCGCCGACCACGACCTCGGCGATTGCCGCGATTCGGCTGGTTGCCGGACCCGTCCTTGGATTCGGGCGCGCGCTGCTCACTGCTCACGTAGCGGTCTCTCTTCTGATCGTCGGGGCCGGCCTGTGGCGATCGGGTCTTCTGGGGTCGAGAAGAAAAAGTGGGATGCGCCGACCGGGCGGTCGGCGGGAGTCCGAGGGGGATGGGAATGGATCGGACGGGGGAGTCGGGACCCGGTCTCGGGCGAGACCAGGTGGGGCGATGGGTCGGGCGGCGGGAGCTTGTTCTGCGGAGGCGGCCTTCGATTCGCCTTCGGGCCGGTCTCGGCTGCCGAGATCACGCGCCAGAGGCGCGGGAGGTCGGCGATTGCTTGGAAGCGGCGGGCCGTGTCAGGCCCATCGACGAGACTCGTTCCGAAGTTGATGGTGGAAGAGGGTGCGGGGATTGGGGGATGCCGGAGGGTCGAGGGTCCTCGACCGGAGACCGACCCCACGTGTAGTCGAAGACGTGGGGCAGGAAGGCAAGTATCCGAATCCGTGGAGGAATCGAGCGGCTCTCCCGGATGGCGAGGGCCGCGGACCCGGCTGGGTCGAAGTGAAAATCAATCTACGGGGGGCCCCAGAAACTGTCAACCCTGACGCGGGATTGCCGCCGGTCGCGCAATGAAGTGCCTCAAGCGGCCGGCCGCGGCGCCGTCGCGGCGGTAGGACTCGAAGCGGTCCGGGCTGCAGATCGTGCAGAGCCTGGCATCGACACCGATTCGTTGTGTTTCAACCCCGTTTTTCTCGAGCACGCGGCCCGCCATCGCCGGGAGGTCGAGCTGGAATCGCTCGGGTCGGCCAGGTACGAGAACGCCGTCCAGGAGATCCGCGTACCGCTCGCGGAGTCCCGCGCGAACGGGCTCGTCGACCTCGTAACAGCAACCCCGAGCCGCCGGCCCGATCGCCGCCACGCACGCCCCGACGTCGCCGCCGGCAGCGACCCCGCGGAGGCCCGCCTCGATCACCCCCGCCGCGAGACCCCGCCAGCCCGCGTGGATCGCCGCCACGGATTCCCCTTCGCGATGCGCGACGAGGATCGGCACGCAGTCGGCGGTGACGATGCCGACGCTCGCGCCCGCCTCGCGCGTGACGATCGCGTCCGCCTCGACGTCCGCGTCGGCGCCGGTGCCGGCGCGATGTTCGTGGACGGCGGTGCCATGGACCTGCTTCGGGAAGGCGGTGTCCGACGGCGCGGTGGTCTCGCGCTGCCCGAAGCCGTGCGTGATCCCGAGCGCCGAAAGGAGCGGATCACGCAGGGGCGCATCGAGGGGCGCGCTCATTCCGGGACGACCTCCTCGGGACCGAGGTCGGCGATCCACTCGATCAGATCGTCCGGAAGCGGTGACTCGAAACGCAGGCGGCGGCCGGTCGCGGGATGCTCGAACCCGAGATGCGCCGCGTGCAGCGCCGGGCGACCGAGCGCGGCGTCGTGTCCGCGCGCGCGTCCGTAGATGGTGTCGCCGACGAGGGGCAACCCGGCGGAGGAGAGGTGCACGCGGATCTGATGCGTGCGACCGGTCTCTGGTCGGATCTCGAGCTCGCTGGTCATGGCTTCGCGGAAGCGCCTCCGCACGCGCCAGTTCGTCGCCGAGGCCTTGCCGGCCTTCGCTTCGACGGACATCCGCTTTCGGTCGCGCGGGTGGCGACCGATCGGTCGGTCGATGCGGCCTTCGTCCGCGCGCGGCAGACCGCGCACGAGCGTGCGGTAGCGCCGTTCGATCGAGTGCTCCGCGAACTGCACGGACAACCCCTGGTGCGTCTGGTCGTCCTTCGCCGCGACGAGGACGCCGGAGGTGCCGCGATCGAGGCGATGCACGATCCCAGGGCGCAGAACGCCGCCGATCCCTGCGAGGTCCTCGCAATGATGCAGGAGCGCGTTCACGAGCGTGCCCTTCGGATGTCCGGGCGCGGGATGCACGACGAGCCCCGCCGGCTTGTCGATCACGATCAGGTGCGCGTCCTCGAAGAGGACGTCGAGCGGGATGGCTTCCGGCTCGAGGGTCATCGCCACCGGTTCGAGAGGCGTCGCCTCGATCGATTCGCCCAGGGCGAGCTTCCGGCTCGCGCGCACCGGCTCGTCGCCGACGCGCACGCGGCCCGCGTCGATCCAACGCTTCACCTGCGCGCGGGACACCCCGGCGAGCTCCGCGAGGACGGCGTCCACCCGCGCCCCCACGCTCGCCTCGTCGACGGTGAACGAGAGCGGGTGCGATGCGGGCTCGTCGGACATGACGAGTCGCGTCGCCTAACGGCGACCGAGGAAACGGCCCCGCTGTTCGCTGTTCCGGGATTCCTGGACCCGCGCCATGTAGCTCGGCACCACGATCTTCGGATCGAGCCCGATCGTCTGGGCGTAGGCGGTCACGAAGCCGCGGACGTAGACGTCCGCCGGCAGGTCGAGGAAGTTCTCTTCTTCGATGTTGCGCAGGTGGGCCGTGCTCACCTTCGTCACGTCGGAGATGTCGTCGATCTCGATACCGCGAAAGAGTCGGTTGCGACGCAGACGCACGCCGTCGAACTCGCCCCGCCCGTCGTCTTCGAGCGCATCGAACTCCTCGACCGCCTGGTCGACGGCATCGAGCTGCTCGACGGGATCGAATCCCGCGAGCCCTTCCGGCGCGACCGCCGCGTCCATCACGTGCGCGCTCGCCTCGGGTCGCGGGTCGATCGCCGTGCTGGACGCCTCGGACTCCGGGAGCGCTTCTTCGTAGGACGCACGCAGCTCCGGGTCGGCCAGGACGCGATAGGCCTCGTCGAGACGGCTCCGGATCGTCTGGGCATCCAGACGATCGAAGACCGAATAGAGGGCGAGCGAGCCCTCTGCATAGACGTTCTGGGCGTTTCGATACGCCCGATCGATCTCGGCCGGCGTGGCACCACGCGCGATCTCGAGCAGCTCGTAATGATCGAGCTCGTCGATCCCCCTCATCGATTTCCTCCGGATTGCGGGTCGCTTCCCGCGGTCTGTGCTGCGGAGGCCGAGGGGAGGCCGAGCAGCTTGCGCGCGATGCGCTGGAGATAGATCGAGACGTCCGCGTCCTGGCGGAGGTCCACGATCGGTCGACGCGCCGAGACCGACTGTCGCGCCTCGTCGTCGTAGTTCACGTAGCCGATGTACTCGGCTTCCACGCCGAAGTACTTCTTGCACACGCTCGAGACCGCGAAGCCGAGCTTCACGTCCTCTGCGGTCCGCACCCCGTTCACGATCAGGCGCGGGTGGAACACGCGCATGGTCTCGACGAAGCGACGCGCCTCGGCGGTGTCCGTCGCTTCGATCTCACGAAGCAGATCGAGGGGCGTGCGAATGCCGCGCTCGTTGCGTTGGTCCATCGCGAGGGTGACGAGCTGGCGCACGCCGTGCCCCACCATCGCCAGACGCATCCGCCGATAGAACGCGGCGCGCAGGAACGTGTAGGCGTTCTCGACGGAGGTCGGCTCGGGCTGCAGCACGAGGATCCCGTCGTCGGAGACCAGGAAGTAGTCGAGCACCGACGCATGGGAGCCCGCACCGAGATCGAGCAACACCACGTCCGCGTCGAGCTGACGCAGCGCGCGCAGCAGCCGCACGCGTCGCAGATGGCTCGGTTGGGCGTCCGCGAGGTTGCCGTGGGTCGCTGCGATGAGTCGCAGGTTCGGAACCGGCGTATCGACGAGCAGCTTGCCCAGATCTTCTTCGCGTTCAGATACGAAGTCGGCGAGGCTGCGCTGGGGCGTCTGCACGCCGAGGCAAGTGTGCAGGTTCGCGCCTTCGAGGTCGACGTCGACGACGACCACCCGCTTGCCGAGCCGCGAGAGCGCGGTCGCGAGGTTGGCCGTGACGAAGGTCTTCCCGACGCCACCCTTCCCGCCGCCGATCGCGAGCAGCCGGGCGCCGCCATCGGGTCGGCCGCCGGATCGATCGGACTCGCCGGGTCCCCCGGACGCGGACGGTGGGCGCGGAACGCCGGTCGTCGAGCTCACGTTCGCCTCTCTCGTCTCACGCTTCCCCGGATGGGCGGAAGGTGCGAGAAACGCAGTGGAGTCCCCGAATCACGGGGCGCTCCCTGACTGGGCTGGCGGGGGGTCGCACCAATCTACCCAAACCCCCGCCGTTCATCAAGAAAAGCGAGGCTTGCGAAGGTGTTCGCGTTTCTACCAGGACATCCGTCGAGACGTCGGTCGGATCATTCCGCGGGCGTCGCCGTCTCGCCGAGAGCATGCGAGAGCGCCAAGGCCGCGGGCTCGAGGTCCGCGTCCCGGAGCGTTCGCACGTCGAGCCAGAGCGCCTCGTCCCGGACCCGCGTGAGCACGGGCATCGGTGCCGCGCGAAGGCCTTCGGCCAAAGCCTGCACGCCGCCCCCTTCGAGCACGACCGCCAGGCCGGGCAGACGATGCTCCGGGAGGGAGCCACCGCCGACCGCGGCTTCGCTTTGAGCGACACGCGCCTTCCAACCGGATTCCGAGGCTTCGCGTTCGACGACCGCGTTCACGAGCTCGAGCAGGCGCGCTGCGCGCGGCTCGAGCTCGGCGGCGCCGGCGCGCAAGCCCGCGATCGTCGGGACCTCGTTCGAACGCGCGGGATCGAGCATGAGGTCGAGGGTCGCGTCGAGCGCGGCGACGGTGAGCTTGTCGACGCGCAACGCCCGGGCGAGCGGGTTCTTCTTCATCGCATCGATCAAGTCACGACGACCCATCAGGATGCCCGCCTGCGGTCCGCCGAGCAGCTTGTCGCCGCTGAAGCAGATCACGTCGACGCCGAGGGCGAGTCGCGCCGGGGCGAACGCTTCGTCGGGCAGGCCGTGCGGCCCGAGATCGAGGAGCGTGCCGCTGCCAAGATCTTCGACCAACGGGAGGTCGCGAGCGTGCGCGACCCGGGCGAGCTCGCCGACGTCGGCTTCGGCGACGAAGCCGCGCTGTTCGAAGTTGCTGCGATGGACCTTGAGGAGCAGCCCCGTATCGGGACCGATCGCGTTTTCGTAGTCGTGGAGGTGCGTGCGGTTGGTCGTGCCGATCTCCGCGAGTCGCACGCCGGACCGCTCCATGATCGCCGGCACCCGGAACGAGCCACCGATCTCCACCAGCTCTCCGCGCGACACGATCGCCTCGCGACCGAGCCCCAGGGTGTTCAGCGCGAGCAGCACCGCCGCCGCGTTGTTGTTCACGACGTGGGCCGCTTCCGCGCCGGACAACGCGAGCAGCTTCGCCTCGAGCGAGCCCATCCGGGAGCCGCGGCGGCCCGTGTCGAGATCGAGCTCCAGGTTCGAGTAGCCATCGACCGCCCGAGCGACCGCCTCGGCGGCGACTGGCGAGAGCGGGGCGCGACCGAGATTCGTGTGGAGCAGCACGCCCGTCGCGTTGATCACCGGTCGCGGATGGGGCGCCGCGAGGCGGGCGGCCTCGCCGGCCACGCGACCCTCGAGTCGCGCGAGGTCGGCGTCGCTCCCCGTGAATTTTAATTTCTCTTCGGAAATTTGGTCGCGAATCGAGGCAAGCACGTCGCGCGCGGCACGAAGGACGGCCCATTCCGCTAATTCGGGGCTCGAATCCCTCACCTGACCGATCAGGCGATCCACCGACGGGAGCGTCCGGCGGGGGTCCGAGTTGACCTTTCGCTGCGAATCCATACTCTCAATCCCAGATATTCACACGGCCAGACCGGTTCGTGTTCTGGATCGAAATCGCTGGTGGACTGCTCCCTCAGCGACCGGGATCCGGGGTCGAAGCACGGTGGCCCCCTTCGGACGACCCGATGGGGACCACCCCACAATCATGACCGGCGCCTTCCCCGGTGTCCGGTTCGAAACAGGAAAGGGCCGACCCCGCCCGATTGCACTTCGATTGAGGAAGCGTCCCTTCGATGAGAAGGATAGGTCCACGACCCGCTTCACCCACTGTGCGAGCGCCCGAAACCGGGTCCGACACGCCCATGTGGTAGCAGCGCCCGCCATCGCTACGCGAGGCCGGCGAAAGAAGAGCGACGAGATCGAGATCACCCGGGGGATTCGGACGCGGCGGGGTGCTGCTGCATTCGACTCGAGACTCCCCTGAGCCATTTGCGAACCGATCCGGTTCGGCCGAAACCGCAACGAACGAGCGAAACCACGCGAGGCTGGATGCCCCGCAACCGCAACCAGGATCGGCCGGTCACCCGACCGGCCTTCGAAACCAAAACCCGAGTGCGAGTCACCGATTTGATCTTCAACGTCGACCACCAACGCCATCGATCCCCGAGAGGGACCGGGCAAGAGAGGGAATAAGAGAGCGTCGACGTCCGCGCGCCCGGCCCCGCAAGGCTGGACGCGTCTCGAGTCCCACGCGCCGCGACTGCGGTCCGACAGCAGCACCCACCAACGACCGGCCGCCCGTTCGCCTACGCGAACCGAGATGCGGCGGATCCGCTGGCCAGCCCACCGAGCCTCTCACGACATCGAAGATCCGATCGTTCGGACTCGCCTCCTCTATATGGGCGGAACGATCCGATCGCTCCTGCCTGTGCGACGCGTCATCGCCCGCACGGATCAGGTAGATCGCATCGCTGCCTCAGGCGGAACGATGCAGAACGAGATCATCATCAACGCGGAGCTGGGCGAGACCCGGGTCGCGTTACTGGAAGACAAGCAGTTCGCAGAGCTGCACATCGAACGAGAGCGCGACAAGAGCGTCGTCGGCAACGTCGTGAAGGGAAAGGTCAGCCGGGTGCTGCCCGGCATGCAGGCCGCCTTCGTCGACATCGGCCTCGAAAAGGCCGCCTTCCTCTACGTCGGCGACTACTTCGAGAGCACCCTCGAGACCGGCGAGACCGCCGGTGAACCCTCAGGCGCACGCCGCAACGGTGGGCGCGGCCGCGGCCGCGCCGCACCCCCGAAGATCGACACCGTCCTCCACGAGGGCAAGGAGATCATCGTCCAGATCGCCAAGGAGCCGATCGGGACGAAGGGCGCGCGCATCACCTCGAGCATTTCCATCCCGGGACGTCACCTGGTCCTGACGCCGTGGTCGCGCCGAGTGGGCGTGTCGCGGCGGATCGGATCGGACAAGGAGCGGCGACGGCTTCGCGAGATCGTCGAGCGCCTGCGCCCGAAGAACCTCGGCTTCATCATCCGCACCGCCGGCGACGGCGTGCGCGAAGCGGACCTCGAGGCCGACATCCGGTACCTGGCGACGGTCTGGGCCGCGATCCAGCATCGCCACGGCGAGACGAGCGCGCCGGCGATGCTCTACTCCGAGCACGACCTGCCCCTGCGCGTGGTCCGCGACCTCGCCGGCCACGACACGAAGCGCATCGTCTCCGACAACAAGGAGCTCTACGAGCACATCCAGAGCTTCGTCGATCGCTTCGTCGCGGAGCCGAAGCCCTCGGTCGAGCACTACGACGAAGGGCTCCCGATCTTCGACCGCTTCGATCTCGAGAGCCAGATCCACGCCAACCTCGAACGCAAGGTCTGGCTGAAGAGCGGCGGCTCCCTCGTGATCGACAAGAGCGAAGCGCTCACCGCGATCGACGTGAACACCGGCCGCTTCGTCGGCAAGCGCGACCTCGAGGAGACCGTCCTCAAAACGAACCTCGAAGCCGTGCAGGAAGTCGTGCACCAGCTGCGCTTCCGCAACCTCGGCGGTCTGATCATCGTCGACCTGATCGACATGGAGAGCTC
The DNA here is from genome assembly GCA_964488255.1 of uncultured Spirochaetaceae bacterium. Lineage (GTDB taxonomy): Bacteria > Myxococcota_A > UBA9160 > UBA9160 > UBA4427 > UBA4427. The sequence goes on along the minus strand of CAZAUR010000005.1, from coordinate 318,654 downwards.
CGGCAACCGAGAGAAGGTGTACCGCGCCTTCTCGGAGGCGCTCCGTGCAGACAAGGCACGGACCAACATCTTGAAGATCTCCGAGCTGGGACTCGTCGAGATGACGCGCAAGCGAACGCGCGAAAACCTCGTGCAGACCCTGTGCGAGCCGTGCAGCTACTGCGAGGGACGAAGCTACGTCCTGTCCCGGGAGAGCGTCGCGTTCCGAGTGCTGCGCGAGATCCGCAAGCGCATGCCGAAGCTCCGGGGCCGCAGCGTCGCCGTCGCGGTCAACCCGCACGTCGCCGAAGAGCTGCTCCTGCGCGCGAAGCCGGCGATGGCCGAGCTGTCCGAAGCGATCGGCAAGGACATCGAGGTCCGCGCGCGACCGGGCATGCACCAGGAGCAGTACGAGCTGACCGTCCTCGAAACGGGGCCACCTGCCGAGATCGAGCTCAGCTGGCTGAACGACACCCACCCCGACGCGCGGAAGAAGGAAGAGGACGCCGAAGCGGGTTCGGGCAACGGCTCGAAGCGCGGACGACGACGCGGCGGGCGTGGACGCGGTCGCGGCGGAGACGCCCGGGACGGCGAGAGCGAGGCGGCCGAGCCGCCGACAGCCCCGGCGGCCGAGGCCGTCGTCGCAGCGGGTGCCCTCGAGGCGAGTGACGCCGTCGACGACGGACCGCCCCGGCTGGAGATTCAGGCGGCGATCGGCACCCCGGACGGGCCCCTCCGGCTCTCGGACGAGGACACCGCGGCGGCGATCTACGAGCGGCTCGACTCCGAGGACGACGAGGAGCCCGAGAAGGAGCCCGAGGTCGCGGAAGCGTCACCCGAGGGTGACGAGGCCACCGAATCCGGCGAGGAAGCGGCAGCGACCACGCCCGAGGTGACCGCCGAGGCCACTCGAACCTCCGAGGAAGCAGTCGAGGCGGCTGCCGAGGCCCCGGACGCCGCGGAGGAGCCGGCCGCGGACGCTCCGGCAAGCCCGGCCGCCGAGGCCGCAGAAACGCCCCAAACTGTTGACGCGGAAGAGGAATCGAGCATAATCCCGCGCTCCGAATGAGCCGCCTTGCGCGGCACTATCCCCGTCGCCCCGAGCCTCCCCCACTCTGCTCGGGGGGCGATCCCAATGAGGTCGAGAGATTATGTACGCCGTCGTGCGAAGCGGTGGAAAGCAGTATCGCGTGAGCCCCGGCGGCTCCGTGCGCGTCGAGAAGCTCGACGGTGACGTCGGCGCCAAGATCACCCTCGAAGAGGTGCTGATGATCGGCGGCGAAGGCGATGTGAAGATCGGTACGCCGACGGTCGATGGAGCCAGTGTCTCCGGGACGATCACGGCCCAGGGCCGCGGCAACAAGATCCGCGTCTTCAAGATGAAGCGCCGCAAGGGCTACCGACGAACCCAGGGCCACCGACAGGACTACACCGAGATCTTGGTCGACGGGATCTCCGGCTGAACTCACAGAATAGAGAGAAGAGATGTCACATAAAAAGGGACAGGGCAGCTCGCGTAACGGTCGCGACTCCAATGGTCAGCGCCGCGGCGTGAAGGTCTTCGGTGGAGAGGCGATCAACGCCGGCTCCATCATCGTCCGCCAGGTCGGCACGAAGATCCACCCGGGACAGAACGTCGGTCTCGGCAAGGACTACACGCTCTTCGCGCTGAAGACGGGCACCGTCCGCTTCGGTACTTCCCGCGGCCGCACGATGGCTCACGTGGATTCCGGCGAATAGCATCGTGATCGACCGCGCCTGACCCCTTCGGGCAGCGCGGTCACACGTCGAGATCGAATAGACGCGCTCCCCCCTCTTTTCGAGAGTGGGCGGAGCGCGTCTTTCGTTTCCGGCCTCGAAAACCAACCAACCTCATCGAGCCATGAAGCACGCCAACCTCTTCGTCGACGAAGTCGAGATCGAAGTCCACTCCGGAAGGGGTGGGGACGGGGTCGTTGGGTTCCGACGGGAGAAGTTCGTCTCGATGGGCGGGCCGAACGGCGGCGACGGCGGACGCGGGGGCGACATCGTGCTCGTCGCCGACGAGAACGTCGGCACGCTCCTCGACTTCAAGGGCGCGAAGAAGATCAAGGCGCCGCGCGGCGCGAACGGCGGCAGCTCCGACAGGAAGGGCGCGTCGGGCGAGCACGTCGAGGTGCGCGTGCCGGTCGGGACGCTCGTGTTCGAGCTCGGCGCAATCGAGCCCGACACGACGCAAGACGTGGACATGGACATGGACATGGACATGGAGGAAGACGACGAGGGCGTCGACGAGCACCTGATCGAACAAGAGGCGAGCGATGTCGGCGAGCCCGAAGTCCTCGCGGACCTGATCGAGGACGGCCAGCGCGTCGTCGTCGCGCGCGGTGGCAAGGGCGGCCTCGGCAACGCGCGTTTCAAGACCTCGACCCGCCAGGCCCCCGACTTCGCGCTCCCCGGCAAGCCCGGCGAGAGTCGACGCCTGCGGCTCTCCCTCAAGCTGATGGCGGACGTCGGCCTCGTGGGCTTCCCGAACGCGGGCAAGTCGACGCTGCTGCGCCGGATCTCTGCGGCCCGACCTCGCGTTGCCAACTATCCGTTCACGACCCTCGTGCCCTCTCTCGGCGTCGTCGAGCGCGACGACCAGCGCATCGTCGTCGCCGACATCCCCGGCCTGATCGAGGGCGCCAGCGACGGTGCCGGTCTCGGCCACCAGTTCCTGCGGCACGTCGAGCGCACGCGCGTCCTCGTGCACCTGCTCGACCTAGAAGCGATGCTCACCCTCGACCGCGATCTGCTCGACGACTACGACGCGATCCGGCGCGAGCTCGGCCGCTACCGCCCGGAGCTGCTCGAGCGACGCGAGATCGTGGTGCTCAGCAAGAGCGATCTCGTGCACGACGACGCCCTTCTCGCCGACCTCGAAGCAGAGCTCGCAGCACGGGGCATCAAGGCGCGACGCATCTCGGCGGCCGCCAGCGAGGGCCTCGACGCGCTGCTCCACGAATCCTTCGACGCGGTCGAGGCCGAGCGCGTGCTCGACCGCGAGGCGGAGGCGGCGCAGGAAGGCAGGGCAGGGCGATGACGACCAGGAAGCCCTGGAGTCTGATCCCGAAGGCGAAGCGGATCGTGGTGAAGGTCGGCACGAGCACCCTCACCCGCGACGGACGCCTGCGCCCGGACCGCTTCTCGTCCCTCGCGCGCGACGTCGCCGCGCTCCTCGAAGACAGACGCCAGGTCGTGCTCGTTTCGTCGGGCGCGATCGCCGTCGGTGCGCACCGGCTCGGTTGGAAACATTCGGGCAAGACGATGCGCGAGAAGCAGGCCGCCGCCGCGGTCGGGCAGATCGGACTCGTCGAGCTCTATCAGCGTCGCTTCGCTCGTCTCGATCGTCACGTCGCGCAGGTGCTGCTCACCCGCGCGGGTCTCGAGGAGCGTGAACGCTTCCTCAACGCGCGGCACACGATGCTCGAGCTGCTGCGGCTCGGCGTCGTCCCCATCGTGAACGAGAACGACACGGTCGCGACCGAGGAGATCCGCTTCGGCGACAACGACAACCTCGCCGCCACGATCGTGAACGCGGTCGAGGCGGACCTGCTCGTGATCCTGACCGACGTCGAAGGTCTCTACGAGCGCGCGCCCGTCGAGGGGAAGCCCGCGCCGCCCCTGATCCGAACCGTCGAAGCCATCACGCCGGAGATCGAATCCGCCGCGAGCGGCGCCGGCACCCGCTTCGGAAGCGGCGGCATGATCACCAAGCTCGAAGCCGCGAAGAACGCCGCGCGCTCCGGCGCTGCCACCGTTCTGTGTCACGGACGGTCGAAGGACATCCTCCAGCGTCTCGTCGCCGGCGAGTCGCACGGCACGCTCTTCGCCCCCGGCGATCGCCTGCGCGGCCGCAAGCATTGGCTCGCGTTCACGGCCAAGACCCGGGGCCGCATCGTGATCGACGACGGCGCGGTCCGCGCGCTGATGGGCCGCGGTCGTAGCCTGCTGCCTGCCGGTGTGTTGCGCGTCGAAGGCACGTTCGAGATCGGCGACGGCGTCAGCTGCGTGAACCAGCGGGGACGCGAGGTCGCCCGCGGTCTCACGAGCTATTCGTCCGAAGACGTCGCGAGGCTCGCCGGCCTCGCCACGAAGGAAATCGCCCGGGTGCTAGGATATGCGAACGGCGACGAAGTCATTCACCGAGATGACTTGGTGGTTCTCCAGGAGTGACGGGCTGCGCCCTTACCCACCTGGAGCACCAGTAGGCTTTCGCCGACTCGAGGTCGACGAAAGGCCACCAAGCGAACCGAGAGCGAAATCCCGACCCCTCCCCCCAACCGCCTCCGAGAATCCCCGCCATGACCGAGACGAACGACGCACTGGCCCAGGAGATCCGCGACCTCGCCGCGCGCGCTGCGACCGCGAGCGCGCTGATGGGTGAAGCCTCCGCGGAGCGCAAGAACGCCTGGCTCGCGCGCGTGGCCGAGCGCCTCGACGCCGCCCGCCCGCAGATCATGGAGGCGAACGCGGAGGACGTCGCCGAGGCCGCCGAGAAGGGCGTGCCCGAGACGATGCGCAACCGACTCGGGATTTCCGACGGCAAATGGGCGGACATGATCCAGGGCCTGCACGACGTGATCGCGCTGCCCGACCCCGTCGGCCGGATCTCGAACCACAGCGTGCGCCCCAACGGCCTGCGTGTCGGACAGATGGCAATCCCGCTCGGCGTGATCGCGATGATCTACGAATCGCGACCGAACGTGACGGTCGACGCGGCGGCGCTCTGCCTCAAGGCGGGCAACGCGGTGATCCTGCGCGGCGGGAGCGAGGCGTTCCATTCGAACCAGGCGCTCGGTGCCGAGCTGCGGGCGGCGGCTCGTGACGAAGGCGTGCCCGAGGACGCGATCACGATCCTGCCCACGACCGATCGCGCGGCGATCGACGTGATGCTCAAGCTGAACGACTCGATCGACCTCGTGATCCCCCGTGGCGGAGCCGGACTCATTCGCAAGGTGATGGCCGAGTCGACGATCCCCGTGATCGCCCACGACGCCGGCGTGTGTCACGTGTTCATCGACGAGAGCGCCGACGCCGACATGGCGGTCTCGATCGTGCACGAATCGAAGATGCGCCAGATGCCCGTCTGCAACGGGCTCGAGACCCTGCTCTGCCATCGTGGCGCCGCGCAGACCGTCCTGCCGAGCGTGCTCAAGGACCTCCACGAAGCGGGCGTCGAGATCCGCGGCTGCGCGACGACCTGCGAGGTCTTCGGCGACGCCGTAGCCGCTGCCGAGGCCGACTGGGCGGAGGAGTTCCTCGCGCCGGTCCTGGCGGTCAAGGTCGTCGACGACATGGACGCGGCGATCGACCACATCCGGACCTACGGCTCGGATCACACGGAAGTGATCATCACCGAGAGCTACGCGAACAGTCAGGAGTGGCTGCGACGCGTCAACTCGTCGACGGTCGGCGTGAACTGCTCGACCGGCTTCTCCGACGGGTTCCAGCTGGGCCTCGGCGCCGAGATCGGGATCTCGACGTCGCGCCTCCACGCCTATGGACCGATGGGGCTCGAGGGGCTCACGACGAAGAAGTTCGTGCTGATGGGCGAAGGACAGATTCGCGGGTGACCGCACGCGATCGCGAACCCGAGCGGATCGGCCTCTTCGGCGGCACCTTCAATCCGATCCACCTCGGACATCTGCGGGCGGCCGAGGAAGTCCGCGAGGCCCTCGATCTCGAGCGCGTGCTCTTCATCCCGAGCCACATCCCGCCCCACAAGACCTCGGGCGTCGCCGATCCGATCGCCTCGAGCGAGGAGCGCCTCGCGTGGGTGGAGAACGCGATCGCTGAGGCCAAACACTTCTCGGTCGATCGGATCGAGGTCGATCGCGAAGGCCCGTCCTATCTCGTCGACACCCTCGCGACGATCCGCGAACGCGAGCGCGGGCGACGCCGCACGGTGTTCATCGTTGGCGAGGACGCCTTCGCGGAGATGGGCGAGTGGCGGAGCCCGGAGAAGATCTTCGCGCTGACGGACCTCGCGGTGATGACGCGCCCGCCCGGACAGCTCCGGGACCTCTCCGAACGCATGCCCGAGGTCGTCCACGACGTGTTCGAGGTCAGCCGGGATGGCCGCGAGGCGGTCCATCGCCAAGCCGGGACCCGAATCGAGCTCGTCCCGATCTCGGCCCTAGACATCTCTTCGAGCAAGGTGCGCGAGGCCTGTCGCGAGGGCCGCTCGATCCGCTTCCTCGTGCCCGAGTCGATCCGAACGAGCATCGAGGCGAGCCGGCGCTATGGTCCTGGGCCGCTCGACGACCCCGGCCCGAACAGGGCGAGCGACGACGACCAGGAGCCCCCCCTCCATGAACGCTGACGGTGACAGTCAGATCGAATCCGAGATCCCCGATCCCAAGACCAAGGCGCGCTGGATCGTGGAGGCCGCGCTCGAGCGCAAGGCCGAGCGGCCCGTCGCCCTCGACATGCGCATGCTGACCTCGTACGCCGATTCCTTCATCATTCTGACGGGCCGATCCGATCGACAAGTGCGCTCGATCGCCGACGCGATCGTCGGCGCGCTCAAGTCGCAGGGCCAGCCGCCCCTCGGTGTCGAGGGACTCGACGACGGCAACTGGGTCCTGATCGACTGCAACGACGCGATCGTGCACGTGTTCGACCCCGAGACCCGCGAACAGTACGACCTCGAGCGATTGTGGCAGGACGCGAAGCGGATCGACCTCGGGATCGAAGGCGTCGAACCGAACCCGGCGCCCCTCGAACCCGCCGACGACGACAGCGCATTCCCCGCGTCCTGAGGCGCACCGATACCCCGGTCCCGAATCACGCCGCTGCTCGTGACGGCGAAGCGATGGATCGATGTCGAAGCCCCCGCGCTCCGTGGCAGCTGCGCTGCTCGATGCGCTACTGCCCAGCGCCTGCACCGTCTGCGGCGCGCGCGTCGCTTCGCCTTCGGCGAGCCGCCCGCGCGCGTTCTGCCAGCCGTGCGAAGCAGCGCTCCCCTGGTGGCGGCGGGTCGACGGGTGCCCGCGATGCGGCGCGCGCGCCGACACCGCGGACGGTTGCCCGGGCTGTCTCGCCGGCCAGAGTCCCTTGCACTCGAGCTTCGCTTCTCTGCGTTATGCGGGGGTCGTCGCGCGCCTCATCCCAGCGATCAAGCGGCTCGACACGCGGCGCGCGCCCACCGCGCCGGTGCTCCGCGCGATCGACGCACTCGCGGATCACCTGGCTTCGCAGGTGGAAGGCGCGCTGGCCGGGCGCATCGATCTCGTCACGAGCCTGCCACTCCACCCGCGACGGCGCCGGGACCGCGGCTTCAACCAGGCCGACGCGATCGCGCGACCGATCGCCGCCCGGTTGGGCGTCCCCTTCGAGCCCACGCTCCTCGCACGCGTCCACGACACGCCGCCTCAGGCAGCCCTCCGCGGTCGGGCCCGGGTCGACAACGTGCGCGGCGCGTTCCTGGCCACCCGAACGCTCCCGGCGCGAGTCCGGGTGGCCCTCGTCGACGACGTCCTCACGACCGGGGCCAGCCTCGAGGCCGGCGCCGAGGCCCTGCTGCGCGCCGACGCCCTCGAGGTCCGGGGGCTCACCCTCGCGGCAACGCTTCCGAGACGTCGCCCCGCCGGACGAGCGAGTCCCGACCGGGCCTCCTAGACTCCCGCGCCCGCGCCCGCGCCCGCGCCCGGAGGATCGCTGCGCTCGGCGCGAATCCCCGAAAGGCGAGGCCCGATCCTGCCGATCCGATCGGACAGCACGCCCGCGCGAGAAATGCCGCGGGCCCCAGGAGACCGACATGTCCATCTCGCGTTCGTTGGCCGCCCTCTGCGTCGCACTCCTCTTCCTCGCGCTGCCCGCTTCGGTCACGCTGGCCCAGGAGGCCGCGCCCGTCCCCGAAGTCACGGACCAGTACAAGAAGACGCTGCGCCGCTTCCTCGAAATCCAGGGCGAGTTCGTCTCCTACAGCGACAACGTCGTCTACGGCGCCGCGAACGAAACTCTCGGCCAGATCCAGGCGAGCGGCACGCAGGTCACCGAAGAGATGTCCCAGATCGTCCTCGAAGAGTCGAAGGAGAAGTTCGGCAAGAAGTTCGATGACATGGACTTCGTGACCGACCTCTTCGCACCGGTCTACGCCAAGTATTTCACGCAGGCGGACCTCGACACGATGCTCGCGTTCTGGACGACGCCGACGGGCCGCAAGAACCTCGAAGCGGCCGCCACGCTGAACCAGGAGACCTTCGCTGCGATCCAGCAGGTCACGTTCGGCATCTCGCCGGCCTTCCAGCTCGCCGTGGACGCTCGACTGCGTGAGCTCGGCTACGAGATGTCGGTCGACGGCGCGCCACCGGGAGCGCCGGCCGCGCCCTGAGCTCCGCCTAACGTCCGTCGCTGCGGCGCCTCAGATAGTCGCGGCGCGCTTCGGCGCACTCGGGATCGCCGAAGGCGGTCACGAGACCGTCTGCATCGGACCAGCTCCGTCCGGTGCCCACCATCTGATCGGTGACGGCATTCACGTGCCGCTTCGTCGAGAAGAGCGCGTGGCGCGCCTTGCGCGCGAGTTCTTCCGCGAGGCTGTCGACCTCGGCGTCGAGCGCTCGTTCGTCGACGATCCGATTGAGGAAGCCGGCTGCCTTCGCCTCCGCCGAGTCGAAGGGGCGGCAGGTCAGCACCAGCTCCTTCGTGAGCGCCGGGCCGATCTCGCGGACGAGGCGCGGGATGCCGCCCCAGGCCAGCGGGATGCCGAGGTCGACCTCCGGGATCGAGAAGCGCGTCTCGGGGGTCGCGAGCCGCAGGTCGCAGGCCGCCGCGAGGACGAGTCCTCCGCCCACGCACCAACCACGAATCTTCGCGATCGTGAGCGCCTGCATCCCTTCGACGGCGTCCGCCATACGGCGGCCGATCTCCGCGGTCTCGCGGGTCGAGCGATCCCCGCTCGACGTGAAGCTGTCGAGGTCCGCGCCCGCGGAGAACGCGCGCCCCGCACCGCTCACGATCACGACCTTCGCCTCGGTCTCCTCGTCGAAGTAGCGCGCCGCGAGGGCGATCTCTTCGAGGGCCTGCGTGGAGAGCGGGTTCAGCTTTTCGGGACGGGTGAGGGTGAGGTGGCCGACCGGGCCTTTCGCTTCCGCAGTGAGGGTCTCGAACAAGGGGGCTCCGTTTCTGTCGGGGATCTGCGCGCGGTCAGCCGGCTCAGGCCGCAGAGGCGCTCGCGATCTCGGCATCGACGATCGGGGCGATGCGTTCGATCGCGGCGCGGTCGTCGAGCTGATCGGGGTGGAAGTCTCGGCGATACCAGGCGCGATAGTCCGCACCGAGCCCGCGCAGGAAGCCGCCGCGTCCGAACAGGAATCGGCAGCCGCGCACCCAGCTCGTCACGTCGAAGAGGCGCCCGTCCTTCCAGAACATGTAGAGCATGCGCTGATAGGTCTCGGTCACGAGGTCGAGCGTGGAGAGGACCATCGCGAAGGCGAGCAGCCAGTACGGCAGGCCCATCGCGCGATACGTGTCGAACGCGACCGCTTTGTGTTCCGACTCCTCGAGCGCGTGCCAACGCCAAAGGGAGCGCATCCGCGGGTCCATCGTCTCGACCCAGCCGCCGTCCTTCTCGAGCACCTTGCGCGCCAGCAGCGCAGTCAGGTGTTCGATCGCGGCGGTGGCCGCGAGGGAGAACGCCGGCGTGTTCCGGTTGTGCCATCGCACGATGCGATCGAAGAGGCGGTTGCGGCCCTCGATCGCGGTGTAGCCCTGGCGCAGGAGCAGCTCGACGTGTTCGTCGTGGATGCGGCTGTGCTGGCCTTCCTGACCCGCGAACTCGCGGATCTGCTGGGCGAGCCGGGGATCGTCGACGCGGTCGGCATAATGACGAACCGAGCGCACGAAAAACGCTTCGCCGAACGGAAACGTCGTCGAGAGCGCGTTCAGGAAATGGGTCTGACAGGGCGCATCGTCCCACCAGTAACGCGGGATCGGCTCACTCTCGGCATCTTCCCCCGCGTTCAGCAGGTCGATTCGAGGGTGACGGACCACGATCGGCGGGCGGTCCGGGTCTTCGGTCTCGTGTGCGTGGGCTCGGTCGGTCATGGCAGGGCCTCGGGGCGACGCGGGCGCGGTCCGGTCGTCGGGCGACCGGGGACCTCGGAGGGTAGCCTAGTGCTCGTCACGGCCCTGCACGGCTAGTCACGTCCGCGGGCCAACCCGGAGGTCCGACCATGCCCGACCTGAACTGGATCGCGATCGTCGTCTGCACCGTCGTCGCCGGGGGCCTCGGCGCCGCCTGGTATTCCCCCGCCCTCTTCGGCAACGCCTGGATGGCGGAGATCGGCCTGTCGGCGGAGGACGCCGGCCCCGCCGGCAAGGAGATCGCGGGCAGCATGTTCTCCTGCCTCGTCGCGTCGATCGCGATGGCCTGGTTGATGACCGGCCTCGGCACCCAGGGCGTCGGCTCGGGGCTCATGCTGGGGGCGATCGTCGGCTTCGGAATCGTCGCGATGACGATGCTCTCGGACGCGCTCTTCTCGGGGTGGAGCGCGCGCCTCTACGCGATCCAGGTCGGCTATCGCGCCACCTACCTGATCCTGATCGGCGGGATCTACGGCGGCATGGCGGGTCAGGCCGATCGCGTCGTCGCCTGACCCCGACCGACGGACTCCACGATCACCTGGCGCAGACGCTCGGGGTCGACGGGCTTCTTGAAGATCACGCCTTCGAGCCCCTCCATCCGGCTGCGCTTGATGATGTGGTCCTTGTCGTAGTGGAAGGCGGTCATCATCAGGATCGGCATGTCGGGAAAGGCTTCCCGGGCGCGCAGGTAGAGCTCGTGGCCGTCCATCTGCGGCATCACGACGTCCGAGAGCAAGAGGTCGAAGGGCTCCTGCGAAAGGAGCTCGAGCGCGCGTTCTCCATTGTCCGCGATCTCGACGACGCAGCCGTCGACCTCGAGCATCTCCTTGAGTGTGTTGCTGATGCCCGCGTCGTCGTCCGCCACGAGGATACGTAGACCCGCGAGGCGCGCGTCCGGCTCGTGGCGCTTCCGGTCGTCGCTGCGCAGGTCGACCATGCGCGCCGGGCCCACGTAGTTGGTGGTCTCGTAGCTGTCGCTCTGGACCATCTCCGTGAGGCGCTCGACGACGCCTGTGATCCGGCCGACTTCGCGGCGGATCGCGTCGAGGCGTTCGTTCTCGACGGAGCAGTCGCTCTCGCCGGCGAGCCGCGCGATGTCGTTCTCGAGGAGCGTCGCCTGGTTGACGATCACCGCGAGGGGATTGTTGATCTCGTGGGAGAGGCCGATCGCCACCTCGCCGAGGGTCGCGAGCTGGTCCTTGTGCAGGATGTCGCGGAGGTCCTTGGCGAACCCGATCGTGCCGTCCTCTTCGCCCTTCTCGTCGTAGAGGACGGTCCCCGAGATCGCGACCGGAATCAGGTCGCCGCTCCGCGCGACGAAGGTCGTCTCGAGCGTGTTGCAGACGCCGGCGCCGCCGAACTCGGGACCACGCATGGCCTCGCCGACACGCTTCGCCTCTTCGACGCTCGGGTAGAAGAGTCCGACGAACTCGCCGAGGACCTCGCCGCTCTCGTAGCCGAGCGAGTCGTGGGCGCCGTCGTTGAAGTAGACGACCCGACCCTTGCGGTCGGTTCCCACGATGATGTCCGGGGAGCGCTTGGTGAGCTCCTGGAAATGTTCTCGCGAGAGCGTCATGCGACTGCGTCTCCTCGCTGGCCAGCGCTTCTCGGAAACGTCAGCCGATCCCCTGCTCCGCCAGCCAGCGCTCGGCGTCGATCGCCGCCATGCACCCGGTCCCGGCCGCGGTCACCGCCTGCCGATAGACCGGATCCGCGACGTCGCCGCAGGCGAAGACCCCTTCGACCGACGTGTAGGTCGACCCGGGCTTCACCTGCAGATACTCCGCATCGTCCATCTCGAGCTGTCCCTTGAACAGGGACGTGTTCGGTTGGTGACCGATCGCGATGAAGAGCGCCTCGAGGTCGATGTCCCGGGTGGAGTCGTCGCGCAGGTCCTTCAGTCGGACGCCGGTCACGAACTCGTCCCCGAGCACCTCGTCGACGACCGAGTGCCAGGCGAACTCGATCTTCTCGTTTTCGAGCGCGCGCTCCTGCATGATCCGGGACGCACGAAGCTCCCCGCGCCGATGCACGAGGGTCACCTTGGTGGCGAAGCGCGTCAGGAAGAGCGCCTCCTCCATCGCGGTGTCGCCGCCGCCGACGACGGCCATCGGCTTGTCCCGGAAGAGCGCGCCGTCGCAGGTGGCGCACGCGGACACGCCCTTGTTCACGAATTCCTGCTCGGAGTCGATCCCGAGCCAGCGCGCCGAGGCGCCGGTCGCGATCACGACCGCGTCGGCGGTGTAGTTCGTGCTGTCCGTCGAGACCTTGAAGGGCCGCTCGGAGAAATCCACGCTCGTTGCGTCCGAGTAGAGGATCGTCGTCCCGAAGCGTTCGGCCTGCTTCTGGAACTCCTCCATCATGATCGGACCCGTGACACCGTCCGGGTAACCCGGGTAGTTTTCGACATCGGTGGTAATCATCAGCTGACCACCGAAGTTGAGACCGGCGAGCATCAGCGGCTCGAGCCCGGCTCGAGCCATGTAGATGGCCGCCGTGTAGCCCGCCGGCCCGCTCCCGATGATGAGCACGCGTCGGTGCTCGCTCTCCATACCTTCACTCCCGTTCTGCCCGTGGTATCGGGCAAGTCTACGGCCGAGGGTTTCGACCTGCTACCGCAATCCGCGCACCACTCCCCTGAAGCGGGGTCAGCAAACGGGCGAGCAAGAGAACCGAACGAGCTTCGGAGCCCTCAGGCCAAGGGCGCGTACGCGCCCGAGGTAGAGAGTCCTCGAACGCTTTGGTCGACGGGCGCGAAGCGACCGTCGATCAAAGCGGCTCCGTAATCGGGAGCTCTTCCCACATCAGCTGGAGGAAGATCCCGATGAAGAACGAAAGGAAGGTCATCAGCAGGAGCGCAGACGGGAAGGCATAGGCCCCTTCGATCCCGACGATGTGCGGCAGTTGACCGATCATCGGCGACATCGTCTCCCGCAGCACCGCGACCTCGACCTCCCCGCTCGCCGGCGACCAGTTCCGGGAGACCATGAAGGGCCCCACCAGACTCGTCATCACGACCCCGACCCCGAACGCCTCGACGACCCCGAGCATGAAGATCGAGCGCGCCCGGGCGAAGGCGACCGCCGTGTCCGGGATCCGGCGCGCGACCTCCACGTAGATGTAGAGCAGCGTCACGAGGCCGAGCAGGAAGACCACCGAGTCGAGAGCGACCTGGGGCCGGCTCGCGAGGTCCCAGACCTCGTCGATCAGGAACACCGGCAGGTAGCCGACGATGATCCCGGCGCCGATTCGCGGCACGGAGGCGTGGAAGAACGACAGGTCCCGCTTCCAGCAGAAGCGGTAGACCAGGAACCAGATCGCCGCGGCGTAGACCAGGAAGACCTCGCCGGCACAGACGAAGTCGAAGAAACGTGGGGCCGCGTCGTACGCGAACCCCGCGACCACGAAGGGCGCCAGCAGGCCGAGCAGGACCGAGAGATGGATCCGCGGCGTGTGCCAGGTCAGGCTGCGGCTCTCGTGGGCCTTCCCGTTCGACAGCCCCGCCTCGTGATTGATGATCGCCGAGGAGTGTCGGATGTCGTAGACGCGCAAGAACCAGTGTTCGAGCTTCTCGAGGATGCGCCGGCAGTTGCGGTCCGAGCGGCGCAGGAAGGGCATCAGGTCCCCGCTGCGATCGATCCGGGAGGCCCCGCCGACCAGGATCGCCGCCAGGACTTCCTCTTCGCGGCTCTCGAAGGGCGAGTCCTCCTTCTCGAAGGCCTGGTTCTCCTCGTCGAGGCAGACCCCCTCGAGCCAGAGGTAGAACGCGCGCTCCGCCATCCGCAGGATCATGCGATTCCCGGCCTCTTCGTCCCCGCCCTCGAGCACCTGGAAGAAGCCGCTCTCCGTCGGGTCGTCCCCGGGATCGACGAGCTGGACCTCACCAGCCAAGTAGGCGGCGAGGTACGAAGGATCGACGCGATCCTCGACGAGGACCCGGAGCGAGCGGTAGATGCGGCGCCGAAGGCTGAACGCAGCCATGCGCAGCTGGCGGCCGCCGTCGATCTCGTGGGTCTCGATGAACCGGAGCAGGACCTGGGACAGCAGCGCCACGTCCTGATGGAAACGGAGCCGCGCGTCGGGGCGAAGTCGGTCGCCCTTCTCGAGGTGCACGACGAGGCCGTCGAGGTAGCGCGGCGCGGCGGCGAGCATGCGCGTCATCAGGTTGCGCTGGTCGCGGGCGCTGGCGCGGCCGCCGAGCAGGCGCGTCTTGGTCAGCAGGTCATCGAGCTGCAGGAAGAGTTCGGTCGGGTCGTGCCGGGCCGCGTGGAACGAGAAGGTCTCGGGGAAGATCCGCTCGAACTCGCCGTCGGCGTCCGGGGTGCCGTGGCAGACCTCGAAGCGGACCTCCCGCGCGTGGAAGGCGAGCGTGAAGCGGAAGGTGAGCTGAAGCCGCTCGACGCGCAGCTCGAGGCGCGGCAGGGCGTCCGTCCCGCCCCCGCGTACCGCCGGCGCGTCGTCCCGTCCGCCAGAAGAGGTGTCCGCCGCGGTCGCCAACGGACTACAGGATCCGCTCGCGCGGATTCTCGCCGCTCTCGTAGTACCGCTCGACCGCCTTCGAGAGCGCGACGACCCCGTCGGGCAATGCCTCGCTCCGCGGCCAGCGCTGGGCGGCGACGTTCAAGCGATCCCGGAGCATCTGCGCGTCGGGGTAGGCGTCGCCGGCGATCGCGTCGTCGACGTCGAGCCAGTTGCCGATCGCCGTCTGGGTGCGCGACACGCGCTCCCGAAGCTCGGACATGTTCGCCGACTCGACGCCCGCGCCCGTCACCTTCTCCACGAGCCCGGCGAGATCCGTCAACGCCTTCTCGAGGGCCTCGCGCAGGACACCCGCGCCGTCCGCCTTCGTCTCGGACACGCGATCGACGATCTCCTCGAGGTCCCGGGTGAGGGGCTCGTGAGAGATCTCCTTGAAGAGGATCACGCGCCCGAGGGCGCTGCCGTCTTCGTTCGCGAGGGACTGGACCGAGACGCGGATGCGGTGGCCCGAACCGACACCCAGGTCGAGCTCCTCGAAGGTGCCACCCGCCTCGTCGGCGAGGGTCTTCACGCGCTCCGAGAGCTCGCCTAAGTGCTCGCGCGCCATCACGCTGCCGATCGTCTGACCGACGATGTCACCCTCGATTCCGATGAAGGCCTTGGCCGGCTGGTTCACCGCGCGGACGACGCCGTCCGCATCGATCGCGATCGCGCCCGTCCGCAGCCGGTCCATCACCGCCGCCAGGAAGAGGTTCGCGTCGCGCAGATCGTCGACGAGCCTCCGGTTCTCGAGGGTGAGCCCGTTCAGCTCGACCGCGCGCCTCACGAGCGCCTTCAGGTCGTCGGGCTCCCACGGCTTGTTCACGTAGCCGTAGATGTGGCCGTCGTTGATCGCCTGGATCGTCGCCTCGCTGTCGGCGAAGCCCGTCAGGATGATGCGGATCGTCTCGGGGAAGCGCTCGTAGGTTTCGCGCAGGAGCTCGACGCCGGTCATGCCGGGCATGCGCTGGTCGGTGATCACGACCGCGATCGGCGCGTTCTCCTCCATGATCCCGAGGGCCTGTGTCGGATCCGACGTCGTCAGGACCTCGTAGAGATCCATGAACGTGAACGTCATCGTCTCGAGGATCGCTTCCTCGTCGTCGACGATCAGGATGCGCGGTCGTTCGGTTTCGCTCATCGCCCTTCTACAAATAGCGCGGCGCGCTGGTAACACGTCGCCTCGATGGACAGCGTGGCGCGCTAGTAGCGCGTCGCCTCGATCAACTTCTCACGATCGCCGTTCCACTCGTCCCGCCACCGCGTCGCGATCTCTTCGCCCGGGCTCACACCCTTCTCGATCTGCTCGCGCAGCGGATCGAGGAAGTGGCGTTCGTCGTGGGTGCTCCAGCCATCCGCGAGGATCCGGCCGAGTCCGGCATCGGAGATCGTCACCAGCTCCCGCGCGAGGTCGAGCACCTTCCGGCCCCCCATGGCCGCCCGCAGACCCCGCTTCGCGACGTCGAGCTGACCCACCTCGAGGGCCTCCGTCCCGACGTCCGCGAGCAGCTCCCGGGTCGCCTCGAGGGCACCCGCATCGTAGAGGATGCCCTTCCAGAGCGCGGGCAGCGCGCAGATGTGTGCGCGCGGGACCGTGTCGGCGCCGCGCACCTCGATGATCCGCTTGATGCGCACGTCCGGAAAGAGGGTCGTGAGGTGCGTGTCCCAGTCGCGGACCGTCGGACGATGGACCTGGCCGTCGACCTCGAAGCCGTTCTGCATGAACTGTCGGAACGTGACGCCGCCCGCCGGGTAGTAGGCGTGGTCCCGGATCAGGAAGAACATCGGCACGTCGAGCGCCCACTCCATGTAGCGCTCGTACCCGAAGTCGGGATCGAAGACCCAGGGAATCAGTCCGCAGCGATCCGGGTCGGTGTCCCGCCAGATGACGAGCCGCTTCGAGGCGAAGCCGTTCTCGCGTCCGCCGGAGATGCTCGAGTTCGCGAAGAGCGCGGAGACGACCGGCGTCGCGAGCAGCGCCGTGCGCATCTTGGCGATCGCGTCCTCCTCGCTCGCGTAGTCCAGGTTCGCCTGGACCGTCGCGGTGGCGTGCATCATGTCGAGGGCGAGCCCGCCGCGGGTCGGCAGGTAGGCGCGCATGATGTCGTAGCGACCCTTGGGCATGTGCGGGATGTCGCCGACCTCGTGGAAGGGGTCGATGCCCAGCCCGAGCCAGGCGATCCCGAAGTCGTCCGAGAGCTCCTTCACGAGATCGACGTGGGCGTTGAACTCGGCGCAGGTGTCGCGGGTCGTCGCGAGGGGGGCGCCGGAGAGCTCGATCTGGCCCCCGGGCTCGAGGGTGATGCTCGCGCCGTCGCGCTCGAGGGCGATGACCCGGCCGCGTTCCTCGACCCGGGTCCAGCCCACGGCGGCGTGGATCTTGTCGAGCAGCGCGCCGATTCCGTACGGCCCTTCGTAGGGCACGCGATCGCCGGTGTCGGCGTAGACCCCGACCTTCTCGTGCTCGGTCCCGATCACCCAGTCCTCGCGCGGCGTCTCGGCCGCGCGGAAATAGGCCAGGAGGTCGCCCACCCCGTCGACGGGTCGGTCCTGCAGATTCATGTGGGAGGGACTCCTTGGCGCCCGGCCGAAACCGGGCGTGCGACGGCGCGTGCGGGGCTCAATCGTAGAGATCTGTGTGCAGAAAGCGAATCAGTGCGCAGACGACGGCGTGGGCTCCGTAGGCCGACCGATCGAGGCGCCCGCCCGTGAGACGGCCGACATTGCCGCCGCTGCGGCCCGAGGGCAGGCTGGGATCGATCCCGGCGGCGGCCTCGTCCCCGTCGCGATGGGCGGACCAGTGGTCATCGAAGAGGTCGCCGATCGGAGCCCGGTCCCGGATCGCGGGCGCGAGGGCGCCCTCGGGATAGGCGAAGCCCGGCGAGAAGCCGTGGCCGTCGCGCTCGCCGTCGGTGATCCACGCGCAGCCCACGTTGAAGACGTCGTCGCTCGAGTCCTCGGCGCCCGGCGTGTCCGCGAGCCGGACGAGACCGTCTTCGATCCCGACGGCGAGGGCGCATCCGCCGGAAGCGAAGGCCGCGCGTGCGCGATTGCGCGCCCCGCTCACGATCTCGGTCCAGCCGACGGGCTGCTCCGGCACGTCGCTCGCCACCTCGACCGGCAAGAGCTCGAGCACCGCGTCCGCCTTTGCAAAGCGACCGAACGCGTCGCGCACGGCCCCGAGCTTGGCGCGGTTCTCCGTGCCGACGCGAATCACAGCGCCGGCGAGCGCCGCGACGAGCGAAGGACTCGGCCGGAAGGTCGCGCCCAGGCTCTGCCCGGTCGCGCTTCGTGCGCCGTCGCGCGTGGGCACGTCGCGCCGATCGCTCAGGGCGCCGTCGCGTCTTCGAGGAAGCGCTCGAGGAAGTCTTCGAGCGCGTCTTCGAGATCCGATTCGGCGGAGAAGGGGAAGGTCCGGCAGGGCCCCTCGTTCTTGCCCGTCTTGAAGGGACCGACGAGGGTGATCTCGGCCTTGCTCTTCGCGATCACGAGCGCGCGATGGCGGCCGCGGACGAGCTCGAACTCGTGCGCGTGGAGGTGCTTCTCGTCGAGACGCACCGGCGACACGTCGATCGAGAGGTGCGGCAGCTCACCGGCGACCGTGCCGTTGAACGCGTCGATCGCGCGGGCCACGTTCGTGCGCAGCTCGCCGAGCTTCGCAGCGGCATGCGTCATGTCGTCCGCGTGCCGGCGTTCGCGCTCGACGACGCCGTCGGCGATCGCCTTCATCCGTTCTTCGAGGCTCATGGCAGACTCCTCTGCAGCGGGCGCGCAGGATCAGGAGGGCGCGGCGGCGTGGCTTCAGAGCGCTTCGTCGGCCAGGGCGAGCGGGCCGGAGCCACCGACGCTGGAGCCCCCGCCCAGATCCGCGAGCAGCTGGTCGCGCACCGACCGGAAGATCGCGAGCCGCGCCTTCGCGACCGGCTCGCCGGCGGGGCCACCGATCTTCATCGGATCGACGTAGACGCCGTCCTTCTTCACGCGGAAGCAGACGTGGGGGCCGGTCGAGAGGCCGGTCGTGCCGACGTAGCCGATGATCTGCTTCTGCTCGACGCGGTCACCGACCTTCAGGCCCTTCGCGAAGCTCGCGAGGTGCGCATAGTGCGAGGTGAGCCCGCCCTTGTGTCGAATGCGGATGAGGTTGCCGCTGGCACCTGCCCGGGCCCGGTACTCGACGACGCCATTGGCGACCGACCAGATCGGCGTACCGTGGGCCGCGGCATAGTCGATCCCGCGGTGGGGGCGCGTGACGTTCAGGATCGGATGCCGCCGTGCGCCGGTGAACCGGGAGCTGATCCGACTGAATTCGAGGGGCGCGGCCAGGAAGGCGCGCTCGATGCTCGAACCATCGGGGCGGAAGTAGGCGCCCTCGCCCTGCTGATCTTCGAAGTACACGACGGTGTGTACGCCGGTCCGACCCTTATAACGGCCCGCGAGGATGCGACCGGGTCGGACGTACACGTCCTCGCCGTCGTCGTTGGTGCGGTAGAGGCGCTCGTAGAGGATCTGGAACTCGTCACCGGGATGGACCTGGCGGCTGAAGTCGATGTCCCAGGCCAGGATGCGCGCGAACTCTCCGGCGAGAGCGCTCTGCTCGCCGAGGGCGAGGACCGCGCCATAAAAGGAGGAGTCGACGATTCCGGCGATCTTGGCGACGAGGGGCCGAAGCTCGGTCGTCTCCGTCTCGACGACGTAGCGCCTGCCGTTCCAGGCGAGATAGAAGCTCTCTTCGGGGCTCTGGGCGTAGCGGAAGTCGAGCACGCGGCCTGCGGCGTCCTGGCCGAGTCGGTACGTGTCGCCGGGTCGCGAGTGCCGGAAGTCGAAGACCTTCCTCATCTCGCGCGCGATCAGATGGACCGTTCCCGGGGAGATCCCCTGGCGCTTGAGCGACGCACCCAGGCTCTCACCCCGCGCGATCTCGCCGCGGGTCACGATCGTGAAGTGTTCCACCGGGTCGTCGACGGACGGCGTGCGATGGATCGGGAGGTCGTCGATCGAGATTCCGCTCGGCGGCATCGCCGCATGCGTCACGGCGGGCGTCAAGGAGGTCGTAGTCATGCTGGGTCGACGAGGTTGATGGGCGACCGGCACCGCGACCGCGGGACCGCGTGCATCGACCGAAGGCGTTGCGCTCGGCCTGTGGGCGGCGAGCGTGGTCTGCGTCACCCCGGCATCGGTCATGTCGGTCATGTCGGTGATGGCGGTCATGTCGGCGACGACGGCGAGCTCGGACCCGGCCGCGGCGGACAGCGCGGCGACCGGCGGCTGCGTCGCGTCCTCGGCACTGCCGATTTCGCTCCCCACACCGAATCCCAGCACGACCGCGAGCACGACCATCAGCCCACCGACGCCGGCGCGCGTGATCGGCGGACGGTCGAAATCGTCCATAGGCCTGCCTTCGGTCTGGCCGGTTGGCCGCGTAGCGGCGCGCCGTCCTTTCCCGCCGGAAGGATCGCGTTGCATCAAATGCTCCTGGGGGATCCCACTCCGCGGCAATGTGTAGCCCGACGCGTCCTCGCCTGCATCGGTGCAGGTGATTCTCACCGATTCGAATGGGGCTTAACTCCCTCAATTTGTCCCCGACTCTTCCACCGGATCCAGCCGCTCCGGCGCTGGCCCCCCGTCCACTCCCGTCTATCCTCCCGTCACCTCCCCCGGCGTCGGCTCCCCCCTGATGGAGTGGCATGGCCGCCGATTCCCAGCCCGAATTCGCGCCCAGTCGAGACGCGCCGAACCTCGACGAGCGCCTGTCGCTGGTGCCGCGCCTGGGACGGGTGCGCGTGGGGGGCCCCGCGCTCGGCGTGGGGCTGGTCGCGATCGTGCTCGCGTTCGGCACGCTCGGGGGCCTTTCGAGCGAGGCCCAGGCGCTCTGGCCCTTCGACCAGATCTTCGAGCGGGGGCCGATCTCGAAGCGCGCCGCGAAGTTCCTCGCCGAAGCGATCCGCATCCCGACCGCCAACCCACCTGGCAACGAGCGCGCCCTCGCGCGCCGTTATGCGGCCGAGCTGCGTCGCGCCGGAATCGAAGCGAAGGTCATCGATGCGCCGGGACCCGACGGCGGCCCGCGACGCGCGGCAGTCTGGGGCCGGCTGCGCGGGCAGGGCAACCGACCCGCCCTCGCCCTGCTCTCCCATCTCGACACCGTCCCCGCCGACGCGTCCGAGTGGAGCGTCGATCCCTACGCGGGCGAGACCTGGGACGGCTTCGTCTGGGGCCGCGGCGCCCTCGACGCGAAGGGCGTCGGCGTGAGCCACCTGATGGCGATGGCCGCGCTCGCCGACAGCGACATCGTCCTGGACCGCGACCTCGTCTTCCTCGCCACGCCCGAGGAGGAGACCGGTGGCCGGGAGGGCGCGGGCTGGCTGGTCGCGAACCAGCCGCAGCTGCTCGACGGCGTGGCCTATCTGCTGACGGAAGGGGGCGGGATCCAGGTCTCCCGCGAACGCGAAGGCGACCCGGCGCCGATCTGGGGGGTCGCGGTCGTCGAGAAGGCGCCCTGTTGGCTCGAGCTGCGCACGACCGGACGCGCCGGTCACAGCTCCTCGCCGGCACCGGACGCGGCGGTCCCGCGGCTGGTCGCCGCCCTCGACCGCGTGCGCCGGATCGAATCGCCGATCCGCGTGATCCCCGAGGTCGAGCAGATGTTCAGCACGCTCGTCCCGGTCGCGGCCGAGTGGGATCGCGCGGGCTACCTCTACCTCGCGACGAGCCTCGAGAACGACGAGAATTTCCGTCGGCGCTTCCTCGGGAACCCGAGCCAGAACGCCCTCGTACGCAATACGGTGTCGATCACCGTCCTCGAGGGCGCGTCGAAGACGAACGTCGCGCCGGCGAGCGCGCATGCCCAGCTCGACGCGCGGCTGCTCCCCGGCGAGTCCTGCAGCGACTTCGCGGACGCGATCCGCACGCTCGTCAGCGACGAGGGCGCGGCCGTCGAGGAGATCCTCGCCTTCCCGGCGATCGCGTCCTCTCCCGACTCCCCGCTCTTCCGGGCGATCGAAGAGGTCGCCGGCGAACAGAACGAGCCCGGCCTCGTGGTCCCGCGTCTGATCGGTGGCTTCACCGACGCCCACTGGTTCCGCGAGCTCGGCATCACGAGCTACGGATTCGTGCCCCGCGTGCTGACCAGCGACGAGAGCCGCCGCGTCCACGGCATCGACGAACGCATCGCCGTCGACACCCTGACCGAGAGCATCCGCCTCACGATCGAGATCGTGCGCGCCTTCGATCGCATCGAGAGCGAAGAAGCGGCCGCAGAGTAAGGCCGGAGCCCTCAGCGCAAGACGCGCCCCCGAAAGGGCGCGTCGAGAGCCGCGCAGCGGCGACTAAGACTAAGAGAGACGTAGCTCTTGGATCGCCTGGTGCAGCGCCTCGAAAAGCGGCTCGACGTCGTTCACGTCGAGGCAGCTGAAGGCGACGCGAATGTCCGTCGCCGATGTCGCGATCAGGCCGACCTGGTGCTCGTCCAGGAGATGGACGCGCAGCTTCTCCGCGTCGACACCGACCACCTTCACGAGCATGAAGTAGCCGCTGTTGAAGGGATAGACGCTCCAGGACTCCGCGAACTTCGGCTGGTTCGCGACCTCGAAGACACGCTCCGCGCGCACGCGCAGGGTCTCACACTTCTCGTCGCGCTCCTGCTGGAGCGCGGGATTCGCGAGGGTCCGCTCGACCAGCGTCTGCGAGAGCTGCGGGACGTTCGAGATGCCGCCACGGATCGCGCCCCGGATCTTCGCGTCGAGCGCGGAGCAAGCCGCGTCCGCGCTCTCGGGCCTGCCCGGTCCGAAGGTGATGAAGCCGCAGCGCAGGCCCCACACGAAGAGCTCCTTGGTCGCACCGTCGAGCTTGACCGCGAGAAGGTTCGGATGGCGACCGGTGAGCTTCCCGAAGAGCGACTCGGTCATCGACTCGCCGCCCAGGTGATAGAAGAGACCGAAGTAGGCGTCGTCGCAGAGCACCACCAGCTTCGTGCCCTTCGCGGCCTGCGCCTCGAGGGCCGCGGCGAGCGCCTCGCCTTCGGCCTCGGTCGGCATGTAGCCCGTCGGGTTGTTCGGGAAGTTCAGCAGCACGACGAGCTTGCCGCGATCCGCCGCGAGCTCGGCGAGGCGCGCGGCGAAGGCGTCGGTGTCCATCCCGCCTGATTCCTTGTAGAACGGAAAGGTCTGGATCTCAGCGCCATGGTGGACCTCGAAGGTCAGGCGGTAGTTGCCCCAGAGCTTGTCGGGCAGGAGCATCACGTCGCCCGGGTCGAGGAAGAGCTCGCCCGCGAGGGCGAGGCCGTGGGTGATCGCGCTCGTCACGATCGGCAGACCGAACTGCTTGTCGGCCAGGGTCGGGTTCTCGACGAGCAGCTTCTTGCGCCACTCCTCCCGAAGACCCGGGCGGCCGGGCGGGGGGGCGTAGGTGACCGCGTCCTGGGCGGAAATGTCGCCGATCTGTCCCGCAATCGAAGGCAGGATCATGGGCGCCCCGTCCTCGGTCGCGATCCCGATCGTCGCGTTGAATCGCGTGGCCTTCTGCTTCGCCTCGGCCGTCTGGGAGATGATTCCCTTCGGAAAATAGAGGCGGCGGCCGTACCCGGAGAGCATCCCGAGGACCTCGGGTGCTTCCTTCTCGAGCTGCTCGTTCAGGGACTGCGCGATCGGGTTGACTGTTTTCTGGGAGCTCTCGGCAGTGGACATGGGGTACCAGGGAGGGTGCCGGCGAGCGGCGAAAGAAGGGGAGAGAGGGGGGGATTCGGCGCGGGCGCGCCGGCGCGGAAATCTACCGGGATTCCAATCGTTTGTGAAGCACGGACATCAGATCCGAGTAGCCGAGCGCCCGCCAGAAGGCCTGACCCTCCGGGTTGCCACTCGCGACCTGGATCTCGACGCGCTCGACCCCGAGGTCTCGCACCCAGTCCATCGCCTCCTCGACCAGCCGCCGCGCGATGCCCTGGCGCCGCGCGGCGGGTCGCACGCCGACGTCGGTGATCTCGGCGCGCTCGGTCTCCTCGAGGATCGGCGGCGCGCGGTCGACGCGGACGATGCACAGCCCGACCAGCTCGCTCTGCTCGGCGTCCTCGGCGGCGGCATCGAAGACGAGGATCTGGGCGTCTGGGTCCCGGGCCATCGCCCGCAACAGCTCCCGCAGCTCGCCCTCCGCGACGGTCCCGCGTCGCATCCTAAAGAGCGGGTCGAGGTCGGCGTGGTGCTCCGTGATCATCGCCCAGAGGGCGGCGACCCGATCGATCTCCTGCATCCGGGCGACCCGGACCCGCCCCGCGCGCGACACTCGCCTACCTCCCGTCCGCTCGTCCCTGCGAGGACGGGCGGACGGCTTGCACGGTACCTGCACTCGCGTTGCCGATCGACTCACTCGCGGGGCGCATCCGATGCGGAGCGCGCGAGAACCGGGCGACATGCGTGGCCTCGCGGGTCCCGAACGGGGTAGGCTCGCTTGGCGTCCGTCGCTTTGCTCCTGCCGTTTCCTTGTCCCTTGCTGCCGTCCACGGAGTCCGCGTCGCCCATGTCCCCCGCGTCGTCCCAGCTGTGGATCGTCCATCGAGACGAAGGCCCGCGCCGCACGCTCGCGCGGGTCGCCGGCCTGCCTGCGGACGCCGTCGTCGCGGGCGCCCCGAGCGATGCGGTCTTCGCGACGGCAACCCCCCCGGCCGCCCTCGTGCTGGCCCCGATCGGCGATTTCGAAGCCGAGCTCGACTTCGTCCATCGCCATCGCGACGCCCTCGCGGGCGCGCGTCGCCTCTATCTCGCCGACGCGGCCGACCACGCCGAGATCGCACGACTCTTCGAGGCCCGCGCGGACGAGATCGCGCCGCCGCGACCCGACCCCCGCCTGCTGCGCGACCTGCTGACGACCGCCGTCGCCCATCGCAACGCCGCCCCGCTCACGGCCCGCTACGAACGCGAACGTGTCGCCGCGCGCTTCTCGGCCTGGTTCGGTGCGGTCGAGATCCCGGGCCTGCTGCGCGCCCTCGACCCGTCCCTGGCGAGCCTGCCGCTCCTCGTGCGCGGCGCCCCGGGCAGCGGCCGCGGTCTCGTCGCGCGCTACGCCGAGCTCTTCCGGGGCGTGCAGCCTCCCGGCCCGACGCTGCGGCTCGAGGGGAACGAGATCGGCGACGCGGCCGAGCTCGCGCGTCGACTCACGGCCGGCGAACCCGATGCGACTGGCGGGACGCGCGCGATCCGGATCGACGAGGTCGACGCCATGCCCGCGTCGGCCCAGCGCACGCTCGCCGAGTGGATCCGGGTCGACACATCACCGGTCGGTCCTGCGCGTTGGCTCGCGACGTCGAGTACCGGCGACTCTCGTCATGCGAGCACGGGCGGTGCCCTCGATCCGCAGCTCGCCCGGGCGTTCGCGCCCCTCGTGCTCGACGTGCCGGCGATCGCGGACGATCCGACGGCCCTGCGTGCCTTCGCCGAGCAGGTGCTGGTGGCGTGGACCGAGCGCGTCGGCGGGCAAGCGCGACACCTCACGGACGACGCGGTCGAAGTCCTGGAGGCCGAGGCCTGGGCCGGCGATCGCGGTGCCGTCGAAGCGACGCTGCAGACCGCGCTCGCCTCGACCGCGAGCGAGACCCTCGACGCCGCCGCACTCGAGGAGAGCCGGCGGGCGTCCGCCCTCGCGAGGGCGTCGCTCACGGCGAGCGGGAGCGATACGCGACCCGCGCCCGACGAGGGTGCAGGGCCGTCGTCGTACTCCGGCGGAGAAGACGAGTGGGAAGCGGCCCGGCGCGTGTTCGCCGATGCGCCGGTGATTCCGCCGCCCGCCGAGGCGTCAGCGCCGAGCGAGGCGACCTCGGACCTCGAGCGCGCCTTCGAGGAAGGCCTGCCGGGCGACGCCAATGGCGGCGCCGCGCTCGCCGGGACGGGACTCGAGCCGAGCGATCCGATCGGCACTGCGGACGGCGACGTCAGTACGGAGATGGGCGCCGAGACCTTCCTCGTCGCGGAACACGCGGCTGCGGGCCCGCCGCCCGCAGCCAGCGCCGAGAGCTGGCGACGCCTCGCGCGCAGCCTCTCTCACGAGATCCGCAATCCCCTCGTCTCGATCCGCACGTTCACGGAGCTGCTGCCTGCGCACTTCGAGGACGCGGACTTCCGCGCGCGATTCACCGAGCTCGTCGGGCGCGACGTCGCCCACATCGACGAGCTCGTCGGCCGACTTGCGAGCGCCGCGGCGCAGGAGAAGATCGAGGCGGCACCGATCGACGTGTCGGCCCTGCTCGAGCGACTGCTCGACGATCGGCGCGAAGCGATCGGGGAACGCCGACTGCTCGTGTTGCGGGAGCTCGAGCGCGATGCACCGATCGCCTGGGGCGACCCGAGCAGCCTCGAGATCGCCCTCGCCGGGCTGCTCGACCGGGCACTCGCGTCCCTGCCCGAGCGCGGAGACCTCTTCGTCGCGACCCGACGCATCGACCGAAGCGCCGACGGCACGCCCCGGCTACGGATCCTCCTCCGGCATCACGACCCGAGCGGTCGCGGCACACCCGAGCTCGGCGCGGGAGACACGAGCGGCGTCGCCGACGTCGCCGCGACGGCCAACGTCCTCGAATACGTGCTCGCGGAGACGATCGTCGAGGCGAGCGGCGGGCAGCTGACCGTCGACGCCAGCGACGCGCGGGAGACCCTGGTGCTGGTCGACCTGCGGACCCCCACCTGAGCCCGATCGCAGGCTTCGAGCGCGAGTCCGGAGGGGTCCGGCAACAGGCGTGGTAAACTCCTGGAATGCCTCGCATTCTGGTAGTCGACGACGAGCCGGGCGTGCAGGAATCCCTGCGCATGCTGCTGAAATCCGAGGGCGACGTGCGCATCGCTGGGGGCGTCGACGATGCGCTCCGGGAGGTCGCCCTCGCAACCCCGGACATCGTGCTGCTCGACCTCGTGATGCCGGGTCGCAGCGGCCTCGACCTGCTCGTCGAGCTGGCGGACCGTGACGTGCGTGCACCCGTGATCGTGCTGACCGCGACCAACACGGTGAACGCCGCGGTCGAAGCGATGAAGCGCGGCGCCGCCGACTTCGTCACGAAGCCCTTCGAGCTCGAAGCGCTGAAGCTCAAGGTGCGCGACAAGCTCGAGAAGCGGGAGCTCGAGGACGAGGTCGAGCGCCTGCGCGACGAAGTCGAGGACCGCCAACAGCTCGGGCAGATGGTCGGTCGAAGCGAAGCGATGCGGACGATCTTCCGGACCGTCGAGCGGATCGCGAAGGCCGAGGCGACGGTGCTCGTGACCGGCGAGAGCGGCACGGGCAAGGAGCTGGTCGCCCGCGCGATCCACGATCTCTCTCCTCGAGCCGAGAAGCCCTTCGTCGCCGTCAACTGCGGCGCGATTCCGTCGGAGCTGATCGAGAGCGAGCTCTTCGGGCACGAGAAGGGCGCGTTCACGGGAGCGTCCGAAAGACGCGCGGGACGCTTCGAGACGGCCGATGGCGGCACGCTCTTCCTCGACGAGATCGGTGAGCTCGATCAGGCGGTGCAGGTGAAGCTGCTGCGCGCGTTGCAGGAGCGCACGTTCGAACGCGTCGGGTCGTCGTCGTCGATCACTGTCGACGTGCGGATCGTGACCGCAACCAATCGTGACCTCGCCGAGGAGGTGAAGAGCGGGAACTTCCGCGAGGACCTCTACTACCGGGTCGCGGTCGTGCCGGTTGCGCTGCCGGCGCTGCGCGAACGACGCGAAGACATCCGGCTGCTCGCACATCATTTCCTCGAGCGTCTCGGGCCCGATCGGAAATTCTCCGCCGGCGCGATCGGTTCGCTCGAGGGCTACGGCTGGCCAGGCAACGTGCGCGAGCTCGAGAACGCGATCGAGTACGCCCTGGCGATGGCCGAGGGAGAGACGATCGATCGCGAGGACCTGCCCCCGGCGATCGGCCACTCCGGGCAAGCGGAGGCGCTCCGCGAGCAGTGGCGCCAGGGCGAGCGCGGCTTCGAAGAGACGGTCCACCGCTTCGAGACCGACATCCTGCGCGAGGCCCTCGAGCAGAACGCCTGGAACCAGACCAAGACCGCCAGCGCGATCGGGATCACGCGCCGCGTCCTCAAGCTGAAGATGGACAAGCTGGGCATCGAAGAGCCGGGCTAAGGCGGACCGGTTCGCTGAGGTACGGATCCTCCGACGGGGGTGTTCCGATCCGTACAGCGCTCCCCGACGGACCCAATTTCGCGTGTCCCGTTGAATCTATATTTCTATTCTAATTCAATAAGTTAGATCGATTTCTGCGCACTTCTGAGGCCTGGCACGCCCCTTGCTTTTACCTGGGGCATGGCCAGCGAATCCTTCATCCCTTCGAGTCCGTCACTCGAACCCACCGAGCGCGCCCGGGTCCTCGTCGTCGACGACGAACGCGGCCCGCGCGAGTCGCTCCGGATGATCCTGTCGGGGAGCTACGACGTGGCGATCGCCGAGGGCGGCGCGGAAGCCCTGGAGCTCCTGCGCACGACGCCAATCGACCTCGTCACCGTCGACCTCAACATGCCCGGCATGAAGGGCGACGAGCTGATGCGCACGGTCCGCGCCGAGTTTCCGCAGACCGAGATCATCATCATCACCGGCTGCGGCTCGATCGAGACCGCGGTCGAGGGCATCCGACACGGGGTCTTCGACTACCTGACCAAGCCCTTCGACGTCGTGCAGGTCAGCGCCTCCGTCGAGCGCGCGCTCGAGCGCCGACAGAGTCGCACGCGCATGATCGCGTTCCTCGAAGAGATCAGCCGCGTGCTCGGGCGCAATCGGGACGCGGAGCTGGTACTCGACGAGCTCGGAGCGAGCTCGATCGCCCAGGAGCGGCTGCGCCAGGTCCTCGAGGAGCCGGCGATCGGCCCCGAGGCCGGCAACGCGCGCGCCGGCGGGCCGTCGACGACGGAGTTCCTCGAGGTCCTCGCGGAGACGATCGAGAGTCGCGACCTCTTCATGCGTGGCCACGCCCGGCGCGTCGCCTACTACGCGGACCTGCTCGCGGCCGCGCTCTGTCTGTCGCGCGAAGAGCGTCGCAACGTACGCACCGCGGCCTTCCTCCACGATATCGGCAAGGTCGGCGCCCCTTCCGACGTCCTGCAGGGCATCGTGCTGCCGGAACCCGAGCGCCTCAACTCGGTCAAGACCCACGCTTCGATCGGCGAGCGCCTGCTTCTGCCCCTCGGACTCGACGCGCCGATCGCGCAGGTCGTGCGCCACCACCACGAGCGCTTCGACGGCGAGGGCTACCCGGACGGTCTCTCGGGCGAAGCGATCCCGCTCGCGTCGCGCATCATCGGCATCTGCGACGCGTTCGACGCGATGACCTGCGAGCGCCCCTACCGCCGTGCACGCACCCGTGACGAAGCGCTCATCGAGCTGCGCAGCGAAGCCGGCCAGCAATTCGACCCGAACCTCATCGGGATCTTCTGTGAGCTCGTGATCAGCGGCGCGACCGACGCCGCGTCGTTCGCGGGCACTCTCTCGGAGGTCGACGGCGTCGCCTCTCAGCACGACCGCGGAGCAGCATGAGTCTGCGCAACCAGCGAAACCGAGGAGCAGCATGAACGCGTCCACCCCCGAAACCCATCCCGAAGGCGTCCCGCTCCGCCTCGAGAATCGACAGCGCGTGGTGCACGTGGTCGAGTACAGCCACTACCCGCGTAGGCTCGCGTCCGAGAATCGCCGCATCGCCTACACCCAGGACCGCTCCGAGACCGGCCTCGGCCTCGACCTGCCCGAGCGCGTGCGCCCGGGCGAGCTGCTCCAGGTGACGGTGCGCGACATCGACGGCGAGGTGTCCGTCGACGGCCTCGCCCGGGTCGTCTGGTGCCAGGAGACCGAGAGCGGTCGCGCCCGCGCGGGCCTGTCGGTCCTGCGCGAGCAGGGGCAACGCCCGCTGATGCGCGTCCGCGGTCGGTCGGTGATCCGCTCGGCGGAGATGACGTCGTGAATTCATGGAGGTTCGCGTCCGGCTCGAGGTGAGTCCGGGCGTGGGAGTCGGCCACATCGAATCGGGGGCGTGGCCGGCTCCTTCTTCTTCCCGGGGCGACCGCCCCGGTGGAGCACAAGCAAGGGATGGGAGCCGGAAACGGCGCCCGCTGAGGGAAGAGGTCGTGGCGAAAAAACCGGGGGGGTTGCCACGATCTCGCCCTCAGACCCCGCGCCGCCCCGCGCGCAAGCGATCCGCCCCCGAGTGCTAGATTGCCCGCCATGTTCGGTATCGGACCCATGGAGCTCGTGCTGATTCTGGTCGTCGCGCTGTTGGTCCTCGGACCGAAGCGGATGCCAGAGCTCGCACGTACGCTCGGCCGCGGACTCGGCGAGTTCCGCCGCGCGAGCAACGACCTGCGCCAGAGCCTCGCCCTGGACGAGATCCAGAACGAGCTGCGCGACGGGCTGACGGGCGCCGGCACGATTCACAAACCCGTGAAGCAGCCCGTCAAGAAGCCCGACACCGACGACAAGCCCGCGCAGGCGGGGGACGAACTCGCCGCGGGCAAGCGAGAGGGCGAGAGCGACACGCCCGACAAACATCCCGGCGAACTCCCGGACGATCTCGATCCGCACGCGCATCACGGCGAGGGCGAGGGCAAAGGGACAGGCGAAGGCGACGCCGCCGAAGCGCGCGAAGACGCCGAACCCGCGGCGCCGACCGCGAGCGCCGCGGACAGCGACCTGGGTGCCGTGCCGGTCGGACGGACGGTGACGCCGCGCCGGACCGCCGAGACCGACGGAACGGGCGAAGAGCGTGGATGAGCGCGCGCTCCCCATCACGGAGCACCTCGCAGAACTGCGCACGCGCCTCATGTGGGTCGTGGGCGCGATGGTCCTCGGTGCCGTCGCGAGCTTCAATTTCGCGGAGCAGATCTTCGGCTTCCTGCTCGCGCCCGCGACCGAGGCGCTCGGCCAGAACGAGAGCCAGCTGCAGGCGATCGCCCCGACCGAGATCTTCTTCACCTACATCAAGTGCGCGCTGCTCTCGGGCTTCGTGATGACGCTGCCCGTGAGCTTCTACCACTTGTGGGGCTTCATCGCGCCGGGTCTCTACGACAACGAGCGCAAAGCGGTCCTGCCCTTCGTCTTCTTCTCGACCGTGCTCTTCGCGTCCGGGGCGATCTTCGGATACTCGATGGTCTTCCCGATCGTGTTCGAGTTCTTCAACAGCTGGGACAACGAGTGGGTCGTGTCGGCGTGGACGATGAAGGAGGTGTTCAGTCTGACGACGCGCCTCTTCCTCGCCTTCGGAATCGCCTTCGAGCTCCCGCTCTTCGTGTTCTTCCTCTCGATCACCGGGGTCGTGAGCGCCAAGCAGCTCTTCAGGGCGACGCCCTACGCGGTGCTCGTGGTCTTCATCGTCGGCGCGATGCTCACGCCGCCGGATCCGGTCAGCCAGATCTTCCTCGCGGTCCCGCTGATCGTGCTCTACCTCGCGGGCGTCGGCGTGGCCTGGATCTTCGATCCGGCGCGCCGGGAGGCCAAGCGAGCCGGAAGCGCGGTCGCGAAGACGGAGGGATAGGGCGCCCGGGGAACCTCCGCGGAGCCCCTCGGCACACTTTCTCCCAGGGGCGATTCCGCAACCCGAGCGGGCCGCTCCGACGTCGGCCGCGCGCCCGCGCCGATCGGGACATCGCCATGAACGCCTTCGGTCTCCGCCTTCCCTCCCGCTCCGACACCGGCAATCCGCGCGAACGCTTCCGGCGACAGCTCGCGATCGCGCTGGTCGTGGTCGCCCTCGGCTTCGTGCTCCAGGGGCTCGCACCGGCCCACGGCGCCGCGAACGACGCGCCGGGCTCCGATGCGCAGGTCGACGCGCTCTGGATGCGCGGCCGGATCCCGCAGCTCGAAGGGCTCGCGCGCGCGCTCGAAGGTCGCGACGACCCGGCCCTGCGCTACCGCACGGCCTACACGCTCTACCGCTTCTACGTTCTCGAACCAAGGGTCTAGAGCGCAGCGCGTTTCATGCCGGCGCGATCGATCGCGCCCAGGCCATCGTCGACGAGCTCGTCACGGACGAGACGCTCGCGCCGCGGGAACGGGTGGAAGCGCTCGTCCTGCGCGCGGTGATCCTCGGCGTCCGCGCCGACCGCAGCCTGCTCCGCCGGATGTGGTTGGGACGTCAGGCGCACGGCGCGGTCGCTGAGGCGCGCGCGATCGATCCCGAACACCCGCGCATGCTGCTCCAGCACGGCATCCTGATGCTCCACACTCCGGCCAGCTTCGGCGGCGGACCGGATGCGGCGCGGCCCTTGCTCGAACGTGCCCGGGCGGCCCTCGATCCCGAGGTCTTCTCGCGCGACGCCGAATCCGGACCCAGCTGGGGCTGGCTCGACGCGAGTGCCTGGCTCGGTCAGACCCTCGCGGCGGGCGGCGATCGATCGGCCGCGCGCGCGGTCTATGCCGAAACCCTCGAGCGTGAGCCCGAGATGGGCTGGATCCGGTCGGAGTTGTTGCCCGCCCTGGACGTCCCCGCGCGCTAGAACGCGACCCGGAACCGCACCGGGATCTCCGCGTCGATCGACATCGGGTTCCAGCGGCTCGGCGGCGCGCCGACGGCGAACTGCATGCGATCGATCACGAGGCTGCCTTCGAAGGTCGGAGGGGAGGCCTCGACGAGCACGACCTCCCCGTCGACGGTCCGCTCGACGCCGTGGAGATCGACGTCGAAGCGCGCCGTGAATCGCGGCCGCCCGGCCTCGTCTTCCCCGATGGGCGAGAGGTCGTACGCGCGAACCCGTGCCGTCGGCCAGGTGTCGATCTCGAAGAAGTCCGGATCGCGGAGGTGGTCGTCCCGGCGATTGATACCCGTGTCAACGCTCGCGAGATCGATCTCGACGATGGCGTGGCTCTTCGTCGGATCCGCCGGGTCGATCGCCCGCTCGACGATCCGCCACGCGTGGAAGGTCCCATTCGCCGTCGCGAAGGTGTTCTTGCCGACGAACTCGATCGTTCCGGGGGGCGCCTCCGCTTCCGGGGCCGTCTCCGCGAGGGTCGCCGCGGCCCAGGCGCCGGCGACTAGCATGACGAGCGTAGCCGTCCCTCGTCCGAATCTTCGCATCATCTGAAACCTCCTCTTGCCGTGGCCAGGCGGAAGAAGTGCGGGCCTGCGAAACTTTGCTTCGCGCGTCGACACTTCTCTGTTACAGTGCCGGCTCGCGCCGCGCTCCCAGTCCGGACGGAACGTGAACACCGCCCCGCTCCTTCACTTGCCGCGCGCGAGCTTCGCTCGTCCTCGCGTCTTCGCAATCCCCCCGCGCGCGATCGCCCCGGCCATTGCCGCGCTCTGCCTCGCGCTCACGGCGTGCGGCGGCGAGCCGCCGGCCGAGCGCGAGGTCTACACCGTCGAACGGGGCGAGATCGAGCGCCTCGTGATCGCGACCGGCACCGTCGAGCCCGCGACCGAGGTCGAGGTGCGCCCGCGGATCGCCGGGATCGTCGAGCTGATCCACGTCGAAGAGGGCGATCTCGTCACCCCGGGCCAGCCCCTCGTCGAGATCGAGCGCGAGCTGCTCGCCTCGCAGGTGCGCGAGGCGGAGGCGAAGCTCCAGGCCGCGGACGTCGAGGTCAAGTTCGCACGGATCGCGCGGGATCGCGCGTCGGAGCTCCACACCACCGGCGCCTCCTCGGATCAGGCGCACGACGACGCCGTCGCGCGCTTCGAACAGGCCCGCGCCTCCCGCGCGAGCGCTGTAGCGGCACTCGACACGCTGTCGACGACGCTCGGCTACGCGACGATCGAATCGACGCTCGTCGGACGCGTGCTCGAGGTGCACGTCGAGGAGGGAGACGCGATCTCGCCGGTCACGTCGGTCACGGGCGGAACGCTGCTGCTCTCCCTCGCCGGGGACAAGACGCTCCACCTCGAGGGCCTCGTCGACGAGAACGAGATCACCCGCGTCGCGATCGACCAGCCGGCCCGCATCCGCACGGAGGCCTACGCCGATCGCGAATTCGTCGGGCGCGTACGCGAGATCGCACCGATGGGCGAACGCATCCAGAACGTGACCTACTTCGAGGTCAAGGTGGAGATCACCGACCCCGAGGCGAGCCTGTTGCGGCCGCGCATGTCCGGCGATGCGGAGATCGTGACCGAGGTCGTCGAGGACGCGGTGATCGTGCCCGAGACCGCCCTCCGCTACCGCGGGACCGAGATCCTCGTCGACCTCGCCACGGACGCGGAGGAAACGGCCGACGCCGAGGACGATCCGGACGCGAACCTGCGCGTAGTCGAAATCGGCATCATCGACGGCGATCGCGTCCAGATCATCGCCGGCCTCGAGGCGGGCGAAGAGGTTCTCTTGCAATGAGCTCAGGGCTGTTGCAGTAAGCGGCTCGCGAGAAGGGAGTGCGCGCATGAGCGATGCACGTCTCACGTCCGGCGCGGTCATCGACCTGTCGGGCGTGCACAAGCACTACCAAACGGAGCGCGTCGACGTGCACGCGCTGCGCGGGATCGACCTGCGCATCGAGTCCGGCGAATACGTGACGGTGATGGGACCGTCCGGCTCGGGCAAGACGACGCTGCTCGAAATTCTCGGTTGCCTGTCGCGGCCGACCGACGGCGTCTACCGCCTCGAGGACCGGTCGGTCACCGACCTCGACAGCGACCAGCTCGCGCGCCTGCGTGGCGAAGAGATCGGCTTCGTCTTTCAGGCCTTCAACCTGCTGCCGCGGCTCTCGGCGGTCGAGAACGTCGAGCTGCCCCTCGGCTACCGCAAGGTCTCCCGGAAGGAGCGACGCGAACGAGCGATGGACGCCCTCGACCGGGTCGGCCTCGCCCCGCGCGCGGACCACCTCCCGAACGAGATCTCCGGCGGCGAGCGCCAGCGCGTGGCGGTCGCCCGCGCGCTCGTGAACCGACCGGCCATCCTGCTCGCGGACGAACCGACGGGCAACCTCGACACCAAGACCGGAGAAGAGGTGCTGTCGCTCTTCGATCAGGTCCACGCCGACGGCAACACCCTCGTGATCGTCACCCACGATCCGAAAATCGGCGCCCGAGCGCCGCGCTGCCTCACGATCCAAGACGGGCTGATCGACCGCGACGTCCGCAGCGATGCGGGAGGGCGTTAGGCGTGGAGTCCGTGCGGCAGGCGTTCCGGCTCCTCTGGGCGCACAAGGTGCGGTCGGCGCTGACCCTCTTCGGCCTCGTATGGGGAACGGCCGCGGTGATCTTCCTCGTCGGATGGGGCGCCGGCGTGAAGACGATGGTCACGAACGGCTTCGCGAAGACCGGCAAGAACATGGGGCAGATGTGGGCCGGGCGAATCGGGGAGGAGTACACGCCCGCCGTCGACCGGCGCGAGCTCTGGTTCACCTGGCAGGACGTGCAGTACGCGCGCCGTCGCGCACGGATCGCAGAGCTGGTCGGGACGGAGAAGCGCTGGTACCTGCCGGTCACCGCAGGCCAGAAGGCGCTCAACATGGAGATCCGCGGGGTCGAGGTCGCGAGCCAGCAGATCCGCTCCCTCGCGCTCTCCGCCGGTCGCGCGATCACGCAGGGCGACCTCGACCATCGACGCCGCGTGGCGGTGCTCGGTGCCGACGCGCGAGTGGACGTGCTCGGCGCGGGCGGCCGCCTCGGCGATCGGTTTCGGATCGACGGCAAGAGCTTCGAGGTCGTGGGCTTCCTCGAGCGCGTCGGGACCCAGTTCGGCCGCGACGGCGAAGAAGTCGACGACCAGATCTGGATCCCGCTCTCCACGCATATCGCCTTCTGGCCGATGGACTGGACCGACGACGATTTCGTGAGCCACCTGCTCTACCGCATGCCCCACCGCAGTCTCGCCGAAGAGACCGAGGCCGAGCTGCGTCGCATCCTCGCCGAGCGCATCCACGTGAGTCCGACCGACGAAGAAGCGATCGTCGGGTGGAGCCCCGTCAAGACCTTGCGGATGATCCCGCTCGATCAGCAGGACGGCATGATGTACGCGCTGTCCGCGGCGACCCTCGTCATCGGCGGGATCGGCGTGCTCAACATGATGCTCGACTCGGTCCGCACGCGACGTCGCGAGATCGGCATTCGCCTCGCGGTCGGTGCCCGACGGCGCGACGTGCTGCTGCAGTTCTTCCTCGAGACGCTGACGATCGTGGCGTTCGGGGGCGGTCTCGGCGGGGCGATCGGCGTCGGCGGCTGCCTGGCGCTCGAGGCCCTCGCGCTCCCGGACTTGATCCCGGTGCCGGAGCTCACGGCGGGCGTGCTCGCGATGGCCCTCGGGACCATGGGCGGCGTCGGCCTGATCGCCGGCATCGTCCCGGCGTGGATGGCATCGCGAATCGACCCGGCGCTCACCCTCCGGGTCGAGGGTTAGGCGATGCGGGACATCTTCATCGAGACCCTCCGCAGCATCGTCGCCCACCGCGTGCGCTTCGGCCTCACGGCTCTCGGCATCGCCTGGGGCGGCTTCATGCTCACCTTCCTCTCCGCGAACATGATGGGCTTCGAAGCCCACTTCGTGCGCGAGTTCGAGGAGATCGGCCCGCGCGTGGTGATGATGGGTCGGGGGACGATCCTCAAGTCGCGAACCGGCGAGCGCGGCGCGCGGGTCGTCGAGGTCGAGAACGAGGACGTGCAGGGCACCGAGCGCCTCGCCAACGTCGAAGCCGCGTCGCCGGAGGTGCACGTCTGGTCGATGCCAGTGCGCGCCGGACGGCGATCGAAGCTCCTGCGTCTGACCGGTCTCGACGCGGACGGTGACCTGATCCGCGGCATCACCGTCGTCGAGGGCCGCTTCCTCTCGCCGCTCGACGTCGAGCGCGCGGCGCGGGTCGCGGTCATCGGCCCCCGCGCCGCCGATCGACTCTTCGGACGCAAGCGCGCCCTCGGCGAGTCGATCATCGTCGACGGACTGCGCTTCCGGGTCATCGGCATCACCAAGGAGAAGGGCGACCAGTTGATGAACTCGGGCGACCCCGAGGATCTCAAGGTCTTCATTCCCTACACGACCGCCCAGCGATGGTTCACCCAGACCGACGACGTCGACGAGTTCGCGTTCGCGCCGGTCACGAAGGAGGCCAGCTGGGACGCGATCCGGCAGATCCGTGAGCTGACCGCCCTGCGCGAGGGCTACGACCCTGCGATCGAATCGGCGATGTGGGCCTTCAACATCCAGGAACCCCTCAACATGCTCCGGGTGATCTTCGGGGGCATCCGCGTGTTCATGATCAGCGCCGGGCTCGTCACCCTCTTCGTGGGCGCAGTGGGCGTGATGAACATCATGCTCGTGGTGGTCGGCGAACGTACGCAGGAGATTGGCGTCCGCAAAGCGATCGGCGCGCGCAGCCGCGACGTGTTCGTGCAGTTCCTGATGGAAGCGGCCCTCGTGGCCCTCGCGAGCGGCGTCGCCGGCGCGGGCCTCGGGATGCTGCTCGTGCGCGGCATCGAGTTCGTGTTGCCCGAAGACGCGGCGTTCGTCTCGCCGCCGCTGCTCGATCCGGCGATGGCCGTCGTGCTGACGGCCGCGCTGGTCGGGGTCGGCGTGGTGTCGGGGTTGATCCCGGCGATTCGCGCCGCGAGAACGGCGCCGGCGGAGGCGCTCCGGGCGATGTAGCTCGGCGGCCTCGCCGCGCCCGCGCGGGCGACGCTTCAGCCGTTCGGTCGACGGATCATCGCGGCGCCCGTCGCG
Organism: uncultured Spirochaetaceae bacterium; assembly: GCA_964488255.1. GTDB lineage: Bacteria > Myxococcota_A > UBA9160 > UBA9160 > UBA4427 > UBA4427. Next base: position 281,462 of record CAZAUR010000005.1, on the reverse strand, counting down.
ATCAATCCCGCCGCGAGCACCCAGGCGATCCCGCCCGGCCCGGGCAGCGGAACCGGGCTCCTCCGCGCGAAGAATCCCTCCCGCGGATGCCACACGGCGAAGCGCCGCCGCCACGGATCGTTCTCGAGGTCGGGATTCAGACCGACGTCGACCTGGGCGAGCGAGATCGGGATCCGCACGTCCGGATCGGGTCCGCGATCGCGCACCTCGTGATGCAGGTGCGGCCAGCTCCACGCGGATCCGGAGTTCCCCACCTCTCCGATCTGCGCGCCCTCGGGCACCGCCGCCCCCGATGCGAAGAGCAGGCTGCCCTGCACCATGTGACTGAAGAGCAGCCCGAAGCCGTTCGGCAGCTCCAGGAAGAGATTGTTCACACCCGCGCCCGGCGGACACGCCTGATACGGCGTGCAGTCCGGCTGGTCGTCGACGTGCCCCGATCCGCTGCCCGCCGTCCCGCCCTCGGGCGTGAAGATCGGCTCGCCGAAGGAGTAGTTGTCCGTGAGCACGCCGCTCCGCTCGGGGGTCTCCGGCTCGAGGGCGTGATCCACCTTGTGCCAATCGTAGGCCCAGGGCTCGGAGAGCAGGCCGTGGGAGCCGGTGCCGCCGGTGCCTTGACCGAGGTACCAGTCGCCCAGCAGCGGAAAGCCCGTTCGATAGGCCGGGACCGCGCCGGCGGGTAGCGCCGGATCGAGGTCGTAGGGCGTCGGCGCCAGTCGGAACGAACCGACCGCGACGCCGTAGTCGATCTCGGTCGCGAAGAACTCGAGGGGCTCTCCGGTCATCGCGTGCACGCGCAGCCAGGATCGAGCGGCGGCGCCCGTCAGCTGCCCCTGCATCGCCGGCGGCAGCTGCGTCTCGAGATCGGCGAAGGGGATCCGGACTTCGATGCAGCTCGCACCCGCGGCGATCTGGTGGGCGCTCGTCCAGGGCAGGCGTCCGCCCCCCGACTCGCCGGCTTCCGGTCGGACGTCGAAGAACGCGAAGCCGCTGGCCAGGGAGAAGGTCAGGTCCCAGTACTGCTGATTTCGGTAGTCGACCTCGAGCCAGTAGTCGTCTGCGCCCGTCGGCGGCGTGCCCGCGACGTCGATCCGCACGAAGAGCTCCGCGTCGGTCGGCGCGAGCGCGACGCCCACGACGTCACGCGTCGGATCTCCCCCTGCGTCGCCGACCGGATCCGCGAACAACGGGATCGCACCCCATTCGGAGCAGTCGCCGTCGACGCTGATCCCCGCAGCGACGATCCGAAGGCTCTCGATCATCGCGAAGACCTCGGCATCGTCGGGAGAGGAAGCCGCGGCAGCGGACGGGAGCAGCCTCCCGAGCGAGGCGAGCGCAAAGAGTGCGCGCCGGATGCGCGCGACGACACGACCAGGGAGGTTGCTTCGGTTCGGCATGATCGACTCCGCTGCGATCATTCTATGCGAAGGGCCGGGGTGTGACGCGATCAATTCGTTTCCTACGCGCGCACGGACCCCGCAGGCCGATGGCTCAAGTCGAGCTGGCTCCGCCGCCGTCGCCGCGGCCGAAACGCCGAAAGATCCAGCCCCCGAAGAAACGCGCGACGACGAAAGCACCAATCCAGGCGAGCGCCATCGGAATCCACTGCAGCACGCGCACGATCCAGATCAGGTTCCCGATCCCGTCGTCCTCGAAACCGTCGGTCCGTTCGGCGCGTGGCACGAGCGTATAGAGATTCTCGGTCACCCATTCCTGGCGGAAGCTGAACACCTCCTCACGATCCGGCTCGACGCGAACGCGCACCCAGTGTCCGTGCGGGGAACCGAAACCCTCGACGCGCGTGAAGTTCTGCAGCGTCTCGCGGTGTCCGTCGACGAGGGGCTTGTCGATCCGGAACACGTGGGTGTCCCCGTTCGCGACGACGACCGGCCGGCCAAAGGCGCGCGTGTGTTCGACGAGGGCAGCCAGGAGAGGCGCGAAGCCGTCGTGGGGCTCGAGGTGTTCGGGGTCGACGACGTGCAGCAGGCTGGGATTCGCCGTGTATGGCCAGAGGCTGACCTGCGTCGCCAGCAGGACCGCTCGCGCGTCGCGTTCACGCGCGACCCGGAACGCCTCGTCGATCCAGGCGGCACCGGCCTCCCGGAGCGCGGCGCGTTCGCTGCGGAGCTCGTCGAGCCAGCCGAGCGGCGGCGCGGGACCGGCGATCATGTGCAGCGTCGCGAACACGACGCGATCGCGTTCCCAGATCAGGTTCTCGACCGGCCCCCCTGCGCTCGATTGCGATCGAACGTCGAGGCCTGCGCCCTCGAGCACCTGCGCGTCGCTTCCGAAGAAGACGTCTCGCACGACATCCAGCCACGCGACCCCGTCGCCGCTGCAATCCGCCCAATCGTTGTCCCCCGGCGTGAGCACGAAGGGACGGCCGAGTCCGAGGAACGCATCGCGACGTTCGCGGAAGAGCGCCTCGGAGCAGTCCGTCGCGCGCGGGTTGTGCACATCACCGAGGTGCAGGATCCACTCGAGGTCGGGCGCGGTTCGCAGATCCTCGAGCAGATGTGGCAGGCCCGCGTCGTCGCGCGGGAAGTAGGGATAGTCGCCGATGAGCGCGAACTCGAAGGGCTCGGCGGCGTGCGCGCTCACGCCGACGACCAGCGAGAGCAGCAGCATCGATCGCGTCCAGTTCCGTGCGAAGCCTAGCGTCACGCGCTCGTGTCCTCCCGCCGGTCGAGCGCGAGGCGCTCGCACGAAGGGTGGAGCCGATCATTGCATCGCGCCACCGTTCGCCCCCCGGAGCGCACGGAACGCCGGGTGGAAGTAGACGCTCACCCGGATCCCGGCGTCGCTCCGGGCATCGAAGACGTCGAACTCCGGCGGCCCGGCGAGGTGCCGCTCGCGCTCCGGGGTCAACCCGAAGTGCGAGAGGACCGCGAAGGCCTCTTCCTTCGAAATCGTCACGAAGGCGGTCGCCGCCGACGCGCCGTCACCGGTCTCGAGGATCGACGCCAACAGGCCGGCGTACCAGTCACCGTGCAGACTGGCCTCGGGCTCCCGCCCCAACGACGTCAGCGCCGCATAACGCCAGAGATGCAGGGAGGGATCGACCGGGCAAGCCGCGACGAGGGGCGCGGTCAGGCGCTCGGCCTCGGCCCAGTCGCCGCGCAGCATCGCCTCGCCCGCAGCCTGGCGGGACGGCGTCACGCATCGCGGCCGGAAATCTGCGCGACGACCGAACCAGTGGCGCAATCCGTCGTAGTCGACCCGCTCGGTCCAGTCGAAGACCGGCGGGGCGACGTCGCTCGGCACGATCTGGAGATGCGACGGGCGCGCGGCGGACGCGGTCGAGGGCGCGACGGAGGGGCCGGGTGCCCCGGCGCATCCCAGCAGCCACCCGAGGACGGCGGAGAGCAGGAGCCGACCGATCGGCGGCGGCTGGGCGAACGGGCAGTTGCGAATCATCGGGCGTTCCTCGGGCCGGGACGAAAGCCCCCTCCCGCTCCCCCACTTGTGAGTCGCCCGCGCGCAACGCGCGGTTCCGCCCGAAGATGGTTCCCCGTCGGACGCTAACGCTCCGTCAGGGCAGCACCGCTTCGTAATGCTCCACCGTCGGAAACGGGTCGTAGTAGTGGTGCAACACCTCGCGCCAGCGCTCGTACTGCGGAGAACCCCGGAACCCCTCCGTATGCGCCTCGAGCGTGTCCCACCACACGAGCAGGAGGTAGCGGTCGGCGTTCTCGACACAGCGCTGCAGCTCGTGACGCTGGTAGCCGGCGATTGAAGCCACGAGCGTCTGCGCCTCGGCGAAGTCGCGCTCGAAGGCTTCGGTTTCCCCGGGTCGCACGTCGAGGATCGCGACTTCGAGGATCACGTCAGCCCCGCGCTTCGCACTTCACGCGCAGCACGCGATCGCGAAGCCCAACGTCGTAGCCGCCCTTCTTGCGCGGCACGAGCGTGAGCGAGACCGGCCCGGACGGACCCGTAGCGACGAGCATCGGACCCTCTTCTTCCGCCACGGCGAGCATGATCGGCCGACCGTCGACCGTCACGACGTCGCCTTCGACCTCGACCGCGAGGGCATCGCTCTTCGGAAGCGCGATCTCGAACGACGTCGCCCCGGACTGCTCCCGTGCGGCGCGCCGCCCGACCGCCGCGAACACCAGGTCCCGCGTCGTCTCGTCGAGCGCGGGCAGGGGGTCTCCCATGTGATCCTCGATGAACGCCGTGTCGTACTGGCCTTTTCGATAGACCTCGTTCTCGCAGACACGCCGCAGGAACGGGAGCCCCGTCTTGATGCCCGCGATCGTGTAGTCCTCGAGCGCCGCCGCGAGCTTCTCGACCGCGGCGTCGCGATCGTCCGCGTGCACGATCAGCTTGGCGATCATGGGGTCGTAGTGCGTCGTCACCGTCTGTCCGCCCTCGAAGCCGCTGTCGAGCCGAACGCCGTCGCCTTCGGGCGCGCGCCAGCCGACGATCGGACCGGGGGAGGGGATGAAGTTCTTGTCGGGGTCCTCGGCGTAGATCCGCACTTCGATCGCATGTCCGGTCAGCGCCACGTCTTCCTGCGCGAACTCGAGCTTCTCGCCGGCGGCCATCCGGATCTGCAGCTGTACGAGGTCGACGCCGGTGACGGCCTCGGTCACCGGGTGCTCGACCTGGATCCGGGTGTTCATCTCGAGGAAGTACCAGTCTCCACTCGCGTCCATCAGGAACTCGACGGTGCCGGCGCCGACGTAGCCGACGGCGCGCGTCGCCTTGACCGCCGCGTCCCCCATCGCGGCGCGGACGTCGGGCGTCATCCCGTACGCGGGGGACTCTTCGACGAGCTTCTGGTGGCGGCGCTGGATCGAGCACTCCCGCTCGCCAAGGTGGATCGTGTGGCCTTCGGCGTCGGCCATGACCTGGAACTCGATGTGCCGCGGTCCATCGACGAACTTCTCGAGATAGACGTCACCGTCGCCGAAGGCCGCCTCGGCTTCGCTCGACGCGCGCTCGAGCGCCGCCTCGAGCTCGCTCGCATCGTCGACGCGACGCATGCCCCGCCCGCCGCCTCCCGCGCTCGCCTTCACGAGCACCGGGTATCCCATCTCCGCCGCGGCGCGCTTCGCCGCGCCGGCTTCGTCGATCCGGTCGCCCCCCGGCACGACCGGCACGCCGGCGACGATCATTCGCTCGCGCGCAGCGATCTTCCGGCCCATCGCGGCGATCACCTCGGGCGTCGGACCGATGAAGGCGATCCCCGCATCGCTCACCGCCCTGGCGAAATCCGCGTTTTCGGAAAGGAAACCGTAGCCCGGGTGCACGGCGTCGGCGCCGGTCTGCTTCGCGATGGCGACGATCTTCTCGATGTCGAGATAGCTCTCGGTCGCCCGCGCCGGACCGCAACAGACCGCCTCGTCCGCCATATGCACGTGAATCGAGTCCGCGTCCGCCTCCGAGTAGACCGCGACCGACGCGATCCCCAGCTCGCGACAGGCGCGGATGATGCGAACGGCGATCTCGCCGCGATTGGCGATCAGGGTCTTCTGGAACATGGAGGCTCCGGGAAGGAGGGGCGCGAGACACGACCCAGAATGCAGAACGGCCGGCCGTCCCACAATGGAAAGGCCGGCCGCCAGTTCTTGCCGATTCCGAGCGCGCGTCTAGAGCGAAGCGATCTCGCCGAGCATCTGCTGGAGCTTGGCCTCGTAGTCCTTGAGGTCGATCGGCTGCGTCGCGACGCCCGACTCCATCGCCGCCTGAGCGACCGCCGGCGCCACGAAGAGCAGCACGCGCGGGTCGAAGGGCTTGGGGATGATGTACTCGGGACCGAAGTCGAAGCTCTCGCCCGGGTAGGCCTTCCTGACCGCATCCGGGACGGCCTCGCCGCGCTTGGCGAGATCCGCGAGGGCATAGGTCGCCGCATGCTTCATCTCCTCGTTGATCTTCGTGGCGCGCACGTCGAGGGCGCCGCGGAAGATGAACGGGAAGCCGAGGACGTTGTTGACCTGGTTGGCGTAGTCCGAGCGGCCCGTCGCGCAGATCGCGTCGGGGCGGACATCCTTGGCCTCCGGGGGCGTGATCTCCGGATCGGGATTCGCCATCGCGAAGACCAGCGGTCGGTCGGCCATGGTCTTGACCATGTCCTTGTTGACGACGCCCGCCTGCGAGAGACCAAGGAACACGTCGGCCCCGACGAGCGCATCCTCGAGGGTGCGCGCCTCGGTCTCGGCGACGAATTCTTCCTTGTACTTGTTGAGGCCCTCGCCGCGTCCCTTGTACATGACGCCGCGCGAGTCACACATCAGGACGTTCTCGGCCTTCACCCCGAGGTCCTTGTAGAGCTTCGCGCAGGAGATCGAGGCGGCGCCGGCGCCGGAGAAGACGACCTTCACGTCCTCGATCTTCTTGTTCTGCAGCTCGATGCCGTTCAGGAGCGCGGCCGCGGAGATGATCGCAGTACCGTGCTGGTCGTCATGGAAGACGGGGATTTCGAGGGACTCCTTCAAGCGCTCCTCGATCTCGAAGCACTCGGGGGCGCGAATATCCTCGAGATTGATGCCGCCGAAGGTTGGGGCGATCATCTCGCAGAAGCGAATGATCTCTTCCGTGTCGTGGGAGTCGACTTCGATGTCGAACACGTCGACGTCGGCGAATCGCTTGAAGAGGACACCCTTGCCCTCCATGACCGGCTTGCCGGCGAGGGCGCCGATGTTGCCGAGGCCGAGGACCGCCGAACCGTTGCTGATCACCGCGACGAGGTTGCCCTTGGCGGTGTACTTGTAGGCGTCCTCGGGGTTCTTCTCGATCTCGAGGCAGGGCGCGGCGACGCCGGGGGAGTAGGCGAGCGAGAGATCGTTCGCGGTGATGCAGTCCTTGGTCGGAACGACCTTGACCTTACCGGCGCGTCCCTTGGCGTGATATTCGAGGGCGTCGTCGTTCAAGCTCACAACGGGGGTCCTTTACTTCTCGGAAGGCCCGCCGAGCGCTGACGTCGGCGTGCGTCCCGGGATGGGGCTGGGTGTACGAGGGGGCACGTATGGCTCCATCGGTACACAGGTCGAGTCCGAGGAGATCCCCTCAGGTCTCGCCTCCGTACTGCATCAGTCATCTCGTCTGGATGAGAGCGGCTGGCGCAGATGGAGTGGGTGGAGTCCGGGGCCGGGCTCGGTCGGGACTCCGCGAAAGGCTGCGAAGCCTATCCGAAGGTGAGTGCCCCGTCGACGAATCCGGAGTCGCGGACCGCGGGTTTCCGAGCATTCCCGAAGATCTACGCGGGTGGCGTCGGATCGCGGACAGGCAGGTGATCGCCCAAATGGCGTGAGGAAGGCTGGATTCTCCGGGCCGGCTCGCGTCACGCGAACTACACCCGAGGGGATTGTACGTGGCCCTACGCAGCTACTCCTTGGTGAGCTCCCGAGCAATCACGACGCGCTGGATCTGGTTCGTCCCCTCGTAGATCTGCATCAGCTTTGCGTCGCGCATCAGCTTCTCGACCGGGTACTCCTTCGTGTAGCCGTTGCCCCCGAAGATCTGGACCGCATCGGTCGTCGCCTGCATCGCGGTGTCGGTCGCGAAGCATTTGGCCATCGCGCTCTGCTTGGCGGCCTTCTTCCCCTGGTCGACCAGCCAGGCGGACTGCGCCGTCAGCAGTCGACTCGCCTCGATCGACTTCGCCATGTCCGCCAGCATGAACTGGACGCCCTGGAACTCGCCGATCGCCTGGCCGAAGGCCTTTCGCTCCTGCACGTAGGCGAGGCTCTCCTCGAGGGCGCGGCGCGCGACGCCGACGGCGAGCGCCGCCACCTGCGGTCGGGCGCGGTCGAGGGTCGCCATCGCGATCCGGAATCCCTCGCCCTCCTCGCCGAGCCGCTGATTCGCGGGCACCCGCACGTTGTCGAAATGCACGAGCGTGGTGTTGCTCGCGCGGTGTCCCATCTTGTCTTCCTTGCGACCGGGGGACAGGCCGGGCGTGCCCTTGGGAATCACGAACGCACACATGCCCTTATGGCGGGAGCTGCGATCGAGGGTCGCGAAGACGGTGTAGATGTCGGCGTAGCCGCCGTTCGTGATCCAGGCCTTGGTTCCATTCAGGACGTAGTCGTCGCCGTCGCGCTCCGCATGGAGCTGGAGCCCCGCGACGTCCGATCCCGCGCCGGGCTCCGACAGACAGAACGCGAGGATCTTGAATTCCTCGGCACACTGCCCGAGCCACTCCGCCCGCTGGTCGTCCGAGCCCCCGAGGAGGATCGGGTTCAGGGCCAGGTCGTTCGAGATGATCGACGTGGTGACGCCGCCGCAACCGCGGGCGAGCTCCTCGACGCCGAGCACTGCCGCGGTCACGGGCAGGCCGACACCCCCGAGCTCCTCGGGAATACCGGTATGCGAGAGCCCGAGTTCCCACGCTTTCGTAAGGACCGGAAGCGGCAGCTCGCCGGCTTCGTCCCAGGTCCCGGCGTGAGGAACGAGCTCCTCGTCCGCAAAGCGGCGGGCCGTGTCCTGGAGCGTGAGCAGTGCGTCGTCGAGTTCGAAATCCATCGCGCGATCATAACGCGAGGACGCGACACGAGACGCCGCGCGCGCAGACCGTCGGTCGCGCGCTCAGCCGGAATTCAACGGCGTCGCCAAACGAGCACGCCAGCCGGCCTCGAGCTTCCCCCGGCGAAGCCGCATAGAAAGCCGGCCTCAAGCTTCCAAGGGCGTAGCCGCATGAAAGCCCAGCTCTGACGACAGCTCGACCGCGGCTTCGCTGATCGCGGTCGCGATCGCGCCGTGGAGTCGCTCTTCGCCGAGGCGCATCGCCGGGCCCGAGAGCGACAGGGCGCCGACGACCCGGGCGCTCGCGTCGCGCACCGGCGCCGCGACGCAGCGGAGACCGGGCGCGTACTCCTCGAGGTCGGTCGCGTAGCCGTTCAGCTGCACCGTGCGCAGCTCGTCGACCAACTTGGTCGCGTCCGCCAGGGTCGTATCCGTGTAGCGGGTGAGCGAAGCCTCGGAGAGCTCCGCTTCGAGGCTGCCCGGGCCCGGCGGCTCCTGCGAATCGATTTCGGGGGAGGCGAGGCCGAGGCTGCGGTTCGCGATCTCGCCGGCGAGGAGCGTCTTGCCCAGTGCCGTGCAGTGGGCGTCGAGGCGATCGCCGACACGCAGACCGGTCAGCACGAGCTGCTCCGGCAGGGCGCCGTCGAGGTGCACGACTTCGCGGCCGCTCAACACGCCGAGGTGGGCGGTCTCGCCGATGTCCCGGGCGAGTCGCTCGAGGATCGGTCGCGCCTGGTTCATCAACGTGTGGCTCCGCGCGAAGGCGTGGCCGAGTTCGAGACAGCGCGGGCCGAGGTGGTAGAGCTCGGTGGCCGGCGTCTGCTGGATGTATCCCGAGAGCTCGAGGGTCGCGAGCAGGCGGAAGGCGTTGTTCTTGTGGAGCCCGAGCGTGCGCGCGAGATCGCTCACGCCCATCTCGTTCTCGGTGTGGAAGACCTCCAGCATACGGAGCGCGTTCGATACGGTCTGGATCGCGTATTCGCTCTTCGGCTTGCTGGACGTCTTCGGCATCGGGATCGACTCCGCTTCCTGCTCGATCTCACCCGTCTGGACATCTGCGAGCTTTCGCAGGACAGGGAGATTCATCGCGCGCTGCCGATACAGTGTCGTCCGACCCTCCGCCGAACGGTACCGCGACCGGTTCGGGCGACAGGAAGGACGACCGCAAGGCTGACCGACGAACGATTTCGATGCTCCGGGAGCAGGATTTGAAATCGGCGGAAACCGGCTCGGGTTCCGGGAGGTTCGTAGGCGCAGCGATTGGGGGAAAGTCGATCCGTGAGGCCCAGGGGGTAGGCAATGTCTAACGCAACCGTCCGAGAGGTGTCAACGAATTCAAACCAGCGTCACGCGGTGAACTCGGGAATAACACAATGGAGTGTCTGTGCGTTTCGATGCAGCCGGGCGACTGCAAAGGAATTTCGATCGAAGACTCCGCGCGTCGCCGGCAACGAAAAAAATTCGAGGGGTGGCTAAGGTCGCGACCAGCCCGCGCGGGGATGTTGGTCACTTAACGAATGACCGGATCGGGCACGTGCGAGCGGTCGAAGACGCAGGCGCCGGCGTGCGGCGTCCGCATGCCACGCTGCGTTGCGTTGCGTTGCGTAGGAAGAGGACGCGCACGCGCGGCGAGGCAGCTCGGCTGCGAACGTCGCGCTAGCGGCGAGGCCGCTCGGCTACGCGCGTCGCGAACTCGGTCGCGAAGAGCTCGATGATGAGGGTTGTCGCCCCCAGCACGATCGCGACGTCGGCGAGACTGAAGTCCGGCACCGCGTTCGAGGTCGGTGAGCCCAGGTGGAGGAAGTCGACGCCCGAACCGTAGCGGAGCCGATCCACGGCGTGGCTGGCGATCCCACCGAGCAACGCGCCGAGGGCCGCGGCCGTCCCCTGCTCCCCAGGGGCCAACGCGCGATAGAAGAGCACGATCACCAGGGTCGCGGCCAACGCGAGCGCAGAGAAGCCGATCAGCTGCGCCCCGGGGAGCCAATCACGAAAGATCCCGAAGGCGCCGCCCATCGCGGGGACGTTCGTCCACGCGATCCAGTCGCCGAACAATCGCTCACGCGCGCCTGGGTCGATCGTCGTCGACGTGTGCAACTTGCCCAGCTGGTCGAGCGCGAGCCCGACGACGGCCATCGGCAGGAAGGCCGCGCGCTTCGTGCCGAGGAACGCCACTGCTAGCGAAGCTCTCGCGCCGACAGGCGTTCGTCACCCCAGATACGGGGCGCGAGTCGACGCGCCTCCGCGAAGAGCGCGTCCGCGCGCTGGTTGCGTCCGCGGGCCCTGTCGATTCCCGCGCGGAGGCCCAGCCCCCACACGTCGACGGCGGGCCCGAGATCGCCCTGAGCCTCGAAGAGCGAACGCGCCTGGTCGAGAAAGGCGCTCGCCTCGTCCGCGGCGTCGCCCTCGAGGTGATGCCGCGCGAGCGCGAGAAACGCGAAGGGATTCGTCGGGTCGACGCGAATCGCGCGCTGATACTTACCGAGGGCCCGCGCCGGGCGGCCGGCCTGATCCTCGTCGAGGCCTTCGATCACCATTCGCAGGGAGGCATCCCGCGCCGCGTCATGCTGCCCGAGGGCCGACGTCGCCGTCAGAGGGCGTGCCGCGACGCCGAAGCGAGGGGCGTAACCTTCGCCGGCGACGCAGCCGAGCGTGCCTACGGCGAGGCACGTTGCGAGAACGAGTGCGATCGATCGCAGCATGGGCAGTGGATCCTCGAGGGGCGCGCCAAGCTCGCACAGATGTCGCGGCGAGGCACGGGCGCGGGGCCTGAGCGGAAGGAAGCGGCGCGCTCAGGCGCCGAAGAGGCGCCGGAAGAAGCCGCCACCCCCGCCGCCGCCGCCACCGCGAGGACAGGTCTCGTCCGGTGCAGTGCCGGCGAGGAAGTACTCGGTTCTGCGCTCGCGACACGCGGAGAGCGCGCGCTTGCCGGTCGAGGGCTCGATCTCGATGCGTTCGACGCCGCCGGGTCGCGCGAACACGCCGCGCACCCGGGCGCCCGACACCTCCGCCAGGAAGTCGGCCCAGATCGGCAGCGCCCCGCGGCTGCTCGGCACGCCGATCTCGCGCGGCTCGTCGTACCCGACCCAAACGACGGCGACGAGCTCCGGCGTGAACCCAACGAACCACAGATCGTACTCGTCGTCGGTGGTCCCGGTCTTTCCGGCGATCGGGCCGCGCAGCCCACGCGCGCGGATCCCGGCGCCGGTCCCGCGATCGACGACACCCTCGAGGAGCGACGTGGTCAGGTAGGCCGTGCCCGGATCGAGGACCCGTCGGGCACCGGCCAGGGGCCACTGCTCCTGCCCGACGCCGCGGTCGTCGAGGAGACCGATGAAACTGCGGGGCGTCGGCCGCAGTCCGCCGTTCGCGAAGGTCGCGTAGACGACCGCCAGCTCGAGCGGCGAGACCTCCGCCGTCCCGAGCGCCAGGCTCGGCACGTCCGGCAGCTCGCTCTCGACACCCAGGCGCCGGGCCATCTCGACGACCTCACCGATCCCCAGCGCCTGCCCGATCCGCGCGGCGGGCACGTTGAGGGAGCGCTCGAGGGCCTCTCGCACGGAGACGGGACCCCGGAATTCGTCGTCGTAGTTGCGCGGCTCCCAGAGGCCGTCCGGCGTCTCCACCGAGATCGGGGCGTCATCGATCCGGCTCGCCAGGGTGATCAGCGGACCGGATTCGGGCGAGAGCGCCGCGGCGTACACGACGGGCTTGAACGCGCTGCCCGCCTGTCGGTGGGCCATCGTGCAACGATTCCACTGCGACGCCGCGTAGTCGCGCCCGCCCACCATCGCGAGGATCTCGCCGGTCTGCGGCCGCATCGCGAGGAGGCAGCCCTGCAGCGGCTGCGGCTCGCCGCTCGCGTCGGATTTCCGTCCGAGTCGTTTTTCCAGGGAGGCGAGTCCTTCGGTGAGCGCGTCGACCGCGGCGCGCTGGATCCCCGGGTCGAGGGTCGAGTAGATGCGCAGGCCCTCGACCGAAAGCAGCTCCTCGTCGTAGACCTCCGGCAGCTGCTTCGCGAGCGCGTCGAGGAAGTAGCGATCCTGGCCGGACTCGAGGGCGATCGCCGCGGTGCTGATCGCGCGCTGGCGCGCGCGCTCGGCTTCGCGCGCGGAGATCCGATCCTGTGCCTCCATCAATCCGATCACGAGATCCCGACGCTCCTTCGCGCGTTCGGGATGCCGATGGGGCGACAACGCGTTCGGGCTCGCGATCACCGCGGCGAGCAGCGCCGACTCGTCGATCTCGAGATCTGCGACCCGCTTCCCGAAGAAGAAGCGCGCCGCCTCGCCGACGCCGTGGATCGCCGTGGAGCCGCGGCGCCCCATGTAGATCTCGTTCAGGTACGCCTCGAGGATCTGGTCCTTCTCGTAACGGGCCTCGACCATCAGAGCCATCGTGGCCTCGGTCAGCTTGCGACGGATCGTGCGCTCGGGCGTGAGGAAGAAGTTCTTCACCAGCTGTTGGGTGAGCGTGCTGCCGCCCTGACGGATCCCGCCGGCCCGGAGGTTCGCGAGCAGCGCCCCGGCGATCCGGACGGGGTCGATCCCGTGATGTTCCTCGAAGCGCCGATCCTCGACGGCGTAGATCGCGGAGACGAGATGGGGCGGGACGTCGGCGAGCGCCACCAGGTCGCGCTGCTCCCGCTCGTTGCCATAGAAGGAGGAGATCGGCTCGGGCTCGAGGGAGACCACGTCGACCGGTCGGCCCCGGTCGTCGCGGATCTCTCGAACGCGCCCCGCTTCGAGTCGGAACTCGACCTTGCGGTTCGGCTCCGGGAGCTGTGGGTGGTCGAAGGCTCGCAAGTGCACGCGCAAGCGCCCGGGCAGCCAGCGATAGTGGCCGACGCCGAGCGGACCCGCCTCGCTCTGCTCGCGGTAGCCCATCCGCGTGAGCCAGCCGCCGAGGTCGAGGCGCTGCCAGTCGGCGCCCGGGTAGATGACGATCGGCGCCGCATAGACCCGCGAGGGGACCGAGAAGCGGCGGCCCTCGAAGCGGGACACGACCACGTCATCGAGTTCGAGAAGCCAGTAGGCGGACCACAGCCCGGCGGCGAAGGCGAGCGCGATCGTCACGAGCCCCGCGCGGCGGGCCGCGACGGACGCCGGGCGCTTCGCGGCCTTCCGCCGACCCGACGCCTTCCCGCCCTTCTTGGAAGGCTTCTTCGCGGCGGACTTCCGCCCGCGGTCGTTCTTCGCGCCCCTGGCCATGGTGCTCGTTCCGATCCCCCCGAATCGCCCGGCCCCCGCCGACCGCTGCCCGGTTGGGTGCAGCGACCCCACGGGACGGTACCGGGCCCTCGCGACCCGGACACGCTTGGGCGTCCCACGACGCCGATCCGCCCCTCCATGGAACCCGCGAACTGCCTGCCGTTCCTCTGGAATCGCGGATCCTTGGCGCAGGGCGGAAAACCCTGCGCCATCGTGTGCCGACGCTCGCAGACCGCGCGGGTGCTCCGCTTGTGCCCGAGCCCGAGAACCGCGAGAGTAGGCCGCCATGAGCCAGACGTCCGGACAGAAGGGCGGCGCCAAGCCCTGGGGCGGCCGCTTCAGCGAGGCGACCGACCCGACGGTCGAGCGCTTCTCCGCGTCGATCCACTTCGACAAGCTCCTCGCGCGCCACGACATCCGTGGCTCGAAGGCCCAGGCTCGCATGCTCGGCCGCGCGGGGCTCATCAGCAAGGCCGAGGCCGATCAGCTGATCGAGGGCCTCGAGCGGATCGCCGGCGAAATCGAGGACGGCAGCTTCCCCTTCGATCCGGCCCTCGAAGACATCCACATGAACATCGAGTCCCGGCTGCGCACCCACCTGGGCAGCGTCGCCGGCAAGCTCCACACCGGCCGGTCCCGGAACGACCAGGTCGCCACCGACCTCGCGCTCTTCCTGCGCGATGTCTCGCTCGTGACCCAGCGCGGGCTGCTCGAGCTGCGGGGCGTCCTGCTCGAGCGCGCGCGGGAGCACGTCGAGACGGTGCTCCCGGGCTACACCCACTTGCAGCGGGCCCAGCCGGTCCGCCTGGCGCACCACTGGCTCGCGCACATCGAGACCCTCGGCCGGGACGCGTCGCGCTTCCGCGACGCCCGGGCGCGGATCGTGCGCTGTCCGCTGGGCGCGGGAGCGATGGCGGGATCGACCCTGCCGCTGCGGCGGGAGGAGACCACCGCGGAGCTCGGCTTCGACGCGCCGACCCGGAACAGCATGGACACGGTCGCGAGCCGCGACCTCGCTCTCGAATTCATGGCCGACGCGGCGATCGCGATGGTGCATCTCTCTCGCCTCGCGGAAGAGCTGGTCCTGTGGTCATCGAGCGAGTTCGGCTTCGTCGAGCTGGCGGACGCCTACTCGACCGGCTCGAGCTTGATGCCCCAGAAGAAGAACCCGGACGTACCGGAGATCGTGCGCGGCAAGTCCGGACGCGCGATCGGCAACCTGGTCACGCTGCTCACGGTGCTGAAGGGCTTGCCGCTCACCTACAACCGCGACCTGCAGGAGGACAAGGAGCCGCTCTTCGACACCGTCGAGACGCTGCGGGACTCCCTCGAGGTGATGGCAGGGGCGATCGCGACCCTCGACGTGCGGACCGAGCGGATGGGCGAGGCGGCGTCGGATCCGATGCTGCTGGCGACGGACCTCGCGGAGTTCCTGGTGCGGGCGGGCGTGCCCTTCCGGGACGCCCACGAGGTCGTGGGCAAGATCGTCGGGCACGTGACCCGCGAAGGGATCAGTCTGCGATCGCTCTCGAAGGGCGACATGCAGGGCTTCCACGAAGCCTTCGACGCCGGCGCCGACGCGCTGCTCGACCTCGAGCGGTCGCTGGAGAGCCGCGCGCTCCCGGGCGGGACCGCCCGCGCGCGCGTGGAGGCGAATCTCGACGAGGTCGCCGGAGAGCTCACGGCGGAGCGCGCCGAGATCGAGCGCCTCGAAGCGGAGGCGGCGCAATGAGCGCGCTTTGCCTGAAGCCGGCACCCGGGCGCTGGAAGCCCGGGCCCGCGGTCGCTCTGCTCACAATCGTCCTGATCGTGGGTACACTGGGTATCGGGTCGCTGAGCGGCTGTGGGCGCTACGGACGTCCGAAGCGTCCGTCTCCCGAACCCGCGATGCGGGTCGAGACGACGGCGCCCGGCCCTCCGTCCTCCCTCGCGGGGCTCTGATCGCCTGATCGGTCGCCCCGTGCGAACCGATCCGCGCCGACCGTCGTCGATCCTCGATGTCGGTCGCGAGCCCCTTCGACCCGTCAAACGGGTCCACCCCGCACCCCGCACCCCGCACCCAGAGAGAAATCCGATGAGCCGAACGATTCCGTTCACCAAGATGCATGGCGCCGGGAACGACTACGTCCTCTTCGACGGACTGAAGGACGACCTTCCGGACGACCTCGCGCAGCTCGCCCGGGACATCTCCCACCGCAACTTCGGCGTCGGCTTCGACCAGATGCTGGTCGTGCGCCCGTCGACGGAAGCCGACTTCCGGATGGACATCTACAACGCAGACGGCTCGCAGGTCGAGATGTGCGGCAACGGCATTCGCGCCTTCTACAAGTACCTGCGCGACGCCGAACACACGGACAAGAGCAAGGTCGGTGTGGAGACGCTAGGCGGCGTCGTCTACCCCGAGTGGGCGGGCGAGAACCTCGTGCGCGTCGACATGGGTCTGCCGATCCTGATTCCCGAGAAGATTCCGACCACCCTCGCGACCGGCGCGGGTCCGGTGCTCGACGTGCCGATCCAGCTCGTCGAGGACGTCCACTGGCCGGATCAGCCTTCCGAGCTGCGCGCGTCGAGCGTCTCGATGGGCAACCCGCACTGCGTGATCCAGCTCGACGACATCGACGGGATCCCGCTCGAGTTCGTGGGCCCGCCCCTCGAAAACCACGTCGCGTTCCCGAACCGCGTCAACGTCGAGTTCATCGATGTGGTCGACCGCGGTCACATCCGCCAGCGCACCTTCGAGCGCGGCACGGGCGAGACCCTCGCCTGCGGCTCCGGCGCCTGCGCCGTCGGCGTGACCACGATGTTGCGCGACGTCGTCGACCGCGAGGTCGAGATCGAGCTGCGCGGCGGCACGCTCCAGATCGCGTGGAAGGACAAGAACTCGCCCGTGTTCATGACCGGACCGGCCGCGACTGTCTTCACCGGCGATTGGCCGCTCGACTGAGCCTGGAAGGGAGTTCCCCATGTTCGAAGGTGTCCTGACCGCGCTCATCACGCCCTTCCGCGACGGCGAGGTCGACGAACCCGCCCTGCGCGGGTTGATCGAGCGCCAGATCGAAGCGGGGGTCGACGGTCTCGTGCCGTGCGGCTCGACCGGCGAGTCCGCGACCTTGTCCCACGACGAGCACAACCGCGTCGTCGCGATCACGATCGACGCCGCCGCGGACCGCGTCCCGGTCGTCGCGGGGACCGGCTCGAACTCGACGGCGGAAGCGATCTCGCTGACCGCGCACGCCAAGGAGGCAGGCGCCGCGGGCGCGCTCCTGCTCTCGCCCTACTACAACAAGCCGACCCAGGAAGGCATCTACGAGCACTATTCCGCGGTCGCGCGGGAGACCGCGCTGCCGCTGGTGATCTACAACATCCCGGGCCGCACGGCGTCGAACATCGCCCCGCAGACGATCGGTCGCCTCGCGCAGCTCGAGCACGTCGTCGGCATCAAGGAAGCGAGCGGCGACCTCGACCAGATCGCCCACGTGGTCGCGGCGTGCCCCGAGGACTTCGCGGTCCTCTCGGGCGATGACGCGTTGGCGCTCCCGCTGATGTCCGTCGGCGGCAAGGGCGTGATCTCGACGTCCTCGAACGTCGCGGCGGGGCAGATGGCGGAGCTCGTGCGGACCTTCGCCGCCGGGGATGCCGATGGCGCGCGACGTCTGCATCACGAGTTGCTGCCGCTCTTCGATGCGCTCTTCTGCGAGACGAACCCGATCCCGGTGAAGGCGGCGTGCGCGGCGCTCGGTTGGTGCGACGGCGAGATCCGATTGCCGATGACCCCGATCACCGCGCCCAACCTCGAACGCTTGAAGGTCGTGTTGAAGGACCTGGGGATTCTGCGATGACCAAGAGCAGAATCAGAAGGAAAAGAGTGCGATGACCAAGCGCAGAATGAGAAGGAAAAGAGTGCGATGACGAATCCGACCGGAGTGATGGTCGTCGGCGCGGAAGGGCGCATGGGACTCGAGGTCCGCGCGGCGCTCGAAGCGGAGCCGACGCTGTCCTTCGCGGGCGCCCTCGAACGCGCCGGACACGAACGCGTCGGCGAGACGCTCACGGACGGCGTCGTCCTGCAGGACGATCCGAAGCGGGCTCTCGAAGGCTGCGGGGTCGCGATCGACTTCTCGATCCCGACGGCGACCCTCGCGAACCTGCGCGCGGCGGCCGACGCCGGCGTCGCCTACGTGACGGGCACGACCGGATTCGACGAAGCGGGCAAGGCGGAGATCGCGCGCTTCGCAGAGCAGATCCCCGTATTGCACGCGCCGAACTTCTCGGTCTCGGTCAACGTGCTCGGCCATCTCGCCCGCGAGGCCGCGCGGCTGCTCGGGGACGGCTACGACGCCGAGCTCTTCGAGCTGCATCACGGTCAGAAGCGCGATGCCCCGAGCGGGACGGCGCTCTTCCTCGCGGAGAACGTCGCTGCGGGGCAGGGCAAGAACCTCGACGACCACGTCGTCCTCGAGCGCGCGGGGGAGACCGGTGCGCGGCCGGACGGCGCGATCGGGATCCAGACCCTGCGCGGCGGGGACAACCCCGGTGAACACACCGTCTACTTCATCGGCGGCGGCGAACGCGTCGAGCTGACCCACCGCGCGGCCACGCGCGGCCACTTCGCGCGCGGCGCCGTCCGGGCCGCCGCCTGGCTCGTCGGCAAGACGCCGGGCCTCTACCGGATCGAGCAGGTGCTCGGGCTGGACTGACAGACGACCCTGGACGACCCCCGAAAGGAACCCCCGATGCTCAGCCTCCAGGAGATCTCCGACAAGCTCGAGATCCAGGACCTCGCCTGGCGTTATTCCGAGATCATCGACACGAAGGACTTCGACAAGCTGCGCGAGGACGTCTTCACGAGCGATGCCTTCATCGACTACTCGGCGTTCGGCGGCTCGAAGGGCGACCTCGAGTCGACCATCGAGTTCCTGCACAACGCGATGAAGATCTTCCCGAACCACCAGCACCTGAACGCGAACCATCAGATCAAGCTCGACGGAGACCCTCCCGCGGAGAGGGCGACCGGCAAGGTCATGTGCTGGAACCCGCAGGAGCTCCAGCCGAAGGACGGCGAAGAAGAGGGTCACATCTTCTTCTGCGGCCTCTGGTACCACGACGAGTACGTGCGCACCGACGCGGGCTGGCGCATCGGGAAGCGGGTCGAAGAGAAGAGCTACGTCTTCAACCGCCCGCAGTTCATGAAGGGCGTCTAGACCGCGGTACAGCAGCGTTCTTGGGGCGCTCTTCCTCACACCATTCGCCGGGCGGCCTCGGTTTCACGCGAACGGGGCGACCGTCGACCTCGAGGACCAGATAGGTGCGGGTCTCGTAGGCGCGCTTCTCGGCCGCGATCCGAGCTCGCCAAAGCCCGTCGAGTGCCTTCTCGATCTGCGCTTCGTGCCACTGACGGAGCTCCGATTTCTCGTCGGTCTCGTCGGGCGTGATTTCATTCGTCATTCGTTTGCTCCCTCGTCGATCGCGACCGGGTCTCCGAAGCGGCTCGCATCATAGACTACCCAACTCGATACCCGCGTTCGGTAGAGCTCGTGGAAGTTCCGGCGCCCCGCAGCGAACCTGCGACGAATCACGTTGGCCGGGAGCGAATGGCCGCCCTGCCGGGCGCGTGCCAGAACGCGCTCGACTGCCACGTCAGGCGAGGTCAGTGAGAGGAAGTGCAGACGGACGTGAAATCCACGCTCTTGCCACGACGGAATCCTGCGTGCGTAGTTTCGTCCGGCGAGCGTCGTCTCGAACGCGAAGGTCTCACCGCGCTCCACCGCTTCCCCGATCGCGGCGAGCATGAGACGGCCAGCGGGAAGAGCGACGGAGAGCGGATCCGCCGGATCGAGCCGCCGAGCAAGCCGGTCGGCGTCGAGAAAGATCGTGCACCCCTCGGCCTCGATCAAATGACTGTGAGCGAACGTCGTCTTGCCCGCTCCGTTCGGACCGGCGACCACGTGGATCGTCGGATCGGCTGCCATCCGCGACTCGTCTGCGCGACGCGGCAGGCGGGGTGACTCTGCGTGTCGGCGGGCGCGCTCGGATGGTCAGGTGTCACCCGACGCACGCCATCGCGCCTGGTCTACGAACGATTGCGACGCGGATCAACGCCGTGAACGGTTCGACACGACCGCTTTCCGCACGCGCGAGCGCGCCGGCGCTCACTCGCCGGCTGCTCGACCCGACCGGTGAACGTCGTCCGCCAGCTGCGGCGCATAACGGTCCAGGACCTCGCGCACGCCGCGATCGAGGCTCGCTTCGTGTCGTTCGCGCAGGATCTCTTCGCGGAGCACGCTGCGGATCTCCGCGAGGGTCGGGATCCGGCTCGGCGCCTTGCGCGTGAGCAGGACCGCGTGCCAGCCGTGCTGAGAGGCCAGGGGCCCCTGCCAGTCGGACGCATGAGGCTCGAGTGCATCGAGCGCCCCCGCCATCTCGTCCCCGAAATGGGCGCGCACTTCGTCGAGGGTGCGATCGACGTAGACGCGGTTGTAGAGGAAGCGATCGCCGCGATCTCCCGCGCCGTCGAAGACGACGCCGTCCCCGTTCAGCGCATCGCGAAGATCCGCCGCGCGGCCGTAGGCGCGCGCGCTCGCGCCGAGGGACAGGGCCTCGGCGTCTTCGACGAAGACGTGGGTGAAGGTCGCGACGAGCGGGATCCGGTGATCCTCGGCGCGGGCCTCGTACTCCGCTTGGTAGGTGGCGTCGTCGATCGTCCCGTCGACGTCGGTCACGATCAGGAACTCGACGTTCTGGACGAGTCGGCGTCGGATCAGGTCGTCGTTGCGATCGAGTCCGAGCGAGCGCGCTTCGCGCACGAGGGCCTCCTCGCGCACGAACCGATCGACCCACACCTGGCGGGCCTTGGGGTCGAGCAGGTCCCAACGCGCCTCGAGCACCCGCGCATCGGCCTCACCGGTTCGTAGCTGCACGAAGTCGAGCAGCGACCGACGCTCGACCACGATCCGGTCCGCGTCCGCACCGCCTTCGGCATCGAAGGCACCGAGCGCCTGGACCAGTCCGAAGAGCACGACCCCCGCGAGTAGGAAGCGCACGAGCGGTGACCGCATCAGCGACTCGAGCATCGACCTCCCTTCCGACCGTTGCTTCGGGCCAGGCGTCGACGCCGATGGACCGGACCTACGGCGTGTACCAGATCGGCGACGTGTAGGCGCGTTCCTGCAGCGTCGGTGGTTGCGCGTCCGAGGGCTCGCCCTGGAGCGCGATCGCGTCGAGCAGGGAGTGCCGCGGCGTCGGAATCTCGAGCACCCGTACGTAGTAGAAGGCGCGCGCGTTCGGATCGAAGTCGGGGTCGGTCCAGACCGTCGCGAGCTCCATCGCGCCGATGTCGTTCGTGTACAGGCCGGTCCCGAGATCCACGGTGTTGCCGACGGGGCCGACGGCGCCCGCCGCATCCGGCGTGCGATCACCGGACCAGGCGACGTCGTAGACGCGCTCGCCGCTGGTGCCGTCGCTCGCGTGCCAGCCCTTCACGACCTGGACGCGGTCGATGTTCGCGCCGAGGGGATCCTTCGCGACGTGCACCAGGAACGATGGCGCGCGGTCGGCGCCCCCGAAGAGCCCGGCGAGACCGCCGCGCTCGGGAGGCGGACCCGCGAGATCTCCGCCCATCGACACACCCTTCGCGTATCCGCGATCGACCAGATCCGCGGCGTCCGCGTCACGCGCAGCGAAATCCCAGCCGCCGAAGAAGCGCACCTGCAACCGCGGCCCCGTCGTCGCATAGACTTCACGCCGGCGGAACGCGGCCAGGATCGACTCGCGAGTGTTCTCTTCCGCCCAGACCGCTGCGAGTCCCTGGGCACCGATGTTCCAGCCGTCGACCACGCGACCGACCCCGAAGAGACCCTTCGTCTCGGGCGTGGAGTCGAGGGCCATCTTGCCCCAGAAGTTGTCTTCCTCGGCGGCGGCGAGACCCGAGTGCGAATCCGTCGCGCCGATCATCCCGAACTTGTACGGGTTGGCGCCGACCTCGGCCTCGATCTCGAGACCGCGGCGAAGGGCCGAGCGCGCGTAGTCCCCGACGTTTGCCTGGTACTCCTGCACGTTGGTCTGGATGTAGCCCTCGTAGGTCTCGAAGTCCGCGAAGGCATCGTCCGGGGAGAGGGCCGGATGGGTCTCGGAGTCGCCCTTGTACTGGGTGACCTCGGCGACCGGCTCCCAGCGGGCTCGCGTGCGGGCGCTCTCGATCGTGTAGGGCGTTCCGTCGAGGCGCGTCGCGCCGAACATGTAGCCCTTCGAGATGTTCGGGTTGTGCGGAATCGCGACGAACTCGGCGCCGGTCGCTTCCGAGGTCCGCTCGAGCCAGGCCCACAGATCGTCCGGGTAGTTCGAGTCGCTCGACGACCACGGCATGAACTGGCGCGCGGTCTCACCGTCGACGTTCGTCATGACGACGCGATGCAGGTTCGCGCCGTTCGGGATCGAGCTCCATTCCCAGCCGATCATGGCGGTGAAGCGCCCGGGGTCGTTGTGCCGGTCGGCCGCGGCCGTCGTCTCGGCCCAGGCATCGCGCCGCAGGGGCTCACCGTCGCCGGGAATCGGGAGCGGATTGGTCTGGCCGTCGATGACCGCAACCGGGTCACGGGTGTCGCCCGGCTCGATCGTCGCTTCGGGCAGCACGCCTGCGAAGAGAGCCGTGCCCCGGCCCGAGTCGATCGCCTGGCGGATCTGCTCCGCGAACTCGGCGCCCTCGCCCTCTCTCACGTCGAGGTAGAGCTTGCGGATGACGCCGAGGTACTCGGCATGGTCGGAGACGACCAGGAAGTCCAGGGGCGTCTCGACCTGTACGCGGGCGCGATGGTAGGGATGCACGACCGGCAACCCCTTCGCCCAGCGATAGGCCGTGTCCGGATCGGCGCTGTGGTTCCCGTTCAGGAACGCGTCGAAGGAATACGACGAGTGGAGATGGGTGTCGCCCCAGTAGAGCTGGCGTGCGGACTCCGCGGATGCGGACGACGCGAACAGCACCACAGCGAGGGGGACGAGAACCGCCGCCTTCCGGAGCGCATGCGCTCCGCGCTCGATTTTGCCCACGCTAGACCGCTGCCGGTCCGCGTTCGCCAGTCCGGATGCGGACCGCTTCTTCCAGGGGAAGGACGAAGATCTTGCCGTCGCCGATCTTCCCGGTGTTCGCCGCGCCCACGATCGCCTCGATCACGGCGTCTGCCTTGTCGTCGTCGATCACGACCTCGAGCTTGATCTTGGGAAGGAAGTCGACCACGTACTCGGCGCCGCGGTAGAGCTCGGTGTGACCCTTCTGACGACCGAAGCCCTTCACTTCGGTGACGGTCAGGCCTTCTACGCCGAGGGCGCCCAGCGCCTCCTTCACGTCGTCGAGCTTGAACGGTTTGATGATGGCTTCGATCTTCTTCATGAGGCGCGAACTCCGGCGTCGGACGGGTCGGCCCCGCGCGGAATCCGGTTGGAAACCCGCGGGAGCCGTTCGGAAACGCCACGGTACCACTCTCCGGCGTCGTGGATCCACCCGCCCGAGCGGGCGAATTCCTGCACACCTGGATGGCAGGCATGCCTGCGATTCGAGCAACGGCGGCACCGCGAGCAGCGCATCGTCGCGACTTCCGGTCCCGCCGCGCAGCGAAACATGGCTGAGTCGCGCGAGAGCGCGTGTAGGCGATCCGTTGCGGGCCGTTTCCTGCACGACGAGATTGGCCCACCCCTTGCAAAACCAATGCGGGACGGCGCCGCGAAGCGTGCGCCGTCGCCCCGTATCCGCTCGCGCGAGCGAGCGGGTGGATCTCCCGACCCCCCGAATCTGCCGTGTACCCGGTGCAGGAAGACAAGCCATGGACCTCGACTCGAACGCCGTCCCCCCGATCGCTTCGATCGCCCCGAACGACCACCTCGAAGAGTTCGCCCGCTTCGTGCGCGCGTCCACGGCCAACCAGTCGTCTTCTGCAGAGCCCCGGACCCTGAAGGCCTGGCTCGACCTGGCCGAGGCCTATCGCATCACCGAGGCCCTCAAGGAATGCCGCGGCAATCGTTCCGCCGCCGCCCGCCTGCTCGGCATCGGCCGCCGCACCCTCTACGCCAAGATGGACAAGCTCGGCATCAACCCCACCTGGCGCATCGGCTGAGCACACGCCGACGCGATCCGTCGCGCCGTTCGGTTCACCACCCGGGCGACGCGATCGGCCTCGAATCGCAAAGAGGGCGCGACGTACGAGACGTCGCGCCCTCTCTTCTTCATCCCCGGGCGAGGCCCGGAGGCTCAGGCATCAGAACTCGTAGTACATCTGCGCTAGAGCGACGAGCTGATCGTTGTTGCCGAAGTTGAAGTCGGCCGCAGCGTTGTTGTTGTCGTCGAGGACGGTGTCCCACCGCATCTCGACCCGGGCGACGAGGCCTTCGGCCAGCGCCTTGTCGAACGTACCCGTGAGGGTCAGCAGTTCGCCGTCCCGCGGGGTGCCGTTGAGCGAGTCCTCGGTGTCGATGTACTCGACACGCGTCGCGATGCCCATGTCGTCCGTTAGACCGAGGCGACCGGCGACCGAGTAGCCGAACGCGTCGCCACGAGCGGCAGCGTTGTCTCCGGTGGAGTGCTTCCAGTCGAAGTTCGCCCAGAGACTCAGGTTCTCCGTCGGATCGGCAGTCAGCACGATGTCGACGATGGACGTATTACACTCGCCCGTACCGCCGGCGCCACAGTTGCCAGAGTCGCGACCCCAGATGCCGCCCACGTTCAAGCCGAACGTGTCGCCGCCGTACGAGAGCTGTCCCACGTAGGCGAGGTCCTTGTTCCCCTGGATGAAGGTGTTCGAGTAGACGTCATTCACCACGCCGGCGGTAAAGCCGAGTTCATCGGTGAGCTGGGTCGAGAGCGTGACGCCCGTGTAGGTCACCGGCTGGAGTCCGAAGACCGAGCCCATCGTGATGAAGTAGTTTCCGTTCGTCTGGATGACCTCGGCACCGAGCCCGGTCGCCAGTCTACCGGCGTCGATCTGGACGCCGTTACCGATCGGAGCCAGGTAGCTCGCGTAGGCGGTATATATGCCCATCACGTCGTTCCCGGTCCCGTTCTGCGCGTTGGCCGAGGCCCCGGCGTAGATCTCGGCGTGGAAGCCGCCGCGGCTCTCGTCCGTCGGAGCCTTGTCGAGCGTCAGCCAGAGCTGATCGACCTGGAACGAGTTGCCGTTCGGGGTCTTGAAGAGGCCTCGGTTGCCCTCACCTCCAGTCGCAGCACCAGCGCTCGTCGCGGTGTTATTCGTGCTGCTGTCGATGAGCCGATAGTTGTAGCTGGCCGCGACCACACCCGAGACTTCGACCATCTCGAAGAAGCCGCCCGCGCCGGAGCGCAGTCCATCCTCGTAGAGGCCCGCATCGGAGAGCAGCCCCTGCTGCTCGTCGACGGTGGCCTGTGCATGCGCAAGCTCGTCGGAGGTCGCTTGGAGACGATCCTCCATCTCCGCCATCCGTTGTTCCATGAGCTGGAGCTGCTCCTGGACCTGGTCGGCGGCTGCCGCGTGCGTCACGAGCACCATGCTCGCGACCGCCACGGCGACGGTGATCAATTTGGAACGCATTGGGAATCTCTCCTACTAGGTTGTCGGACTCTCCACTCGAACCTCGCGAGGTCCCGAAAGTCGGGACCTCCCTCTGGCGCCGAGGGAATCGATCGGGACGCACGGTCCCCGGCCTCCGCGCAACGTCGCGCGGAGGAAAGCGGGTCGGAACGCATCCGTTCCGGGTCGGAAGAGCAAGTGCCGTGCCGGATCGCGGCCGCGTCGACGACGTCTACAGCGAATGCATCGAAGGCGTCTGCCCGATCGAGCGCCATCGCCTGCGCATCCGCGAGGCATGCGCGCAGATCTCTGCGCACCTCGCCGATCTGAACGCCGCGACGAACGGGCGCGTCGGCCGGCGAAGGCCTTCGATCGTTCCAGTTCTGGTGGGGCTCGAAACGCAAGCTCGCCACATGCTCCGACGGGGGGTCGTTTGCATTCGGTCCGACGGTCTCGGGGCCGTTCGGTCCGTGGGCTGTTCTGGACGCTCTGCCGATTCGTTCCTGCGCTACGCGGGGGCGCGTCTTGCGCGTGGCTTCGTTGGCTCGGTGTCCGCTCGATTTCGGGGGATGTGGCGAAGTCGTCCGCCGGGGGTGATCTATAGCACACCGCTTTTTCGCATCTCCGAGATCAATCCGACTGTGCGCGGGCAGAGGTCCGACGCTCGTTCGGCAGACAACGTATCTAGAGAAGCGAGATCTTCGATCACGTCGAGGTCGAAAGTGCGCGGTGTGTTCTCGACGCGTAACGCCAGGTCCGACGCCACGGCAAGCGTGCGATCGAGCATGTCATGCGTCGACATCGGCACTTCGAAGAGGCGTGACACCGCGCCGCGTTGCCCGACCATCGCGTAGCCGCCGCCCCCGTCGGGCGTGAAGACGACGTCGCAACCGGCGGTTAGGTGTAGGGTCGCTGCCTCGACCTGCGCGAAATCCAGCGCAGGACTATCACTGCCGCGAAGCAACGCGAAGGGCGCGCCTGCCGCACTCGCTTCTGCGAACGCGTTCGCCATTCGATCCGCCAGCCCGAGACCGCGCTGGGCCTGCAACCGGAACGACGCGGGTGTGCGGGCCAGCATCTCGGGGACGGCGTCGGGCGGATGGAATGCGAGAACCGGCTCGAGGTCGAGCGCCTCCGCGAACCGAGCGGAGGCCAGCAGCACGTCGCCGAGCATCGCGTCGTAGAGCGCGGCGGCCTGCACAAGGGTGAGCGGCGGCGACATCCGCGTCTTCACGAGCCCTTCGCGCGGCGCCTTCGCGAACACGATGAGCCAGCCGCGGCTCAAGTCGACTCCGCTCGCTCGCCCCCGAGCGGAACGAAGGGCAGCGCGACTACTTCCGCGCGACCGCCGTCGTACGCGACGGCGGTTCCCGGCTCCGCGTGCTCACGGCGGACATAGCCCAGGGCGATCGGGCCGCTTGCCGGGGAGAGCGCCACGCTCGTGAGCTCGCCGGTCTTGCGGCCGTCCGCCATCAGCTCGAGGCCGACCTCGGGCACGTCCGGCCCGTCGAGGTCCAGCCCGACCAGCAGGTGGTTCACCTGCCCGCGGGATCGCAGGCGCGCCACGATCTCCTGACCCACATAGCATCCCTTGTCGGTCGCGATCGCCCGCTCGAGGCGCGCCTCGGGCGGCAGCACTTCCTCGTCGAGCTCGAGACCGAGGGCCGGCACACCCGCTTCGACGCGCAGGACCTCGAGGTCCGCGCTCTCCCCGCGCGGGAGCGCCTCCCCGGCGGCCGCGTCGAGGGCCGCCTCGACGGCCGGTCGGTCTTCCGAAGCCAGCCGGATCTGGAACGCGTCCTCGCCACTCCAGCCGAACGCACCGACGAGCACCGACGCGCCGCCGAGGGTCGACTCGACCCATGCGTCCGGCGCGGGCGCGTCGCCGTCGAGGGCGCCCAGCAGGATCGCGCGCGCGCCGCGCCCTTCGAGGCCCAGCACGACGTGCACGCCGCTGCGGTCCTCGAGCGTGACGTCGTCGGCGATGATGAGGCGATCGAGCGCCTCGATGATCCGGGGGATCTCGCTCCGGGTGCTTTCGAGCAGGAACGTCTCCCCTATCTTGGCGACGTGGAGATCCGCCACGATCGCGCCGCGATTCGTGAGCAGCACGGCATAGCAACCGGCGCCGCTCCCGGACGATTCCAGGCGCTCGACGTCGCCGGAGATCATGCCGTCGAGCCAGCGTACGCGATCTTCGCCGCGCACCTCGATCAGGCCCCGCTCGTCGCCCATGTCGAAGAGGGCAGCGCGTTCGCGGACGGCCTCGTTCACGTTCATTTCAGCCACCGGACATTTCCTCGCTTTCGCGTTCGTTTCCGCCAGACGCGAGGCGGGGCGGGATCGGTCCGTGAAGGCGCTCGCTGCGCGCGCGCTGCTCCTCGAGCCAGACGGCGTACTTCTCGCAGATCGCGTCGTATTCCTCTTCGGTGTCGACGTCGAGGGTCACACCAGCGCTCTCGGTGACCGCGAACGCGAAGCGGGTATCGAGGAGCTTGCAGATCGTGGTGCGATTGATATCGAGCGTCACGAACCGCGCCAGGGTCCGCGCGAGGCACTTGTGGCCGTTCCGGTCGGCGATGCCCGCGAGATGCATCATGCCGAAGAGGAACGCGATCTTGATGCCGCCGACCCGATTCAGCAGGAGCCGCAACGTGAGCGCGAACATGTTCCAGAAGCGCCGCTGGTGGCGCATCTCGTACATCTCTTCGATGTGCTCGCGGCGACCGATCCGACCCGGGCGCGCGTAGTGCAGGTTGTTCTGGCGGAAGCGACCGTCCCGCAGGTTGAACGAGGCGACGGTGATCCCGGACTCTCCTTCCACCGCCGGGTGGAAGACCTCGAGGGACTCGGCCGGGCAAAGACCGAGGACGTAGTCGTCGCCGAGGCTCCAGGCGCGCTGGACGAACGACGAGATCTCCTGGGGCGTCGCGAGGGGCAGGTCGCCCGAAAGGTAGAGCACCTCCTGGTCGCGGTCCGCGTCGCTCTCCGGGTCGCGCCCGCGCGTAGCGTCGCCGGAAAGGATTCGGCGGTAGGTCTCCCAGCAATTCGAGAGCAGGTCGCGCTGCTGCTCCACGAGATGCAGCGGCTTGCAGAGCGAGGCCCGGAAGTGCCGGCCTCCGAGCGCTGCTTCAAGGCGCGCCGGATCCCCGACGACCCAGACTTCCGAGATCTCCGGACAGTCCTGCAGCGTCCGCACGACGTGCGCGACCAGGGGCAGCCCGTCCACCTCGAGGTAGACCTTGCTCTTGCCGTAGACCGCCTTGGCCGCGTGGCTGTCGCCCGCGGTCACGACCGCCGGCACACGCTTCGGAGGCCGCGTGACCGACGCGCTCACGCCATCCTCCGCCACGCTATTCGCCTCCGCCCTCGGCCAACGGTTCCTCGTCCAGCAGAAAGATCACCTGGAGCGTGACCAGGTACTCGACGATCTCCCCGTCTTCGACCGTCGCCTTCTCCTCGACGATCTTCATCCCGGTAATGCCGCGCAGGGTCTGTCGGGCACGCTCGAGGCCCAGCTCCGCCGCCGCCTGCCAGCCGTCCGGCGAAGCGCTCGTGATCATGGAGACGGAGGCGACGGCCATCGATGGGGTTCCTCGCTCGGCGCCGACCGGCTGGCCAGCCGACTACCAGTGGGCCGCGCTGCGCGACGCGACGTCGAAGGAGAGGCGCAGCCGCACGCGATACTCGACCGGCGCTCCGTTCTCGACCTTGATCCGCTTGTCGACGACTTCGATACCGGTGATGCCGCGCAGCGTCCGATTCGCACGGGCCACGACTGTCGATGCGGCGTGCTCGAAGCTCGTCGGACTCGCCCCGATGATCTCACTGATCTTGCTGACCCACATTCGACTCGGCTCCGCGACACGCACCAGAGCGCGTATCCGGGAATCTAGCGTTGGATCGACTGATCGCAGAGTAGACTCGTGCGAGAGCGCATCCCCTCGCCGTTCCGGGAGTCCCTTGTCCTCGTCGTCGCCGAGCCCCGATCTCGAACCCGCTTCCGTAGCCCCCGCGGCGTCGCGCGCCGCGGATCGACTCGCGTTCAGCCTGTGGATCCCGGCCGCGGTCGCAGCGACGGTCTGCCTCGCGGTCGGGCTCGTCCTCGAGGCCCGGGACGTGGGTCGCTGGGCCGTGATCGCGGCGACCGGCAGCTTCGTCGTCTACGGCGTCGACCGACTGCGGGACCTCCGGCGCGATCGCGACCCGTCTCCGCGCCGAACCGAATTCATCGAACGAAACGTGATCGGCTTTCGCGTGGCCCTCGGCCTCGCCGCGATCGGCCTCGTGGCGGCCGCCGCCGGCGCCTCGCACGAGGCGCTCGCGTTGTGCGCTACCCTCGGCGCACTCGGTCTGCTGCACCGGCGCCTGAAGCGCGTGCCCGCGATCAAGAGCCTCTACGTCTCGACCGCGTGGACGGGGATCTGCGTCGGGCTGCCCTGGCTGGACACGCCCGATGGCTCTAGCGCTCCGGGCCTCTGGGCGGTCGCGATCCTCTTCCCGGCCTTCTGGTCGAACCTCGTCGCATCGAACCTCCGCGACGACGAAGCGGCTCTCGACCCCACCCCGGCCCTCCATCTCGCCCGCGCCGCCGCGGCCGCCGCCGTGATCCTCGCCCTCTTCACTCCCGCGCCGCTCCGGGTCCTCGCCTGGGTCCCCGCCGCCGAACTCCTCGCGCTCCTGCGCTTCCGCACCACCGAACACTACGGCCACCTCGCCATCGACGGCGCCCTCGCCGCGGGCGCGCTGCTGGCGCTAGGACAGCACTTCGCGACCTAACAACGCGAGTCGTGAGCGTTCGTCTTGCCGCCCAGGTCGCCAACGCCGACCCACGCCCCTACCCGCTCTGCGTCGCCAACCCCTCTCCGCAACGAATGCTCCCCAAAAGCAAGAAGCCGCAGGCCTTCGGCCTGCGGCTTCCTTCTCTCAAAAATGGTGGAGCCGAGCGGGATCGAACCGCCGACCTTCGCGTTGCGAACGCGACGCTCTCCCAGCTGAGCTACGGCCCCGTAATCGTGAATTTCGTGCGCGGCATGGGGTGGGTGGGACTCGTCCTGGGGTCCGAGCCGTCCCCGCACTCGCGGGATTTCGAGCGCGGAACCTTAGGGTCGAGGCTCCCGAGCGTCAATGGCAGACGGCGCGCAGCCGCCCGGGCTCGTGTGTTCCCCGGCTTCGCCCCTCGGGAACCGACCGCAGCGCCCGAACGGATGCCAGCGACTCAGTCGATGCCGAGCATCGCGTCCTGGGCGTCTGGATCCGCGTCCTCGAAGTGGAGGATGCCGAGACGCTCGAAGTGTTCCCGAACGTAGGGCGTCAGGAGGCCGAGCCGCCGGACGTTCGGCACGACGCGGGCGAAGAGCTGCTGCCGGAAGAGCGACAGGATCGGCGACTCGAGCATGCACTGTCTATAGGGACCGCGGTCGAGACCGAAGTAGTCCGCGGTTTCCTCTCCGATCAATCGGTCGCGCATCAGCTCGCAGGCTTCGATCACGAAGTCCTCGCGATCGCGACGATCGGTCTCGGACATGTCGTCGTAGAAGCCCTGGAGCGAGAGCACGCCGAACGCGACGTGGCGCGACTCGTCGCGCATCACGAGATGGATCAGGTCCTTCAGCAGCTTCTCGTTCGTGAGCTGGTGGAAGTTCGCGAACGCGGCCATCGCGAGGCCTTCGACCAGGATCTGCATGCCGAGGTATTTGAAGTCCCAGCGATCGTCCTGGATGATCGCGTCGAGCAGGCTCTTCAAGTGGACGTTGATCGGCCACTCCCATTCGACCTTCGTGCGCAGATAGCGCGAGAAGACCTCGACGTGTCGTGCCTCGTCGATCGTCTGCGTCGACGCGTAGAGCTTGCCGTCCATCCAGGGGAGCGCGCCGACGAGTTGCGACGCCACGATCAATGCGCCCTGCTCGCCGTGCATGAACTGCGAGAGCTGCCAGGCGACCTGCGCGTGGCGCACCTTCGCCTGCTCCCGCGCATCCATTTTCAGGTACGGCCCGAATTCCTTGAGCGGGTTGATCTCGACGGGCAGGAGCGGCTCCTCCGGATCGATCTCGATCGACCAGTCGAGGGCCTCCTCGCCGTCCCACTGATCCCGCTTCGCCTTCGCGTAGAGATCCCGCAGGCCTTCCTTGACCGAGCCGTACCTCCACGCATAGCAGGCGTCGAAGGAGGTCAGGATCCGCTCGAGGCCAACATCGACCTGCGCGTTCGCGGATACTTCGGGGAATTCGGGCGCAGCGGCCATCGGGGCGGACTCCAGCAGAGGCGGGCGGGGTGGACCCCGCGCGCGAGGGACGCCCTGCCTATCGACCGGTGGAGGGTTCCGCTGAGGGGAGACGCCCCTAATCGCCGCGGGCTTGCTTGCCGAGTGCGCCTGCGGGATGCCGCGCGGCGTAGTCGTTCCGATCGAGGCCGCGGCGTTCCTGCAATACTGCACCGAGCGCGGCGATCACCAGGATCTCGGCCGCCACGCTCGCGCGCGGGGCCAGGCCGAGCGGGCCGCCTTCTTCCTTCACCCCCGCGTCGAGGGTGACGTCGGCGGCCTCGGCGAGCGGCGACGCGAGTCCTCCGGTCACGGCGATCAGCTTGCCGCCGTAGCCCCGGATCGCTTGAACGGCGAGCAGGCACTCGGAGGTCGTTCCGCTGTTACTGATGGCGATCACGACGTCCCCGGCCACGATCTGACCGAGGCTGCCGTGGAGCGACTCGGTCGCGTGAAGGAAGGTCGCCGGGATGCC
Source organism: uncultured Spirochaetaceae bacterium (assembly GCA_964488255.1). Lineage (GTDB taxonomy): Bacteria > Myxococcota_A > UBA9160 > UBA9160 > UBA4427 > UBA4427. The sequence continues at coordinate 249,515 of CAZAUR010000005.1, read as the reverse complement.
GGTCGACGAGAGCAGGCTGGCTCCGTAGTGCGCGACGTGCTCGGGCTTCCCGACGCCGGTCACGTGGACCCGACCGCCGGCCGCCTCGGCCGCTTCGATCAGCTCCGCCGCCGCCTGGAGCGACACACCATCGTGTCGTTCCGCCAGCGCCCCGAGCTCTCGCGCGGCCACGTCGAGCGCCCGACGTCCTGCTGCCCCCGGCACCGCCTCTGTCGTCGCCTCTGTCGTCGCCTGGCCCGCCCAACGCGGATCAGTCGGCGTCGCGCCGTCGTAGAGCTCGATCGCGCGCGCGCGAAGTGCATCCGCCGCCTCGGGAAAGGCGCCCATGCGCTCGACGCACGCTGCACCGCAAGCGTTGCCCAGCTTCGCCGCGTCGTCCGCCCCGAGCCCCAGCGCTTCGCCCGCCAGGAAGCCACCGAAGAACGCGTCGCCCGCGCCCGTCGTGTCCACGACGGCATTCGCAGGGTACGCCGCGATCCACCGCGTCCCGCTCGCATCGCATAACAACGATCCGCGCTCCCCGTCGGTCAGCACGACCGTCGTGGCGCCGTACTCCGAACGGATCGCCTCGACCAGCTGGTCCAGCCCGTCGATCGACGGGAAGAGCTCGCGCGCGGCCAAGGCCGTGGGCTTCAGGAGATCCGCTTCGTTCAACACGGCGTCGAAGGTCTCGCGATCGCCGAGCCCCTGGACGGCGTCGCTCGGCAGCACGTCGAGATCGACCACCGTCGAGAGCCCCGCTTCGTGCGCGATGCGCAGCGCCTCGAGGGTCGCGTCGAGGGGCAGCTGGGAGACCTCCGTCGTGAACTGCGCGCCTCGGGCGATGAAGTCCGCGTGATCGCGCCGCACGTGCTCGGGCGTCGTCTCGGCGGTCGCTCCGGCGGCCATGTAGATGGCGCGCTCGCCTTCGGCGTCGACGAAGATCTCGGCGAGGGCGCTCGCGCTGCCTGTGAGGTCGAGGTTCGTCTCGATCCCCGCCTGCTTCATCGCCGCGCGCAGCGTGCGCCCCGCCTCGTCGTCCGCCTGGCGTCCGAAGAGACCGACCTTCGTTCCGAAGAGCGCGGCCCAGCCCGCTTGATTGAGCAGCACGCCGCCGATGCAGGTCTGGACCGGGCCGCCCCTGTCGACGTCGTCGAGCAGCCCTTTCTCGTTCGGGCCGAGCACGCGGCGGGTGCGGTGCATGCGATCGAGCACCATGCTGCCGATGCCGACGAGTTCGAGCTGGTCTTCGCTGTCCGACACGTCAGTCCACCCTCTCCGAAGCATCGATCCGCTTCTCGAAGCGCGTGAGCGCCGCCTCGCCGAGTGCTTCCCGCGCCATCGTCTTCACTTCCGCGAACGCGGCATCGAACTGCTCGGCTTCCGCGGGTGCGAGCTCCGGCGTCCCCGGCGCGACGCACGGGCTCGAGATCACGCCTTCCGCATAGAGGGCGCGCTTCAGACACGCGAGCGTGCGCTTGCCGCTCGCGACGACGCAGCGATCCCGGAACGCGTCGACGACGCGCTGGGCCGCGTCCATCCGCTCGACGTCGCCCGCGCGGCACACCTGCCACGCGGTGGCCCACTCGCGAGGCAGCGCGTTCGCCGGCCCGGACACGACACCGAGGGGCATGCCCCCGGCGCGGCGCCACCGGTCCCAGTGTTCCCGGATCACCCCGGACCATCCGCGATAGGGCCGGTAGATGTCGAAGATCAGCTTGGCGTTCCCGACGTAGATCCCGAACTCGCCGCGATCCTTGAAGCTCTTGGCGGCGCGGGTGTAGTTGCCCAGCACCTTGTTGGAGGCCGAGACCTTGATCCCGCGCACGAAGTCGAGGCGACTCATCGCCTTCACCTGCTTCGTTCGGATGTGGGGCACGGCCGGGTCGATCGCGATGTCCGCGTTGTCGTAGAGGAAGATCGGGATGCGGCGCGTCTTCGTGTCCAGCAGATCGGAGACGTCGCGCAGCATGAAGCGAACGGGATCGTCGACGCCTTCGATCGAGAGCGGTGCGATCACCGCCGCGTCGACGCCACAGTCGATCGCGTGCTCGAGGTTCGCGAGCGTGTCACCGGCCGTCGGCGCCGTCACACCGGCCCAGCTCTCGACCGCGTCCGAGCCGTTCGAGACGAGGCCGAGGTTCAGCTTCGCGACCTCTTCCGCGCAAACGCGGATCACACCCTGGCGCGTGTCGTTGTCGACCTTGTCCCACTCACCGGTCGTGCCGGCGGAGAACAGGATGTCCGCGCCATGGCCATCCTGGACCACGTGGCGCACCAGCGCCCGCTGATCCTCTTCGATCAGCTTCCCCTCTTCGTCGAGGATCGAGAGCACCGGAACCGACAGGCCGGGCTTCGGTCGGGATGTCTCTACGGAACGAATGGGGGGCTCCTCCACGCAGCCGATGCACGGGAGCATGATAGCGGGCGGGGCGCGACGAGCCCCGAAACGAACGACGCCCCCGGGCGCGTAGCCAGGGGGCGTCGATTCGAACTCCTGGACCGTGAGGTCTAGAGGGTCTCGAAGAAGTAGGTCATGCGCACGCCGAGTGCGGCCGCGAGCTTGTGCATGGTGGACATGGAGGCCGCGCTCTTGCCGAGCTCGATCTGCGAGATCAGGCTGACGGAGAGCCCGGTGCGGTTGGCGAGCTGCTTGAGCGTGAGCTCGGAGTCGTGGCGCTTGCCGCGGATGCGACGCCCGACCTCGGTGTTCAGGTGGGTCTCGAGGTCGACGAGCAGACCGCGATCCTTGATCGCCTCCTGCACGACGGTGAGCACCTCTTCGTCCTCGATCGGCTTCTGCAGATAGTGGAAGGCCTGGTGCTTCATGGTCGCGACGGCGGCCTCGACCGAAGGGATCCCGGTCGTCGCGATCACGCAGATGTCGTCGTCGAAGCCGCGGATCGCGGCGAGCGCTTCGGTGCCCCCCGCGCCGGGCGAGACGTCGAGGATGATCAGCTGGAAGCGGTTCTGTCGGACCTCTTCCGGCGCGCGAAGCGGTTCGGAGAGGCAGGTGACGCCGTAGCCCTGTTCCGTGAGCAGGTTCTTGAGCTGGAGTCGCGGTCCTTCTTCCTGGTCCACGACGAGAACGTTGAGTCGTTGCTGGTTCGCCATTTCGATCGATTCCGCCATCCTCGATCCGACCTCCGGCGCTTCCCCTACGGTGGCGCCGGACGATTCGAACCGGGCAGGACTGCGCGGCCCTCGGCTGCACGCTTCCTGCGCATCACTTGCCGATCGGATCGGCGATTCACCCGATCGGCATTAGTGGTTTATTGGAATCTTTCAGGAGTTCAGCGGAGGCGGGACCCGGATCGACTCCTGAAGCGGAGGCTGGGGCGAAGGGTCGGGGGGAATTCAGGGCAAATCCGGCGCGGGGCGCGCGGCGGCGGGACCGGCGCTCGATGCTTCACCGGCTTCGTCGACCGGCGCGAGCAGCCACTTCCGGCTGAACGCCTGGGGCGGTGCGTTCACCTGCACCGCGCGGTCCACCTCGAAGCGGATCGCCTCGGCGCCGGGCTCGTGGATCTCGAACCAGGCGGGCACCATCAATCGTTCGTACGAAACGACGGGGCCGAAGATCGTGAAGACGCCGCTCGCGCGATCGATCCGGCGCACCTGCAGGTCGTCGGTGTCCACCCAGACCCGCGGCAGCAGCGCGTCCTCCGGGATGCTGAGCTCCGGTCCGTCCAGGGCCTCGTCGCCCGCGGCGGTCGTCAGGAGCGTCTCCTCGGATTCCGTCGCGAGCGCATATTCGTCACCTTCGAGGCCGAGCGGATCGAGCAACACGTCGTCCTCTTCGAGCACGAAGAAGTCCGGGTCGGGCTCCGGGAGCGGGGCCGCCAGGCGCGGGTCGCCGATCACGAAGCAGTCCTGATCGCCGCAAGTCGCCAGCCCGATCGCGTCGCTCAGGATGTCGAACGACTCGAGCGCGGTTCGTAGCGTCGAGGACGTCGACGGCTGCAGCAGGAAGAGTGGTTGGAGCAGCGGCTGCGGGCGGTCGATGCGCAGGCCGTCCTTCGCGCCGAGCAGCTCGCTGCCCGAGAGCAGGTAGCGGTCGACGCGACCGCTGAAGCCTCGCAGCTCGAGTCGCGCGAGGCCCGACGGGTGGCTGATCAGCTGGCCCCGAGCGATCGGGTCGCGTTCGCCGATCCGCATCGTGAGCTCGAGCTGGATCGCCTTGCTGCGCCCGGAGCTCTTGTTGACCTTCGCGATCCCGCGGATGGTGCGGTCCGACTTCGGAATGAAGGCCTGGGCGAACGGCGCGACGAGCAGCGCGAAAGCCGCCGCGAAGGCGAGGGCACGCGTCCCCCGGCGAAGCGCGTTCCGCCCGCGTCCGATCATCCGTTCTGCCCCGCGAGTCGCGAAGCCCCCGCATAACGAGCGGCACTGCCCAGCTGCGACTCGATCCGCAGCAGCTGGTTGTACTTCGCGATGCGATCCGTGCGGCACATCGAACCGGTCTTGATCTGACCGGTCGCGGCCCCGACGGCGAGGTCGGCGATCGTCGTGTCCTCGGTCTCGCCCGAGCGGTGGGACGAGATCGAACCGAAGTTCGCGGCGTCCGCCATGCGGATCGCCTCGAGGGTCTCGGTCAGCGTCCCGATCTGGTTCACCTTGATCAGGATCGCGTTCGCGCTCTTCTCTTCGATGCCGCGAGCGAGGATCTTCGGGTTCGTCACGAAGAGGTCGTCCCCGACGAGCTGGCAGCGGTTCCCGAGCTTCTCGGTCAGCAGCGTCCAACCGTCCCAGTCGTCCTCGGCGAGGCCGTCCTCGATCGAGACGATCGGATAGCGCGCGACCCAGTCCGCCCAGAACTCGACCATCCCCGTCGAGTCGAGCTTCCGGTCCTCGCTCGCGAGATGATAGGTCCCGTCCTCGTAGAACTCGCTCGACGCGGGATCGAGGGCGATCGAGATGTCTCTGCCGGCCGAGTAGCCCGCCTGGTCGATCGCCTGCAGGATCAACTCGAGCGCTTCTTCGTTGCTCTTCAGGTCCGGGGCGAAGCCGCCCTCGTCGCCCACCGCGGTCGAGTAGCCCTTGTCGAGGAGCACCTTCTTGAGCGTGTGGAAGACCTCGGCGCCCCAGCGCAGCGCCTCGGAGAAGCTCGGCGCGCCGATCGGATAGAGCATGAACTCCTGCACGTCGACGGAGTTGTCCGCGTGCTCGCCGCCGTTGAGCACGTTCATCATCGGCGAGGGCAGGAGGCTGGCGGCGTCGCCGCCGATGAAACGGTAGAGGGGCGTCTTCGAAGCGTTCGCCGCGGCGTGGGCCGCTGCCAGGGACACACCGAGGAGCGCGTTCGCGCCGCAACGCGATTTCGTGTCGGTTCCGTCGACCTCGATCAGCGTCGCGTCGAGGGTCGCCTGCTCGTCGAGCCCGCCGAGCGCGAGCCCCTTCGCCGCCGCGGCGAGCTCGCCGTTCACGAAGTCGACCGCCTGCGTGACGCCCTTGCCGAGGTAGCGGGCCTTGTCGCCATCGCGCAGCTCGAGCGCTTCGCGCGCGCCGGTCGAGGCGCCGGAGGGCACCGCGGCGCGTCCCAGGACGCCGTCGCTCGTCACGACGTCGACCTCGACCGTGGGGTTGCCGCGCGAGTCCAGGATCTCTCTGCCCTGAACGCTCTCGACGCTCGTCTGCGCCATCTCCGTACTCTCCCGTGAGCCTCTATGAGCCTCTATGAGCGTGTACCCGCGGCGGTGCGCGCCGGGCGCGATCCGGGGGCCGAGGCTGCGGCCGCGACCCGGCGGGCGCGCGCAGTCTAGCAGCCCGGCGATGCGATCCGGCCCCGATCCGCGATGACGGCGGGGTCTATGCCTTCGGATCCCGGATGTCGGGGACGACCACGACGCGGCCGTCCGGCGCCTCGAAGCTCGTGGCCGCGATGTCGAAGGCGCGCCGGAGCGGCTCCGGGCGCAGCACCTCCGGCGGCGTGCCCGTCGCCACGACGCCGCCCTCGCCGAGAAGAACCACCCGGTCGCAGGTCCGCGCGGCAAGCGAGAGGTCGTGGGACACCACGAGGGCGCTGCCTCCCGCGGCTGCGAAGGCGCGCACTTCCGCCAGCACCTCGACGCGATGCTTCAGGTCCAGGAACGCCGTCGGCTCGTCGAGCAGCAGGACCGCCGGGTCCTGCACGAGGGCCCGGGCGAAGAGCACGAGCTGACGCTCGCCGCCGGAGAGGCTCGTGATCTCGCGATCCGCGAGGTCCGCGATCCCGAGTCGGTCGAGGGCTTCGAGGGCGCGGTCGACGTCGGCCTCGCTCTCGAGACCGAGCAGCGGCTGGTGCGGCGCACGGCCCATCAGCACGAGCTCGCCGACCCGGAACGGGAACGGCACGTGCAGGTCCTGGGGCACGAGCGCGACCCGGCGAGCGAGAGACCGGCGAGGCGTCGTGGTCACGTCGTCACCGGCCAGCGTAACGCGGCCGGCGGAGGGCGCGAGCACCGCGGAGGCGATCCGCAGGAGCGTCGTCTTGCCCACGCCGTTGCGCCCGACGAGCCCGACGACTTCCCCCGGCTGGACGTCGAAGTCGAGTCCTTCGAGCAGCGTCTTTCCGCCGACGGCGGCGCTCACGCTTTCGAAGCGGAGCGCCTCGCCCGCGCGGGCTTCGGTGGCGGCGCTCACGACAAGGGCCCTCGGGATTGCGCGCGGCGCAACAGGTAGATGAAGAGTGGACCACCGACGAGCGCCGTCACCGCGCCGACGGGCAGCTCCCGCCCGTCGAGGATGGTGCGCGCGACGGTGTCGGAGAGCACGAGGAAGCCAGCGCCGGCCAGGGCGGTGGCGGGGAGGAGAAGACGGTGGTCGCTGCCGATCACGAGGCGGAGCGTGTGGGGCACGATCAGGCCGACGAAGCCGATCAAGCCCGAGACGGCGACGGCGGCGCCGACCATCAGCGACGTCGCGAGCAGCAGCCAGCGGCGATGGGACTCGACCGGCACGCCCAGATGCGCGGCCGCCTCGTCGCCGAGGGCGAGCAGGTTCAGGCTGCGCGACAAGAGCAGCGCCGTGGCGAGTCCGAGCACGACGCTCGCGGCGACGACGCCGACCGCATCGACCTCGACGGCGGAGAGGTGTCCGATCAGCCAGAGGAAGATGCGCGAGCCCTCGAAGAAGCCCGCGACCGAGGCGAGAAAGACGATGCCGGCGGAGGCGAACGCGTTGAACACGACGCCGGTCAGCAACAACCCGGTCGGAGAGCTGCGTCCGCGTCCCCCGGACACCCAATAGAGGAGGGCGGTCGCGAGCAGCCCCCCGGCGAAGGCGGCCATGGGCACCGACGACGTCGGCAACGCGATCGTGGCGCCCACTGCGAGCACCGCGATCCCGGCGAGGGCCGCGCCGCCCGAAACGCCGAGCACGTAGGGATCGGCGAGGGGATTGCGGAGCAGCGCCTGAAAAACGGCGCCCGCGGTCGCGAGAGCGGCGCCGACCAACAGGCCGAGCACGATCCGCGGCAGACGCACGCGCAGCACGATGTCCCGGGTGGCGGCGTCGATCTCGGCGCCGTCCGCGCCGAGTACGAGGCGTACCACATCGACGAAGCCGATGTCCGAGGGTCCCGTCGCGAGGGCAACGAGGGTAATCGTGGCGAGGCCGACGGTCAGGACGCCGAGGACGAGCGCGAGTCGCGACCAGGAGAGACGAATCATCCGTCGCGCCTCTGCATCCGCGCACGTTCGGCGGCCAGGGCGTCGTCGATCGCGGCGGCGATCTCCGGACCGTGGACGAGGATCGCGAGCTCGCGAAGCGCATCGTCGAGGTCCGGCCCCGGCATCGTGACCCGGCTCGCCTCGACCGTGACGACGCGACCGTCTGCGACCGCGGGCAAGCTCGGCCAACGCCCCCAGAAGCTCCGGGCTTCGGAGGCGCCCGGGGTCATGTCGAGGAGCAGCGCCGGCCGAGCCGCGATCAACCACTCGATCGAGCCGCGCGGATACCCGGCGCCGAGCGAGCGAGCGAGGTTCTTCGCGCCCGCGGCTTCGAGCATCTCGTCGAGGAAGGTGTCCCCCCCGACGAGATAGAGGGGAGAGCGATCGACGACGGCGATCGTCGCGGGGCGGGGGAGCTCCGCGGTCGCATGCGCGACCGCCGTGCGCATCGCGATGATGTCCTTGATCAGGAGCCACGCCTGGTGTTCGCGGCCCAGCACCGTTCCGAGGCGATCAATGTTCTCGAAGACCTGGTTCAGCTGCTCGTTCTGGTAGACGTCGACGTTCAGCCCGACCCGCGAGAGACGCTCCGCGTGACCTTCCTGGTCGACCCCGGCGACCGCGAGCACGCGGTCCGGCGCGAGCGCGACCACCGCCTCGAGGCTCGGATCGAAGAGACCCCCGACGCGCGGGAGCGCCGAGGCTTCGGGGACGACCTGCGCCGAGTAGTCATCGACCCCCACGAGGGCTTGCATCGCGCCGAGTCGCACGACGATCGCCGTGAGCGAGGGGTTCAGCGAGATCAGTCGGGGCAGGGCGACCGGCTCGCCGGCTTCCGGTTCTGCAGCGACCGGCGACGCGACGGCGAATACGACGCCCAGCGCGCACATCGCGGCCGCGCACGCGCGGCGCGCGCGCCTCGGTCGGCGGTCGATGTCGGGGGAGCGGCGAATCACCGGGGGCTCTCCGTTCGGCGACGAGCGGGCTCGCCCGTCGCCGGAGCCGGCCCATCATAGTCGCCGCTCCGCAGGCGGGCATTCTGCGGCCCGCCGCCCGGGCTGGGCCGCCGGGCGTCGTCGCCCGGCGGCCCGTCGATCACTTGTTCGCGACCTTCCGCGGCTTGCCTCCGCCAGGCGGGCCGACCTTGACCTGCCCGCGCAGCTTCGCGAGCAGCGCCGGGCCGATCCCTCGGACGCTCTCGAGCTCTTCGACGGAACGAAATCCGCCGCGCTCGGCGCGCACCGCGAGGATCGCGGCCGCCTTCACTTCCCCGATCCCGGGCAAGCGCTCGAGCTGTTCGGCGGTCGCCCGATTCAGGTCGACCGTCGGCGCATCACCGGCCGCGAGGGCCGAAGAAGCGTTCAGGCCGATGACGAACGCCAGGAGCAGGAATGCGAACGTGTTCCGGAAGCTGCGCGCGCTCGCCTCGGGGCGCCGGCGCAGGTGCCTCGCACCGGAGTGCAGGACGTTGCTGGACATGGAATCGATCTCCCCGGGACCTGGGGCGAATCTTTTCGGCGCGTTCGCCTAACGATCCCTGAGGACCGAGAACTTCGCCGCAGCGAAGAGCGCTTCCTTGGCGGGCCCTTCCGGGAAGGGCGCGATCGCCTCGAGGGCGCGTCCGATGTGTTCCTCGGCGCGCTTCTGGGTGTCGGCGACGCCGTGGTAGCGATCGACCATCTCCGCGATCGAATCGAACTCGAGCTCGCTCGCGCCTTCCGGCGCCTTGCCGCCGTACTCGTCCGCGAGTCGCGACGCGCTCTTCAAGACGCTCGCCACGTGGTCGCGCTCGGCGACGCGGCAGCGCTTCAGGGTGAGGATCAATGGCAGCGTGATCTTGCCTTCGCGCAGGTCGGCGAAGGGCGTCTTGCCCATCGTCTCGAGGTCCGCCGCGTAGTCGAGGCAGTCGTCCTTCAGCTGGAAGGCGGTCCCGAGCTGCTTGCCGAACTCGGTGATCCGGTTGCGTTCGCCGCGCGTCACTTCACCGAGCAACGAGCCGATCTCACAGCAGGCCGCGAGCAGGGCCGCGCTCTTGCGCTCGATCACTTCGTAGTAGTGGGTTTCGGTGATGTCGGTATCGAAGCTGCGTTCGAGCTGGAGCAGCTCGCCTTCGGCGAGCAGGCGGATCGCTTCCGCGTAGCTCTCGACGATCGCCAGGTTGCCGTCCTGGATGACGATCGAAGACGCGCGTCCGTAGAAGAAGTCGCCGGCGAGGACCGCGCGGCGGTTGCCCCAGATCGCGTTCGCGGAAGGACGACCGCGGCGCACGTCGGCGAGATCGACCACGTCGTCGTGGACGAGGGTCGCCGTATGCAGGAGCTCGAGGGCGGCGGCGAGCTCGATCCGGCGCGGCCCCGTGTAGCCGCAGAGCTCCGCGGCCAGGAGTACCAACGCCGGGCGCAGCCGCTTGCCGCCGGAGTCGAGCAGGTGCTTGCCGGCGTCGCCGACGACCTGCGAGCGGGACTCGACCGTGTCGCGGAGCGCGACTTCGACGAGGTCCATCGCGGGGCCGATCCGCTGGAACGCACGACCCAGGCTCTCTTCCAGAGAGGACGGGGATTCGGCGGCGCTGTCGAAGAGGGGGCCTGACATGCGGCCAATCTAGCCGTACCGACTCAGCGTGTCAAAAGGTCAAATCTCCAAAAACACTTCAAAAACGGGTGTTTACGTTCGTTCTCGATGTGTCGGTGCAGCAACTTGGGGCAGGTTCACGCAACGCCGTTCTTCTCCAGCCAGTCGACGGCCTGCCCGACCTCTTCAATGGGAACGAGTTCGCATACCGGATCGCCCTTCTTCTTCCCGCCCTTCCGGCGGTCCGCCAGCTCCTTCGCAGAGACCGCTGGCACCAGCAGCCGCTCGAAACCGAGTCGCGCCGCCTCCGCGAGCCGCACGTCGAGTCGTGATACGCGCCGGACCTCTCCGCCGAGACCGATCTCGCCCACCGCGGCGGTATCCGGCGGAACCGCACGGTCGAGTCGACTCGAAGCGATCGCGAGCGCGATCCCCAGGTCCGCGGCGGGCTCCGCGACGCGCACCCCCCCGGCCGCCTTCGCGTAGACGTCCTGCGAGAGGATGTCCACGCGGCTCCGGCGATCGAGCACCGCGAGCAACAACGCGACCCGCGCGTCTTCGAGTCCGAGGGTCGTGCGTCGCGGCGTGCCGTAGGGCGCCGGCGCGACCAGCGCCTGCAGCTCGACGAGCATCGGCCGCGAACCCTCGAGCAACGGAATCACGCAGCTCCCCGGCGCGCGGGTGCTGCGTTCCTCGAGGAAGAGCTCGCTCGGATTCTCGACCGCCTCGAGCCCGTGGCTCGCCATGTTGAGGACACCGATCTCCTGGGTCGAGCCGAAGCGGTTCTTCGCGGCGCGCAGCAGGCGGAACGCGTGCGCCCTGTCGCCTTCGAAGGTGAGCACGACGTCGACGAGGTGTTCGAGTACCCGCGGACCCGCGAGGCTGCCTTCCTTCGTCACGTGCCCGATCAACATCAGCACCGAGCCGACCTTCTTCGCCGTCGCCGCGAGCTGCGCCGCGGACTCGCGCACCTGCGCGACCGACCCCGCCGCGGATTCGATCGCCTCGGTCTGGATCGTCTGGATCGAGTCGACGACCACGAACGAGGGCGAGAGCTCCTGCCACGGACCGGCCAGAGACTCGACCCGCGTCGTCGTCAGCACCTGCATCGCGCCGCCCAGTCCCGGCAGCCGCTCCGCGCGCAGCCGAATCTGCTCGGCACTCTCTTCACCGCTCACGTAGAGCACCGAGTGCCCGGCCGCGGCGAGGCCGCCCGCGACCTGGAGCGCGAGGGTCGATTTCCCGATCCCGGGGTCGCCGCCGAGCAGCACGACCGAGCCGGGCACGAAGCCCCCGCCGAGCACGCGGTCGAGCTCACCCTCGCCCGACGCGATTCGCGGGCTGGCGTCCGCATCGATCTCCGAGAGCCGCCGGGGCTTCTCGTCGTCCGCCGCCGGGATCTGCGCGGCGAGCCCGTTTGCGCCGCGTCCTGGGCCGGCCGCCTTGGCGGTCGGAGGGCTGTAGGTCTCCTCGACCAGGCTGTCCCATTGGCCGCAGTCCGGGCAGCGGCCGTGCCAGCGCGGATGCTGGGCGCCACAGGCCTGACAGGTGTGGACGGTTCGGCGCTTCGCCACGACTCCCCCCTCGATTGCGGTCTCTGATATGCGACCGCGTTCGCAGATGCGCACCCCTCGTGATCGCGCGCGAAAACAAGGTGAAGATAGGGGCTCTCGTGCGATCTGGGCAGAGGAGAATCGCTGTCAACTGCCATGCGAACGCTGGTTGACAGCCCTCGGTGGGGGTCGGTAGCCTGCTCGGCTGCGGGCCTGGACCGATCTCGGATCCGCCCTCCCCCCCGCCCCTCACCCCGCTTCCCCCTTCTTATACCTGCACCTACTCGGGAGACCCGACTCGTGTCCGACTCCGCGACCGCTCCGTCCTTCGCTCGCTATCAGGACCTCGCGCGCCAGGCCCTCGCCGGCGAGGCGCCCTCCGAGGCCGATGCCCTGTGGATCCTCGATGGCGAGGACGTGGAGCTGCTGCCGCTGCTCCAGGCCTCCTTCGAGCCGCGCCGCCGCGCCTTCGGTCGCAAGGTCATGGTGCACGTGCTGAACAACGTGCAGAACGGGCTCTGCCCCGAGGACTGCGGCTACTGCTCGCAGAACAAGGACTCTGCGGCGGCGATCAGGAAGTACGCCATGAAGAGCGACGCCCAGATCCTCGAAGAGGCGGAGGCCGCCGCGAAGTCCGGCGCCAGCCGCTACTGCATGGTGCTCTCGGGCCGCGGCCCGACCGTCGAACGCACGAAGCGGATCGGGAAGCTCGTGCGCGAGATCAAGGAGCGCTGGCCGATCGAGGTGTGCCTCTCCGCCGGCCTCATGGGCGACGAGCACGCGGCCATCCTCAAGGAAGCCGGGCTCGACCGCATGAACCACAACCTCAACACGAGCGAGCGGCGCTACGCGGAGATCACGAACACCCACACCTACGCCGATCGCGTCGCCACCCTCGGCGCCGCCAAGCGCCACGGCATCGAGAGCTGCTCGGGCATGATCGTCGGAATGGGCGAAGAGTCGATCGACATCGTCGAGGTCGCGTACAAGCTGCGGGAGCTCGAGGTGCCGTCGATCCCGGTGAACTTCCTGATTCCGATCGACGGCAACCAGGTCCAGGAGGACGGCTCGCTCTCGCCGGAGCGCTGCCTGCGCGCGCTTTGTCTCATGCGCTTCGTGAACCCGACCGCGGAGATCCGGATCGCCGGCGGCCGCGAGGGTCACCTCCGCACGATGCAGCCCTTCGGGCTCTATCCGGCGAACTCGCTCTTCGTCGAGGGCTATCTGACGACGAAGGGCGATCCCGCCCTCGACACCTACGCGATGATCCGCGACGCCGGGTTCGAGATCGACGGCAACGACGCCTATCACGAGGCCCAGTCGCATCAGCACGGCGGCCAGTTCCGGATTCCGGACGGTAGCGACCAGCTCCTCAAACCGGAGATCGCGCAGGCGTGAGCACTCGCCCCGAAAGGGACGTCGGGCAGAACGCGCTCGACGCGATCGCGGACGAAGTCCTCGGCGACATTCGCGATCGCGGAACGTACCGGCGCATGCGCGTGCTCGATGGCTTGCAGGCGCCGCGCATGCGCGTCGACGATCACGACGTGCTGCTCTTCGCGGGGAGCAACTACCTCGACCTCGCGCGTCATCGAGAGGTCGTGGAAGCCGCCGAGCGCGCGTCCCGGGAATGGGGCTGTGCCGCGGGCGGATCGCGCCTCATCACGGGCAACCTCGCTTGCCACGAAGCCCTCGAAGCCGAGCTCGCGGGCTTCTTCGAGCGCGAAGCGGCCCTCGCGTTCAACACCGGGTACATGGCGAACGTCGGCGTGATTCCCGCGATCGTGGGTCCCGGCGACGTCCTCGTCTCCGACGAGCTGAACCACGCCTCGATCATCGACGGCGCGAAGCTCGCGCGCGCCGACGTCGCGGTCTTCCGCCACGGCGACGTCGACTCGTTCACCGAGACCCTCGAACGCGTCCGTCCGGACGCGCGTCGCGTGCTCGTCGCTATCGACGGCGTCTACAGCATGGACGGCGACGTCGCGCCGGTCGCCGAGATCGTGAAGCGCGCCCACGACCACGACGCGGTGGTGCTCCTCGACGACGCCCACGGCACGGGTTGCCTCGGCGCACGCGGACGCGGCACCGCCGAAGCCGCTGGCGTCCTCGCTGAGGTCGACATCCTGATGGGTACCCTCGGCAAGTCGATCGGGTCCTTCGGCGCCTTCGTCATCGGATCCGCGAAGCTCCGCGACCTGCTCGTGAACACCGCCCGCAGCTTCATCTTCTCCTGCGCCCTCGCCCCGGCCCAGGTCGAGGCGGCGCGCGTGTCGCTTCGGCTGATCGACGAAGAGCCCTGGCGCCGGGACCGCCTCGCGGAGAACTGCGACCGGCTACGCAGTGCGCTCGCCGCGCACGGAATCTCGACCGCCCCGAGCTCGACCCACATCCTACCGGTCATGATCGGCGACAACGCGCGAACGATGGCGGTCTGCGAACGGCTGCTCGAGCGTGGGTTCTACGCGCAGGGCATCCGGCATCCTTCCGTGCCCCGCGGAACCGCCCGGCTGCGCATCACGCCGATGGCGACCCACACCGAAGCCGAGATCGACGCGTTCGCCCAGGCGATCGCGGACGAGTTCGGTCATGACGACTAGCGCGATGGGTGGCCTCTTCGTCACGGGCACCGACACTGACGTCGGCAAGACCTTCGTCAGCTGCCTGCTCGCGCGCGGCCTGCGCGAGGCGGGCGTCGACGTCGGCGTGATGAAGCCGGCGGAGACGGGCGTCCCGCCCGAAGGTCCGATGGACGCGCGGGCCCTCGTCGCAGCGGGGGGGGTCGACGATCCGATCGACCTCGTCTGCCCGTTGCAGTTCGAGCTTCCTGCCGCGCCCGAAGCGTCCGCGCGATCCGAGAATCGCAGCGTCGAGCTGGATCCGGTGCTCGCGTCCTGGGCGACGCTGTCTTCGCGGCACGGCTTCATGCTCGTCGAGGGCGCGGGTGGTCTCCTCGTGCCCTTCGATGAGAAGCGGACGATGGCGGACCTCGCCGCGCGCCTCGACCTGCCCCTGCTCGTCGTCGCCCGCGCGAGCCTCGGGACGATCAATCACACGCTCCTCACCCTCGAGGCGTGCGAACGACGCGGGCTCCCGGTCGTCGGCGTCGTGATCAGCTTTGCTTCGGGCCCGCTGTCGGACGCGGACGCGCGCAACCTCGAGCTCCTGCGTGAGGCGCTGGGCGACCGATTGATCGGCGAGGTCCTTCCGGCCGACGATCCATCGACCGTCGACCCCGCGAGCGCGGGACTCGACGCGATCCTGCGTCTCGCGAGAGACGCCTCCCCATGAGCGGTCTCCACCCGATCGAAGCGAGTGCCATACACGCGCGCCGCGAGCGCGTCTTCCTCCTACTCGCGGGGCTATTTCTCGGCTCGATGACGATGCTCAACATCCTGGGCGTCTCGCGCTTCATCGACTTCTCGTTCGAAGTCGCCGGCCTGACGATCCCGATGGCCCTCGCGGTCGGCGTCCTGCCCTACCCGATCACGTTCCTGTGCACCGACTTCATCTCGGAGCTCTACGGCCAGGCCCGCGCGAATTTCCTCGTCTGGGTCGGCCTCCTGCTGAACGTCTACGTCATCGCATTCCTGTATCTGGGCGGCGCGATGCCGCCCGCGCCGACGATCGATCCTGCGACCGGATTGCCGCCGGTCGAGGCCTACGACTTCGCCTTCTACAAGATCCGCTTCCTGACGATGGGCGCGGTCGCGGCGTCGATGATCG
The DNA here is from genome assembly GCA_964488255.1 of uncultured Spirochaetaceae bacterium. Lineage (GTDB taxonomy): Bacteria > Myxococcota_A > UBA9160 > UBA9160 > UBA4427 > UBA4427. The sequence goes on along the minus strand of CAZAUR010000005.1, from coordinate 234,037 downwards.
CCTATCTCACGGCGCAGCTCTGCGACGTCACGCTCTTCCACTTCTGGAAGCGACTCACGAACGGGCGCCACCTCTGGCTGCGAAACAACGGCTCGACCGTCGTCAGCCAGTTCGTCGATACCTTCGCGGTCATCACGATCACGCACTTCTACGCGGGCGCGCTCCCGATCGACGAAGCGCAAGCGATCTGGCCGCAGCTCTGGGTCTTCATCGGATCCGGCTACGTGTTCAAGCTCTCGATGGCGCTCGTCGACACGCTGCCCTTCTACGTCGGCGTCCACTACCTGAGCCGCTACCTCGACATCGACCCGAACGAAGAGCACGCGAAGGGCGAGATCTGACATGACCGAAGCACGCCACCCCGACGCCCCCGAGTGGTACCGGAACGCCCTCGAAGTTCCCCGCAGCGACGAGACGATCGAAGTCGACGGTTGCCCGGTCCACTACCTCGCGTGGGGCGAACGCGGCCGGCGCGGCCTGCTCTTCGTGCATGGCGGCGGGGCCCACGCGCATTGGTGGACCCACGTCGCCGGGCGCTACGCCAACCGCTACCGGGTCGCGGCGATCGACCTCTCGGGCCACGGCGACTCGGGCCGTCGTGAGAAGTACAGCCTCGAGCAGTGGACCGACGAAGTCATGGCGGTCGCTGCCGACTCGGGCATGGCGGGCAAGCCGGTCGTCGTCGGCCACTCGATGGGCGGCTTCGTCACGATCGCGACCTCCGCGCTGCACCCCGACGCGCTCGCGGGTGCGGTCGTGTGCGACTCCCCGGTGAGCGCCCCCGACCCGGAGGTCGACGCGCACCGAATGGGCCAGGCCTTCGGCAAGCCCCGCTACTACGCATCGCGAGAGGAAGGGCTCGAACGTTTCCGGACCGTCCCGCCGCAGGACCACTACCTCGACTACGTGATGGCGGACGTCGGCTGGAACTCGCTTCGGCAGGAACCGGAAGGCTGGCGCTGGAAGTTCGACCACAACTCGTTCACCGCCTTCGAAGAGAACCCGCGCGTCGCCGCGCGTCCGTATCTCCCGAAGATCACCTGCCGGCTCGCGCTCCTCGCGTCGGAATGCGGGCTCGTGAACAAGCAGATCGGGACGTACATGTACGACCTGATGGGACGCGTGAATCCGGTGATCGAGATCCCGCTCGCGGGGCATCACCTGATGCTCGATCAACCGCTCCTGCTGATCGCGGCGCTCAACGCGATCCTGGCGGACTGGGACCACTCGGAGCCGATCGTTCGCGCCGGCTAGCGGCCAGGCCCGCGAGGCCGAGCCCGACCAGGAGCCCCGTCGACGGCTCGGGCGCCTTCGGCAGCGGCTCCAGCGGCTCGCACGAGAGACAGACGCTGTGCCACGCGATGTGTTCGATCGCGAGGACCGGGGCACGACTGCTCGTGCGGATCTCCGCGAAGCCGCCCGGACCCGCGAACGCCTGAACGGTCGTCTCGACCGAGAGCGACATCCTCGTCGGCTCGCCGGGCAGACGGAAACCGCTTCGCCAGAGCACGTCGTACACGTCGATCACGAGTCGCCCCTCCAGGGTTCCCTTTTCCAGGCCCTGTTCGAACCGCGCGCCGTTGTTCGTCGGCCGCATCGTCATCGAGAAGGCGAGGGTGATCGGGTCGACCAGTTGGAATCCGACTTCCTGGACGACCAGGAACGCGTTCGTCTGGACGAGGTGGGCCGCGTAGCTGTCCGGCTCGTCGACCGAGAGGAAGTAGTCGAACGTCTGGCGCAGGTCGAGCTCGGCCAGGGTGAGGCTGCCGGCAAGCTCGATGTCGAGGCGGACAAGGTCGGAGGCCTCGACACCGGTCGGGTCGCACGCCTCGCACGACGCCCCGATTCCCGAGCCGCCAGCGAAGACCAGCTCGAACGGCTTCGCGAGCGGCGCGCCGAAGCCGCCCCCGTCGTCGCGCACGTTCCGGTAGGTCAGCGTGTCGGGCGGATCGAAGGCCGTGAGGCCGGAGAAATCGCCGTAGCTGCCGGCGGCGGCGGCTGGCGCGCAGAGCAGGCCGAAGAGCACGCAACCGACCGCGATCCGCCTCCTCGCCACACCCCGCATGTCTGCCTCCGCCCGACGGCGGAGCCCAAGGCGGCCCGCCGAAGATTCCGTGGCGGCGACGTCGCAGATGTGGCGCCCGGCGGAGCGCGCCTGACGCGTTCGTCGCCCCGCACCCCCCGGCAGGCAGCCGGCGATCCTGGTGCAGCTTCAAAACGTGGGTCAAACCCATCAAGTCACTCGGGCGGAACACCGATTCCCACCTCGATGGAAATGGCCCCCCCGACCACCGATGAAGAACTGAAGATCCTCGAGGTCCGGCTGACCCAGCTGAAGCTCGAGTACGAGAAGTACTTCCTCGGCACGCGCCCGACGGAGCCCGCCCAGCAGCGCTCCGAAGTCCAGAAGACCGTGCTGAAATTCTCGAACATGCGGATCACGAACACGGCCCAGCGCTTCAAATTCAATTCCTTGAACGGCCGCTACCAGGCCTTCAAGCGCCAGTGGGACAACATCCTCCGGCAGATCGAAGCGGGTACGTACAAGCGCCACGTCTTCAAGGCGGACCTCCACGATCGCGAGCGCGGAATCGGCTCGCCCTCGTCGGGCGGCGCGGCGAGGGGCCGGAGCAGCGGCGGGGACGATCGCGGCGCGCTCTTCGAGACCTATCGCGACGCGATGATGGCCAATGGCCAGACCACCAAGGGCCTGACCGCGGACAAGCTCCAGAAGGCGATCGCCAAACAAGAGGCCGCGATCAAGCAGAAGTTCGGCTGCGACAAGGTCGACTTCAAGGTCGTCGTCACCGACGGCAAGGTCAAGCTGAAGGCCGCAGCGAGTTAGTTCGCGGTTCCCTTCACGCGGTTCTCTATCGGGGGCACGCTTCGGAGATAGGCGGCGATCGCTTCGAGCTCACTCGTCGGCAGCTCGGCGTAGCCATGCTCGATCACTTCGAACATCAGTCCCTGGGTGTCGTCGCCGTCGGGCTTGAGGCCCATCTGCAGGTACCAGACCAGGTCGGCCTCGGACCACGAACCGATGCCCGTCGATTCGTGGGGCGTGATGTTCGGCGCGAGTTGCCCCTCTGGTCCTTCGATCGAGCCTGCAAGCGCCATCGAGTCGTCGAGGCCGCCGGTGAGCGTTCGCGGCGTATGGCACTCGCCGCAGTGCGCCGCAGCTTCGACGAGATACCGGCCTCTGCGCCACGTGTCGCTCTCGTCGGGCGCGTCATCGAAGCGCTTCGGCATGAAGTTCACGAGCTTCCATCCCGCGACGGTGCCGCGCCACGAGAACGGGAATGGGGCGTCGGGCGGGCGGTTCTCGCGTCGTGTCGCGGGCCGGGCGCGCAGGTAGGCCAGCATGTCGACCAGATCCTGATCGGTGAGTCCCGAGAACGACGGGTAGGGGAAGATCGGGAAGTAGTGCTCGCCTTCGGGCGAGAGTCCCTCGCGCATGGCCCGCGCGAAGTCGTCACGCGTCCATCCGCCGATCCCCGTTTCGGGATCGGGCGTGATGTTCGTGCTGTAGAAGACGCCGAAGGGCGTCTCCATGCCTCGGCCGCCGGCGAGCTCGGGCGCTTCGTCCCCTTCGCCGGGGTAGTTGGTGTGGCACGTACAGCCACCCGCGGCGCGAAAGGTCTGCGCACCGCGGTCCACGTCGCCGACCAACGCTTCGAGGTCGCCCGCCCCCGAAGCATCCGCGCGAGCGCTGGCGAACGTCAGGCTCCAAGCCACGAGCGTGACCACGGTCCAGGAGCACGAACGTCGCACGGCGGCGCCCTACTTGTTCTTGTAGGACTCTTCCTTGGGCTTGCGGAAGGGCTTGTGGCAACCGCCGCAGCTCTTGCCGAGACCGCGCATCGCGGGTCCCACCGCGCTCGGGTCGTCTCCGTTCGCCGCGCTCGCCAGGCTGCGCGCCGCCTCTTCGAAGCCGGCGATCGCGTCCTCGAACTTCGCCCAGTCGGCCCAGATCTCGGGCTTCGCATCCGTCGCGCCTTCCGACAGGTGCTTCTTGAAGGCGGGCGCGATCAACGCAGCGGCGTCGGCCATCTGGCCCGCGTGGTTCGCGACCGCGCCCGGCACGTCGAGACGGTTCTTCAGGATGTCCCCGATCGCGCCCATGTTGGTGCCGAGCGCAGACATCACCTTCTGGCGATACTCGATCTCGGCCTGGCCGTCTTCGCGGGAGTCGGCGCTGACGTTCGCAGCGGAAACGAGGGTCATAGCGAGGCACGCCACGAGCAGGCGAAGCGATCTGGTGCGAATCATCGAAACCTCCAATCGGGGGAACACCCGGAAGGAAGCACAAAGCCTGCTAGTTGGTCACCGTCGAATGGCGAGAGTCCGATACGAACGCGTGTTCATCGTCAGACTCTGAACCCGTCGAAATCGAACAACCGTCAGGAGTTCGTCGCGTCGTCGTCCGAATCGGGCTGGACCAGCGCCTTCGTGCCCGCGGCTCGAAGCGCCGCGCTCGCGCTCCCGCCCCGCTCCGGCCCATGCAACGGCGTCAGTGCCTCGGCTGCGCGCTTCACCCCGTCGTCGAAGCGCTCCCGAGAACACCTCGGGCCCGATGCCTCGATGGTGTCGACGAGCGCTTCGATGACGAGCTCGGGGGTGAGTGTCGCGTCGAAGTCGGCGACACCGCCCGCTGTTTCCGGCCGGAAGTCGAGGGACAGCGCTTCGTAGACGGGGATCAATATTTCTCGAAGGGGCTGGGACTGCGCGACCGTCAGCACACCCCCGACATGGGCACCGCCGCGAATCACGCGCTGGCCGACGCCCATGACCTTCACGCGACCGCCGATGTTCACGCTGAATTCGCCGGGGCAGTATTCGCCCGGCACTTCGCCGACTCGCGCGTCGAGATCCAGGGATCGCAGGGCATCGACGATCCAACCGGTCAGGCGCTCGAAGCGCGGTTGGATGTGGAGATGGGCATCGGGGTCGGCGCTCGCCCAGGCGAACGCGACGCTCGATTCCAGGAAGACGGCGGCGTGGCCACCGGCGAGACGGATGACGGGCTCGTAGCCCGTTTCACGTGCGATCTCGACGGCCCGCGGATAGCCCGGGCGCCGAGCGTCGAGGCTCGAGAAGAGCAGCGCATCGTCCGGCGCATAGAGCCGGAGGCTCTCTCCCCGCGCACCGTTCGCCACCGAACGAAGCATGGCGTGGGAGACCGCTGTGTCGAATACGGCGCGTCCCGGGAATCGGTCGCGGTGCAGCTGGATCGTCGGGCGCGGCGCCGTCGGGCGGGCCGTGCTCAGCGGCTCGCCACGTCGAGCTCGAGCTCGGCGCGGGCCACGACGCCAGCGAGGCGCGCGCGTTCGCCCGCTTTCTCTTCCACGTCAGCCAGTCCGGAGAGCTCGCCGTCCGCCTCGGCGCGCGCGGACTCGACTGCGGTCTTGTCCACGGCGCTCGCCAGCGTGCACGAATCCACGAGCACGACACAACGCGTCCCATCGACCTCGGCGAACCCGCTGGTGATCGCCGCCCACTCGTTGCCCGAGCCGCGGATGATCTCCATCGGCCCGAGCGAAAGCGGCGTCAGAAACCGCTCATGACTCTCGAGCACACCGAAGTCCCCGGCTTCGCCGGGAAGCACGACCTGTTCCACCGTCTCCGAAAGCGCTTCGCCCTCAGGCGTCACAACGACGAGCTCGATTGCCATAAATTCGCTTCTCGTTCCCGCCTAGCAACGCGGGTCCAGTGTGTCCTCGCGGCCCCCGGCCGCGAAAATAAAGAGTCCTGCCGTGCGCCTCCGGCGCACGAGAGCAGGCTTTCGCCGGCTCCCGCTAGGACAACGTCTTGGCCTTTTCGACCGCACTCTCGATATTGCCGACCATGTAGAAAGCCTGCTCCGGCAACTCGTCATGCTTGCCGTCGAGAATCTCCCGGAAGCCGCGGATCGTCTCCTCGAGGGGGACGTACACGCCCGGCGTGCCGGTGAACTGCTCGGCGACGTTGAAGGGCTGGGACAGGAAGCGCTGCACCTTGCGGGCACGGGCCACCGTGAGCTTGTCCTCTTCCGAGAGCTCGTCCATGCCGAGGATCGCGATGATGTCCTGCAGGTCCTTGTAGGCCTGGAGCGTCGACTGAACGCCGCGGGCGACCTCGTAGTGCTCGTCGCCGACGACCTGCGGGTCGAGGATCCGGCTCGTGGAGTCGAGCGGGTCGACCGCTGGGTAGATGCCGATCTCGGTGAGCGCCCGATCGAGCACCGTCGTCGCATCGAGATGCGTGAACGCCGTCGCCGGCGCGGGATCCGTGAGGTCATCCGCGGGGACGTAGATCGCCTGGACCGACGTGATCGAACCCTTGTTCGTAGAGGTAATCCGCTCCTGGAGCTCACCCATGTCCGTCGCGAGCGTCGGCTGGTAGCCGACGGCGGACGGGATGCGGCCGAGGAGCGCCGACACCTCGGAGCCCGCCTGCGTGAAGCGGAAGATGTTGTCCACGAAGAGGAGCACGTCCTTGCCCTCTTCGTCGCGGAAGTACTCGGCGGAGGTCAGGCCCGTCAGGCCGACGCGTGCGCGCGCTCCCGGCGGCTCGTTCATCTGGCCGTAGACCAGCGAGGTCTTGTCGAGCACCGTCGATCCGTCCGACAGCACCGACTCCTGCATCTCGTTCCAGAGGTCGTTGCCCTCGCGCGTCCGCTCACCGACGCCGGCGAAGACCGAGTAGCCGGAGTGCGCGGCGGCGATGTTGTTGATGAGCTCCATGATGACGACCGTCTTGCCGACGCCCGCACCACCGAACAGTCCGACCTTGCCGCCCTTGTTATAGGGAGCGATCAAGTCGACGACCTTGATGCCCGTCTCGAGCACCTCGACGGAGGTCGACTGATCGACGAACTCGGGCGCGGGGCGATGGATCGGGTAGGTCATCTTGGCGTCGATCGGGCCACGCTCGTCGACGGGCTCGCCGACGACGTTCATGATCCGGCCGAGGGTTTCGGGCCCGACGGGGATGTTGATCGGCGACCCGGTGTTGAACACCTCCTGGCCGCGGCGGAGACCATCTGTCGTATCCATGGCGATCGCGCGCACGGTGTTCTCACCGAGGTGCAGCGCGACCTCGACGACCAGGTTGTCCGCGCGGTCATCGATGGCGGGGTTGGTCGTCTTGAGGGCCGTCATGACCTCGGGGAGATTTCCCTCCGCGAACTCGACGTCGACCACCGGGCCCATCACCTGGACGATCTTGCCATTGCTCATTCTTTCTTCTCCGTATCGGCGGCGCAGTTGGAGCCGCCGGATTCAATGCTTACTCGAGCGCCTGGGCGCCCGTCACGATTTCCACCAACTCGCCGGTGATCGCGGCCTGGCGCGCTCGGTTGTACTGGAGCGTGAGCTTCTCGATCAGCTCTTCGGTGTTCTTGGTGGCGGCTTCCATCGCCGTCATCCGCGCAGCGTGTTCGCCGGCCTGGTTCTCGAGTAACGCTCGGAACACCTCGATCTCCACCGCCTTCGGCACGAGCGCCGCCAGCAGCGCCTCGGGATCGGGCTCGATCTCGTAGCCACCGCTGTCTTCCGCGTCCGCTGCGTCCGCGTCCGCCTCGGGCGGCGTGAAGGGCAGCAGCTGACTGCGCGTGGGCTTCTGCGTCATCGTCGAGACGAACTCGCTGAAGATCAGGATCACCTCGTCGAGATCACCGGCCTCGTAACGACGCGCGAGCTCGCGCGCGACGTCGGCCGCCTGCTGATACTCGACGTCGCCGTCGATCGGTGCGCTGTGGTTGATCTGGCCGGGACGTCTGCGCGCGAAGTATTCCCCCGCCTTCTTGCCCAGCAGCGTGAGACCCACCTTCGAGAACTCGCCTTCGCGCTCCGCGAGGACCGCGTCGGCTTCCTTGGCGACCGCCGAGTTGAACGCTCCCGCGAGACCGCGATCGGAGGTGATCACGACCAGCTCGAGGGTCTTCCGTTCGTCGTGCACGTCGAGCAGCGGATGCGATTCCTCGAGCGCGCCCTGGGACACTTCCTCGAGGGTCGCCCGCATGCGCGTCGCGTAGGGGCGAGCGTTCTCGATCGCCTCTTGCGCACGCCGAAGCTTGGCCGCGGCCACCATCTTCATGGCGGACGTGATCTTCTGCGTCGACCGGACGGTCGCGATCCGTCGTTTGATGTCGCGTAGGTTCGGCACTGGTTACGCTGCCTCGGTCGTTCCCTTGGCCGCGGTCGGCTGGAAGACGTTTGCGAACTCGTCGAGGGCAGCGATCAGCTTCTGCTCGGTCGCGTCCTCGAACTTTCCGCTGCTGCTGATCTCGCTGAGGATTTCACTCTTGTTCGAGCTCATCCAGTCGAGCATCTCGCGCTCGTAGCGAAGGATGTCGTCGAGCTCGAGCTCGCGAATCCACGACGCGCGATCGTTCTCGGGCTGCGGGGTCGAGGAGTAGATCGAGACGACCTGCTCTTCCATCGACAGCGGCGAGTACTGACCCTGCTTGAGGATCTCCGTCTGACGCTCCCCGTTGGCGAGCTGCTCCTGAGTCGCGGCGTCGAGGTCCGAGCCGAACTGCGCGAAGGCCGCCATCTCGCGGTACTGCGCGAGGTTCAGCTTGAGCTGACCCGCGACCGCCTTCGTAGCCTTCTCCTGAGCGGCACCACCCACGCGGGAAACCGAGAGGCCGACGTTGATGGCCGGTCGGATGCCCGAGTTGAAGAGGTCGGTCTCGAGGAAGATCTGGCCGTCGGTGATGGAGATGACGTTGGTCGGGATGTACGCCGAGACGTCGCCGCCCTGGGTCTCGATGATCGGCAGCGCCGTGATCGAACCGCCGCCGAGCTCATCGCTCAGCTTGCAGGCGCGTTCCAGAAGCCGCGAATGCACGTAGAACACGTCGCCCGGGTACGCCTCGCGGCCCGGCGGCCGGCGAAGGAGAAGCGAAAGCTGGCGATAGGCCACGGCCTGCTTGGAGAGATCATCGTAGACGATGAGGACGTGCTTGCCGTTGTGGCCGAAGTGCTCCGCCATGGTTACGCCGGTGTAGGGCGAGATGTACTGGAGCGGAGCCGGATCGGACGCCGTCGCGGCGACGACGATCGTGTAGTCCATCGCGCCGTGCTGCTTCAGCTTGTCCGTCACCTGCGCCACGGTCGACTGCTTCTGGCCGGTCGCGACGTAGACGCAGATCACGTCCTTGCCCTTCTGGTTGATGATGGTGTCGAGGGCGATCGCGGTCTTGCCGGTCTGGCGATCGCCGATGATCAGCTCGCGCTGACCACGACCGATCGGGACCATCGCGTCGACGGCCTTGATGCCCGTCGCCATCGACTCGTCGACCGACTTGCGGGCCACGATGCCGGGCGCCTTGAGCTCGACCTGGCGGGAGGCCTCGGCTGCGATCGGGCCCTGGCCGTCGATCGGAACGCCGAGGGCGTCGACCACGCGACCGAGGAGCGCGTCACCGACGGGTACCTCGATGATGCGGCCGGTACGGCGAACCAGGTCGCCTTCCTTGACGCCGCGGCCGGAGCCCATGATGGCGACGCCGACGTTGTCTTCCTCGAGGTTCAGGACCATGCCGCGCAGGCCGCCGTCGAACTCGACGAGCTCGCCGGCCAGCGCGTTGTCCAGGCCGTAGACGCGGGCGATGCCGTCACCGGCGTTCAGGACCGTGCCGGTCTCGGCGACGTCGATCTCTCGATCGTAGTCCTTGATCTCCCGCTTGAGGATGTCTGTGATCTCTCCGGGCTTGATGTCCATTCTCGGGTCCCTTGATTCCGTGTGGTCAACGGTGTGTAGAAGGAAGTAGACGGTCGGCAGTCGCGTGTGCTGACGCGGGTCAGGCCGACTGCTTGAGGTTGTTGCGCAGCTGTCCGAGCTGGGTGCGGAGGCTGCCGTCGAAGACGAGGTCGCCGACCTTGGCGATCGCGCCGCCGATCAGGCTGGGATCGACCTCGATCTCGAGCCGGACTTCCTGACCCGTGCGTTCGGTCAGCGCGCGGCGCAGTCGATCCTGGCGACGATCGTCGAGGGGGCTCGCGGAGACCACCTCGGCGGTCACGAGGCCCTCGGCCGCGTCGGCCAGCTCGCCGTAGGCTTCGACGATCGCGCCGAAGTTGATGAGCCGGCGCTGGTCGATCAGGAACGAGAGGAAGTTCTGGACGAGCGGGCTCGCAGAGGCGCCGTCGCCGATCGCGCGGAGCGCGGCCTTGCGCTGGTCTGCGGGATGCAGCGGGGTCAGCAGCGCGTCGCGCAGCTCGCGGCTGCCTTCGAAGAGCGATCCCAGGTTTTCGAGCTCGGCGCGCACCTCGCGGTGGCGATGCTCATCCTGCGCGAGGCCGAAGAGGGCCTTCGCATAACGGTGGGAAGCTCCACCCTTCATCAGTTCGCTCCTTCCGCCGAGCCATTCGGCTCGACGCGCGTGATGAACTCGTCCATCAGTCGTTCGCGGTCGCCTTCGCTGACGTTGCCTTCGAGCTTGTTCGCGGCGATCTCGAGGGCGAGGTCCGCAGCTTCTTCGCGAAGCTCGGCCTGGGCACGACGCAGCTCCTGGTCGACGGCGGCGCGGGCATCGGTTCGGATGCGCTCCGCGGTCGCGCGGGCGTCCGCGAGGATTCGTTCCGCTTCGTCTTCCGCGCGGCGTGCGGCGCCCTCGCGGATTTCCTCGACCTCGCTGGAGAGATCGACGAGGCGGCGCTGGAGCTCGGAGTTTCGCTGCTCGGCGGCCTGCAGCAGCTCCGCGGCTTCGGACAGCTCCGTCTGGATTCCGTTGCGGCGGCCCTGGAAGAACTCCTTGACCGGTCCGCGACCGAAGTAGAAGAGGATCCCGAGGATGATCGCCAGGTTGAGCGCCTGGTACATCGTCTCCTTGACCGGGTCGTGATCCGCGTCTCCTCCACCCGCAGCCTGGGCAACGCCCACGAAGACGAAGGTAAGGAGGACGCTGAGGATCCCGGTCCACCGGGTTCGGTTCTCGTGCATGGCACTCGTCTCGGTGGTTTTGGTCGTCTGGGACATCGTGGAGAAGTGGCTTCGCATGCGCGTTCCGGCGCCGCTCACGAGAGCGGCCGCCCGAGGATCTGCTCCGCGGCCGCCGTGGCGAGGTCTTCGGCGCTCGCGCGGAGGGTCGCGCGGGCTTCTTCGAGGGACTGGTCGAGCTCGCCGCGCGCGCGCGCGAGCTCCTGCTCCGCTTCGCTGCGCGCCTGCGTCGTCAGGGTCGCCTGTTCGTCACGTGCGCCCGCGAGCTGGCTCTGGCGAGAGGCTTCCGACTCGCTGCGCGCTTCGCGGATCGCGCTCTCGTACCGATCGAGCACGTCGTCCGCATCGGTCTGTAGCTGCGTCGAGCGAGAGCGTGCGCCCTGGATGCGCTCGGCACGCGCGTCGAGGGCGCGGAAGATCGGCTGGAAGATGAGGGCGTTCAGCGGGAACGTCAGCACGACGAAGCCGATCAGCATGATCCAGAGCGCGCCGATGCCTTCCCCTTCACCGAGCAAACCGAAGAGTCGGTAGTCCGGAATCAGCTCGAGGCTGTCCGCCGCGATGGCCGGCGTCGCCAGGAGGAACGCCGCCTGGGCGAGCAGTGCAACGTTCGGAGTCGGGAGCCACTTGTTCATGCTCGAGGTCGCTTCTCGGAGGGGGAGTTCAGGTCTGAACTCCGGAGGGCTTGGAGACTTCGCTCGGCGCTCCGACTCGCGCTTCCGAACTCCGCCCGTGCAAGCCAGGGACATGGAGTCGTCGGAGCGCTGCGGTCGCACTGCCGTGGGTTCTGTTTCTGTCTTCGATCTTCGATCTTCGATCCGGTCGATCGGCTTCGAACGCGCCTTCGATCCTCGCCCGCTACCCGATGGGCAGACATGCCCGATAGGCAGGGGTGAAATGTGAGGTGTCGAGACCTGCGTTCCGCGTTCGATCGATCGCGAGCCCCGGCCGGAGGTCTCGCGCACACCCTGGCGAAAACCGCCGGGCGTTCGGTGGGTTGGGTACCACGGATCGCCTGGGGCTCGCACCGTTTCGGATGGGGACGCAACGATTTGTTGACTGATCGGGCCGGGTCCCGCGACCGGCACCCCCTGGACGGTGGGCCGGACGCGAGCGGCCCCGAGTTTTGCACCGCCGCGACGCCGAATCAACCGGGGGGATGCCCCGAAAAAGGCCTCTCACAGCGCGCGATCAGCGACCGATCCGGGCGGTCCCGTTCCAGATCGCGTCGTCGGCGACCTCGAGCACCGGGGCCTCGAGATCGCCCTCGAAATGGGTCCCGGCGGCCAATCGGGCGCTCTTGCGGACGTGCACGGAGCCGACGATCCGGCCCGCGCTCTCGAGGGCATCGCACTCGACCGGACCCTCGATCGTGGCGGTCGCCTCGAGGCGCAGCGTGCCGGGCCCGCGCAGGCTCCCGAGGACGGCGCCCGCGATCCGGGTCTCGCCCACGACGGCGATCTGCCCTTCGAAGAGACCGTCCGCAGGCACCAGCGCCGGGCCGTCCGCGTGGTTCGTCGCGGCGGACTCCGGGGCGCCGGCCCGATCGCTCGCGCTCAACTGGATTCTCCGAGCAGCATCTCCCCGATACGCTCCAGGTCCTCGAGATTGAAGTAGTTGATCTCGAGGCGGCCGCCGCCCGACGCGGTCGGGTGGAGCGTGACCTTGGTCTGGAGTCGCCGTTCGATCCGCTCGACATAGGCGCGGGTGTCCGGATCGAGGGCCGGAGCGCCCGGCTTGGCCTCCCGGGTCGGCGCCGTTCGGCGTCCACCGCCGTTCAGATCGCGTGCCGCGCGCTCGGAGGCCCGCACCGAGAGGGACTCGGAGAGGATCTTCGCGCGAAGCCCTTCCCGCGCCTCGACGTCCTCGACCGAGAGCAGCGCCTTCGCGTGTCCCATGCTGAGCCGAGCGTTCTCGATGTCGGTCTGGATGCCGCGACTCAGGTCGAGCAAACGGATGTGGTTCGAAATCGAGGAGCGGTCCATCGAGACCTTCCGGCCGATGTCGTCCTGGGTGTGCCCCGCGTCCGCGAGCGCCTGGTAGGCGTGGGCGAGCTCGATCGGGTTCAGGTCCTGGCGCTGGACGTTCTCCACGATCGCGAGCTCGAGGCGATCCGCCGGCGCGACGTCGGCGACGACCGCGGGGACCATGGTCCGACCGGCGAGCTGACTCGCGCGAAAGCGCCGCTCGCCCATGATCAGCTCGTAGCGCTCGCCTGCGCGGCGTACGACCACGGGCTGCAGCACGCCGTGCTGGCCGATCGACTCCGCGAGCTGCTGCAGCGCGGCGGGCTCGAACTCCCGGCGCGGCTGCTCCGGGTTCGGGTCGATCATTGCGATATCGAGCTCTTGAGGGCCTGCAGGGCTCGAAGTCGCGTTCGGGGTACTCAGGATTGTGTCGACACCGTTCTGTGTCGGATCGATTCGCGGGGGCGCGGCGGGCGGCAGTGTCGGCGCCTCCGCGGTCTGCGGCGGGCTGGAGATCAAGGCTCCTAGTCCGCGTCCGAGTGCGCTTCGCTTCTGACTCATCTCGGTCCTCCGATGCACATGCGTCGTGTGATCCTGCTCGTCGTGCGACGGACCGGCCGGCCGCTCACGAGGTCGACTCCGCGGGTGGCGTGCTGTTAGGCGCTGGCGCTGCTGCGTCGGCCGAGGGCGTCTCGGCCTCGTTGCCCACGGGCAGCACGGGAGGCTTGCGCGGCGGGCCCGACAGGGCGAGCTGGCCAAGCAACTCTTCGGCCAGCTTTTGATAGGCGACCGCGCCCTTCGAGTGGATGTCGTAGAGCAGGATCGGCTGACCGTGGCTGGGCGCTTCCGAGAGACGCACGTTCCGCGGGATGCGCGTCCGGTAGACCTTTTCGCCGAAGTGGCTGCGGACTTCGGCTTCGACCTGGCGGGCGAGGTTGTTTCGCTGGTCGGCCATGGTCAGCACGATGCCCTGAATGTCGAGGCGGGGATTGAGGTTCTGGCGAACGAGGTCGACGGTCTCCGTCAGGTTCGCGAGACCCTCGAGCGCGTAGTACTCACACTGCAACGGAATCAGCACCGCATCGGCGGCGGTGAGTGCGTTGAGGGTCAGTAGGCCAAGCGAAGGCGGACAGTCGATCAAGACGATCTCGTACGCCTCACCTAACGCGCGAATCGAGCGGTCGAGCTGATACTCGCGCGCATCCTTGCCTACGAGCTCGATTTCGGCACCCACGAGGTCTCGGCCTGCCGGAACGACGTGCAGCGTCTCGAGTTCGGTCTCGTAGGCGCAGTGGGTCAGCGGAAGCTCGTCGATGAGCGCATCGTAGACCTGGCGCTCCGCCTTCACGATTCCGTAGGCGCTACTCGCGTTCGCCTGGGGATCCATGTCGATCAGCAGCGTCGGTCGCTCGGAGGCCGCCAGGCATGCGCCCAGGTTGACGGCAGAGGTGGTCTTGCCGACGCCGCCCTTCTGGTTGACGACGGCAAGGACGAACGGGCTCGCGGTCATGGATGAGGACTCGATCGACTCGAGGGTCGAGAGAAACCCGCCGCCATCCCCCCCGATGATGCGCGCGCAGGTGTCCCCGACTCGGACTCACTCGAGGACGAGCCTCGTTGGTACCACAGCATCCGTCGAATGCGATAGGGAAACCCCCCGAGACCCCCTCAGTCGGCTGGCGGGACGACCCAGACGCGTCGCGGGGTGCCCGAAACCGGAACCGAATAGGTGCGGAGCTCTGGTGCCGCGAATCCGGCGGGCGGTCGCGGGGGGTCCGCAGCTTCGGAGGCGGGTAGCGCCAGGAGGCCGAGCGGGCTCGCCCACTGGGCCATGAGCTCGAGGGCCCGGACTGGCTCCGCCATCGCCTGGGCCACCACCAGGTCGCAGGGCACCTGATCGAGCTCGTCGGACCGTCCGAGAACGGGGTCCACGTTCTCGAGGGCAAGCCGGCGACGCGCCTCACGCTGGAAGTGGTTCCTCTTTTTCCGGGAATCCACGAGGTGGAACCGCGTGTCGGGAAACAAGATCGCGAGCGGGAGGCCAGGAAAACCGGCACCGGTACCCAGGTCCGCGATGTCCGAAGCCCCAGCGAGCTCCGGGAGGACCGCGGCCAGAGCGGCCGCGTCCAGGACCAATCCTGCGGCCATCGCTTCAGGCGTGCGATGGCCAGTCAGGTTGATCTTCTTGGCCCATTCATCCAGCAGCAACACGAGCCGCGCCAGCTGCTGGAGCTGCGAGGAAGACACAGCGAGCGGCAAGTCTCCGAGGCCCGCCTCGAGAACAGAAAAGACGGCGATCTCGGTTTCTGCTCGAGGATCGCCGTCATTCATTTCAGGCTCCGTTCCACGGGGAACGTTTCAGTCCGCATGGACCCGCCTCCGCATGAGACCGGAGCGTTCCCCGTGGAACACTTCACCCGGTCTCCGGAACGTTCCCCGTGGAACGCTCCACTCCGCGCGGAACGCTGATCGGCGTCTCGGCGCCCTAGGACGACTCTTCGACCGCCTCGTCGTACTCCGGAGCGCCTTCCGGCACAACGAGGACCTGGCGATATCGGCCCTCGCCGATGCTCATGGTCGCAACGCCCTCGATCTCGCGGATCTTGATGTGGATCGTGCGGCGGTCCCGACCGTTCATCGGGTCCAGGGCGATCGACCGGCTGGTCTCTCGCGCTCGCTTGATCGCGCGATCCGCGAGACGTCCGAGTGTCTGCTCGCGCTCGTCACCACCGCCCTCGACGTCCACGACGATCCGCGGCGAATCCTCGCTCTGACGCATCGACACCTGGTTCGCGACCAGCTGCAACGCGTCCGTCGCCCGACCGTCGCCACTCTGGAGCGCGTCGGCGGCGGGACCGCTCAGCTGGTAGATCAGGAAGTCGCCTTCGCTGGACTCGGAGATCTCGAAGTTGCCGATCTTCATTCGCTCGACGGCGCCGAGGAGAAAGTCGCCGATCGCCCCAATATCTCCCTTCGGGGATCCCTTCGAATCCGCAACCGCTTGAAGCGGCTCGCTCTCCAACTTTTCCCGCGGGTCTCCACGATCGCCTCGATCGCCCCGATCACGTCGCTCGTTGCGGTCGCCCCGGTCATTTCGTTCGCGCCGACCGCGACCCCGGCCGCCATCGCGATCGCCGTCCCGGCCACCCCGGCCCCGGCCGCCATCCCGGTCCCGATCGCGACCCCGACCGCCTCGGCCCCGATCGCCGTCCCGATCACCACCGCTGCTCGGGCGCGGCCCTCGCGCAGCCACTTCCTTGGGTACGGCGACGATCACCGAGCGACCGCCCGCGCCGAAGATCTCTCCTTCGGGCGGCACGACCACCTTCAATTCCGAGGCTTCGACCCCGAAGAATTCCGCGGCCTGGCTGGTGGCGGCGGCGACGCTGTCTGCGACGAACTCGTTCGGTTCCTGGCGTTGATCGTACATCTCGGTCTCTTTCTTCTGCTTTGTTCCGGCCCACCCTCGAGGATTCCGGGGCGCATGAGCGGGAATGCGGCGACGAGTCGGTGCTCGCCGCTGCGGTGTTAGTTCTTGTTCAGGTGATTCCGGACCCAGTACTGATGAGCGATTCCGAGGATGTTGCTCACCGTCCAATAGAGCACGAGGCCGGAGGGAAAGGTGTAAGAAAAGAGCAGCATCATGCCGGGCATCATGATCAGCATCATGCGCGCCTGCACAGGATCCATTCCCGTCTGCGGCGTCATCTTCTGCTGCAGATACATGCTGCCCGCCATCACGAGCGGCAACAGCCGGATCGGGAAGCCCGCGATCTCGAGCATCGTCGCCGGCTGCGAGAGATCGTCGAACCACAGGATCCACGGTGCGTGCCGCAGGCCGATCGACGTCCGCAGCGCATAGAAGAGACCGATCAACACCGGCATCTGAAGCAGCAGCGGAAGGCAGCCGCCGAGGGGATTGATGCTCTCTTCCTTGTAGAGCTTCATCATCTCTTCGGACTGCTTCTGTCGGTCGTCCGCGTAGCGCTCCTGCAGCGCCTTGAGCTTCGGCTGCACCTCACGCATGCGTTCCGCGGAGCGCATCTGCCGCACCATGAGCGGCGAGGTCACCAGTCGCACCAGCACGGTCAGGACGATGATCGCCCAGCCGTAGTTCGGGATGAACGCGTAGAGCCAGTCGAGGGCGAGCTCGAAGAAGCGCGTGAGCGGCTCGAGCCAGCTCCAACCGCGATCGACCGACGCCTGCAGATTGGCGTTCTCGGCCGAGAGTGCAGCCTCCGTTTTCGGGCCCAGGAAGCCGCGTAGAGCCTCTTTGGCGCTGCCCCCGGTTCCGATCGAACGCGGCGGCAGGCTCGCGACGACGCGGGCGCTGTCGCCGACGTCGATCGCCTCGAAGAGCACGTCGAAGCGCTGCTTTCCGCTCGCGTCGATCACCAGCGCGGCAAAGAACTGGACATCGATGCCAGCCCAGGCCCCGCTGCCTTCCGGTCGCTCGCGTTCGTCCGAGCCACCGAAGAGGCCGAGCACACCCGACGAACCGAGGCTCCGAACGAATTGTCGCTCGACCCCGTTCTCCCCCATGTACGCAAGCACTGACTGCTCGCGGAAATCCGCCCGCGTCGACACCCGCGCCGGAATCGCGACGGCGAACTTCGCGTCGACCGGATCCGTGCGGTGGCTCTCGAACGCGAGGTCGAGATCGAAGCCGTATCCCTCGGGATCCAGCCTGAAAGTCCGCGTCAGCACGCCGGCTTCGTTCTGGGCCCGCTGGACGACTTCGCGGCCCGACTCGCTCACGACCTCGAACCGCGCATTCGCGAAACTCGCGCCCGGGATCCCTTCGACCTCGGTCACGAAGATTGGAACGTCTTCGGTCAGCAGCTCGATCGGCGTGTCGCCGTCGTCGGTGCGCTCGAAGAAGTCCTGCAGCACCCAACTCTCGATCAGCGCCGGACCGTTCGAGATCTTCGCAACGACATTTCCATTGCGGACCGTCGTCGTCCGGGCCGGGATCACCCTCGCGGGGGCGGTCTTCGGCGCCGGTAAGGAGGGCGTCGCCGATCCGGTTTCCGCGATCGGCGGAGCCGGCGCGACCGCGGCGGTGGTGCCCGGGGCGGCAGGGCCGCCCGGCGTTTCCGCGACGACCGCCGCTTCCTGCCGCTTCAGCGCTTCCTGGTCGAGGGCGTACTCCGCACGGCGCTCGCTCTGGTACATCGTGTACGACGCGAAGACGAGCATCGAGAGCGCGAACGCGAGAGCGGTGTTGCGATCCAAGGGTGGAAGACCTTTCGGGGCGCGGGGCGCTAATCGGCAGCAGACCCGCCGAAGCTCACGGGACGGGGTCGTATCCGCCGGGGTGGAAGGGGTGACAGCGGAACAGGCGTCGGGCGCCGAGCCAGCTCCCGCGGAGTACGCCATGCCGGGCGATCGACTCCTCCGTGAACTGCGAGCAGCTCGGCTCGAAGCGGCAGCCCTGGCCGAGGAGCGGTCGGATCGCGCCGCGGTAGAGAAGGAAGAGGACCCGGACGAGGAGCGTCGCCTCAGGGGGCTTGGCGGACTCGTCACTCGGATGGGCGCACGAGACGAGCGAATCCGCGTTTTCGATGGATGTATCAGCCACGCGAGCCTCCTGCGGAAGGCATTTCGAGTAGACCTCGTAGCCGCGTGTCCAGCTGGTCCAGCGACAGCTGAGCTCCAGCGCGGCGCGCGATCACGACCAGGTCCACATCGCCGGGAAGGTCGCTGCGATTGGTTCGAAACCAAGCTCGCAGTCGGCGCTTGAAGCGGTTGCGGACGACCGCGTTACCCACCTTGCGACTCGCGGTGATCCCCAGCCGGCCGCGCTCGAGTGAGGTGTTCAACCCTTTGGAATCATTCACGATTCTTCGCGAGTCGGCCGTCACGACGACCAGCTCCGCGGACGCACGTCGGCGCCCACGACGCAGCACGCGCCGAAAATCCCGCGAATCGAGGAGACGATCCGACCGCAGGAAGCGGCCGGTCGTCCCTTCGGACGACATGGCGGGGAATCCGCTACTTCGAGGAGACGGTCGCGGCGAGGCGCTTACGCCCCTTCGCTCGGCGGCGCTTCAGAATCGCGCGGCCGGACTTGGTCTTCATCCGCTCACGGAAGCCGTGCTTGCGGAGGCGCTTGATTCGACTGGGCTGGAATGTCCGCTTCATCGCTGCGGATCCTCACTTGGTGGCGGTCCCGGTCGGATTTCCGGGTGGCCGCGTCTCGGGTCGCGGTGCATCTCGCGGGCAGAGACGGGGCGCCCGCAGGACTTGCCTCATTGCGAAGCTAAAAAACAGCGATCGCAGACCGTGGTCCGCCGGCACGGAGCCTGGGCTCCGACTCTGGACGGCACGGGGGACGACCGGGAAGCGCGGGATCTTACCCGGCGGTCGAGCCGTCTGTCAATGCAGCAAACACTCGTCGGCCCTCACGAATTCGCGAGCCAAACAGCGTCTTCTCCCAGCCATCGGGCGCGGCGACGAATGCGGTGGATTCGCGACGTCGACCTCCTTCGTTCGCCCGCTGCGTGTTACCTTGCGGACAGAAGCAGAGTCGTGACGTCACCCCCTCCTCGCCCTGTCGACCGACCTCCCCCCGACAGCGTGCGGACGACCCGGGAAGCCCATTCCCCGCACCGGGTTGGACGTGTTTTGTCCGATCGACTGTCACCCTCTACGACTACTGTTATTCAAAATTTCTTCTGCAGAAGAGAGAGCGGATGAAACTCTCGATCACAAAGTCCGAATTCCTGCGCGGTCTCGGACGCATCCAATCGATCGTCGAGAAGCGTAATTCGATGCCGATCCTCGCCAACACGTTGATCGAAGCGCCGGCGACCGGAGAGGACGCGCAGCTGCATCTCGCTGCGACCGATCTCGAAGTCGGCGTTCGGAGTCAACACATCGCGAACGTGAGCGAAGCGGGCGGGTTGACCGTCTCCGCGAAGAAGCTCTTCGAGATCGTACGCGAACTCTCGGACGAGAAGATCGAGCTCGAAGCGACCGCGAACTCGTATCTCGAGATCCGCTGCAATCGCAGTCGCTTCACCCTCGCCGGGACCGCGGCCGAGGAATACCCCACGCTGCCCGAATTCAGCCCGGAGAAGACGGTTCCGGTTTCTGCAGCGGTGCTCTCCGCGATGATCGAGCGCACGATGTACGCCGCGTCGGTCGACGAGACCCGGTACAACCTGAACGGCGTCTATCTCGAGGTGTTGAGCGACACGGACGAGATTCGGCTCGTCGCGACGGATGGCCATCGCCTCGCCTGCGCGGATCGCGAGATCGAGGGCGACGCGAGCGCACTCGCCAGTGGCGTGATCATCCCGCGCAAGGGACTCGGCGAGCTGAAGCGCCTGGTCGACGAAGACGACGCGGAAGAGATCGAGCTCGCCTTCGCGAGCAACAGTGGTCTCGCGCGCAAGGGCGACGTGACTCTCGTCATGCGATTGATCGAGGGCGAGTTCCCGAACTACGACCAGGTGATCCCGAAGGATCTGTCGCGTCACTTGATTCTTCCGACCGATGCCCTCGTGCAGGCCGTGCGGCGCGTGGCCCTGCTCTCGTCGGAGCGCAGTCGCGCGGTCAAGCTCGAGCTCTCTGACGGACAACTCGTGATCAGCTCGAACAACCCCGACCTCGGTGACGCGCGCGAAGAGCTCGACGTCGACTACGGCGGCGATGAGCTCACGATCGGCTTCAACGCGCGTTACTTGCTCGACGCCATCAACGCGATCCAGGCCAAGGAGATCCGCTTCTCCTTCCAGGACGAGCTGTCGCCGTCTCGGATCACGCCGCCCGAGGACGAGAAGACCCTCGCGGTCGTGATGCCGATGCGGATCTGACTCGCGCGCAAATTCGCGCCGACGAGATCACCAGAACAACGTCCCGTTCCCGCCGATCCGGAGTTTTCCCTCGGGAAAAGTGCGACCGCGCGAGAACCCCGGTCCACGAGCCGGAGAACGCCGTCTGTCAAAAAAACGGACGCGTTCTCGCCTTTGCTTGACCCTCGGGGTTCAGGTACTCTCCCAGAGCGTTTGAGACGCATTTGGGGACGTGGCCTGCGGGCCGAGCCGACGGAAGCTCCGAGCGGGTTCCAACCCGGGTTTCAGGTGTCGCCGCAAGTTCGACACCGGGCCGGGAAAGGTCGGACGACGAGGCCACGAAGAAGCCGATCGACCCGGCATACGACGGGTCGGCGGTGTGCTCACGGGGGACCAGGAGCACGCGCGACGGCTCGAATCCCCTGCCCTTGTTGCGCACTCGGAACGGTTTGCGATGACGACCGACCGACGTTCCCGACCAAATCCAGAGGCAGAGAAAGAAACGCGGTGAGCTACGACGCCAGTTCGATCGAAGTGCTCGAGGGCCTGGAGCCCGTGCGCAAGCGGCCCGCGATGTACATCGGCTCGACGAGCCCCGATGGCCTGCATCACCTCGTGTACGAGATCGTCGACAACTCGATCGATGAAGCCCTCGCCGGCCACTGCAGCGAGATCCGCGTCACGATCGAGGACGACGGTCGCGTGACGGTCGTCGACAACGGCCGCGGCATTCCCACCGACATGCATGCCGTCGAGCAGCGACCGGCCTGCGAGGTGGTGCTGACCACGCTCCACGCCGGCGGCAAGTTCGACGAGAACTCCTACAAGGTGTCGGGCGGACTGCACGGCGTCGGCGTGTCGGTGGTGAACGCGCTCTCGAGCGAGCTGAAGCTCGAGATCAAGCGCGGCGGCAAGATCCACACGCAGAGCTTCTCGCGCGGAACGCCGACGACGGGCCTCGAGGTGATCGGAGACACCGAGGACACCGGCACGACCGTGGTCTTCCTGCCCGATTCCGAGATCTTCCCCGTGACCGAGTTCTCCTTCGACGTGCTGTCGAAGCGTCTCCGTGAGCTCGCGTTCCTGAATGCGGGCGTCCGCATCATCATTCGCGACGCGCGAAACGACAAGAATCACGACTTCTGTTACGAGGGCGGGATCAACTCGTTCGTGCAGCACTTGAACGAGAAGCGGAACCCGCTGCACGAGGAGCCGATCTTCCTCAGCGGCCAGCGCACCTTCGACGACCACGGCCGCCAGGTGACCGTCGATGCGGAGATCTCGCTCCAGTACAACGACTCCTACAACGAATCGGTGTATTCGTTCGCGAACAACATCAATACGGTCGAGGGTGGGACGCACCTCGTCGGCTTCCGGACCGCGCTCACGCGCACGCTGAATCGCTACATCACGGCGAACACGAAGGGCGGCGGCAAGAACTCGGGCAAGGGCAAGAACGACTCGCCGTCGGTCTCCGGCGAGGATCTCCGGGAAGGCCTCACGGCGGTGATCTCGGTCAAGATTCCGCAGCCCGAGTTCGAGGGGCAGACCAAGACGAAGCTCGGAACCAGCGAGGTCCGGGGCGCCGTCGAGGGAATCGTCTACCAACAGCTGACCAGCTACCTCGAAGAGAACCCGCGGATCGCGAAGCCGATCGTCGCGAAGATCGTCGACACCGCACGCGCGCGTGAAGCGGCCCGCAAGGCCCGGGACCTGGCGCGGCGCAAGGGCGCCCTCTCCGATTTCAGCCTGCCGGGCAAGCTCGCGGACTGTCAGGAGCGCGATCCATCCAAGTGTGAAATTTTCATCGTCGAGGGCGATTCCGCGGGCGGAACCGCCAAGCAGGGCCGATCGCGGGAGACCCAGGCGATCCTCCCGATTCGCGGCAAGATCCTGAACGTCGAGCGCGCGCGGATCGATCGCATGCTCGCCAGCGCCGAGATCCAGGCGATCATCGCCGCCCTCGGCACCGGGATCGGCGAGGACTTCGACGCGAACAAGGCGCGCTACCACAAGGTCATCATCATGACCGACGCCGACGTCGACGGGTCGCACATCCGCACGCTCCTGCTCACCTTCTTCTATCGCCAGATGCGTGACCTGATCGAGCGCGGGTACCTCTACGTCGCGCAGCCGCCGCTCTTCAAGGCCAAGCGCGGCAAGACGAGTCGCTACCTGAAGGACGAGCCCGAGCTCGAGGACTACCTCTTCGGGCTGGCCCTCGACGGCGCGCCGGTCACCTGCGGCGACGGCAACGAGCGCGAGGGCGACCCCCTTCACTCGCTGCTCAAGAACGCGAGCGCGCGACAGCGGGCGCTCGATCACTACAACATTCGACTCTTCGACGAGCGGGTGGTGGACGCCGCGGCCCACGTCGGGCGGCCGACCCTCGAGGACCTGCGCGACGAGCAGGTGCTGATGACCGAGGTCGCGCCGCTGATCGAAGCCGAGATCGCCCGCGCGCACCCGGTAGGCGGCGAAGACACGGTCGACGAGCTCAGTTGGACGACCGAGTCCGAGCTCGTCGGCGACGGCTTCAAGCTGGTCGCGAAGACCCGTCGCGCCGGTCAGACCCTGCGCAGCGCCCTCGACGCCGCGCTCGTCGACTCCGCGGACTTCCACAAGATGATCCGGTTGGGAGACGAGCTCGCGGAGCTGGGACCTGCGCCGTATTCGCTGCGGCACGGGGATCGTGAGGCCGAAGACTTCACGCTGATCACGTCCTTGCTCGAGCGCATCCTCGAGATCGCGAACAAGGGCCTGTCGATCCAGCGCTACAAGGGCCTCGGCGAGATGAATCCCGACCAGCTGGCGGAGACGACGATGAGCGCGGAGAACCGCAACCTCGTCCAGATCCGCGTGGAAGACGGGGTCGAGGCGGACGACGTGTTCACGACCCTGATGGGGGACGTCGTGGAGCCGCGTCGCCGCTTCATCGAAGACAACGCGCTGAACGTCGCGAACCTGGACGTCTAGGGCGCTTCTCGCAGAAGCCCGGAGCCGCAGAAGCCTGGACGAGGAAAACGTACACGTGTCCGACGAACCGAGAGATCCGAACGGCGGCGATCCCGATGCCGCGCCGCCGCCCCCGGACGACAGCTTTCCGACGGTGAACATCGAGGACGAGGTTCGCGAGTCGTTCCTCGCGTACTCGATGTCCGTGATCATCCAGCGCGCGCTGCCGGACGTGCGCGACGGCCTGAAGCCGGTCCACCGCCGCATCCTCTACGCGATGAACCAGGAAGGGCTGCTCCCGAATCGCCCCTATTCGAAGTCCGCCGGTGTCGTCGGCGAAGTGCTCAAGCACTACCACCCCCACGGTGACTCGGCCGTCTACGACTCGATGGTCCGGATGGCCCAGGACTTCTCGCTCCGGTACCCGCTCGTCGATGGTCAGGGCAACTTCGGGTCCGTCGACGGCGACTCTCCGGCGGCCTATCGCTACACGGAAGCGCGGCTCGCGCGCCTGGCGGAAGAGATGCTCCGGGACATCGACCGCGAGACGGTCGACTTCCAACCGAACTTCGACGGCCAGATGGAAGAGCCCGTCGTGCTGCCGACGCGCTTCCCGAACCTGCTCGCGAATGGCTCCGCCGGCATCGCCGTGGGCATGGCGACGAACGTCCCGCCCCACAATCTGCGCGAGCTGACCGCAGCGCTGATTCTCGAAGCGCAGAACCCCGACTGCACCCTCGACGACATCCTCGAGAAGATGCCGGGACCGGATTTCCCGACCGGCGCGATGCTCTGCGGAACCGACGGCATCCGAAGCTATTACGCGACGGGCCGCGGGCACCTGACCCTCCGCGCGCTCGCCGAGTTCGAAGAGACCAAGCGCGGCATGCGCATCGTCGTGACCGAGATCCCCTATCAGGTGAACAAGGCGCTGCTCCTCGAGCGGATCGCCGACCTGGTGAAGGAAGGTCGCCTCGAAGGCATTTCCGACCTGCGCGACGAGTCGAGTCGCGAGGGGATGCGCGTCGTGATCGAGCTGAAGAAGGACGTCTCGGAAGACGTGCTCCTCAATCAGCTCTACAAGATGACGCCGCTCCAGACGACCTTCGGCGTGAACCTGCTCGCGCTCGTGAATGGCCGACCGCAGACCCTCGCGGTCAAGGAGGCCCTCCGGCACTTCCTCGAGTTCCGCAAGGAAGTCGTGATCCGGCGTGCGATCTACGACCTCGCGCAGGCCGAGGCCCGGGCGCACATCCTCGAGGGCTTCGCGATCGCCCTCGATCATCTCGACGAGATCATCGCGCTGATTCGCGCCGCGGCCGACGCGCAATCTGCACGCGCGCAATTGCAGGAGCGCTACGCCCTGTCCGAACGACAGGCCCAGGCGATCCTCGACATGCGCCTGCGTGCGCTGACCGCCATGGAACGACAGCGCGTGCTCGACGAGCTCGAGGCGCTGCGTGAGAAGATCGCCGACCTGAAGGACCTGCTCGCGAGCGACGAACGGATCCTCGAGGTCGTGATCGACGAGCTGCGCGAGGTCGAGGAGAAATTCGGCGACGAGCGGCGAACCGAGCTCGCGCCGGCGATCGACGGGATCACGAACGAGGACCTGATCGTCGAAGAGGACATGGTCGTCACCCTGTCCCACCTCGGATACATCAAGCGCAATCCGGTCACGCTCTATCGTGCGCAACGCCGGGGCGGCAAGGGCGCGAAGGGGATGGCCACCCGAGAAGAGGACTTCGTGCGCCATCTCGGCGTCGCGTCGACCCACGCGTACCTGCTCTTCTTCACGAACATGGGTCGCCTGCATTGGCTGAAGGTCCACGAGCTGCCGCAGCTCGGCCGCGCCGCGAAGGGCAAGGCAGTCGTGAACGTGCTCGCGCTGCAGGACGGCGAGACGGTCCAGACGATGTTGCCGGTGCGCAGCTTCGAGGACGCAGCGGACG
The DNA here is from genome assembly GCA_964488255.1 of uncultured Spirochaetaceae bacterium. Taxonomy (GTDB): domain Bacteria; phylum Myxococcota_A; class UBA9160; order UBA9160; family UBA4427; genus UBA4427. Next base: position 208,438 of record CAZAUR010000005.1, on the reverse strand, counting down.
AGTTCATCATCCTGTCCACGCGACAGGGGGTGATCAAGAAGACGTCGCTGTCGGCGTTCTCGAACCCGCGCAAGGCGGGCATCATCGCGATCAACCTCTCCGACGGCGACGAGCTGATCTCCGCCGGTCGCAGCAGCGGCAACGACGACGTGCTGCTCGCCACGCGCCAGGGCAAGTCGATTCGCTTCGCGGAGAGCGATGCGCGCGCGATGGGCCGCACTGCGACGGGCGTGCGCGGAATCGCGCTCGCGTCCGGAGACGAAGTCATCGGCATGGAGATCCTCGCCGGCGACGCGCAGATCCTGACCACGACCGAGCGTGGCTACGGAAAGCGCACGCCCCTCGACGAGTACCGCCCCCAGAAGCGTGGTGGTCAGGGCATCATCAACATCCGCGCCAACGATCGGAACGGTCCCGTGATCGGCATCGCCCAGGTGGTCGACGACGACGACGTCATGCTGATCACCGACAGCGGGCAGGTCCTGCGATGTCCCGTCGACGGGATCTCGTCGATGGGCCGCGCGACACAGGGCGTGCGCGTGATGCGCCTCGACAGTGAAGAGAAACTCGTGTCGATCGCGCGCCTCGCGGAAGAGGACGTGGCGGACGACGGCGACGGCGCGAGCGCCGGGCCGGCCTCGCCGCCGCCGGCCTCCTCGCCGGAGCCGCCCGCCGCTGACGCGGACGACGTCGGAGCGGACGATTCCGCAGAAGACACGCCCGAAGAGGACGAGTAGCCGGATGAAGCGCGACCGTTCACGGCGCGAGTTCACCCGCGCGAAGCGCTCGATTCCGGGCGGCGTCAACAGTCCCGTGCGTGCGTACGGATCCGTCGGCGGCACGCCGCCCTTCGTCGACTCCGCCAAGGGCTCGAAGCTGCGCGACGTCGATGGCAACGAGTACATCGACTACGTCGGCTCGTGGGGACCGATGATCCTCGGCCACGCGCACCCGAAGGTGCTCAAGTCGGTGCGTGAGGCGATGGCGAAGGGGACGAGCTTCGGCGCGCCGACCGCGCGGGAGTCGGATCTGGCCGAGGCGGTGCGGCGGGTGCTGCCTTCCGTGCAGAAGCTGCGGATGGTGAGCTCAGGGACCGAGGCGACGATGAGCGCGCTTCGGCTCGCGCGAGGCGTGACCGGGCGCGCGCGGATCCTGAAATTCGATGGCTGCTACCACGGTCACTCCGACGGGCTGCTCGTAGGCGCGGGGAGCGGTGTCGCGACCCTCGGCATCCCCGGCTCGCCGGGCGTGCCGAAGGCCATGACCGACCTCACGATCGTGGCGCCCTTCAACGACCTCACGGCGACGCGCAAGGCGTTCAAGCGCTGGGGCAAGGACATCGCGGCGATCATCGTCGAGCCCGTGGCCGGCAACATGGGCTGCATCCCTCCGAAGCCCGGCTTTCTCGAGGGCCTCCGCGAGATCTGCGACGACTCCGGCGCGATTCTCATCTTCGACGAGGTGATGACGGGGTTCCGGGTCGCCCGCGGCGGCGCCCAGCGCCGCTTCAAGGTGAAGCCCGACCTCACGACCCTCGGAAAGGTCGTCGGTGGCGGTCTGCCGGCGGCGGCCTACGGCGGGCGGCGAGACCTGATGGCCCGGATCGCACCCGAGGGCGATGTCTATCAGGCCGGCACCCTCTCCGGGAATCCGCTCGCGGTCGCGGCGGGGCTCACGACCCTCGAGCTACTCGAGGCCGATGGGGTCTACGAGCAGCTTTCCGAGCGGGCCGAGGCGTTGATGGCCGGCTTCGCGGAGCGGGCCGAGGGCCACGGCGTCCCGCTCACGACCCGGTCGATCGGCGGGATGTTCGGCTTCTTCTTCCATTCCGGACCCGTCGAGGACTTCGCCCAGGCGCAGCAATCCGATGCAGCCGCCTTCAAGCGCTTCTTCGCGGCGATGCTTTCGGCCGGGGTCTACCTGGCGCCTTCCGCGTACGAGGCGGGCTTCGTCTCCCTCGCCCACACCAAGAAGGACGTCGCGAACACCCTGGACGCCGCGGATCGGTCTTTTGCCCAGGTCGCGCGCCGCCGCTAGGGCCAGCGCGGGCGCCGGATTCGAAGCGCGCGGGACCCCGCCGCGCAGCGTTGCAGGGGCCCTCTCTCGATTGAGGGCCCCAGGCCAAAAGGCTATGCTGCGCGCCGAGTTCCGGGCCCTGCGGCCACGGAGTCGTGCCCGCCCGCGAGACGTGAAACGTCCAGCGCGCGGGCGAAAGCTCACAGCGAACAGATTGCGCCCATGGCTACGAGGGTGGAGCGGCCGAGACCTTGGCCTGCGCTCCGCGTCTCGAGAGGGATCCATGAGTCATCCGCCGGAATATCCGGGCCGCGACCGCGTCAAGCGTGCGGTCGCCCGGGCCGGGAGCGATGCCTACCAGGGAGCCTTCGAAGCGGTCGGCGCCGTGTTGCTCGGATGTGGGGTCGGATTCTTCGTCGACGATCGCTGGGAGACGGCGCCCTGGGGCGTGCTGATCGGTGCGGTCATCGGCTTCGCCGCGATGGTGCTGCGGCTGGTGCGGCTCGGCAAAGAGCTCCACCCCGAAGGCGCCCCCGGCGGAGATCAGAACACGAACACGAACACGAACGCCCAGCCAGGTCGTTGGAACGACGAGGGGCCGGGCGTGACACCAGGGATGAGCGACGTGCTGCTCGAGGATGAGCAGAACTCGGAGCGCCCTGCGGAAAAAGAAGAAGAAGAGCGACGGGAGTGACGGTTTCGTTGGCGCAATTCCCCGAGACAGCCGAGCCCGCAGACATGCGGCTCGCGAAGACGCGGCTGGCGAAGGTCGAGCGGTGGAATCTCGGCCTGTCGGCAGGCGCGGTCGCGGCGTCGTACGCGCTCGCCACGCCGCACTTCGCGATCAGTCTCGCCCTCGGCGCCGTCCTCGAAGCCGTGAACCTCGGCGCGATCCACCGCGCAGCGCGCACCCTCTTCGCCGGTCAGATGATGTCCGGCGGCTGGGTCGGCGGCCTCGCGATCCGCTTCCTGCTGCTCGGCACCTGCATCTACCTGACACTCACCGCGGGCGCGGACCCGATCGCCTTCGTGGTCGGGCTCTCGATCGCGATGCCCGCGACCGTGATCGACGCCTGGATCAATCGGCCGCCGGTCGTGGATCCCGCCACCCTGCCCGTTTTCCTCGACGACGCGATCGACCGGGACGAGGACGAGCGCCTCTTCCAGACCGGTCGCCTGTTCACTTCTCCTTACTCTGACCGCCCGGACGACCGTCCCGAAGACCTGTTCTTCGACGAAGACGGCAATCCCATTCCTGAGCCCAGCGAAGAAGAAAGAACCCGATGAACGTCTTCTACGAACTCGCGCACGGAGACTGGCTCTACGTCTCCGCGCTCTTTGCCTCCGCGCTGTTGATCCTGGCGGGCTTCGCTGTTCGCAGCGCCGTCGCCGGAGAGAACGCCGGCGTCCTCCCGGAGGAGGGCCTCTCGATCCGGAACGTCATGGAGGTGCTGGTCGAGTTCCTCGGTGATCTCGGCGAGAGCACGATCGGCGACGAGTGGCGCCGCTATTTCCCGATCGTGGGCACGATCTTCCTCTTCGTGCTCGTCTCCAACTTCATGAGCCTGGTGCCCGGCCTGCTCGGCTCGACCAGCGACGCCAACGTCACGTTCGCGTGGGCCATCATCTCCTTCGCGGTCTACAACTTCGTCGGGATCAAGCAGCACGGCTGGAAGTACATCTACCAGTTCATGGGTCCCTCCCTTCTGGAGAAGGAGATCGGCGGCAAGCACTATCACATCCGTGTGCTCGCTCCCTTCTTCCTGCCGCTCGAGCTGCTGTTGCACGTCGCCCGGATCCTCACCTTGGGCATTCGTCTCCTGGCGAACATGTTCGCCGACCACAAGGTCGTCGTGATCTTCCTCGGCATGGTTCCGATCGCCATCCCGGCGATCTTCATGGGCCTCGGCATGCTGGTCAGCTTCCTGCAGGCCTTCGTCTTCGCGCTGCTGACGATGATCTACATCGGTCAGGCGCTGGAGGAGCCGCACTAGTCCTTGCCACCGGTTTGGCTGTGGTTCTTTCGAACGGTTTCAAAGAGGAGCGGGGACAGGCCCCGACCTCGATCTCGGCGGGCGCGAGCCCGCAAGCTTTCAATCAGCCCGAAGCTCGATCGAGTGATGATCGAGTAGACCAGGACGGTCGCCGGGTGTCTGAAAAAAGAAGGAAAATCAGAATGCGTCGTCTCGTCAACGTCCTCGTTTGGGCTCTCGTGATCTTCTTCGTCCCGGCCGTCGCGCTCGCCGCTGACGGTGGTGTCGGCGGCCTCGGCATCGGTGCCGGCCTCGCGGTCGGCATGGCCGGACTCGGCTGTGGCATCGGCCAGGGCCTCACCGCGGGCAACACGACCGCTGGCATCGCGCGCAACCCGGGCGCCGCGGGCGCGATGTTCACGAACTTCATCCTCGGCATGGTCCTCATCGAGTCCATCGCGATCTACGGCCTCGTCATCGCGATCATGCTTCAAGGTTTCATGGGCTAGACGCCCATGGGTTTCATGGGCTAGTTCCCTTGGTTCCGTCGGCGTCTCCTTCGCGGGCGCACGCCGGTGATCCATGTTCGTATGCAGCGGGCAGTGCTCTTCGGAGCGCTGCCCGTTTCGCTTTCGGCGGTTCGTTCGATGGAGAACCGCCGGGCGGAAGCTCGAGCCGGGGCTTCACCCCGTAATTGAAAAATCCCGACTCGACCCTGTGCTCCCGCCCGGCGATCTCGGCCGCGCTTGCTCCCGGTCCCGTTAGAGGAGTGACACGCGGCTCGCCCGAAGGCGACGCGACTGGCTAATGCGAAGCGCGTGCCATCGCCGCGTGCGCGCCGAAGCGCGCGACAGCCGCACGAGAGCGGTAGTGTTCGCCCGGAACGCCCGCGATCGTGGACGCGCGGGCTCGGAGGCGACGTGAAGCGCGGGACACTGATCGTGTTCGAGGGCATCGACGGCTGCGGCAAGTCGACCCAGCTGCGCCGCGCCGCGGGAGCCCTGCGTGAACGCGGCCAGGACCCCATCGTGACCCGCGAACCGACTGAGGGGCCATGGGGGCGGAAGATCCGCGCGATGGCCCGGAGCGGTGACGCCGTCTCGCCCGAGACCGAGCTCGAGTGGTTCTTCGAGGACCGGCGCGATCACATGCGCGAGGTCGTGACGCCCGCCCTCGATGCCGGTCGCATCGTTCTCTCCGATCGGTCCTATTTCTCGACCGTCGCCTATCAAGGCGCGCGGGGTCTCGACGCGGCGAACATCCTCGCGGAGAGCGAAGCGGAGTTCGAGAAGCCCGGGCTGGTGCTCGTGTTCACGCTGAGCGCCGAAGCGGGTCTCGCCCGGGTCGATGCGCGCGGCGGCACCAGCGAGCCGGTGTTCGAGAACCTGGCCTTCCAGGAGAAGGTGGCCGAGATCTTCGCGGGGCTCGATGTCGCCGGGCTCGTGCGGATCGATGCAGACCGGGACGAGGACGCGATCGCGGCGGATACCTGGCGCGCGATCGCTGAGGCGCTCGGCCTCGACTGATCTCAGTCGTCGTCCGGCGGCCGCAGATCCCGCACGTTCGTCCGTGTCTTCCGCCCGTCGTCGGTCGGCACGTTCGCGACGATCTCGGCGTGCCGTCGCTGGGCTTCCCGCACGATCGTCCAGGCGGCCCAGGCGACGATGCCGAGGCTGCCGAGCGTGAGTGTGAAGGGAAGATGCGTGCCGTCGACGTTCAGGCCCGGTAGGTCCATCACGCCGCGATAGGCCGTCGACACGAAGCTGATCGTCGACCAGCCGGCGAAGAGCAGCATCGGACCGAGGACCGAGCCGGTCGCGACACGGACGATGCCGAGCAGCCAGCCCATCGCGAGGAGGGAGATCGAGCCGACCGCGAAGCGCGTGAAGCCGGTGATCGGGAAGTCGCGCATCAGCATCCAGAAGAGGCCGGCGAGGAAGACGCCCTGCCACATGCCCATGCGCCGGACGAGGCCCTGCTGCAGGATGCCGAAGAAGAAGAAGCCGTCGATCACGGGCACGAGCACGACCATCAGGATCAGCCCCTGGAGCATCGTCCACGGATCGTCGGGATCGATCGGCCCGCGTTTCCCGGAGCCGGTCCCCTCCGCGAGCTCGTCGTCCATGCCGTCCGCGTCGTCGCCGAAGTCTGCGTCGACCGGCGTATTCGTCGGGCCGGTCTCGTTGCCGGCTTCCTGCGGCGATCCGAGCGCCTCGATCAGGCTCGGCTCGTCCGGTGCCCAGTCGTAGGCGTAGTTGTCGAGCTCGCTCATCAGGAGCGCGGCCGGCACGAGGCACAGGATCAGCGGAATCGATTCCGGGGTGAGCGAGCGCAAGCCGAGGCGCGGGCCGTGGGGCGGCGGGATGCGCTGGAGCGCGAGGCTCGCGACGGCTCCGAAGCCGATCGCGCGACCGATGCCCTGGGCGGCGAGCTCGCCGAGCCCGAGCAGCGCGACCGCCGTGAAGACGGAGGCGACCATGCCCATCAACATGAGCAGGAGCGACGACCCGATCCCGGGATAGGGCTCGCGTTGCTCGCGGCGTTGCCGGTCGTTCGGATCGTCGGGCTCGTAGGGGAACATCAGGCGAACTCCCCCGCGAGCGCGCGTCCGGTATGCGAGCGCGCGCAGGTGGCGACTTCTTCGGGGGTGCCGGTCACGACGATCTCGCCGCCTTCGGCGCCGCCCTCCGGGCCGAGATCGATCACGTGGTCGGCGTGACGGATCACGTCGAGATGATGCTCGATCACGACGACGGTGTTACCCCGATCGACGAGGCGTGAGAGTAGACCGAGCAAGAGCTCGACGTCGACGAAGTGCAGCCCGGTCGTCGGCTCGTCGAGCAGATAGAGCGTCTGTCCGGTGCTCTTGCGCGCGAACTCCCGGGCGAGCTTCATGCGCTGGGCCTCGCCCCCGGAGAGCGTCGTCGCGCTCTGGCCGAGATGGACGTAGCCGAGGCCGACGTCGGCGAGGCTCTGGAGCGGGCGCGCGACGGCGGGCACGGTGTCGAAGAGTTCGAGGGCTTCGAGCACCGTCATCTCGAGCACGTCCGCGATCGACTTGCCGCGGTACCGGATCGTGAGCGTGTCGCGGTCGTAACGCCGTCCGGAGCAGACTTCGCACGGGACGAACACGTCCGGGAGGAACTGCATCTCGACGCGGATCGCGCCGTCGCCCTCGCACGCTTCACAGCGACCGCCCTTCACGTTGAACGAGAACCGTCCGCCTGCCCAACCCCGCACGCGGGACTCGGGCAGCCCGGCGAAGAGGTTGCGGATGGCGGCGAACACGCCGCTGTAGGTGGCGGGGTTGCTGCGCGGGCTGCGACCGATCGGACGCTGGTCGACGTCGACGACCTTGTCGATCCGCTCGAGTCCGTGGATCGCGGTGTGGGCGCCGGGGGTGGCGAGGGCGCCGTGCAGCTCCGCGGCGAGGACGCGATGGAGCGTGTCGTTGATCAGGGTCGACTTGCCGGAGCCGGAGACGCCGGTCACGACGCTGAGGCAGCCGAGCGGGATCTCGAGGTCGACGTCCTTCAGATTGTTCGCGCCGCAGCCTTCGAGTCGGATCGTGTTCGCGGGATCGATCGTTCGGCGCTCGGGGACCTCGAACCGGCGGCGGCCCGCGAGGAAATCGCCGGTCGTCGAGTCGGCGACGGACTCGAGGGTCTCGGACGGGCCCTGGGCGACGATGCGGCCGCCGTGGATTCCGGCGCCGGGGCCGACGTCGATCACGTGGTCGGCGCGGCGGATCGTGGCTTCGTCGTGCTCGACCACGATCAGGCTGTTGCCGAGGTCGCGGAGGGACTCGAGGCTCTCGAGCAGTCGATCGTTGTCCCGGGGATGCAGGCCGATCGACGGCTCGTCGAGGATGTAGAGAACGCCGATCAGGCGTGCACCGATCTGGGTGGCGAGGCGGATGCGTTGGGCTTCGCCGCCCGAGAGCGTCGCGGAGCGGCGGTCGAGGGTCAGGTAGCCGAGGCCGACCTGCTCGAGGAACCCGAGCCGTTCGCGCACTTCGCCCAGAATTCGCTCCGCGACCCGCGCCGCCTGGGGCGGAAGCGTGAGCCCGTCGAGGAAGGCGATCACGTCGGAGATCGCGAGCGCGGCGAGCGCCGGAAGCGAGTGCGGACCGAGCCGGACCGAGCGCGCCTCCACGCGGAGTCGCTCGCCCCCGCATTCCGAGCAGGGGTGCTCGCTCTGGAACTTGCGGAGCGCCGTGGCGCTCGACCCGCTCGCGGCTTCCTGTCGGCGCTCGAGATCCCCGAGCACTCCGTCGAACGCGCGGACGAGCTTCTCGGTTCGCGGCTTCCGGCGTCGTCGCCGGCCCGCGACCGGAATCGACATCTCGATCTCGTAGTCCGGGTCGCCCTCGAGGACCAGCTTCTGCGCCTTCTTCGTGAGCTTCTGCCACGGCTTGTCGAGGTCGAGACCGTGGTCCTCGGCCAGGGTCTCGAGCAGTCGGCGGTAGTAGCCCCGCGCCTCGTCGAGATCCCAGGCCGCGATCGCCCCTTCCGAGAGGGAGAGCGACGCGTCGGGCACGATTCGCGCCGGGTCGAACTCGGAGAGCAGCCCGAGTCCGTTGCAGGTGTCACAGGCGCCGAAGGGGTTGTTGAAGGAGAAGAGCCGCGGCGAGATCTCCGGGAAGGAGTTCTCGCACGTGGGACACGCGCCCGACCGCGAGAGCCACCAGGGCTCGTCATCCACGACGTCGATGAGCGCGAGGTCGTCGGCCAGGCGGAGCGCGGTCGACAGCGACTCCGTGAGCCGCGGCCGGATGCTCTCCTTGAGGACGAGCCGATCGACCACGATCTCGATGTCGTGACGCGCGCCTCGGGCGAGCTCGATCTCCTCCGAGAGATCGTGGATCTCGCCGTCGATCCGCGCGCGCGCGAAGCCGTCGCGGCGGAACTGGTCGAGCTCCTTCTTGTACTGGCCCTTCCGTCCGCGAACGACCGGGGCGAGCACCTGGATCTTCGTCCCCTCCTCGAGCCCCATGACGCGCTCGACCATCTCGTCGAGGCCCTGGCTCGTGATGGGCGTGTCGCACTCCCAGCAGTAGGCGGTGCCGGCGCGGGCGTAGAGGAGGCGGAGGTGGTCGGCGATCTCGGTGATGGTGCCGACCGTCGAGCGCGGGCTGCGACCGACGCTCTTCTGTTCGATGGCGACGGCCGGCGAGAGCCCCTCGATCTCGTCGACGTCGGGACGCGAGAACTGGTCGAGGAATTGGCGGGCGTAGGCGGAGAGGCTCTCGACATAACGTCGCTGGCCTTCCGCGTAGAGGGTGTCGAAGGCGAGGCTCGACTTGCCCGAGCCGGAAGGACCGGTCACGACGACGAAGCGGCCACGCGGGATCCGCACGTCGACGCCCTGCAGATTGTGCGTGCGCGCCCCGAGGATCTCGATCTCCTGCGGATCGCCCTTTTCGGCGAGCTGCGCGATCGTCGCGAAGTCCGCCGCGAGGCGCTCGGGTCCGGTCGTCCATCCGGCGAGCCAGGCCTCGCCGAGGGAGGTGTCCCGGACGAGGCTCGCTTCCTGATCGGGCATGGCCACGGTGTCAGCGACGCTGCGCTTCAGCCACCGAACGCGCCCTTGCGATCGATGTAGGTCTGCTGGCGCAGGATCTCGAGCCACTCCACGTACTGCTTCTCCGTCTTCTGATTGAAGAGGTACTGCTGGAGCTGCGGCGCCGCCTGCTCGAAGGTGATCGGTGTGAACACACGTCGGTCGACGAGGTGGAGGAGGTTGCAGCCGAACGACATCGGGATCACGTCCGAGAGCTGACCGGGTTGCATCGCGTCGAGCCGCTGGCTCATCCAGCCGGCGAGATCCTTTTGATGGAGCCAGCCGAGGTCGCCGCCGCGATCGGCGTTCGTGTCGGAGATGCGCTGGGCCGCCTGGGCGAAGTCGATTTGACCCGCTTCGATCTGAGCGCGCGCGTCGCTGACGAGGGCGCAGGCTTCGTCCGCGGTCTTCGCCACACGACCTTCCGGTACCACGACGATGTGTCGGACGTAGACTTCCTGGCCACCGTCCGGCTGATCGCCGAAGCGATCCTGGAAGAGCGCTTCGACCTCGGCTTCGTCGATCGAGACCCGCGAGCGGACCATCGCGTTCACGACCTTGCTGCGTTCGATCTCGCCCTTGATCTTCGCCCGGTACTCGTCGACGGTCAGCCCGTGGCTCGTGACGCTCGTCAGGAGCTGTTCCATCGCGAGGCCGTTCTCGGCCGCGATCGCCTGGATCGCGCCGTCGACTTCCTCGCGATCGGCGCTCAGCTCGAGTCGCTCGACGACGGACGCGAGCAGCTTGTTCTCGATCAGACGCTCGAGCGCATCGCGCCGCATCTTCACGATCTCGGACGCCGGCGCGCCGGCCGCACGCATGCGCTGCTCGATCGAGGCGGCGATCTCCATCACCTCGGAGGCGAGCACGATCTCGTCACCGACCTGAGCGGCGATGCCCTCGACGAGCTGCTCGGCAGCGGGCGCGGGCGTGGACCCCACGACGACGGCGAGCAGAATGAGCGGGAGCAGGGACGGGCGCGGCATGCGCAAGGGGACCTCCGGGGCGCGACCCCGGGGCCGCGTCAGCGCGCGATGGTAGCGATGCTCCCGGAGACCGTCTGGTTCGGGGCGATCTGCTTCTCGGCGGACGGCCAGTTCGCCGGATCGACCACCTCCACCTCGAGGGTCGGCAGGCTCTCGACCAGGGCCGCGAGGGCGGCCACGTCGATTCGTTCGTCGGACCAATCCTCGAGGAGCGCCGCGAGCTGGGCATCGCTCTCGCAGCCGATCACCGGGTGGACGCCGGGGAGGAATTCCCGCGCGAAGCCCACGAAGAGCGTGCGCGGGGCGACCCCGAGGCGCTGTGCCGCGGCATGGATCAGGCGGAGAGGCTGCGAGGCCGGGGAGAGGAAGCCGGGCAGGGTCGCGGGATCGAGATGCGCCACCCCCTGGAGGAAGACGCTCCGGACGTAGACGGTTCGACCGAGCTCCCGGGCGCGCGGAAAGAATTCCTGTCGCAGCAGCCGGAGATCGAGCAAGCTCGACGCGACCTGGATCACCTCGACGTCGGGATCGTCGAGCGCAGCCCAGGCTTCTTCCGGGGTCGCCGCAGAGACACCGAGGGAGCCGATCCGCCCGGCGTCGCGCTCCGCGAGGAGGGTGCGCCAGAGCTTGCCGCCGCAGGCGTGGCGGTGGCCGAAGCGGTGGAGCAGGACGACCGGAAGCGCGTCTTGCCCGAGGGCCATGCGGCTGTCGGCGAGGCTGGTGGCGACGCGTTCGAGGCCGTCGGCGATGCCGACGCCGGGTTCGTGGACGTCCGGGGCGAGCTTGGTGAGCACGCGCCATCCCTCGATCGAGGGGATCGCGCCGAGGGCACGACCGATGCGCGCTTCGCTCTCGCCGTAGGCGCGGGCGGTGTCGATCTCCCGCAGGCCGGCGTCACGGGCCCGCGCGAGCATCGCTTCGAGCTCTTCGTCCGCGGGCGGACCGCTGAGATTCGCGATGCCGTACGGCATCCCCCATTGCGCGCTGCCGAGCACGAGTCGGCGCGGATCGCGCGCGCGCATCCCGTGCCACGTATTCAGGTCCATCGTCACGACAGGAGTTCTCTGGGTTCGAGGTCCAGGCTTACCAAGTGGTCCATCCTCCGTCGACGACCAGGTCGTGACCAGTCACGAAGCTCGCGAGCGGCGAGAGCAGGAACGCGACGGGTCCGGCGACTTCGTGGGGCTCGCCGATCCGGCCGAGGGGCACGCGCGCTTCGAGCTCGGCCATGAAGCCGGCCTCGCGCTGGACCACGTCGGTCGGAAAGGGTCCAGGGCTCACGCTGTTCACTCGGATGGCGTCGCCGGCGTAGTGGCAGGCCGCATAACGTGTGAACTGGATGACGCCGGCCTTCGCTGCGCCATACGCGGGCGGGCTGTGGAAGTCTTCGTGTGCGGCGTACGTCGCAGGTTGCGGCGACACGAGGCCGTACATCGACGCCACGTTCACGATCGCCCCGCCCTGCCCGCGCATCCGCTCCGCCGCGGCTTCGGTTGCCAGGATCACGTCGGAAAGGGTCGATTCGACCGTAATCTCGACCGCCTGGCGTTCGAGACGATCCATTGTCGCGGGGTCACCGAAGGTGTTGGTCGCGACACCGCAGGCGTTGTTCACCCACCCGTGCACGCGACCCGCCTCCTTCTCGAGACGATCGAGGACGCGCGCCAGATCTTCGTCGCAGTGTTGATCGGCGACTTCGAAATGGACGTGACCCGGGAGGTCCCGGGCTTCGAGCGCGGCCTGTTGGAGGGGCGCCTCGCGGCGACCGAAGGCCACGACCTCCGCGCCTGCGGCGGCGAGGGCGAGCACGATCGCCCGGCCGAGATGCGTGCCGCCGCCACTCACGCCGATGCCGAGGCCGGTGAGCGCATCGTTCGCGAGGACGGAGTGCGGGGTCGTCATCCGTCCTCCAGCTTCTTCTGCTCGACGTGGCGATTCATGTCCGTGATCTCGGGATGCGCGTCGAGGTGCTCGACCATCGTCGGGTAGTCGACGCCCGTCGCGTTCGCGCCGAAGAGACGGAACGCGCTGCGCGCCATCGCGAGGTCTTCGTAGGTGTCGACGGTCCAGCGCCAGTCGGGCCGATCCGGCCAATCGAGGGGCGTGGGCACGGCGTGCACGTTCGCGTTCGCGGCGAGCCACGACGTGACGTGCACTCGGTGATGGGATTGGCTCTCCGGGATCTCGCGGTCCGCGACGCCGAGGGCGTCGGTGCGGAGGAGCTCGACGCCATAGCCGACGGGCAGGCGCGGGGTGGTCTTGGAGGCGGCCTCGTTCTCGAGCGGGAGGCCGCCGTGAAGCCGGAGCAGGTCCGCCTGCTTGGCGCACTCGCTGGCATCCCGGGCATCGACGAGCAGATCGACGCAGGCCGCGTCGAGGAAGGGATTGTCGGCGGTCGCGCGCACGAGCCAGTCGGCGCCGGTCTCCTCGCCGATCGCGACGAAGCGGGACAGCACTTCCGTTGGGTGGCCGCGGAAGACGCGCAGTCCGAGCTCGAAGCCCCAGGCCTCGGTCACGTCGTCGGCGGGGTCGTCGCTCGTCGCGAGCCACCACTCGTCGACCCGGGCGTCCCGGAGTCGATCCGCGATCAGCCCGAGCACCGGGCGGCCGCCGAGGGGCGCCAGGATCTTGCCCGGAAGCCGCTCCGAACCCATGCGCGCCTGGATGATGCCGATCGTCTTCGCCAAGTCCGCCCTTTCGCCCTCCCCGACGCGCGGACTGGAGTCCGGGCGCAGCGAGAGCCGAGTTTTCCGCCCTGGGCTGATCGGCAGAAAGGCGGCAGAAGCTGTGCACTTTCGGGCGTCCGGCCACTCATTCTCGAGGCGAGTGATGGACCATTGTCGATAGATCATTCAGAAAATGAGGGATCGACGAGGGGACTCGATTGCCCGATTCATGCTGAGAAAGAGAATCGATCGAAAGTGATGAAAAACTCTAATAGAATACAGCCGTGCCTCGCCCCCGAATCGACGATGCAGAAGACCGGTTGCTGGCTGCCGGGCTGAATCTCTTCGCCCGGCGTGGGACCGAGCGCGTGAATTCGAACGCGATCGCAAAGCGGGCGCGCCTCGGGATCGGGACCTTCTACGCCCATTTCGCCGACAAGCACGCCCTGCTGCGTGAGATCCAGGTCCGGACGATCGGGGCGCTTCGGGCGGCCCGGGTCGAGGCGATGCGAGGCGCCGGCGCGGATCCCGCCGCGCAGGTCCGCGCCTCCGCCGACGCGGCGGTGGCCTTCGCCGAGTCCCACCCGGAGGCTTACCGCGTGAGCTTCGGGCGCGAGCGCGCCGGCGCGACCGCCCACGGTCCGGCGGTCTCCGAGTCGAGTCGGCCGACCGCGGAGGGACTCCGAGCGCTCCAGCAGGCAGGTCGCCTCGATCCCGACCTCGACGTGGAGCTTGCGGCGCGCGCGGTGCTCGCGATGGAGGTCGGGACGATCCTGTGGTGGCTGGACGATCCGGCGCGCGCGGATCGCGACGGGCTCGTCGATACGCTCGCGCGGCTGCACCCGGCGATCGCCGCGGCACGTTAGGTGTCGCCGTCCTCGTCTGCGCGATCGCGATCCACGAAAGCGAGCAGGGCTGGCGCGAGCAGTACGTCCGCGAAGAACGCCGCCGAAATCGCGAACGCAACCAGCAGGCCCAGGTTCGCGAGGTTCACCATCGACGACATCACGAAGCCGCCGAACCCGACCGACAGCACGATCGAGGTGATCAGCATGGCTCGGCCCGCCGTCTGCAGCGTCTTTTCGACGGCGTCTTCGAGGCGCATGCCCTGAGCGCGGTAGCGCCGGTAGTTGTGCATGAAGTGGATCGTGTCGTCGACCGCGAGGCCGAGGGCGATGCCGCCGACCATGAGGGAGAACGCGTCGAGGGGCAGTCCGAACGTGCCCATCAGTCCGAGGGTGAGCAGGATCGGCACCGCATTCGGGATCATCGCCAGCAGACCCATCCGCAGGTTGCCGAGCAAGAGCACCATCAAGGGTGTGATGATCGCGAACGCCAGGGCGTAGGAGCGCGCCATGCTCTCGACCACCGCGGTGATCGACCGGACGAGGAGGGCGAGGATGCCGGTCGTGGACGGCGCTCCGACTTCGCCGAGCGCTTCGCGAGTATCCGACTGCGCGAGGTCGAGGAAGGTCGTGTAGCGGACGGCGTCGTACCAGGGCATGCGGACGGTGAGGCGCGCGGATTCGTACTGGGAATCGGTCAGGTCCTCGAGATCGTCCGTGCCGGTGTTCTCGAAGAGCAGAAGCTCCTGCGCGACAAGCAGCGGATCGCCCGGAATTTCGTAGGCGGTCGCCGCGTCGGCGTTCAGCGCCTTGTGGATCTCCTTCACGACGTCGGCGAGGGAGATGGTCTGCGCGGCTCGGAAGCCGTCGCGCGGTTCGACCTCGAGGCGTTCGCCGAGGGTCGCGAGGGCGCGGAGCGTCTCCGGCTTGCGGACGCCGCCGGGCTCGGTCTCGAGCAAGACCTCGAAGCTCATGCTGCCGCCCAGGGCGCCGTCGATGAACGCGGTGTCCTTCACGATCCGGCTGTCCGGGTTCATCCATGCCAATGGGTTGTGGGACAGGCCCAAGCGTGACGCGCCGAGGACGGCGGCGATCGCGAGCACGGCGGAGACGACCAGGACCTGGCCCGGGTGGCGGGTCGCATGGCGCCCGAAGGTGCGCAGCAATCGGTCGATGACGTTCGGCTCGCGGCTCGCGGCGAGTCCCCGGGCGGTGCCGAGGGGAGCGAGGGTCAGCAGCGCCGGCAGCAGCGCGACGCTGTAGCCGAGAGCGATCATGACGCCGATCGGGGCGAAGACGCCGACCCTCATGACGGGCTCGATGTTGGCTGCGGCGAAGGAGCCGAGGCCCGCGGCAGTGGTCAGACTCGTCAACGCGAGCGCGAGGCCGGAGTGGCCGAGGGCGTGGGGCAGCGCGTCTTCGCGCGCCTCGCCCGCGCGCAGGCGTTCGAAGAAGATCGCCAGCAGATGGACGGAATCTCCGACCCCCACCGCGAGCAGGAAGGTCGGTAGGATCTGCGTCGGTACGTGCAGGGACGCGCCCACGTGCCCCATCAAGCCGAAGGTGGAAGCGACGGAGGCGACGACGATCACGAGCGGGAGGGCGACGCCGGACACGCGACGGAAGAGCAGGAAGAGCAGCGTCGCGATCGACACGATCGCGAGGACGACGAAGCGCGGCATCTCTCGCGCCATGGAGCCGGCGACGCTGTCGAGCATGACCGGGGGACCGGCGACGTGCAGCCGAAAGTCGGGCGCTTCGAAGTCGTCGAGCACGGCACGCAGCGCGCCGATCATCTCGGAGGTCTCGCTGCCCGAGAGGAGTGGCGGCTCATCGTCCGCGTCCGTCGAAGTGTCGTCTTCGAAGCCACCGAGGTCGTCCTCGTCGCGGCCTGCCGGGGAATAGAGCTCCGGCTCGATCAGGATCGCGGTGACGCGCCCGTCTTCGGAGATCGTCGCGTTCCGGAAGAGCGGATTCGCGAGGGCGCGCGCGCGACGTTCGGCGATCGCCGCGTCGTCAACCGGCCAGGGGTCGAGGAAGTCCTCGACCACGAGCGTGTCGCCCTCGCCCCGCGTGTCCCGCGCGTTCACGAGGCTCGTCACCTCGACGACGTAGGGCACGCGATCCTCGAGCGCATCGTGGAGCGCGCGCAGGCGTTCGAGGAAATCCCGCCGGAACACGCCCGCCGCGTCCGTCGACGCGCCGGGGTCTGCGGTCACGATCAACCGCTCGTCGCGGCCGAAGCGTTCGCGGAAAGACTCGTAGGCGACGCGGACCTCGTCGTCGCGTCCGAGGAACGCCTCGAAGGTGACGTCGATCGTGAGCTTCGGGAGACCGCTCGCGCAGACGAGGAAGAACACGAGACTCGCCAGCAGGACCGGTCGCGGTCGCGCGACGACGAAGCGGCCCCAGGCTTCGAAGCCCGCTTCGATCCGGTTGCGGAAGCCGCTGGGGGACTCGTCCGGCATGGCACGAGCCTAGCGAGGAGTTCGCCCTGGCGAACGCAGCGCCGGGTGGCGGTCCGCTCGCCCGGGGGCGAAACCGAACGATGTCAGGCGGGTGAGAGCTGTCCGAGCAGCGACCGCGTCGCGTCGAACAAGGCCGGCGCGCCGCCCTCCGGCCCCGGGGCCTTGGCCACGATCTTCTGATCCGGCGTGACCCGCAGACCGGAGCGTGCGTGGGACAGCAGCTGGATCAACCGATCGGGATCGATCTTGCTCTGTGCGGCTGCCTGCAGCACGAGCTCGCCGCGTTGCGTCTCGATCCGCAGGATGCCGAGACGACGCGCGAGGATCTTGATGCGGATCACCTCGAGCAGGTTCTCGGCCTCGGACGGCATGCGTCCGTAGCGGTCGAGCAGCTCGTCCCGGATCAGCGCGACCTCGTTCTCGTCGCGCGCCGAGGACAGCCGCTTGTAGAAGACGAGCCGCTGGGACACGTCGGCGACGTAGTCCTCGGGGAAGCGGCCGACGACCGGGAGCTTGATCTCGGGATCGAGCCACTCTTCATGGGCCGTGCCCCGAAGTTCGTCGATCGTCTCCTCGAGCATCTCCGTGTAGGTCTCGTAGCCGACGCTGCGCAGGTTGCCGGACTGCTCGGAGCCGAGCAGGTCGCCGGCGCCGCGGATCTCGAGGTCGAGGTTCGCGAGGCGGAACCCCGCGCCGAGCTCCGACAGGTCCTGGATCGCTTCGAGGCGCTTCTGGGCGTCCCCCGAGAGCGAACCCACCTGGGTCGGCACGAGGAGATAGGCGTAGGCGCGGCGCTTGCTGCGTCCGACCCGGCCGCGCAGCTGGTAGAGCTGCGCGAGGCCCAGCGCGTCCGCGCGGTTCACGAGGATCGTATTCACGTTCGGCATGTCGATGCCGCTCTCGATGATCGTCGTACACAGGAGCACGTCGGCTTCCTTGCGCAGGAAGGCGTGGATCTTGTCCTCGAGCAGCCGCTCCTTCATCTGCCCGTGCGCGACCATGACCGAGACCTCGGGCACGACGCGCTGGAGCATCTCCTGCATCGCATCGATCGTGCGCACGCGGTTGTGCAGGAAGAAGACCTGCCCGCCGCGGCGGATCTCGCGCAGGATCGCTTCCCGGATCAACCCCTCGTCGAATTTGCAGACCTGCGTCCGGATCGCGAGGCGATCGACCGGCGGCGTCTCGATCACCGACAGGTCGCGGATGCCCGTGAAGGCCATCTGCAGGGTGCGCGGGATCGGCGTCGCGGTGAGCGTCAACACGTCGACGGTCTTCTTGAGCTTCTTGATGCGCTCCTTGTGCGAGACGCCGAAGCGCTGCTCCTCGTCGACGACCAGCAGGCCGAGGTCCTTGAACTGCACGTTCTTGGCGAGGATGCGATGGGTCGCGATGACGACGTCGACCTGGCCGGTCGCGAGACCTTCGAGGGTCTCCTTCGCCTCTGTCGGAGTGCAGAAGCGCGAGAGCATCTCGACGCGGATCGGGTGGTCCTCGAAGCGCTTCTCGAAATTCTCGAAGTGTTGCTGACACAGGACCGTCGTCGGGGCCAGCACGACGACCTGTTTGCCGTCGAGCGCCGAGCGGAACGCGGCGCGGATCGCGACCTCGGTCTTGCCGTATCCGACGTCGCCGCACACGAGCCGATCCATCGGCTTCGCCTGCTGCATGTCGCCGATCACGTCGTCGATCGCCGCCATCTGGTCCGGCGTCTCTTCGAAGCCGAAGCCGCCTTCGAATTCTTCGAGCGCCGTGTCGCGACCCTCGAACGCGAAGCCCGGGGCGAGCTCCCGCGCGGCATGCAACGAGAGCAGCTCCCCTGCCATGTTGCGCAGGCTCGCCTTGACCTTGCCGCGGGTCTTCTCCCAGGTCTCTCCGCCGAGCTTGTCGATCCGCGGCTTGACGCCGTCGGCGGCGCCATAGCGCTGGACGCGCGAGAGGCGATCGACCGGCAGGAAGAGCTTGTCGCGGCCGAGGTATTCGATCGCGAGGAGCTCGTTGCTACGACCGCCGGCCTCGAGCTCGTGGAGGCCGCGGTAGATCCCGATGCCGTGGTCGTGGTGGACGAGGAAGTCGCCGGGGGCGAGCTGCGCGATGCCGTCGAGGGACTGGCCCTCGCGCCAACCCGTGCGCGTACGGCGCTTCTGTCGCGCGCCGAAGATCTCTTCGTCGGTCACGACCGCGAGGGCCTGCTCCGGCCACTCGAAGCCCTCGGAGATTTCGATCACCCGGAACTCGAGGCGACCGGGGAGCGACCAGTGCCAGATCGGCCGCGGGTCGGTCGCGACCTGCCCCTCCAGCTCGTAGTCGAGGAGCAGCGTCTTCAGGCGGTCCGCCGACGAGAGCGATGCGCAGGCGATCACGACCCGCCACTTGTCCGCGAGCCAGGCGTTCGCGCGATCGACCAGCGGCTGCAGCGCCTTGTCGTGGCTGCGCGTCGTCGCGAGCTCACGCCGGAGCTCGTCCTGGGTCCGCGTGTCGACGAGCTCGCGTCCGCCCTCCCCTCGCTCGTCGAGGACGTCGAGTCGCTCGAAGCTGACGGGACTCCGCGCATCGAGCGCTTCCGCGACGGAGTCGGGACCTAACAGCAGGTCGCCCAGCGGAACCGTCAGGCGCTCGCCGACCGCCGCCGCGTGGTTCGCCTCGACCTCCGTGTGCAGCTGCTCGAAGCGCGCCGCGCCCTCCTCCGGCTCCTCGATCAGCACGAGCGTGTTCTCGGGCAGATGATCGAAGAAGGTCTCGAGCTCGGGCTGCAGCAGCGGCGCCAACGATTCGGCGCCCGGCGGGACGTGTCCACGCAGCATGCCGTCGACCAGCTCGTCGACCTCGGTCTCGGGGATCGACTGCGCGGTCGCCTCGACACGCAGCGCCTCGGAGCGTTCGATGACCGTGTCGCGATCGAAGATCAGCTCGCGCGGCGGTGGCAGCAGCGCGGTCGACGACTTCGCCTGGGAGCGCTGGCTCGCCGGGTCGAAGCTGCGGATGGAGTCGACCTCGTCGCCCCACAGCTCGATCCGGACGGGCGTCGCGCGCTGGGGCGGGAAGACGTCGAGGATGTCACCGCGGACGGCGACCTCGCCGGGCTCCTCGACGAGGGCCATGCGCTGGTAGCCGAGGGCGACGAGGCGGGCGAGCAGCTCGTCGCGGTCGAGCTCCTGTCCGACGGAGACGCGCTCGGTCGAGCGCCGCAGCAGATCGCGCGACGGCACCCGGAGCGAGAGCGCCGACCGCGGCGCGACGACGATCGGCGGCGGCTCCTCCGCATCGCCCGCGGCGGCGACGTCGAGGCGATGCAGTACCTCCATGCGCTGACTCACGAGGAAGGGCTGGGGCGAGAAGCGATCGAAGGGCAGGGTGTCGTGGCGAGGGAAGGCGCGAATGCGCGACTCGTCTTCGCGCTCTCCCAGGAACCCGCGGAGCGCGAGGATCGCGTCGTCCGCGGCGCGGGAGTGGGGCGTGACGTAGAGAACGGGCGCGTCCCCGGCGGCGCGAATCAGGTGGCTCGCGGCCACGCGACCGGCCGCGCCGCGTAGACCCGTGAGGCGGCGCAGCTCGGACAGACCGGTATCGCGGACGAAGCGGTCGAAGGGCGTGTCTCCGCGCTTGGGCGTGCGGCGCCGCTTGACCCTGGCCGGCCCGGCCTTCGTCTCTGCTTCCGTCTTCGCGTCGGCGCTCATGCCCGGCGGCTCGTCCTCGTGTCCCTCGGCGCGTCCGCCGCCCGGGAATCGGGCGGGCGTGAAACGCCGAAAACCCGGTTCCCCCGAAAAGGGGGGACCGGGCGGGCCGCAGTGTAGGGGTCCGGCTGGAATTGGCACGAAAGAATCGCCTGCGGCTTGAGGCGCGCGCGTGCCGACCGGTCCCGTCTGGTTCCACCTCGATCGACCGAACCGGCCCCGAAATCGACCCTTGTGTGAAGTGCTTCACGGAGCGAGGGCCCCTTCGCGACGATTCTTCCTTCATCGGGCGAGACGAAGTCGCTCGGAGCCGAGAGGGGAAGCCGAGATGACCACCACCACCACCTTCATCGAAGACCACGAGCTCGAGTCCCGGATCCCGGTCGAGCTCATCATCTTCGGCCTCGCCATGGTGTCGGTCTTTGCCCTGGTCCTCGCCCCCCACCGCATCGGCCTCGGCTTCTAGCGCGCGCCGCGCCTCAGCTGCCCCGCCTCGCCGCGCGGACCGCCTCCACCAGCGCGAGCGTCTCCTGCGCGACCCGCTCCGGACGGAGCGCTGAATCGTAGAATGCGCGGGCTTTCGCCCTCATTCTAGGCGCGTCGGATCCCGGACCGGCGAGGGCGTCCATCGCCTCGGCGAGACTCTCGACCGGCCGCCGCAGGTCCGCCCGCCAGACCTCCGCGCGGTCCTCGAGTCCCCACTCCCGGTCGTAGAACGTGATGGCCGGGGTGCCCTGGGCGAGGCTGTTCGCGAGCTTGATCGGGAACCCGCCCTCGGCCTGGCGGGGCACGATCGTCGCGCGGGCCGCCCCAACGAGCGCCTGCATCTCCGCCTCGCACCGGACCAGCCGCGGCTCGACCCCCGGCGCCCAGGCTCGCGACGGGTTCGCGACCTCGGGGTCGAAGCTGGCGACGACGATCCGGGCATCGCTCCCGCCGCGCTCCGCGAGGGCCCGAGCGGCTCCGTCCAGGACGTAGAGCTCCTGATAACCGTCGAGATTGCCCGAGTAGAGGAAGTAGGGCCCGGCGGGGGGCTCCGCGGCGGGTTCGGCGTCGAAGAAGCGATGACGCGGGTCGGGCAGGGGCGGAGGGATGATCGCGCCAGGGCGCGTACTGTCGCGTCGCATGACGCGCGCGGCCGACTGCGTCAAAGCGATCCATCCGTCCACGCGCCGCGCGGCGAAGCGGTCGACGCGCTCACCGAGCTGATCCATGACGCGTTTGACGCGCTGTTTCATATTTCTGGATTCGCTCGGATCAGGGACGAAGCTCTGTGATTTCAGGAAGTTGGGGTACGCCGAGAGCTCGTATCGCATCAGAGTGTGCACGCAGTACACGACCGGCGGAGTCGGCTCAGTCGGTTTGACGCGAGAGGTCAGAGAAATGACGCACGCTTCGATGTTGTGCGCGAGGATCGCGTCATATGACGCACCCGCGGCGTGATTTGACGCGATTGCGTCATGAAGCGCGTGTCGGAGTGCCAGGTCCGCGCGCGGCTTGCCCAGGACGGGTCCGGACGCGGCGGAGCGGGGTCGCGCTCGCGGCGGAACGGTGTGGTGGACGAACCCGTCCAGTGCTCGCCAGCGCTCGGGATCCGTCGGAGCCGCGTCGTCCCGCCGGCCGTAGGTCAGGAGTGCGACCTCGGCGCCCGCCGCGCGGAGCGCGAGGGCCTGCTCCTGGAAGTAGACCTGGGAGCCCTGGTGGTGCGGGTAGGAGAAGGCGCCGACGAGGAGCAGTCGCATCGGCCGCTTCTGGGGTCAGGGTCGCCGCGGCCGCCGGGCCGCCGCTTTGCCGAGCACGCCGTAGAGCTTCACCAACTCGGCCAGCGCCCGCAGGATGACGCGCGGGTGGGCGCCGCTCTGGCGCCCGGATTGGCGTGGCTGGTGGCTGACGGGAACCTGTCGGATCCGGAACCCCGCCCTGCGGGCCCGGACCAGGATCTCGGTGTTCACGAAGGCGCCGACGGACTCGATCGGGATCGCGTCGAGGACCTCTCGCCGGAAGACCTTGAAGGCGCAGTCGATGTCCCGGATCGGGAGATCGAAGAGCACTCGGACCAGGCGTCCCCAGACGCGCGCGATCACCCGGCGCAGCCAGGGGTCGCGGCGGGGCGCGCGGTAGCCGGCGACGATGTCGATCTCGTCGTCGGCGTGGGCCAGGAGATCGGCGATCTCCCGCAGGTCGAATTGCAGGTCGGCGTCGCTGAAGAAGACGAGGTCGCCCCGGGCCTCCCGCAGCCCCGCCCGCAGCGCGGCGCCGTAGCCGCGGTTGGTGACGTGGTGGACGCTGCGGATCCGGGGGTCACGCCGCCGCCAGCGCTCGAGCACGAAGGCGCTCTCGTCCTTGGAGCCGTCGTCGACGATGACGATCTCGAAGTCGACGCCGAGCTGGTCGCCGATCTTCCTAGCGCTCTCGAGGAGGGTCGGCAGGTTCGCCGCCTCGTTGAAGGCGGGGAAGACGAGCGAGAGCTCCGGGACGGGTCCGTCGTCCGGTCGGCGCTCGATCATTCGAGGTATCCCAGCGCGCGCAGACGCTCCGCGACCATGCCTTCCTCGTCCGCATCGTAGGCGCGGGGATCGGCTCGCTCCGCGTCGCCCCCCGCCGCGGGTTCGTCCCAGGCTAGGCCCATCGCCTGCGCCAGCCAAGGGGCGACCGCCGAGAGACGCGCGGGCGGAGCGTCCGGCGTCACGCCGGGCAGCGCGTCCGCGATCCAGATGCCGTCGCTTCGATGGGTGCCGTTCATGCCGCGACCGCGCCCGCCGCCGTGAGCGTCGCGGTCGAGGACGCGAACGCTGGGAATGCCGTCGCCATGGCGACCGCCTTCGGACCAGGGTGTCGGCACGAGCGAGAGACCGTGGCCTTCGTCGAGGGCGAGCTCGACGACGATGTCGGGGGCGCGATCGGCGAAGGGACCCTGGTGAACCTCTTCGCGGCGCAGCGCACGGCGCACGACCGGTGCGCCCGACGGCAGCTTCCAGTCGAGCAAAGCCGTGATCACCGATTCGCGAACATGATCGTATTGTTCCGCCGGGACGCATCCCGAGGCCTCTCGGCCCGCCAGGTTGATCCAGACGCCCGGATTCGTGTTCGCCTCCTCGCTGAAGGCGAGGGTCCGTCGCCAGTCGATGCCCCCGAAGCGCGCCCGGCTCTCGAGCTCCGCGGCGGCGGCCCGGGCCCGGCGGAAGAGGGCCTGCGCGATCGTCGCCGGCAGCCACGCGAGGGCGAGATCGCGGGCGCGGCGTGCGAGCTGGTCGATCGAGCGCCCGAGCCCTGCGCGTCGATAGAGCAGACCGCGTTCCGCGAGATGCCGGTTCAGGTGGACGATCTTGTCGGTCGCCGTACCCATGCCGTGGTCGGAGACGACGACGCAGAGCGCTTCTGGCGCGGCCGCGCGCAGCTCGCCGCAGGCGTCGTCGAGTCGGCGGTACACGTCGCGAAGCGCTTCGCGGCGTTCGGGTCCGATCTTCGCGTCGTGCCGCGGCGACGTCGGGTCGTGGTCACGGAAGTAGTGGTGGCCCGCGGTGTCGCTCTCGGAGAAGACGATCATCGTGAGCGCAGGGAGTACGCCATCGGCGCGGTCCTTCATCTGCTGGAGCGCTTCGAGGGCGAAGTCCGACTTGCGATCGATGCGCGAGAGCAGGGTGCCGATCGCCCGCTCGTGGAAGTCGTCGGCCCGGGCGGACTCGTCGAGCTCGGGTCGCATCCACGGGCCGACCTGCTCGGCGATCGCGCGGTAGAGCGCGGGGTCGGACGCGCTCCGCTCGTCGGTGCCCGTCGAGACCGGCGCGTCGAAGCCACAGACGAGGAGGCCTTCGACCGGTTCCGGGGGATGGGTCGCGGGCATGCCGAGCACGAGCACGTCGCCGCCGACGTCCGAGATCCGGCGGAAGATCGACGGGGCTTCGCGATCCGTCGCGTTCACGAAATGCAGCCGGTACTGGCCTTCGCGCTTCTGGGTGAAATCGAAGATGCCGTGCTCCGCCGGCTCGACCCCGGTCATGAAGGAGGACCAGGCGGGGAAGGTCACGGGCGGGATCGTCGAGGGGAGCGGGGCGTGCTGGCCGGCCTGCATCCACTCGGCGAGGTTCGGCAGCTCGCCGTCCGCGACCATCGGCTCGATCACTTCGAAGGTCGCGCCGTCGAGGGCGAGGACGAGGACCGGACGGAGCGGGGTCGCGTCGCTGGGGCTCGAATCGGAAGCCGGGTTCGGGGGCACGAGACTCCTCGCTCCGCCGCGCGGCGGGGGGGCCGAGTTTGACCTGCAGGCCTCGCTCGGTGCAACACGGAATCCGGACCCGGCGCCCTCGTCTCGGATCCCCGAGAAATCAAATCACGACAAGAATCACTTCTATTGTCGCATTCGAGGCACGTTCGCCCCACTCCGTCCCTCGTGCTAGCCTGCGCCGCTCTCGAGATCCGCCGGGCTCCCTGGTGCTCCGTTCGGAGACGGTCCCGAGAGCTGAAAACTGAAGATGCGGCGCGGCCTTCGGCCCGCCTTCCCTCCCGCTAGAGGATCCGGACGACGAGCGTCCGGAGAGTCGACCCGGAGAAGCATCGCCCGCGACGAACGCAGCCTCTGCCACCTCGAGAAGAGGGCGTTCCAATCCGGACGAGGAGACCCATCCCATGGCCATCGAACTGCTGTGCAAGAAGCTCGGCATGACCCAGGTGTTCGCCGACTCCGGCGAAGCCGTGCCCGTCACCGTCCTCGAGGCGGGACCCAACGTCGTCGTCCAGAAGAAGACGGCCGACAAGGACGGCTACACCGCCGTGCAGCTCGCCTTCGGCGAGCGCCGCGAAGGTCTCTTCTCGAAAGCGGAGAAGTCGCACTTCGAGAAGCACGGCGTGGACGCGCCGAAGCGGCATCTCTCGGAATCGCGCCTGACCGCCGAAGAGGCCGAGGCCCTCGAAGAGGGCATGGAGATCACCGTCGACATCTTCGGCGTCGGCCAGCGCGTCGACGCGATCGGCACGAGCAAGGGCCGCGGTATGACGGGCGTCGTCAAGCGCCACGGCTTCGCGATCAAGAAGCGCAGCCACGGTACCCACGAGTTCTTCCGACACGGCGGCTCGATCGGCGCCGGCGCGGACCCGGGCAAGGTCATCAAGGGCATGAAGATGGCCGGTCAGCACGGCAACGCGCGCAACACGACGCTGAACCTCGAAGTGATCCGCGTCGACAGCGAGCGCAACCTGCTGCTCGTCCGCGGCGCCGTCCCCGGACACAAGAACGGCCTCGTCAAGATCCGGACCGCCGTCAAGCGCGGCGACCAGGGTCTCGGCACACCGCCCGGCAAGAAGGACGAAGGCGGCGACGAAGCGCCCGCGGAAGAGGCCGCCGAATAACATCGACGCGCGACCTCGCCACCGCGCGAGCGAGCGAACTTCGAAGGCCGTCGGGGCGAACCCGGCGGCCTTCGCTGCGTTCGGGGCCTACCCGATTGCGAGCTGCAGGAGCGCCGCGCCGAGCGCGAGCACGAGCGCGACCCAGACGCGCGGCCCCAGGAACCCGACCGGCTGCGGCTGCGTCGGGAACGAGAAGGTCACGGGCATCGCCGCGTGCTTGAGGCCGTGGCCGCCCTGGAAGCGCGGATCGAGGGCGAGCTCGAGCATGTCGCGGCGGCTGCGGTATCGCATGTAGCCGACGATGGTCCAGCCGGGGTCCGGCTCGCTGCCCCATGAATCGATGTAGGGCCCGACCTTGCGCGCTTGCATGAGCGGAACGCCGCCGCGCTTCAGGAGCGAGGGCAAGAAGTCGGAGATGTAGCCCTGCACGAGGTCGCGGGCCTTCGTCGGCTCACCCGTCTCGGGATGGGGCACCGGTTCGGGGTGCAGCTTCACGAGGTTGAGCATCACGAACTCCCGCCCGTCGTCCTCTTCGAGGAAGCGGCGCAGCTCGTCGAAGTCGGACCCGACTTGAAGCGCTTCGACCTCGACGCGCTTCATGTACGCGTCGATCTCCGCCGTCGTGAGGGGTCGACGCCGGAAGCCGTCGTACCAGCCACGGAAGCCGACGTAGAGCAGGGCGGCGCTGCCCCAGACGAGCCAGGCGCTCACGAGATCGCTTCCCATTCCGCGGGGAGCGACTCGATCGGACCCTGGAAGCTGTCGCCGCTCGCGAAGAAGAAGACGCGCGTCGGATGGGGCAGGCGCAGGACCCAGTCCTTCTCGAGCGCGACCTCGCCGAGGGTGCAGCCATCGGGGACGACGAGGTCGCCGCGCGCACCGGCACCGGCGAGTCCGATGGTCGAGTTGGCGCCGCCCGCGATCACGTGCACGAAGAGATCACCTTCGGGCGTTCGCAGGACCGGTACGCGCCGTCCCGCCACGAAGCGAACCGCGTGATGCTTGTCGACCATCATCTCCGTCGGGCCGTCCTCGCCGAAGGGCTTCACGGGGAGCCCGGCGGGCTTCGCGCAGTGGCCCCAGACATGCCCAGCGAATTCGCGGAGGCGCATCGGGCCGTCCTCGCTCGCGCCCGGGGAGCGGTCGAACCAGTGCTCGTCCATGGCGCCGGAGCCGCTTCCGACCGGGCGAAGCGGCTCGGGCAGATCGAGGGCGGCGAGCGCCTCGCGGTTACACGCGTCGAGGGTCTGCCACACCTCCTGGGTGGTCGGGTCGACCACCTCGGCATGGGGCCGATCCGTTTCCGTGAAGGGGGTCGCGTAGTCGGGTCGTGCATGGGACATCGGGTTCAACCTAACGAAGCGGCGAGTAGGGAAGGACGTGCAGCCGCATCATCTTCTCGCGTGGTGCCAGCTGCCGGAGCGGACCGAAGAACGCCTCCTGTTGATCGTCGTTCGGCGCGTATCCGGGTTTGCCCGTGTCCGTGGCCCATAGATCCGTCACCCGCGTCGGGTTTCCGGAGACATCGCGGAGCGCTGCGACGATCGGGAGCTGGGCGGCTGCGCCGCCGAGCAATGCCGTGAACTGCTCGAGCTTGTCGGGCGTGACGTCGAGGATCGCGAACGTGTAGGTCCCGACTGGCTTCTCGGCGGACGCGGCGATCGCCTGCTGGAGCCGCTCCGGGGCGACGGGACCGAGGGGCTCGAGGAACTCGACGCGCTGCTCCGGCGCGAGGTTCGTCATCTGCGCTTCGCCCTCGGCCGCTTCGCCGTCGTTCGCCGCCGCCTCGCGGTAGGTCTGAAAGCCGGCGAAATCGTCGAACTCGGTCAGGTGGATGATCTGGCTGAACCACTCCTCGTGCGCGAAGAACGCGCCGACGAGACGCGCCCCGTGCCGTTCGTTCGCCGGTAGCACGTACTTGTTCACGGCGTCGATCACGCGATCCCGAGTGGAGGGTGCGGCGGGCTCGATGTTGTAGCTCTGCTTGACGTAGATCATGGGATCTCCGATCCAATGGGAATGTCAGGCGAAGGTGGTGCGCAGCCAGTCGAGGACGGCGGTCGTGTAGGCCTCGGGAATGTCTTCCTGGAGGAAGTGGCCGCCGCCTTCGAGGATCTGATGGGGCTGGCCCTTGGCGCCGGGGACGCGCGCGACCAGGGGCTTCCAGCCCGTCGGTGCGATCTGATCCTGGTCACTGAAGATCGTGACGAAGGGACGATCGAATTTCTCGACGACCTTCCAGGCCTCGAAGTTGTCCGGGAGCATCGCGCAGTCGGGCCGCGTCGGGAGCAGCGCCGGGTAGGCCTGGCTGCCGCGGGCGGGGGACTCGACGTAGGGTGCGCGGTACCCCTGGACGACGGCGTCGTCGATCGGGGTGACGGTGACCATCGGGAGCAGGTTCCAGGGTTCCCAGACCGGCGCGGCCGCCGCCATCGCCTGGAACGCGGCGAAGGGGCCTTTCGCTTCGATGTTCTCGGGGAGGGGCTCGGCGGGATCGCGCTCGGGGAAGCCCGTGTTGGTGCAGCACACGCCGGCGACCCGATCCGGATCCAGGGCGAGGAGACGCAGGCCGAGGATGCCGCCCCAGTCCTGCAACACGAAGACGAGGTCGCTCAGGTCGAGGCCTTCGAACAGGGCGGCGTGCAGCCAATCGACGTGGCGCTGCACGCTGTAGTCGTCGAGCCCGGTCGGGCGATCGGAGAGGCCCATGCCGACGTGGTCGACGGCGATCGCGCGAAAGCCGGCCGCAGCGGCCGACTTCACTTGCTCGCGCCAGATGTAGGTCCAGCCCGGATTGCCGTGGAGGAACACGACCGGGCGACCATCGCGCGGCCCCTCGTCGACGTAGTGCACGCGAAGCGTCTCGGCCGAGCCGGGCTCGCGTGGGACGTCGACGTAGTGGCTGTCGAAGGGGTAGTCGGGCAGGGCGCGGACGGCGGTGTCCGGGGCTTCGAGGATGTCCATGCCGTTCAGTCCAATCCGAAGTGCGTGAGCGCGGCGCGCGCGATCGGCCCGCCGTATTCCTGCACGAAGTGACCCGCCTCGGCGACGTCCATGGCTTCCGGGCAGCCCTTGATCATGCCGCGCAGGTCTTCCATCACGTCCTTGCCGAGGACACCGTCGCGCATCCCGATCGCCATGAAGCTCTCGCCGGTCCACTCGGTCGACCAGAACGCGCGGGCGCGCTCGAAGAGGTCGATGCCATCCATTCCGGGATCGACCGGGACGAGTTGGGGGAAGCGGCGGACGCCCGCCTTGTGGCGGTCGTCCGGGAACGGGGCGTCGTAGGCGATCGCGTCGAGGGGAGAGAAGTCTCCCTTCGTATCGCTGGCGATCAGACCGGCGACCGGGATCTCGGGCGCGGTTGCCGCAAGCGTTCGCCAGTTGAGAAAGCCCTGGGAGACGACCTCGCCGATCGGCATCGCGGTGTTCATGACGAGCAACCGCGTGAAGCGATCCCCGGTGTCCATGGGCAGGGTCAGGCCGAGGAGTCCACCCCAGTCCTGGCAGACGAGGGTGATCCCAGTGAGGTCGAGGCGTTCGATCAAGGCGAGCAGGCTGCCGCGATGGAAGTCGATCGAGTAGTCGGCGTCGTGGACCGGCTTGTCGGAGCGGCCGAAGCCGAAGAGGTCCGGGGCGACGACGCGATGACCGGCGTCGACGAACTCCTTCAGCATGTGTCGGTAGAGGTAGGACCAGGTCGGCTCGCCGTGCAAGCAGAGGAAGGTCGTCTCGGCGTCCGCGGGCCCCTCGTCGATCCACGCCATCCGGAGGCCTTCGTAGCCGGGCAGATCGTCGACGTAGTTCGGCACGTAGGGAAACGCGGGGAGGAACGAGAAGCGCTCGTCGGGGGTGCGCAGGGCTTCGATCGGCATGGGGGGTCTCCAGTTGGGCGCGTCTATTGACACAGAGACTGCCATATTTCGCCATCGCTGCCACGGACCCGACGGTCTGCGATCGTTCGTGCCGCCGCGGCGTGCCTGGCGGTAGAGGAGGAAAGTGGGATGCGGATGTTTGCGTCGATCGTCTCGGTGGGGCTGCTGCTGGGGCTGGCCGGCTGCGCCGTGCTCGGGGTTGGCGGTGGGGGCGACCGGTTCACGATCGCGATGATCCCGGATACCCAGAACTACACGGACTACACGCATCAGAAGGCCGAAGGCTTCGCGATCGACGCGTCGGAGCTCTTCCTCGAGCAGATGCAGTGGGTCGCCGACAACGCCCGCGGGCGCGGCGGCGACATCGTCTTCGTCGCGAGCGTCGGGGACACCTGGCAGCACCCGACCGAGTGGATCGACGCGGAGCACGAGGCGCTCGGCTACTCGCGGGTCCCGAATCCCTTCTTCGACGATCACTTCTCCCCGACCGACAAGGTCGCGAAGATCGAGATCCCGACGGCGATCGCCGGCTACTCGCTCGTCGCCGACGCGGGTCTCCCCTTCGGTGTACCCCCGGGCAATCACGACTACGACGCGATGTACAACGTGAACACCCATCCGCCGAACACGTCGAAACCGCCGGAGGAGCTCACCTTCACCGTCGAGGACCTCGATCTGCTGCACGTCGGCGGACTCGGCGGATTCGTCGGCGCCTTCGGAGAGGACTCGCCCTTCTTCGCGGACGAGTCGTGGTATGTCGCTGCCTTCGAGGGCGGTACGAGCAGCGCGCAGGTCTTCGAAGCAGGGGGCTACCGCTTCCTCCACCTGGCGCTCGAGATGCAAGCCGGCGACGACGTCCTCGCCTGGGCGCGGGGCGTGATCGCGCAGTACCCGGGCGTTCCGACGATCGTGTCGACCCACGACTATCTGAGCCCGCGCGCGACGCGCGTGTCCGGCGGTTTCCTCGACTTCACGCTGGCGGACGCGCAGAACCACAACACGCCGCAGCAGATGTTCGAGAAGCTCGTCGCGGTCGAGTCGCAGATCTTCCTCGTGTTATGCGGCCACTACCACGGACAGGCGTACCTGCGTGAAGCGAACGAGGCCGGCTACGAAGTGCATACGGTGCTCGCCGACTATCAGGATCGCGGACAGGTCGGTCTCGACGCGGGGCAGCCGCCGGGTGGCCTCATGGGCGGCCCGGTCGGGCTCGGCGACGGCTGGCTGCGGCTACTCGAGTTCGACACGACCGTCGATCCGCCGCGGATCGCGATGCGCACGTACTCGACGCACTACGACAAGCACGCGAGCGAGATGCCGGACTACGTCGCGTGGTACCGCGATCATGAACAAGCAGAAGTGTCGGACGAGGAGTTCATGGCCGCAGAGGAGTACGAGATCGTGCTGACGGATTTCCGCACTCGCTTCGGGGCGCCCGGGAGATGAGCGCCGATCGCCGGGTGCTCGTCGTCGGCGCGAGTGGCATCGTGGGCCGCGCCGCCTTCGAGCACTTCGCGAGGCAGGGATGGGACACCTACGGCGTGTCGCGCCGGAAACCGGACGTCTCCGTCGGCACGCACATTCCCCTCGACCTGCTCGACACCGCAGCGTGTCGCGATGGCCTCGCCGCGCTCCCACGCTTCACGCACGTCGTCTTCGCGGCGCTGCAGGAGAAGCCGGGGCTGCTCGGGGGTTGGTTCGATCCCGAGCAGATGGAGATCAACCGCCGGATGCTCGAGAACCTGCTCGACGGGGCCGAGGCCGGCGGTGCGCTCGAACACGTGTCGCTGCTGCAGGGGACGAAGGCGTACGGCGCGCACGTGGGGCGGATGAAGGTGCCGGGTCGCGAGCGGGAGCCCCGGCACGACCACGAGAACTTCTATTGGCTGCAGGAAGACCTCTTGCGCGAGCGCGCCGCGCGGGCGGGTTATGCGTGGACGGTCTGGCGGCCGCCGGTGATCTACGGGCACGCGTTCGGTGCGCCGATGAATCCCCTCGCGCCGGCGGTGACCTACGCGGCGATCGCGAAGCACGAGGGGCGCGGTCTCGAGTGGCCCGGTGGGCGGACGGGGCCGGTGGACGCGATGGACGCGCGCCTGCTCGCGCGGGCGCTCGAATGGGGCGCCGACGCGGTGGACGCGTGCGGCGAGATCTTCAACGTGTCGAACGGCGATGTCTTCGTGTGGGAGAACGTGTGGGGGCGCGTCGCGGAGGCGCTCGGCATGGAGGTCGGCGCGCCCGCGCCGCAGAAGCTGGCAGAGACCATGCCCGCGAAGGCGGCGGTCTGGGACGAGATCGTCGCGAAGCACGGTCTGCGCTCGCCCGGCCTGATGGAGTTCGTCGGCGACTCGTTCATCTATGCCGACGTCCACTTCGGATTCGGGCGCGACGAAGCCGCGCCGGCCCATCTGCTCTCGACGATCAAGCTCCGACACGCCGGCTTCGACGGCTGCATCGACTCCGAGGACATGCTCGTCGATTGGATCGAGTGGATGCAGAAGGAGCGGTTGATTCCGCCGGCCTAACGTCGCGCGCCCAGGAATTTCGCGAGCAGTCGCCGGACGACCAGGCCGAGGTGCGCGTCGAACTCCGCGTCGCCTTTGTGGTTCAGCCACTTGATCCCGAGACCCTGAAAAGCGGCAGCGAGGATCTCCGCGTCGAGGGCCGGCGCGTCGGAGCCGGCGGCCCGCAGCATCGCCTCGATCGCGTCGCGGTGGGCGCCGCGCTCGGCGCCGACCCGGTCGCCGATCTCGGGGTCCCGGATCGTCTCGAGATCGAGCTCGTGGCCCGCGAGGAAGACGTCGCGTTCGTCGTGGACCATCCGGGAGAGCAGATCGATCGCGCCGTCGGTGAGCGTCGCGAGATCCGCCTCGCTCCCTGAGGTCGGGCTCGCGGACGCCGCCTGATCGTCCTGGCGCTCGAGGTGGTGCACGAGGGCGGCGGCGAGCAGGTCGCGGCGGGTCGGGAAGTGGTAGGTGAGGACGCCGAGGGAGCTGCTGGCCTCCTGGACCACCTCCCGGGTGGTGAATCTTCCGATGCCCTTGCGGGCGATCAGGGTGAGGGTCGCATCGAGCAGTCGCGCGCGGGTCGCGGCTCCGCGCTCGGTCAGCCGTGATCCGGGTCGCGATATTTCTTCAGCGATTTCTCCGGCGGCTGGGAGCGGGCCGCGGAATCCATCATCGCAGATCCGGTACGTATGTACGAATAGTACGAGCGTCCTAAACGGGGGATCTCGCATGGCTCGCCTCCGACTCACGCTGCTCGTCGGACTCCTTGCGCTCCCGGCCTGCCAGATCCCGCCCGATGTCCTGGCCCTCCCTCGCTACGTCCACGACTTCTTCACGAACCCGAACTTCGTCGTGAACGCGCCGCTCCGGCACGAGATGTTGGGGACGGCAGCCGGTACGCCGGACGCGGCGACCCGGGACGCCCGCTTCCGCCTGCCCCCCGGCTTCGCCCTCGACGTCTTCGCCTCCGGGATCCCCCACCCCCGCTACATGCGAATCACGTCGCGCGGCGACGTGATCGTGACCCAGCCGCGCAAGCAGAAGGTGCTGCTGCTGCGCGACGCGGACGGCGACGGCCGCGCCGACGAGACCCGCGTGCTGCTCGACGATCTCCATCTCCCCCACGGCGTCGAGCTCGTCGGAGACACGCTCTTCGTCGCCGGACCCGCGTACGTCGTTCGCGCGAAATTCGACGTCGAAGCGGGCCGCGTGGTCGGCGAGCCCGAGCCCTTCGTCGCGCTCCCCGACATCGGCGGCCATTCGTGGCGACCGCTTCGGCTGGGCCCGGACCGCAAGCTCTACACGGCGATCGGCGCCGCCTGTAACGTGTGCGAGCCGACGGCCGATCGCGATCAGTCGATCCTACGCTTCGACCTCGCCACCGGAACCGAAGAGGTGGTCGCGACCGGCTTTCGGAACGCCGCGCACTTCGACTGGCAGCCCGGGACGGGGGCCATGTTCGCGACGGAAGTCGGCGTCGACTATCTCGGCGAGGACGTCCCCCTCGAAGAGCTCAACCGGATCGAAGTCGGCGGCTTCTACGGCTTCCCGTATTTGCATGGTCCCGACGCACGCGACCCCGAACTCTCGCCGAGCGACGACGACGCGATCGCCCGCGCCGTGGCGCCGGCGCACACGTTCATCGCGCACACGACGCCCCTCGGCATGACCTTCCTGCGCGGCAAAGCCCTGCCCGACGACTATCGCGGCGCCGCGCTCGTCGCGCTCAAGGGCTCATGGAATCGCGACCGAATGAGCGGATACAAGGTCGTGTCCCTGCACTGGTCGACGGACCCGGACGGCACCGAATCGATCGCCCAGCGCGACTTCCTGATCGGCTTCGAACGCGACGAAGACGTCGTCGGCCGACCGGTCGACGTAGTCGTTGGACCCGATGGCGCGATCTACGTCTCCGACGACATGGCAGGAGCGATCTATCGCATCACGCGGGACGAATCGGCAATTGGGAACACGTTCGCAATTCATGCGCATCGAGGCGGAGAGACGCTGTCGCGATCGAATTCGCGCGACACGTTGGTCGCCACGAGCGAGCGCGCGGCGCTCCACGAAGAAGGCGCGCGACTCTTCGATCGTCACGGCTGCGCGACTTGTCATCGCGCTTCCGCGACCCGTGAAGCCCCCGTGCCGCTCGAGCTGACGGCGCGCGGGCGCGACGCCGCGCACGTGATCGACGTGCTGCGTGCGCCGCCGCCTTCGATGCCACGGCCGCTGCTCACCGACGCCGAACGCGACGCCCTCGCGGCCTATCTGATCGACCCTTCCTGAGCGCTCGATCGCCGCGCTCGATCAGAACGCGTTCGTTTCGGGCACGTCCGCGCGGAGCGAGAGCGCGTCGCTTCCGTCGAGGTCACCGAGCTGGTCGGCGTCGATGAACGCGACCTCCGGCGGAAGCGTATCCGGGATCCCGGGCACGAACTCGGGCGACGAGAAGTAGCCCAGCGCGTAGCTGCCCATCGTGTATCCGAGCAGGTCGCGCAGCTCCTTGGAGAAGTGCTTTGCGATCTCCGGCGGCGACGTCATGTACTGGTTCTCTTCCTGTCGGAGCCACGCGCAGTTGTAGTCGACGTTGAGCGCAATGCGGTCGCCGTCGGACCGGTTCTCTCCGCCGCTATGCAGGACGCTGCCGGAGTACATGACGACGGAGCCCTTCGGCATGACCGCCTGCAGGATCTCGTCGGGCTCGGGCTTGCGATCCCAGTCCCATCGATGGCTGCCCGGCACGACCTGGGTCGCGCCGTTCTCCGCGGTGAACTCGTTCAGCGCGAAGATCGTGTTGAACTGGGGCTCGAAGGTGTTGGGCATCTTCATGCTCCACACGAAACGGTCGCGATGGAGCTCCTGGGCGAGCTGGCCCGGGAGCAGACGGATGATCTGCGAAAGGTTCAGCTGGACCTTGTCCGTGTGCGGCTCGAGGAACGCCTTGACCGCGTCGAAGAGCAGGGGGTCGACGAGCAGCTCGCGGATGCCCTGGGACTTGTTCTGGAGGCCGCCGGTCCGGGTCGTCTGGTGGCCCGCGAAGTCGTCGCCGACGGGTGCGGTCTGCTCGATGTAGGGCATGAGCTCGCCCACGATTCCGTCGGCACGAGCGTCGGTCAGGAAGTGCTCGACGATCACGGCGCCGTCCTCTTCGAGGGCGGCGAGGATCTCGGGCGGCTTGGCGCCGGCTTCCAGGCGGATAAGATCGGTCTTCATCACGGGGTCCTCCGAAGGGTCAGGCGCGCAAGCGGTCGGAACCGCTGGAGAATCGGGGTCAAGCGGGTGTCGCATAAGGCGTGGGCGGTTCGAGCAGCGGCGTCAGCATCGTCTCGAGCAGCGCCCGCTGGCGAGCGGCGGGCCAGGCGCGCGGGGCGAGAGCGGCGCGGGTGCCGATCCCGTCGACGGCCGAGATGATCGCGTCCGCCAGATCGACCGCGGGGATCTCGGGGTTCACCTCGCCGGCGGCCTGCGCGGCCTCGAGCGACTCCGCGATCGCGCCCTGGATCCGCGCGTAGTGCGTGTTGTGGCGGCTCGCGAGCTCGGTGTCCGAGATCGCGCGACCCCAGTAACACAGCCAGACCCGCCAATCCCGGCGTCCCTGGGCGTCTACGGGCAGGGCACGCGCCAGGTCCGCGAAGAAGTCCTTGCCGTCGGTCCGCTCGATCTCTTCGTAGAGGCGGTCCGCGAGCCGGTCGAGGGACGCGGCCAGAAGGGCGTCTTTCCCGTCGAAGTAGTGAGTCACGGTCCCCGTCGTCGCCCCGACCGCCCGGCCGATATCGGCCAGCCGCACCCGATCGAGCCCGTGGCGCCCGATCTGGTCGAGGGCGGCCTCGGCGATGCGGGTGCGCTGGGCTTCGTGGTCGACGATTTTCGGCATAACCGTGATTATATAAACAGCGACCGGGGCCGCAAGGGCGGATCCGATAGGCTCCCGCCGCCCATGGCCCGATACGAACGCAAGGACCATCTCCACCAGAAAGCCAAGAAGGAAGGCCTCCGTTCGCGGGCCGCCTACAAGCTCGAGGAGGTCCAGAAGCAGTTCAAGCTGCTCTCGAAGGGCCAGCGCGTGCTCGATCTCGGCTGCTGGCCGGGAGGATGGATGGAGGTCGCGGTCCGCCTGGTCGGCGGAAAGGGCCGCGTCGTGGGCATCGACCTGGCGGAGGTCGATCCAAAGCTCGCCCAGCCGAACGCCACCACCCTCGTCGGCGACCTCGAAGACCCCGCGACTGCGGGGCGGCTCGTCGAGGCGCTCGGGGGCGACCGGGCGGACGTCGTCCTGTCCGACGCGGCGCCGAAGCTCACGGGCGTGCGCGAGACCGATCGTGCGAACGAGGAGCGGCTGCTCGAAGCGATCGAGACGCTGCTGCCGAAGGTACTCGCACCCGGCGGCGACTTCGTGATCAAGATCCTTGAAGGGCCCGAAGCCCAGCAGGTCGATCAACGGATGCGGAAGTCGTTCGCGAAGGCGAAGACGGTCAAGCTGAAGGCCACGCGGAAGGGTTCGACGGAGCGGTACCTGGTGGCGCGGGGGTATCGAGGGGCCGAGTGACCCCTCGCCGGATCCGGCCCCCTCGATCCGCTAGGCTCCGCGCCCGCCGGACCGGCAGTCCGCGCCCTCGCAGCATCCTCGCAGGAGACCCCTCATGTCCGATTCCCGCCCCTTCGCAGTCCTCGGCGTCCAGCAGGTCGCGATCGGTGGCCTCGACAAGAAGCAGCTCCGCAAGTTCTGGGTCGACATCATGGGCCTCACGTTCGGCCACTCGTACAAGAGCGAGAAGGAGAACGTGGACGAGGACATCTGCGAGACCGGCGTCGGTGCGTTCAAGGTCGAGGTCGACCTGATGCAGCCGATCGACGCCGAGAAGCGCCCGAAGGTCCATGACCCGGCGCTCAACCACATCGGTCTCTGGATCGACGACCTGCCAACGGCCGTCGAATGGCTCGAAGGCCAGGGCGTGCGCTTCACCCCGGGCGGCATCCGCAAGGGCGCCGCCGGGTACGACGTGACCTTCATCCATCCGAAGGGCAACGACGACTTCCCGATCGGCTCCGAGGGCGTGCTCGTCGAGCTCGTGCAGGCGCCGGACGAAGTCATCCAGGCCTTCGCGACGATCGCCAACGCGAGCTGATCCGGGCGCGGCCTAACGCCGCGCTTCAGGCATTCGGCGCCGACGGCGCGCGAACGTCGCTACGGCGGCCACTCCTGTAACGAGCGCCGCGGTCGCGCGCGGCTCCGGGACCTGGACCGCATCCAGGTCCGCAGCGCGCCAGTCCGCGTCGAGAGTGCTGGCGTCGATCTCGAGGCTCCAGCTCGCGCCGTCGTAGCGCAGCACGTCCTCGTCATCGAAGCCGACGCCGCCCACGCTGCCCGAGGTCTCGAGGGACACGAGGAATGCGCCGCCGCCGAGGTCCTGCGCGGCGTCCACGTCGTACACCGAGCCGAGGCCCGCGGCCGATCCGTCGAAGACCGACACGAAGAGCCCGCCGTCCCAGCGCGCGAGGTCTTCGTCGGCGAAGGTCTGCGCGTCGAGGCTGACGGTCGTGTCGAAGGAGACCAGCAACCCACCGGGCGCTTCGGAGACTGCATCGATCGCGACACCGGGCGGAACGCCTTCGCTCGAGCCATCGAGCTCGATCGCGTACGCCGCGCCGTCCCAGCGGACGACGTCTCGCGGTCGCGCTACGACGCCGCCGAGCAGGGAGGTCGTCGTCTCGACACTGAAGAGGCGGTCGCCATTCACGGCGAGGCCGTAGGCGGTCACCTCGGCGGCGGTCGGGAGCGTGCCGAGGTCTTCGAGCAGAACGATGCCGAGCTGGTTGTCGACGGCGACGTCCTCGTCCTGCGCGAGGGTGGTGCCGCGCTGGATGGTGGTATCGGGCGAGCCGGCGAACAGGTCCTGAGCGGACGCCGCGCTCGCGGCCAGCGTACCCGCCGCGACGAGCGCGACGATCGGATCTCGGAGCTTCATTGGATTTCCTCCTCGGATGCGGTGCACGCCGGAACTGCTCTCCGCGAGTCACCCATCGGGTTCGATCCAATCGTCGCC
This sequence comes from uncultured Spirochaetaceae bacterium, assembly GCA_964488255.1. GTDB lineage: Bacteria > Myxococcota_A > UBA9160 > UBA9160 > UBA4427 > UBA4427. Next base: position 170,476 of record CAZAUR010000005.1, on the reverse strand, counting down.
CGGGCCGGCGACACCCACAGTGAACCACTTCACGGTCGCGGTCGCTGGCTCGCGATTTCCTTTCTCGTGCGCGGCCCGCGCCGAAATGTTCGGCGTGCCGGTCGCGATCCAGACAGGAGCACGAGATCATGAAACGAAGAATCGGATCCCTTCTCAAAGGCTGTGCGGCCCTCGTGGCGGCCCTCGGGATCGCCCCGCAGGCCCTGGCCGTCGACGGCGTGATCGAGATCAACCACGCGGCGGCCGTCGCAGGGGGCATCACGAGCGCCGACGCCCCCGGCTATCCCGTGACGCTCGTGGCGGGCGCGAGCTATCGCCTGACGAGCGATCTGCGTACGAGCGACGGTGACCTCACGATCATCGAAGGCGTGGTGCCGACGCTGATCGGCTTCCCGAAGAGCAACGGCGCGATCCACCTCGACCTGAACGGCTTCAACGTGCGTTGCTTCGTCGCTCCGATCGCACCGATCGGCGCGAACTGCAACGGCTCCGGCATCGGGATCGACTTCTCGGCGATCACCGGCGCGGTCATCGAGGACGGAACCGTGCGCAACATGGGCTCGGACGGAATCCTCGTGGGTACCGCGAGCCGCGTCGAGAACGTGACAGTGCTCGGGAACGGCGATGGTGGCGGCGGCAATCGTGCGGGCATCCGCTGTACGGGATCCTGCGAGATCAAGGACAGCGTGGCGTCCGACAACGACGTCTACGGGATCATGACGGGGCTCAACTCGGCCGTGGTCGACAGTCGCGTCTACGGCAACGGCTCGTCCGGCATCCGCCTGGGCTCGTATTCGGTCGCGCGCACCAACGTCGTCTACAACAACGGCGGCGCCGGGATCCTCGATTCGGGCTACGCCCTCATCCTGGGCAACAACGTTTCCCAGAACTCGGGCTTTGGCGTCGACTCCTTCGTCGGAGCGCGGTACGTGGTCGGCAACAACACCTTCGTCGGCAACAACTCGTCGGGCGCGCAGTTCGACACGTTCGCCACGCAGGTCGAGCTGAACAACTGTCAGACGAATACGATCTGCCCTTGATCGTCGTTTGGGTCGTCCGATCGATCGGCGGGGCGAACGCCTAATACGCTTCCGCGTTCGCCTCGCTGATCTGGTCGTTCAGCGTCCAGAAGTCGTAGGCCACGCCGATGCCGAGGAGGCCGACGGTGAGCAGGTAGATCACGCCGGTGATCCACTTGCCGAGGTAGAAGCGGTGGATGCCGAAGACGCCCACGAAAGTGAGCAGCACCCAGCCGATCGTGTAGTCCAGGGGACCCTCGTTGAAGCGGAGCTCGGCCTGGCGTTCGAGGCTCGGCATCAGGAAGAGGTCGATCAACCATCCGATGCCGAGCAGTCCGAGGGTGAGGAGCCAGATCGTGCCCGAGATCGGCTTGCCGAAGTAGAAGCGGTGCGCACCGGTGAAGCCGAAGATCCAGAGGATGTAGCCGACCACCAGGGAGTGGGTCTCTTCGCGACCGCTCATGCGGAGGCCTCCTTGTGTTCAGCTGCGGACGCGCGTTCGTGTCGCGACTTCTTGCCGAAGGCCGGGATCGGGAATGCGGGCCCGAGCAGGACCGCGACCCATTGGGTCTGCGGCTGACTGCCGAGGGTGATGCGCAGGATGACGGTGAGCGGGACGGCGAGGACCATGCCGACGGGACCGAGCACCCAGCCCCAGAACACCAGGCTCGTTACCACGATCAGCGGAGACAGACCCATGCCGTCGCCCATCACGCGGGGCTCGAGGAAGTAGGCGACGGCGACGTTGATGACGAGGTAACAGAGGGTGGCGGCGCCGGCGGTCTGGAGGGAGTTGTCGACCACCGCGAGGGCGACCGGCGGGATGGCCGCCATGATCGAGCCGATCGCCGGAACGAAGTTCAGCAGGAAGGCGATCAGCCCCCAGAGCGGCGCGAACTGCACGCCGAGGAAGAGGAGCGCGAAGTAGACGAGCAGGCCGGTCAGCGTGCTCGTGAGCGTCTTGATCCCGAGATAGCGGCGAATGGACTCGCCGATCTCGGTCATCCGCCCCTCGAGCTCCGGCGAGTCACCGAAGGCCTCGCGGACCTTGCGCGGGATGCTCGACGCTTCGAGGAGAATGAAGCAGATCGCCAGGAAGATCAGGAACGCGTTGTTGAGGAGCGAACCGAGGTTGCCGGCGAGTCCGCCGGCGATGCCGAGCGCGGCCTGCGGGTCGAAGGGGTTCGCCTCGTCGGGGTTCGAGCCGAAGTCGATCCCGTACTCGCCGAGGGCCGAGGTCAGCGAGACGACGACCGAGCCGAAGCGCTCCTGATAGGACGGGAGCAGTCGGGTGAACTCGTTGATCGACGTGCTCATCAGCCCGCCGAAGACGGCACCGATCCCGAGCAGCCCGAGCAGGACGACGATCAGCGCGATCGCGTTGGGCAGCCCGCGGTCGCGCAGCCAGAAGAGCACGGGCGCGCAGAGCAGGCTGATGAACCCCGCCAGCAGGAAGGGCACGAAGAGGGAGCTCGCGGCCTTCAGCCCGGCGACGATGACCACGACCGACGCGACGGCGAGCAGCGCGTTCGAAGCCGGGTGGGAGTGTTCGGTCGACACGCGGAGAGGATGCCGCGGGTTGGCGTACGGGGCCACGCGAGGGCTAGCCTTGCGCGAACGGAGAATCCGCATGAGCGAGACGGCGTGGAAGAATTTCGACCTCGGGAAGGTCGTCGAGCGGGCCGAGGCCCAGGGCGCGCCCTACCTCGAATTCCTGCGCGTGCCCTCGCTGTCCTGCGGCATCTACACCCTGGCCGCCGGAGAGACGGATGCCCAGTCCACCCATGACGAGGACGAGGTCTACCTCGTGCTGACCGGTCGCGGTCGCCTGACCCTCGACGGCTCGCCGCAGGAGATCAGCCAGGGCTCGATCCTCTTCGTGCCCGCGGACACCGAGCACGAGTTCAGCGCCATCACCGAGGATCTGTCTCTGCTCGTCTTCTTCGGGTCCGGCGGTCCGTCGGGCGCGGACGTCTGAGCGCGGCGAATTCGGGCAACTGAGGTCGCCGCGGCTTGGGCCAGCTCTCCGACGATCCCGAGCGCGCGCGTCGCGCGGCCGAGCGGAGCTGCGGCGAGTGCTCCGCGTGTTGCAGCGTCCTGCGCGTCGACGAGCTCGCGAAGCCGGCGGGTCGTGACTGCGTTCACCAACGGTCCGCAGGCGGCTGCGGAATCCACGAACTTCGTCCGCCGATCTGCCGCGCCTATCACTGTCTCTGGCTGCAGGGCGGTCTCGAGGACGACGAGCGCCCCGACCGCACCGGCGGGCTCGTCGACCTCGAAGCGGTCGGCGCGGGTGTGCAGCTGTCGATTCGCGAGCTTCGCGCCGGCGCACTCGACGCGGAGCCCGCGCTCCAGGCGATCGCGGAGCGCTACCGGAACGAGATGCCGGTGCGCGTCACCGACACCGCCGACCTCGAAGATCCGGACCGCCCGTTCCGCGTGCTCCTCGCCGACGGGATCGAGCAGCGCGTCGCCGGAGAGCGGATCGAGATCTTCGAGTGCGGTGAGCTGCGCGAGGTCCGGCGCATGCGCTGGCTCGAACGGCTGGGGCGACGTGCCTCGATCTGGCGCCGGCGCCGCGCGCTCGCGCGGCTGGAGAAGAAAGGTGCATCCTGACGCTGCGCTGAGCGCCGTTTCACGCCCGGCCGGCGTCCCGCGGGCGACTGCGGGTCGCATCGGGCTCAGGCTGCCGGGTCCGATCGGCCGATGTTTCCAGGCAGGGACCCGAGTATCCTGGGAGCGTTCTGGGGTCGAGAGGGATCGATGAGCACTGAGCAGATGGGCGGTCGTCGGATCGCCGCCTTCGTTCGACACGGCCATTTCGATCGGCCGGAAGGGACCGCGAGCGCGCACTCGCCGCGGCCGCTCACCGCCGAGGGCCGCGCACAAGCCGCCGCGGCTGCGGCGCGGATCGCCGCGCTCTGCGACGAACACGGCCTCACGATCGACAAACGGATCGAGGCATCGCAGCTGCTGCGTGCCTGGGAGACCGCGAACGTGCTGGCCGCGTCCCTCGAGCGCGAGACCGACCGCGCCCATCACGTGATCCAGCGCGACGAGCTGATCGAGCGCGGACTCGGGAGCGCCGCGAATCTCACCTTCGACGAGATCGCCTCGTTGTTGGCCGAAGACCCGCGCATCGGTCCGCTGCCCGAAGGTTGGCGCCGCATGCCCGAGTTCCGACTCCCGCTCGCCGGCGCGGAGTCCCTGATGCAAGCGGGTGCCCGGGTCGCGGCCCGGGTCGCCGCGAGCATCGACACGATCCCCGATGACGATCCGACCGACGTGGCGCGTCTCTTCGTCGCCCACAGCGGTTGCCTCCGGCACGCCGCTGTCGTGCTCGGCGCCCTCGACGTGCGCCAGGTCGCCGGGCTCTCGCTGGAGTTCCTCGGCTGCGTCCTGCTCGAGAAGCTGCCGAACGGCGAGTGGGTCCACCTCGCGGGCGAATTCGCCAAGCACGAAGCGGGGCGTTAGGCATCCACGCGCGGACCTAACGCGCGAGCTTTCCGACGTGCCGCGCCTTCAGGTGCCCTGCTTCGTGGAGCCAGCGGACGAGATCGGTGTAGGTCTCACGTGCGCTGCGGAAGGTGACGTCGAGGTCGCGCGCGGTCTCGTCGCCGCTCGCACCCGGCCACTGCGTCGCGTACTCCATGGCGTCTCGAGTGAGCGGGAACTGGAAGTCGTAGACCCAGCGCTTCAGGATATCGCCGACGCTGCCCAGGGTGCGAAGCGCGGGCCCCGGGCACGGGAAGCGCCAGAGCTTCGTTCCCGTGATCTCGTCCAGGATGCGATAGGTCTCGTGCCAGTCGAGCATCGGCCCGGCGGCAAGATGTCGGGCGCTGCCGCCCGGCAGCTCGAGCTGCCGCAGGTGGACGTCGGCGAGGTCACGCACGTCGACGATCTGATAGCCGCTCGAGGTCGTGATCCCCGTCTGCTTGAAGAAGATGTAGACGGCTTCGTTTGCATCCGACAGACCTGGGTCGTCCGGGCCGACGATCCCGGTCGGGTAGGAGGCGCGGATCGGCGCGCCGTCTTCCTGCAAGCGACGGATCACGTGTTCGGCGTCGGCCTTGCTTCTCGCGTAGGCGGTCGTCCCCGGTTGGATTGGCATGTCGAGGTGGATCGGGCCCGAGCCGGGACGGAAGAAGATCGAGGAGCTCGACACGTAGACGATCGACGGCAGGCCCCGGCGAACCGCGCCTCCCACCACGAGCTCGACGCCGCGCGCGTTCGTCTCGAGGACCTTCGTCGCCATCTTGCGGCGCATGTCGACGAGGGCGGCGCCGTGGAAGACCGCGTCGCAACCCTCCATCGCGCGCTCGACCGAGCCTTCGTCGACGATGTCCCCGACGATCACGTCCTTCTCGGGGATCGCGATGCCTTGCGGGTCGAAGACGCGGCGGACTTTGTCGGCATCGCGCACGAGCAGCCGGACCTCGTGGCCCGCCTCGACGAAGCGGCGCACCGTATGCGAGCCCGCGAACCCCGTTCCGCCCGTCATCATCACGCGCATCGCGCTCTCGCTCTCCCCTCTCGCGGCGATCGCGCCGCGGGTCGGCGCGAATCCTAACGTCCGAGGCGGGCGAGGGGGAACCGGACGCGGCACCATCGGCACACCCGGGGTGTCCCCGCGTCCAATCGTGGGGCGGACCCGGGCGCGCCCTCGAAGAATCCGCAAAGCCGCCCTCGAAGAACGCGCCCGCGCTCACGAGGAGTCGAAGCCAGCATGGATCAAGCGAAACCGCTCGCCGCGAGGTTGCGGGAACGAACTTCGGGCCGCGCCCAGAAGGGCCTCGCCGGGGCCGCGGCCCTGTGGGTCGTGAAGTGGGCCGTCGTCGTCGCCTTCGTGCTCATGGGCTGCGGGCCGATCGGCCCCTTCCCGGGCGGCGCCCTCGACGGCGAGGTGGGCTCCGCGGCCGTCGCGGACTGGTCCTTCGCGAGCGACGTCGAGAACGCGCAGCTCGAGACCCGGCCGGGCGATCCCCACTCGGTGAACACCTGGTGGGGTGCCGTGGGCGACAAGCTCTACGTGCCGACCTCGATGATCCTCGGTCCGAATCACCCGGACGGGCGCAGCTGGGTCGCGCACGTGGCCGAGGACGAGCGCGTCCGGATCCGGCTGGGCGATCGGGTCTTCGAGCGCCGCGCGCTCCGGCTGCCCTACGGCGGCCACGAATACGAGACCGCACGTCGCGCGATCGAGGCCCGCTACGACATCGCGGTCGAAGATCGCGACCCCGAACGGACGGTGTGGGTCTACCGGCTCGACCCGCGTTAGGCGACCGGCTCAGTTCGCGAGCAGCGTCTTCACGATCATCCAGACGCCCGCGGCCAGCACGAGCGCGTTGACCGCATCCTTGAAGCGGGCGACGGGCATCCGCCGCAGGAGCGCCGCGCCGACTACGTTGCCGACGAGCGTCCCGAGTCCCACCGCGATCCCTGCGACGAGGATGTCTTCGCCGAGCAGGCCGAGGGACGCGAAGGCGAGGATCTTTCCGATCTGCATGACGAGGGTGCTCGCGGCCTTCGTCCCGACCATCGCCTCCTTCACGATCCCGGCGCCCAGATAGACCGGGTTCATGATCGGACCGCTCGCGCCGACGACGGTCGAAAGCGTGCCCGCGGTGAAGGAGGCCGCTGCGAACATCGACGGCCGACCCGAGAGGGTGATCGACGCGCCGCTCCGGAAGTGGCGCGCGGAGATCCACACCAGGAACGCACCGACGAGGAGCGAGAGCCAGCGGGGATCGAGGTCGCGCAGCGCGAACGCGCCGAGGGCGATGCCGAGGACGAGCCCCGGCAGGTTCCAGAGCACGAGTCGCCGCTCGATCTCCCGCCGGTAGAGCCAGCAGCGCTGCACGCTCGACGCGACGCTCGCGATCGCGAGGATCGGCGGGATCTCTCGCGGGTCGAGGGTGAAGCTCGCGGCGGGCAGGAAGGTGAGCGCGCCGCCGCCGGCGGCGACCGTCGAGATCGTCCAGCAGGCGGCGCCGAGCGTGAAGAGGACGAGCAGCTCGAGTCGGGTCATCGCAGCCTACTCCGCGTGAAGTCGGAGCCTAGCTCGACTGCGGCTTCGGATTCATCGACGCCGATCGTAGGCGTCGACCCGCCGCTGCCGAGTTCGGCGGATCCATGCGGACTGCTGCACTGCCGTCCATTCCCTCGGCCTCAGAGAGGGCCGCGACAGTGGCACGCACCTTGCTCTCCGAGGATGTCGGCGGCAGCTGTGCCGCCCCATCACTGGGAGTCGATCATGAAGACCTGGAATACAGATTCGGAAACCTTGAGGACGTTCGTCGTGTTCGTGTGCGGATTCACCGCTGCGATGTTGGCGACCAGCGTGGCTTCGGCGGAACGCGGCGAGGACGACGACGAGACACCCTTCGCAGTGGGTCAGGTGCTGATCCAGCTGAACGATACGGATGGCGACCTCGGATTCCACGCGCGGGTGGACGGGGATGCGTGGAAGCGACTTCGGATCTTCGATCCGCGGGAGCGGAAGCTGCTCGACTTGCGACTGCGCGGCCGATTGCGCCGCCAGGGCCTGACGGAGCTCGCCTTCGAGAGCGCCGAGCCGACCTTCGACGTGCTTCCGCCGGCGGTCTTCTTCAAGCGCTTCCCGGAAGGCGAGTACGAGATCGAAGGGGTCGCGCTCGACGGCGGGGAGCTCGAGAGCACGTCCGTGTTCAGTCACCTGATTCCGGCCGCGCCCGGCAATCTCGCCGTGTCCGGAGAGCCGGCGCCGGACGATTGCGATGGCGAGGCGCCCGTTGCCGAGTCGCCGGTCGAGATCGCCTGGGACGCGGTCACGACCTCGCACCCCGATCTCGGTCGATCGGGCGACGTCGAGATCGACAGCTACGAGGTCTCGATAGAGGCGGAGACGACCGCCTTGACCATTGACGTGGATGGTGAGACCACCTGGGTCGAGCTGGCGGAGGGAGCGATCCCGTCCGGTGAAGAGGTGAAGTTCCAGGTGCTCGTGCGCGAAGCCGGGGGGAACGAGACGTCGAGCGAGAGCTGCTTCCTGGCTCCGTGACGGGTCTGCCGGAATCGGCACGGAAGTGCCGATTCCGGCATCGGCGAACGACCGGCGACACGCTCCCACGCTGCTGTCGGCGAGGGGAGCCGCGAACTCGACCGGCATGGTCCTTGCGACGGTCCTGCTGGCGCGGATGCGTCATTTCGACGCTGCCGCGGCCGGAAGGCGGGTGGCGACGGCGACTGAATCGTCGACCACGCTCGCGCGGACGTACCCGATCGCATTGGGTCGTTGAGCGACGAAGAGGACGACGGCGCGGTCGGAGTCGAGCGTGATCGGAGGCAGCAGACCGTGGAAGTAGGCGCGATTCCAGTAGGCGAGATGCCCTCGCGAGGGTCGATCGTAGAGCGTTCGGGAAAACGCTTCGCGCGTGTCGGAGCCCGCTGGCTGGTTCACCGGTGTGATCTTCTCCGCGTCGGACCAGAAGCGACGTTGCTTCAGGAAGATCTGACGAAGCACCGACCGCGAAAGTTCTCCTGTGCGCGACGGATGAACGATGACGACGAGTGAGTCCGCCGCGGGGGTCGACGCGGTCTGGGCGACCGCGTCCCCGGATGGCTGGATGAGGGCGATTGCGAGCGCGGCAGCGGCCAGGACGATCGCGCGCATCTCAGAACACCACCGAGATCGACGTTGCCACGCCGCGTCGCACGTCGTCGTCCTGCTCGCTCGCGAAGCGCGCGGTGCCCTTGAGGATCAGCCATCCGCGCGGCTGCCAGGCCAGGCCGACGTCCCCGATATGCGCGCCTCGACCGGGTCCGCGCAGACGCTCGAAGTATTCGTAGCGGCCGACGAGGCTCAGGCCGTCGAGGATCTCGTATCGTGTCTGAAGCCAGCCATCGAAGAGATCGCGCTCTTCGAGTCGACCCTGCTGGAAGACGATCTCGGCGAGCACCTCGAGTCGATCGTGCTGCCATTCGAGGTCTACGCCGCCGAGATAGCTCCAGCGCCCACCGCGCTCGGTCGCGAGGAACGAGGCACCGACCGACAGAGAGTCGTCGCACCACGCGTATTCGAGGTGGCCTCCCACACTTCGATTGGCGGGGGGCGGCGAATCGCTCGGATCGAGGGGGTCGATGACCTGCCCGTAGAGCGAATAGCGGATCGGCCGTGTCTCGCCGAAGAGCGTGCCGTGGATCAGAACGCCCGTCTGATGCTCGTCGAAGGCCGTGTCGAGCCCGATCGGATCGATCGCCGTCCAGACGAAGGGCTCCGCGGGCGCGAGGTTCCAACGGCCGATCGGTGTCTGGAACTTTCCGAAACGAATCTGGATCGCGTCGTCGAGGCTAAGCTCGGCGTGAAGACGTTCGAAGTCGAAGACCGGATCCGAGCTTGTCCCGTCGTGCGCGACGGTCTCGAAGAGGCCGCCGAGCTCGAGCTCCGCGAAGATCCGGAACCGGTCGATCGGCTCGTAGAGGACGAGGGCGTTGATGCTATCGAGCGCGACAGAGGCCGCCTCTCCCTCCTCGGCGCCGAACTCGAGCGTCGTGAAGCCGCCGATGCGCAGACCGGTCTCGCCGACGCGCAGGCCGCGACCGGCAACGTATTCGACGCCCGTCGCGTTCGACGTCGCGCTCGTGTCCGGCGATTGCGCGAGGACCGGCGTCGCTACGAGCAGCCAGAGCAGCATGGTCGAGGCAAAGGGCTGCCAGCGCAGGGCGACGCGAATCGCCGCTTCTCGAGGCGGCCGTGCGAGTGCGGGTTGTCTGGTGAAGAGAAGAATCATCGAAGTCCCTATCCGACGTCGGTCCGGCGCATCGTCGGGGCGGCGGATCTCGTTCGCGCGGACCGGTTCCTCGGAACCGCGGTCGGTCGTGTCGAGCTGATCCCGCCGTGATCAATCTATCCGCAGTCTCGGTTCGATACAAGCTTCTGTTCTTGTCGGTGATGTTAGTCGTCGGAACCGGAATACCTCTAGGCATGTTCGCGGAGAGGAACGGGAGAGCCTCGCTCGAAGAACAGATCGGAAGACAGCTTTCCCGGGAAGCGCATCACGTCGCGATTCGCGTCACTGATCGGCTTCGTGCGGAACTCGCGCTCCTCGACGACTTCTCTCGGCAGCCCGTGATGCGTGAGATCGTCGTCCTGGACCTGGACAAGAACATCGCCAGCGGACTGAACGCGCTTCGTACCAGTAGTCCGATCCGCATCGGTCATCTTCTCGTGGACGCTGCCGGCGGCATCGTCGCATGGAGTGGCGACGGCGCGTTCGCGGAGGGTCGATTGGATCCGAAACAGATCGTCGAAGCGCCACGCGTGATAGGTCTGCTCGAGATACCTGATCTGGGATCGATGCTCGTCGCGGCCGTTCCGGTCCGCGATCCCGACGAGCCGCACCGCAGGCTGGGTACGCTCCATGCCCTTCTGGACTGGCAGGGCATCGTCGCAGCCTCGGACACCCCACGCGCCGATTCGAACTCGGATCTCCATACGCCGATACTCGTCGTGCTAGGCGGTGACGGAAAAATGGTCTTTCCCGAACGGTCACGGTCCATCGACGACCGAAATGATTCGCTGCCGGTCGAACGCTGGCGCGAGGAGCTCGCAGACGGAGGTCACGCCACCGACGCCGACGAGGGCTGGATCGTGGGGCGCGCAGCGCTCGGAGAGCCGATCTCGGGCTGGTCGCTGCTCGTGGTCGAATCGTTGTCCGAAGCGCTCGAGCCGGCCGCGCGTCTGCGGCGCCGCCTCTTCTGGATGACCGGGGTCGCGGTCGCGCTCGCGCTCGTCATCGCGGCGGCCGGTGCGGAGCGGCTGATCGGACCACTGCGAGAGTTGACCCAGGCGATCGGGGAGCTGGCCAGGCCGGCGCAAGAAGGCCGGCGCTCGGTCCGGGTCCGATCGTCCGACGAAATCGGTGACCTCGCGCGCGCGTTCAACGACATGGCGTCGGAGCTCGATGACATGCAGCGAGAGCTGGTGGAACGCGAGCGATTCGCGCTCGTCGGTGAGGTCGCGGCGGGCGTAGCCCACCAGGTGCGTACCTCCCTCGGTGTTCTCCGGACCTCGGCGCAGATGCTGCGTGGGGGCGAATCGTCACGCGACGACGGGGATTCGGAGGAGATGCTCAGCATGATCGCGGCGGAAGTCGAACGACTGAGCGCGATCGTCGACGATCTGCTGCTTCTCGGTCACGACAGGAGCCTCGTACCGTCGCGCGTCGACCTCAGGGAGATCGTCCGATCCGCGGTGACCTTCGTTCGGCCGCGCGCGGTCGAGGGCGGGATCGAGGTGACGGAGTCGCTGCCAAATCGAGTCGTCGACGTCTTGTGCGACCGAGACGCGGTCGAGCAGGTTTGTGTGAACCTGCTTTCGAACGCCATTGCGTGCGGTGACACAGGTGGTCGAATCGAGATTCGGGTCGCGGCGGAAGAAGAGGGTCGGGTCGAGCTCTGGGTCGAGGATGACGGGCCTGGCGTGCCGCAGGATCTCGCGGCTCGTATCTTCGATCCCTTCGTGACCGGACGCAGCGGCGGAGTCGGGTTGGGTCTCACTTTCGTGAAGCGAATCGTGACCGCTCACCGCTGGACGATCGAGCTGGTGGGGAACGGTCGACTGGGTGCAAGCTTCCAAATCAGGATCCCGCCGGAAGGCATCGAGGAGGGGACGGGATGAAGCCCGCGATGATCGTCGACGATGACGCACCGACACGGCGCGTGCTGGAGCTCGTGATCGGGCGCATGGGGCTCGACCCGCGCAGCTTCGCCTCGCCCGCGGAGGCGCTCGAGTGTTTGCGCTCCGAACACTTCGCGGTCGTCCTGACCGATCTACGGATGCCCGAGATGTCGGGAATCGAGTTCATGCGAGAGTTGCGCGCGCTCGACGCCGACGTCCCGGTGGTCGTGCTGACCGCGTACGGAACGGTCGACGCCGCCGTGCAAGCGATGAAGCTGGGAGCGCTGGATTTCGTCTCGAAGCCCCTCGATGCCGAGATGATCGAGGCGCTCGTCGAACGCGCGCTCGAGCACGCGCGTCGAAGCGCGGAGAACCGATACCTGCGTGAGGCCCACCTCGGTGGCGGCACGGTCGATTCGATCGTGGGTGATTCCGACGTCATGGCCGGCGTCTTCGACATGATCCAGCGGGTCGCGTCCGCGCACAGTTCGGTGTTGATCACCGGCGAGACGGGCACCGGAAAGGAGCTCGTCGCTCGGTCGATCCATCGATTGAGTTCCCGATCGTCGAAGCTCTTCGTGCCTCTCAATTGCTCGGCAATCCCAGCGGATCTGCTCGAGAGCGAGCTCTTTGGCCACGTGAAGGGCGCGTACAGCGGCGCCCATGCGGACCGGATCGGAAAGTTCGAGGCGGCGGATGGCGGCACGCTCTTCCTGGACGAGATCGGCGACATGGACGTGCGATTGCAGGCGAAGCTCTTGCGCGTGCTTCAGGAAGGCGTCGTGGAGCCGGTTGGTGCCAATCGCCGTGTGCGCGTCGACGTGCGGGTCGTCTCGTCCACCAACCGTGATCTCGAGAGCGACATCGAATCCGGTCGATTCCGCAGCGATCTCTTCTATCGATTGAACGTCGTGCGGATCGAGCTTCCCTCCCTGCGAGATCGTGACGGCGATGTCGAGCGACTCGCGACGCACTTCCTACGCCATTTCGAGTCGGAGCTCGCGAAGCGGCAGCTTCGCTTCTCGGAGGCGGCCATCCAGGCGCTGTCGGCGCACCACTGGCCTGGCAACGTGCGGGAACTTCGCAATGCAATCGAGCGGGCCGTCGTCCTCGCAACGAGCGAGACGATCGAGGCCGAGCTCCTTGCGCTTTCCCGGGAGGGCTCGATCGAACCGCGAGCGGAAGGCGACGTATCGGAGGGATCCCTGGCGGCCGCGGTCGGTGTGGCCGAGCGCGCCGCGATTCTCGAGGCCCTGCGCGCCTGCGGCGACAACAAGGCGCGCGCAGCCGAACGCCTGGGCATCGGCGAGCGGACGCTCTGGACGAAGCTCAAGCGGCACGGCTTGTTGTCGTCGGACCGGGCGCGGCTTCCGAGCGACTGAGCGGACGCGAAGCCGCCGCGGCGTCCGCCTGAGTCGGCACGGGTCTGCAGAAATCGGCATCGTTTGCGACGCGAAGCGGCGTAGCGAACGAGTGGCGTCGGCATGGCGATTGCTCCAGAAGAGCGTGCGCGCCGCACCCCGGCGCGTAGTCCCGACGGAACGCATGGGGCTGGGCGACTTCGGGGCCTCTGGTCGCGGAGTCGCCCGTTGCGCGATCGCGGGGGCGAAGCCGAGCACGAGCCGCATTTCGACATCGCGCAGGTCGACGACGACGACGACCTGCCGCACGACGCCCCTCACTCGAATTTCGTCATGATCCAGCCGAGCACGTCGATCGCCGACTGGGTCACGCGGTCGCCGATCGTCGGTTCGTCGTTGCCGGGCGAGCGGTACCGAAGACCGAGGCGATCGAGGCGCGCGAGGTGGGGGTCGAGTCGCGTGAGGAACGCATCATAGTCTTTTCGATCCGAGTCGAGCCACAACGTTTCGGAGAGCGCGATCGCGCGCGGGAACGCCATGTAGGAGACGTGATCCGCATCGCGCATCAGCTCCGTCCAGAGCTGCCCCTGCGCGCCGAGAATCCGCCGGGCCGCCGCCGGCGGTAGATCCGCGGGGATCGGCTCGAACGCGTACACGTCCTCGAGACGATTGACGACGGGGATGGCGGGCGGCTCTTCGCCGCGACTCGATTGCACGTAGTCGAAATAGGTCGGTTGGATCGGCGCCATCACGACGGTGTGTCCATCGATCGCCGCGCGCGACCCCGGCCCGCTCCCTCGCCAGGACATGACGACGGCGTCTTCCGGCAGGGCGCCGATGTTCAGGATCTCGTCCCAGCCGACGAGCTGACGACCGCGCTCGCGCAGGAAAGCGTGCATGCGGCCGATCAGATAGCCCTGCAGCTCGCGTTCTTCTTCGATCTCGAGCTCGTGCATGCGCGCCTGCGCGCGTTCGCTTTCCTGCCACTCGTCCGTCGGCGCCTCGTCGCCGCCGATGTGGATCCAGGGGCCGGGGAAGAGCTCGATCACTTCCTCGAGCACGTTCTGCAGGAAGAGAATCGTCGACTCGTCGACGTTGAAGACGTGTTCGTTGATGCCCCAACGCGTGCGCACTGGCAGCGCCTCGCCGGTGTTGCCGAGCTCCGGATAGGCGGCGATGGCGGCCTGCGCGTGTCCGGGCATCTCGATCTCGGGCACGATCGTGACGAAGCGCTCGGCGGCGTAGGCGACGACGCGACGGATCTCATCCTGCGTGTAGAACCCGCCGTGGGGCGTTCCGTCCATCTCGCCGGACAGGAACATGCCCTCGGACTCGGCGCGCCAGGCGCCGACTTCCGTGAGCTTCGGATAGCGCCGGATCTCGATGCGCCAGCCCTGGTCCTCGGTCAGGTGCCAGTGGAAGCGGTTCATCTTGTGCATCGCGAGGGCGTCGATGAAGTCGAGGACGAAGTCGACGGGCATGAAGTGGCGGCCAACGTCGAGGTGCATGCCACGCCAGCCGAAGCGCGGCGCGTCTGCGATCGAGACTGCCGGAACCCGCCATGCGAAGTCGCGGACGCGCGTCTCGGAGAAGATCTCGACGGGCAGGAGCTGGCGGAAGGTCTGGACGGCGTAGAACGCGCCGGCGGCGGTGGACGCGCGGATTTCGAGCTGCGCGGGCGACACGTCGAGTCGGTAGCCCTCGTCTTCGACAGTCGGGTCGAAGGTGAATCGAATCGTGCCGGTCGGTGCGTCGTCGTCGCCAGTGAGGTCGAAGCCGGTGGCCGGTCCGACCGCCTCGCGCAGCGCGCGCGCGGCGGGTTCGAGGGTCGGGTCCGCAGCGATCGTCGTCGTGTCGTCCAGCGCGAATGCGCCGCCCTGTCGCGCGATCGACTGCGGAAGCGGGACGAGCGCGAGATTTTCGTCCGCGCGCGCCGACATCCCCGAGCACGCGAGGGTCACGACGAGGAACGCGAGCACGGGCCCGGTCCCTCGCATCGCACGTCCCGGCGTCATCCGTGGCCTCCCCGGGTGAAGCCTAGCCGGTCTCGCCTTCTGCCTTGCCCTTGCCGAGCGCGTCATCGAAGACCGAGACCTTCGGCCGGATGAAGATGCCCTCCGCCTCGGCGCAGAGCCGCTCTTCACCGCTCGGGTCGGTCGTGTGCATGGTGCCCTTGATGAACACCTTCACTCCTTCTTCGCGATCGACCCAGCTGCGCATGCGGATCGGCTGGTGGAGCGGCGTGAGCGAGCGGTAGACGACGTTGAGGGTGCCAGTGAAGCCACCGATGTCGAGGAGCGCGCCGAGGGAGCCGAGCAGCTCGTCGAAGACGAGGGCGATCACGCCGCCGTGGACGGCGGTCGGCGGTCCGTTGTACTGCGGATCGAAGACGTGCGCCGCGTGGAACTCGCGATCCTTCAGCTCGAATCGGATCGGCGGGGCGATCGGGTTGAGGGGTCCCACGATCGGGCTGTAGGGGAAGTATTCGGAGGCGTCGTCGGTGTCCGGCGAGCGGCGTCCGTCCTCGTTGCCGTCCAGCAGGAGCTTCCGCTGCATGAACGGTCCTTCGTGATCGAAGGGCGCGAGCTCGTCCGCGAGGTCGTTCGCCTGTTTGGCGACGCGACGCAGCAGCTCCGCGTCCGCCTTCGTACGGCGCAGGTGGGTGATCAGGCGGCGCACGGAGCTGGCGGCGCCTTCGAGGGCGTCGAAGTCGGGTTCGGATTCGGTCATGGTCTCGTGTCGGGCGGGTGGGGACGGGCGCGGGCAGGCTATTCGTCGAGCTTCAACACCTTGGCGGCGTTCTCGCGCAGGAACTTCGGCCACACGCGGTCGCGGAAGGGCACGCTCGGCATGTCCGTCATGATCCGTTCGAGGGCGAGGCCCATCGGGAAGTAGCCCGCGTAGATGATCTTGTCCGCGCCGCGGGTGTTCGCGTAGTTCACGATCTCGTCCGGGTAGTGCTTGGGCGCGAAGGCCGACGTCGAGTAGTAGAGGTTCGGCCACTTGAGCATCAGCTTCATCGCGAGCTTCTCCCACGGCTCGCAGCCGTGGCGCGTCACGAAGACGAGCTCCGGAAAGTCGTACATCACGCGGTCGATCTTCTCGACGTGCTGGCAGTCCATCGGGAAGCGCGGCCCGGGCACGCCCGCGCACACGAAGATCGGCACGCCGAGCTCGACGCACTTCGCGTAGATCGGATAGAACTGCGGCGCGTCGATCGCGACTTGCGGGTTGCAGCCCGCCGGAAAAGCACCGAAGGCGCGCACCCCGAACTCCTCGTACTGTTGGACCATCTTTCGGATGCCGCCCATGCCTTCGTTCGGGTCGACGGAGCCGCTGGCGATGAAGCGATCCGGGTGATCCTTCAGGGCCTTCGCGGAGACGTCGCCGCCGACGCCGATCAGCCCGCGCTCCACGTTGAATCGGTCCATCTCGTGCAGCGTGACGTCGATCGGGTTCTCGGTGCCGTAGAGCTCCTTCGGCACGTTCTTGAACATGTACTCGACCGGGAAGTCGAACGAGTCCCGACTCTGCGAGTCCTTCAGCTGCTTGCGGATGAACTCGTACTGGGAGAAGTCGCTGGCGGGGAAGCCGATCATGCAGTCGATGATCGGGACGTCGGTGGGCATGGGCATGGGGCGGGGTCCTGGGGTTGTCGCTCGCGGCGGTACTGTTCGAGATCCATTGGGTGATAGCATCCCGAGGCGCGCCCGCGAGGCGAATCGCAGAGGCGTCGAGGGCATCCGTTGACATCGACCAAGCGAGCTAGCGATCTACCGGACGGGATCTACGAGCAGCTCGTCACGCGGGAGTTGGCGGAGTGCCTGGATCGGCTCTCGGACGATGCCCAGCTTCTCGACCGCATACCAGATTCCTTGGCTGCAGGACTGCTTGCACGCCACTTATCGGAGCGATTCCGGCATGCGCTTGAGTCGGTCGCGGGAGAATCGAGACTCGAATCGCAATTGGAGTTGACGCGAAAGCTGCTGCATGCGATTCGCGGGCTGTCTCCGGAGGCAGGCGCTGACGAGGCAGATGATCCGGATGAGAGCGCTCGCCTATTACTCGAGATTCGTTCAGCGGTACCGGAACTCGGATCCGCACACGAGCGGATCCCACGCCCGAGAACCCCGCTGTCGACGAGTGAGCTGCTCACGAACTCTCGCCACGACGCCCGCATTGGACACGAGATCGCCGTCGAGTTGGCCTCGTCCGATCGCGTCGACCTTCTCTGCTCGTTCGTCAAGTGGTCGGGCCTTCAGCTGGTGCTTCCGGCCCTAGAGAAATTTCTCGCCCGAAAGCCTGGAGAGTTGAGGGTGCTCACCACTACGTACATTGGAGCGACGGAGCGTCGCGCCCTCGACAAGCTTCGCGAGCTCGGAGCGCGCGTTAAGGTCAGCTACGACACGAAACACACGCGACTCCATGCAAAAGCCTGGATGTTTCAGCGGGAGAGCGGGTTCACGACCGCGTACGTCGGGTCTTCGAATCTCTCAGGCCAGGCGATGCTCGACGGATTGGAGTGGAACGTGCGGTTGTCTGCCGTCGACAACGGTCGAGTTCTGGACCGATTCTCGACGACCTTCGAGCAGTATTGGCAGGACTCAGACTTCGAAGCGTACGAGTCTGCACGCGACGCGCAGCGGTTTGATGAGGCCGTTGCGGTCGAACGTCGTGGAGAGTCAAACGCGCTCCAATCACTGTCACTGGCGATCGAAGTGTCTCCACGCAGACACCAACAGGAAGTGCTCGACGAACTCGAGGCTGAGCGCGAGCGGGGGCACCTCCGCAACCTCGTCGTGGCCGCGACCGGAACAGGCAAGACGGTGATCGCCGCGCTCGACTACCGAAGACTGGCCGGGCAATGGGATGCCAAGGAGGGAAAACGATCTCTGCCTTCGCTCCTTTTCGTCGCGCATCGAGACGAGATTTTGCGCCAGAGCCAGGAGACCTTCCGGATCGTCTTGCGCCGGGCGACGTTCGGCGAGAGATTCGTCGGTGGAGAACGCCCGACCAGCGGTCAGCATGTCTTCGCTTCGATCCAGTCGTTTCGCGCCGACGTGGTCGAGTCGCTCGATCCCAAGCAGTTCGACATTGTGATCGTTGATGAGTTTCATCACGCCGCCGCTGCTTCCTACGCGAAGCTGCTCGAACGGTTGAACCCAAAGATTCTCCTTGGACTCACGGCGACGCCGGAGCGCGCCGATGGTCTGTCGGTTCTCCATTATTTCGACAACCGGGTCGCTTCTGAGTTGCGGTTGTGGAAAGCGCTTGATCGCGGACTGCTATCGCCATTCCACTATTTCGGGCTCGAGGGGCCAGATGTACGACGTGTTCCCTGGAGTAGAGGACGGTTCTCAACCTCGGAGCTAAGCAACGTCTATACCGGGCACGACTGGCTCGTTCGAAAGATCCTCGCAGAGCTGCACGACAAGGTGTTGGACCCCGGCTCGATGCGGTGCCTCGGCTTCTGTGTGGACGTGGATCACGCGAAATTCATGGCCGAGAAATTCTCCGCAGCGGGACTGCAGGCCACCGCGATTACAGGCGGCTCATCGAAGCAGGAGCGCCGAGATGCGCTCGACCAGCTTCGTGACGGAGAGATTCAGACGATATTCAGCGTTGATCTCTTCAATGAAGGTGTAGACCTTCCAGATGTCGACACAATCCTGATGTTGCGACCCACTGAGAGTTCGACGGTCTTTTTACAACAGCTTGGTCGCGGTTTGCGTCGATCCGATGAGAAGACAGTCTGCGTTGTGCTCGATTTCATCGGAATGACGGACCGCCGATTTCGGTTCGACCAGCGCTTTAGGGCGATACTCGGTGGCACCCGGCGAGACGTCGAGCGTGAGGTCGAAGCTGGATTTCCGTCGCTGCCAAGCGGCTGTTCTGTCTTGCTCGAGCCAAAGGCACGAGAGGCTGTGCTCGAGAACATTCGCGCACAGGTAGGGAGAGGGCGATCGGTTCTCGTGGATGATCTCCGTGAGCTCGGTCCGGACACGGGCTTGCGGGAGTTTATTGAACGTACGGGCGTCGATGTCGAAGACATATACTCGAGGGCCGGAGACTCTTTCCACTCGCTTCGCCAGCAGGCCGGGTTCATTGGGCCTGTTGTCGATGATGTTCATCGGACTATCGAACGGTCTCTCTGGCGACTACTGCATGTCGACGACCTCGGTCGACTGGATGGGTTTCGGGACGTGGTTGGGGAGTCAACCCCACCTCCTTTCAATTCGGAAGACGCGTTCCATCGAATGCTCTTCGTCGGCCTTGGGGCCATGAGACAACCGCTCGATCAGGGAGATGATCTGTTTTCCGCTCTCTGGGACGCGGATGAGCTGCGATCGGAGTTGGTCGAGTTGCTTGGCCTGCTCCGAGATCGATCGAGGCGTACGACGTTTCCTCTAGGAGGTGCTCTCGGGAGCGTCGCTCTGAAAGCGCATGGAACGTACTCCCAAGACGAGGCACTGGCGGCACTCGATGTGCGCAATCGAAAGGGAGGAATCTTGCGAATCCAATCGGGTGCGCACTACTGGCGCGAAGGCCATTGCGATCTCTTTTTCGTGACGATCGACAAGAGTGAGGCTGACTACTCTCCAACGACGATGTATCAGGACTATCCGATCTCGGATCGCCAGTTTCACTGGGAGTCCGTGAGCAACTGTCACCCCGGTACGCCGACAGGGCGTCGATACCTGGGGATCAGCTTCGCGCAGCAGGATGGAGCGCTTCTCCTCGTACGAAAACGAAAAAAGGGGCCTAGGGGTGAGACTCAGCCATATGTTTTGCTTGGACGGGTGTCTCACGGCTCTTCCAAAGGCGAGCGCCCGATGCAGATCGTTTGGGACCTTGAACAGCCAATCGCTGCATCCGATTTCCTGGAGTTGAAGCTGGCGTCGGGCTGACGCTGGCGAACGAGCGAAGGAACGAGTCGATGACGCGCGCCCTCGAAGGCCGACGGATCGTGGTGACGGGATCGAGCGAAGGCATCGGACGGGCGATCGCGCTTTGTCTGGCGGGGGAAGGCGCGCGGGTCGTCGTGAACACCTCCGGGCAGGGCGCGGGCGGACCGGACGCGGCGGCCACGCGGCTCGAGGGACTCGTCGGGGAGCTCGCCGCGGCGGGCGGGGAGGGCGCCGCGTGCGTCGCTTCCGTCGCCGAACCCGAGGGCGCGGAGGCGATCGTGCAGGCCGCCGTCGACGCGTTCGGCGGAATCGATGGTCTGGTGAACTGCGCCGGCATCCCGGGCAAGCCGGCGAACTCGATTCGCGACATCGAGCTCGAAGATTGGCGCCGCGTCCTCTCGGTCCACCTCGACGGGACCTTCCTCTGTTCGCGCGCCGCGGTTCCGCGTCTTCGCGAAGCCGGCGGTGGGGTCATCGTCAATACCAGCAGCCACGGCTTCCTCGGGATGTACGGAGGCAGCGCATACCCGGCGGCGAAGGGCGGGATCAATTCGCTGACCTGGTGCATGGCGACGGACCTCGCCGACTTCGGCATTCGCTGCAACGCGGTCTGCCCGGGCGCGAAGACGCGACTCTCGACCGGACCCGAGTACGAGGAGATGATTCGCGGCCTCGAGACGCGCGGCATCCTGTCGGAGGGGCTGGCGGAGATCAGCCTGAACTCGCCGCCGCCCGAGGAGTGCGCGCCGATCTACGCCTATCTCTTGAGCGATGCCGCAAAGGAAGTGAACGGACGGATTTTCACGGCGTCGGGACCCTATGTCGGTCTCTTTCCCTTGATGGCGGAGCAGATGGTCGGCGCCCGCGACCCGAGCGATGGACCGTGGACGGTGGAGGCACTCGCGACCGCAGTCGCCGAAACGATCGAAGGAGAGGCGTCGTGATCGAGATCGTGAAGAATCAGCTGGACGTGGGACTCGTGAGCGAGGATCCCAAGGTCGTCGACTTCTGGCGCGACGAAGCGGGCCTCGTCTTCGACCACTCGATCCCGGTCGTGAAGGGGCAGGTGCAGTACCGCTTCGACGAGCGGGGGACGGTCGTGAAGGTGAACGTGCGGAAGAAGCTGAACGGCGACCAACGCTCGGGGATCGAGGAACTGTTGATCGCGCGGGACGACCTCGATGCGCCGAGCGCGATGGCCGATCCGGACGGCAACCGCGTGACCTTCGTGCCGACCGGGACCGAGGGCGTCACGCAGATCGGGGTGCGCATCGCGGTCCCCGACCGCGCGCGGACGATGGCCTACTACCGCGACGTGCTGAGCTTCACCGAAGAGGCGCCGGGCCGCGCGCGCTGTGGCGACTCCGTCCTGCTCTTCGAAGAGCGCGCGGCTGCGCCGACCGGCTTCGCGCAGGCCCAGCGCGGGTGGCTCTATCTCACGGTGCAGATCCGCGACTGCGACGCCGAGACGGCGCGGGTGGAAGACCTCGGCGGCGAGGTCGCGGTCCGGCCGATGAACCTCGGAGAGGTCGCGCGGATGGCGATGGTCCGGGACCCCGACGGGAACCTGCTCGAGATCTCCCAGCGCGCGCAGCTCACGGGACCGCTCCCGCCCGCCTAGACCCAAGAACGTCGAAGATCCTTCACCCTTTCGGAAATTCCGACGCGTCCGGACACAATGCGGTCGTCGTGACCACTCCTCCCCGACCACGAAGTCACCGGGGAGACCAACGATGGAGCGATCGACCGTATTCGTCCGCGAGCGAATCTTCGTCCGAGAGATCGGCGTAGCGCTCGCGTTGATCTTCCTGGCGCCGTCACTCGCGAGCGCGCAGCTCAACTGGGAATACGCCGACCGGGAGCTCGACGTCTCGGCCGACTACTCGATCGACGCCAGCTACATCTACTCCTTCGATACCGACTTCGACCAGGATCAGACGAACGCGCTCGGAGCCTGGGCGAGCACCCGGGAAGCGGAAGTCTTTCCCTGGGAGCAGGCGCCCAACGGGATCGGCCGCGCGAGTGTCGACAGCGACATCAATGGAGACGGCATCACCTTCTCGAGTCGGCTCTTCACCGACGGCGGGAACTACTCCGTCTCCGGAGGCGACCCCGAGGACATCGGCTCCTACTACTACACCGACGAGTGGAGCTCGGGCACGGCCTCGAGCGGGTTCACGGTGTCGTTCCACGTCCCCGACTATCAGCAGTTCTGGCTCGACGCCGACGCCGTGGGCGACATCGGGAGCGGTCGCGTCCGACTGCGCTCCGATCTGTACTTCGGAACGATCATTCCCGGCGACCAGCAGATCCATCTGGATCTGGCCTTCGGTGGCGGCTCGACGGGTCTGCACGAAACGAGCGTGCTGCTCCCGAACCGTCTGTACACCCTCGTCTTCGATCACGACAGCACGAGCGGGAGCAACGGCCTCGACCTGGTCTTCGTCGTGCCGGAACCTTCGACGGCGCTCCTGATCGGACTCGGGCTCGCTGGGATCAGCGGCACGACGCGACGTCGCCGCGCCTGAGGCGAGCTGCCGCAGGCTGGCACGCCTCCGCCCCATCCCCGATCCTCCAGCACCCGCTGGAGAATCCCCCACGATGTACATCGGATACAACAAAGAGCAGGAGGCGCTTCGCAGTGAGCTGCGCGCCTACTACGACGACCTGCTGACGCCCGAGATCAAGGCCGACCTGGCGCGCGAGCACGGGATCGGACCGCGCACGCGTGAGATCGTCCGGCAGATGGGCAAGGACGGCTGGCTCGGGATCGGTTGGCCGAAGGAGTACGGCGGGCAGGGTCGCTCCGAGATCGAGCAGTTCGTCTTCTTCGACGAGTCGATGCGGGCGCGGGCGCCGGTGCCGATGCTCACGGTCAACACCGTCGGCCCGACGCTCATGATGAACGGGGACGACGAGCAGAAGCGGCACTTTCTGCCGAAGATCCTCGCCGGCGAGGTCCACTTCTGCATCGGCTACTCCGAGCCCGGCGCGGGCACCGACCTGGCCGCGCTCCAGACGCGCGCCGATCTCGCCGACGATGGCAGCGGCGACTGGATCATCAACGGACAGAAGCTCTGGACGAGCCTCGCCTCGGACGCGGACTACTGCTGGCTCGCGGTTCGGACCGACCAGGCGGCGGACAAACACGGCGGCCTCTCGATGTTCCTGGTCGACATGAAGACGCCGGGCATCCGGGTCGACAAGCTCGAGCTGCTGTCGAGCCACGACATCGCCGCCGTCTTCTACGACGACGTGCGCGTGCCGGCGGAAAGCCTGGTCGGCGGGCTCAACAAGGGCTGGAAGCTGATCACCGGCCAGCTCAACCACGAGCGGGTCACGCTCTGTGCACCCGGCATGATCGAGGGCGCCTACGACGCGGTCGTCGCCTGGGCGAAGGAGACGAAGCGCCCGGACGGTCGTCGCGTGATCGACGACGAATGGGTGCAGGTGAATCTCGCCAAGGTCAAGGCGGGTCTCCACGCGCTGCGGCTGCTCAACTGGAAGGTGGCCTGGTCCGCGGCGGAGGGGATGAAGCTGAACCCCGCCGATGCGTCGACGATCAAGGTCTTCGGGACCGAGTTCTTCCTGGATGCGTTCCGGCTCATGATGGAGGTCATGGGTCAGCGCGGGTACCTGCGCCCGGACGCCCCGGAGAAGGAGCTGATCGCGAACGGCATGGTCGAGACGCTCTACCGCAGCCTGCTGATCCTCACCTTCGGCGGCGGCACGAACGAGATCCAGCGCGACCTGATCGGTCTCTTCGGCCTCGGCCTCCCCCGCATTCCCCGCATGTAGACGAGCGAGACGAACATGGACTTCAGCTACAGCGAAGAACAACAGGCGATCTTCGACCTCGCCGCCCAGATCCTGTCCGAGGGCTCGCCCCCCGACAAGCTCCTCGCCCTCGAGCAGGGCGACGGCCCGCGCTTCGACCCGGAGCTATGGGCGAAGGTCGGTGAATCGGGCCTCGTCGGGATCGCGGTTCCCCCCGCCTACGACGGCGGCGGACTCTCGTTCCTCGAGGTCGCGGGCGTGCTCGAGCACGTCGGGCGCACGACCGCGGCGATCCCGTACTTCGAGACGGTCGTGTTAGGCGGTCTTCCGATCGCCGAGTTCGGGAGCGAGGACCAGAAGAAGGCGATCCTGCCCGAGCTCGCGGCCGGGCAGAAGATCCTGACCGCGGCGCTCGTCGAAGCCGAAGGCGAGATCGAGACCCCGGGCGTCGAAGCGACCGCCACCGACGCCGGCTTCCGACTCGACGGGATCAAATACCACGTGCCCGCGGCGGAGATCGCCGACCTCGTGCTCGTCTCCGCGATGACCGACGAAGGCCCGGCGGTCTTCCTCGTCGACGCGAACGCCGACGGCGTGACGCTCGAAGCCCTCGAGACGACGAGCTACCAGCCCGAGTCGAAGATGACGCTCTCGACGGAGGTCGGAACCGACGCCTTGCTCGGCACCCTCGAGAACGGGCGCGAGATCATCGAGTGGATCGAGCTGCGCGCGAACGCCGCGCTCTGCAACGTGCAGCTCGGCTGCCTCGAAGCGGCCCTCGAGACGACCGCCGAGTACTCGAAGACCCGCAAGCAGTTCGACCAGCCGATCGCGATGTTCCAGTCCGTCGCCCACCGCGAGAGCGACGCCTACATCGACAACCAGACGGTCCGGCTCTCGGCCCTCGAGGTCGCCTGGCGGATCTCCGTCGGGCGGGACGCCGACGAAGAAGTGGCGATCGCGAAGCACCTCGCCGCCGAGGCCGGCTTCCGCGTCACCTTCGCCGCCCAACACATCCACGGCGGGATCGGCGTCGACCGCGAATACCAGGTCCACCGCTACTACATCTGGGCCCGACACATCGAGCTCATGCTCGGGGGTTCGACGCATCATCTGCGCAAGCTCGGGCGACAGATCGCGGCGGCCTGATCCGGCGGATCGTCCGAACGGGCGAGGAACCTCCGCGGGCCCGATGCGTACTCTATAGTCGCCTCGCCGGCGCGCGGCGTCGACCGCCAACGTGCCGTGAACGGAGGAGCTGCGTTTGAAGTCCGGAATCCGTCGACCGAGGCGCGCGCTCCCGCTCTGCGGTGCGCTGGTCCTCGGCTCGGTGAGCGTCGCCTGTGCGCCGCTCCCGCCGCCCTACCGCGGCCCATCCGACTACACCGTACGCTTCGCCGACGTCGAGACGATCACGCTCGTTCCCCCGCTGGTCTCGGTCTACTCCATGTCCTCCGGAGACGTCGAGCAGGAGGTCCAGGACTGGAGCGACGCCGCGAACGAGCATGCGCAGGACGCCGTGCGAACGATCGTCGAGCGGGCCGGCAAGACCTTCGTGCCCTACGCCGGGGCGGCCGGGCCGCGTCCCGACTTCCGGCTGGGCGTCGAGGATCCCAACGCGCGTCCGCAGGTCGGCGAAGGCGAGCAGGCCTGGCTGCTCTGGGAGTCGGCGAAGGAATCGATCCTCCGCCACACCTACGACATGGCGCAAACCTTTCCGCAGCAGATGACGCGCTTCGACTATACGCTCGGCCCGCAGTCGGGATCGCTGCTGGCGGGTACGCGGGCGGACGCGTTCCTGCTGATGATCGCCACCGACTACGTCCCGACCGGTGAGCGACAGGCGCTCGTCGCCGTAGGCGCTGCCGCGAGTCTCGTGACCGGGGCGTACGGCGGGCCGGGCGCGACGCCCGCGGAGCTCTTCGTGGCGCTCGTCGAGGCGAAGAGCGGTGACATCCTCTTCTTCAACAAGGTGTCGATGCCGTTGGCCGACCTCCGCGATCCGGCGGGAAATCAGGCGCTCGTCGAGATGGTGTTGTCGGGAGTGGAGCGATGACGCGGATGAGACGGGGAGCATTCGCGCTGGCGCTGTTGATCGTCCTTTCGGGCGCGAGCCTCGGTTGTGTGACGCCGCCGCTCCCGCCCCTCGGCGGCGATCGCACGGCGGCCCAGCTCGAAGCGGACGAGCAGGCGCTCTGGAAGGAGTCGCGCGAGATCCAGTACAAGATCGAATCGAGCGGCCTGCTCTTCGAGGACCGGGGCGTCGACGCGTATCTCGCACGCGTGCTCGAGCGCGCGACGCCGGCACGTCTGCGGGCTGCCGGACTCGAGCCGCGGATCGAGGTGATCTCCGACCTGAACATCCACGGCTATTCGTTCGCGAACGGCGTGATCTACATCCACACCGCGCTGCTCGCGCAGATGGCCGACGAGACGATGCTGGCGGCGATGCTCACCCGCGAGCTCGCGCACGTCGCGAATCGCAACGCGCTCCGCGCCAAACGCGAGAATCGGCGCAGCGCGGACGCCCTCGCGTGGGTCGGTGTCGGGTCGGCGCTGGTCGAAGGCGGCGGGCAGGCGAAGCTCCTGGTGCAGGCCGCGTCGATGACGAGCGCGGTCGGCTTCCACCACACGATCGAGACGATCGCCGACGAACGCGGCCTCGAGTTCCTCGACGAAGCGGGCTACGCGGTCGCGCGGACGCCGTCGCTCTACGAGGCGACGATCGCCTACATCGCAGAGGTCCATGCCCAGGGCGTCTGGGGCTGGGTGCCCTTCACGCCGCCGCCGCAGGTGGTCGCGCGCGTGAACGGCATGCGCCAACTGATCGCGACGAAGTATCCGAACCAGGAGCAGACGCGCGCGCCCTCGCTCGACGCGGCGGCCTTTCGGCGCACGGTCCACCCCGTGACGATCCGGCAGACCGAGCTCGAGCTCGCGGCGGGGCTCTTCCGGTCTGCGGAGAAGACTGCGCGGCGCGCCACCGAGAGCGCGCCGCGGGACGCGTCGCCGTGGATCCTGCTCGGCAAGGCGCTGGCCGGCCAACGCACGAAGCCGATTCCGGGTCAGCCCCTTCCCGCGGTCGACGACGTTCGGGCCGCCTACGACGAGGCGCTGCGACGCGACCGTCGGAACGCGGACGCCGTGCGGGAAATGGCGCTGTCCTACTACCGGACCAACGGGGCGGCACGATCGCAGGCGGAATCGGACGAGGCGCTCACGCTCTTCCGTCGCTATCTGAGGCTCGCGCCAGACGCGAAGGATCGGGCGTACGTCGAAGGCTACCTGCGCGAGCTCGGAGGGAGCCGATGACGACGCGCGAGCGGCGAACGTCCGCGAGGACGTGGACGATGCGTGCCGCCACCCTGGCCGCTCTGCTGGCGACGACCGGCTGCGCACCGATCTGGGCACCGATCGACGACGGGACACCGCGGCCCTTCGACATGACGCCGGTCCAGATCCGCATGAACATGCCGATCGGCTGGATGAGCTCCTACTACGCGCCGGCGGCGGGCTATTTCTTCTTCACCGTGCACGGCGCGGAGCTCGAGGAGTTCTGGGTGCGCCGGTTTCCACGCGCCGCGATCGTGAAGGGAACCGGGCGGACGACGGCCGGTGATCTGAGCGTGCAGGAAATCGCCGAGATCTCTCTCGACAGTCGGCGCCTCGACGGGGGAACGGGCGACTTCGAGGTCGTGTCGAACGGCCCCGCCACGATCGGCGGGCAGGCCTGCTTTCGCCTCGACTATCGACATCGCGACGCCATCGGCCTGAACAAGCGAACCGTCGAGTACGGCTGCCCGGTTGCGACCTGGCTCTACCGCTTCGAGTTCATGGCGCCCGAGGCCTACTATTTCGACCGCTACGTGGGCGACTTCGAGGAGGCGGTCGCCAGTATCCGGTTCACGATTCCTGGAGTCTGAAGACACGATGAAGCTGATCATCATCTCGGTGGTGGTGTTGGTGACCCTGTCCGGCTGTGCGGCCCAGCGCGAGACCCTCGGCGCCGCGATCGACTACCGCCACGCGGACTGGCCATCCGATCGAGTCGTCCTGGACGTTCCCTATCGAAACGGCCCGGACTTCGACGACGCCAAACATCGCCTCGATCTCTTCCTCCCCGAGGCAGGACGGACCGACTGGCCGACCCTCGTCTTCGTCCACGGCGGCGGCTGGACCCACGGCGATCGGCGCCTCGGAGCGCTGAACATCCGGCCCATGCGGAATCTCGGGCGCTTCTACGCTGCGCGCGGCTACGGGGTCGTCGTCCCCAGCTACCGGCTGCAGCCGAACGTCGACTGGCGAACCCAGATCGACGACGTCGCGGCGGCGGTCGCGTGGGCGCGCAGCGCCGTGGCGGAGTACGGCGGGGATCCGGACGCGATCTTCCTCGGTGGTCACTCCGCCGGCGCCTGGCTCGCGGCGCGGGTCGGGTTCACGGAAGCGCCGCTCGCGCGCCATGGCCTCGACCGCGACGGGATCTGCGGCCTCGTGCTCGTCAGCGGATCCGGCTACGACCTCGCGGACGTCTCGACGACCGAGCGCGATTCGACGCGGCGCTACTTCGAGCGCCGCTTCGGGGGCGACGAAGACTGGCAACGCCGCGCGTCGGTGGTGACGAACGTCGAGTCGCCATCGCCCCCTGCCCTGGTCATGAACGCCGAGGGGGAAGGGCCGGGCTTCGACCGCCAGGCGGAGCTGCTCTACGGCGCGCTCTCGCGCGTCAGTCCGCGCTCACGACGACGGGTGATCCCCGGCCAGAATCATCAGCGCATCCTCGTGTCGATGAGCTTGGAGGGCGATCCGGTCTCCGAGGCGGCGCTCGAGTTTCTCGATGGGGAGCGCTGCGCGGAAACGACTCGAGCGCGACCCGGGCATTAGGCGTAGGGTTCGATCGCCACCGGAATCGCGCTCATGCGCGGGATCCCGGTATGCGGATCGAACACGTCCTCGTTGTCCACGAGGCGACTCGTATTCGCGCCGATCGAGCGCGCCGCGTCGCTGGCGTCGCCTTCGTCCCGAGGCGCATCTCCGAAACAATGCGCCATCGAGATGACGCCCGCGCGGACCTCGGGCGCCGGCTCCGCGACGCCGACGATCGAGGCACGGCGGGTGCGAATCCGGACCAGGTCGCCCTTCGCGAGGCCCATCCGTGCGAGATCGTCCGGGTGGAAAAAGGCGGGGTTCCACGGCTTGCGACCGTTGAGGCGCTCGATGTCCCGACCGCTCGAGTTGTAGGCGTTCGGCAGCCGGCGTGAGATCAGCCGGAACGGATAGTCGGGGTCATCGTCGGCGGACTCGCGCAGCACCGCCGCGAGCTCGTCCATCATGTCCGGGTTGCCGACGTCGAGGCGATCAGCGGCGTCGTCGTCCGCGGCGGCAACGCGCACGTCCGCGTCGTCGAAGATCGCGCCGTGCCGCGCGCGGCGGATCTCGCCCCACGACACGCGCGAGCCATTCATGAGGCCCTCGAGGACCGCGTCCGTCGACGGTTTCTCCTGCATGTCGAACGCGTAGGCCTCACGCCGGTCTCGGAGCACTCCCGTCTCGGCGCGGATCGGATAGGCGACGAGGTCGATGCCCATGCGCTTCGACAGGCCCCAGAAGAACTCCCACTCCTCGATCACGTCCGCGCCCTCGGGCGGGTCGACGATCGCCGGGGTGTACTGCGCGTAGGGCTCGGGGTAGCCGTGGGCGACGTAGGTCTGCTCGATCGCCTCGCTCGAGATCGAAATCCCGGGAACCTCCAGCGAGAGCTTCGGCGCGATCACGTAGTCGGCGAACTTCGAGGTGGCCGACATCTTCATGTCGAGGGTCACGAGGAGGTCGAGGGATTCCATCGCCTCGATCGCCTTCAACTGATCGGGCCACGCGGCGATCGGGTTGCTGCCGACGCAGACGAGCGCGCGGATCCGACCTTCGCCCGGGTAGAGGATCTCGTCCGCGAGGGCGCCGGTCGGCAGCCCCGCCGCCGAGTTCGGCAGGTCCCGGGAGCGCAGGTTCTCGCCCTTGCCCCATCCCGCGCGCGGCGGGAGCGCCTGCGCCTTCGGTCGCGCCTCCGGGAGCAACGCCCCCGGATTCGGGACGCGATCGCCCTCGCGTCGCCAGCGTCCGCAGACGGTGTTGAGCGCGAGCAGCAGGTACTCGGTCAGGTTGCCGTGGGGCGCCATGTTGGGCCCCGTTCCGGCGACGCCGCAGCCGCGCCGGACGTCTCCGTCTCGTGGCGCGCCGGCGAACACCCGCGCAGCGTGCACGATCTCGTCGACCATGAGGCCCGCGCGGGCGGCCGCGTACTCCGGCGTGAAGTCGGCCACGCGCTCTGCGAGCTCCGCGACGCCGCCGACGTGGGCCTCGCAGAACGCTTCGTCGTACCGGTGCTCGCGCAGGATCACGTGGAGCATCGCGGCGAGCACCGTCGGGTCCTCTCCCGCGCGCGGCTGCAGGTAGACGTCCGCGAAGCGGGCGACCTCGCTGCGGCGCGGATCGATCACGATCAGCTGCATTCCGCGCGCCTTCGCCTCGCGCAAGCGTCGCCCGGGATTGGAGGGTGGAATTCCACCGGACATCGAGATCAGCGGGTTGTTCCCGACCAGCATCCACACGTCCGATTCGTCGAAGACGTGGGAGCCCCCGAGCCAGCGCCCATGAATGGCGTTCGCGACGTGCTTGCCCGGCTGATCGATCGCCGCCGAGGTGAACACCATCCGCGAGCCGATGCCCAGCATCCAGCCCACGCCCGCCGGAATCGAAACCGGGTGCGGTCCCGAATAGGTCCCGGGATAGAGCGCTACGGAGCGCGGCCCATGCTCGTCGACGATCTCGCGCACCCGCCGGGCGATCTCGTCCATCGCCTGCTCACTCGCGATCGCCGAATAGCGTCCGTCCGCGCCGCGCTTCTGGGAAGCGAGCAGCCGGTCCGGATGGGCGTGCTGGTCCGGGAGCGAGCGCCCCTTCGCGCAGGTGAACCCGTGATAGGCGGGGTTGTCGCGATCGCCCTGGACGCGGACCGCGCGGCCGTCTTCGACGTCGACGAGGATGCCGCAATTCGCGTGGCAGAAGCGGCAGATCGACGGATGCGTTTCGGCCAAGGGATCAGCTCGGCGGGTCGATGCCGTTGCGCTTCAGGAAGTCGTGGATCAGCCACTGGCTGATGCTCACGCGACCCGGGAAGAAGTTCGGCATGTCCTTCGCCCGGAACCACTCGGCCGCGACGATCTCCTCGCCATCGATCTCGATCTCCCCGTCCTGATAGTCCGCACGGAAGCCGAGCATGAGGGAGTTCGGGAAGGGCCAGGCCTGGCTCGAGAAGTACTGGACGTTGTCGACGAGGATCTTCGTCTCCTCGTAGACCTCGCGCTTGACCGCGTCCTCGGCGCTCTCGCCCGGCTCGACGAAGCCCGCGAGCACGCTCATGATGCCTTCCGGGAAGTGGGGCGAACGCGCCAGGAGGATCTCGTCGTCTCGCTCGACGGACACGATCATCGCCGGCGAGAGCCGCGGGTACATCGGGAACTGGCAATCCGGGCACGACCGCGATCGATCGATCTCGGAGACGACGGTCTTCTCGCCGCAGGCGCCGCAGAACTGATGGGTGCGATCCCAGTCGACGATCTGCACCGCGCGACCGGCGACCGCGTGGGTCGCCTCGTCGAGGCTGCCGTAGAGCATGTGCAGGTTCGCGAAGCGCAGCCCGCCACCCGGCTGAGCCGCCGTTTCGAGCTCGGCGGAGAAGCAGTGGCGCCCGTCGAGGGAGCCGAGGTATTGCCGCCGCACCGCCTCGAAGCCGGCCTCGTCGATCTGGCTGACGTCCGGGAGGGCGCCGTCCTCGGTCACGAGCAGGTCGCGGCCCCGGAAGGCGAAGACCATGGGGTCTTTTCCCGGGTCCTCGGGGGATTTGTGATGAGGCAGGAATCGGAAGTGGTCGTGACTCATGCCGCCAATCTAACGGAATCGGCCGGTCCCCACCCGCCGACCCGGATGCCGGGAAGGAGGGGGTTCCGGCGGGGAATCCCCCTTCGGCGACGCCATGGAATGACCGATACGACCGGCATGCGGGAACGCACCAAAGTTCAGCAGCTGATGCCGCTCATGCGGGAATTCGGCGGGCTCGAGCGCAAGCGCCTCGGCGTCGGCGTCACGCCCCTCGAATATCAGCGCTGGCTCGATCTGAAGGGCCAGATCGGGAAGACCTTCGCCAAGTCCCGCGCGGAAGGGCTGAAGGCGATGGGCGGCAGCGACGGCAAGGAGCGGCCGACCCGGCTCGTGATCGTCTACCGGACCCGCGAGCACCTGCTCGAGTCGATCGTTTCGAACATCCAGCCCGCCGGCTTCTTCATTCCGACGCCCTTCGCGGCCGAGGTCGGTACGTCCTTCCCCCTACGCCTGTCGCTGGAAGAAGAGGGGGACGCGGCGGACGTCCCGGCGACCGTCGTCACGTCGATCACCCAGGGTGCGCACACGCTCTCGACCATGAGCATGGGCATGAGCGTCAAGATCCTGAAGCCGTCGCGTGCACAGGGGGCCGGAATCTCGAAGCTCTTCGCTTCGCTCTTCGACGCGAAGCTCGGGCTCGCCGGCTAGCGCGACGCGACGCCGCGGCGCGTCGGCGGGGGCCTCTGATACCCTCGCCGCATGATCCAGGCTCCGCCGTCTTCCTTTGCGCGCCGCGCGCGCGTGTTCCTCGTCTCGCTCCTGGCGCTCGCGCCCCTCGCGTGCGGCTTCGGGGACCTGCCGACCGCCGATGTCGAGGACGGCAGCACGCTCGTGATCGAGATCGGGGGCGAGTACGTCGACGCCGCCGGGCCGAGCGTGCTCGCGCTGGTCACGGGCGACTCGACCCGGCCGCTGCTCGGTCTGCTCTCGCTCTTCAGTCGTGCGGAACGTGATCCGCGGATCGAGACCGTGGTGCTCCGAATCGAGCCGCTCTCGGTCGGGTGGGGCAAGGCGGACGAAATCCGCGCCGCCGCCGTGCGACTGCGCGAGAAGGGCCGTCGGGTCGTCGCGCACATCGAGGTGCAGGGCTTCCTCGCGAACAAGGAGCTCTATATTGCGAGCGCCGCGGACGAGGTCTTCGTCGCGCCGGGCTCGGCGATTCCGCTCGTCGGCCTCGCCGCCGAGTACGTCCACCTCGGCGGCCTGTGGGAGAAGCTCGGGGTCGAGTTCGACGTCGCCCGGGCGGGCAAGTACAAGAGCGCGGTCGAGGTCTACGCGGAGCGGACGATGTCCGACGACGCGCGGGAGATGGCGAACTCGCTGCTCGACGATGCCTACGTGCGCTTCGTCGCCGCCCTCGCGGAGGGGCGCGACCTGCTCCCGACGCAGGTGGAGGCGGCGATCGACAAGGGCGCGGTTCGCAGCCAGGAGCTCGAGGCGCTCGGGCTGATCGACGGCGAGGTGCATCTCGACGAGCTGCTCGAGCGGATCGGCGGCTCCCAGGTCCGAGCTGCCGACTACGCGCGCATCGATCCGGAGAGCCTGGGCGTCGATCCGAAGGGGAGCCTGGCGCTGATCTTCGGCGTCGGCGCGGTCGTGCAGGGGGAAGCCGACCGATCGCTGCTGGGCGGCGAGCAGGTCTTCGCCTCGGGAACGATCTCGCGAGCGATCGTCGAGGCTGCCGAGGATCCCGAGATCGACGCGATCCTGCTGCGGGTCGACAGTCCCGGCGGCTCCGCCCTCGCGAGCGAGATCGTCTGGCGCGCGATCTCGCGAGCCCAGTCGATGGGGACCCCGGTCGTCGTCTCGATGTCGGACGTGGCCGCCTCCGGTGGTTACTACGTCGCATCCGGAGCGAACGCGATCGTCGCGGACCCGGGGACGCTCACCGGCTCGATCGGGGTGTTCGCGATCCGGCCCGTGGTCGGCGGTCTCTTCGACAAGCTCGAGATCGGCGTCGAATCGCTCACCCGGGGTCGCCACGCGGACTTCCTGCTCTCGACCGAAAAGCTCTCGCCGGCGGCCCACGCTCGGCTGCAGACGTCAGTGTCGGATACCTATCAGCTCTTCCTCGCGCGCGTCGCCGAGGGGCGCGATCTACCCGTCGACGTCGTGGACAAGATCGCGCAAGGTCGCGTCTGGACCGGGCAGCAGGCCTTCGAGGCCGGGCTCGTCGACGAGCTCGGCGGTCTCTATACGGCAGCGCGACGCGCGAAGGTCGAGATCGGGCTCGACCCCGACGACGACGTCTACCTCGTGCCGTGGCCGAAGCCCGCGAGCTTGACCGAGCAGATCTTCGAGGCGCTCTCGTCGGTGTCGGCGCGCGCCGCGCAGCCCGTCTTCGAGTGGCCGGCGCCCCTCGCGCAGCTGGCCGAAGCGGTCGAGCGTCTCCCGACGGGAAGCCCCGCGCTGATTCCCCCCATGATGATCGAGATTCGTTAGGCGCACCGCCGGAACGAGAGGAACTGTTTCGTGGCCTTCGTGACCACCTCCGAGGGCAACGCCCTCTACTACGAGCACCACCGGCCGCAGGGCACGTCGAAGGCGACGGTGATCATCTCGTGCGCGTTCTGCACGACCCACGAGAACTGGCGCGGCCAGGTCGACGCGCTCGTCGATGCGGGTCACCCGGTCGTGCTCTGGGACCAGCGGTGTCATGGCGACTCGGCCGTCCCGGAAGGCGATACGAAGTGGTGCCTCGAGAACGTGATGGTCGACCTCGCGGCGATCGCCGACGCGACGACTCCGGACGCGACCTTCGTGGCGACCGGGCACAGCTTCGGTGGCCTCGCGAGTCTCCACTTCGCCGCGCGCCACCCCGAGCGTGTCGCGGCCCTCGTGCTCGTCGGTGCCGGGCCCGGCTTCAAGAAGCCCGAGGCTCTCGAAGGATGGGCGCAGCAGGTCGAGCGGACGGCGACCTTCCTCGAGACCCGCGGCTTCGAGGACTTCGTGAACGGCCGCGCGGGCACGACCTGCATCGGCACCAGGCCCGAGCTGCCCGCCGCGCAGGCGGCGGCGAAGGCGATCATCGCGCAGTCCGTCCCGGGCGTGGCGCGTTTCGGGCGCGAGATCTCCGCCACGATTCCGTCGGTGATCGACGAGCTCGCCGGCATCGACGCCCCGGCCCTCGTCCTGGTCGGCGAGAACGACAAGCCGTACCTGCGGGCAGGGGAAGTCATGAGCGCGAAGCTCGCCCGGGCGCGACACGTCGTCGTACCGGACGCGGGTCACATCGTGAACATCGAGCAGCCCGAGATCTTCGAGCGCGAGGTGCTGGCCTTCCTGGCGGAGCTCGAGGTGGGCTGAGCGCCGCCTGGGCGCCACTCGGGCACCACCTGAGCGCCCGAGCGCCGGGATCGGCAGCCCGTCGGCAACTCAACGGGGAGAACGCGCGTGCCGCAACCAAACCCCCCGTGGACGGTTCATCCCACCGTGCGGAGGTGGAATGCAGGCCCGTGATCCGGACGCCCAGCTGATGCTCGCGTTCCGGGACGGGGACGAAGAGGCCCTCTCCGCGCTCTACCGGCGGTGGGCGGGTCCCGTCCTCCGATTCCTGGAGAGAATGGTGCGCGAACGAGCCACGGCAGAAGAGCTGATGCAGGAGACCTTCGTCCGGGTCCACGGCGCCCGCGATCGTTATGCCGCCGACGCCCGCTTCTCGACCTGGCTCTTCCGGATCGCGCGCAACCTGGCGCTCAACGAGCTCGATCGCTCGCGGAACAAGTCACCGCATGTGAGCACCGACGCTCCGGCCCGCGACGACGACGAGCGCCCGGCGCTCACCCTCGTCTCCGGCGGTGCCGCGGTCGACGAGCTGGCCCACGCGCGCCGCGAAGGCAGCCGCGTCGAAGCCGAGCTCGCGACCCTGCCCGAACGTCAGCGCACCGCGCTCTGGCTCGCGGCGGTCGAAGGACATTCGTACGCCGAGATCGCGGAGGTGCTCGATGCCTCGCCGCAGTCGGTGAAGGCGCTCGTCCATCGGGCGCGATCGACCCTCGCGGACCGTATGCGCGAGCAGGAGACCGACCAGGGACGCGCCCCGACAGGAGAGGGAACGGCATGAGTGGATCCGACACCCGGAACCAGGAACGCGAGCGGCTCGACGCGCTGCTCTCGGCGGAGCGCGACGGCGGGCTCGATGCGTCAGAGCAGGCGGAACTCGACGCGCGGCTGGCGGGGGATCCCGCGGCGGTGGCGCGTCGTGCCGAGTTCGCGGCGGTCGACGAGGCGCTTCAGGGACTCGCGGAGGTGCCGCTCGAGGACGCGGCCCTCGAGTCCGGGCTGGCGGCGCTGCGCGCGCGCACGGCGGACGCCGAGCCCGACGTCGTCCGGTTGGACGAGTGGCGTTCGCCGTGGCGACACCCTGCGGTGTCACTCGCGATCGCCGCGGCGGCTGCCTTCTTCCTCTATCTCGCGATCGGGTCCCCGGGGCCGTCGAACGAGCCCGCCGCGCCCTCACACATCGCCATCGCACCCGAGGACGATCTCCTCGCGCCGGAGCTCGATCTCGACGACGAGGAAATCGCGATCGCCCTCGGCTACGGCGAGGGAGCGAGCCTCGTGCCCGGCGTCGACGATGCCGACCTGCCGGTGATCGACGCCCTCGAAGTGCTCGACTACATGAAGGAGATGTCGGTGGTGTCGGACCGGGAGGCGGAGGGTCGAGGATGACGCGACGCCGATCAGGCCACGACCGGGTGCTCTGCGCGCTTTCGACGATCGTCGTCTTCTTGTGGGCTGGTGCGGCCTTCGCCGAAGACGAGGCCGAGGTCGCACGCGAGGCGCCGTCCCATCGCGAGCGCATGCTCGAACGATGGCAGAACGCGACGCCGGAGGAGCGCCGGGCGGTCCGGTCCGAGATCCGCGAGCGCTGGGAGGACGCGTCGCCTCGCGAACGCCGCCAGGCGCGCAGAAGGCTCCGCGCGCTGGAACGCGCGCTCCCGGAGTTCTCCCCGATCGAGCGGCTGATGCTGCTGCGCGCGGCGGCGGAGCTGCCCGAGTCCGACCGCAAGCGGCTGCGCCGGAACATCCGCGGGATCGACGACCTCGAGCCGGCGGAGCGGCGCGCGTTCCTCGACGAACTCCGCGACCTGGTCGAGGGCCAGGCCGGCGAGGTCGAGCGCTTCCAGCGCAACCGCGAGCGCTGGCGCGACATGTCCGACGCGGAGCGGGACGAAGCGCGCGAGCAGATGAACAAGCTGCGCGAGATGAGCGTCGAAGAGCGCCGCGCGCTGCTCCGGGAAATGGAAGCGGCGAAGGGGCGTTAGTCGTCGCTTCTCGTCAGCCTTCCGCCAGCAGCCCGCGCAGGACCACGCGGGTGTGCGCGAGCAGGATCTCGCCGAAGTCGCGCGACTGCGTCGGGTGTCCCTGCCGCTGGAGGATCTCGGCGACACCGGGCGCGGGGTTCGCGCTCGGCCAGGCGCCGGCGATGAAGAAGCCCAGGTACAGGACGAACTGGTCGGTGGCCTCGACCGACAGATCGGGGAGCGCGCGCCGGATCGCGTCGGTCGAACCGAAGACGCGTTCGTGGAAGTCGCGCTTGAACTCCGCGACCGCCGGCGGGCTGACGTTGCGCTCCATCACGGAGTAGATCGCGCTGTACAACGTGCAGACCCTCGGGCGGCCGACGGTCGCGGCGACGAAAGCCGCGGCGACTGCATCGACGTCGCCCGATCCGGCGAGAGGCCCGAGGCGGGTCTGGATGTCTCCCATCCACTCGGAGCTCTCGGCGAGGGTCAGCTCGAGCAGGATCGCCTCGCGGCTCTCGAAGTAGCGGTAGCAATTGGCCTTCGAGAGCCCGGCGCGCCGCGCGATCTCCGACAGCGTCGCGCCCTCGACGCCCGCCTCGTCGAGGAGGGCCGTCGTCGCCTCGAGGATCGCGCGGCGCCGTTCGGCCTTCTGCTCCGGGCGGCGGGCGCGCTGCCAATCGCCGTCGATGGGGACAGCGGGGCCTGAGGCGGGGCTGGAAGGGCTTTCGGGTGTCATCGGGGGAGGAAGATAGGCCGGGTCTTGACAAGGAACCAGTGGTTTCTTAATAAAAGACCATCGGTTTCTAATGGCCCGCGAAGGAGAATCCAAGTGTCGACCCAGAAGACCGTCCTGATCACCGGCTGCTCCACCGGAATCGGCCGCCTCGCTGCCGAGACCTTCCACGCGAAGGGTTGGAACGTGGTGGCGACCATGCGCCGCCCGGAGGCGGGCAAGGACCTCGCGGAGCTGGATCGTGTAATCGTCGAGCGCCTCGACGTGACCGACCCGGGCAGCGTCGCGAGCGCCGTCCAGGCGACGCTCGACCAGTTCGGATCGATCGACGTGCTCGTCAACAACGCCGGCTACGGCGGCCACGCCCTGCTCGAGCAATCGAGCGATCGCATGATCCGGGACATGTACGAGACGAACGTGTTCGGCGTGATGAACACCTGCCGTGCGGTCCTTCCGATCATGCGCGCCCAGAAGGGCGGCGTGATCGTGAACGTCACGTCGATGGCCGGTCTCATGGCCCTCCCGACCGACTCCGTCTACACGTCGACGAAATACGCGGTCGAAGGCATGACCGAAGGCCTCGCCCTCGAGTGCAAGCCACTGAACATCCTCGCGAAGACGGTCGCGCCCGGCGCCTACATGACGACGGCATTCGGCTCGAACAACGACGACGTCGACATGCAGGCTGGGCCCCCGGAGCTGGCCGAGTACGCGCAGAAGCTGCGCGAGCACCTGATGGCGGTCGTGGCGGGCGAAGGCGGGACGACCGCGGATCCCCAGGAGGTCGCGGACGCCATCTACGCCTGCGCGACCGACCCGGACATGCCGGTCCACAACCCGGTCGGCAACGATGCCGAGATGTTGATGGGACTGATGGGTGGCGCGCCGCGCCAGGACTTCATCGTGCAGCTCGAGCAGATGCTGCTTCCGCAGTAGGAGGGGCCCGATGCGTAGAATGACGGAACGGATGATTCGGCTGACCGGGGTCGCGTGCGCCGCGATCGGGCTCTCGGGCTGCAAGTCGGTACACGCCGATCTCGTCGTCCCGGCGGAGCCTTCCGAGATCTGGGCCGTGCTGATGGACGGCGAACACTACGGCGAATGGAACACGGTGCTCGTCGAGGTCGAGGGCGAGTTCCGCGAGGGCGCCACGATGACCTATCAGATGATGTCGCCCGATGGGACGACGACGCCTGTCGACGCCGAGATCGTGAAGCTCGACCCCGAACGCGAGCTCAACCAGAACGGCGGCTACCCGGGCATCATGACCTTCGACCACCACTGGATCCTCGAGCCCGTCGACGGCGGGACGAGGGTGACGCAGCACGAGGACTACACCGGCGTGGGCGTGTTGTTCTGGGATCCGAGCTGGTTCGAGACCGCGTACGCGCGCGGGATCGAGGCGCTGCGGGATCGGCTCGCCGAGCGCGGCGACCCGTGAGCGACGCGAAGAAACCGAACCGCATCGGATTCATCGGGCTCGGAGCGATGGGCGAACCGATGGCGAGGAATCTCTTCGCGGGTGGGTTCCAGGTCACGAGCTGCGCGAACCGGAATCGCGAGCCCTTCGAGCGCCTCGCATCCGATGGACTCGAAGAACGCGAGAACGCCGCCGCCGTCGGGGCCGACGCGGAAATCCTGATGTCGATCGTCTTCGACGAGGAACAAACGGATCGAATCCTCCGCGGCGAGACCGGCGCACTCTCGACGATGCGGCCGGGCTCGACCCTGATCGTGATGAGCACCGTGTCGCCCGGCTATTGCCGTGCGCTCCGCGACGAAGCCGCCGAGCGGGACATCCGCGTTCTCGACTGCCCCGTGAGCGGCCTGCCCGCCGGTGCGGAAGCGGCGACGCTCTCCTTGATGATCGGGGGCGACCCCGAGGCGATCGAGCACTGCCGCGAGGCGCTCGAGACGATGGGGACCGTCCTGCCTTGCGGCGACGTCGGAATGGGCCAGATCGTGAAGCTCGGAAACAACGCGATGGTGATCGGGACGATGGGGCTGCTGCTCGAAGTGCGCGACCTCGTGCAGGGCTACGGCATGGAGTTCGAGGACTTCAAGACCATCCTGAACCAGTCGACCGGGCGCAGCTTCGTGTCGGAATCGATGCGGCTGCCGCGATCCTCGAACCTCGCGAGGGCGATGCCTCGCAAGGACGTGGGGATCGCACTCGCGTCGGGGGC
Organism: uncultured Spirochaetaceae bacterium; assembly: GCA_964488255.1. Taxonomy (GTDB): domain Bacteria; phylum Myxococcota_A; class UBA9160; order UBA9160; family UBA4427; genus UBA4427. The sequence continues at coordinate 130,654 of CAZAUR010000005.1, read as the reverse complement.
GGCTTGCGATACGAGCATGCCGATGCTCTCGACGTGCTTCGAAGAGAAACTTCGCGAGCCGGCCGACTAGCCCCGGCAGACGATCCGACCGGGGATTGGAGGCGACATGCAGACATACGACGGACTCGATCTCGTGGACGCGACACAGTACGCACGCTCTGGCTATCCACACGACAGCTGGGCGCGACTCCGCCGCGAAGACCCGCTCGCATGGTTCGAGCCCGAGGGCTACAGGGGCTTCTGGGCCGTCACGAAGCACGCCGACATCTGCGAGATCTCGAAGCAGCCGGAGCGCTTCTCGAGCGAACCGCGTCTCACGATCCTCGACCGCGCGCGAGAGCAGGTCGAGTCGATCGGCAGCCAGATGCGCACGATCGTGAACATGGACCCGCCGGATCACCGCACCTATCGCGGGCTCGCGAGCCCCTGGTTCACGCCGCGCAACCTCCGAATGCTCGAAGAGCGAATGGTCGAGTCCGCTCGTGCCCTGGTCGATGGGCTCGCGGGCGACGGGGAGGAGATGGAGTCCGACTTCGTCCCGACGGTCGCCGCGCTCCATCCCCTGAGGCTGATCGCGCATCTCTTCGGACTGGACGAAGCCGACGAGCCCTTCGTGCTGCAGGCGACGAACCAGATGTTTGGCGCACAGGATCCGGAGTTCCAACGCGAAGGCGCCGTCGAGGAGGCGGGTGCCGCGCTGCGCGACGAGTTCTTCGCGTTCTTCGCCCGCGTCGCGCGGGAACGGCGGGAGCGTCCCGGCGACGATCTCGCGAGCATACTCGCCGGCGCCGAGATCGATGGCAAGCCGATCCCCGAGCTCGAGCTGCTCAGCTACTACCTGATCGTCCTCACGGCAGGGCACGAAACCACCCGGAACGCGCTCTCGGGCGGGCTGCTCGCGTTGATCGAGCATCCGGTCGAGCTCGCGAAGCTGCGCGAGGACATCGGCCTCGCGGCATCGGCCGCGGACGAGATCGTGCGCTGGACGACGCCGGTGAACCACTTCGTTCGAACCGCGACCGAGGACTACGAGCTGCGCGGTCAGAAAATTCGCGCCGGAGATTCCCTCGCGCTCTTCTACGCCTCGGCCAACCGCGACGAAGAAATCTTCGACGACCCCTTCGCCTTCCGCGTGGATCGCAGCCCGAACCCCCACCTGGGCTTCGGCATCGGCGAGCACTTCTGTCTCGGAGCGACTCTCGCGCGAATGGAGATCCGGGTCCTGCTCGAAGAATTGATTCCCCGGCTCGAGTCGATCGAGCTCGTGGGCGAACCGCGTCGCCTGGCGTCCAGTTTCGTCGGTGGTGTGAAACATCTGCCCATACGCTGTCGTATCCGACATCCCCGGCGCGACTGACTCCACCCCTTGGCCGGCGCCGTCGCGGGCCGCGATCGAAGGAGCACTCGACATGGCAATGCAGATCGAATCCGACGAGAACAACGCATGGCGACTCGAGACACCCGGCAATGACGGGTGGAAGCGGTCGGCGCGTCCGGACGCGACCGACAAGTTCTTCATGTGTTCGGCGGATGGTCACGTCCAGGAGCCGAATACCTTCCTGAAGGATCGGATCGACGAGCGGTATCACGCGCGCCTGCCCGGCGTGATCCAGGTGCCCACCGAGAAGGGGGCGAGCTCGGATCCGGCGCTCTATCAGAAGACGGAAGGGTTCCGCCCGGCGAAGATCAACTGGACCAAGCCCCTCGAAGGACTCGACAAGCGTCGCCAGGAGGGTGGCCGGGACCCGAAGGTGCGCCTCGACGATCTCGCGATCGATGGAGTCGATGCCGAGGTCCTCTTTCCGAACAAGGGGCTCACGATGTGGGCCACACCGGACGCGCAGTTCAGTCACGCCATGTGCAAGGCGTACAACGAGTGGGCGTGGGATGACTATGGCGCCTACAACGATCGTCTCGCGCCGATGGCTGCGATCGCACCGATGGCGATGGAAGAGTCGATCCAGGAGATCCAACGCGTGGCGAAGATCGGCTTCAAGGGCCTCTCGCTTCCTTGCAAGCCGGTCTGGGGGGCGCCGGATGTCGATGATCTCAACTACAACCTGAAGGAGTTCGAGCCGCTCTGGGACTGCATCGAAGACGCCGAGCTCCCGATCACCTTCCACGTTTCGACCGGTCGCGATCCGCGCACGTCGCGCAGCAACGGCGGCGCGATCGTGAACTACGTGATCCACTCCCTGTCCCCGACCGCGGAGCCGATCGTGAACATCTGCGCTTCGGGTGTCGCCGAGCGACATCCGAAGCTCTTCTTCGGCACGATCGAGGCGGGGATCGGCTGGGTGCCCTTCGTGCTCGACGCGATGGACGAGGCCTACCGGAAGCACCACATGTGGGTGCGCCCGAAGCTCGACATGCTGCCGAGCGACTATTTCCGACGTCAGGGCTTCGCGAGCTTCCAGGAGGACCGCGCTGGTCTGCTGCTCGCCAAGGAGTTCGGCACCGTGGACAACCTGCTCTGGGCGAGCGATTTCCCGCATCACGAAGGGTCGTGGCCGTATTCCGCGCAGGCCATCGAGCGCACGATGGGTCATTTCGACGACTCCGAGCGCGCGAAGATCCTCGGCCTGAACGCGGCGCGGATCTTCAAGTTCGACATTCCGGAGCGATACCTCGCTCGATGACACGCGGCGGCCACGGCCGACCGGCGTTGCCCCATTCCCGCATCGAACCCCCAGGACAACCGAGGAGACCGACATGTCCCGATCCAATGAAACCGTGCTCATCACCGGCGCATCCGCCGGGATCGGCAAGGACGCCGCTCACGCCCTGATCGACGCCGGCTACACCGTGTATGCCGCGGCGCGAAGACTCGACGCGATGGACGAGCTGAAGTCTCGTGGTGCCACGACGATCAAGATGGACGTAACCAGCGAAGACGACGTGCGCGCGGTCGTCGATCAAATCACCCGCGAGCGCGGTGGGGTCGACATCCTCGTCAACAACGCCGGTTACGCCGATCAGGGCTCGGTCGAAGACATGTCCCAGGCGGATGCGCGCGCGATCTTCGACGTGAACCTCTTCGGGCTCGGCCGCCTCACGCAGCTGGCTCTTCCCCATATGCGCGAGCAGGGGAAAGGTCGCATCATCAACATCTCGTCCGCGGGCGGGAAGGTGCCCCTGCCGCTCTGTGCCTGGTACATCGCTTCCAAGCACGCCCTCGAAGGCTGGAGCGACAGCCTGCGCATGGAAACCGCGCAGTTCGGCATCAAGGTCGTCATCATCGAGCCCGGCACGATCGACACCGAGTTCAACGACGTGGCATTCAGCAAGTTCGTCGAGCGAACGGGTGACAGCGCCTACCGCCCCATGGTCGACCGATTCATCAAGCTGGTGGAGGACATGGGCGGTTCGGAGCCGTCGGTCGTGACGAAGGTGATCATGAAGGCGGTCGACGCGAAGAAGCCGAAGATCCGATACCTCGCCGGCAACATGGCGGGGGTGACCATGAGCGTGCGGAAGTGGCTCGGCGACGCCGTCTACGATCGTATGATCGCCGGCATGGTCAAGTAGTCGAGCGCTCCCATTCGAATGCTCGAAGCCGCGGCGTTCTGGATCCCGCACTCCGTCGCCGAAGGGCGCTACCGCCTCCTCGCCTCGGACGCGGCCTGCGTCGGCATACCCGGACGCACGGCGCCCATGGGTGGCGTCACGACGGGTGCCGCGATCGAAGCCATGGAGCATGCGACCGACTGCGCGCTGGTCTGGTCGAGCGCTCAATTCCTGCGCGCCGCGCCGGTCGAGACCGACTTCGCGATCGACGTCGAAGTCGTCGGCGGGAGCGAACGCCGGCCGCAGGCGCGGGCGACGCTCGCGGATGAGGACGGACCGATCGTGATCGTGAGCGGGGCACTCGGACCTTCGAGCGAGCGGGAAGGGGGCGGACACACGTTCGTGTCGGCCCCAACCGTCACCGCTCCCCTCGATTGTCCCCTCGACGCGCCCTCTGCGTCGCTCGCCTCCGGCGGACTCTTCGATCAACTCGAGCGCCGGCTCGCGGGCCGAGACGAAGGAGCGGGCACTCAGTCGGTCTGGTTCCGGTCGACCGCGGGCCATTCCTTCTCCGCCGGCCTCCTCGCGATCCTCGCGGACTTCGTGGCTGGCGCGCACGCTGATACGCGCGGCAGTGTCGGCCTCGACAACACGCTGCGGATCGCGGCGATCCCCGAAACCGAATGGGTGCTCGCCCAGACCCGGATCGCCCACATCGGCGCCCGCCTCTTCCACGGCGGCATGGAGATGTATTCGGACGCGGGGGCGCTGATGGCGATCGCGAGTCTGAGCAGCGTTCGCCCCCGTCGCCGCACCGCGGAGTAGCGCCGCCGGTCACGCGGTATCCTCCCGCCGAGGAGCCGCGCGTGACCCGACAGACCCTCGCCGATCGCACCGTCGTCTACAGCGACACCGTCGTCGCCTTCGCCCTCGTGAACGGCTTCGCCTTCCTGATTTCGTTGGCGGATCCGGACATCCGATGTTCGATCGCGGCGGTGGCCGGGGTGACGTTGGTCGCGAACGTGATCATGCCGATCGTCGCGACCCGGGCGTTGTTCTGGCTGCGAGGCTACGAGACGCGGCTGCGCGCCCCGGTGGATCCCGACGACGAGGAAGCCGACTCGTCCACCACCGGGGATCCCCTCGTTGCGCGCTTCCGCTCGCGGCTCTTCACCGTTCGCCTCGTCCTGATCTGGGTCTTCGCCGGGATCGTGATCGTCGGGATCTATGGCGCGACGCTGGATCCGAGCTGCAGCATGGCGAGTGCAGGCGCGCGATGAGTGGGCAGGTCGTCGACCTCGAGATCGATCGCAGCCGCTGCGTCCTCTGCGGCGAACCCAACGCGTGCGTGATGGAGCGTCGCGCGAAGGGTGAGCAGGTCGACGACCCGTGCTGGTGCGTCGCGCGCGTGTTCCCGGCGGACGTGCTCGAGCGGGCGAATGCCCGCGACGAGGGCGCGAGCTGCATCTGCGAGGCCTGCCTCGATCGCGCGAACGAAGACGCGGGGCGTTAGGCGCGCGGCTTCTCCGCGATTCGCCGCACCTGGCGCAGTCCCCCCGACACGTGCCGCGCCTGCAGGCCCTCGCGGCGCATCAGGTCGGCGAGATGCGCGCTCTTGAGGCCGAACTCGCAGTAGAGCACGTAATGCTGGTCCGGGTCGAACGACGCGTAGGCCCGGAGCGCGTTCGGGAAGTCGAGGAAGAGCGCGTCGGGGTAGTGCCAGGTGGCGTAGGCCGCTTTGGGGCGTAGGTCGATCACGGTGTCCCGGGGACCGATCTCTCGCGCCGCCAGATCCTCGGCGTCCCAGGCGGACAGATCGAGGTCGTTCAACTGGTAGTGGGTCCGCGACTCGAGCGCTTCGTCGAGGACCGCGGGATCGAGCTTCGCCTCCTCTTCGAGGATGTCGTCGAGGCGCGCGTGGGTCGCCGGCTTCGAAGGGACGATCGCGCAGTACTCCCCGACCTTCGCGGAGAGATCGTGCGTCCCGACGAGCTTCGACTCGGCGATGATCTCGTTCTTGTTGCTTCCGATCAGCGGCCGCAGGATCGGGAGCTTCGCGCCCTCGGAGATGACCGACAGGTTCTGCAGCGTCTGCGACGAGACCTGGCCGATCGCTTCGCCGGTCACGATCGCGCCCGCTTCCCAGCGCGCGGCCACCGCTTCCGCGGCCCGCAACATCAGTCGCTTCAGGATGATCTGCCAGAAGCGGGTCGTGACCTTGTCCTGGATCTCGCGACTGACCGGGTCGAAGTCGATCGCGTGGAAGCGCGGTCGCGTGCCCTGCTGCCAGCGATCCGCGAGACATTTCGCGATCTGCAGCGTCTCGAGCTCGTGCTGTCGGCCGCCGAGGTTGCAGAACACGTAGTCGAGGGCGACGCCCCGACGCAGCAATCGCCAGGAGGCGACGGGCGAGTCGAAGCCCCCCGAGAGCAGGCTGACGGCGCGGCCCTCGGTGCCGAGCGGGAGCCCGCCGGCGCCGGCTTCGTTCGCGATGAAGTAGTAGGCCTGGTCCGCGTCGACCTCGACGAAGATGGTCGTCTCGGGATCGCTCAGGTCGACTCGAGCGGCCCCGGGTAGAAGGGCCGTCCCGAGGTCTCGCTCGACGTCCCCGGATCGGATCGGCACCTCGTTGCGATCGCCGACGCGGCGGGCGCGGACCGCGAAGCGCCGGTCGCGCACGTGCTCCGCGCCGAAGGCCTCCCCCTCCCGGACGACGTCCTCGAGGCCCGACCACGGCACCGCGTGCGTGATGGAAACCGACTGAACGCCGAAGACCCGGGCGAAGCGCTCCGCCATGGCGTCGTCGTCCGGGAGTACCGCGTCCCTCTTCCCGGTCAGCAGCTCGAGTTCGACGAAGAGCCGATTGCGCTCGCGCAGCACCCGCCCCGCGCGTCCGCTCGTCTTGAGCGAGGCGCGCAGGTTCTCGACGAGACGCGAGGTCATGCGGCGTCGCGTCGCGTCGGCCTTGGTCGTGAGGTCACCGCTGAAGCGAAGGAGGAAGAGCGACGGCTTCGCCGCGTCTCCGGTCGATTCGGCGCTCACGCCTGATTCTGTGTCGGGGTCGTTCACCACGTTCCTGGTTCGCCGGACGGTGCAACCGTCGCTTCTCGCGCCGGATCCGTCTCGTTCGCGCGGTATCATACCGGCCGATGAATCGTCTGCGCCTCTACCGTGTCTTGATGGGCTCGCTGGCCGTTGCGTTCTTCGCGTTCGGCGTCGCGATGGTCGCCGCGTTCTTCCTCTACCAGCGCCCCAACTCGACGCCCCTCGTCCCGACCGGGCCGATCGGCCACTACTTCGTGGCGTTCACCGGTTGCGCGTTGATCGGCTGGGCCGGTGGGCTCGTGGGCGCCGCGCGGGATCCCTTCTCGTCGCGGTCGGTGGGCACGATGACGATCGTCATGCTCGTGCTGATGGCGTTCATCCGGATGGTCGCGTGGATCATCGGCGACTACTACGAGTGGCTCGGGGACGCGCCCCGGACCGAGGCGACGGGGTTCCTGGTCCTCGCCCTCGTGCTGATCTGGCTGAAGCCGACGGTGGCGCAGAGCCGCACGCGCGAACCAAAACCCGGCGCTGCCGCGGAAGGAGAAGAAGCATGATCCTGCGTGGACTCGCGAGCCTCGTCGTACTCGGCCTGCTCGTGCTCAATCTGATGCTTCCGACGACGCCGGGAATGGCGCGCGGCCCCGAGAACCAGGTGCGGAGCGACGTCGAGACCGGTCTCGCGATCGGACGCTCGCTGCCTGCGCTCAGCCTCTTCGATCTGCAGGGACGCGCGTACACCCGCGAAGATCTGCTCGGACACCGCGTCCTGCTCACCTTCGAGCGCTCGGTCGACTGGTGACCGTTCACGAAGGCGCGGCTCGTCGAGCTGCGGAAGACGTTCGAGTCGACGCCGGACCTGCAGATCGTGTGGGTGATGGCGGAGTCCCAGATCAACGAACGCAGTCGGGTCTTCATCGACGAGCTCGGCCTTTCGAACCGGATCCTGTTCCTGTCGGATCCGAAGAGCGAGCTGATAAGGACCCTCGGCATCCTGAAGCAGGAGCCCGAGGCGATCGAGCAGGGGGTGCCCCACCCCACGACCCTGCTGCTCGACGCCGAAGGCACGATCCGCTTCGTCGATGTCCGCGAGGACTTCCATTTCTGGCTGGATCCTGTCGCGGTCGAGGAAGCGCTCGCGCGTTCGGATTGGTGAGCAATGCCAGAGCGGTGCGTTTCGTCACATGGAAATCCAAACGAAACGCGTAGTTGGAGGGCCCCGGGTTCGGTCCGCGCGCTTGCAGGAGCCCGCGGGAACCCCGATTATCTCGATCGATTCGGTTGCCCGAGGGATCCGGATCGGCGGAACCGACGTGGGGCCCACGACGTCCGAGCGAACGCTCGGCGGCGCCGCGCACGGACCAAAGTGAAGGCCCCCCCGCTGCCGTTCGGCGGGCTTCGAGGCTCCGGTCCCGAAGACCTAAACGTGTATAGAAGATCGATGAGCCGTTCCCGGAACCCGCGCCCCTCGCGCCCCCGGCAGCTCGTCGTGGAGGCAACGACCGAGTCATGACCCGACGAATTTCCACCTCGACCGAGAAGCGGCTGATCCTCTACCTCGCGATCGCACTGGTTGCCTTCGTGGCGGCCTGCCAGACGACGCCGGAACCGGTCGAGGAAATGCCCGACACCAGCGAGTTCCGGGAGGCGCCCACGCCGCCGCCGCCGACCGTCGCTGACACGACGATCTCGGCCGCGAACATCTCGATCTCGCCCGTCTACTTCGACCTCGACGACTCGACGATCAAGTCGGAGTTCGCCGACGTGCTGCAGGGCGCGGCCGACGCGCTTCGGGAGTCCGGTGCCTCCATCACGATCGAGGGCCACTGTGACGAGCGCGGCTCCGACGAGTACAACATCGCCCTGGGCGAGCGCCGCGCGAACGCGGTCCGCGCGTACCTCTACAACCTGGGCGTCCCGAACGGTCAGATGAGCGTCGTCAGCTACGGCGAGGCCCGCCCTGCCGTGAACGGCACGAGCGAGACCGCCTGGCAGCTGAACCGCCGCGCGCAGTTCGTGGTGCGCTAGGGCGAGAGCCAGCGATTCGTTTCGAAGAGCGCCGGTGGATGCGATCGCATCCGCCGGCTTTATTCGATTGGCCGCGGGCGCTCTTCGATTGGCCGCAGGCGCTTTTCGATTGGCCGCAGGCACTCTTCGATTGGCCGCCAACAGCCGCGGGCGGGGCGCAGTCGACCCCGAGCCCCGTCGTCCACACGCCGTGAACCCCCGCTCCTGCTTGGCTCGCCCTGCGGCCGGGTGATATGGTGCGGATCCGGTCGCTCGAAACCGATTCGCCGCGACCTTTTACAGTTGGCCCGACGGCCTGGCCGCAGGCGCCTTCGTCCTCCCCCCGTTCCAATCTGCTCGGTCCATCCGGCCCCCCGGATCTGCGAGCTGGAGTCCTCACATGTCCCTTCACGGCGGAAAGCTCGCGGCCAAGGCCCTCAAGGAGGCCGGCGTCGAGGTCGTCTTCACCCTCTCCGGCGGGCACATCATGCCCCTCTACGACGGCTGCATCGACGAAGGGATCAAGATCGTCGACGTTCGCCACGAGCAGGCCGCCGTCCACGCCGCGGACTCCTGGGCGCGCTGCAATCCGGGCTCGATCGGTGTTGCCGCGATCACCGCCGGCCCCGGCGTGACCGACGGCGTGACCGGGATCGCGAACGCCTGGCGCGCGAACTCTCCGATCCTGGTCTTCGGCGGCCAGGGCCCCTTCGAGAATCTTCGCCGCGGCTCCCTCCAGGAGATGGACCACCTCGGTGTCGTCCGCCCGATCACGAAGTACTGCGACGCGGTCTACGAGTCGAAGCGCATCCCGGAGTACATCGAGCTGGCCGTCCGCCACGCCGTCTCCGGCATCCCCGGCCCCGCCTATCTCGAGATCCCGATGGACATCTTCATGGGGGGCGTCGAGGAAGAGGTCGCGATCCCGAAGATCCGCACCAACCCGCCGCGCTTGTCACCTGACCGCGACGAGGTCCAGAAGGCGGTCGAGCTCCTCAGCCAGGCCCACCGTCCGATGCTGATGGCCGGCACGAGCGTGAAGTGGTCCTACGCGTCGGAATCGATGAACTCGTTCATCTCCGACACGCACATGCCGACGTACACGAACGGCATGGGGCGCGGCACGGTCCCGCCGGACTCGCCGGAGTTCCTGAACCGCTCGCGTCGCGACGCGCTCCAGAAGATCGACCTGATCATTCTCGCGGGCACGCTACTCGATTTCCGCATGCGCTTCGGCCAGACGATCCCGGCGGACGCGAAGATCATCCAGCTCGACATGGACGCGACCCTGATCGGTCAGAACCGCCAGGCGGACGTGCCGCTCGTGGGCAACCTCGCTTGCACGTTCGACGCGCTCAGCGAAGAGATCGAGAAGCAGGGCGCGAAGCTCGACTTCACGCCCTGGCGCGACGAGCTGCGCGAGATCGAGAACAAGGCCGAGGCGAAGGTCCAGGCCGCGCTGAATAGCGACGAGGTCCCGATCGACCCCCAGCGCATGTGTCGCGAGGTTCGTGACTGGCTCGACACCCTCCCAGGAGAGGAGCCGCCGATCGTGATCGGCGACGGCGGCGACATCGTCGCGACCTCGGCCAAGATCATCCCGGTGAAGGGGGAAGGCGCCTGGATGGACCCGGGCCCGCTCGGAACCCTCGGCGTCGGCATGCCCTTCGCGCTGGCCGCGAAGCTGGCCCACCCGGATCGCCCGGTGGTGATCATGTACGGCGACGGCTCGTTCGGCTTCAACGGCATGGAGTACGACACCGCCGTCCGCTTCGGCCTCCCGATCATCGGCATCGTCGGCAACGACGGTGCCTGGGGGCAGATGATGCGACCCCAGGGCGCCATCTACGGCTGGGATCGGCTCGAAGGCGTGCTGCTGAACCGCACCCGCTACGACAAGGTCGTCGAGGCGCTCGGCGGGCATGGCGAGCACGTGACCGAGCCGGATCAGCTGCGTCCCGCTCTCGAGCGCGCCGCCGCTTCCGGCCTGCCGGCGCTCATCAACGTCGAGATCCGCCAGGATCGCGAATACGCCGGCGGGATTTATGTCTAGCCATGGTCCGTTCTGGGCGAATTCGTCGCGTCGGGCCCCTTCGGCGACGTCCAGTTAACGCGGTCGATTCGGCTTCGGGCAGGCGGCGAGAGGCCGAATGAGTTTTCAGCTCGAGCAGCGTGATCCGGACGAGCTCGGGCTCGATCTGGGGGCGTTGCAGCCCTGGCTCGCGGAGCTGGGGCCCGTCGCGGTCGTCGATCTCGAGACGACCGGGCTGCCCGAGAGCCGCTCCGCGGAGATCATCGAGATCGGTGTGCTGTTGCTCGATCCCGGGCTGGCGACCGTCGGCGTCGGGTCGAGCCTCGTGCGGCCGACGCGGCCGATTCCGGCGCTCGTGAGTCGATTGACCGGGCTCGTCGACGAGGACGTCGAGACGGCGCCGCGCATGATCGCGCTGCGAGGCGGGATCCGGGAGGTACTCGCGGGGCGGACGCTCGTCGCGCATCAGGCGGACTTCGAGCGCGCGTTCCTGCGCAAGGAGATCGACCCGGGGCTCGGCAGCGCGCGCTATCTCGACACGCAGGACGTGCTCGCGATCACGCACCCCGACACGCCCGACCTTCGACTCGAGACCTTCGTGCGCACGCTGCTGGGTCGGGAGGAGCGCCATCGCGCGTTCGAGGACGCGCTCGATGCAGCCGCGGTTCTCGGGGTCGTCGCGCGGGGTGCCGCCGACGGCGAGGCACGTTATGCGGAGGCGCGCCGGATCCTGGCGCGCCACCTGCCGAGCTCGCCGTGGCGGGCGCTGCTCGAAGAGGGGGCCCGGCCGCCCGACGAGGGCGACGCGGACGATCTCTTCGTGGTCGACGACGAAGGCGAGGACTTCGACTTCTCGGAGCTCGCTTCGGAGGGCGCGCGGCGACGGGTGCCGCGGGACGACACCTCGGATACGACGAACGGGCGGGACGCGCGTTTTCTCGAGATCGGCGCGAGCGACGAAGTGCCGGTGCCCTTCGAGCTGGCCGCGATCGAGGACGCGCTGTCGGACGCCGATCGCGGTCTGCGTCATTTTCCGGGCTACCGCGTGCGGGAAGAGCAGCTCGCTCTGGCGCGCGAGTTCTTCCATGTCTTCGAGGACGGCGGGATCGCGAAGCTCGAGGGCGGAACGGGGGTCGGCAAGTCGCTCGCCTATCTCGCGGTCGCGATTCCGTTCGCGGTCGCCCGCGCGCAGGAGGGCTCGAAGGAACCGGTCGTGCTGTCGACGCGCACGAAGCTCCTGCAGGACCAGCTTCTGCGGAAGGACATCGCCGCCGCAGCGCGCTTCCTCGGATATCCGGGCCTGCGCGCGCTCTCGATCAAGGGGCGCGCGAACTACGTCTGCGAGCGCCGCCTCGGCGCCGCGCTCGGGGAGGCCTCGGACCCGGCGCTCCTCGACGACCTGCGCGAGGACTACGCGCTGCTCGAGGCCTGCGCGCGCATCCGACCGAACGGTGAGATCGGGACGGTGCCCGCGGCGCTCCTTCGTCGCCACCCGCGACTGCGCGAGCTGTTGCGGGCGAGTGTCGCCGTTCGCTCGGACCAGTGCTCGCGGGAACAATGCGCCCACGAGCGGCGCTGCCCCTTCGGTCGCCATCGCCGCTCCCTCGCAAAGGCCCACCTGGTCGTCGCGAACCACGACCTCCTACTGCGTTGGCCGCCGGACTATCCGGCCTTCGCGCAGGTCGTGATGGACGAGGGACACGAAGTCGGGGGTGTCGCCGAGGAGGTGTACGCGATCCGGGTTCGGCCCGAGGACGTGGCCGAGCGCCTCGACGATCTCTTCGGCGCGCCGGTCAAGCGGGCCCAGCGACGTTATGCGACGAGCGGGCTCGTCGCGCAGCCGGACTCGAAGGCCGAGGAGGCGACGCTGCGGCAGAACCGGCGCGACCTGATGCTCGAGCTGATCGGGTTGGGAAGAACGATGGCCGAGGGGGCGGACGCGTTCGGGGGCGTCGAGTTCACGGCGGACGCCGCCCGACGGTTTCACGGGGCCGGCGACGTGGCCGAGACCGCCGCGCACCGGCTCGAAGCGATCGCGGCGCACGCGAGCCGACAGGGTCCTGCGAAGCGCCTGGTGTCTGGAGAAGACAAGGACGGCCTGCCGACCGGGCCCGAGCGCGATCTCGACGCCGAAGAGGAGGCCGAACGTTCGATCACGGCGCACGTGGAAGCTTTGTCAGGCGCGGCTCATGGTCTGCGAGTCGCGTTCGCGCCGCAGGGCAATGACTCTTCCGGGGAGTACGTAGCCGCCTTCGAAGGCCTCGAGAGCCCCTACGATCGCTGGTCGCTCGTGCTGCGGCCGGTCGCGCCGGGGGAGGCGTTTCGCGAGGAGTTCCTCGGGAAGGTCGAGGGCCTGGCGGTCGTCTCTGCGACCCTCTTCGTGGGCAACGACGACCACGCGGCCCTCGGCGAGGTCGGCCTCGCCGGAAACGACATGCCCGAGAGTTGGAGCCGCGCCGTCGGCTCGCCCTTTCCGTATGCGGAGTCGATGCGGGTCGTGGCGCTCGAGCACGACCCGGCCCTCGCCCAGGACCTCGTCGAGGAGACCGCGCGGACTCTGGCGACCCTGGCGCGGGTGATGCGCGGCCGGACGCTCGGACTCTTCACGAGCCTCGCGCGCATGCGCGACACGGCGGATCGGCTGAGTCAGCTCCTCGAGGGCGAGGGGATCGAAGTCCTGCTGCCGCGTCGGGCGAGCGACGATCCCGGCGCGCTGGTCGATCGCTTCCGGAAGGCGAAGGGCGGGGCGGTCCTGCTCGGTGCCCGCCGCTTCTGGCAGGGCATCGACGTGCGCGGCGAAGACCTCCAGGCGGTCGTGATCGAGAAATTGCCCTTCGACGTCCCGACAGAGCTGAGGAAACGCAGGGACGATCGGCTTCGAGCGATGGGAGAGGATCCGTTCCGGCGCGCTGCGCTCGGGCGCATGCTGCTGCACCTGAAGCAGATGTCAGGCCGGCTCATCCGGAGCGAGACGGATCGCGGGCTCGTGGTGATCGTCGACGCCCGCCGGGACCGCGGATACTTCTCACGATTGATCGATGCTTTTCCCGAGGGGGTCAACATGGAGGTCGCCGCGATCGACGAGCTGCCGGAGATCGTTCGTGCCCTGCGCCTCGGGGGTTGAGGGCGGGTTCTCTCCCGATCTCCGATCGACCCCTTGACTTCGTTTGACTTGCGGTCACTATTCCGCGCCTACGGCTTGCTGCCGAAGTTTTGCCATAGATTTGCACTTTCGGTCGCGATTGATCGCTACCGTTCCGGAAGTCGGAAATCCCGATCGGATTCGGCCCCTTACCCGGACGGATCGGCTCGGATTCCGTGTCGCAGCAGGCTGTGTCCACGCTCCTGACGCGCCCCGCTTCCCCAGCGGCGGCAGATCGGGCCGATCAGGGCTGATCGGATTCGCGTGGGATGGTTTCACCCCCCATTTTCGTCACCGCGAGCTGTGAGCGGAGTTCATGGATGAGCTCACTCGTTCCTCGCCGCGGGCTGTGAGCGGAGTTCACGGATGAGCTCACTCGCTGACGGTCTACGTTTGGCTGCAGGGCCACACGGCGAAAAGGCAGTCGATCAAGATCGCGCGCCGGATCGGCTCGCGTCTGTTGAAGGGGATACGAGTTGGGCACGAACGAATCCGGAGCGGGCTTCCCGAGCAACGAGTGGGGGCTGATCCTCGGCGGATCCAGCGGCTTCGGCCTGGCGACCGCCAAGCGCCTCGTCGCCGGCGGGCTGAACATGCTGATCGTCCATCGCGACCGTCGCGGCGCGATGAAGGACATCCAGCCGCATTTTGATGAAATCGCCGAGCTCGCCACGGAGAAGGGCCTCGGCTTCCACACCTGGAACGCCGACGCGATCGCCGCCGACAAGCGCTCGGAGACGATCGACTCCATCGCCGAGGCGATCGGACCCGAGGGTCGCGTCCGCGTGCTCCTCCACTCCATCGCCTTCGGCAATCTGAAGCTGATCGCGCCGGAGAAAGTCGACGCCCGCACGGCCGGATCCGAGCTCGCAAAGCGCCTCGGGGTCGATGCCGAGAAGCTGACGGAGATCGCCGACGAGCTGTTCGAAGCCGGTGAGGACGGGCTGCACCCGCTCGTCACCCAGCCCAAATACCCCGACACGTCGTACCTCGACGAAGAGGATTTCGGACGCACGATCCTCGCGATGGGCACGAGCCTCCTCGGCTGGACCCAGGAGCTCTTCGCGCGCGGACTCTTCGCCCCCGACACCCGGATCTTCGGAATGACCAGCGAAGGCAACGAGGTCGCCTGGAAGGGCTACGCCGCCGTGTCCGCCGCCAAGGTCAGCCTCGAGTCCCTCGCCCGCTCGATCGCGATCGAGTTCGCGCCCTACGGCGTGCGCTGCAACATCATCCAGGCCGGCGTCACCGATACGCCGGCCCTCCGCGCCATTCCCGGCAGCGATCAGCTCAAGAGTCAGGCCCGCCTGCGCAACCCCGGCGGACGTCTCACCACGCCCGAGGACATCGCGGGCGTGATCTACCTGCTCTCGCAGACCGAAGCCAGTTGGATCAACGGCGAGCTGATTCGCGTCGACGGCGGAGAACACATCTCCGGTTCGACGAAATAGGGACTGCGCGCGCGCTCGCAGGAGCGTGCGACGCGTCGAGGGTGCGTCTTTGAGCTTGAACCTCCTCGGATTGGGACATTTCAATCCCGGGAACGAGATCACCAACCAGTTTCTCGAGGACCTCGACATCGGGACGACCGATGAGTGGATCCTCGAGCGGACCGGGATCCGTTCTCGCCGGACCGCGCTTCCCCTGGACTACATCCGGGAGACGCGGAACGCGGACGTGCGCGCCGCCGTCGAGGCGGCGGAGATCTCGAACGCGGCGATGGGCGCGAACGCCGCACGGATGGCCCTCGAGCGCGCGGGCGTCGGCGCCGGCGACGTCGGTCTGGTCGTGGGCGGCGGCTGCGCGCCGAATACGGTGTCGCCCGCCGAGGCCTGCAACATCGGCCGCGAGCTCGGGGTCGAGACCGGCTGCCTCGACGTGAACTCCGCCTGCTCTTCGTTCATCGCCGGCGTCTACATGCTGTCGCTGATGGACGAGGCGAAGCTGCCCGACTACGTGCTGCTCGTGTGCGCCGAACCGATGACGGGCACCGTCCACTACGAGGACAGGGCGAGCGCGGTGCTCTGGGGGGATGGCGCGCTGGCGGCGGTGCTCTCCACGAAGCATGCGGGCAAGGCGAAGCTGGTCGGCCAGCAGCTGCACTCGGATCCCGGCGGTGCGGACAAGGTCGTCGTGCCGCGGCTCGGACACTTCGCGCAGGAAGGCCGCACGGTCCAGACCTTCGCGATCCGGAAGACGACCGGTCTCTACCGCGACATGCACGGGTCGCTCCAGGACGACGCGCGCAACTTCCACTTCGTCGGTCACCAGGCGAACCTGCGCATGCTCGAGTCCGTGTGCAAACGCTGCGACATCCCCGACGAGCTCCACCACTCGAACTGTGAGCATCTCGGCAACACGGCCGGCGCGAGCTCTGGCAGCGTGATCTCGCAGCGTTGGGACCATTGGAAGAAGGACGATGACGTCTGCGTCGTCGGTGTGGGCTCGGGCCTCACCTGGGGCAGTTACCTGATGCGATTCGAGGAGGACGTGGCGGCCTGACCAGGCGCGCCCGCAAAGACGATGCTGACGCACGAAGAGTTCAAGAGCCGCGACCATTTCGACCAGGAGGAACTCCTGGGCTTCGCCTACGGGCGCCTGATCAAGGACCCGCCGGAGGGCTTCCGAGCCCGCCTGCCCGTTCCGCCCATGCTGATGGTCGACCGGGTCGAGTCGATCACCGCCGCGAAGAGCAAGGGAACGATCAGCGCGAGCCGCGACGTTCGCCTCGACGACTGGTTCTTCCATTGCCACTTCCTCGGCGATCCCGTCCAGCCGGGCTGCCTCGGCCTCGATGGCGTGTGGCAGCTCCTCGGCTTCTACTGCAACTGGCGCGGCGGCGTCGGCGCCGGTCGTGCCCTCGGCTGTGGCGAGGTCGAGTTCTTCGGGCAGATTCGTCCCCACGACTCGGTCATGCGATACGAGGTCACGGTCAAGCGGTACACCGAGCTCAAGAACGCGGGTGCTTCGATGGTCGTCGGTGACGCCAGCGTGTTGATCGACGACGAGGAGATCTACACGGTGAAGGGCGCGCGCGTCGGCCTCTTCCGGGACATCGACTACCCGGACTACCCCGAGAAGAGCGAGCACAGCCGCGGCGGAAAGATGGAACGATGAGCCCGTTCGCACGCGGCGGAAAGATGGAACGATGAGCCCGTTCGCACGCGGCGGAAAGATGGAACG
>CAZAUR010000005.1:0-113638 GCA_964488255.1 uncultured Spirochaetaceae bacterium | reverse complement strand
ATGAGCCCGTTCGCACGTGGCGGAAAGATGGAACGATGAGCGAAGACGAACGCCCCGTCGCCCTCGTAACCGGCGGTGGAACCGGAATCGGAACGGCCTGCTGCCGCGCACTCGCGGCCGAAGGCTTCCGCGTCGGTATTCACTATCGGTCCTCGGAAGAGGGCGCGAAGAAGCTGTCGGCGGAGCTCGATGGTTCGTTCACGATCAAGGCGGACCTGTCGGACGGCGAGTCGATCGACGCGATGATCAAGGAGTTGAAGGACGCCGCCGGTCGGATCGACGTGCTCGTGAACAACGCCGGCTTCAACATCAACGCGCCGGTGCTGTCGATGAAGCTCGACGACTACGACCAGGTCGCGAGTGTCGCGCGCGGTACGTGGTACCTGACCAAGCTCGTGCTGCGCCGCTTCATGATGCGGAAGGGATCCGGGCGAATCATCAACATCACGAGCGTCGTCGGGCACACCGGGAACGCCGGACAGATCCCGTACACGATGGTGAAGGCCGGCCTCGATGCGTTCACGAAGTCGCTCACCCAGGAGCTGCAGGGACGCGAGATCCTCGTGAACTCGGTCGCGCCCGGCTTCGTCGAGACGGAGATGACCGAGGAGCTGCCGGAGGAGATCCAGGAGCAGATCCTCGCGAAGGTGCCCCTCGGCCGGGTCGCAGACGCCGCGGAGATCGCCGACGTCGTCGCGTTCCTGGCGACCCGCGGCAGCTACATCCACGGTTCCGTCCTCCACGTGAACGGAGGCATGTACGGTGGGTGAAGTGCCTACAGCCGGTGAGGAGTTGTCTCCCAAGGAAGTGCTGGACATGGTCCCGCAGCAGGAGCCCTTCCGGTTCATCGACGAGATCGTCGAGCTCGACGACGACCACATCGTCGCGACCTACACGTTTCGCGAGGACGCGGATTTCTATCGTGGCCACTTCCCGGGCAACCCGATCACGCCCGGTGTGATTCTGACCGAGACCGCCGCGCAGGCGGTCGTCGTCGCGTTCGGGATCGCACTCGTGGCGCGTGAGTCCGGCCGGGAAGAGGTCGAGAAGCTGCTCACGATCTTCACGGACTGTGCGGTCGACTTCTCCGGAACGGTGAAGCCCGGGGAACGCGTCACGACGATCGGCAAGAAGAAGTTCTGGCGTCGCAAGAAGCTGCGTGCCGAGTTCGAGATGAAGCTCGACGACGGGACCGTCGTCTGTTCCGGCGAGGTGTCGGGGATGGGAGTACCGCGATGAGCAGCGCCGACGGGTCGTGGATGGGAGTGCCGCGATGAGCAGCGCCGACGAATCGCGGATGGGAGTGCCGCGATGAGCACCGCCGACGAATCGGGGATGGGAGTGCCGCGATGAGCGCTGCCGAGAAGAAGCGGGTCGTGATCACGGGAATCGGCGTCGTCGCGCCGAACGGCGTCGGCGTGGGGGCCTACGAGTCCGCTCTGCGTGAGGGGCGCTCGGGGCTCAAGACCCAGGAGTCGATGATCGAGGCGAAGTTCGGGTGCACCGTCGCCGGCACGCCCGAAGGCGTCGACGAGCTCTGCGAGAAGACCTTCACCGAAGAAGAGCTGCTCGCGATGAACATGAACCATCGCTATGCGAGCCTCGCGGCGATCGAAGCCTGGCAGGACGCCGGCCTCGAGCGACCGCCCCACGACTCGGAAGAGGTCGATTGGGACACGGGCGCGATCGTCGGGACCGGCATCGGCGGTATGGACACGATCGCCGAGAAGGTCGTTCCGATGACCAACGCGAAGAAGATCCGCCGCATGGGCTCGACCAGCGTCGAGCAGGTGATGGCGAGCGGGATCAGCGCCCGCCTCTCGGGTCAGCTCGCCCTCGGCAATCAGGTGACGACGAACTCGTCCGCCTGCAGCACGGGCACCGAAGCGCTCGCGATGGGCATGGAGCGGATCCGCGCGGGCCTCGCAGACCGCATGCTCTGCGGCGGCGCAGAAGCCGCGAGCCACTACATCTGGTCCGGGTTCGACGCGATGCGCGTGCTCAATCGCAACTCGAACGACGAGCCCGAGAAGGCGTCGCGGCCGCTCTCCGCGAGCGCAGGCGGCTTCATTCCGGGCTCCGGGGCCGGTGTCGTCCTGCTCGAGAGCCTCGAGTGTGCACGCGAGCGCGGGGCGCCCATCCACGCCGAACTCGTCGGCGCAGGCGTCAACTGTGGCGGCCACCGCATGGGCGGGAGCATGACCGCACCCAACCCGACGAGTGTCCAGCGCTGTATCGCGCAGGCCCTCGCGGACGGCGGGATCGACCCCTCCGAGGTGGGCGCGATCAATGGTCACTTGACGGCCACCGGCGCGGATCCCAAGGAGGTCGGTTCCTGGGCACGGGCGCTCGGACGTGAGCCGGGGACGCTGCCGCCGATCACGTCGACGAAGAGCATGATCGGTCACGGACTCGGCGCCGCAGGCGGACTCGAAGCCGTCGCGTCGATCCTGATGGTCGAGAAGGGCTTCGTCCATCCGTCGATCAACTGCGAAGACGTGCACCCCGAGATCGAGCCGCATGCGGCGTCGATCCCGCACGAGATGATCGACCTGCCGGACCTCGACGTCCTCGTGAAGGCGGGCTTCGGCTTCGGCGACGTCAACGCCTGTCTGGTCTTCAAGCGCTACTAAGGGAGCGTAGGAAAACCCCTGTTATTCGAGCGCTACAAGGCGTAGCGCGCGGGGCGGCCCGGCCGCCCGACATTCTGCAGGTCCGCGAGGGCGGGCCGATCGTGAACGAGGAGTGGAGTTCGATGGAACAGTCCGAAGTGATGGAACGTGTCGTGAAGATTCTCACGCCCTGGGTGAAGGACGAGGCAGCGCTCGCGTCCGTGGCGATGGAGACCAACATCCTCGAGGACCTCAAGGTGAACTCGGCGCGTCTCGTCGACGTCGTGATCGCGTTCGAGGACGACTTCGACATCGAGATCGCCGACGAAGACGTCGATCAGGTGAACACTGTCGGCGACGCGGTCAACCTGATCTCGGGGAAGCTCTAGTCCGGTCCACGGGCGAGAAGCGCGCGACCCCATGACCGCGGACACCCAGCTCGGAGCGGACTCCGAGACGATCCGGCGCCACGCGCGCCATAGGCGCGTGAGCATGCTCACGTCGCCGATCTGGGTGTCCGCGTGCGTGCTGCTGATGCGGGTCTGGTTTCGCTACCGGATCGCGGATGTCGAAGCGGTGCGCGCGCAGTATCGGAAGATCCGGACGCAGTCCGACGGCCCGATCCTGATCTGCGCGAATCACCTCACCCTCGTCGATTCGTTCGTGATCGCCTGGGCGCTCGGAACCGGTCCGTATTGGCTCACCCATCCGGACGAGCTCCCGTGGAACACACCGGAAGCGACGAACTTCGGTCGGACCTGGCTCGCGCGAGCGGCCATCTACATGGCCAAGTGCATCCCGATCACCCGCGGCGGCGCCCGCGAAGGCGTGGGCGACGTACTCGAACGCGTGAAGCACCTGCTCGCGAACGGCGAGACGGCGCTGCTCTTCCCTGAAGCGGGCCGCAGTCGCTCCGGCCGCGTCGAAGAGTCGTCGGCCGCGTGGGGTGTGGGGCGGATCGTGGGTGCGTTCCCGGATTGCCGGGTGCTCTGTGTCTACGCGCGAGGGCGCCGACAGGAGACCTGGGGCGACTTTCCGGCGAAGGACGACACGATCGACGTCGAGCTCGCCTGCATCGAGCCCAAGAGCGACGCGAAGGGCGTGCGTCGGTCCCGGGACCTCGCCCAGCAGATCATCCGCCAGCTGATGAACATGGAAGACGCGTATTTCGCGAAGCGGGAAGAGGGCGCGGATGCTCGGTAACGACGTCGTCGACCTCCTGGATCCCGACACGCGGCCGGAGACCTTCCGCGCGCGCTTCGACGAGCGGGTCTTCGACCCGTCGGAGCGCCGCGCGATCGCGAAGGATCCCGACCCGCACGCCTGTCGCTGGGCCCATTGGGCCGCGAAGGAAGCGGCCTACAAGCTCGCGAAGCAGGTCCAGGACGACTTCGTCTTCTCGCCTTCGCGGCTCGTCGCGCGCTTCACCTCGGTCGACAAGCCGGGAACGGGTCGACTACTACGGCGTGGCACCCTCGAACTACCCCGTGCCCCTTCGCCGGGACTGCGCGAGCTCGAGCTGCGCAGCGAGGAGACCCCCGAGCGCGTCCACGTTCTGGCGGCGGCGCCGGGTGCGGACTGGGACGCGATCGTGTCCGCGGTCGAAGTGATCGGCACCGCCGACGACCCGAGCCTCGCGGCCCGGCGCCTCGCGCGCCACACGATCGCCCGTGACCTCGGGATCGCGGACGAACGCATCGAGATCGGACGCCGCGGGCCGGCGCGCGCGTCCGGTGCGGCGAAGATTCCGACCGTCGAGATCGACGGTGCCCGAAGCACCCTCTCGCTCTCGCTGTCCCATCACGGACAGTGGATCGCGTGCGCAATGACCCTCCGTGCGGATCCGACCGGCGAGCGACTGGTGCTCCCGATCGGATCGAGCGTTTCAGGGGGTGAGGTCTTCGGATGAGCGAGCAGGAGAACGGATCGGTGGAGCAACCCGTGCAGCGAAGGGTCGAGCCCGTTGCGACCCGAAGGATCGAACGCCTCGCGATCGTGAATCGTGGCGAGGCGGCGGTGCGGTGTCTGCGCACGGCGAAGAGTCTGCGCGCCCGTGAGGGAAGCGGTCTCGAGGTCGTCGCGCTCTACACGCCGCCGGACCGGGACACGCCCCTCGTGCGCCAGGCGGATCGCGCGATCCTGCTGCCCACCGAGAACGGTGCGGTCGCGGCCTATCTCGACCACGACGCCGTGGTCGCCGCCCTGAAGGAAGCCGGCGCCGACGCGGTCTGGCCCGGATGGGGCTTCGTCGCCGAGGACTCCGTCTTCGTCGATCGACTCGCATCGGAAGGCATCGTCTTCCTCGGACCCTCCGGTGAGGCGATGCGCAGCCTCGGCGACAAGATCACGTCGAAGCGCCTCGCAGAGCACGCAGGCGTCCCGGTCACGGACTGGAGCGGCGACGCGCTCTCCGACGAGAAGCATGCAGAGCGCGAGGCCAACCGGATCGGCTACCCCGTCGTGCTCAAGGCGACCGCCGGCGGCGGTGGCCGTGGCATCCGGATCGTCGAGAAGGCCGAGGAGATCGCCGAGGCCTTCCGCTCCGCGAAGTCGGAAGCCGAGAACGCGTTCGGCAACGGTGCGCTCTTCGTCGAGGCGATGGTCACCGGCGGCCGACACATCGAAGTGCAGGTCGCCGCCGATCAACACGGGCACGCGCGCGCCTTCGGCTGTCGTGACTGCTCGGTCCAGCGCCGCCACCAGAAGGTCCTGGAAGAGGCGCCGCCGCCTGGCCTCGCCCCGGAGCTGCTGGAGCGCCTCGAGAAGTCCGCTGTCCGCCTCGTCGAGCACGTCGGCTACTGCGGCGTCGGAACCGTCGAATTCCTGCTGACCGGCGAGGACTTCTTCTTCCTCGAGGTGAACCCACGCCTGCAGGTCGAGCACGGCATCACCGAGATGATCGCGGGCGTCGACCTGGTCGAGATCCAGATCCGCGTCGCCCGCGGTGAATCGATCGCCGACATTCCCCGACAGAACCGCGGCCTCGCCCTCGAAGCGCGTGTCTGTGCCGAAGACCCGGACGAAGGCTTCCTGCCCGCGCCCGGCCGGATCGCGCTCTTCGAGCCGGCGCTCGGCCCGAATACCCGCGTCGACTCCGGCGTCACGACCGACGTCATGATCTCGAACGACTTCGATTCGCTGATCGCCAAGGTGATCACCGTCGGCGACGATCGAGAGGACGTGCTCGCGCGCATGGAGTGTGCGCTGCGCGATTTCGAGCTCGTGGTCGAAGGCGGCGCGACCAACAAGGGCTATCTGCTCTCGATTCTCGAGAGCGACGACGTCCGCAATGGCGGCGTCGACACGCGCTGGCTCGATCGCTGGGGCGCCGCGCGTCCGACGATCGCCGAGCTGCATCCGGAGCTCGCTCAGGACGCCCTGGTCGCCGCGGCGATCCTCGCCTATCAGCGATCGCGACGGACCCTGCGCAACGGTGTCTTCACCGACGGCCGGACGGACCGCCTGCCGCGCTCCGAAGGACAGGTGATCGACCTCTCCTACGGCCCCCAGAGCTATCGCCTCAAGGTCTACGCGGTCGGAAGCTGGCGCTACCGGGTGCACCTCGAGGGCGTCGCCGTCGGCGCGACGATGCGCGAAGAAGGCGACCACGCTGCGCGACTCGAGATCGACGACCGCGTGCGACGCATCGTGTACGACGCGAACGATCGCGGGCTGCGGCTCGAGGTCGACGGTCACCCGCTCCGCTTCGGGTCCCAGACCGCGGGCCAGGTGCGTTCGAGCACGCCGGCGGTGGTCGTCGCGATCCAGGTCGAGGTCGGGCAGACCGTCGAGGCGG
The DNA here is from genome assembly GCA_964488255.1 of uncultured Spirochaetaceae bacterium. Taxonomy (GTDB): domain Bacteria; phylum Myxococcota_A; class UBA9160; order UBA9160; family UBA4427; genus UBA4427. The sequence continues at coordinate 107,230 of CAZAUR010000005.1, read as the reverse complement.
GACAGCCCCTCGGTCTGCTCGAGGCAATGAAGATGGAGATCGGCTTCAACGCGCCGGTCGGGGGCACGATCAAGGAGGTCGTCGTCCAGAAGGGACAGCAGGTCGCCGCCGGAGACGTGATCCTCGTGATCGAGGAGTCGGGCGAGGAGGAAGACGAGTCCACGACCCAGAGCCGGCTCTCGCTGCCGCCGCAGGTCGACCCGCTCGCGCTGCTCTTCCAGCCGCTCGAGACCGAGGAGGGGACCAAGCCCCTCGGCACTCCGGATCTGCTCGCAGCGGATCGCGCGGACCTCCGCCTGCGGCGCGCTGCCGTCGACGCGATCCGGGACGAAGTGCGCCGTGTGCTGCTCGGCTACGACGCGAACCCGGATCGCGCGGAGTTCCTCGCGGCGTTCCTCGAAGCGCCGCTCCCGGAAGGTCTCTCGGAGAGCTTCCTCCGCGAGCTCGCGGAGATCCGTCACGAGATCTCGGCCTTCGCCGACGTCGAGCTGCTCTCGATCCGCGCGCCCTCCGCTTCGATCTCCGGGGAGTCCGGACCGTCGAACAGCGCGCGCCTGCAGATGTACCTGCGCCGGATCGAGGCCCAGGGGGCCGGCATCGACGAGAGCTACCTCGAGCTGATGCGCTCGGGTCTGCGCCACTATGGCGTCGCCGACCTCGGCGATCTCGATCCGCTTCGCCGTGCGCTGATGCGGATCCTCGCCTGCCAGGCGGACAAATCGCTCCGGCTCTCCCTGGTGACCGGCGTGCTGCGCCGAACGGCGGCGATCGGGGACGCCGGCATCGACCTGGGCGACGACGACGGTCTCGCGCGTGCCCTCAACCAGATCGCGAGCATGCGGCCGCACGTGACGGATGCCGTCGCCGACGCGGCGCTCGAAGCGTCCTACGTGCTCTTCCAGCAGCCGGGCATCGAGGCTCGCGCCCAGCGATCCTCGCGGAGCGTCGAAGAGTGGCTCGCGCAGGCGGAGCTCGACCTCGTCGTTCCGCCGGGCGGCGTGCTGCTCGAGGTCGCCGCCTCGCCGCGGCTCGTTTTCGAGCGGGTAGGTCGCTGGATCTCCGGCGACGATCCGAACCGCCGGGCGATCGCCCTCGCCGCGCACGTCCAGCGACGCTATGCGCCTGCGCGGCCGAAGGCCTATCGCGCGGTGCGCGTGGACGGGGAGCCGATCCACTGCGTCGAGTATCCGGAGAAGGGCGTCGTGCTCGCGGCGACCGGCGCCGGCGCGGACGCGGCGATGTGGATGGATCGTCTCGTGCGGGGCGCCAGCGAGCTCCTCGAGCACGATCCGTCGACGCCGATCGCCGCCCTCGAGTACCTCGTCCCCGCCGAGACGAAGATCGATTTCGACGCGACCCTCGACGCCTTCGATTCGACGTGGGGCGAAGAAGGTCTCGACGCGCGGATGACGGTCGGGCTGCTCACGCCGGACGGGGAGGGCGACGTCTATCGCACCCTCGTGCGTCGGGGCGGCCGTCTCGAGATCGCGAGCGAGGACTACGACCTCCACCCGGAGACCGCGACACGCATCGGCCTCGGCCGTTATGCCAACTTCGAGCTCGAGCGGCTGCAGGCCGACGAGGGCATCTACGCCTTCCACGGTCGTGCGAAGTCGGCGCCCGGCGACGAGCGGGTCTTCGTCCTCGCCGACGCGCGGGATCGATCGCCCGAGCCGGGGCGCGAGATCTATCACCACCTCGCGACCTTCGAGCGGGTCTTCAACCGCGCGGCGCGACGGCTGCGGACGATCCTGCAGACCCATGATCCGCGTCGACGCCTGCAGTGGAACCGGATCTCGATCTCGGTGGCGCCCCCGATCTTCATCCAGGAGGACGTGGCGGCGGAGATTGCCCGGCGTCTCGCGCCGGCCACCCGCCATCTCGGCCTCGAGAAGGTGCTCGTTCGACTGAACCGGCTCGAGCGGGAGAACGCGAATGCGCCGCCGATCCCCGTCGAGCTGGCCTTCACCGACACCGGCGAGCAGCTCGAGATCGATTGGCGTCCGCCCCACGACGCGCTCCTCGATCCGACGCAGGAGTACGAGCGGAAGGTCGTCGCCGCTCGCCGCCGCCGTTTGATCTACCCGTACGAGATCGTGAAGATGCTCATGAACGAGTCGGAAGACGGCGCGTTCGTGGAGTACGACCTCGACCCGAACGCGTCGAAGCCGAAGGCCTTGCCCGTCGCGGACCGCCCCCACGGACAGAACACTTCGGCGGTCGTGTTCGGCGTGATCCGGACGCCGACGGACAAGGTGCCCGAGGGCATGACGCGGGTGCTCGTCCTCTCCGACCCGACGATGGGGATGGGCGCGCTCGCTGGACCCGAATGCGACCGGATCGTCGCGGCGATCGATCTCGCGGAGTCCCTCGGCGTTCCGGTCGAGTGGGTGCCGGTCTCCTCCGGCGCGAAGATCGCGATGGATTCCGGGACGGAGAACCTCGACGCGACCGCCCGGGTCGTGCGACGGATCGTGACCTTCACCCAGGACGGCGGCGTGATCCACGTGATCGTCCAGGGCGTGAACGTCGGCGCGCAGAGCTACTGGGATGCGCTGGCGACGATGCTCATGCATTGCCGCGGCGTGCTGATCATGACGCAGAACGCGTCGATGGTGCTGACCGGTCGCGCGGCCCTCGAGGCCTCCGGTGCGGTGTCCGCCGAAGACGAGATCGCGATCGGCGGCTTCGAGCGGATCATGGGGCCGAACGGCGAGGCGCAGTACTACGCGCGTAGCCTCGCGGACGCCTACAAGGTCCTCTACGAGCACTACCGCTACAGCTACGTCGTGCCCGGCGAGGCGGGGCCCCGGCCCTTCCCGACCGAGGATCCGCGGGATCGCTCGATCGGCGACACCACGCTCGAAGCGGACGACGCCGACGGCCTGGCGTCGATCGGCGAGCTCTTCGACGACGAGATCAACCCGGGCCGCAAGCGCGCGTTCTCGATGCGCGCGGTGATGGGGTCGGTCGTGGATTCCGACGGCGGACACCTCGAGCGGTGGAACGCGTGGGTCGGCGGCGAGACCGCAATCGTATGGGATGCCCACGTCGGCGGCCTGCCCGTCACGATGATCGGCATCGAGAGCCGCAACGTCTCGCGCGACGGCTACCGCCCGATCGACGGTCCCGAGTCCTGGAACGGCGGCACGCTCTTCCCGCAGTCGTCGAAGAAGGTGGCGCGCGCGATCAACGCCGCGAGCGGCAACCGACCGGTCGTCGTGATCGCGAACCTCTCTGGGTTCGACGGCTCTCCGGAGTCGCTGCGCAAGATCCAGTTGGAGAACGGCGCCGAGATCGCTCGTGCGGTCGTGAACTTCGAGGGGCCGATCTACTTCGTCGTCGTGTCCCGCTATCACGGCGGGGCCTACGTGGTGTTCAGCCAGGAGCTCAACGACGACATGCAGGCGGTCGCGCTCGAAGGGTCCTACGCGTCGGTAATCGGCGGCGGACCGGCGGCGACGGTCGTGTTCAGCCGGGAGGTGCGCGCGCTCGCCCTCGATGATCCGCGGGTCAAGGACAAGACCGAGCTCGCGCGGCGCCATCCCACGGAGGAGAACCGCGCGGCTCTCGACGCCGCGCTGCGCGAGGTCACGCTCGAGAAGCAGGCGACGACCGCGGCGGAGTTCGACGCGATTCACAGCGTCGATCGCGCGAAGGACGTGGGCTCGCTCACCGACATCCTGGCGCCGAACGATCTCCGGCCGAGCCTGATCGCCGCCCTCGAAGCCGCCTCTGCCCGCGACTAGCATGTCGCGGGAAGACCCGCGGATGGGGACTCGGGCGGGCGGCGGCGACGGGCCGGGGTCGCTGGTGTCATCGGTGGTGTGGTCGCTCGTGGTCGCGTCCGTGATCGCCCTCGCGAACGCACTCGGAGTCGAACCGACCCTTCGACTCGGCGCCGGGATCGGCACGCTCTGGTTCCGACTCCGCGGGCCGCGCACGCGTCGGGTCGAGCAGCAGCTCGCGGCCGCGTTCCCCGAGCGCGACGCGCGCTGGGTTCGCGAGCGGGCCGGGGAGGTGTTCGTCCATCTCGCCCAGGGCCTCGCGGAGGGCGTGCTGCTCGCGGGACGCCACCGGGAAGCGCTCGTCGCCGCGCTGGAGGTCGAGGGGCTCGAACACCTGGAGGCGGCTCGCGAGGCCGCGGGCGGCCGGGGTGCCCTGGTCGTCGGACCGCACCTGGGCAACTGGGAGCTCGGGGCCGCGAAGCTGACGGCGCTCGGGATTCCGGTCGCCGCCGTCTACCGCGGCCCGCGCCAGCCCGCCCTGGATCGGGCGCTCCGCCGCCTGCGCGGGGGCGGGCACCGGGGCGAGGGCGCAGTCGAGCACATAGCGATGGGCCGCCGCGCGGGGGTCCAGTTCGTCCGGGCGCTCGCGGGCGGGCGGAACGTTCTCGCCCTGCTGGATCAGCGTGCGCGGCGCGATGAGGGCATTCTCGTAACATTTTTCGGCCAACCGGCCTCGACTCGCTTCGCGCCTCTCAAGCTGGCCGATCGGGCGGGGGCGCCGGTGCTGATCGCGTCGGCGCGCCGCAGTGTCGATCGCCGCCGACACACGCTCACGATCGAGCCGGCACTCCAGCTCGAGCTGGGAGCTTCCGATGACGAGGAAGTCCTCCGGCGGAACCTTCAGCTGGTCACCGCCGAGCTCGAACGCACGATCCGGGCAAACCCGGGGCAGTGGATCTGGACGCATCGGCGCTGGCGCGAAGAGCCCAGCGAGACCTCCGCCGACTGAGGCGAGGGTCGCCCGAGCGCCGACCCGCCCCGCGGCGGGCCCGGCGGAAACCCGAGGCGACCCATGGTTCAGACGAAGCGCAACGCGAAGCGCGTGCAGACCGGCACGGCCTTCCTTCTCACGTTCTCCCTCGCGGGCTGTGCGGGCACTCCGCTCGGCGACCTCGGCTTCGAGCTGCCCTGGTCGACGGCGAGCAACGCAGCCGACGTCTGCGCGGCCGAAGAGGGCGCGCACGCGCGCGCGCAGGCCGAGCTCTTCCGTCGTGCCGAGACCGAGCGCGCCGAGCAGCTCTCGGTCGAGATCGAGCGCCTGAAGGCGGATCTGCGCGCCGCGGAGACGGCGCTGGTCGAGGTCGAGTCCGGGCTCTCGGGCAACAACTCGCGGGCCGATGCAGTGTCGTCCCTGGCCGTGACGCGGATCCAGGTCGAGCGCGCCGCGTCGCGCGCGCCCTGGCGCGTGAGCGCGATCGCCGACGCGCGGCAAAAGCTCGAAGAGGCGGAGCGCCAGGTCGACGAGGGTCGATTCGGGGCCGCCCTGTTCTTCGTCTATCGCGCGCGTCGCGTCGCGGAAGGCGTGCTCGACGAAGTCGCGCAGATCGTCGGCGCCGGCAACGCGCGACTGATTCGCGCCGATCGTGTCAACCTCCGGTCCGGTCCGTCGACGGGTCAGCGGGTGCTCGCGGTCCTCACCGCTGGCACGCCGGTGATCCCGCAAGCGAACCAAGGCGACTGGACCCTCGTGCAGGTCATGGGCGGACCGGCCGGTTGGATCCATCGCAGCCTGCTCGGTGACCGGCTGACCGAAGGCAGCGTCCCGGCCGCGCCGAAGAACTAACGTCCGGGTCGCGGTCCGCTGCGCCGTCTTCGGACGCCCGGACCCTTCAGTCCTTCTCTTCGTCGCGCTCCGTCGGGTCGATCTGGGATCCGTCGGTCGCGGGGCGCGCGACGATCACCCGATTGCGGCCGGCGTCCTTCGCCGCGTAGAGCGCGGCGTCCGCGTCGGTGAAGAGCGACTTGCGATCCCCCGCGAAGGCGCCGACGCCGACGCTGATCGTCAGCTGCTCGCGCTCGCTCGGGACGTCGGTGACGAAGTCGGTCTCTTCGACGGCCTGGCGGATCTTCTCGCTGACGGCGGTCGCGCCGACCAGGTCGGTACCGATCGCGAGCAGCGCGAACTCCTCGCCGCCGTAGCGTGCGAGCAGGTCCGTTTCGCGACAGGTCTGGTTCAGGACCTCGGCCATGCGTCGCAGGATCTCATCGCCGCCGGCGTGTCCCAGGCGATCGTTCCACTTCTTGAAGTAGTCGATGTCGATCAGGACGAGGCAGAGCGGGTCCCCGGTGCGGATGGCGCGCTTGCACTCGGCGGTGATCGCGTCCTGGAAGTAGCGGTGGTTATGGAGCTTGGTGAGACCGTCGGTGATCGAGAGCTGCTCGAGCACCAGGTTCATGTTCGAGAGCTCTTCGTTCTTGGCGACCAGCTCCTGGTTCGCCTTCTCGATCTCTTGCTGGTTCTCTTCGAGCTCCTGCGCGTTGCGACCGAGGCCGCGGCTCATCTCGTTGAAGGTCCGCGTCAGGACGTCGACCTCGACGGTGCCGTAGACGCCTTCTTCGATCTCGACCTCGCGCTCGCCCTGGGAGAGGCGTGCGGCGGCTTCGGAGAGCGCGGAGAGGGGCTTCACGATCGAACCGGCGATCCGGAAGGCGAGCAGGCCGACCCCGAGTACGATCGCGATGATCAGCGCGGCGACGCGGCTCATCGAGCTGACGATCGGCGCGAAGGCCTCGTCGTAGGGCTGCTCGATCACGAGGGTCCAGTCGAAGCGCGGGAAGGGGATGCTCGTGCCGATCACTTGCTTGCCGTTCGGGTCGTCGTAGTAGGCGACCGCGGCGGCGTGCTCGCGCTCGGCGCGATCCCCTTGCCAGGTCGCGTCGCTGCCTACGCCGTCGGGCGGGTTGAGGAAGCGTTGGTCGCGGTCGACGACGTAGATCGAAGCCGTTTCGCCGAGCTCTTCGCTCGTGAGCAGCGCGTCGACCCGCGCGACGTCGATCATCGCGTAGAGCTGGGCGATCGTGCGCTGGTCCGCGTCGCGCATGGGCGCGGAGGCGATTTGGACGAGCCGGCCGCCCAGGCGGTGGGCTTCGCTGATGCGCGTGTGCTCGGCCGGATTGGCCTTCGTCGTCAGGAACTCCGGCGGGATCGGTTCGCCGTCGCCGACCTCGAGCTTGGTCGCGCCATTGGGGGTCGCGATCACGAGTCGGTCGAATTGTGGGAAGCTCTCGAGGACGTAGCGGAGGTACTGCTCGGCCTCCTTGCGCGCCCGGTCGCCGCGAGGCCCGCGGGCATCGAGCTTCGGGGTCGACTCCGTCAGGATCGCGCTCGCGGCGAAGACCTCGATCTCGCGAGCGCGCAGGGTGTACCACTGGTCGAGCTCGTGGACGACGCGACCGGCGACCTGGGGAAAACGCTGGTCGACCTTCTGGCGCAGGAATCCGTCGAGGCTCTGCATCGAGATCCACGACACCGTCAGCGACGACAGGATCGTCGCGGCGAAGACGAGCAGGGTGATGCGTGCAGCGAGACTGCGGAGCGGGTTGCTCATGGTTCCTGGCGCGGGTCGGCGGAGGGCCTTCGAGAGATGCACGTCGTGCGGGAGCCCCGGCGACGCCGCGGCCCTACGCTCTCTTCGGTAGGTAGAGAGGGACGCTTGACGGCTGAGCCTCGGGATTCCCCCCTGGGATTGCGGCGCGGGTGGAGTTCCGGGTCCTGCGGACGAGAATCCCGTTCGGTTTCCGGCGATTGCGGCTGCCCCGGGCCCTGTGTGATGATCCGACGACCGCCGCCCCCCGCCTCGGAGCCCGCATTTGTCCCGACCTGCATCGGACGCTGCCGACAGCCACGCGCCCGCGACGCCTTCGCCCGCCGAGGTCGAGACGTGGGTGGCCGGCGTCGTGGACGGGCGGCCCCTGGATCGGGATCAGGCCGAGGCTCTCGGTGCGTCGCTGCACGAGGGCGCGATCCGCGACCGGATGGCCGAGGCCGCCCGGGCGATCAAGGTCGCCCAGACCGGGAACCGCGTGACGGTGTCCCGCAACGTCTTCATCCCGCTCACGAATCTCTGCCGGAACCGCTGCTCGTATTGCACGTTCGCCAAGCAGCCCGACTCGGCGGAAGCCCACACCTACTCGATCGACGAGGTCGAGGAAGCGGTCCGCGGCGGCGTCGCGACCGGCTGTGTCGAGGCGCTCATGTGCCTCGGCGACAAGCCCGAGATCGCCTACAAGAGCTACCGCGAGGAGCTCGCGCTCCGCGGGCTGCAGTCGACCACCGACCTGATCCTGGACGCCTGCAAGATCACGTGTGAAAAGGGCATGCTGCCGCACACCAACGCCGGGATCCTCACGAAGGAGGAGATGGCGCTGCTGCGGCCGTACAACGCGTCGATGGGGCTGATGCTCGAGACGACGAGTACGCGCCTGCGCGAAAAGGGCGGCCCGCATTTTCATGCGCCGGACAAGGAGCCGGCGACGCGGATCAAGATGCACGAGGAAGCCGGTGACCTGAACATTCCCTTCACGAGCGGAATGCTCCTCGGCATCGGCGAGAACGACGACGAACGCGTCGACACGCTCTGGGCGATCAAGGACCTGGCCGAGCGCTACGGCCACATCCAGGAAGCGATCATCCAGCCCTTCCATCCCAAGCCCGGCACGAAGATGCGCGCCGCGTCGCCCCTCGACGACGACCGCGTCATCGGCTGGGTCGCGCTCGCGCGTCTGCTCCTGCCGCGCGAGGTCCACGTGCAAGCGCCGCCCAATCTGGGCGCCGACTTGCTCCCGCGACTGCTCGACGCGGGGGTCGACGATTGGGGCGGTGTCTCGCCCGTGACCGTCGACTTCATCAATCCCGAGGCCCCCTGGCCCGCGCTGCGTGCGCTGCGCGAGGACACGGAGCAGGCGGGATTTACGCTGTTCGAAAGAGGACCGGTCTATCCGGACTGGATCCTCGAACGACCTGAAATGTTCGACCCGAATATCCGGGCGCTGCTGCCTAAATACGCCAACGACGAGGGCTATGCACAGCGAAACGACCAGTCCGAGGAGGCCGCCTAGCATGCTCGATCAACTCTCTTCCGCCGTAAGCCCCGAAGTGCGTGACCTCCTGGAGGGCGCCCTCTCGGGAAAAGAGCTCACTAAAGAGGGAGCCGAGCGGCTACTCGGCGCCCGGGGCTCGGACTTCCACGCGCTGATCGCGGCGGCGGATCTCGCCCGCCAGCGGGACAACGGCGACGACGTCTCCTACGTCGTCTGCCGGAACATCAACTTCACGAACATCTGTTATGTCGGGTGTTCGTTCTGCGGCTTCGCGCGCCACAGCGACGAAGACGAGGCCTTCGACCGCAGCCACGAAGAGATCCTCGGCAAGTGCAAGGACGCTACCTCCCGCGGCGCGACCGAGGTCTGCATCCAGGGCGGCATCCACCCCGGCAAGGATCACAACACGTATCGCGACATCCTGCGCGCGATCAAGGCGGTCTATCCCGACCTCCACATCCACGCCTACTCGCCGGAGGAGATGGACTTCGGGCACAAGAAGAGCGGGATGGAGCTCGGGGACTACCTTTCCTGGCTCGTCGAGTCGGGACTCGGGACGATGCCGGGGACGGCGGCGGAGATCCTCGACGACGAGGTCCGCGACAAGCTCTCGCCGAACAAGCTGAAGACCGATCGCTGGGTCGAGATCATCAAGGCGGCGCACGGCGTCGGCCTGCGCTCGACGTCGACGCTCATGTACGGCCACATCGAGGAGCCACGACACATCGCCGCCCACCTCGACCTGATCCGCGAGATCCAGAAGGAGACCGGCGGCTTCACCGAGTTCGTTCCCCTCGGCTTCATCCACGAGCGCAACCTGCTCTACAACCTGATGGGTTCTCGGCCCGGGCCGTCGATGGACGAGGACCTGCGGATGATCGCGGTTTCGCGCCTCTTCCTGCGCCCGCACATCACGAACATCCAGGTGTCCTGGGTCAAGATGGGCCACAAGCTCGGGCAGATGGCGCTCTGCGCCGGCGCGAACGACTTCGGCGGGACGCTGATGGAGGAGTCGATCAGCCGCGAGTCCGGCTCCGACCACGGCGAGAACACGCCGCCCGAGGAGTTCCGGCGCCTGATCCGCGAGATCGGCCGCACGCCGGTCGAGCGAACGACCCTCTACGGCACCGTCCAGCGCTTCGAGGACCCGGCCCTCGATCCGCCCTCGAAGGAGCCCGAGCACCTGCGGAAGCAGGCCGATCTCTCCGGGCCGACCCGCTGGCGTGCGAAGGTCGAGAAGGCGCGGACCGCCGCTTCGTCGGCATCCGCGGCCACGGCCTGAGGGCCGCGTGCACCCACTCGCGAGCCCTCAGCGGTCCATCGCGCGAGCGATCGACAGCACGCTACGCGCGCGACAGTAGAAGGTCGATCTTTTCGGAGAGCGCCTCGACCTGATACCGGACCGGCGCGTTCTCGAGGATCTGTCGCTCGATCTTCTTGATCGCGTTCGCGACCGAAGGATGGTCGCGCCCGAGGGCACGCCCGATCTCGGTGTAGGACGCGTCGGTGTAGCGATCGGCGAGGTACATCGCGAGCTGCCGCGGGGCGAGCACGTCGCGCCGCCGCGAGCGCGACGCGAGGGTCTCCGGACGCGTGCCGAAGAACGCTGCGACCGCCTTCACGATCTCGGGGACCTCGACCTGTCGTGGTGCGAGCTCCGCGCCGGCGCCCGCCTTCACGTCGATCGCTTCCTGGACGAGGGCGGCGTCGATCGGTCGACCGAGGAGCGACGAGGTCGTCACGACCTGGATCAACAGCGACTCGACTTCCGTCACGCTGGCGCCGAGGCCGGTGGCCCCATCCGCGCTCTCCGTCGCGTCGACCAGCCGCTCGAGACAGTCCGCCGGCAGATGAACGCCGCCCGCGGCGGCCTTCGCCCGCAAGATGTGCCGCCGGACGATCGCGTCGGGACGGTCGATCTCGGCGATGAAGCCGCGCCCGACCTGCGCGCGCAGCCGCTCGTCGAGGCCCGTCAGGTCGCGCGGCGTGCGGTCGCCGGTCAGCAGCACGCGGCCGCCGGACTCGAGGACGTGGGCGACGGTATGGAAGAGCTCCTGCTGGGTCTTCGTGCGTCCGGTCAGGAACTGCACGTCTTCGACCACCAGCAGCTCGATCGCGCCGCGATATCGGGCGGTCCACGTGTTGTTCCGGCCGTTCCGCATGGCGGAGACGAAGTCGCTCGTGAACTGTTCCGCGCTGGTGTAGAGCACGCGCGGACGCCGCTTCGCGGCGCGGGCATCGGGCTCGATCAGGCGGCGAGCGGCGCGGCCCGCGAGGTCGAGGCGCGCTTCCTCGGCGGCGGCGCGGGCGAGGTGGGTCTTGCCCATGCCCGAGAGGCCCGCCAGGTAGAGGAGGTTCAGGCTCTGCTGGCGGCGGCGCGCGAGGGCGAGGGTCGCTTCGCGGGCCAGCGCGTTGCAGGGGCCGACGACGAAGCCGTCGAACGTGAACGACGCTTCGGCGGAGGCGTTTCGCGCAGGCGCCGGCTGGCCATCGAGTCCGAAGGCCGGACGCGCGTCGTTGCGCGGCTCCGCGGGTGCGCCGGAAGGCGACCGGCGCGCCGCTTCGTCAGCGTCGGCGTCGTTGCGAACCCGCGCCGCGCGCTTCGGCGTCTCGATGGCAGCGGGGGTCGAATCATCGCCTCCCTCCGCGCGCGGCACGGCGTGCAGCGCCGGCCGCGTGTCCCCGTCGATCGACGGTTCGGCTTTCGCGTCGCGCGCCGGGGGCGGTTTCGTCGCGCGCGTTCCCGGCGCGGACGTGCCGGTGCCGTTCACGACCTGCGCGCTGCGGCCGGAGCCGACGCGGCGCATGCCGATCTTCGCTTCGATGCGATGTCCCTCGGCTTCGGCGAATTCACTGGCCGTGACGAGCTCGACGGGCAGCGTCGCGCGCGGGCCGTCCCCGCCCGGGTCGTTCTCTGCGTGCGCCTCGACCGCGGCCGCGACCGCGCGCTCGATCGCCTCGAGGTGGTGGAGACGGACGCGATCGCGGTGGAAGGAGTGGGGGCACCCGAGGAGCAGCCGGTCCGTTCCGTGGTCCGCGGCGACCTTTACCTGGAGCGGGGCGATCCAGGCGTCGAACGCGAAGTCAGGGGTGTCGTGCTGGAGTCGACGCAAAGCGTCGCCCCAGACCTTGGGCGAAAAGGTCATTCAGCGGGGCCGTTCGAGACCGGCCGGGGGGCACCGGCCTGGCAGCAACTCAGAGGAGCAGATCGAAAGTGGGGTGCCGGGTGGGGGGCGCAGAAGCGGGGGAACCACCCCTCGAAAATCGGGCCCTGAATCGGATCTGGGGGGATTTCGAGGGGTTCAAGGGGGATCTCGCTCGATTCGTTGCCGGGTCTACCCGAGCGAAATCGAGTAAACCACTTGCCCCCTCGATCCGCAACGAAACGCACCTCGGATGGGCGCGGGCGGGTGACACATTTTATAAACACCCAGAACCGTCCTCCAGGCGGCTTTTAACCGGTGTTTGCCTACGGATTTCCAATGAGATTCGAGCACTTTCGACGTGCATTCGGAACTGGATTCACACGTCCGTAGTCGCTCCGTGAACCGCTGTTTCGAGATTTTCGATTGCGACGATTCGAGGTTTTTCTCGATTTATCAGAAAAATCCTCGATTTGTTGATCCGTCAGGAGAGTGCCGAAATCAGTTCGGCAGTGGGCCGGGGCCGCCGCCGGTCGTATCCATCGCCGCCAGTCGAAAGCGCAACAATTCGGACAGGGTTTCGCAGCGTCCGAGGATCGAATCGGCTTCGAGCAACTGTTGTCGCTCGATCGGCGTGAACGAGATCGACTGCGCGAGTGCATTGACGAGTCGAGTCGATTCCAATTTCGCGAACGCTTCGGTCGCTTTGTCGGGATCGTCCGCGGATCCGATGCGTCGGATGAGTCGATCGACGAGCTCGAGCAGCGTCGCCCGCGCGTTCTGCATCGCCGCGAGCTCGGCGTCGCCGGTCGGATCGTGATCCTCGAGCAGCGCGACCCGCGCGCTCCGATAGAGACGATCACCTTCACGCGCGCTCTCTTCGAGAATCCGGAAGCGACTCTCGCCGATCAGCATGATCTGGTACGTGCCGTCAGGGCGCGCCTGGGCGTGCGCGATCCGACCGAGACAGCCGATCTCGAAGATCGGGGGGTCGCCGGCCATGGCGTCGAGGCGATCGGGCCGGACGGTGACCATCCCGATCTGCATCGATCCCCCGAGCGCGTCCTTCGTCATCTGCCGGTAGCGCGGCTCGAAGATGTAGAGCGGAACCGACACCTCCGGGAGGAGGACGACGTCGGAGAGCGGGAAGAGCGCCAGGGATTCGATCAATGCCATCGAAGCGGAGCTTAGCCGTCCCGCACGGGCTCGGCGCTGCGCCCATCGTTGACGCGCAGCCACAGCCCACCGAAACTCCCGTTTCGGGGGTCCTCGGGGGTGGACAAGCGGGCCAAGAAAGACCTGATGGCGCGGCTCGAACGCGATGCCCAGCGCATCTGCGCGCGGTTCCGGCTGCGCTATCGCGTGCTCGAGCCCGAGCGGGCCAACGTGAAGCGGCGCTACGGCATCTGCTTCTCGGACGGGACGATCCGGATCCGGCTCATCCACGTCACCACGAAGCAGCCGCTCAAGTACTCGAGCCTGGTGAACACGCTCTGTCACGAGCTCGCCCACCTGCGCCACTTCAATCACGGCCCGCGCTTCCAGACCTTCTATGGGCAGATCCTCGAATGGGCCCGGCGCGAAGGCATCTACCGACCGGGACCGGAGCCGCGCGCGAAGAAGCCCGCCGCAGCGACGGGGACGGGGCGGCCGAAGCGCGCGCCGGCGCCGGCCGCGCCGACGCAGCTCGACGTGTTCGCGTTCGCGAAGGGCGAGCAACCGAAACGGCCGCGCAAGCGCAGGCCGACCACGCCGGAGGTCGAGGCGCCCGCGCGGTCGTCGCAGCTCGAACTCTTCGGGTGAACGCCCAGCGTCGCGTTCGAAGCTAGACGGGGAAGGGCATCAGCCGGCGTTCGAAGCCGCGCGGAGCTCGTCGACCTCTTCGAGGTTGTTCGGGCCTTCGAGCACCTTGCAGCTGATGTCGTCGACCGCGATCGACTTGTCGAGGATCTGGGAGATCAGGCTGTCGACACTCAGCTCGTCGTACTCGGCGAGGCCGTCTTCGAGGTCGCTCTCGCTGATGGTGATTTCCAGTGCGAGCTTGATCTTGATCTCGTCCATCTTGTCTCGTTCCCTGGTGTCCGGCGGGCTGCCTGCGAAGCTCGGGCGCCGGTCGTATCGATGATTTCGGTTGTCCCGCGCGGGGTCTCGTCCTCACCGCGCCGATCGAGTCGACCCGCTGTCCTCTCGGGCGCTTGCGCGTCCTGCTCTCGTTTCGACCGCACCGGTCAAGAGAGGTTCACGCCGATTCGACGTCCCGAGCACACTCCCCACCGGAGCACGTGCTCGAGCACGACTCGAATCGGCTGCAAGTACCTGAAATTGCAGCGGAAATTCGATTGGCCGCTGAGGATACACCAACGCAGCGGGCGCGGCTATCCATTTTTCCCGCAATTTCACGACCTTACGGTCGGGAACGCCTACGCCTCGTCGCGCGAAGCGAGGGTATCCAGCCGCGCCTGGCCCCAGACCAGGACGTAGGTCGCGGCGTGGATTGCCATGAAGAGGCCGAGCGAGACGGCGTGGAGAATCCGGAATCGCTGCTGGGTCTCGGCGGTGTTCTCGGCGCCGAGGGTGCTCGGCCGGACGGCGGCGACCTCCGGCGAGAGGAAGATCTCGCTGCCCAGACAGAGCACCCCGAGCACGACCGGCAGGGCGACGACCCAGCCCCGCCGACCGAGGGCGACGCTCGCCCCGGCCACCGCGAACGCGGCCGCGGCCCCGCCATAGTGAAGGATCGCGAGCAGCGCGCCGGCCAGGTCTCCGGCCACGTCGCCGGGCAGGACCTGAAAGGCGAGCCGCGAGACGACGAAGGCGAAGAATGCCCAGGCCCCGACCCAGCCGCCGAGTGCGAGCCAGAGCGCCGTTCGCAAGACGGTCTGCGACGTCAACGGGGGCTCGTTCCTAGCCTTCGAGGGGCTCGAGGGTGACGGGGTCGAGCCGCTCGGACTGCAGGTGCGCTGCGGCTTCGTCGTCGACGAGGTCGGAGTGGCAAGCGGCCTTGCGACCCTCGTGGCTCATCGCGCCCTTCGTCTTCGAGGCCAGGCGATGGATCTCTTCCGGCGCGAGCACGCCGCGCTGTTCCAGGATTGCCTTCTGCTCGTCGTTGAGCGCCTCCGAGATCTTCGGCTTGTCCCACTGGTAGTCCTCGTCCTTGCCCGACACGAAGAGCGTGATCTCCTTCGAGATCCGGACCGAGCACCAGTCGTGACCGCACATGGCGCAGAAGTCGGTGTCGACGTCGAGGTCTTCGTCGTGGTAGGCGCGGGCGAGGTCGGGATCGAAGCTGAGCTCGAAGTGCTTCTCCCAGTTGAGCGCGGCGCGGGCCTTCGTCAGCTCGTCGTCGCGGTCGCGGGCGGCGGGGATCCCGAGCGCCACGTCCGCGGCGTGGGCCGCGATCTTGTACGCGACGCAGCCCTGCTTGACGTCGTCCTTCTTGGGCAGCCCGAGGTGTTCTTTCGGCGTCACGTAACACAGCATCGATGCGCCGTGGTACGCCGCCGAGGTCGCGCCGATCGCGCTCGTGATGTGGTCGTAGCCCGGGAAGATGTCGGTGACCAAGGGGCCCAACACGTAGAAGGGCGCGCCATGGCAGAGCCGGCGCTGCAGCTTCATGTTGAACTCGATCTGGTCGAAGGGGACATGCCCGGGGCCTTCGATCATGACCTGGCAGCCGTGGCGCCAGGCCCGTTCAGTCAGCTCACCGAGGGCCTGCAGCTCACCGAGCTGCGCGAGGTCCGTCGCGTCCGAGAGGCCGCCAGGACGCAATCCATCGCCGATCGAGAAGGTCACATCGTATTTGCGAACGAGTTCGCAGATGTCGTCCCAGATCTGCGCCATCAGGTTTTCCTGCTCGTGGTGGATCATCCACTTCGCGAGCAAGCTCCCGCCGCGACTCACGATTCCGATCAAACGGTTCGCCACGTAAGGCAGGTGTTCCCGGCGCACGCCGGCGTGGATCGTGAAGTAGTCCACGCCCTGCCGGGCTTGATGCTCGAGGGTCTCGAGCACGGTCTCCTTGTCGAGATCTTCGATCTTCTTGTCGAGGATCATCGAGTAGATCGGCACGGTCCCGATCGGGACGGTCGACGATTCGCAGATCGCGAGGCGAGTGGCGTCGACGTCTCCGCCTGTAGAGAGGTCCATCACGGTGTCCGCTTCCCAGCGCTCGGCCCAGCGAAGCTTCTCGACCTCTTCGTGGGTGCCGCTCGAGATCGGGCTGGCGCCCATGTTCGCGTTCACCTTCGTGAGCGAAGCGCGCCCGATCGCCATCGGGTCGAGGTCGTGTTGGAGGTGCACCTTGTTCGCGGGGATCACCATGCGACCCGCCGCGACTTCGTCGCGCACGTCTTCCGGCGTGAGGTGCGGCTCGCGTAGGGCGACGCGCTTCATCTCCTTCGTCACGAAGCCGAGTCGCGCGTGCTCGAGCTGCGTGCTCGGCTCGAAGCCGTCCGGCGCGGCGAAGCGATAGGCGTTCGCCGGCGCGCGCTCCGGATGCACGGAGTCCGCGCAGCGCTCGTCGCCGGGCAGCTCCGTCCAATCCGGCGGCATGAAGTCCCACGCCGTCTTCTCGGAGGGCGCGGGCATGCCCGGCGTGTCCGGCGAAGAGAAGGTGCGCGCACCGCCGACTTCGGGTGGATTCGCGAAGCTGCCCGGCGTCGTGCCGAGCAGCGCCGAAGAGGGGTTGTTCCCGAGCCCGGGCAAGCCGAAGCGGCCGGCCAGCTGCGCGAGATGTTCGGAGGAGGGACTGGAATCGGCGGACATGGCGGCCTTCCCTACGCGTGGCTCCCGTGAACGAGGAACGCACGATCAGGTTCGAAGGGTCTGCTCTCAGGTCGGGCGCGCCTTGGCGTCCCGACCACCCCCAGGCAACGAACGATCGGCTCACGCTGGCAGTCGCGCGGCACGATCGAGCAGGAGAAGCGAGCGTACCACTCTCCAGCGCGATCGAGCAGCGCAAGCGGGCGATTCCGACACGCTCGCGACCGATCGGCTCGAGCGGGTCGGTTCGCCGCCCGCGCGCTCAATCGGTCGCGAGGGTCTCCGCGATCCCCGGTGCCGTGCCGGGCGCGGCCACCGGGGCGCCGGCATCCGCCGTGTTCGCCCATTCCCGCGGTGCCGCGTCGAGGTCGATGCGCCGCACGACCCGGCCCTGCGGATCGAAGACGCGGTGGACGCCCACGAGCTCGTCGGCCTCGACGTGGACGTTGCTGCGGACGCCGCCGCCGAATTCGAGGGGATAGAAGGTGCGTGCCTCCCCGTCCTCGCGACCGCCCTGGAAGCGCATCTCGGCCGCCAGGCCGCCCGCGGGATGCTTCAGCTCGACCGTGCCCGAGAGCGCGCCCTCCGAGAAGGCCCCGCGCCACCACAGCCTGCCGTTCGTGTGACGAAGCGTGACCGGACCCACCCACTCGCCGCCCTCGAGCGCGCCCTCGAGGAAGACCGTGCCGTCTTCGTGGTAGGCGACGACGGGTCCCGCGAGTCGGCCGGCTTCGTAGGTCGCTTCGGTTCGCAGGCCACCGCCGGGGTAGTGCTCCCGATACGCCCCGATGCGCTCGCTTCGCCCGTCCGCGTCGTATCGCTCGCACCATTCCGCGCGCACCCCGCGCGAGGCCGCGCGGGAGAAGATCGCCTCGTCGACCGCGCCGGAAGCAGCGGTCTCCCCCGCGCGACAGGTGCGGGCCTCGTCTTCGGCCAGCGCCGTCGGTCCCGAGCACAGCGGGACGAGGACGGCGAATGCGATGCGGATCGGAGCGGCAGTCTTCACGCATCTTCACAGCGGCCGATCGCGCCGGTCGCTTGATGTCGGGCACCCCCCCCGCGAGCAACGCCACGTTTCATGGTCGAGGAGGGCGGTCGCGCTACCGTGCCGCGCATGCCGAATCCCACCCGAATGACCCGCCTCATCGCTTCCCAGCGCCCGAATCGTTGTGTTTCAACCACGGCGCTGCGATCAACCGGGTCGCTCTTCGCGGCGCTCTTCGTATCGTGTCTCGTCGCGCTCGGCTGCGATCGGAACATCGAGCCCTACCAGCCAGGCGAGGAGCCCAGCCAGCCGGATCTGGCGCGGATCTTCCCCGGGCCGCCCGGTAGCGGCGGATCCGCCGAGGCCCAGGGCCAGAACGAAGGCGCCACGCCGCGGGGCGCCGTGCCGCCGGCCCGCGCGGAGGCCGCCCCGGTCGCGAGCGCGAGCGGTGGCAGCGCGGCGATCCAGGGCGAGATCGACCTCGCCCCGGAGCTCACGCTGGCCCGACCGGACGGCGGCGTCCTCTTCGTGATCGCGCGACCCCAGGGCGCGACCGGTGGGCCGCCCTTGGCCGTGCTGCGGATCCCGAGTCCCGAGTTCCCCCTCGCGTTCTCGATCGGACCCGAGAACGTGATGATTCCGTCGATGCAGTTCGCCGGCGCGATCTCGATCTCGGCGCGACTCGACGCCGACGGCAACGCGATGACGCGCGGCGCCGGGGACATCTCGAGCGCGACGGCCGAGGGTCTCTCGCCGGGCGACGAGGGCGTGCGGCTGGTGCTCTCCGAGCGGGGCTAGGGCGCGCGACGCTAGAACTGCGTCTGGAACGGCTGCGCCGAGAGCGCGTCGAGCATGTCGAGGGCCTCGGTGGTCCCGGCGACGATCACGGCATCGCCTTCGACGAGCACGTCGTCGCCGTGGGGCACGCGGAGCTGCGTCTCGCCCTCGGGCTTCTTCGAACGCACGAGCAGGACCTGCACGCCGACCCGTTCGCGCAGGCCGAGCCGGCGGAGCGAGCGGCCGACGACGTGGGGCGGGGCCATGATCTCGCGCAACTGATGGCCGTCCCCGAGGTCGACGGTCTGGCCCGATCCCGCGGCGCGCAGGCTCGTCTGCATGCCGCCGGCGAGGTCTCGGCGGAGCTGCTCGGTGCTGCTCGCTTCGATCACGTCCTTCTCGCGCACGGTGCCCACGAGCTTCGTGGGGTCGTCGGCGTTCACCACCGCGATCTCGTCGACGTGGCTCGAGCTGAAGATCGACATCACCACCGACAGGTCGACGTCGTCGGTGACCGAAGGATGGCTCGTGTCGACGAGGTCCCCGGCGACGACGACGTGCTGGAGCGCGTCCTGTTCGTAGATGAGGCGCCGGATCTCCTGGAGCGAGATCGCGCCGAGGTGGCCGCCGGTCGGGCTCGACACGTAGAACTGGTTATGGGGGCTCACCACGACGAGGTCGAGCACGGTCTTGAAGTCGGCGCTCGCGGGGATCACGACGGGGTCGAGGACGATCACATCCCGGACGGACAGGTCCTTCAGGACGTTCGGGTTCTTCGACTCGAAGATGTCGACGCCCTGGCGCCGGAGCTTCGTCGTATAGATGGAGTCGCGATAGGAGAGCTGCGCGACGAGGGTGGAGATCACGCAGGCGGTCATCAACGCCGGGATGATGTCGATCGTCTGGGTCAACTCGAAGAGGATGATGATCGCCGAGACCGGCGCGTGGGTCGCTGCGGCGACGACCGCACCCATCGTGACGAGCGCATACGCGCCGGAGCTCGCGGTCGCGCCCGGGAAGTACTGCTCGACGAGGGTGCCTACGACGCCGCCGGCGGTCGCGCCCAGGAAAAGCGAAGGCGCGAACACGCCGCCGGACCCACCGGATCCGATCGTGATCGAGGTGGCGACGATCTTCGCCACGACCAGCAGGCCCATCAGACTCGCCGTGAGCGTTCCGGTCAGGGCGCCGGAGATCGTCGTGTAGCCCACGCCGTATACGTTGGGCAGCCAGACCGCCATCACGCCGACGAGGGCGCCGCCGATCGTCGCCTTCGACCATTCCGGGAGCGGCACCTTCTCGAAGGTGTCCTCGGCGTAGGTGAGCGTGCGGATGAACGCGACGGCGACGAGGCCGGCGACGACGCCTGCGACCATGTAGGGGCCGAGCTCGAAGGGACTCACGATCTCGTAGTCGGGGACCGGGAACGCCGGGTGGTTGCCGATCGCATAACGCGTCACCACCGACGCGACGACCGAGCTGATCACGATCGGCGTGAACTGCGTGACGGCGAAGTCGCCGACGATGATCTCCGCGGCGAAGATCGCGCCGGCGATCGGGGCGTTGAACGTGGCGGAGATACCGGCGGCGGCGCCGCAGCCTACGAGCGTCCGCACGCCGGCGGCGTTCAGTTGGAGCTTCTGGCCGAGGGTCGAGCCGAAGGCCGAGCCGATCTGCACGATCGGGCCTTCGCGACCGACCGAGCCGCCCGTCCCGATCGAGAGAGCAGAGGCGAGGGCCTTCACCCCGACGATCCGCGCCCGAATGACGCCGCCTCGGATCGCGACCGCCTTCATCACCTCCGGGATGCCGTGTCCGCGCGCTTCCCGCGCAAAGAAGTAGATGAGGGGACCGACGAGGGCGCCGCCCGCGGCCGGGATCGCGATGCGCCAATACCAGGCGAGTTGGTGGGCGACATCGAGGGGGTCGCGGGTCTCGGCGGCGATGCCTTCTTCGAAGACGATGGCGACGCCGTGCGTGCCTTCGAAGGCGAAGCCCTGGACCAGGCGGATCATCAAGCGGAAGAGCACCGCGCCCAGCGCGCCGGCCAGACCCACGAAGACCGCGCAGCCGACCATGTAGAGGTGTCCGCCGCGTTCGAGAAGCTGCTGGGTGTCGGCGGACATGGAGGACGACATGGGAAATCAGGGACGCCTTCCGGGGGTTCTTGCGGGCGCGCAAGTTAGCACTGCTCGGGGCCTGTGCCGGCTGAGGCTAGAGGTCGCCGTGGTAGCCTCGCGCGATGGCCGAGAACGACCGACCGACCCGCGTCGCGAGCGCGCCGCCCCCGCCCTGGCGCGAGATCGAGGACGAGCACCTGCAGCACTGCAAGGTCTTCGACGTGCATCGCTCGACGATGGAGTCGCCGCTCACGGGCGCGGCCCATCCCTTCTTCAGGATCGAGTCGCCGGACTGGGTGAACGTCGTCGCGATGACCGAGGACGACCACTTCGTCATGGTCCGCCAGTTCCGCCAGGGTTCGCGAGTCGTGACGCTCGAAATTCCGGGCGGTCTGATCGATCCGGGCGAGACCCCCGAGCAGGCCGGCGCGAGGGAGTTGCTCGAAGAGACCGGATTCCGGGCCGGCCGACTCGAGAGCCTCGGTTCGCTCAGCCCGAACCCCGCGTTATTCGGCAATCGCGTCCACATGCAGGTGGCGCTCGACTGCGTGCAGGTGGACGAGATCCGGAACGATTCGACCGAGCACACGACGGTCGAGTTGCTTCCCGTCTCGAACCTCCGGGACGTCGTGCGCGAGATCGGGATCGACCACGCTCTCGCGGTCTCCGCGCTCTACGCCTGGGAGATCTGGCGAGACGCTAGGCGCTGACCCCGTGTTGCCCCCGAGTTCACCCCGAGAGGTCGGAGGCCCTCGTGGGGGCTCCGCAGCGCCCGAAGCGACCCCCGGTCGCGGATCGGAAATCGACGCGAGGGGCATTCATCTGCCCCATTCGGTGTCCCGCGTGAGACAATGGCGCGTGTGACATTCGCCTGGGGGACGTCTCCTTGTCCGGTCTTCGCCATCGAATCTTCGAACTAACGTCGGCCGCCATGCTCGCGGTGACGATCGCGATCGCGCCGTGCGCAGCGATCGCTCAGGCCGTCACCCTCTCCGGCAAGCTCCAGATCGGCTTCGGCGACGCGACGAACATCACCGGCTTCCGGTCCAACAACGCGGTCCCGATCTGCGCGGGCGCCGGCTCGCTCGTGAACCCGGCGACGATCGGCACGACGCTCGGGACCCTGCTCGTGAACGCGATCGGCGACGCAGCACCCGGTGTCGGCGCGACGGTCACGTTCAACGCGGTGGGCGCGGGGTTCGGCGGCGCGCAGCAGAAGATCGACTCGACTTGCAAGGTGTCGATCCCGGGCTTCGCGAATCCGCGCCTGCGATCGCGCACGCAGGTCGGGTCCGCGCACTTTCCCGGTCGCAAGGGACCGTGGCAGCCTTCGATCGAGAACGTCCCGGTTCCGACGACGCCCACCGCGACGTACCGGGTCTCGGCCGGCGGTGGATACACGGCGCCGATCAGCCTGACGACGTGGACGACGATGGACGAGGCGGGGCCGCCGGGCACGATGGGAACGCCCGCGGTGGTCGCGACGAATACGTACACCGGGAGCGCGTTCGAGGCGTTGAGCGTCTGGGGTGGGTCGTCGATCAAGGCGCGCGTCCAGCCGGGCGGAGCCCGCTTCGGCGGCGGTGTCCCCTTCTCGGGCGGGGGCGGCGTCCAGCTCGGCGTCAACACGACGTGGTGGGCGACGGCGGGCACCCAGCCGCCGCCGGGTCTCGGTGACTACGGAATCGGAAACTACTCGAATGGGTTCATCCCCGTGCGGCCGCAATTCATCGGAACGGACGAGCGGCGCCTCGACGGGAGCTTCGGCGGCACGGCCAGCACGCCGCCGCCGTTCACGAAGGGGCTGGTGTTCGCGCGACGCGACGCGACCTACGCATTCCGCACGCCCGGCGGATCGACACAGAACCAACACGGCGCGATCCTGACCGTCAACGGCGGCAACACGGTCACGCCGATGTCCGGGCCCTTTCCGAACAACACGCCGGTCGTCACGCCGATCGAGTACGTGCTCTACAACTACGCCTGGACGACGGGCGCGGTCACCCACTCGGATTCGGCCGGCGACTTCCGGACCGTTCGCAAGGCTCAGGGCTACGACGTCGCGGTCGCGCCCAGCACGGCGATCGCCGGCGAGACCCGTCGCATCCAGCTCGTCACGCCGTGGTCGGCCTCGATCAAGAGCGTCGGCAATTTCGGCGTACCGATTCCGAGTCTCGGCTTCGGTGGGGTGGCGGTGCTGACCATCGATGTGATCCCGGCGCCGGAGCCTGTCCTCGCCGGGGGCCTCGGCGCGAGCAGCCTCGCTCTTGCTGCGCTCGCGCGCCGCCGCCGATCACTCCGCCCCTGATCGCCCGTCCAACACGTCGATCACGAGATCGACCAGTCGCTCGTCGTGCCCGAGCGGATCACCGATCGTGATCTCGACGCTCGCGTGCTTCTCGCGCGCCGCGTCGATCAGGCCGGGGATCGTCTCGCGTACGTGTGTGCCCGCCGAGAGGAAGTGGAGATGGACGTGGATCGAGCCCGCGCCGGCCTCGACCAGGCCGTCGATCGCGCTCGCGACGTCGGGCTGGCCGAGCTCCATGTGGGCGTGGGCGACGAGCCACTGGCTGCGGCGCTGAGCGACGGCGCGGGCGAGCTCGCCCAGGCGCGCATTCGTCTCGGCGTGGCGGGTGCCGTGATCGATGATCAGGAGTGCCTTGCGTTCAGGAGCCACGCGACGCCCGCCTACCAGTACGCCGCGCGCACGGTCATGTCGCCGCGCGGGTGGACCCGGCAGGCGAGCCGAAGGGACGCGTCGATCCGATTGCGCGCCTTGATCGTCTCCTCGCGTTCGGTCGACGGATCGATCGCATCGGCGCCCGCGACGATCTCGAGTCCGCAACGCGCACACGCGCCGTTCTCGCCGCAGGCGCTCGCGATCGGCAGGTCGACGGCGCGCGTGGCCTCGAGGAGCGTCATCTCCCCGGCCTCGATTTCGATCTCCTTCTCGGAGGGCAGGAATCGTACGCGGCACCGCATGGGCGCGAAGTCTAGGCCCTGACGCGCGCAGCGTCCTCTGGGGAGGCCGCCGGCGCCCCCGCTGGGTTACGCTCCCCGCCATGGCCAGTGCCGCTCTCCTCGTCATCGGCAACGAGATCCTCTCGGGCAAAGTGCGCGACACCAACTCGGCGTTCCTCGCCGTCGAGCTGCGAAAGCTCGGCGTCGACCTCGAGCGGATCCTCACGATCCCGGACGAGATCGACTTGATCGCACTCGAGACGAAGGACATGTCCGAGCGCTTCGACTACGTCTTCACGTCCGGCGGAATCGGCCCGACCCACGACGACATGACGATGGACGGGATCGCGCTGGCCTTCGACCGCCAGCTCGAGACGAGCCAGTCGATGGTCGATCGGATGGAGCGCTACTCCGAGAAGCCCCTGAACGATGCCATGAAGAAGATGGCGATCATCCCGACCGGCGCCGAGATCCTCGACGTGGGTGGCCTCTGGTTCCCGGTCGTCGTCGTCGAGAACGTGCACATCTTTCCGGGCATCCCCGAGCTCTTCGAGAAGAAGTTCCACTCGATCGCCGACCGCTTCAGCGGCGTGCCCTTCCAGCTGAAGAAGATCTACGTGCGACCCGCGGAGAGCGAAATCGCCGAGACCCTCAACGCGCTGCTCCGGGAGTTCCCCGAGCTGATGCTCGGCTCGTACCCGCGGATCAACGAAGAACACTACCGCGTGATGCTCACCCTCGAGTCCCGCGACGTGGCCTACGTCGAGACCGCGACCGAGACGCTGGTCAAGAACCTGCCCGACGACGCCGTCTACAAGATCGAGTAGCGGCGACCGACGCCCGCAGGTAGCAGGTACCAGGTAGATGGAACTCGCGAGCTGGCAGCGCGTCCTCGCCTTCGGCCACCCGACGTGGATGGTCGCGTCGATCGCCATGGCGATCGCGACCGCGCTGCTCGGCCTCGAGATTCGTCGGCGCCGGGCGAAGGGCCAGCCGCCCGGGCGGGAGCTCCGCGATCGCCACCTTCGCTTCGGCAAGATCGCGATCGCGATGGTCGTCGTCGGCTTCCTCGCCGGTCCGCCCTCGATGCTCTACCTGCGCGAGCGAGCGTGGCTCGACAGCTTCCACGCGGTCCTCGGACTGATCGTGCTCGGGCTCTTTCTCTGGACGGGCTGGAGCGGACGCGCCCTCGCGAACGGCGACTCCGAAGCGCGCGCGGTCCATCGCATCGCCGCAGGCGCTGCGATCGCGACGGCGATGGCGGCCTCGATCGCCGGGTTCACTCTATTGCCGTGAGCGGTGGGCACCTGCTGCTACCCTGCTCTCCGCGTCCGAGGCGCCCGCCGAGGAGACCCCCGTGAACCCCGTCCAACGCTTCATCGAGTTCGCCGCCGCCTTCGAGAAGAGCTTCGTCGATGACGACTGGAGCCGACTCGAGGACTTCCTGACCGAGGACGCCGTCTACGAAGTGACCGGCGGACCGCCGCTCGGCGGCCGCTGGGAAGGGCGCAACGCGGTGCTCGCTCAGCTGAAGGCGAGCTGCGACGGACTCGATCGGCGCTTCGACGAGCGCAAGACGGAGCTGCTCGGCGCCCCGGTCGCGGAAGGCGACAGCGTCACCTTCGCGTGGCGGGGGACCTACGTGCTTGCGGGGAAACCCGATCTCGTGTTCGGCGGGACCGAACGCGTCGAGTTCGAGCGGGACCGGATCCGGTTCTTCACGGATCTGATTCCCGAAGAGGATGCGCAGGCGACGTACGCGTACCTCGAGACGCATCTCGCGAACTGAGACCGCGAATCGTCACGCCTCGCGCAACATGATCCAGTTCGTGAACGCGTGCGGCCCGGTGCCGATCGTCTCTTCGGACGAAACGCGAAAGCCCAGTCGCTCGTAGAACGTCACGTTCTCCGGGCGTTGCGTGGCGAGGCTCGCGGGCGCACCGGACGGGTCGATGACACGCGCGAGCACGGTCAGTCTCCGGATTCGTCGCGGCGTTGTGAACACCGCGACGCCCAGGCCGATGGGAAGCACGTCCATCGGCATGCGACTGGCGGCGATGCCGGAAACGAGCCCGACCAGCATCAGGAATCCGCTCGTGCCGCGCAGCAAGCGGAGCGGCCAGGGAGGGTCGGGCGGAATTCCGACCGTCGAATGCAGCGGCCGGATCGGCCGTCGCGGGGGCAGGATCTCGCGGTAGCGCACCCGGTAGTAGTCGTACACGCCGGCTCCGATCTCTGCGATTTCTCGGGTCGGAAACCACAGAAACGGGCGCGTGGGTGCCGCCTTAGCGCAGAGGGCGCGAGGGCTCCGGGATTCCCGGGGGCGCTCGACGGAGACGAAGCAGAGTCGCTTCTCGCCGCCTAACGCGCCGGCGTCACGACCAGGTTCGAAAAATAGGCGCGGGTTCCGGCGTCGACGAAGAGGGCGATGCCGCCGCGGGCGTCGGGGCCGTGCTTGAGGTCGTTCACGACGAGGACCGGCTCGGGGCCGTCGTCGATGAAGAGCGAGGCCTTGCTGCCGGCGACTTCGACCCGGACGTGGATCCAGCGATCGGGGCCGATCGGAGCGGGTGCTTCGTAGACGCCCGGGGCCTCCTCGCGGAAGCGCGAAAAGTCCCAGCCCGGGTAGGAGAAGTACTGGACGGCGTGGGCGCGGCGTTCGGGGTCCTCGGCCTCCCCGTTGGTCGGGCGCAGGTAAAGGGACTCGAAGCTCGAGAGGTCGTCGGCCACGCGGAAGGCGATGCCCGCGAAGCCGCGGGCGATCCAACGGACGAAGAACCAGCTCTCGGGGTTCACGCCGCTCGCGAGATCGAACTCGATCGCGCCGCTCTGGAAGTCGAAGCCTTCGACGAGGGCGATCGTGTTCGAGTCGCCGCCCGAGAAGTCGCTGACCATCGTGATCTCCACCGCGCGACGGCCGTCGAAGGTCGCTTCGCGCAGCACCACGTCGTTGGCTCGTAGGCCCGCGGTCGAGTCCAGGCTGGCGCGCAGCTGCGCCGCCACGTCCGTCGTGGCGACGAGAACGAGAAGCAGTGCCGTGAAGGAAGGGGTCAGGCGACGCAGAAACGACATGGAAGCTCCTGTTCGGGGTTCAGGGTCGGGATTCG
This sequence comes from uncultured Spirochaetaceae bacterium, assembly GCA_964488255.1. Taxonomy (GTDB): domain Bacteria; phylum Myxococcota_A; class UBA9160; order UBA9160; family UBA4427; genus UBA4427. The sequence goes on along the minus strand of CAZAUR010000005.1, from coordinate 80,548 downwards.
ACGACGCGTCCGAGTTCGTCGAAGCGGACGAGGAGACGACGCTTGCCGGATTCGTCGAGGAGATGGATCTCGCGGAGGAGTCCATCCTCGTACAGATCTTCGCGCTCCGGACGACCGCGGCCGGGTGTGAAGACCGACCGGGTGATGACGTCGTGTTCGTAGTAGTCGATCCCGTCCGGGATGCCGTCGTCGTCGGTGTCCCAGGTCACGGTGGCCAGGCCGGTCGGCGTCCAGTTCTCCCACGTGTCGACGCGGCCGTCGAAATTCTGGTCGTGCTCGCCCGACGACGTGCGCCCACGTCGGTATTGCCATCGTGCGTCCACTTCACCGTCGAAGTTGCGGTCCTGCTCGACGCTGGCGATGTACATCCCCGAATAGCGTTCCCACTCGTCGGGCTCCCCGTCGGCGTTGCGATCCAGGACGTAGGCGTCGCCCGTCCAGTCGATCACGAAATCCGAGGTGAACAGGCCGCCCTTCGAAGCGAGGAAGCCGAGCAGGAAGCCGACGAAGATCCAGACGAGGATGGACTCGAGGGGCGTTCCGAGGACGAGTCGGCGCCCGCCTCCGCGCGTTGCGACTTCCGCCTCCGCGGCGGCCAATCTTTCCTCCGACTCGACGGCATCCGGCAGCTCCGGCGCCTCCGCGAGAACGGCCTGCGCGCGTTCGAGGTCCGCGGGTCGGACGAGCACCCGGCAGCCGTGCGACTGCATCACCGGGTAGGCGCCGCCGGCATCGTCGGTCGCGCTCAGGGCCCCGATCCCGGCCTGCTCGAGTCGAGCGCAGACGAGATCCGCTTCGACCATCGAGCCGAAGGTGGCGAGTCGTTCCCAGTCGGAGGACATAACGGCTTCCTCGGGGCGGGGTCGCGGCCCACTGGAAGGGTGCGCCGCCTAATCCTCGCGCGGCAGCACGTCCTGCCCCCGCTGTCGCAGCCAGTGGTCCGCCAGCGTCAGACAGACCATCGCTTCCACCATCGGAACGGCCCGCGGCAGCACGCACGGGTCGTGTCGCCCGCCCGCAGCGAGCGTCGTCGCTTCGCCGCCGGACGTGACCGTCTGCTGCTCGGTTCGGATCGTGGCGGTCGGCTTGAAGGCGATCCGCAGCCGGATCGACTCGCCGTTGCTGATCCCGCCCTGGATGCCGCCGGAGCGGTTCGTCGTCGTGCGGGTGCGGCCCTCGCCGTCGATCTCGAAGGGGTCGTTGTGTTCGCTTCCAGTCAGGCTCGTTCCGCCGAAGCCCGAGCCGATCTCGAAGCCCTTCGCGGCGGGCAGCGACATCATGGCCTTCGCCAGGTCCGCTTCGAGCTTGTCGAAGACGGGATCTCCGAGGCCCGGCGGCACGCCCCGGGCGACGCACTCGACGACGCCGCCGACGCTGTCGCCCTGTCGGCGCATGCTGTCGATCAGCTCGTACATCTTCTCGGCGGCGTCCGCGTCGGGGCAGCGCACGTCGTTCGCGTCGATCTCCTCGAGGGTCACCGTCTCCGCGTCGACCTTCGAGTCGATGTCCTTCACGCGGCTCACCCAGGAGAGGACCTCGATCCCGGCGTGCTCGCGGAGCAGCTTGCGGGCGATGGCCCCGGCCGCGACGCGTCCGATCGTCTCGCGTGCGCTCGCGCGCCCGCCGCCCTGCCAGTTGCGGACGCCGTATTTCGCGTCGGTCGTGTAGTCCGCGTGCGAGGGACGATAGGTCTCGCGCATCTCCTCGTAGGCGCTCGGACGTGCGTCCTTGTTGCGTACGAGGATCGCGATCGGGGTGCCGAGGGTTTGCCCCTCGAAGACTCCGGAGAGGATCTCCGCCCGGTCGGCTTCCTGTCGAGGCGTGGTGAGCACACTCTGTCCCGGGCGGCGGCGATCGAGATCGCGCTGGATCTCCTCGAGGTCGATCGACAGCCGAGGCGGGCAGCCTTCGAGCACGACGCCGACGCCCCCACCATGGGACTCGCCGAAGGTGGAGATGCGGAAGAGATGGCCGTAGACGCTGCCCATGATGATCGCCAGAACTCGTGCGGGGTTCGCCGGATGATTTCGAGAACGGCGGAGACCGATCCTTCCGAAATGAAACCGTCCGGTCGGGGGGTGGGGCGGAACGGCGGCGAGGGTACCCCTTTTGGCAGGAGAACGAAAAGCCCGGGGAAAACCCGGAATCGGCCTCGGGAGGAGTCCTGCGCCGATCGGGAAATTCCCGTTCCAATGACGATGGAAAGCTGCGGCAACACTAAAGACGGATCGCGGGGCCGACGACATCGTTTATATGGGGACGCTTCTCGGAGTCGTCTTCCAGGGAGTCGGGAAACATGCCTACGCAATCGCTCGTTCCCGTCGCCGACGAAGACGTCGCGGCGGAAACGGACCTCGCCGCCGCGCAGGACCACGCCTTGGCGTGGGCCGAGCGGGTCGGCCGCCCTCGCGGACGCGAAGCGGGTTCGAGCGAGCGCGACTTCGACGAAGCGGTCGATGCGCTGTCCCGAACCCTCGTCGGTCCCGACGTGACGACGCTCGATCGCGCGCTCGACCTCGCGCTCGCGACCGTCGGCGACGCGCTCGCAGCGGATCGGGTCGAGTTCCACGCCGCGGAGATCCTGCAGACCCCTTCGGAACGCGAGAAGGGATTCGTGTGGCGGGGGAGCTGGCGCGCGCGCGGCGGGAGCACGGCGGAGGCGCCGATCCTCGAGTCGCCCTTCGATCTCGGGACGCACCCGTCGATGGCGGAAGCGTTCGCTGCGGGGCGCGCCTATCGATCGTCACCGGAGCGCGCGGAAGCGGCGCCCGAGCGCGGATGGCTCGGGTTGCGGACGACGCTCTTCGTTCCCTGCGCATCGCCCACGGGTCTGCTCGGCTTCCTCGCGATCGAGGCCGGCCTGGCCGCGCGGCACTGGACCGCGCGCACGACCGAGCAGGTCGAAGGGATCGGCCGCCTGCTGGGGCTCTCCATCGATCGACTGCGCCTCGAAGGAGAAGCCACGCGTCAGCGCGAAGAGAACGCCCACCGCACGCGCCTCGAACTCGTCGGCCGCGTCACCAGCGCGACCGCCCACGACCTCAACAACATCCTGACGGCGATCCTCGGCTACGGCGATCTGCTCGATCTCGAGCTCGGGCTCGAAGCCGGCGACGCCGGTCACGAAGAGCTCGAGGAGATGCGCCAGGCGTCGAAGCGCGCTGCGGGCACCGTCGACGAGCTGCTTCGCTTCGGGCGGCGCCGCGAGGACGGGTCCAAGACCGTCGACCTCGGTGACACGATTCAATCCCTCGAAGGCATGCTCCGCCAGGTGCTCGGCCGCAAGGTCGCCCTCGACCTCGACGCCGACCTGCGCGCCACGCCGGTGCGGATCGATCCCGGTCGCTTCGAGAGCGTGTTGTTGAACCTCGCCGCGAACGCCCGCGCCGCGGTCGGCGCAGAAGGACATTTCGGGCTCGCGACGCGGATCGTCGCGGTCGATGCCGAGGGTCGAGACGAATCCGCGGAGGCGGCGCCAATCCGCGGCCTACGTGCCGGGCGCTACGTCCGCCTGACGGCGCGCGACGACGGCGGCGGCATCCCGGCGGACGTCCTGCCCCACATCTTCGAACCCTTCTTCACGACGAAGGCGCCCGGCGCCGGTACCGGCCTCGGGCTGCCGAGCGTCGCGGAGTTCGTGAAGACCGCGGGCGGTGGACTCCGTGTCGAAAGTGAAGACGGGGAGGGGGCGACGTTCCACCTCTACCTGCCTCTCCAGGCGCGCTCCGCCGACTGAAGATCCGCGCGATCGCTCGCGCCCGCCCCCACCACATCGGTTACTTTCCCGGCCAATCCGGCCCGAGGAGACCCGATGCGCGAGTGGTTGTTCGACGTCTTCCGCGAACGTCCGTGGTGGATGAGCGCGGTGATGATCTTCAGCGCGTACATGGCCTTCGTCTACATGCCGTGGGACATCTTCTGGAAGCCCGTCGAGGACGACCAGGAGGTCTGGTTCGGCATCCTCTTCACCGGAGTGTGGGCGAAGATCCTCGCCTTCCCGCACTGGTTCGTTTACGGCGCCGCGGTCTACGGCTTCCGGCGAAGGCGCCCGTGGATGGCGTTCTGGGCGCCGGCCTACACCGCGCAGGTCGCCTTGGGCCTCTACCTGTGGACGGCGATCGAGACCGGCGGCTTCTCCGGGATCATCGTCGGCATCTTCCCGGCGATCCCGATGGGCGCGCTCACCTACGCGTTCTGGATCCACCGCGACTACTTCGACCCGAAGCCCCTCGCGCTGCGGGCGCGCTACGGGGACTGGGCGCTCGTGACGGGGGCGAGCGCCGGGATCGGCACGGCCCTCGCGCGGCAGATCGCGGCCGATGGCGTGAACGTCGTGATTTCTGCGCGTCGCGAGGAGCGCTTGCGGAACCTGGCGAGCGAGATCGAGCGCGACTTCGACGTCGAGACGCGGGTCGTCGTCGCAGATCTCGGGGAGCCCGGCGGCGCGGGCGAGTTGGCCGACGCGGTCTCGGATCTCGACATCGGCCTGCTCGCGAACAACGCGGGCCTCGGCTACGCGGGCCGCTTCGACCTGCTCGACGGTGAGCGACTGCGCCGGCTCGTGACCGTCAACTGCGAAGCGCCCCTCGTGCTCACCCACGCCCTCGTACAGGGCATGCGCGAACGCGGTCGCGGCGGGGTGCTCTTCACCGGCTCGGTGGCCGGCCGCCAGCCCCTCCCGCTCCACGCGGTCTACTCGGCGACCAAGGCCTTCGACGCGAACCTGGGCGAAGCGCTCTGGGCGGAGCTGCGCGCAAGCAACATCGACGTGCTCGTCCTCGAGCCCGGCACGACCGAGACCGAGTTCCAGGAGGTCGCTGGCGAGATCCCGCACGCAGGACACAGCGCGGACGAAGTCGCGGCCCTCGGCTTGCGCTCGCTCGGTGAGCAGCCGTCGGTGGTCGCCGGTTGGCTCAACTGGCTGCGAGCGAACGCGGCCTCTCGCCTGCTCACGCGCCCGGTCGTCGCGCTCATGGCGGGGCACCACATGGCGAAACAGACTCCGGAAGAGCTTCGCTGACCGATAGGAGATTCGAGTGGCACGCGGCTACTGGCTCATGAAATCCGAGCCCTTCAAGTATTCCTGGGACGACCTGGTGAAGGACGGCCAGACCTACTGGGACGGCGTCCGGAACTACGAGGCGCGCAACAACCTCGCCGCCATGAAGAAGGGGGACCTCGCCCTCTACTACCACTCGAACGAGGGCAAGGAGGTCGTCGGGATCGCCGAGATCGTGGGCGAGGGCTATCCCGACCCGACGGCGGACGATCCCCAGTGGGTCGTGGTCGACATCGTGCCGATCGTCCCCTTCACGCAGCCGGTCACGCTCAAAGACATCAAGGGGGACCCGAAGCTGCCCGACATCCAGCTCGTGACGCGCGGCCGGCTTTCGGTCGTGCCGCTCACCTCCCAGGAGTTCCGGCACGTCGCCAAGCGTGGGAGGACGAAGGTGCCGCCGCTCTCGGAGAGTCGGGCGAAGAAGGGCGTGAAGAACAAGGCGGCGAGTCATTGATGCCGCGTTCCGTCGTTCGCACGTTCGTGCTCGCCTCGCTCGCCCTCGGCTCTGGCTGTTTTCTCGTGGGCTGCGCAGCGATCGGCATGGGCTCCGTCGCGGGATCTGCCGCGAAGCGGGACGCCTCGATGGACCAGGTCCGGCTCGAACGGCTGTTCGAGCGGCAGGTCGAGAAGGTGGCCGGCGGCGCGGGCTATGTCCGGAGTCGAGTGGACGGGGTCGATCTCCACCTGATCTCGGATCCGACCACCGATCGGATGCAGCTGGTTGCGCAGGTGCCCTTCGACGAGACCATCGGCGTGCAGCACCTGGTGGGGATGCTGCAGGCCAATCTCCATCTCGGCCTCGATGCCAAGTACGCCGTCTCCGAAGGCGTGTTCTACTCCGTGTTCGCCCATCGCCTCTCGACGCTGACCGAAGAGGACTTCGTCGGGGGGTACCACCAGGTACTCACGCTCGCCCAGCAGTTCGAGAGCGTGACCTCCGGCGTAGGCGTCCTCGAAGAGGCGCCGCCCGACGTCGACGCGCGTTAGGCGCGCCCCCGCGACCAGGAGTCCCGGCGTGGTCCAGTCCTCGCGTCCGATCGGCGTGCTCTTCCTCTGCACGGGCAACTCGGCCCGAAGCATCCTCGCGGAAGCCGCCCTCGCGCGCCGCGGCGGTGCGCGTTTCCAGAGCCACAGCGCCGGCAGCCAGCCGAAAGCCGCCCCCCACCCACGCACGCTGGAGACGCTCGAGCGTCTCGGCTATTCGACTGCGGGTCTTCGCAGCAAGAGCTGGGACGAGTTCGCCGGCGACGCTGCTCCCCCGATCGACGTCGTGATCACGGTCTGCGGCAACGCCGCGAACGAGACGTGCCCCGTCTGGCCCGGCGCTCCGGTCACGGCGCATTGGGGCGTCGAGGACCCGGCCGCCTTCGAAGGACCCGCGGACGCCGAGCGCGCGTGCTTCGAACGCATCCACGATCAGCTCGCGAAGAAGGTCGAAGCGCTCGTCGCGCTCGACCTCGAAGCGTTGGATGTCGAGGCGCGGACCGCGCGGATCCGCGCGATCGCGGAAGTCTGAGGCCGCTGCCTAGGCGCCGACGGCCGCGAGGGCGTCCGCGTACTCGTTCCAGCGCGTGCCTTCGTGGGCGCGGATCCAGCGCAGCTCGATTCGCGGCTTGGCGAGGGCGAGGGCGTAGAGCTCCTGCACGAGATCGAGGTTCTTGATCGGACCGCTCTTGCGCTTCCAGCCGCGCTTCTCCCAGCCCGGCGCCCACTCGTTGATCGTGTTGACGCAGAGCTGGCTGTCGGAGTAGGCGACCAGGTCCTGGTCCGCGGGCAGCTTCTTGAACGCCTCGATCAGCGCCATCAGCTCCATGCGGTTGTTGGTCGTGTCCGGGTCGCGACCGTTGCCCTCGTCGAGGATTTCACCGTCCGCGACCCAGACCCACCCCCAACCGCCGGGGCCTGGATTGGGATCGCAGGATCCGTCGGTGAAGATGCCGGTATCGGGACCGCCGAATTGGGTCTCGAGGACCTCCTCCGGCGTCAACTGTCGGGTCTGTCGCTTCGCCACGGCGCGCGACTCTACCCCGAGCGGCGACGGATCGCGACGGTTCGAATCGTCATCGCCCGCGGCGACGAATGGCGACGACCGCGAGATCCGCGTCGTAGTTCGGGTCGTTCTCGACTTCCTTTGCGCGAGTGGAGTCGATGTAGATCGCGTCCTCGATCTCGATGCCCTGGGCCGCGCAGAGTTCTTCGAAGTCACGGATCGACGGGAAGCGCCGATTCGGAGTCTCGTACCACTCGTACGCGTAGAGGCCTTCCGACTTGGGGAGTCGGCCCTCGCGTTGGAACATCTCGCGCAGCGGTCCGTGGGCGAAGTTCGGGAAGCTCACGATCCCGCGCTTCGCGATGCGCACGATCTCACGCAGCACGCCGACCACGTCGAGGATCGATTGCAGGGTCTGGGACAGGAGCGCCACGTCGTAGGCGTCGTCCGGGATGCCGGCGAGGCCGCGGTCGATGTCGGCGTGGATCGTCTGGATGCCGCGGTCGATGCTCTCGGCGACGGCCTCGGCGTCGCGTTCTACCCCGAGGAGCGGAGCGTGGCCGCGATCGCGCAGGACCCCGAGCAGCTCGCCGTTGCCGCAGCCGAGGTCGACGACACTGCCGGTGTCGGGCATCAGTCGCAGGATCAGGCCGTAGTCGAGGCGGTTCGTATAGAAGATGCTGGTCGGTTCGTCCGTGGCCGGCACTTCGGGCACGCGGATCCGACCGCTGCCGCCCAGCTGCGACGACAGGAAGGAGCCGATCAGCCGCCGGCCGAGGACCATCGAGTCCTCGAGCAGGAATGAGTCGTGGCCGGCGGGGCTCTCGATCACGCAGCTGCTGACCGGGCGGCCCTCCGCAACCAGGGCGTCGACGAGCTGCTGCGACGCCGCGACGGGATAGAGCCAGTCGCTCGTGAAGCTCAGGAAGAGATACGTGCAGCGACTCTTCGAGAGGGATTCCCGGATCGCGTCCGTTCCCTCTCCCAGGTCGAAGAGATCCATCGCCGTCGTGAGCGTCACGTAGCTGTTGGCGTCGAACCGCTCCACGAACTGGTCACCCTGATAGGCGAGATAGGAACCGACCGAGAACACGCTCTCGAAGCCCGTCTCGACTCGTCGGGGCTGCAGCCGGGTCGGGTCGAACTTCGCGCGCATCGATTCGTCGGAGAGGTAGGTGATGTGGGCGAGCATCCGCGCGAGGGCGAGGCCGGCCTCCGGCGCCGGGCCGTCGTAGTACTGTCCGCCGGCGAAGCGCGCATCGTGACGGATGGCGTTGCGCCCGACGACGTCGAACGCGATGCCCTGACTGCTGAGCCGGGGCGCGGCCGCGATCACGACCGCCGCGCCGACTCGCTCCGGCTGGTCGATCGCCCACTGGAGTGCCTGCAGGCCGCCCAGGGACCCCCCGACGACCGCGACCAGGCGCTCGATGGCGAGGCCGTCGAGCAGGCGGCGCTGGACCTCGACCATGTCCCCGACGGTGACGACCGGGAACTCGGCGCCGTAGCGCGCCTCGCCGTCGGGTCGCGGGAAGTCCGGGCCGGTCGTCCCCCGGCAGCCGCCGAGCACGTTCGAGCACACGACGAAGAAGCGATCGGTGTCGATCGCCTTGCCAGGGCCGATCAACAGCTCCCACCAGCCGTCGTCGTCGTCTTCGCCGTGACTCGCGGCGTGGGAGTCGCCGGAGAGCGCGTGGCAGATCAGGACCGCGTTGTCCCGGTCTTCGTTCAGCTCGCCCCAGGTCTCGTACGTGACCTGCAAGCGCTCGAGCCGGTCCCCGTTCTCGAGATCGAGGGGGGCGTCGCTCCGCCACACCTGCGCGTGGGGGAGCGGCGCTCCGATCCATCGAACGTGATCCGACGCTGATTCCGTCATCGCGGGTGCACGAGGGCGCGCGGCGATGCGCTCACGCGCTCGCGCGCAGCGCCTGGTCGAGGTCCGCGACGATGTCGTCGGCGTCCTCGATCCCGACGGAGACCCGCACGTACTCCGGCGTCACGCCGGTCGAGGCCTGCTCCTCGGGCGTGAGCTGGGAGTGGGTCGTCGAGGCGGGGTGGATCACGAGGGTCTTCGCGTCGCCGATGTTCGCGAGGTGGCTCGCGAGTTCGACGCTCTCGATGAATCGCTTGCCCGCCGCTTCGCCGCCCTTGATCCCGAAGCCGAGGATCGCGCCCGCGCCGTCGGGCAGGAACTGCTTCGCGGCCGCGTGATGGGAGTGGCTCTCGAGGCCCGGGTAGTTGACCCATTCGACGGCGTCGTGGGCGTCGAGGAACTTCGCCACGGCGAGGGCGTTCTCGCAGTGGCGCGGCATCCGCAGGTGGAGCGTCTCGAGTCCCTGCAGTGTGAGGAACGCTGCGAAGGGGCTCATGGCTGCGCCGGTGTCGCGCAGCCAATGGGTCCGGATGTGCATCACGTAGGCGATGTTGCCGACCGGGCGGAGCGCCTCCTCGAAAACCGCGCCGTGATAGGACGGCGAGGGTGCGCAGAACTCCGGCCACTTCTCGGGGTTCTCGGCCCACTGGAACTGGCCGCTGTCGACGATCGCGCCGCCGATGTGGACGCCGTGGCCGCCGATGAACTTGGTCGTCGAGTAGATGACGACGTCGACGCCGTGCTCGATCGGGCGGAGCAGGAACGGCGTCATGACCGTGTTGTCGCAGAGCGTGGGAAGTCCGTGACGGTGGGCGGTCTCGGTGATCTTCTTGAAATCGGGGACGTCGTTCTTCGGGTTGCCGAGGCTCTCGAAGTAGACGCAGCGCGTGTTCTCGTCCACGAGATCGTCGATCTGCTCGGGGTGATCCGCGTCGAAGAAGCGCACCTCGATCCCCATCTGCTTGAACGTCTGCGTGAAGAGCGTCCAGGTCCCGCCGTAGAGGCTGGTCGCCGAGACGAAGTTCTGGCCGGCGTGGCAGATCGTGAGGATCGCGGCGGTAATCGCGGCCTGGCCGGACGCGAAGCTGAGTCCCGCGGCGCCACCGTCCATCGCGACGAGGCGCTGCTCGAGCACGTCGTTCGTCGGGTTCATCAGGCGCGAGTAGATGTTCCCGAACTCGGCGAGGCCGAAGAGGTTCGCCGCGTGCTCGGTGTTCTCGAACACGTAGGACGTGGTCGCGTAGATCGGCACCGCACGGGCGTTCGTGGTCGGATCCGGCTGCTGGCCCGCGTGGACCGCCATCGTGCCGAGGCCTTGCTTCTTTTCTTCGCTCATCGGGGGGTCTCCTTGGGCTATGCGCTCGTACGGAAATAGACGACGTCACCGTCGGCGACGACGTACTCCTTGCCTTCCACCTGCATCACGCCCTTGGCCTTGGCGCCCGCCTCGCCCTCGCACTCGAGGTAGGTGTCGAAGGGGATGACCTCGGCGCGGATGAAGTGCTTCTCGAAGTCGGAGTGGATCTCGCCGGCGGCACGGGGCGCGGCGGTCCCGCGGCGCACGGTCCAGGCGCGAATCTCCTTCGGGCCCGCCGTGAAGAACGTGACGAGCTGGAGCAGGGCGTAAGCGGCGCGGATCAGGCGATGCAGTCCGGGTTCGGCGATGCCGAGATCCGCGAGGAACTCGCCCTTCTCCTCGTCGTCGAGCTCCGAGAGCTCCGCCTCGACCTTGCCGCAGATGCGCACGACCTCGGCGCCGGCGTTCGCCGCGTGGGCCTCGAGGGCGGCGCTGTAGTCGTTGCCCGAGGCGAGTCCGTCCTCGTCGACGTTGGCGACGTAGAGGATCGGCTTCGCGCTCAGCAGGCAGGCTTCGTCGAACGCGAGTCGGACCACGTCCGCGACGTCGAAGGTGCGCGCCGGCTGGCCGCCCGACAGGTGTTCGCGCAGCTGCTCGAACATCGCGTGGTCGGCCTTGGCCTGCTTGTCTCCGGAGCGCGCGACGCGCTTCAAGCGGTCGATGCGCTTCTCGACGGTCTCGAGGTCGGCCAGGCCGAGCTCGAGTTCGATCGTCTCGACGTCGCGCACCGGATCCGTCGAGCCGTCGACGTGCACGACGTTCTCGTCGTCGAAGCAGCGGACCACGTGAATGATCGCGTTCGTCTCGCGGATGTTGCCCAGGAACTGGTTGCCGAGTCCCTCTCCCTGGGACGCGCCCTTCACGAGGCCGGCGATGTCGACGAACTCGACGGTCGTGGGCACGACGCTCTGGGAGTGGATCAACGAATCGAGCTGCGCGAGTCGACCGTCCGGAACGGTGACCACGCCGGTGTTCGGCTCGATCGTGCAGAAGGGGTAGTTCTCGGCCTGGATCCCGGCGGCCGTGAGCGCGTTGAAGATCGTGCTCTTGCCGACGTTCGGGAGGCCGACGATGCCGCAGGTGAGTCCCATAGGCGGCGCATGTTCCCGAATCCACTCGGTCCTGTCATGGGCGCCCGAAAGGCGTGCCCCCGGGCGCCCGGGTTCCTCGATCGGAAAACCGGGCCGCGATCGGCGCAAACCGAAGGTTGGGATTTCACATCGGCTTACGAGAAACGGCGGTCCCGTGGCGATCTCGTGAATGTGTAACACCAGATACAAAAAACCCTTATCTAACGCAGCGTTAGTTTGTCGGGACGCGCATTTTTCTGTGGAAACCCGTCACACCGGTGTGAGACAGTCACCAATGTAAGCAGGAGGTGAGACAGGCGGTACGAGGCACCGTCGGCTTGTTCGGCCGGTGTCCGCATCGGGAGTGTCAAGACGTGGGACGAACCCGGAATCCGGCAGGGGACGGCTCTACCGCAGGCCGTACGGATTTCGCGCAGTTTCAGGCGTTCTACGACTTCGCCTTCGGGCGGGTTCATCTACTGGCTCAGCGACTCGGTAGATGGACACGGAAGCCCAGGTGCAAGCGCTCACGGAGCGGATTCTGGTAAGCGCGCTCATCTCCCTCGGCGGGGTTCACGCGGCAGACGACAGTCTGCCCAGGGACCCCGCCGAGACTGCTTTCAAGCTCTTCGCGATCGCCCGCCGTGTCGCCGACGAGGTCGCGGAAGACCCGTCGCTGCTGGACACGCGAATGCTGACGGAAGCGCAGCCGGTCGCGGCGAGGGTTCCGCCGACCTCCGAGCGCCTTCGCGCTGTATCCGATCCGCTGGGACCGATGGCTAGTTCGCGAGTCGCGCGAGCTCCGACTCGACGACGCGACTGATCTCGTCTGCGTCGCGGGCGCCCTTCAACGGGATGCCGTTCACGAAGAACGCCGGCGTCCCGGTCACCCCGGCCCCTTCGCCGGCCTCGAAGTCCGCCGCCACGAAGGCTTCGTAGCGGCGCTCGCCCACGCACTGGCCGAAGGCGTCGAGGTCGAGGTCGAGCTCGGTGCCGATCTCCACGAAGGATTCCGCGGTGAGTCGTCCGCCCCGGGCGAAGATCGCGTCGTGGAACTCCCAGAAGCGCTGCTGCTCGTCGGCGCACATCGCCGCCTCCGACGCGGCGCGGGCCTGGGGATGGATGCTGTCGAGGGGGAAGTGTCGGTGGACGAGCCGCACCTGCTCCGGGTAGCGCTCGAGCACCTCGGCGAGGACCGGCTCGGAGCGGATGCAGTACGGACACTGATAGTCGCTGAAGGACATGATCGTGACCGGGGCGTCCGACTTGCCACGGATCAGGCGCGTGGCCTCGAGGGCGATTCGCGGCGGCTCGAGGGCGATCTGGAAGTCGAGGGCCTCCATGCGCGGACCGACGAACTCGGCCCAGGTGCGGGCCTTCGCCTCGCTGTCGAGCATCTCCTTGATCTGGGGCGCGACGTCCTCGAGGCGCGCGCCGCGCAGGCGCGACTGGTTCTCGGTGTACCAGGCGGACACGTCCTCGATCGACGCGAGGGGCGCGTCGGCGGTCACCTTGTCGAGCAGCGCCTCGGCGGTCAGACCCGCCTCCTCAGCGGCGGTGTCGATCACATGGCGCTGGACGAGGTCGCGCGCGGCCCGCTCGCGCATCTCGAAGAGCTGCGACTCGGGCTGGCGCAACAGCTCTTCGAGGAACTGCTTCTGCATGTGCGTGTGGAGCTCGGCGACGGTGACGTCGCGGCCATCGATCACCAGCGCGACCTCGCCGCCGTCCTCGGTCTCGACCTCGGCTCCGGAACTCACGGCTGCGGGCGGCTGGGACTCCGGGCCGATCGCGCCGCAACCGGTCGTCATACAGACCGAGAAGGCGGCGAGCAGGGCCCAGGCCGCCGGGGCGGTCCAGGCAAGGAGCGAGTCGGAAGTAGTGCGCGGTCGCGGCGGATGGGTGTGCATGCCGGGAGGGTATGCAAGGACTACGCGGCTGGCTCGTTTCGGTACCGCGCGAGGAATTCCGGGGCGAATTCCGCGTAGTCGCCGGCCAGGATCGCGCGCCGCGCGTCGGCCACGAGGCGCTGGTAGAAGTGCACGTTGTGGATCGAGCAGAGCACCGCGGACAGCACTTCGTTCGCCGCGAAGAGGTGGTGGATGTAGGCCCGGGTGAAGCCGCCGGTGCACGTGTAGCAATCGCAGGAGGCGTCGACCGGGAAGGCGTCGCGGCGGAAGCGCCGATTCGTGAGTCGGATGCGGCCACGCGACGTGAACACCGTCGCCGAGCGCGCGTACCGGGTCGGGATCACGCAGTCGAACATGTCGATTCCGTATCCGATACACGCGATCAGATCTTCCGGGAGGCCCACCCCCATCAGGTACCGCGGCTTGTCCTCCGGGAGCAGCGGCGCCGCGTGCTCGGTGACCTGACACAGCAGCTCGTGTCCCTCGCCGACCGAGACGCCGCCGATCGCGTAGCCCGGGCAGTCCATCGCGACGAGGGAAGCCGCGCAGGCCTCCCGAAGCTCCGGGAAGGTCGAGCCCTGCACGATCCCGAAGAGCGCCTGTTCGTCCGCGCGCGCGTGGGCCCGCAGACACCGCTCCATCCATTGCAGCGTGCGCCGCACGCCCTGGCCCGCCAGGTCCCGCGTCGCCGGGTAGGGCGTGCATTCGTCGAAGGCCATGATGATGTCGGCGCCCAGCTTGTTCTGGATCTCGATCGAGCGCTCGGGCGTGAGGTCCATCTCCTCGCCCGTGACCTCGTTCTTGAAGCGCGCGCTCTTGTCGGTGATCTCGACGCCGGGGAGCGAGAAGACCTGGAAGCCGCCGGAGTCCGTCAGGATCGGACCGGGCCACTGCATGAAGGGATGCAGCCCGCCCAGCTTCTCGACGAGGGCTTCGCCCGGCCGCAGCGCCAGGTGATAGGTGTTCGCGAGCACGATCTGCGCGCCGGTGTCGGCGACCTGCGCAGGGGTCATCGCCTTGAGCGCGCCATGCGTCCCGACGGGCATGAACGCGGGCGTCTCGATCGCACCGTGCTTCGTCTCGACGCGACCGGCGCGCGCGCGATCGCTCGTACGCTCGAGCGTGAAGCGCAGCGCGCGGGCGTCGGGATTCGCGTCCGTGTCGGGAGCCATGCGCCGCAACGTAGCCCCGATTGGGGTAGGATCCGCGCCGACTTCGGGAGGAGCACACGCTTGACCGATTCTGCTGTCGAGAGCCGAGTCCCCGCGCCCTTCGCCGACCGCCTGATCTCGCGGGTCCGCGATCTGGGCCACCCGCTCTGCGTCGGACTCGACCCGCATCTCACCCCGATCCCGCCGCTCTTCCAGCAGGGCACGATGGCGACGGACGACGAGCGGACGCCGGCGGCGGTGGAGTCGTTCCTGACGGCGGTGCTCGACCGGCTCGTCGGACGGGTCGCCGTGATCAAGCCGCAGATCGCGTTCTTCGAGCAGCTCGGCTGGCGCGGCCTCCAGGTGCTCGACGGGCTCTGCCGACGCGCCGCGGAGAACGACATCCTCGTGCTGCTCGACGCCAAGCGCGGGGACATCGGCTCGACCGCGGAGGGTTATGCGGCGGCGTACCTCGCGCCGGACGCGGCGATGCCGGTCGATGCCATCACCCTGAGTCCCTATCTCGGCTTCGACACCATCGAGCCCTTCGCACGGGTCGCGGCCGACGCGCGACGCGGGCTCTTCGTGCTCGTGCGCACGAGCAACCCGGGCAGTGGCGACCTGCAGGACCGTGAGGTCGACGGCGAGCCGCTCTTCGGCCTGGTTGCCGACGGGCTCGGCCGCTTCGAGACGGCGCTCGCGGGTGAGACGACACCTTGGTCGTCCCTCGGCGTCGTGGTAGGCGCGACCTGGCCCGACCAGGCGCGGCGCGTGCGCGAGGCACTCCCGCACGCGGTCTTCCTGGTGCCGGGCTACGGCGCGCAGGGTGGCTCGGCTGCGGCGGCGGTCCAGGGCTTCGTCCCCGGACCGAAGGGCAAGGAAGGCGGCGTCGTCAACTCGTCGCGCGGGATCCTCTTCCCGTCCGCGGCGAAGGGCACCGACGACGTGCAGACCTGGGAACAGGCGATCGACGCCGCGCTCGACCAGGCGATCGACGAGCTGGGGAACGCGGTCGGGCGCTAGCCGGACCGGGGACCACCGCTAGCGGTAGTACTTGCGCTCTCCGCCCGACTGGCGCTTGCGCACGCGGCGATGCTTGGCCTTGAGCTTCGCGCGGTAGCGCGCGCTCTTGTTGCGCTTGATGTGGCCGCGGGACTTCTTGCTCGAACTCATCGGGGATCGTCCTTGCTCCGCCAACGGGCGCCGGCCGGGCCGGCGGCCGGGTCGGAGCGCGGGAAGGCGGGTGTGATTCGGGACCGGTCTGCGTCGGGGGCCGCACCGGAGGGCCGGAAACTTAGGCGAGACCGTCCCCGATTTCCACGACCCCCGGGGAACAAACGCCCCCAATCTCCCGGAAACCCGACGTTTTCAGGCGATCGTCGGGCGAGCGGCTAAGATCGCCCGAGCGCGGCCCCCCGCGCTCCCGCGCCGGTCCGGCGCGCCCCCCGGCTCCTGCTGTGCCGCTCCCGGCGGCGCCCGGAGCGGCGTGCGCGCGAACGCCGGCGAGCTGCCCCGATAGCCGCAAGGAACGTCGCGCCGATGAACGCCGCCCTCGAACGCATGATGGACTTCGACCTCTCCGAGGAGCAGCGCCTCGTCCGGAAGACGGTTCGCGAGTTCGCGGAAGCGGAGATCCTCCCCTACGTCGAGGAGTACGAGAAGGCAGAGCGCTACCCGACGGAGCTCGTCGCGAAGCTCCCGGCGCTCGGGCTGATGGGGCCGATGATCCCCGAAGAGTACGGCGGCTCGTTCTCGGACGTCCTGACCTACGGCGTGATCTGCGAGGAGCTCGCGCGGGTCGATTGGGTCGTCGCGAGCGTGGTGTCCGTCGCGAACTCGTTGTGCGGCGGCTCGATCCTGCGCCACGGCACCGACGCACAGAAGCAGCGCTACCTCCCCGGGATCGCCAGCGGCGACATCATCTGCTCGGCCTGCCTGACCGAGCCCCGCGGCGGCACCGACCTCGGCAACATGGACACGACCGCCAAGCAGGTCGAAGGCGGCTACCTGCTGAACGGCACGAAGGTCTTCATCTCCCACGCCGAGCACGCGGGCCTCTTCTTCATCGTGGCCTCGATCGATCGCAGCAAGAAGCACAAGGGCGTGACCGCCTTCGTCGCGGACCCGCGCGAGATGAAGGGCATGACGATCGGCGACTTCCCGATGCGCACCTTGAAGCGCGACAACCTCGCGGAGGTGCATTTCGAGGACGTGTTCGTGCCGGACGAAGCGGTGCTCGGTCAGCCCGGCGGCGGGTTCCCGATCCTCGGCTCCGCCCTCGACATGGGGCGCTTCTCGGTCGCCGCGCGCTGCGTCGGTCAGTCGCAACGCGCGATCGACCTGACCGCGCCCTACGCGATGGACCGCGAGGCTTTCGGGCAGCCGATCGGCGAGTTCCAGCTCGTGCAGGGCAAGCTCGCGGAGATGGTCGCGCGGACCGAGCAGGCGCGGCAGCTCGTCTATCGCCTCGGCCGGATGAAGGACGCGGGGGTCGAGCGCTGCTCCCTCGAGTCGTCTCTCGCGAAGTGGAAGGCGAGCGTCGCCGCGACCCAGAACGCCCTCGACGGCATGGCCGTCTTCGGCGGCTACTCGGTCACCGCCGAGTACGAGATCGGCCGGCTCTTGATGGAGGCCAAGGCCCTCGAGTTCGGTGAAGGCACGTCGGACCTCCACACGAAGATGGTGGCGGAATACGCCCTCGGCATCCGCAAGTAGCCGAGCACACGCCTAACAGCTTCCCGCCCAAGACAGGACGCCCACCCGAGATGCCCCAAGTCACGCCCGCCGATCGCCAGGCCCTCCTCAACCTGATCCTCGACGTCTCGTTCGAGCGGAAGGAGGTGACCCTCGCGAGCGGCAAGAAGAGCAACTTCTATCTCGACCTGCGGCAGACGCTGATGCGGCCCAAGGGGGTCGGACTCGCGGGCAAGCTCGTGCTCGACATGCTCCAGACCGGTCCGCCGGTCGACGCGGTCGGGGGGATGGCGGTCGGCGCCGTGCCCTTCGTATCCGCGGTCCTGGCCGCGGCGGCGAACGATCCGGCGACGGACGGGCTGCTCGGCTTCTTCGTCCGCAAGGAGAAGAAGAAGTACGGAATGGGCAAGCAGCTCGAGGGCGGCTTCGCAGCCGGCCAGAACGTCGCGCTGCTCGAGGACACGACGACCACCGGCGGCTCGACCCTCGACGCCCTCGACATCGTCGAAGAGGCCGGCGCCAAGGTCGCCCGGGTGATCTGCCTCGTCGATCGTGGCGAAGGTGCCGCGAAAGCCTTCGCCGAGCGGGGCGTGACGCTCGAAGCGCTCTTCACCCGCGAGGATCTGCCCATCTGAGCGGGCGAGGCATCGGCTGATGGACGTCTATCACATCTGGTGCGACCTCCACGCCGGCACGTCCGACGTCGAATTCTCCGACGCGGTCCACGCGTATCTCGGGCGGCTGCAGGACGAGGGTCGGATCGCGGGGCATCGGCTCACGCGACGCAAGCTCGGGCTCGGCCCCCGCAGCCTCGGCGAGTTCCACATCGAGATCGACGTCGAGGACCTCGCCCAGCTCGACCGCGCCTTCGGCGAGGTGTCGCGGCGGGACGGGCCGATCGAGTCGCTGCACCACGCGGTGAATCGGCACGCGGCCCGGGTCGAGTTCGCGCTCTACCGCGACTTCCCGGATCCCCGGCGCGCGCGCGGCGGCGAGCGCTTCTGATGCAGCCGGGCCGCACGGATACGGGCGGGGGCGCGTGATGCAGATCCGTGACGCTTCCGAAGCGGACGTACCCCGTCTGCTCGAGATCTACAACCACTACGTCGCGCACACGCACGTCACCTTCGATCTGGAGCCCATCTCCCTCGACGCGCGGCTCCGTTGGTTCGAGACCTTCGACGTGACGGGGCCGCATCGGCTCTTCGTCATCGCCGACGGGGGCGACGCGCTCGGCTACGCGTCGAGTGGGCGCTTTCGCGCGAAGGCCGCCTACGATCGGAGCGTCGAGACTTCGGTCTACCTGGCGCACGATTTCGGGGGGCGCGGTGTCGGAACGGCACTCTACGCGCACCTGATCGACGTTTTGGAGGAGGAGCCGATGGTCCATCGCGCCTACGGAGGCGTCGCGATCCCGAACGAAGCGTCGGTCGCGCTGCATCATCGATTGGGCTTCAAGCAGCTCGCGACCTTCACCGAGGTCGGGTTCAAGTTCGGGCGCTACTGGGACGTGACGTGGTTCGAGCGCGCCGTCTGAGCCTGGCGGCGGCACGCAAGGCCGCCTTCGTCGCAGTCGTCGTGCTGTCCGTCGCGTGCGGGCAGGAGGTCGCGCCGGAGTCGGTGTCCGCCGAGATCGCCGCGTTCGGGCGCTTCGAGGTCGTCGATGGACGTCCTACCCTGACGGAAGAGACGACTCGGATCGTCTGTGAGCCGGGTGCGCTCTTCGGCGTCGATTATCGGCTCGAGGTGGAGGGGCTCCACTTCGGCGGCGTCCTGCCGGTCGAGTTCCGTTGGCGCCATCCCGAGTTCGCGATTCCTTCGAAGAAGCTCTGGGGCAAGGAGAGTCCGGCCGGCGTGGCCCGCCCCGTGCTCGAATGGGGCGAATCGAGCCTCGACCAGCGCGCGATCTGGCGGCTGGAACACCCCGACGAACGCAAGGACGGCCGTTACGAGTTCCTGGTACGCATCATCGGAACCGAGCGTGTCCTCGCGTCGCAGACCTTCGACGTGGAGGGTTGTTAGGTGAGCCGACGCTTCCTGCCCGCTTTCCTGCTGGCGATCGTCGTCGCGTTCCTCGTCTTCTGGGTCGGGGCGCGTCTCGCGAACATCGTCTCCGGCCCGCACACCGATCTGAACGAGTTCACCGTCGGGCGCAAGATGATGCTCTGCAACCGCGTGGTGG
This sequence comes from uncultured Spirochaetaceae bacterium, assembly GCA_964488255.1. Lineage (GTDB taxonomy): Bacteria > Myxococcota_A > UBA9160 > UBA9160 > UBA4427 > UBA4427. The sequence goes on along the minus strand of CAZAUR010000005.1, from coordinate 61,262 downwards.
ACACCCGGCACGAACTCTCCGACTACGACTTCGACGCCTGGCAGGGCGATCGCTGCAACAACCTTAGCGCGCTCGACGAGTGCCTCCTCGACTGTCTCTCGCAGGCGGGGACCGTGGCGATCGGCGAGGCCTGCTACGAGCGATGCGTGATCCGATAGGCTCGGCGCGCGTTGCGGACGTGGGCGTGTGATACGATCAGCCCGACCGAGCCGGGACGGTCCGTCCCGGCGACGCGAGAGGAGCGAACCCCAGGATGGCAGCGATCGGACGCGTACGCGCCTCCTTGCGCGTCTTCGGGGACGCCCTGGAGCCGGAAGAGGTCTCGGCCCTGCTCGGCCGCCCGCCCACGCGGCAGGCCCGGAAGGGCGAGAAGATCGAGGGCAAGAACGGCGGCGACGCCGTCGAGCCGACCGGCGCCTGGATCCTCGACAGCGGTCTTTCGGAGAAGGTCGAACTCGAAGAGCACATCGAAGTGCTCCTCGGCTCCCTGTCGAACGACTCCGACGAGTGGGAGAGCCTGACCAGCCGCTTCTCCGCCTCGGTCCTCTGCAGCCTCTTCCTCGACCAGTACAACGAGGGCTTCGAGCTCTCGCCGCGGGTCGCGCAGGCGGTCGCCGAGCGCGGGATCGTGCTCGCCTTCGATATCTATTCAGGGGACGTTGACGCTTAGGCGCATTCGCCGCGTCTTGCCTCTCTGCCACGCCCACCCACGCGAATGTGTCGGGTTCGCGTTGGTTGATTGAGGCGTATTCGAGCGTCCCGCCTCGTCGCGCCGCCGGCCAGGCCAGCGTTCTTGGTTCGCGCTGGAAGGTCCGGGCGACCTCAGTCCGTTCGGCGGACGTGGAGGGCGTCGGGGCAGCGGAGGACGGTGCGGCGCGGGATGGCGGCGTCGTGGTCTTCGAGCTCGAGGCCGGGCAGGCGGCGGGTGAGCTCGCGGAGGGCGACCTCCATGTTGCGGCGGGCGAGGTGCAGGCCCGGGCAGCTCTTGGGGCCTCGGCCGAACGTCAGGTTCGGGGGCTGGTCGCGATCCGGGTCGAAGCGATCGGGATCGGGCACGAGATCCGGGTCGCGGTTCGCGCCGGCGATCGAGAAGAGGACCCATGTGTCAGGCGGGATCTCTTCGCCGCGGAAGCGCGTCGGTCGACTCGCGGAGAGCCGGGGCAGGGCGGCGATCGGCGTCTCCCAACGGAGACCTTCGGCGACCGCGAGCGGAATCCGCGCCGGGTCCTTCACGAGACGCACCCACTCGCCTTCGTGTGCGAGGAGTGCGTAGATCAGGTTGCCGAGGGAGCCGTGGGTCGTCTCGCCGCCGGTCGGGAAGAGCAATCGCACGTGCGAGAACACTTCCTCGTCGCTGAGTCGACGGCCGTCGACTTCGCTCGTGACGAGCTCGCTGATCACGTCGTCCCGCGGCGCCTGGCGACGCGCCAGGGCGACCGGCGCGAGGAACTCCGACAGGGCCCTTCGCGCCGCGAGCGCGCGGTCGGGGTCGTCCCGGAAGGTCAGCAGCGCGAGCGCCCAATCGTGGAATTCGTCCTCGCGCTCCCGCGGCAGCCCGAGCAGGCGCGTGATCACGAGATACGGGAAGCGGGCGGTGAACTCCGCGACGAGGTCGAAGCGTTCGCGTCCCTCGAGCGTGTCGAGCAGCTCGTTCGCGAGGGGGGCCATGCCCTCCGCCGAGAAGCGCGACACGGCGCGCGACCGGAACGCCGGCGTTGCGAGCTTGCGCGTGCGGAGATGGCTCACGGGATCGGGATCGGAGATGAAGCTCTCGCCGATCGCGGGCTCGAAGGAGGCCTGGTACATCCGATGCCCCGGAAACGCCTCCTCGTCCTGGAACGCTTCCTCGAGGGCGTGGTGACCCGTGATCAAGCGCGCGTCCAGGCCGAGGAAGCGCGTCGGCACGATCGGACCGGCGTCGCGCGCGGCGCGGAGGACCGCGTGCATCGCGGCGCCCGGCATCTCGTCGATGGCGAAGTCCGCGGCGGCGGGATCGGCGGTCGGCATCGATCGTTCTCCAGGTGCGCGGGTCGCTGCGGCGACACGGCTCGTCTCCTAGCGTAACGCTGCGCCCGTTCGAAAGGAGTGCCGTCCATGGAGTCGCCCGACAGAGCGCAGGTCGACGTCGTCGACGTCGACGTTCACGACGAAGCGCAGATCGAACGGCTCTTCGAGATCCTGGACGCCTACGCGCGGGGGCCCGGCGGGCAGAACGCGCCGCTCGGACCCGAGGCGCGCGAGAGCCTCGGACCGCTCCTGCGCGCCCATCCGATGTCCTTCGTGCTCTTCGGGCGGCTCGGCGGCGAGATCGTCGGCGCGGCGGTGTGCGTCTGGACCCTCGGCACGTTCAGCGGCCGTCCCGGCCTGAACCTCCACGACTTCTCGGTCCTGTCGGAGGCTCAGGGGCGCGGCGTCGGGTCGGCGCTGCTCGAGGAGATGCAGCGACGGGCGAAGGTCCGCGACGCCTCCAAGCTGACCCTGGAGGTCGTGGGCACGAACGCCGCCGCGCAGCGCCTCTACGAACGCTTCGGATTCGCCCATGACGACCCGCCGACCTTCTTCATGACGAAGCGGCTCTGACGATCGGAGCCCGGGCCGGGCCAGCGGCAAGCCCGGATCCAGCCGTCTACATTCGAAAGTCCCGATCGGCCCCCACCGAGGCCGACCCTCCCGAGGAGACGACATGCCGAAGCCGACCTTCGACCAGCTGAAGACCTGGGCCGAGAACTATCCGAAGCTCTGGAACGCGGGCGACAAAGAGGCCTGGATCGACAACTACAAGAAGGTCGCGCCGGGCACCGTTCGCATGCTTGATCCAGTCGGTACACCGGAAAAGGTCGGCTTCGAGCACGCCTGCCTCGATTCCTGGGACCTGTTCCAACCGAACGTCCGCTTCCGGATCGTCCCGGGATCGCTCTTCATCTGCGACAACGAGGTCGCCTGGCTGCTCGAGAACCACTTCCACTCGAACGGCCGCGATCAGATTGGATTGTCGATCGAGACCTACCGGTTCGAGGAGAACGGCGATCTGACCATTCGGACCTTCTACAAGGTCCCCCGGCACGAAGAGCAGGAGATCGGCGAGCTCTTCCAGACCTATCTGCCGGAAAACGGCTGAGTTCGGCGCTAGGCGGGGCGCGAAGACACCGTTCGTGACCATCTTTCGCGATGAAGCCGTTCGTTCTCGTTTCCGACTGTGCGTCCGATCCTTCGGGGGTGGAAGGGCCCGCTAGGTGAGCTGTATTCGCCCATCAGTCCAGGGGTGAGCGTCACGGGCAGACATCACGGCGCGGCGTGTCGCCCGATCGCGGCGTCGGCGTCGACGTGAGGACGCGTACGATCCGCAACGGCAGACTCGCTGTCGCCTGCAGCGAATCGTTGCCGATCGGATGTACGCGTGGGCGGATCCGCAAGTGAGTCCGATCACGCTTTCGACGATCCGCGCACCTTCGACGCATTCGCTGAAACCTGAACGCTAGGCCGAACGTAATCTGATGTATCCGCCGCTGTGGCGGTCACGAAGCCGTGCTACACGCTATTGTCGCTTCGAGCGTCCGTTATTCCCTTTCCTTCGTTAGGTTTCATCATGCGCAAAGTCAGAGACTGGTCATCGGTCATCGACCGACTTAACAATAACCCCAAGGGCGAACTCAAGATCAAGATGGGCTCCCCGGGCAGCGCACAGGTCACGCGTTGCCGCCTCCTGGCCGAGTGGTCCAACCTCGAGGCGACGACGAAGGGTTCGACCCTTCTTCTCCGCCTGCCCGGCGGACGTTAGCCGGGACGACCCAGGGCCGCGGGCTTCGAGTCGCAGGCCGGCGCGTCGATCGGCGCGCGCCTGCACTCCCCGCTCCCCAGACAGACCTTGGCTCCCGGGAGGGGCTTCGTCGCGAGGAGAGGCGACGCGGTTCGTTGCGTCCGCAGATCGACCCAGGGCGCGCGACGCCTGCCGGGGCAAGTGCTAGAGAAGGCCCATGCCGATGCTGCTCCGCTTCGCCCTTCGTGATCTCGTGATCGTCACACTCGCCGTGGCCGCGTGGTGGGGGCTGGCCGCGCGCTCCGCGGAGGCGGGCTTCGTCGCGGACCTCTCCGGTTGGATCGTCGGGGTCATGCTCTTCGCGTGTGCGTACCTGGTGCACGAGTGGAGCCACTACCTCGGCGCGGTCGCCGCCGGTGCGACGGTCGGGATCGGCGAGAACCTCGCGTCGGGTTTCCTCTTCAGCTTCGGGCCGGAGGGGAACACGCTCCCGCAGTTCGTCGTGATGTCGCTCGCGGGCTTCGTCGCGACGGGCGCAGCGGTCGCGTTCTTCTACCTGGGTCTGCCCGACGCGTACCTGGCGACCCGGGTCGCGCGCGGTGGCGTGCTCTTCCTCGCGCTGCTCGGCGTGACCCTCGAGCTGCCGCTCCTGCTCTACGCGTTGATCACGCGATCGGTGCCGAAGCAGGCCGCCGTCTAGCGTTGCTTCGTCATTGCTCGATCGACTCGAGCTCGTCCCAGATCGGTCCGATCATCCGGCGCAGGAACGCGTCCGAGCCCCAGATGCGCTCACCGCCCATCAGGCCGGATCCGTCGTCGGCCGCATAGAGGATTCCCAACACGCGATGGGCTTCAGGACCGTCCGGTCCGGGAATGCGCACGATGTATTCCTGCGACAGCGCTTCGGGGCTCACGGTCTCGCAGATCATCTCGAAGCCGAGCTGGACGGGCATGTAGTCGCTCACGAGATGCTCGTAGTAGCGCAAGACGGCGTCGCGCCCGACCATCTTCTTGCCCATCGGCCAGAACTCGTAGACCGGCACTTCGACTAGGGTCGCCATCGTCGCGTCGAGGTCGCCCTCGGCCTCGGCGGTGGCGTGCCGCATCCCGAGGGCGTACATCGACTCCGCCGTCCACGGATCAAAGCTTCCAGCCACGAATCACCTCCTGCTGCCCCGCATGCGGCGGGCCCTCGCGAGAGGCTACTCTAACGGCGATCGCGCCGGAGCGGAGGGCACCCGGACGTTCCTGGAGTGGCTCATGCGGAATCGGAATCGGACGCGGCGCCCCGCGCGGCCTGCGATGAACCTCGGGCTCGGCATCTGCCTCGGCGTCGTGCTCGGAGCGACCCTCGCCTGGACGAGTCCCATCGTCGCCGACGAGACCGCGACGCCTGCGGTCGAGGCGTCCTGGGAGATGGCCGCCGTCCGCAACCAGGACGCGCTCGCGTGGTCCGTCTACGTCGAGCGGGATCCGATGCCGGGTCGTCCCGCGTTCCGGATCGAGACCGAGTTCGAGGTTTCGCCGAGCGTCGCCTCCGAGACGTTGATGGACTCGATGGCCGAGCGCGATGCGACGGCGACGGGCGAGCGGCGTCGACTGCTCGAGCGCACCCGCGACACCGCGCTCGTCCACACCTACATCGATCTCCCCTTCATGTTCTCCGACCGAGAGCTCGCGGTCCTGATCACCGCCTCCCGGGACGCGAACACTGGCGTCCACCGGATCGATTGGGTCGACGCGAACGAACACCTGCCGCCGCCCGACGACGACGTGCTGCGCCTGCACACCTCGGGCTACTGGGAGTTCCGCCCGATGCCGCCCCTCGGCCGCACGCAGGCGACCTACGTGACGCGGGCCGAAGTCGGTGGCTCGCTGCCGGCTGCGCTGCGTGACCGGTTGATGCGCCGGCAAGCCGAAGACGCGGTCAAGCGACTGGGCCGCCTGATCGACGAGCGGCGCAGCGCCCAGGTGGCGGCGCCGCCGCCGACCGAGCTCGGCGAGTAGCGAGCGAGGGGCGCAAGCGAAGTCGGCACCCCGTGATCCCACCATCGCGCACCCGGCGCCCACGCCCCGTGATACCCTCCCGCCGTGCACCCGGCGCCCACGCCCCGTGATACCCTCCCGCCGCGCACCCCGCGACGGAGCCCGACCTTGATCTACGCCATCGCCGCCTACTCGATCACCCTCGGTGTGCTCGGCCTCTACTGGGCCACTCTCGCCCATCGTCGCACCGAATACGCCGAGGCCCACGCGCGCGCGACCGGCGACCAGGCCGAGGATCCGCGTCGCGGGTTCAACGTCGGTGCGCTGCTCCTCGCGCCGTTCTGGATGCTGAAGCACGGGATGACGATCCCGGGCGCACTCCTGGTCGTGCCGACCCTGGCGATCGTCCCGCTCGTGCAGCGGGAGATGTGGGTCCCGCTCATCTTCGTCGGCACGATTCCGCTCGCCGCGGGTGCCGCGCTCGCCTTCGTGGGCAACCGGATCGCCGTCGCGCACACCGGCCTCGATGAGCCCGCCGCGTTCTCCGCGAGCCAGCTCCCGTGGTCCCTGGCAGGCATCACTCTCTATGCGGTCGTGCTGCCGTGGTGCTGGTACTTCTTTCTTGTGAGCTAGGCGAAGCCGTCCTTGGGCGAGATGCGAAGCGGTCCAGGGGCGACAGGCGGAGCTGGGCGGAAGCGGGGAGCGCCACTAGTCGGTGTTCACGAACTGCGCGACGACTTCGAGCACGCGATCGTGGATCGGACCGTTGGTCGCGATCACGCCGGCGTTGTTGTCGAGCGTGCGGCCGTGGGCGAAGTCGAGGTCGTTGCCGCGGACGTCGGTGACGCGACCGCCGGCTTCTTCGACGACGATCAGGCCCGCGGCGTGGTCCCAGATCTTCTCGCGGTAGTCCTTGCGGGTCGGCAGGCGGAGATAGATCTGCGCCTGGCCCTGGGCGACGATCGCGTACTTGCATTGGCTGTCGACGCGGACCGGGTCCTCGCTGATCTCGAGGGCCTTCGCGATCTGCGCGCTCTGGTCCTGGTCGCTGTGGCCGGACTCGACCGACTCGCAGAAGCGCGCGGCCGACGTGTCGAGGATGTCGCTCACGCGGATGTCCTTGGCCCCTTCGCGTCCGTTGCCGTTCAAGGGGAGGATCTGCGCGCCGCCGCCGCGGGTCGCCGTCAACAGGCAGCCGGGCTGGCGATCGGGGCCGGGCAGGTTCGGGCAGCCGAGGACGCCTAGCACCACGCGACCGTGATCGAGCAGGCCGAGGGCGATCGCGTACTGCTCGCCGCGCAGGAAGCCCTTCGTGCCGTCGATCGGGTCGAGGGTCCAGTAGGGCGTGTCGATCCCGTTCGGCGTGATGCCGCCGAGGTCGATCCACTCGAGGGCCTGGTCGGTCGAGACGTCCGCGCCGCGCACGCCGCGAACGTGCTCCACCACCTTGTCGCGCGTGTCTTCGGCACCGGCTTCGCGCAGGTCCTTGGCGTCTTCCTCGCCCACGACGTCCGGGATCTTCGACGTGCCGGCGAGCGCCGAGCAGACGAGGGCCTGGGAGGCGAAGTCGGCGACCGTGACGGGGCTCTTGTCCTTCTTCTCGATCGTGGCGGCGGTGACGAGATCCTTCTGGACGCTCTGGCAGACGGTCGCGGCGTCGCGGACGGCGACGATCGCGGCTTCGAGTTCGCTGGCGAGATCGATGTCGGGCACGGGTTCTGACTCCTCGAAATGGGCACGGGCCGGGCGTCGGGAGGCGCGACGATAGCGGAGCGGAGGCCGGCAGCAGGCCGCTTCCAGAGTGGAACGGCATGGGTGAAAAAGTGTCACTCGCTTCCCAATCGCGCTCCTTCGGCGGCGTTGGTACGGTTCTCGTTTCGATGCACCCCGTCGGCAGGCAACGCCGCATCCCGCGCCGGTGTCGGGTCTATTGGAGGCCGCCCCCGAAGGAGGGCGCGCGCGGCCTGCAGCTTGCATCACTCGAGGTCGGGACCTCGTTCTCGAGGCGCTTTCCGGGCCGCCCTCCCCAAGCGGGAGGACGCTCGCAAGGAGGCTTCTTGTCGCTTCGCTTCGGCACCTTCAATGTCTGGGGGCTCCCCGAAACCTTCGGGTTCGGGGACGACGTCTCGTCCCGCATGCGGCTGATCGCAGAGCGGCTGTCGGCCTCCGACCTCGAAGTGCTGTTGATCCAGGAGGCCTGGACGGACGAAGTGCGGGCGACCCTGCGCGCGGGCGCGCTCGCGGCCGGGTTCGAGGTTGCGGACGGGCCTGGGGCGAGCGGTGGCCTGATGACGCTGTCGCGCCGGCCGATCCGCGCGTCGCGATTCGAACGCTTCCGCTTCCGCGGGGATCCCGAGCGGTTCGCGACCGGCGAATTCCTCGGCGGCAAGGGCTTCCAGAGCCTCGTAGTGGAAGCCGAGCACGGTCCGCTCTCGATCGTGAACACCCACCTGCACGCGCGCTACCGCCGCGATCACCCGCGCCTCAACAGCGCCGTTCGCCTCGCGCAGCTGCTGCAGATCCTGCGCCACCTCGCCGACACCGAGGGCACGGTCGTCGTCGGCGGCGACTTCAACTGTGCGGCGGGCGACGTCGAGTACGATCTCTTCCAGGGACTCTCCGGCGCGTTTGAGCTCGGTGGGGGCAGCCGCCACCCGACGCTGTCCCGCACCAACTACTACAAGCGCCACCGCACCGCCGAGGACAAGCGGATCGACTTCCTCTTCGTGCGTCCTGGGCCGGAGGTCGCGTGGCGGGCGAGCGATGCGCGGCTGCTCTTCGCGGAGACTGCGCGGATCCGGGAGATCGACCGCTCGCTCTCGGATCACTTCGGATTCCGGGCGGAGCTCGGCCTCGAGCCCCTCGTGCACCCGGTCGCCTTCGAGAGCGCCACACCGCCCGTGCCCGGCGCCGTCGATCGCGCCCGTGCGCTGCTCGAGGTCGTCGATGCCGAAGCCGCCCGACGCGAACGCGTTCATCTCGCGCAGGCCTGGGGCTTCGGCGCCCTGGCCGCCGTCTCGGCCGGACTTCGCCGGAGCGATCCGGTTCGCCGGCGCGGCGTGCTGCGCGGGATGGCGACCGCGGCGACCTGGCTCGCGGTCGTGCCGGCGGCTGGCTTCGGGGCGCTCGCCCACTTCGATACCGCGGGCAAGCGCGGCGCGTTCGCTGACGCGCGGGCGACGCTCGCACAGCTCGAGCGGGCCGCCTCGGAACACTCGACGGCCTGATCGCTTAGACGTCCGGAAATCCGCCGAACCGCCTCTTGTCCCGAATCCGGTAGCCTCCCCGCCGAGATGGAATCGAAACCGACGGAGCGCGAGGCAGTGGCTTCGCCCCGCGTCTGGCTCGTGGTAGGCGAGAAGCGCGGCGACAACGCGCAGGTCCGCAGGCTCGCGCGTGCGGCCGGTCTGGCCTGCGTCGAGAAGTCGGTCGTGATGAAGCCCGAGTGGATCGACGGCAAGCCGCCGGTGGACGCCAGCCTCGAGCATGTCGATCGCGACCAGTCGGACGCGCTCGAAGGGCCGTGGCCCGATCTCGTCATGACCGCCGGCCGGCGGCTCGCGAGCGTCGCGCTCTGGATCAAGCGCGCGTCGGGCGGTCGCACGAAGATCGTGGTGATCGGGAAGCCGCGCGGACTCGCGGCGGCGTTCGACCTGATCGTCGTCGCGGAGCACTACGTCCTGCCAGAAGGGCCGAATGTCGCGCGCCATGCCTATCCGTTGATGGAGGTCGATTCGGCCGCCCTCGCGGAAACGAAGAAGGCGTGGGTCGGTCGACTGACCCTTGCGCCGCGGCCCCTCACGGCGGTGCTGGTCGGCGGGCCGACCGGCGGCCTGCGCTTCGGCGTCGAAGAAGCCCGCAGGCTGCTCGAGCACGCGCGCCGATTCGCAGCGGAGCATCGCGGGTCCTTCTACGTCGTCACGAGTCGTCGCACGCCGGCGGCCGTCGTCGAGTTCCTACGCGAGGCCAAGGGCGCGGACCCGAACGAGCAGCTCGCGGTCTACGACCCCTCCCTCGCGCCGATCGACAATCCCTATCAGGGGCTGCTGGCGCTGGCGGACCACTTCGTGGTGACGACGGACAGCCTGTCGATGATGGTGGAGGTCGCGCAGCTCGGCCGGCCGCTCTCCCTCTTCGCGCTTGGTCGCGCCCAGGGGCCGCTCGAGCGCGGGCTCGAAGCGGTCGGTGTGTTGCCGAGGATCGATCCGACCCGGGATCCGATTCCGGCGGGTGGCGTGGGCCCGCGCACGCTCGCGGCCCTCGGTCGGCCGATCCATTCTCGCGACCTGACGGCGATCGCGCGGCGGCTCGTGGCGGACGGCCTCGCGGCGTGGTCATCGGACCCACAGCCCGAGCCGGGCGTATGGCGCGACGAGGCGCTCGACGGAATCGTGACGCGCGTTCGTGCGTTGTTGCCCGCCGGGGGCTGAACCGCTCGCGACCGACGGGGTCGGAACGGTCCTGTGATAGCCTCTCGCGCGATTCGACCGGCGCGTGCGGGCTGCTTTCGACCTGCCCCGCGCCCATCCGAGGTCGAGGAGGAAACCAGAAGATGACCGCGGCAGCTTCGCCGGGAATCGACCCGAGCCGTCCCAACGTCTTCATCCACACGAACCATCGGCAGATGGTGGGCGCGCTCGTCGGCGAGTACGCGATGAAGCGCAACTCGACCGATCCCGATTCGTTCGACGTGCACCTGATTCGGCACGAAGACTACGCGTGGTTCGCGGAATACGAAGGCAAGCCGTACCTGCGGGACGGCGCCTCGCGTGTCTGGCACAACGACGACCTGCAATCGTTCACCCCGCTGCGCTTCATGCCGCCGGAGCTGATGGGTTACCAGGGGCGCGCGGTGATCACCGATCCCGACGTCTTTGCGGTGGGCGACGTGACCGAGTTGCTGAACCGTGACATGGAAGGCCACAAGATCGTGTGTCGTCCGCGATCCGGCGCGAAGGGCTTCGAGGGCATCCTCGCGACGAGCGTGATGCTGCTCGACTGCGCGCAGCTGGGTCATTGGAACGTGCGCGAGCAGTTCGACGCGATGTTCCGTCGCGAGCTCGACTATCAGGACTGGATCGGGCTCAAGAAGGAAGACCGATCGAAGATCGGCCTCTTCGAGCACGAGTGGAACGACTTCGACCGCCTCACCGAGAAGACGAAGCTGATCCACAACACGAAGCGCCGCACGCAGCCCTGGAAGAGCGGCCTGCCCGCGGACTACGTGCCGGCGGAGAAGTGGAAGTTCTTCCCGCCGATGCGCTGGGTCCTGCGCGCCCGCCGCAAGTTCTTCGGCGACTACGCCTTCGTCCCCGACTACAAGAGCCATCCGGACGAGCGGCAGGAAGCGTTCTTCTTCGGCTTGCTCCGGGAGTGCGTCGAGAAGGGGATCGTCTCCGAGGACTTCCTCCGCGAGGAGATGGGCCGCAACCACGTCCGCCACGACGCCTTCGAGGTGCTCGACCGGGTGCAGCCGCTGGCGGCCTAGTCGGTCTCGAACAGCGCCTTCACCGCCGCGACCGCGCGCTCCATGTCGCGCAGGGGCTCAGGGTGCGGGTCCGGGTGGCCGTCGCCCAGCCAGACCGCGCGCTTAGTGTCGATCAGCAGTTGCTGGACGATCCGGATGTCTCGGGTGAGACGCTGCGGGCCCATCCGCATCGTGAGGCGGTAGACGTGCGCCTTCAGGTGCCAGCGCGAGAGCCCGAGCTTCGGATCGCCGTCCCCGGGCCCCGCCTCGCCGTCGAGCCAGGGGTTCTCCTTCATCGACGTCATGCCCTCGCCGGTGTCAAAGAGATAGACCGGGCGCTGGGTCACGCAGGCTTCCGTCATCATCGACACGCTGTCCGCAGTCACGATCACGCGATCGGCGAGACCGAGGAACGCGAAGAAGGGATTGTCGTCGTCGTCCGGTTTCCAGTCGTAGAGGACCGACGGCGACTGGATGCCTTCGAAGAGCGCCTCGGTCGTCTCGGGCAGCGTGCGCTTGCTGGTCGTCACGAGCAGCGACCCGCCGAACTCCTGCGCGAGGGCGTCCGCCGCGACCGCCAGGCGCTCGCCCGAGGGCCGGTCGAAGGGGTAGGGGCCGGAGTTGCCGCCGCATAACACCGCGATCAACGGCTTCGGGAGGTCCGCGACGCGCTCCGCCCACTTCTTCGCGTCCTCGTCGAGGCGCCCGCGCGTCACGCGGTGGAGCGGCGTGTCGTTGTGGAGGATGTTGGGATCCTGGGGCAGGCGGTACTGAGGCGTCGTGATCACGAGGTCCCAGTTCGGCGGTGCCGCCCAGGGACGGCCGACGTGGATCAGGCGCGTGCGCTTGCTTTCCTCGGCGAGGGCACGCCTGCGGATCCAGCGCGCGATCGGTTCGTTCTTGCGCCCGGCGGAGATCACGACGTCCGGCCAGGGTGCCGCCATCGGCGTCGAACGCTCCTTCTTGATCCCGCGCAGGTGCGCGCCCCAGGGCAGGTTCACGACCTTCTCGTAGGACTGGAACTCGAAGTGCTTCTCGATGAGGGGCCAGCCGAGCGCCTCCCCGAGCCCGAGCACCTGCGAGTTGTCGCCGGCGCGGTTGCCCATCAGGAGCCAGACGATCGGTCCACCCGAGCCGGTCGGCTCGTGCGTTGGTGTCGTGCTCTCGGGTTCCGGATCCGGCAAGGCTGCCCCCAGCGCCGGCGCTCTCCGGCTCGAAAAATCTACCACGGCGGACGCGCAGCAGCGGTGCGCTAGCCCGACCGGCTCAGCTTGCGTCTCAGCCGGAACCCCATCCCGCCGGCGACGGCACCGAACAGGACGGAGGGTCCCCAACCGGCGAGGACCGGGTCGAGGGTGCCGCCGTATCCCATGGAGCCGGAGAAGCCGGTCGCGAGGGCGTGACTCACGGCGATGATCGCGCAGGCGATCAAGGTGTGGACCGGGCGTGGGAAGGGTGGACCGGTGGCCGCGAAGAAGAGCGCGATCAGCGGCAGCAGAAGGCAGGCGAGCGGGGCCGCGATCTTCATCTGCAGATCCGTCTGATAGGCGGAGATCTCCCGCGGCTCGAGGTCGGGATCCGAGAGCGCTGCGCGCAGGTCCCCGGGCGTCATGTGCGCGGTCTCGATCTCCGACGGCGTCTCTTCGCCGAACTCCGCCAGCCGCGGCACCGTCTGCGGACGCTGCAGGTGATTTCCGTCCGTCAGCTCGACCGTGCGCGCGTCCTCGAGGCTCCAGAGGCCGCGACTCGAGATGTTGCGCGCGCGTTCCGCGTCGGTGCGGCGTCGCGGCAGGCCGTCCGGTCCGAGGTCGTAGAGGGTCACGTCGCTCGCGCGGCCCCGGAACAGGTCGAGGCGCTCCATCTCGTAGATCCGCGGTCCGACCCGGTACCACACGCGCTCGCGTTGTTGCGCGGGCCCGACGTCCTGGTTCTTGATGTCGCGCTTCTTGATCAGGCTCGCCTCGGCGGTCGCGCGCGGGACGACCTCGTTGGCGAGCAGGTGATAGGCGGGGACGGCCAGACCACACAGGAGCCAGACCGGCGCGAGGACCCGGAACACGGGGATGCCGCAGGCGCGCATGCCCAGCAGCTCGCCGTTGGCGCCGAGCAGGCTGATCGTGAGCGCGACCGCGATCAGCAGTGCCATCGGGACGACGCGACCGATCAGGACCGGCAATCGCGCGCCGTAGTAGCGCGCGATCTCGTCGATGGTCGCTCCGTACTGGTTGAACCACTTCAGGTTGTCGAAGACGTCGATCACGAGATACGCGAAGACGAGCCCGACGATCGAAGCCGCGACCATCCGCACGAACTGCGCGCTCACGTATCGGGGCAACGCATAACGCTTCATGCGGAGCGCGTCGCGAACGAGGCCCGCGCGCGCGAGCACCCCGCCGGATGGACTGCCCTTGCTGCGATCGGACTCGGAGGCGTGGCGACCGGCGCGATAGAGCAGGACGCCCGCGACGACGATGAGCACCGTGTTCGGGATCCAGACGACGAGGCCGACGGGCGCGTTCTCGTTGCGCAGCATGCCTTCGGCGAACTGGAAGAGGGCGTAGTAGGTGATCGCCCCGGCCAGGCCCATCACGGTGCCGCCGGAGCGCGAGAGGTCGCGTCGGCCGAGAGCGAGGCCCATCGCGAGGAGTCCGAAGGGGAGGGCGGCGGCGCCGAGCGCCACGCGACGATGGGCCTCGACCAGCGCCCACCGTGCGGCGCCGGGGTCATCCATTCGCCGCGCCTCTTCGAGCAGCGGCCCGGGCGCGAGGGTCGCGACCGGGTCGACCGGCACGTCGTCCTGCTCCTCGATCGCGGGCAAGACGGTCTCCATCTGGGCGAAGCGCAGGAGCGAGGCGCGGCTCTCGCCGTTCGAGAGCACGAGGCCGTCCTCGAGCACGAGGCGCTTGGTGCCGTCTTCGTCGGTGTGGACCGCGCCGCGCTGTGCGAAGAGCGTCTCGTCGAGGCTCGGCATGTAGAGCAGGATGCCCGCGAGGCGCGCGCCTTCGTCTTCGACCTCGCGCGCTTCGATGCGCCAGCCGCCGAGACTCGTGGCCGCGCCTTCGCGGAGCGCGAGGCCGGGCTTCTCCTCGGAGAGCTCGATCATCTTGTCGCGGACCGAGCGTTGGCTGGCGGGGGCCACGACGACCGTGAGCGCGACCGACACGACGGTCGCAGCGACCGCGAAGAGCAGACCCGGGCGCGCGAGCTGGCGGGCCGAGAAGCCGCTCGTCTCGAGGGCGAGGAGCTCCCGGTCCGCGGACAGCCGACCGAGGCCGACGAGGGAGCCGACGAGGACCGCGAAGGGGAGCGTGCGGGACAGGGTCGGGATCAGCTGGAGCCCGGCGATCTGGGCGACCTCGCCCGGGCCGAGGCCGCGATTCACGATCAGCTCGGCGTATCCGAGCAGGTCGGTCATGAGCACGACGAGGCCGAACGCGCCCAGGGCGAAGACCGAAGGCAGCACCATCTCGGAGATCAGGTACCGGGTGAGCTTCGGGCTCTGGCGCGGGCGGCGGTCGCGTCGGACGAGCGGGGCGCCGGGCGGCGCGGATGGCTCGACGGTCGCGCTCGGGGCGGCGGCGGGCAGGTTCAAGGGGATCCTCTCCGGGCGCGAGTGTCGCGCTCGGCGATGGAGGGGGCCACCGGCCGGCGGGTTCGCTGGGTTCGATCGGGGCCAAAAGCCCTCGGTTCAGGACGGGTCGTCCCGGGGGCTGTGATAGATTGCCGCCACTCCGAGGGGCGTCCCGCCCGAAGGACCTTCACCCATGGACTCCATTCTCAAGAAGGCGACCCGCGAGGTCGTGATGGCGCTGCTGTTCTGGCTGCCCGACGAGCGCCGCGTCCGGCTCGAGCGCTGGCTGCGAGGCCGCGAGGAGACGCGCCGCCTCGCGCGCGCCGACGTCGCGGTCGTGTCCTTCGGCAAGAGCGGTCGCACGTGGCTCCGCGTGATGATCTCCCGCTATTACCAGCTGATGTTCTCGATTCCGGAGCGCGTCCTGCTCGGCTTCGAGAACTACCACCGCCGCAACCCGGACATCCCGAAGATCTTCTTCACCCACGACAACTACATCAAGGACTACACCGGCGATTTCGACTCGAAGGCGCCCTTCTACGGAAAGAAGGTCGTGCTCCTGGTCCGGAACCCGAAGGACATCGCGGTCAGCCAGTACTTCCAGTGGCAGCACCGCATGCGTCCCGCGAAGAAGAAGCTCAACAAGTACCCGCCCCACGGCACCGAGGTCCTGGCCTACGACTTCGTGATGGACGAGAACGTCGGCCTGCCCGGGATCATCGACTACCTGAACCTCTGGGCCCGGGAAGCCGATCGCGTCGAGAACCTGCTGATCATCCGCTACGAGGACATGCGCGCCGATCCGGGCGCCGTGCTCGCGCGCGTGATGGAGTTCGTGAACGACGAGCCGTCGAACGCCGACGCGGTCGAAGGCGCCGTCGAGTACTCGAGCGTCGAGAACATGCGGAAGCTCGAAGAGAAGAACGTGTTCTGGCTCGCCGGCGGACGCATGAAGCCCGGCAAGAAGGGCGACCCGAACACGTACAAGGTCCGGCGCGCCAAGGTCGGCGGCTACAAGGACTATTTCGACGAAGACGAGACGGCGAAGATCGACGCCTATGTGGCGGAGCAGCTCTCCGACGCGTTCGGCTACGAACGTCCGCCGTCGCCGGATCGCGCGGCGAACGGTTAGGCGCGCGCTGCAGCGCGGCCGGGCGGTCTTTCGCGACGCATGAAGGCTCCCTGATGCGCATCGGTTGTCTCGGCTGGGGCTCGCTGCTCTGGGACCCGCGCTCGCTGCCGATGGCCGGCGGGTTCCGCGACGACGGCCCCGCGATTCCGATCGAATTCTCCCGAGTGGCGAAGGACGGGCGCGTGACCCTCGTGATCGATTCGGACGCGGTGCCGATCCCGACCTACTGGGTCGCCCTCGACGTGCCGGATCTCGGAGCCGCGGTCGCAGCGTTGGGGCGCCGGGAGCGGATCGGGCCGGATCGCTGGGCCGCGTGGATCGGGGGGCAGACCAGCTCGCGCGCGGCGAAGCAGCGAGGCGAGGCGACCTCGGAGACGCGCGTGGTGGTCGGGACGTGGCTGGCGCAGGCGGAGGTGGACGCCCTCGTCTGGACGGCGCTGCCCTCGCGCTGCCCTGACGGACGCTTCGCGAAGCCGTCGGACCGCGAGCTGGTCGAGCATCTCCGCGGACTCGAAGGCGAAGCGCGGGCGCGCGCGGAGGAATATATTCGGCGCGCGCCGCGGACCGTCCGGACCGCGCGGCGCGCGATGTTCGAGTCGGAACTCGGGTGGATGCCCTCGGACGCGGCGCCCAACCCGGCCACCCCGGGCGTCGCAGAGGCGCCGCCCAACGCGCCTGCCCCACCCAACGCGCCTAGCCCGCCCAACGCCCCCGCCCCACCCGAGAACGCGGAAGGAAGAGAGTGACGACGCAGCTCCCGCCGACCGCCTGGCACTTCGTGACACCGCAGCTCCCGGTGCGCGACGTGCGCGCGACCCAGCGCTTCTATCGCGACGTGTTCGGCTGCCAGATCGCCTGGATCTACGACGAAGAATACGGCGCGGTCTACAACGGCCAGACCGAGATCTACTTCTCGCAGACCGAAGAGGCGTTCGCGCCCGTCGTGAACTTCGTGCGCGTCGAGAACGCGGACAGCGTCCTCGAGGCGCTGCGCGAACGCGGCGCCACGATCGTCGAGGAGATCGCGTCGCATCCCTGGGGCATGCGCGAGTTCACCGTCGAGGACAACAACGGCCACCGCTTCCGGATCGGCCACAGCGAAGGACCGGTGGTGCCGCCGGAAGAGAGGGGCAAGGGCGGATGAGCGAGTACTTGCGGCGGCTCGCCGCGGAGTTCCTCGGAACCTACGGGCTCGTCTTCGCCGGCTGCGGCGCGGTCGTGGCGAACGACCTGTCCGGCGGCGCGGTGACCCACCTCGGGATCTCGATCGTGTTCGGCGCGATCGTGATGATGATGGTCGTGGCGTTCGGTCCGATCTCCGGCGCCCACATCAACCCCGCCGTCACGATTGCGTTCTGCGCGGCACAGGAGTTCGCGCCCCGCGAGGTCGTGCCCTTCGTGATCGCACAGTGCCTCGGCGCACTCGCTTCCGCGGCGACGCTCCAGGGGCTCTATCCCGAGACGACGACGCTCGGGGCGACGCTGCCGATCGGCGACGTGGGACCGGCCTTCGCGATGGAGGTGCTGCTGACCACGATCCTGATGTTCGTGATCCTCGCCTGCGCGGTCGGCCACAAGCTGACCTCGTTCGCGGCCGGGCTCACGATCGGCGGGACGGTCGCGCTCTGCGCCGCGTTCGGCGGGCCGCTGACCGGAGCTTCGATGAATCCCGCCCGCTCCCTCGGTCCGGCGGTGGTGTCGGGGGACGTCTCGGTGCTGTGGCTCTATTGGCTCGCGCCGACCGCCGGCGCCCTGCTCGCGGTCGGGCTCTACAGGGTCGTCTGGGCGGGGACGTCGGTCGACTGAACCCGACTACACCCGACTGAACCCGACTGAACCCGACTACACCCGGGTTCGGCCGCAGTCGGACGGCCGGGATTGACGGCATCCGGCCGAGCGACGAGACTTCGTGGGTTCGAACGAACGTTCGTTCGAACATGTGCATCGTCGCCTTGCGGACGCTCCAGAGCAGGAGATCCGCGCCGCGCGCCGGGAGAGTACACGAAATCGCCATGGCCGAGGCCATCGACCCCAGGACCGAAGGGACGGACGTCCCCGATCCCGAATCGACGCGCGAGCGCATCCTCGACGTGGCCGAAGCCCTCTTCGCCGAGCGCGGCCTCGCGGGCACCGCGGTCCGCGACATCGCGCGCGAGGCGAACCTGACCGCGCCTTCGCTCTACAACCACTTCGACGGCAAGCAGGCGCTCTATGAAGCGGTCCTCGCCCGCGGCGTGCAGCCCCTCTTCGCGATCATCACCGAGAACAACGCGCGTGCGGAGGCCGCCGCCGACGCGCCTCCCGATCAGCGCGAAGCGGTCACCGACCGGATCCTCGACTCGATCATGGACCACCTGGCCCATCACCCGAACATCGCAAAGCTCATCCAGCACGAGTCCCTCACCGGCGGCCCCAGCCTCTCGCACATCGTGCACGGCTGGATCGGCCCGATCGTCGAGAGCGGCCTCGGTGCCATGCAGGCCCGCAACACGATCTGGTCGGACGACGAGCGTCCGATGGCCGTCGCCGCGTGGATCCACGTGATCCTCGGCCACTTCGCGATGGCGCCGCTGCTCCGGGAGCTCTTCGACGTCGACCCGCTCTCGCCCGAGCAGGTCGCGCGGCAGAAGCGCTTCCTGCGCCGCTTCGCGCGGGTGATGATGGCGTCGGACGACGGCGCGGCGGGGCGTTAGGCCGAGCCCGTTCGCCGCTTCTCGAGCTCGTCGATCGTGCGCGGCCAGTCCTTTCCGAGCAGCTTGGAGAGGGCGCGATCCGCGAGGATCTTGCCCCCGGTCTGGCAATCGGGGCAGTAGTTCACCTCGTTCTCCGCGCGCACGATCCGCTGGACCGGGGTCTCGCACACGGGACAGGGCTCGCGGAACTTGCCGTGGACGGCCATCTCGGGCCGGAACGCGGTGACCTTCTCGGGAAAGTCGTCCCCGAACTCTTCTCGGAGGCGCTGCGTCCACTCTTCGAGGACTTCCCGGGTCTTCTCGAAGAGCCGCGCGTGCTCCTCGTCCGAGAGCCGGTCGCTCATCCGGACCGGGGAGAGCCCGGCGCGGTGGAGAATCTCGTCGGAGTAGGCGTTGCCGATCCCGGAGAAGAGGTGCGGATCCGTGAGCGAGCGCTTCAGCGTGTGGCGCTCTCGTTCGAGGGGCTCGCGGAACTCCGCGGGCGTTGCGCGGAACACCTCGACGCCGCCGGGATCGTGCGCCGCCAGCGCCTCTTCGCCCTCGACGACGTGCAGGGAGGCGCGTTTCTTCGTGCTCGCCTCGGTCAGCAGGATCGTGGCGTCGGGGAAGTCGAAGGCGGCGTGGGCCCGCTTGCGCGGGATCGCGACGCCGCGCTTCTTCCAGTGGAGCCGACCGGCGACCATCAGGTGCAGCACGAGATAGAGCTCGTCGTCGAATTCGAAGACGAGGCGTTTGCCCATCCGCGCGATGCCGCGGACCGGGCGGCCTTCGACGGCCGTCGTCGTCGGCGCCACGCTCTTCAGCAGGCTCGGGCTCTGGATGCGCAGCTTCTCGAGGGGCTGGCCCGCGATCCGCTTCTCGAGCGCTTCGACGTAGACGGTCAGGTCGGGATACTCGGGCACGCGAGGCCTCCGGCGCGCGCCCCCCGCCGCGGACTACCGCGTTCGAACGTAGCAGGGCGCGCGCGCGCGCCGGTTATCATCCGGCGCGGAGGTGCGCTGGCATGTCGGATCGAACCCCGCGCGTCGAGATCGAATACTGCGTCGGCTGCCGCTGGCTGTTGCGCGCCGGCTGGACGGCCCAGGAGCTGCTCACGACCTTCGAGTCGGAGCTCGCGGAGGTGGCCCTCGTCCCGGGCAGCTCGGCCGGGATCTTCGTCGTGCGGCTCGATGACGACGTCGTCTTCGACCGCGCCGAGGAAGGCGGCTTCCCGGAGCTGCGCGAGTTGAAGCAGCGCATCCGTGACCGCGTCGCGCCCGGTCGCGACCTCGGCCACTCGGATCGTCCGGTGACCTCGTGAAGGGCGCGATCGCGAGCCTCGAGGTCTTCGTCGCGGAGCGCGCCGAAGGCGAGCGTCGTCGATTGACGCTGACGATTTCGGCTCCGGAGCGCGCGGCCGACGGCGACGGCTGGATTTGCCGAGTCGTGCTCGCCGACCTCCACCGACCTCGGGTTTGCGCGGCACCGGACAGTGTCACCGCGCTCGCCGCCGCGATCGGCCAGGCCCGGGAGTGGTTCGCCGAGCTCGGTGCGCAGGGGGCGACCCTCTTCCGCGATCGCGTTGGAGAAATCACCGTCGACCTGAAATGAGACGCGCTGTCTCCGGTGTTTCCGATGCGATCGGAGTGGGTGCCCAGGCGCGACCTGCGCGTGACTTGCAGGCGCATCGCGTGACCCTGGTTCTCTGGGGCGGGGCATTTTCCCAATCTTCCCGGGGCCGGATGGGGTATCGTGGATCTCGGAGATCCGAATGATCGATTCCCTGTTCACACTGTATTGCGAAGACTGCGAAGTCGAGGGGCGGCCCAGCCGTCTCTGGGTCCGCGCCGAGATCGAATTGTCGACCTCGCGGGGTCCCGAGACTCAGCACTATCTCGAATGCATGAACTGTGGCTACCGCTTCAAGAGCTGCATGGAAGACCACATGGAAGCGGTGGACGACGACGAATGGAACCGGTTCGTCCCCGAGTCGGGCGGCTCTTTTCCGGACGCGCACGGCGCGCGCTGACTTTTTTGGACGCGCGCTGCGCGCGCTGACAGCCGCTTTGCGGCTGACCGCTGAGGGCTCCTCTGTCCGGACGCGCGCGGGGCGCGCTGACACCCGCCTCCGACGGCTGACCGCTGAAGGCTCGGGTAGGTTTCGTCCATCTTGACGAACGATCTTCTTGCGCGGATGGGTCGGTTCTGGCCGCGCCGTGTGGCGGCGGCGGAGCCGCTGGCGGCGGCGCTCTTCGATCACCACGCGACCGGGCGGCCGCGGACGGTCGCGGCGACGCGGGCCGACGGCGTCTCGTTCGAGATCGAGACCGGGGAGTATTTCACCCTCGAGGGTGAGCTCGCGGAGCTCGACGCGATCGCGCTCGACCGTTGCCGCGGAAGGGTCCTCGACGTGGGGGCGGGGGCAGGGCGACATGCGTTGGCGCTCGAGGCGCGCGGGCGGGGCGTGGTCGCGATCGACGTGTCACCGATCTGTGTCGCGCTCTGCCAGGCGCGCGGCGTCCGGGACGCGCGGGTCGTCGACATGATGACCCTCGATTCGGCGAAGCCCCTCGGTCGCTTCGACACGCTCCTCTTCGGCATGCAGACGATCGGGGTCGCGGGCGGAGTCGTCCCCCTCGGCCGCCTGCTCGAGCGATTGCGCGCGTGCCTCGAGCCCGGTGGCCAGCTGATCGTCGACTCGAGCGATCTCTTCGAGGCGTGGGACGGCGACGAGGCGGATCGTTCGGCGTCGCGGGGCGAGATCGTGTTGTCGACGCGCTACCGCGGTTGGCGCGGGGCGCCCTTCCCCTGGGTCTATCTCGCCGAGGAAGATCTATCGAAGGTCGCGCGCGAGGCGGGCTACGAAGTGGAGTCCCTCGGCCGCGTCGAACGCGGGGAGTACCTGCTCGCCTTGCACGTGACGGGCGAAGGCGAGGAACGTTAGGCGATGGATCGACGGCGCGCGAAGCTCGAACAGCTCCATCGCTGGAAGCAGGCGGCGCAGTGGTCGCCGGTGCTCTGGCTGCCGATCGCCGTCTTCTGGGGGCTCACCGACCGCACCCCGGACGCGATCGGCCTCGCGATCGCGGGGCTCGTGTTCGTCGGCGCTGCGCGGCTCGTCGTCTGGAGTGCGCGGTGCCCCGGATGTGAGGCGCCGTTTCGGGGGACGCCTGCGGGATTCCGGCGCGTCTGGAACGAGCTCGCCTGCGACGCGTGCGGTCTGTCGTTATTCGAGCTAAGACGTGGCCGCGCCCACGACTGACGCGAGCCGCGATTCCGATCCATCCTCTCGGAAACGCGGTTGATCGCGCGTCGAGGAGTCCCGCATGTCCGGTCCCCAACCCGGTAAGACCCCTGGTCCGCTGACGGCACCCTTCGATTCGCACTCCCGCGAACCGGACAACGTCGCTCGCCACTTTCGCTATTTCGGCGAGATCGAGGCGCCGAAGATGGACTCGCGCGTCTACGCCGACTACTGCGCGGGCGTCGCGGAGGATTCGGCGATGCTCGAGCTCGCGTGCCGCGCGATGTCGTCGCAGCCGCCGCCGAACGTGCTCTTCGCTGCGGTGAAGGACCTGCTCCTCGAGGACGCGACCCGAAGCGACGAGGCGCGTTCGCTCGCGCGCTTCTATCCGGAGGTCAGTGGCGAGGCGATCCCGGAAGAGCACGCGTTCGCGGCGTTCCGGGCATTCTGCCTGCGCCACGCGGACGAGCTCGACGAAGGGCTGCGCACGGGCCGGACGCAGACCTGTGTCGTCCATCGCGGCGCGATCATGCTCCCGACGATCGGGAGTCTCCCGCGCGTTGCGGCCGCCGAGGGACGGGTCGGGCTGCTCGAGATCGGACCGAGCGCCGGGCTCAACCTGCGCCTCGATCACTACCGCTACGAGTACACCCGAGACGGCGCGATCGAGGCGACCTGGGGAGACGAGCAGGCCAAGCCAGTGCTCGCGTGCGCGATCCGGGGCGAGGAAGCGCCGCCGATGCCCGCGCGTTTCGACGTCGTCGCGCGGCAGGGGCTCGAGCTCTCGCCGATCGACGTGGGAGATGCGCGCGCGGTGCGCTGGCTGCGTGCGCTGATCTGGCCGGAGCACGTCGAGCGGGGGCGCCTGATGGACGAGGCGCTCGCGGTCGCGGCGCGGGTTCCCGCGGAGATCGCGGCGGGGGACGCGACGACGGATCTCGAGGCGTCGATCGAGCGCTTGCCCGCGGACGCGCCGCGGGTCGTCTTCGCAACCCACGCGCTCTACCAGATTCCGAAGGAGGGCCGGCGCATGCTGGCGGACGGGATCGCCCGGGCGAGCGCTTCGCAGCCGGTGGACTTCGTGACGATGGAGAGCAACCTTCGCGGCACGTCGCGAATCGATTGCTATGCGTACGAAGGCGGCGAGCGCGCGGGCCATCGCGTGCTGGCGGAGTCCGACTCGCACGGACGCTGGATCGCCTGGGGCCGAGAGGGGTGACCCGCGCATGAGCAAGGAACCGCGAGGAGCTTCGAGCCGCGCATGAGCAAAGTGCTCGAGGAGGAGACGGCGCTCACTCGCGAGGCCGACGGGCGCTACGTGCGCGAGGTGGGGCCGGGACCGTTCTGGGGCGTCGTCACGCCTCACGGCGGGTTCCTGATGGCGCTCGCGATGCACGCCATGATGCGCGAGGTCGACGATGCCGCGCGCCGGCCGCGCGTGCTGTCGCAGCACTTCCTCGGCTCCGTGAAGCCGGGGCCACTCGTGATCGATGTGACGGTCGAGCGCGTCGGGCGAGGCGTGACCTCGGTTTCGGCGAGGCTGTCGTCGAACGATCGTCTGGTCGGCCTGGCGACGGCGCTCTTCAGCCTCGACGCCGAGGGGCCGGACTTCCTCGACGAGCCGATGCCCGAGGTGGTCGGACCGGACGAGCCGGACACCGAGATGCTCGGCTTCTTCGTGGCGACGGTCCACGACCAGTTCGAGTTCCATCGCCGCTTCGGCGACGGCGGTCGCGCGCTTCCGTGCGAAGGCGGCGGTTGGGTGAAGTCGAGACATCCCGGCGCCTGGGACGCGCGCGATGCGCGCGTGGCCTCGGACGTCTGGGTCCCGCCGATCATCCGGCACCCGGACAGGGTGTGCGCGACGCCGTCTCTCCATCACGTCGTGCATTTCGGGCCCGACGTGGCCGGCGACGAGGCGACGCCGATCCTGGTCCACCACAAGCTGACGAACGGCGGCGCCGGACTCACCGACGAGTCGATCCGGCTCTGGGCCGAGGACGGACGGATGCTGATGTCCGCCCGCCAGCTGCGGACCGTCGTGGCGCCGGAGAAGGCGCTCGGTCGCGAGCTCGACCAGAACGCGCTCGACGAGGCCGAGAAGAGCCACGACGAGATCCGCACGGATCGCGACTAGCGACCCGCTAGTACTTCGAGATCACCTCGTCCCCGAAACGTCGCACCCAGTCGACCTTCGATTGGAGATCCATCGTGTCCGGCTCGTACGGATTCCGATAGCCGACGGTCAGGCACGTCACGCCCTTGTCCTCGAGTCGCTTGAAGTCGTCGATCGAGAACGCGGGCATGCCGGCGTAGACGCTGAACGGCTCGTTCTCGCGGCCGAACTGCTTGCGATAGCCGTTCACGATGTCGAGTCGCTCGGTGAGCTCTTCTTCCGAGAGCGAGACGAAGTTCACGCCGTTGCCGTATTGGCCCGCGCGACGATAGGCGGGCTTGCTATGGCCGCCGATCACGATCTCCGGCATCGCCGAGGGCACCGGGCAGAGCTTGATCTTCGGGATGTCGTAGTACTCGCTCTTCCACTCGAAGTACTCGCCGCTCATCAGGCCCTGGATGATCTGGATCATCTCGTCCATGCGCTTGCCGCGGCTGTCCCAGTCCTGGCCGCAGGCCTGGAAGTCCTCGATCCAGGGCGACAGGCCGATGCCGAAGATGAGGCGCTCGTTCGAGAAGACGTGCAGGGACGAGACCTGTTTGGCGGTCAGCACCGGGTCGCGGATCGGAAGCTTGAGCACGCCGAAGGCGAACTTGATGTTCGACGTGACGACGGACATCGCGGCGAAGAGCTGGAACGGGTCGATGAAGGGCGCGCCTTCGAGGAAGCTGCGGTCGCCCGTCTCCGTGTAGGGATATTTGTCCTGCGCGACCTCGGGATAGAGGATGCTGTCGCCGAGGGCGAAGACGCCGAAGCCGGCCTCGTCGGCGGCCTGGGCGATCGGCAGGTAGTGGTCGATGTCGCACATCGATTCCGCGATTCCGAACTGCATGGGGTCTCTCCTGGGGGCGAATCCGGCCCGAGCCGGAACGATAGCCGCGCGATACCGTGTCGGGGCGCCACGTAGGCGACCGTGTCGAGCGCCTCTCTCGTGCGCTTCCAGAGGAGTTTTCGCAGATGGCCGAGCTGACTCACGACTTGCCGGACGGAATGGTGGAATGGATCGCCGAGGTCGGCGGCGGTGAAGTGACGCATCTCCATCGCCACATCGCCCGCCGCGAAGCCTGGGTCGTCGACGTGACGCGCCCGGACGGCAGCGTCCTCGAGGGTTTCCTCCGCCTCCAACGCGAGGACGGCGGCGTCGACCCGCGCAGGCTCGAGCGCGAGACGCGCATCACCCAGGCGCTGATGGAGACGGACATCCCGGTGACGACGGTGCACGGCTGGAATGCGGACCTGCGCTGCACCCTGTTCTCGCGCGATCCCGGGCGCGCCGACATCGACAAGCTCGACGCCGCCGCGCAGCAGCGCGCGATCATGGAGGACTTCATGCGCGTGGTCGCGCGCATGCACCAGCTCGACCTCGACGCCCTCGGTCTCGACGACATCATGGAACCGCGCCCAACGACGCCGGAAGAGACGGCCCTCGGCGAGGTCGACGTGATCTGTCGCCAGTGGGCGCACTTCCTGAAGGACTACACCGACCCGCTCACGGTCTACGGCCTCGACTGGCTGCGCCGCTTCGCACCGAAGGACGTGGCGCGCGTATCCCTCGTGCAAGGGGACACGGGGCCGGTCAACTTCATGTTCCAGGGCGATCGCGTGAGCAGTGTGATCGACTGGGAGCTCGGGCACTGGGGCGACCCGATGGAAGACCTGGGCAACATCGTCGTGCGCGAGATGTGGAACCCCAGCGGCGGACTCGAAGGGCTCTTTCGGCTCTATGAAGCGGAGAGCGGGATCCCGTACACGCGTTTCGCGGCGCAGTACTACGCGGTCCACCAGAACGTGCGCGGCATGATCCCGATGCACTACATCTGCCAGAACTCACATCCGCGCGAGTCCCTCGCCTGGTACCTCTGTTATCGATACGTCGGCGACCGCACGACCGCCGAGATGCTCGCGCAGGCGATGGAGGTGGAGGTCGAGCGACCGGAGATGCCCGACCAGGACGAGGGAGAGCGCGACGTTCTCGCGGAGGCCGCGGCCCACGCGCAGGCGAACGACGTCGCGCCGGTGATCGAGGACGCGTTCGCGGCCCAGCGCGCGAAGGACGTGAAGATCCTGATCGAGTGCATGGACCGGAAGCGCCGCTACGGCGCGCTGATCGACGAGATCGAATGCGACGAGATGACCGCGCTCCTCGGTACGCAGCCGAAGTCCGTCGCCGACGGCAACGCACGATTGTGTCAGGCGATCACGGACCACGCCCTCGAGGACGCGCCGGTGATCGAATACCTCACGCGCAAGAGCTATCGGGACGAGTGGCTCTTCGCGCCCGCGGCGACGATCTACCCCGGTCGCGATTGGGCGAAGCTCGACTGACGCGTTCAGGGCAGCGTCCGGCCCCACGGGGCGTCGCAACTCCGCTTCGTTGGGAATAAGCGAGGATACACAAGGAAAATTCGATTTCCTTGGCTATGTTCGTTTCTTCGCAACTGAGGTTGGCAGCGTGAAAGCCGAGGAATTTCAGGAGTCTGCGCCCGGAAGGCTCATTCCTACCATCGGCGGAGCGCAAGCTTTCGTTCCGGAGCCGCCCCCTGAGTCGCTACCGATCGAGCCGTCGACGATCGCGTTGCACGGAAGGGCCGAGCACGCGCTGGGAAGGCTGGCGGGAACGACGGCCCGGGAGCTCAACCCATACCTGGTCGGCTCTCCCCTCCTGCACAGGGAAGCCATCCTATCCAGTCGGATGGAAGGAACGATCACCACGCCGGAGCAATTGGTTCTGGTACAGGCCGTACCGAACGCCGACAGCGCGCACGACGACGCTGAAGCCAGAGAAGTCCTCAACTACATCGAAGCGATGAACCATGGGCTACGCCGCCTCGATGCCTTGCCCGTCTGTCTGCGCATGATTCGAGAGATCCATGGGGTACTCATGGCCGGCGTCCGCGGCGGTCGCGAGCGACCCGGAGAGTTCAGAACCGATCAGAACTGGATTCGCGGCCGCCTCGACGACTCGATTGCCAACGCGAGATTCGTGCCTCCACCGGTCGCAGAGATGAGCACGGCGCTTTCCGACTTCGAGGCGTATCTAAACGTCGATCCGTCGAGCGTCCCACTCCCTGATCTGATCCGTCTCGCGGTCGTTCACTATCAATTCGAAACGATCCATCCGTTCAGAGACGGCAACGGCAGAGTCGGTCGACTGATTCTGCCTCTTCTGCTGTGTAGCTTGGGGAGGCTCGAGAGTCCGATTCTATTCCTGAGCGCGTTCTTCGAGAAGCATCGAGATACCTATGTCGACCTGCTGTTGCACGTCAGTCAGACGGGCGATTGGAAGTCGTGGATCGACTTCTTCCTTCGCGGGCTGATCGAGTCGGCCGAAGAAGGCACACGCCAGGCGAACGATTTGTTGGCGCTGCGACAGACTTACCATCGCCACTTTCAGAAGGGACGATCATCAGCCCTTCTCATGAGGCTAGTCGATCGCCTGTTTCAGACGCCCTCGATCACCATCGGCGCCGCGGCAGAGGTATTGGAGGTGTCGAATCAGGCTGCCTCGAACAACATCAAGAAGCTGATCGCCGCTGGGATCCTCGAGGAGACGACCGGGCGCCGAAAGGGCCAAGTCTTCATCGCGCGTGAAATCCTGCGCTTCATGCAAGATCAACCCTCGGATGCCAGCTAGTCGCCGCTCTCCATGGCGCCCATCACGGTGCCCATCGCCGGGAGCGACTTCGCGAAGAACGTGTGGGTGCCCTGGTCGAGGAGCTCGCGGGCCGACTCGACGATCGCCGCCTGGGCGGCGACCGCGATCGCGCTGCCCGTCGAGATTCGCGCCGCACCGGCCTCGAAGATCTCCGTCGCGGACGGGCCGCCCGGCATGATCAGGCAGTTCACCGGGCGATCGAGCGACGAGGTGAGGGACCGGATGTCCTCGACCGTCGCGAGGCCCGGGGCGTAGAGCACGTCCGCGCCGGCTTCCTGATAGGTCTGCAGCCGCGCGATCGTGTCCGCGAGGTCCGGGTTGCCGCGGATGTGGTTCTCGGCGCGCGCGGTGAGCACCATGGGCGCGTCGCTCGCGGCGTTCGCCTCGACCGCGGCGCGGATGCGCTCGGCACCCGCGGACACGTCGTAGAGCGCGCTGCCGCTCCAGTCCTCGATCGAACCGCCGGCGAGGCCGACGTCGAGGGCCGCTCGGATCGTCGCGGCTGCGTCCTCTGGTGCGTCGCCGAAGCCGTTCTCGAGGTCCGCGCTCACGGGCAGGTCGGTCGCGCAGAGGAGCTCGCCCGCGTGCGCGATGGCTTCGTCGCGGGTGATGCGGCCGTCGTGGCGACCGAGGGAGTTCGCGAAGCCGGCGCTGGTCGTGGCGACGGCCGGGAAGCCGAGGCTCGCGAGGATCCGGGTCGAGCCGCGGTCCCAGGGATTGGGCATCACGAAGGTCTTCTCGTGCAGGGCGCGGAAGGTCTCGCGCTTGTCGGCGGGCGAGGGCGGGGTGGCGGTCATCGTCGGGGACTCCAGGGCGCGGGGTTCGGAGCTCAGGCTCGCAGACCCGTCGCCGACTGTCTGGCGCCAATCGGACCTGAACCTCGCAGGCCAATCTCGCGCGGAATACGAGGGGAAACAGGCCCGAAAACACGCTGATTTGCGTTCCCATTCAACCCCGCCGGCGCCGCGGCCGAATCGAAGGACAGGGCGCACTTACTCAGTCACTCGCCCGGACCACACGGAGCCAGCGCATGCCGACCGCCGACGAGCTCAAGATGGACGACGCCGAGCGCGCGTGGTGGGAGCGCGTCCGTGCCCGCGGCTCGCTCTGGTACATCGTCACCAAGGGGCTCGCGTTCCTGCTTCTGTTCCCCGTGCTCGGCTGGGGCGTGCTCGGGTGGGATTGGACGCCGTCGCTCCTCGTCGAGGGCTGGCTCGTCGGTTGTTTCTGGGGCGCCTTCTTCTTCATGCGCAAGGAGCTGCGCTACCGCTTCACCCTCGAGCAGGAAGGTCTGCCCGCCCCGGACGGCTGGGACGACTAGCGAGGGACGGACCCGCATGGATGCGCTCGCTCTGGTGGTGGCGGTCGTCGCCGTCGTCGGGATCTTCGCGACGACTCGGCACGGACGTGCGCTGCGGAAGCGCATGGGCCTTCGGGACAACGTGCCGGGCGCCGCGTCGACAGACGACCTCGCGTACCTCGTTCAGCTCTGTGACGGCGATCGCGACGAGGCAGCGCGCCGGGTCGCGGCGGAGCGGGATCGCTTCCCGGACCTGACCGAAGCCGAGCACTATCGCCGCGCGATCCGCAAGGGCGTGAACGAGCGGGACGCCCGGCCAGCGACCTAGGCGACCGGGCGTCAGCCGGCGCCGCGCGTACGCGGTAGATTCCCGCGCGTGGACCCCCGCCTCGTCGACGATCTCGAGACCCGCCCGAGCGCGCCGCGCGATCGCGACGCGCTCGGCGCCGATTCGTTCGAGTGGGCTGCGCTGCGTTGTCCCTGTGGTAGCGATGCCTTCCGCCTGACCGGCTGGCCGCGGATCACGACCGGGCGGGGCAGCCTCTTCTGGCGGAGTGTGACGCGGGTCTTCCGCGAGACGCGTCAGCCGATGGAGGAAGGCGAGCTGCTCGAGGCGCCGTTCTGGCTGCCCGTGCGGGCGTCCTGCGCGGCCTGCGATCGGCGCGCGACGCTGCTCGACGACGCGCGCGTGCTCGATCGGCTGGCAGAGGACGGGCGCGACGAGCCTCTCGAGTCCTATCGCTGTCGCGTGTGTCGTCGGAGCCGGATGCAGCTGGTGATGGGCGAGGGCGTCGACGCGGCGGCGCCGGATCGTGTCGACCACGTCGTCGTCGCGCGCTGCGCCGCGTGTGAGCGGGAGAGTCGCGTCGCCTGGTCGAGGGGACGGCCGAGCGATCAGGAAGTCACCCTCGACCTGCTCTACGGAAGACGTTAGGCGACGGATGAGCATACAACCTAACAGGGTGATCGCGAAGATCATCCACCAGGTGGACCACGCCGACTGGGCGCCCCTGCGCGCGGAGGTCTTCGCTTCGGAGACGTCCGGGGAGTGGCTGCGCGTCTATCGCGCGCCGGCGCAGGCGTTCCACGCCACCGCGATCCACTTCTGGGTGCACGCGCTCCGGGACGAGCTGGCCTCGACCGGCCGCCGCGAGGACCTCGTCGGGGCGGCGGGTCACGCGTTGTGTCGCGCTCGCGGGGTCGCCGCCTGGCTCGCGGAGCTCGAATCGAACGCGACCTTCGCGGCCGATCCCGCGGCCGCCGCGCTGCGACGCGACATCGAGGCGGCGCCCGGGCCGGAGCTGCATCGCATGCTCGAGAGCGAGTGCCGGCGCTCGAGCGTGCTCGATCTGCGCGGCGAGTTCGTCGCGGACTTCTGGAACCACGGCGCGGGGCCGAGCTGGCGGCGGAGCGCGGCATGCGCGCGATGAGGCGATGGGCGGCCGCGCTGCTGTGCGTGTTCTTGGCGGGCTGCAGCGATCCGGACGCGGCGCTCCTCGATCGCCTCGACGACGCGGAGCAGGCGCGCTTCCGACGCGGGCGTCAGGTGGCGGTGCCCTGCTGGACCTGTCACGACCTCGCCGGCACCGTCAAGAAGGTCGGGCCCTCGCTGCTCGGGCTCTACGGGCGTCGCTCGGGCATGGCGCCGGACTACGAAGCCTCCGCGGAGATGCGCGCGGCCTCGATCGTCTGGGACGACCGGATGCTCGGCGCCTTCCTGCGCAACCCGGCCGGATTCGTGCCGGGCAACCGCATGGTCTCTCCGGGTGTGCAGGGCGCGGCGAGGCTCGGGGACCTCGTGTTCTACCTGCGCCACGTGACGGAGCCGGGGGCGCGAGACGCCCGCTGATCGCCCGTCGATCGCCGCGACCCCCTCTCGAACGTGCAGGGAAGACGCGTTTCGGCCGCGAAACACGTCCGGAAACGGAGCGATCCGTTCGCGCGCTCCACCGGCCCCGGCTCATCGCGTATGCTTCCGGGGCCCCCCGCCGAGCCTCGCGCGACGTCGAGGCCCGATTCCATCTCCGACCCGGGTGCCGCGCAGCGCCCGGATCGTTCGTACGGAGCCTCCGATGAACGCCGTCGCTCGAAGCGCGCCCGGGACGCTCGGATGAACGCCGTCGCTCGAAGTGAGCTCCTCGCCCGCCGTGCGCGTGCGGTCCGGAACGTCACGGTCCGGCTCTGCGACACGCTCTCGCCGGAGGATTGCGCGGCGCAGTCGATGCCCGACGCGAGCCCCGCGAAGTGGCACCTCGCGCACACGACCTGGTTTTTCGAGACCTTCGTGCTGAAGCGCGAGGCGAGCGACTACGCGTCCTTCCATCCGCGCTTCGAGTACCTCTTCAACTCCTACTACAACGCGGTCGGCGAGCAGTACTCGCGGCCGGATCGCGGGTTGCTCACGCGTCCCGACTGGGACGAGGTCCTCGACTATCGCGCGCACGTCGACGCGGAGTTGACCGCGCTGCTCGAAGAGCCGGGCCGGCTCACGAACGCGTCCCTCGACGTGATCGAGCTCGGGCTGCATCACGAGCAGCAACACCAGGAGCTGCTGCTGACCGACGTGAAGCACCTGCTCTCGCACAATCCGCTCGCGCCGGTCTATCGCCCGAGCAAGGAGCCTGCCGACGTCGCGATCCAATCGCTGGCCTGGCACGCCCTTCCCGGCGGTCTCGTCGAGACCGGACACGCGGGTGCGGGCTTCGCCTTCGACAACGAGGGCCCGCGCCATCGCGTCCACCTCGAGCCCTTCGAGCTCGCGTCCCGCCCGATCCGCAACGGCGAGTTCGCCGCGTTCCTCGACGCCGGGGGCTACGACGAGCCGTCGTACTGGCTCTCCGAAGGCTGGGCGCGCAAGGAAGAGGAAGGCTGGGCGGCGCCGCTCTACTGGGAGAAGCGCGATGGGCGCTGGCATCACTTCAGTCTCGGCGGAATCGTGCCGGTCCGGAGCGAGGAGCCCGTCTGCCACGTGAGCCTCTTCGAGGCGGACGCCTTCGCGCGCTGGGCGGGCTGTCGTCTGCCGACCGAGGCCGAGTGGGAGCACGCGGCCGATGGCGTGCCGGTCGAGGGGAACTTCCTCGAAGGCGGCCGGTTCCGGCCGGAGGTCGCGCCGCGCGCGATGCATCCGGGTCCGCTCCAGATGTTCGGGGACGTGTGGGAGTGGACCGCGAGCGCCTACGCCGCCTACCCGGGCTTCGCGCCCGCCACCGGCGCGCTCGGGGAGTACAACGGCAAGTTCATGTCGAGCCAGGTCGTGCTCAAGGGCGGATCGTGTGTGTCGCCCCGCTCCCATCTGCGCGCCAGCTACCGCAACTTCTTCCCACCGGACGCGCGCTGGCAGTTCAGCGGGATCCGCCTGGCGAGGAATGCGACACGCGCGGGCGACCTCTCGGTCTGAGGCCGGCTGAACCCGACTGAACCTGCCGGAGGGCGGCCCACGAAGGCACGTGACGCTTCGTGCGCAGCCGCGTGGGGCTCATCCGGAGCGTCGGAACGTCCGACAAGAGCATCCGGAGAGGATCGATGACCCCGACCGCCGGAGACCCGAGACTGACGTTCGCCCTCGCCCTCGTGGCAGGGATGGTCGCCCAGGCCGTCGCGCGACACCTGCGCCTGCCGGGCATCGTCATGCTCCTGCTCGCGGGCGTCGCCCTCGGCCCCGACGGCCTCGGCTGGGTGCGGCCGCGCGAGATGGGCGAAGGCCTCTTCACGATCGTCGACTTCGCGGTCGCGATCATCCTCTTCGAGGGCGGCCTCAACCTCGAGTGGTCACGGCTCCGCCGGTCGGGCACCGCGATCCGTCGGCTGATCACATGGGGCGCGCTCTTGACCCTCGTCGGCGGCGCGATCGCCGCCCACGTCTTCCTCGCCTGGGGCACGATGGAGTCGCTGCTCTTCGGCGCGCTCGTCGTCGTGACCGGGCCGACCGTCGTCGGACCGCTCGTGTCGGAGCTTCGGCTGCGACCGAAGGTCGCGACCGTCCTCGAAGCGGAGGGCGTCCTGATCGATCCGATCGGCGCGATCCTCGCGGTCGTGATCCTCGGACTCGCGCTGTCGGGCGATCCGGGCTCGCTATGGCTGTCGGAAAGCGGCGCGGGCCTCGCGCGGATCGCCGCGGGGGGCGTGCTAGGCGTCGCCGCCGGCTTCATCCTTGCCCGCGCGCTCCGCATCTCCCGCGTCCTTCCCGACGGACTCGAGAACGTCTTCGTGCTCTCGTCGGTCCTGCTCCTGTACGCGGGCTCCGAGTCGCTGCTCTCGCATAGCGGCGTGCTCGCGGTCACGATCGCGGGGGTCGTCGTCGGCAACACGCGCTCGCCGGTCGAGCGCGATCTGCGCGAGTTCAAGGATCAGCTGACGGTGATGCTGATCGGCTTGCTCTTCGTGCTGCTCGCTGCGGACGTGCGCTTCGAGCAGGTTCGCGCCCTCGGCTGGGAAGGACTCGCAGTCGTCGCCGCATTGATCCTCGTCGTGCGGCCGATCTGCGTGTGGTTGTGCACGAACGGGTCGGATCTCGAACGCAACGAACGCCTCTTCCTCGCGTGGGTCGCGCCCCGCGGCATCGTCGCCGCGGCCATCGCCTCTCTCGTCGCGGCGGATCTCGAGCGCGCCGGGCTCGTGGGCGGCGTCGAGCTGCGCGCGCTCGTGTTCCTGACGATCGCGGTGACCGTCGCCCTCGCCGGTCTGACCGCCGGCCCGGTCGGAAACTTGCTAGGCGTACGCCTGCGCCAGCGCGACACGGTCGCGATCCTGACCGCGCAGACCCTCGGCCTGGCCCTCGCCGAGGAGCTCCGTCGCGGCGAAGTCCCCGTCGTGTTCCTCGACTCGAATCCCGCCGGTATCCGGCGCGCCGAGGAAGCGGGATTCCCGGTCGTGTACGGCGATGCGCTCCAGGAAACCGTCATGCAGCGCGCCCGCTTCGGCTTCGTCCGAACGGTCGTCGCGCTGACGACGAACAAGACCCTCAACGGGGTGTTCGTCGAGCGCGCCCGGGATCGGTTCGGCGTGCCGAACGGCCTCGTCGCCACGTCCGACATGGCCATCGGTCTCGTCTCCGAGCAGATGGACAGCGGCGCCGTGAAGATCGTCTTCGAAGGCCCCCACGACGTCGAGCGCTGGGACGTGCGCGGAAGGCGGGGCGACGTCGGAGTCGAACGATTCGTCTATGTTCCCTTGCCGGAGCCCGAGGGCGACGAGGCGCCGACGGAGTCCACCGCGAGCGGCGGTCTCTCGGAGCGCTTCGTGAGCCTCGCGGTCGAGCGGGAGGGCAGGATGCTCGTGATGGACGGAGACTGGCGCTTCGAGGAGGACGATCGGCTTTCGGTCGCGATCCATCTGCCGGAGCGGGACGACGCGCTGCGCGAGCTCGCGGATGCCGGCTGGACGCCGCTGCCGCCGCAGGGCAGGGATGCGGAAGGCGTCGTCGTCGACGCGCCGGAAGTCGAGGCCGCCGCCGGTGCCTGAGGCGTCGTCGTCCGTGCCGGAGGCGCCGCTGCGCTCCCTCGAGCGTCATCCCGAGCTCGTCTGCGCCGCGCGCTACGAGCGTGAGATTCCGGCGCCGATCGCCGCGGTCTGGGAGAACGTCTACGACTGGGAGCACCTGCCGTGGCTGCACGACCAGGCCTTCACCTCGATCGCGCTGCACGAGGCGGGGGAGTGGGGCTGGCGCGCGAACGTGGGCCTTCCCGGCGATGCCGAGGCCGACGTCGAGCTGGTGATCGACCACGCGGGCTCGTGTTATGTGGCGCGGACGCGCACCGATGGTGACGTGCGCAGCGAGACCTGGACGCGACTCATCCCGCTCTCCGAGGATCGGACCGGTGTCGAGGTCGAGTTCCTCATGCCGCCGATGCCCGACGCCGCGCGGGAGCAGGCCGGCAACGCGATGGTCGCGCTCTACACGGGGCTCTGGGATCAGGACGCGGAGATGATCCGCGTGCGCGATGCGACGGTCCCGTCGAATCGTGGAGGCCGTGGCGCCGAGGCCCCCGTCGAGCTCGGAAGCTGGGACGCGCTGCGCGAGCGCCTGCCGGAGGTCGTCGAGTTCGGCGGCGCTCGATTCGTGGTCGCCCTGCACCAGGACACGCCGGTCGTGTACGCGGCGGAGTGCCCGCATTGGCGCGGACCCCTCGAAGACTGTGCGATCGAGGCCGACGGCAGCGTCGTGTGCCCCTGGCACGGCTACCGCTTCGACGTGACGAGCGGGCGGAGCAGCGATGATCGCGGGCTCAAGCTGCGGCCGGCGCCCCGGCTCGAGATCGACGACGGAAACGGGGCGGCACGGCTGGTCGCGCGCTGAGGGCGGCGAGAAATCGCGGGCAGTGTGAAACTGTTCACTGAGGGGGCGGGGGGCGGCGGCGATGCTCTGCCCCATGAACCCCGAAAGAACCCCCGGAGAGGACCCCGCCATGGACCGCCGTGAGCTGCTCGGAAGCGTCTCGATCTTCGCCTCCCTCGAGGACAAGGAGCTCGACCTCCTCCTCCAGGCGACGACGACCAAGCGGATGAAGCCGAAGGAGGTGCTCTGTCGGAAGGGCGACCCCGGCAACCAGCTCTACGGGATCATGGCTGGCTCGCTCAAGGTCACGACGACCGGCACCGACGGCAAGGACGTGATGTTCGGCCTGATGGGCCCCGGTGAAGTCATCGGCGAGATCGCGCTCCTCGACGGCGAAGAGCGCTCCGCGACCGTGACCGCGGTCGAGACCACCGAGCTCCTCACGCTCCACCGCCGCGAGTTGATCCCCTTCCTCGAGAAGAACCCCCGCGCCGCGATCGGCCTGGCCGGCGTCCTCGCCGCGCGAGTCCGCGGGCTCTCGGACCGCGCCGAAGACCGCCAGACGATGCCGCTCCCGGGTCGGATCGCGAAGCGCCTGCTCAGCCTCTCCGAGACACACGGCAAGCGCCCGATCGTCGGCGGCCCGGTCGAAGTCCGCATGCCCCAACAGGACCTCGCCGATCTCGTCGGCACCACCCGCGAGAGCGTCAACAAACAGCTCCGCGCGTGGGAAGAAGAGGGCATCGTCGAGCTCGGCCGCAGCCGCGTCGTGCTCAAACAGCCGGAGAGCCTGGAAGCGGTGACGGCGATGTTCGAGCTGTAGGGGGCGCAGCGCTCGCGTTGCGGCAAGTAGAGATCGTGTCGTCAGCTCGCGACACGATCCCGCAAACGCTGCGCTGAGCGCTCGCTCGGAGTGGCACGGGCTTTGCGAAGCTGGTTCGCATGCTCACCGCCATCGTGGAGTTCTTGACGACACCCATGTCCGAATTCGAGATCCACCTGCTAGCGCTCGCGATCGTCGTCGTGATCGTCGGTTCGGCGCTGGTCCTCGACTGGCTGTATCGCGCGGTCGGGACCGGGTTGATGCGGTTCGTGACGTTCGGGCGGCTGCCCGGGCGGGATTCGAACGCGGTGGAAAGATTCGCCGTCCAGCTGACCGGGTGTGTAGTCGTGTGGTCGCTGATCCTCGCGTTCGCGCGTTTCGCACTCACCAAGTGGCATTAGGCGAAAACAATTGATCAGATCTCGATCAATCGGTGTCCAGTCCATCGCCCTCCGAGAACATCGCCCCTATATTTGTTAGGTGAGTGAGCAACTCTCCCTCGATCGCTACCTCGTCCATCGAAGGCGACCGCGGAAGCGACGAGCCAAGCCGGGTCGCAGGCGCTCACCGCGCGCACGCGTCCGCCATCGATCGCGCGCGGCGCTCTTACGCGCGACGCCCCTCCACGTCACGATCCGAGTCCGCCGCGACGTTCCGTCGCTGCGAAACCGCCGCTTCGTCGCGGAGTTCCGCCGCTCCCTCGCGCGGGCGGGCGAGCGCGCCGACTTCCGCGTCGTCCACTACACGATCATGCGCGATCACGTCCATCTGATCGTCGAAGCGGACGCCGCCGCGGCGCTCGCTTCGGGCATGAAGAGCGTCGCTGCGCGTCTCGCCCGCGCCGCGAACCGCGTGTTCGCGCGAACCGGTCCGGTGGTCGATGGCCGCTTCCACTCGGAGCCACTCGAGACGCCGCGCCAGGTTCGGAACGCGCTCGGGTACGTGTTGCTCAATGCGCGGAAGCACCGCGCGCAGCGCGGAACATGCCTCCCACGAGCGACCGCGCCCGACGAGGCGTCGAGCGGGCGCTGGTTCGACGGGTGGCGGGGGTCGGTCACGACGCCCGCCGACGCGTACCGCGAAGTCGCGCCCCCACACACGTGGCTCCTCGTCCAGGGCTGGCGTCGGCACGGCCGTATCTCGCTCTCCGAGATTCCCGGGACGCAACCACGTCCGGCCGGCGCCGAGCGCCGACCGGGCGTGCGTTCACGGACTCACGACCGCTCGCGGACGTAGTACGCTCGCGGCGCGCCGTCGAAGCGGCCGCGCTTCATGCAGCACTTCTTGAAAGCGGCGGCCCGAGCCACACGGACAGGGGTCGTTGCGACCGAGTTTCTCGAGCAGTTCGACTTCGCCGTGGACGACGCGATCGCCCGACTTCACACGCGTCTCGCTCGGGAAATCCTCGCCGTCGCTTACTCGTGCGCTCGAAAGCGGGGGAGGTCTTCGGATCGGTTCTTGCGTGCCATGGGGCACCTCCCTTCTCTTGAACGGCGTTGGCCGTTCCTCGCAGATCGGCGGTGTACCGCAGGATCTCGAACCGGGAAAGGGAGTCCCCCGCTCTTCGCTCGGTCGGTGCCGGACAACGAAATGCGACTTGCCGGTCCACTCTGCGACAGGCCGGCCGAGCCGCCTACGCCGCCTACGCCGCCGAAGCCGCCTACGCCGGCGTGAAGACGCCCAACCCGTCCCGGACCTCGACCGTTCCGCTCGTCCCGATCACTTCGCGCCCCTCGAGCTCCGCGAGCATCTCCGCGTCGGGCGGCGTGTTCGCCAGGAAGCGCGCGCCGCTCGTTTCGAGGCGGCCGACGATCACGCCCTGGCTGGGCGATCCGTCGCGGTCGTGGCCGATGGTGTAGGTCTCGACGGTGGCGCGGCCGGAGGGCTCGGCGTCGAGCTCGACGGGCGGGGCGGTCCAGTCGGAGGCGAGCTCCGGTCGCGGGGCGCTCGTCGGTTCGCGGTCGTCTGCCCCCGGCCTGCGGGCGAGGATGGTTGCGGAGTGTTTGGTCAGGTACCAGCCGTTGCCGGTCACGAGGGCGGTGTTCGCGTCGTCGCGCTGGAGTCGGTCGACCGCGGTCGCGAGGGAGTGGAAGCTGTAGCTGTTGCCGGGGCCGCCGGCGTAGGGGAGGCCGCCGGTGATCGAGAAGCCGCGCGGGTCCTTCTGATCGAGGCCCAACATCTCGCAGGCCATCGAGACCGCGATCGGGAAGCACGAGTAGACGTCCATCAGGTCGATCTCTTCGAGATCGAGCCCGGCGTTCGCGAGTGCCGTGCGGTGACAGGTGCGCATCGCGGGGACGTCGGCGAACGACGGGCGCTCGCTCACGTGCCACGGATCCACGACGGACCAGGCGCCGCCGCGCCAATGCACGCGCTTCTCCGCCGGGACACCGAGGCGATCCGCCATCTCCTCCGAGGCGACGATCGCGCCCGCCGCCTGCTCCGTCGCCATCACGGCGTTCAGGTACTTGGCGTAGGGGAAGAAGATCATGCGGTTGACCGGCGACGGCGTGACGAGCTCCTCGGCGCTGCGCGCGGTCGGGAACCAGGCGTGGGGGTTCGCGGCGGCGGTCTCGGTGAACGGGGCCATCAGGGCGCCCATCGCGGCGGCGTGCTCTTCGAGGCTCTGGCCCCGGGCGACGCGCAGGGCGTTCTCGAAGAGGGGGTAGACGCTGATCGGGGCGTTCAAGCCATGGTCGCGCTCGAACTCGTTGTCGCCCCAACCCGCCTTGCCGACGATCTCGGGCATGCCTTCGCCGCCGTCGGGCCAGCCGGACTCGCGCTCCGCGCGCTGGAAGAGCGAGAGGCTCTTCATGTTGTTGCAGCCGCCGACGAAGGCGAGGGCGCTCTCGCCCCTCGTAATGCGCATCGCGGCTTCGTTCATGACCACAAGCGCCGTCTCGCCGCCTACGTTCGAGACCTGCTCGGTCGCGGGCGACGCGCCGATCGCGTCGGCGACCAGGCGGCACGGGTTCTTCGGTGTCCAGCCGATCGTGTTCGTGAGCGCGATGGCGTCGATCGAACCGAGCAGCTTCTTCGGGTCGTCCGCGCCGGAAGCCTCGGCGGCTTCGCTCGCCACCCGGGCGAACATGTCGACGGGCGTCTGCGCGGTCTCGAGGGAGACGTCGCGCTGGGAGAACTGGGCGGCACCGATCAGGACGGGCGTGCGGGCGGGATCACGACTCATTGCGGGGTGTACTTTCGTAGCTTGCGTTGGAGACTCTGCCGATGGAGCCCGAGTCGTCGGGCGGCCTGCGAGATGTTGCCTTCGCACTCCGCGAGCACGAACTCGATGTACTCGCGCTCGTGACGGTAGAGGCTCTGGAACTCGTCGGGGATCGGCACCTCGGTCTCGTCGTCGTCCTCTTCGTTGAGGGCGCGCTCGACCTGGTCGACGTCGGTCGGCTTCATCAGATAGCCGACGGCGCCGAGCTTGGTCGCCTTGACCGCGGTCGCGATCGAGCCGTAGCCGGTCAGCACGACGATCCGCGCGTCGGGGCAGCGGTCGAGGATCTTGTGGATCGCGTCGAGCCCCGAGTCCGCGCCGAGGCGCAGATCGACGACGGCGTACTGCACGTCGAGGTTCTTGATCGCGTCGAGGGAGGCGAGGTCGTGGGCACGCTGGACCGCGTAGCCGCGATCGCGCAGCTCGGAGCCGAGGGTCTCGGCGAAGCGATCGT
This sequence comes from uncultured Spirochaetaceae bacterium, assembly GCA_964488255.1. GTDB lineage: Bacteria > Myxococcota_A > UBA9160 > UBA9160 > UBA4427 > UBA4427. The sequence goes on along the minus strand of CAZAUR010000005.1, from coordinate 21,525 downwards.
TGTCCTCGACGAGCAGGATCGATCGACCTTCGGCGCCGGGATGGGGTTGGGACGGGGCGGGATCAGCCATTCTGGGGTCTCCAGTCGGGCGCGGGGACGGACGCGACGACCGCGTGGGAATCGGGGGCATCGGCGCTCGGCACGGCCGGCACCAGGGGCATCGAGATCTTCGCGACGGCGCCGCCGAACTCGCGGTCGTCGAGGGTGAGCTGGGCGCCGATCGCCTGCGCGAGTGAATGCACGTAGTAGAGGCCGAGGCCGACACCCTCGGGCTTCGTGGTGACGAAGGGCTCACCGAGATGCCGCCGGACGACTTCGGGCCAACCGGATCCGCGGTCCTGGACCTTGAGCTCTGCTCGGGCGCCGTCCTTGCTGAGCACGATCTCGACCTCACTCGAAGCCCCGCCGCTCTCGATCGAGTTGTCGACGAGGTTGATCAGCGCCTGGGAGAACGCGACCGGCGGCAGCAGCACGCGCTTCGCGCCGCGGCCGTCGCCGAGGAAGCGGATCGTCGCCTCTTCGTGCACGCGTCCCACGCTCTCGACGACCTGCCGGACGAGACGATCGAGGTCGACGACTTCGAGGGAGAGGCGGTCGGGTTGGAGCTGGCTACCCGCCATGTGCCGCAGGATGTCGCCGCAACGGTCGAGCTCTTCGATCGCGGTCTGCAGGTCGGTGTCGTCCTCGAGCGAGTGGGTGCGACCGACCCGGGCGAGCCGCAGCTGCGCCGTGTTGAGGGGCGTCGCGAACTCGTGGGAGAGGCCGGCCGCGAGCGCGCCGACCGCGCGCAAGCGGTCGATCCGCGTCTTGCGTTCCTGGGCCTCTGCGAACCAGACCTTGAGATTGTCGAGGGTCGACGACAGCCAGGCGGTCAGGATCCAGAACACCAGGGCGACGACGATCTGCGCCGGGAAGAGGATGTTCGAAGGGAGGAGCGCCGCGGCGAGGCCCGGCGGGATGTGGCTGTTGAACTGGATCACGCCGAGGGACACGATCAGCAGGCCGAAGAAGGCGAAGCCGAGTCGTCCTTCGAGCAGCAGCGCGCCTAACACCGAGTGCACGAAGAGGATCGGGACGAGGGGATTCCAGGCGCCGCCGGTCAGGATCAGGAGCGCCGACAGACCGAGGATGTCCGCCCCGAGCTGGATCATCAGGTGCGCCGGCGTGCCGTTGGTGCCGCGGCGGAGACCGATCCAGGTGCCGATGTTCAGGACCGCCAGGGTCGCGACGACCGACAGGAAGAGCGGCAGCATCGTCGGCTCGAGCACCTGGAACTCGAGGGCCGGCGCGATCGTCATGATCTGCGCGCCGATGGCGACCCAACGCAGACGCACGACCCAGGCGAGCTTCGCGGTGCTCTGCTCGGGGTCGGCCGTGATCGGCGGGTCGAAGAAGGAGCGGAAGGTCTCGAGCATTCGGGGGGTTCCGCGGGCAGGTTAGCAGCCGGAGGGGAGGGCACGGCGCGGGGGCCTGCCCCCGATCGCTGCGCCCGAGGCGAGCAGGTGCTGCGCCCACGGCGGTTCTCGTACGCGCAGACGGGCGGCAGCGCTCAAGCATCTCCGGCTTCACGCCGAGGAGACGAAGAGCCCGCGGGAATCTTCGCGGGCCGGGAGGCGTCGAGCGATGCGGAGCAAGCGAATCGGGTTGGTGACGACCCTCGGCCTCGTCGCGTGCGCGAGCGTCGCCCTCGCCGGCGATTACACGAGCGGCTTCGGCTTCGGCATCACGGTCCCGGACGTCTATCTCGTGCTGACCGCCGACGAGGTCGCCGAGAACGCCGAGCTCTTCCTCGAGGAGTCCGAAGGGGACGCCTACGGCCGGATCCCGAGCGCTATGCGTCGGGAGGTCTTCGCCCGCGTGCAGCGCGGCGAGATCGAGATCTTCTACCGGACCGAAGGCGTCGACTTCGACTTCGTCGACAACGTCAACGTGATGGTCCAGCGCGCGCGCATCCCGGCCAACCAGGCCCAGCTCGACGAGATCTGCAGCGTCCTGCCCGGCGAGTTCTCCCGCATGTTCGGCCGACCCATCGGGCTCGACGACTGCGAGCTGCGCGCGGTCGCCGGTCGCCCCTCGCTCTATCTCGCCTTCGACGGTGCCCTCGCCGGCACGAAGACCCTGCAGTACCAGGTCCAGCGCAGCGCGGGCGAGACCCTGATCCTGACCGCGACCGCCAAGACCTCGAACGTGCCGCGCATGCTCGGTGAGTTCGAAGCGATGGTGGCGTCGATCCGTCCGCGTTAGTCGATCCCGACCCGCAGCTCCGCGACGGGCTTGCGGTTCGTGCGTGCGACCCAGGCGACGAGCAGGATCGCGACGGCGCCGAGGGCGGCGGCGAGTCCCCACCAGATGCCGATCATCCCGAGTCCCATCGGAAACGCGAGCACGTAGGCGAGCGGAAGTCCGAGGGCGTAGAAGCCGATCAGGTTCACGACGGCACCTGCCTGCGGGCGGCCCATGCCGCGCATCAGCCCTGCGCCGACCACCTGGACGCCGTCGAAGATCTGGAAGGCGCCGGCGATCGGGAGCAGGACGGCGGCGAGGGCGACGACCGATGCGTCGTTCGTGTAGAGCGAGGGGAGCGTCTCGCGGAAGACCACGAAGCAGACGGCGAAGATCGCCATCACCCCCGCGCCCATCAGCAGGCCCACGCGACAGGCGACTTGCAGGCCCGAGGCGTCGCCGGCTCCGATCAGGTTGCCCGCGCGCGCGCTCGCGCCGACGGAGACGCCGAGGGGCAGCATGAAGGTGAAGCTCGCCATGTTCATCACGACTTGATGCGCGCCGAGCTCCACGACGCCCATCCAACCGACCATCATCATCGCGACGGTGAACGCGTTCGCCTCGAGCGCGAGCTGCACGCCAACGGGCACGCCGAGCGTCAGGAAGCGCCCGATTCCCGAGAGCGAGAACGAGCGCGCGTCCCAGCGTCGCCACGCACCTTCGTGCAGGCGGAAGCGCAGGATCCAGAGCCACAGGAAGATCGGGAGGACGATGTTCGTGAGGCCGGTCGCGAGACCGGCGCCGACGAGGCCCATGGCGGGCGCGCCCAGGTTCCCGAAGATGAACACCCAGTTGAGGAAGACGTTCAGGATGTTCGAGAGGAACATGGCCCACATCGCCGGCCGGGTGAGCGTGCGCCCGGCCAGGTATTGGCGCAGCGCGAGGAAGAGATTGAAGCCGAGCGCCGAGGGCAGCCGCGCGATCATGTAGTCCTGGGCGAGCGCCGCGACGGTCGGATCCTGTCCGAACGCGGTCAGGAGCGCCTGCGTCGACATCCACACCAGCGCGAGCGGGATCGACACCGCGCTTGCGACCACCAGGCCGCGCTGGAGCGCGAGCCCCATCGCGTCGCCGTCTCCCTGGCCGTGGGCCTGGGAAACGAGGGGATCCATGCCCTGCACGATGCCTTGCGCGAGGGAGCCCGAGGACCACGCCCAGGTCGCCGCCACCGCGACGGCCGCGAGAGCGTCGATCCCGACGCGCGCGACCATCATCGTGTCGATCACGCCCATCGTCATCATGCCGAGCTGCGCGGCGGCGACCGGCGCGGACAGGGCGAAGAGCGTGGAGAACTCGCGGCGGCCCCGGCCCTGGGTCCCGGCCGCGGTGCTCTCGAGATCGGAAGGCTCGCGGGAAGTCATCGAAGGGCTCGTCCCAGGGCGCGGGCGCGCGAACGCGGGAGCCTACCGGGCACCGTCGCTTCGTGCGATCGTCGCGACGCGCCAAAGGGAGGAAATCATGACGATCCGAAACCGACTGCTCGCGCTCGCCGTCGTGGCGGTCTTCACGTTCGCCGTCGCGCCCGCCTTCGCGCACGGCCCGACCATCAAGATCTCACACAGCGAGATGAAGCCGCCGCTGCTCAACCTCTACGTGGGCACGACGGTACACTTCGACAACACGGTCACGATGCCCGGTGGGCACGTGGTGGTCGACGAGTCCGGAACCCTCGAGAGCCCGCCGCTCGAGAAGCCCGGGGACGGCTGGCACTACACCTTCGACGAGGTGGGCACCTATCACGTGTTCGTGAAGCAGCACCCGATGGCGAAGGCGAAGATCGTGGTCGTCCCCGCCAAGAACTGATACCCGACGGCGCCTACGCGCCTGTCGATCGCTTCGCGATCGACCGCTGAAGGCTCAGTCGGTCGAACCGCGTGTGTCGCGTCAGTCTTGGCCGGAGAACACTGCGAAGAAGTCGCTGACGTCGCCGAACGCACGCTCGGGATCGAGCAGCAGGTCGTAGGTCACCGGCTGCGCGCCGGGCACCGTCGTCGTCTTCGCGGCTGCGGGTTCCCCGCTCGGGTCGGCTTCTTCGCCGAACTGCTCGATGCGACGGTACAGGGCCTCCCAGGTTTCCTGGGGGTCTTCCATATCGATCTCGATCGTGAGCTTGGCCATCGGACCTCCTCAATTGGCGGTCGCGCCCGGAGCGGGGCTCCTCGGTCTCCGATGGCCTGGACTGTCGAGCCGGGCCGTCGGGGACGGGGGTCGAGGCAGAATCCATGCGCGAAACGGTCGCTCCCGACAAACTACGGAAAAAACGCCGTTCCACAACCGACCGTGCCCGTTCGAGCGCAGTCCGACTGGGCGTAGGATTTTATACATGATCGTAGAATCAATGAGAAAATCGCGTGATACGCGACACAGGCGTTTCTGACGTCCCCTCAGGAAAATCGTTTGCAAAACACCGGTGACTTTCGGGTAGGGTTGTAGGCATGAACAACGCGCCCGACCCGACTGATGCGGCCCTCGCGGCCACCCAAGAAACCTCTGCGATGCCGGATGCGGTCCGGATCGGAACGGCCGATGCTTCGAGCATGCCGAGTCCTGCGGAGCCGCAGCCCGATCTGCCGGACCCTACCGACGAGGTCCTCGTCGATCAGGCCGGCCGTCCACTCGGGCCGCGTGCGCTCCAGACGCGCCGCAAGATCCTGGACGCGACGACCGCTCTGCTCGACGAGAAGTCGCTGCGGGACATGCGCGTGATCGACATCGCCCGCCGGATCGGATCCTCTCCCGCGACCTTCTATCAGTACTTCAAGGACGTCGAGGACGTGGTTCTCTATCTGGCCAGCCAGGCCCGGGAGTCCACGCCGCACATGGTTTCGATCATCGAAGGCAGCTGGGAGGGCCCGGAAGGGCTCGAGCGCGGCAAGCAGCTCGCGGACTACGTGATCGACCATTGGGAGAAGTACTCGCCGGTGCTGCGCGCGCGCAACAACGCGTCCGACGAGGGTCACCCGGGTCTTCGGGACGAGCGCATGGGCGCGATGATGCCCCTCGTCACGGCGTTCCAGCGGGCGATCGAGGCCTCCCACGTGAAGGCGGCTGCCGAGCCCGACGACGGCACCTATCAGGGCGGACGGGTCGACCCGTTCGCGGGCGCGACGGCGCTCACGTCCTGTCTCGAACGCACCTCGATGTACCACCAGTTCATCGAGGAGGCGGGCAGCTCGCGGGAAGCGCTGGTCGAAACGACCGCGACCTTCCTGCAGAGCATGTTGACCTCGCGGCGCTAGCCGCCGCCGCGAGGTCGTGTCCGCGGCTCCGGTCGTGGACGAGATGCAGCGCCCGCCGTTCGCGATGACCCGCCCGGACCGCGCCCCCGGGTTGGGTCAGCGCGTGCCCGCGTCTCAGCCGGTGCTTGCCGTGGCCTCGGGATCGGCGTCCGGAGCCGCCTCCGGGTCCGCCGCCGGGTCCGTCTCCGGGTCCGCCTCCGGGTCCGCATAGACGGCCTCGTCGATCAGGATCGGCGTGCGCGCGCGCAGCTCGTCGAGGTAGGCGCGTAGCGCCTCGTCGCCGCGCCGGCGCTGGAGGTCCTGGCGCACCAGGGACTCGATCTCGGCGAGCGCCGGCACGACGCGGCCCTCGCGTTCGAGCGCGATCGCGAGGTGCACACCGGCTCCGCTCTCGACCGGTTCGCTCCAGCGCCCGGCCTCGAGCCCCTGCAGCGCTTCGAGCACGCTCGGCCCCACGTAGTCGCGAATCTTGCTCGCGGGTAGCAGCGCGTTCGGCACCGGTGACACCTGGCGATCGCCGAGGGCGGCCTCGACCGCGTCCGCGTCCTCCCCGGCGAGCAGCCGCGCACGTGCGGCGGTCGCGCGGGCGAGGGCCGTGCCGCGAGCGTCGCCGTCGTTGCGGCGCGCCGAGAAGTAGATCGTGCGCGCGCGCAGCCGGCCCGGTCGCGTGAAGAAGTCGACGTTCTCGTCGTAGTGACGTGCGACGTCTCGCGCCGACGGCTCCTCGCCGTCGACCTCCGTCACGATCGAGTCGATCAGGCCCGAGGTCAGCTCGCCGCGCACCCGCCGGTCGATCACCGCCAGACCGAGCTCGAGCGCGCGTTGTACGAGCAGCTCTTCGTCGATCATGCGATCGAGCACGCGCTTGCGCATCGCCTCGTCGACGGGGCTGCGCAGGTCGCCGGCGACGCCCGCCAACACCCGCTGATAGTCGACGCGCAGAATCGTGCGATCGCCGACGACCGCTGCGGCATCGAGCGGCAGGCGCCCGGGATCCCGGGGCGCCTCGAGCAGCCCCGCGCTCGCGAGGCCGAGCCCGAGCGCGGCGCCGAGGAGCAGCAGCCACGGGATGCGCGTGCCGTCCCGCTCGGTCGTCTGCGTGTCGTCGCTCAAGCTCACTCCCGACTCCCGGCGGCGGTCCGCTCGCGAGGGGCGCGGAGCATACCCCGCGCCGGGCGACTCGTCGTCAGCGCGGGTGTTCGCGCCGGCCCCGCCCCGCGACTAGATTCCGCGTCCTGCGCCGCCGCCTGTCCGGCATGCGTGCGCCGGGAGCGCCCTCTCATGTATCTGAACCTCGGAACGATCCTGCTCGCCAACGCGACCGAGCAGCCGGAAGCCACCGTCATCCGCGCCGGCGACCGCACGCTCACCTACGGCGAGCTCGACCGCGCGGCGCGCGGCGTCGCATCGAGTCTGCGCGAGCGCGGGGTCGCCCCGGGTGACAAGGTCGCGCTCCTCATTCCGAACGTGCCGGAGTTCTCGATCGCCTACTTCGGTGTCCTCTACGCGGGCGCGACGGTCGTCCCGATCAACGTGCTCGCGGCCGCGCCCGAGGTCACGTATTTCCTCGAGGACTCGGGCGCGCGGGTGCTCGTGGTGCATCCGCTCTTCGAGGAAGCGGGGCGCGAGGGGGCCCGGCCGCTCGGCGCCGACGTGCTGCTCGCGGTGCCCGGCGACGACCCCGACACGATCGGCGCGCTCGCGCAGGCCGAGCCCTGCGACGAGCCCCACAAGACGGCCCCCGACGACACGGCGGTCATCCTCTATACGTCCGGGACGACGGGCAAGCCGAAGGGCGCCGAGCTCACGCACTCGAACCTGCTGCTGAACTGCTCCGTCGTCGTGCCGAAGCTGATGCCCGAGCGGCCGTCGGACGGGGCCCATCGCGCGATCGGCGCGCTGCCGCTCTTCCACTCGTTCGGCCAGACGGTGATCCAGAACGGGATGATCGCGGCCGGGGGCTCTTTCACCCTGCTCGCACGCTTCACGCCGGAGGAGGCGTTCGAGGTGATCGAGCGCGATCGGCTGTCGATCTTCGCGGGCGTGCCGACGATGTACTTCGCGCTGCTGCATCACGAAGGCGACCGCGCCTACGACGTGTCGAGCCTGAAGGGTTGCATGACGGGCGGGGCGCCGATGCCCGTCGAAGTCATGGGCGCCTTCGAAGAGAAGTTCAACGTCGTGATCCAGGAGGGCTTCGGCCTCTCGGAGACGTCACCGATCGCGAGCTTCACGACCCTCGACAAGCCGCGCAAGACGGGCTCGATCGGCTACCCGGTCTGGGGCGTCGAGATGTGCATCGTCGACGACGACGACAATCGACTGCCGGACGGCGAACGCGGCGAGATCTGCATCCGCGGACACAACATCATGAAGGGCTACCTGAACCGCCCCGACGCGAACGCCGAGACCCTCAAGAACGGCTGGTTCCACTCGGGCGACATCGGCTACCGCGACGAAGACGGATGTTATTTCATCGTCGACCGCAAGAAGGACATGATCCTGCGCGGCGGCTTCAACGTGTATCCCCGTGAGGTCGAGGAGGTGCTCTACGAGCACCCGGACGTCGTCGAAGCCGCCGTGATCGGCGTGCCCCACGAAAGCCACGGCGAAGAGGTGAAGGCGGTCGTCTCCCTCGGACCGGACGGGAAGGCGAGCGAGGACGACCTGCGCGAGTTCTGCAAGGACCGCCTCGCGGCCTACAAGTATCCGCGGATCGTCGAGGTCATCGCCGAGCTGCCCAAGGGCCCGACGGGCAAGATCCTGAAGCGGGAGCTGCGGGACTGAGCCAGGCCGCGCGAATCGCGGGCATCAGGAACCCTTGATGCCGCCCAGCTCGAAAACCTGACCGCGAATGAACGTCGCCGTCATCCGTCCGAGAAACCCGGCGTGCCCCAGAATCGCCGGCGACCCTTCCGGCAGACGCTTGAACTGCGCCTCGATTCGCCAGGAGCGACCGTCGAGCGTCGGGAAGGCGAGTTCGACCGGGGCGACTGCGATCTGTTCGGTGCCGCCGATCTCGGTCGCCTCGGCGATCATTCCGTCCTGGTACGGATTCATTCCGATCGACAGCGCGATCTCATGATCAAACATGCAGCGATCGGATCCCGTGTCGATGATCGCGGGCACCCGATAGCTCGTCTGCCCGCCGTGGCGAAGCTGTACGTCGATCAGCGGTCGTACGACATCACTCTGATGTCCTGCGTATCGAAAGCGGTAGCTATCGCTGCGCGTCGCTGACAACGAGAACCGAGTATTTGTGCGGGACGCGCGCGAGAAGGAATTCGGGACCGAAGGGTTGCCCGCGAATCGCGTCTTGCACGCTGTCTCCGCTAGAGACGATTTCCTGGGTCTGATCGTTCGGGGAAACGCGCACGAGCACCCACTTCCCTTCGTACCGGCTGGGCACGTCCTCGAAGTTGATCGGGGCCGGGAGTGTGCGGTCCGTCATGGCGGCTCTCCTCGCGAACGAGACCTCGGAAAGCTAGCCGCGATCCGAAATGTGCGTGATCAATGGCGGATCGGAGTATGATCAATCGTGATACGGCTGTTGAGTGAGTTAAAAACCCTACACCTATCTTTCGCTTTTTCTTCGCGGAACGTGACCGATTCTGTCACGGCGGGCCCTCACTATGTGACTCGTCGGGCGAGCTGGCCCGGCTGCCCTCGGCGCCCCCAGGCGCTGGTCCCGCTCGAGAGACGGGGCGAGTGACCAGTCGAGTGCAGCCAGCGAGAACGTCCGACGCCGCGTGGCGGGGGTCGACCCGTCACGCGCCGGAAGCCGAAGTCCCCCAAGACCTCCCGGCCGCCGGTCGCGTGACGATGATTCGCCGCTCGAGCGAAAGCGACGCAGCTGCGATCCGTGACCCCCCGGTTTCGGGTCGGCTCCCGCCGCGCGGTGTGTGCGTACATCGCATCGGATCGAAGCGAATCGCGCGTGACGAACGTTGGTGATCGCGCCACCCACCTATGGGAAGCGGTTCTCTTCGCGACGCGGTAGACGGCGACGACAAACGACTCGATCGAACGCGCCCGGCCTCTGCTCGGACCCGCGCGGTCCGGGACGGGGTCTGCGAGGACGAAGGGAGCCCCCAACATGAATACGACGACTAAAACCTCCGATCCGAGTTCCAATCCGAGCAGGACCAGATCCGCTCGCCCGCGCCGACGTGCGCGGGTGCGCGCGGGCGCTGCCGCCGGCTACACCGCCGGGCATGGACAACTCGCGAGTCCGCACGACCGGAAGCAGGTGCGGGACCGGAACGCCGCCGAACGGGCGCGCGTCGAGGAGATGCTCGCGAGCGCGCCGTTGCCGACGGATCGGGGCCGGGCGCGGTGGACGCCGCCGACTACACCGCCGACTACACCGTCGACTACACCGTCGGTCATGGACCGCCCCGCTACGCGACTCCGTGCGTTGCCCATGCAGCCGAAGGGCTGTCCGGTCTGTGCGAGCGCGAAAGTGACGACCGACGAGGTCGGTCGCGGAAGCGCTGCGCTGCGCCTCTCGGAGTGCCTCCATTGTGACCATCGCTGGACCGAGCGCCCGACGCGGCGCTTCGCCGAGATCGGCGGCGCAATGGGCCGGCGGATCGCGCCGGCGCGGGCGGTGAGGCGTTAGCGACCCCAGAACGGGCGCAGGCAGGGTTCCACGAGGCTCGGCGGCGAACGTGATACGTTGGCCGGATGCGGCTCCTCCTCTACACGGGCAAGGGGGGCGTCGGCAAGACGACGACGGCCGCAGCGACTGCGGCCCACGCCGCGCGCCGGGGCCTGCGGGCGCTCGTCGTCTCGGCAGACGCGGCGCACAGCCTCGGGGACGTGCTCGACGAGCCGCTCGGGCCGACGCCGCGCTCGGTCGCGGCCGGGCTCGACGCGTGCGAGGTCGATGCGCGGCACGAGATCGAGCGGCATTGGGGGCGCGTGCGCGAGTACGTGGTCAGCCTGCTCCGGCACCAGGGGATCGACGAGGTCGTCGCCGAGGAGCTGGCGCTCCTGCCTGGGGCGGACGAGCTCGCGACGCTGGTCTGTGTCGAGGAGCACGCCGCGAGCGGGCGCTACGACCTGATCGTCGTCGACTGCGCGCCGACCGGCAGCACGCTCCGCCTGGTGAGCCTGCCCGAGGTCGCGCACGGCGGGATGCGCTGGCTGCTCCGGCTCCAGCGCGCCGCTTCGCATATCGCCGAGCCGATCGCGCGCGGGCTGGTCGGTGCGCCGATCCCGAAGGCCGAGGTCTTCGCCGAGGCGGAGCGGCTCTTCTTCAAGACCCTGCGCGCGCTGCGTGAGCGTCTGCTCTCGGAGCAGACCAGCGTGCGGATCGTCGTCACTCCGGAGTCGATGGTGATCGACGAGGCGCGTCGCGCGCTCACCGACCTCGCGCTCTTCGAGCTGCGGACCGATGCGGTCGTGATGAACCGCGTGCTGCCGGAAGCCGCGCTCGCGGAGTCGTTCTTTCGCGACTGGGGCCCGGCGCAGGACGCGCGCCGCGAGGAGGTCGCAACGGCGTTCGCGCCGCTCCCGATCCTCGAGTCCCCGCTCGCCGAGGACGAGATCCGCGGCGCGGCGGCGCTGGCCGACCACGGCGCGGCGCTCTTCGGCACGCGCGATCCCGCGGCGCGTTTGGGCGAGGGCGCGGGGCTGCGCTTCGGGCGGGAAGGCGAGGGCGGGTGGCTGCGGGTGCCGATGATCGGGCGTTCGGCCGCGGACCTCGACGTGGCCCGGATCGACGACGAGCTGGTGATCGGGATCGGCGGGCGAAGGCGGCGCATCGCGCTACCGAGCGCGTTCGCGGCGCTCGAGGTGGCCCGCGTGGCGATGGAGGACGCGTGCCTCGTCGTCTCGTTCGCCCCGGACGCGGGAGCGTCGGGATGAGGGTGCTGCTGCACACCGGCAAGGGGGGCGTGGGGAAGACGACCCTCGCGCTCGCGACCGCGCTGGTCGCGGCCGAGCACGGCCACCGCGTCTGCGTGCTGTCGACCGACCCGGCCCACAGCCTGGCCGACGCGTTAGGCCAACCGATCGGGCCGGACATGAAGCGCATCACCGACGGCGTCTGGGCGCGGGAGATCCGCGCGCAGACCGAGCTCGACCGCGCGTGGACGCCGGTCCAGGCGTGGCTGCGCGAGCTGCTACGCGAGGACGCCGACACGCTCGTCGCCGAAGAGCTGCTCGCGTTCCCCGGGATCGAGGAGCTGATGGCCCTGCGCGCGGTGCGGGAAGTGGAGGCGAGCGGCGAGTTCGACACCTGCGTCGTCGACTGCGCGCCGACGGGCTCGACCATGCGGATGCTGCGCTTCCCGGACGCGCTGCGGATCTTCATGAACCACTTCTTCGAGCTCGAGCGCCGGGGGGCGCGGGTGCTGCGACCCCTCGTGCGCGGGCTCGGCGGCGGCGGGATCGTCCCCGAAGAAGAGTTCTTCACCGCCTTCGAGCGCCTCTACGAAGAGGTCGACGACGTGTCACGGCTGCTCCTCGACCACGAACGCACGAGCGCGCGGCTGGTCGTGAACCCGACCCGGGTCGTCGTCGACGAGACCCGGCGCTCGTTCGCGTATCTGTCGCTCTACGGGGTGGCGACGGACGCAGTGCTCGTGAACCGGGTGCTGCCGGACGCGGCGGCGGGGGGCTACTTCGCGCGCTGGCGGGCGCGGGAGCAGGAGGAGCTCGCGTCGATCGAACGGAGCTTCCCCGTGCCGATTCGGCGCGTGTCGCTCCAGGCGCGCGAGGTGCAGGGCGTCGACGCGATCGCAGCGCTCGGGCGGGATCTCTTCGGGGACGTCGACCCGGCGGCGAAGCTCCACGATGGTCGGCCCCTGCGGATTCGCCGCGCCGGCGGACGCACGCGCCTCGAGATCGACCTGCCGGGCATCTCGAAGGAAGAGGTCGACGTGCTCGTGAAGGGCGCGGATCTGCATCTGCGGGTGCGGGACGGGCGGCGATCGCTGCAGCTGCCGGACTCGCTCGTCGGCCGCGAGATCGAGCGCGTGCGGCTGCGTGCGCCGACCCTCGAGATCTCGTTTGCTGATGGCTGACGCGGCCGATGGCTGACACGCGCTCGGCCGCGAGCGAAGCAGAGTCGATCGACGTGCTGCGCGCGCACCCGCGTGTGCACTTCGCGCGGAGCGGGCTCGGCGACGCGAAGCGCGCGCGGATCGTGAGCCTCGTGCCGAGCCTCTCGGAAGCGGTGCACGCGCTCGGCCTCGGCGACCGCCTGGTTGGGGTGACCGACTACTGCGTGCATCCTGCGGGCGCGTTCGACGCACTCGCGAAGGTCGGCGGGACGAAGGACGCGGACGTCGAGGCGATCGCCGCGCTCGCGCCGGACCTCGTGATCGCGAACGAAGAGGAGAACACCGCGCGGGTCGTGCGCCAGCTCGCCGAGCGCGACATCGACGTCTGGGTGACGTATCCGCGCACGGTTCGCGAAGGCGCCGAGCTGCTCGCCGAGATCGCGGACCTCGGCGCCGACGAAGCGGCGCGGAAAGCGCACGTCACGCCCTGCCTCGACGCGGTTGCAACGGCGGAGGCGCGGCTCGCGGCGAACGCCGGCGCACGGCCGTCGGTCTTCTGTCCGATCTGGCGCGACCCGTGGATGACGATCGCCGACGGGACCTACATCCACGACATGATCGAGCTGTGTGGCGGGCGGAACCTGTTCGGCGGCGAGGACGCCGACGGGGTCCGCGGCCGGGCGGACCGGCGTTACCCGGTCGTCGACCTCGAAGCGGTGGTCGCCCTCGATCCCGACGTGATCCTGCTGCCCGACGAGCCGTATGCGTTCGGCGAGACCGACGCGGAGGAGCTCCTCGCGACCGATTGTGCCGCCGCGCGCTCGCGCCGGGTGCACCTGATCGACGGCACGCTCGTCTCGTGGTACGGTTCGCGCATCGCCGTGGCAATTCAGGTACTTGCAGGGATTCTTGCGAGGCCCTCGGAGCGGGTGTGAGAGGCCGCTCCCGGATCGCGAGATCGAAAGCGCCGCGGCGGAGTTCGCTGCTCCTGGCGGGGGCCAGGAGGCACGAGGAGATCGGACGCGTTGGGGGACGCGCCTGGTACCAGTCCGTCTCGAGTGGGATTCGGCCGTAGCCGAAGGCCCGCAGCTCGTCGGGATCGCGGGATTTTCGAGTCGGGTGGCCCAGCCCCGCCTTCACCGCGAAACTTCAGAGACAGGCAACTTCCTCGCAACTCTCCCATCAAGTAGGAGCGAACGCCTCCCGATAGAGGGACGTAGCTCTCGCGCAATTTCGGATCGAAACGGGCCATTCCATTGGGAATCCCGGATCCGGCGGAGCGCGACGGACGAGGGCGAAGGCGCCCTCGCAGTCCTCGTGCACAGGGAGGTGCCAGGCGAAATGACCAACCAATTGTCCCATCGATTCGGAGCGGGCCTCGCGGCGCGACTCCGAAGCCCGGGAAGCGGCGGCAGGGTGTGGACCCTGTTCGTGGCGCTCGGGCTGCTCGTTTGTGCGGTCCCCGCGCTGGCGGCAGAGGTCGTCGAAGTCCGGGTCGGGAGGCATCCCACGTTCACCCGCGTCGTCTTTGAGCTCGACCGTCCGGCCGGCTACCGCATCGAGCGTTCCGACCCGTCGGTGGACGCCGCGGAGTTGATCGTTTCCCTGGAAGCGTCCTCCATTCCGCGCTCCGTCACGAAGAAGAAGGCCTTGATCGAGCAGGTCGACGTCGAGCCCCAGGGCCGACGCTCGGTCGCCCGTGTGCGCCTCGCCGAGGAGGGTCTCCGTCTGAAGGAGATGATCCTCACGAACCCGCCGCGGATCGTGCTCGATCTCATCAACGATGCGCCCGCACCGAGTGTGGCGGAGTCGAAGCCGAGACCCGTGCCGAGCGTGGCTGACGCGAAGCGGACCCCGGCGCCGACGCCCGCAACCGAGGAGCAGGCGTTCGACGACATCGTCGCGCAGATCGAGCCCGAACCGGCCCCGATCGAAGAAGCGCCGGCGCCCGTCGAAGAAACCGTGGTGTTCGAGGAGCCGGCGCCCGCGCCGGTCGCCCCGCCCGCGCCGGAGCCCGCACCGATCGAGGTCGCGAGTGACGATGCGGACGACGCACTCTTCGAAGACGATCCGCAGGTCGCGGAGGCGGACCTCGTCGACGAGCCCTCTACCTCGGTTCCGGCCGAGCCCGAGGACATCGCCGAGGTGACGCCGCCGACGCAGCCCACCCCGACGCCTGCCGAGCCCCGCACGCCGCGCCCGATGGTCGCGACGACGGAGCCGGCCGACGGCGGCGGCGACATGATGATGTACGCGCTCGCTGGGGGCGCGCTGTTCATGGGGATCGGCGCCTACGTGTTCGTGCGACGACGCGGTTCGTCGGGCGACGACGGTGAATGGGACGACGACGACGAAGTGGTCGGCGGTTTCGATGGCGAGACCGCGGCGGCTTCCGACGCGAACCCCTTCGCGGCGGCCGACGAAGGGACCGTGGTGGCAGGACCCGACGATCAGACGGTGCTGCCCGGAATGACAACTGGGGACGACACGACGGTGGTCAGCGTCCCGGACGAAGAAAAAGAGTCGGAGTCGGTCGTATTCGACGCCGAGGAGAACGACATGGACGACATGGAAGTGATTTCGCGTGATCAGGTGAACGAGAGCCTCGGCTCCCCGGCGATGCCGCCGGTGGCCGGGGGTGCCTCGGAAGACATGCAGCAGATGTTCGCGGAGATGACCCGCCGCATGGAGGCGCTCGAGTCTCGCTGCGACGAGCTCGTCGATGCCCGTGATCGTCTCGAGCGCCAGGTCGCGGCGCAGACCGAGGAGCTGCGCGTCCAGCGCGCGGCGATCGCCCGCACCCAGCGCGCGGTCCGCAACCTCGGCCGCGGTGACGACGCCTCGGAGGAGCAGGAGGCCACCGAGCCTGCGCTCCGCGAGCCGACGCCCGAGTAGGTCGAAGCTACGTCACGGGCCCTAGGGCCCGACGAATCGAGGGCGCGCGTCTTGCTTGCAGGACGCGCGCTCTTCGTTTCAGGCCCTGAAGGATCGAGCCAGACTTGTTAGGCGGCTGCCGACTCACGTCGCGCGATCACCATCGCGCCGAGGGATCCCGCGTGACCACCCTGCGACAACACGACCGTGTCCATCCCGTTGATCATCCCGAACGCCTTTGCCACGTCGGCGAATTGCGGGTGTACGAGGAAGGTCGAGCCGCCGTAGACGATCCGGTCGACGCCGGCGGCGCGGGCGTAGGCGCTCGCGAGCAGGCCGATGTTGTCCGAGACGATCCCGAGCAGCGCCGCGGCGAGGTCCGCGCGCGAGGGTTCGTTCGCGAGCTCGTCGTCGGCGCCGCGGGCGACCTTCCCGAAGGAGGACGCGATGAACGCGCCGACGTCGGAGGCGTCCTCGAAGAGGTCGCCCACCATCAGGTCGACGTTCTGCCGCGCGCCTTCGAGGGCGAGGTCGTTCAGCTCTTCCGGCGTGCGCGTGCCGATGATCGCGCGACCGAGACCGAGGGCGGCGCCGCCGCCGAGGGCCGTCCCGCCCATCCGCTCGACGGAGTCGCCGTCGACCCGGAGCGCCGACGTGCCCGTCCCGACGGCGACCAACAGATAGGGTCGATCGTTCGCCTGGCCCGTGCGCGCGAGCATCTCGTCCGCGCCCCGCGCCCAGGCCTCGAACTCGATCGGCGTCGTCGTGTCGCTCCCGAGCTCTGGCGCGAGGGCCGCGGCGCCGCAGCCGGTGACACCGAGATGCGTCGGGTCGAGGGCGCCGACGGCGTCGAGCACGCGATCGGTCGCCGGGGAGCGGAAGCTCGCGAAGGAGAGCGCGCCGTCGCGGGTGCGGACGCAGAGCTTCGTGAGGGTCGCCCCGGCGTCGAGACCGATCGATTCGACCCCCGACGCGGCCAGCGGCGCCGGATCGAAGGCGCCGAAGGGCGCGAAATGCCCGATCGCGTTGGATTCGTCGCTCACGCGCGCCTCCCTCTTCGTTCGCAGTCTCGAACAGGAACCCGATCCACCCTTGCAGCGTCTCACGATTCGTTCGGGAATTCAATGAGTTAGACTCGCGTCCCGGAATTTTCACCGATGTACACCGCGTTCTACGGCCTGCGTGAGAAACCCTTCGCGCTGAGCCCCGATCCCCGCTTCCTCTACCTCGCCGGTTCCCACCGCGAGGCGCTCGCCCATCTCCTGTATGGGATCGAGCAGGGGGAGGGGTTCATCTCGGTGACGGGCGAGGTCGGCACGGGCAAGACGACGCTCTGTCGCACCCTCCTCGAGCGCCTCGACGGCGACACCGAGCTCGCCTTCCTCTTCAACCCGAGCCGGACCGCCCTCGAGTTGCTGCAGTCGATCTGCGCCGAGTTCGACCTGCCCGCCGAAGGCCTCGCGCGGCGCGCCCTGATGGAGCAGCTGAACCGTTTCCTCGTCGAGCAGAAGCGCGTGGGCAAGCGCGTGCTCCTGATCATCGACGAGGCGCAGACCCTGTCCGAGAACACCCTCGAACAGGTGCGCCTGCTCTCGAACCTCGAGACCAGTCGCGAGAAGCTGATCCAGATCCTGCTGCTCGGTCAGCCCGAGCTCGACCGCAAGCTCGACGAGCGCGGCCTGAGACAGCTGCGCCAGCGCATCAGCGTGCGCTGGAAGCTCGAGCCCCTAGGCGCGACCGAGACCCGCGCCTACGTGCGCCATCGCCTGGCCGTCGCCGCCGGCGAGCCCAAGGACCTGTTCAGCGACGCCGCTCTCCGCGAAGTCCATCGTCGCACCGGCGGCATCCCCCGCCTCGTGAACCAGCTCTGTGACCGCGCCCTGCTCGCGGGTTATGCCGCGCCCGCCGCGAAGATCGGCCCGAAGCTCGTGCGCGAGGCCGCGCGCGAGATCCCGGACGCGCGCCTGCCGCGCGAAGCGCGGGGCGATCGAGGTTCCCGCGGCCGCATCGCGACGTTCTTCCGCCCGTGGATGTTCGTCGTCCTGGCGGGCGCGCTCGTCGGTGTGTCCCTGCTCGCAGGGCTGCAGGTCGGCCGGTCGGGCCTGAGCCACTCGATGGCCGCCGCGCTCATCAAGCCGGGCATCCCCGAGAACGGCTTCAGCGAGTCGGAAGCGCTCCCGAGCGTCGGCGCGAACGCGATCGATCTGCCGACAGCGCCTCCGTCCGCGACCGAGGTCGAGCGCAGCGCGATCGTCGTCGTCGACCCGAGCGGCCACGTCGTCTCGACCGGCGGCGCCGCCGGCGCGGTCGGCGACGGCGCGCCGAGCACCGTCGAGCTGATCGGCTACGTCCCGGAAGCGCTGCGCCGGGAGCTCGTCTCCGACGTCGTGACCGAGCGCGCCGAGCAGGTCCAGCGCGCCGGCCTCAGCGTCGGAACCCCCGACGCGGACACCGCACCGGAGAGCGAGACCGCGCTCTCCCCGGGTCTGCTCCCGCAGCTCCTCGCGAGCCGAACCGCCGGCCACGCGATCGCCGAGACCAGTGAAGTATTGTTAGGCCGCTTCGGCCGACGCGTCGTGGCCCTCGGTGACGCGCCGCGCAGCCCCCGCGCACTCCAGCGAAGCCTCGAAGATCGCGGCCTGATGGCGACCTCGTTCGATGGCGGCTCCCTGGAGCTGCTGCGGCGCCTCGACCATCCCGTCGCGCTGCCCCTCGCGCCGAGCCCCGAGCGTGGAAGCGGGCTCGCTCCGCGGGCGTCCGACGCGGCACGTCGCTGGGTCGCCATCACGGGCTTCCGCGGCGACCGCGCCCGGGTCGCTGGCCTCGTGCCGGACCAGATCGTGACGATCACCGTCGAAGAGCTCGAAGCGCATTGGCTCGAGACCGGCATCCTCGTCTGGGAACGCTTCGAGCCGGTGCCGACCCTGCTCACGCGAGACGACGAAGGGCAGGGCGTGCTCTGGCTCCAACGCGGCCTCTCGGAGCTGCGCTTCTACGACGGTGCCCCGTCGAGCCGCTACGACGCCGACACCACCGACGCGGTCCGCCGCTTCCAGACCGAAGCTGGCCTCGTGGCCGATGGCGTCGCCGGCCCGCTCACCCAGATCGCGCTCTACGCCGGCCTCACACGCTATCCCGTGCCCAGGCTGTCCCAGCAGCCCGTTGCCGCGGTCGGCCCGCCGCCGGTCGCGACCTCCACCCCCGCTCCCCCCGCAGAACCGACACTCGAGACGACGGGAGGAGGCCGAGGATGAGCACGATCCTCAAGGCATTGCGCCGGCTGGAAAAGGACGGCCCCGGCGAATCAGCGTCGCCCGCCGCCGCCAGCGAGGCGGGAGCGTCGCCTTCGATCCCCGCGACCGAGCCGCGCGCAACCGACGAGCTACGCGACCGCATCCTCGCTGACGAGCGCGCGAACGAAGTGACGACCGCGTCCGCCGCAGGTGGAAGCGAGTCATCCACCGAGACCGACACCGCCGCCGACGCGACCTCCGCGAGCAGCCCGACCGCCGCGCTCCGCAAGTGGGCGCCGCTCGCCGCTCTCGCGATCGTGATCCTCATGTTAGGCGTCGTCGTCGTGCCGGCCGTGCTCGAGTCCGGAGCCGATTCCGAGCCGTCGGCCGCCGTCGCAACCGGTCCGACGTCCGAGCAGGCAGAACGCGGCGAACCGATTCCGCCGCGACCCGAGTCCCCGACCTTCGTCGCGGCCGCAACGCAGACACCGGCGTCCGTCCCGGCGCTTCCGCGCGCTGCGCCACCGGCTCCGAAGAGCGCCTCAGCGCCGAGCACGCCGGTCGCCGCCGTGCCCAGCACGCCCCCGGCCGCGTCGGCCTCGGCGCCGACCCGAGTGAACGCGCCCACGAAGCCCGCCGGTCCCGTCGCGGTCGCCGATCTCCCGATCGCCGGCGCCACGCCGAGTGCGCCGGCGCCCGCGGTCCGCCCCGCTCCACCTGCGCCCGGGTCCGCGGTCCAGCCGCGTTCTCCCGCGCCCGCGCCCGCGCCGCAGCCCACCCGAACCGCGCCCGTCGAGCCGACGCCCCCTCCCGCCGAGCTCGCGCTGGTCGAGCCCGCCAACGGCCCGCCCCCGCGGCCGGAGTCCTCGGCCGCCGCCCCGTCTCGCGTCGACCCGAAGCCCGCGCCGCCGCGCCCGGCGCTGCGCGCGAATCCGACGCCGCCCGCGACGCGCAAGCCCGCGCCCAATCCCATCGAACGCACACCCGCCCAGCCGACCCGCGTGACCCCGGAGCCCGACCGCCCGACGTCGAGCGCGGGCCCCGTCGCGAAGACCGCGGACGCTGCGCCCATCGAACGAATCGCTCGCCCTGACATCCCCGACGTGACCGTCGTCCGCACCGCCTGGCACCCCTCCTCCGACCGCCGCTCCGCCAAGGTCCGCCTCGAAGCAACCGACGAAGTGCTCACCCTCCGCGAGGGCGACGCCATCGGCGCCCTGGTCGTGAAGGAGATCAGCCCGTCGGCGGTGTTGTTCGAGACGGGCGGCGTGGAGCTGCGCCGGCGGGTGGGGTCGGGGGGGTAGCGCGTCGCCGCGAGAGTCGCGCGCGCGACTGTCGCTCGACCTATCGCCGCCGCGCCAGCAGGTCCGCCGGGCTTCGCACGCCGCGTCCCCCGCGGTTCAATACGTGCGTGTAGATCATCGTCGTGTTGACGCTTCGATGGCCCAGCAGTTCCTGGACTGTCCGGATGTCGTAGCCGTTCTCGATCAGCGCGGTCGCGAAGCTATGGCGGAACGTATGCGGCGAGACGCGTTTCCCGACCCGCGCCCGCGTGGCCGCTTGCTTGACCTGCCGCTGGATGGTCGTCTCGAACACGTGATGCCGACCCACGCGGCCTGTCCGCGGACAAGCGGAGAGGCGTCCAGCTGGGAACACGTACTGCCAACCCGGATCACGCCCCGCATTCGGATACTTCCGCGCAAGCGCATCCGGAAGCTCGACCTCGCCGTGGCCCGAGCGCAAATCTTCGGCATGCAGCGCGAGCGCGGCGTCGATCTTCTCCCGGAGCGGATCGATTGCACGCTCCGGTAACATCGTGAGTCGGTCCCGCCGACCCTTGCCATCCCGGATCCGCAGCTCCCGCCGCTCGATGTCGACGTCGTGCACGCGCATCCTCAGCGCCTCGAGCAACCGGAGTCCCGCGCCCCAGAGCAGGAGGGTGACGAGCCACGCGTCGCCGTCGAGGTGAGCGAGCACGCGTTCGGCCTCCTCGGGCGAGAGCACGACCGGCAGTCGCGCAGGCCGCCGCGCCCGGACCATCCCCGAGAGATCCCCCATCTCTCGCCCGAGCACGTAGCGATAGAGGAAGAGCAGCGCATTCAGCGCCTGATTCTGCGTGCTCGCCGAAACCTCACGATTCAACGCGAGATCCGTGAGAAACGCCTCGACATGCTCACGTTCGAGTTCATTGGGGTGGCGGCGATCATGAAAGACGATGAACCGCCGCGTCCAGTCCAGGTACGCGCGCTCGGTGGCGAGTGAACGATGCCGCAGACGAAGTTGCTCTCTGAGCTGATTCATGAGCCGAGGTTTCGGAGAGCGATTGGCGGCCCCATTTCCAGACGAATTCGCCTCTCCGTGTTCCCTTTTCGGAAGAGATTCGCGGAAAACAGAATCGCACTGCGCGCTTCTCTTCGAATCGCCCACCGGTGCGAAACGATCTCGTCGATCTGCCGTCCGCCCAGCCGACTCGACAGCGCTTCCGAGCGCCTCCCGCCATTCACGATCAAGATCCGCGAATTCGTCTGTCCCGACATCTTTGGCCACAGGAGATTTCATACCTCACCCCCCACACGCTTCAATAAGTGAACCGCCGTTCACACGCCGCCCCGAACGACCTCGACCGCCGCTACGCGCACGCGATCCGCCAAGAACGAAGCGCCGTGATATCGAATATCACGGCCCCCGCGAGAATTGACTGAAGGCCGCGAGCCAACATCGACGACGAGACTCGCGTGTGGCGCATGTCGAGCAATCGAGGGTGGAGACGCCCCCGCCGGTGCGGCATCCTTAGGCGAACCCCAGCGAACGGCGCTGCAGGTTACTAACTAGTTATGCGGCACTCCCCCGGTTCGGGTGAACTCCATTTCGCCGATCTCCAGGCGA